>NZ_PVBS01000001.1 GCF_002980575.1 Sphingobacterium gobiense
ACCTCTTCCCATTCCGAACAGAGCAGTCAAGCCCGCCAGAGCCGATGGTACTGCCGTAAAAGGTGGGAGAGTAGGTCGGTGCCGGTTTTTATACGGAGCCCCTTCAGATTTCTGAAGGGGCTTTTTTGTTACACATCACTCTTTACACTCAATACTTATTGTTACCTTTGCAAGAGATGGCTACGTTACTAGATAGCGGTATAAAACCGTATAATCATTATGGCGCATACTTAAAAGAAAAGTATGACGGGCAAAGAGTGTTTAAGGTTATTGTAGATGGAAATTTTACTTGTCCTAACCGAGATGGTAGTAAAGGCTATGGCGGCTGTACATATTGCAATGTAGACTCTTTCACACCAGATACTGCTCGTAAAATTCCCTCAATGCAAGAACAGGTTGAAAACGGTATTGCAAGAGCACGAAATTCGTACGGGGCGGAGAAGTTTATTATTTATTTTCAGCCGAATACTAACACCTATGCACCTACGCATCTGCTAAAGATGATGTATGACGAGGCTTTGAGTATAGACCCTGAAAATATACTAGGCTTGTCTGTTGGGACACGTCCAGATTGTTTGGATTCCGAAAAAATCGCACTATTGGAGTCTTATACGGATCGTTTTGATGTTGATCTGGAAATGGGGATGGAGTCGATTTATAATGATACATTGGAGCGGATCAATAGAGGCTGCTCCCATGACGAATTTCTTTCCACTATGGACATGCTTCAGAACACGAAATTGGATATATGTGTGCATACAATTTTCGGTTTCCCTTGGGAGACGGAAGAGATGATGCTTCGGTATGCGCATGAAATTAATAGGCACCCTCAAATAAAATTTGTGAAATTACACCACCTCCATATTGTGGAAGGCTCTATTATGGGGGCAAAATATAAACGAGAACCTTTTAAGTTATTCTCTATTGAGGAGTATACAGACTTTCTAGCGAAGTTTATTCCTTTATTGCGTCCTGATATTATCATTCAACGAATTTTTGGCATTGCTGATAAAGAGTTGTTGATTGCACCTAATTGGGGGTACCCAAAATCAAAAATACAAACTCATATTGATAAAGGTTTAGAAAGCCGAGGGGTAAAACAGGGGAGTCGATATATTGAAACTTGCGAATTTTAAAAAGGGCTATAAATAATATAGCCCCGATTTTTTTATTTTTCTAAAATACCTTTTAAATCCGCTGGAGAATAATTAACGGACTTCAATGTTTTGTTGTCACCCTCTCTAAATACGAGAAAGAGGCCGTCGACTTCTTTATAGTACGAATCGACACCTTTGGAAAGATAGTGAGCTTGGGTTGCCTTTGCTTCTTCTTCTGATTTGCAAGCTTTACTCATATTCGAACGTTGTACTTCTTCAAAGAGTGCATTGAACTTGTCTTTTAAGCCAAATTCCAATACAGCGCCTGATAATACATATTGAATATCGCATAGTGCATCCGCTATTTCTACAATATCTTTATTTTCAATGGCTTCTTGTAGTTCCTTTAACTCTTCTGCGATTAAAGCAACCCGTAGGTTACACCGCGCTTCGGAGGGAATGGTTGGTGTATCTAAAATCGGGTGTTGGAAGGTTTTGTGAAATTCTGCTACGGAAGTCAATGTTTTAGGATCTGTCATATTCTAAAGTCAAGTTTTAAATCCAAAATTATGTATGTTCTTGAATTTTATTTAATGAAATGTTTTAACTGAATGAGTTCTTTCTCTTCTAGATATCGCCATCTTCCACGTGGCAAATCTTTTTTTGTTAGATTAGCGTAAACTACTCGGTCCAATTTAACGACTTCATAACCCAACGATTCAAAAATACGTCTCACAACTCTATTTTTTCCAGAGTGAATCTGGATGCCAATTTCGTTCCGGCTTCCGCCTTGTACAAAGCTTATATCGTCGGGCTTGATAAATCCGTCTTCTAATTCAAGGCCAAATTCTATTTTATTAAAATCGCCCTGTGTCAGGTTCTTACTTAGCTCAACATGATATATTTTACTAATGTTGTTTCTGGGGTGGGACAGCTTCTCTGCAAGTGAGCCGTCGTTTGTGAGCAATAAAAGACCAGTGGTGTTTCTATCTAAGCGTCCTACCGGGTAGATTCGTTCTTTTGTCGCTTTTGCTACTAGTTGCATGACGGTTTTGCGCTCCTGCGGGTCGTCGGTGGTTGTGATAAAATCTTTAGGTTTGTTCAGAAGTACATAAACCATTTTCTCCCGTTTTAACCGCTCACCATTATATCTTATTTCATCTTTTGTAGGATCTACTTTAGTCCCTAATTCAGTGACTACTTCCCCGTTTACCGTTACGACTCCTGATTCGATCAGTTCGTCCGCTTTACGACGAGAACATATACCTGCATTAGAGATATAACGATTTAAACGGATTAGGCCGTCGTCTTTCGGATCCGTGACAGCGATTTTCTTTCTAGGGTATGAGGGTCTAAAGCTTTCTTTATTCTTGTATTTATCTTTACTTTCGTCATCAAATCGATTGAACGATTTTTTTCCAGTTTTTTCAAATTTCTTTGGACCACTGTAGCCTCCTTTTTCGTCTTTTTGAAAAGGGCGGTCTGTGTTTCTCTTGATCAGTTTATCAGATTTACTGAAAGAACGACCAGAATCATCCTTTTTGTTTTTCTTTTCAAACTTGCTAAAGGGATTCGATTTTTTGTTGTCTTCTTCTTCAAATTTAGTCTTTCTAAACTCATTTGTTGAAGATGACCGTTGTGAGCGACCATTTTTTGAGCGGAAGCTTTCGGAGTTGCTTCTGCTTTTTTTGGAGTTGTCGTCGCGACTGTTCCGTTTGTTATTGAATGGCATATGTATAAAATTAAGCTACAAAGGTAAGGTTTTTTTATTTAGTTCAGAGAAGAAAAATTACGGTTATTGAATCTGTACTCGTGGTGTAAAGGATGGTTTTACGAACAGCAAAGTGTGGCGCTAGTAAGCGGAATTTTGGAAGATAGGAGAATTCTTCGTACATTTGCAGGCTGAAATTGAACCAAGCTATCTTTGATCGCTTTTAAGTATTGATCTTAATTTCGTGGATAGGTAGCAGTAAGGGATTGAATGATAAAAAAAAGAGTACTGTGTTGTAGTGTAGTTTTGTCTGTAATGATCTTGTCAAAGCTGTACTCCACACCCAATTCAACATCCAAAAAGGACCCAATACGGAAGACTTTGTTGGAACAGGTTGTGAAAAAAAAGAAAGCGATAGCCTTATCGCCAGAGAAACAAAAAGAGGTGTATTACCGCTCTGTAAAGTTTGCGAACAAGCGAGTTCCGCTACATAGACCCTCAGTAGAGAGAAAATTTGAACGGTATCTGACAAATTTCTCTTTCCGCAAGCAACAAACGTATAGCTTGCATAAAAAAGCAGAACAACATTTACCGAAAATAGCAGCGATATTAGCATCGTACGGGATTCCAGAAGATTTTAAATATGTTCCACTTATAGAAAGCGACATGAATCCCCAAATAACTTCCCATAAAGGGGCAGGTGGCTATTGGCAATTTATGCCGGCTACTGCACGCCTCTATGGCTTAAAAGTTAACGGAAGTGTCGATGAACGCAAGGACTTAATTAAATCTACGCACGCTGCAGCTCGTTATCTAAAAAGTCTGTACAAAGAGTTTGGTGACTGGACATTAGTAGCGGCAGCGTACAATGTTGGTGGTGGCAGTTTGAAGAGCTCGATACGTCGTCAAGGTACAAACGATTACTATAACTTAAGGTTGAATAACGAAACTGGCACGTATGTCTATAAATTAGTTTCTATGAAGCAGGTTATAGAAAATCCCCACAAGCATGGATACAAACGTTATGCAGAAATGGCCGATAAATATCAGCATATAAATGAGCAGAATTTGTTATAAATTGTGCGCTACAAGTGATATGTAGAGAAGACTTTCCAATTGTGGAAAGTCTTTTTTTTTGACGTATTTAAAGTGATGAGGATCATTTTTTTCTCAAAGATGTATCATTACAGTGTCATAGAAAAACGGCTACTTTTACCGGCAAATCAACTATTAGAGAGAATATGCAGGTAACGCAATTTAATTATGACAACAGGATTGTCCGAGACTTCGGTGTTGCGACAATTGTTTGGGGCCTAGTGGGGATGTCCATCGGTCTGCTCGTAGCCACACAATTGATCTGGCCGGAGATGAATTTTTTAAACCAGTACACGACATTCGGTAGGGTACGTCCTGTGCATACGAACGCGGTTATCTTTGCATTCGTTGGCAACGCGATTTTTATGGGGGTCTATTATTCTATGCAACGTGTTCTAAAGGCACGGATGTTTAGTGATCTGCTGAGTAAAATTCATTTTTGGGGCTGGCAATTTATAATCGTAGCTTCGGCAGTTACCTTGCTATTGGGTTATACGTCCTCGCACGAATATGCGGAAATGGAATGGCCGATCGATATTGCTATTACCTTAATTTGGGTAGTGTTTGGAATAAATATGTTCGGCACTATTATTAGACGCCGCGAGCGTCACATGTATGTAGCGGTGTGGTTTTATATAGCAACCTTTGTGACGGTTGCTGTATTACATATTGTGAATTCTATTCAACTTCCTGTTAGTTTCTGGAAAAGTTATTATGTGTATGCTGGGGTACAGGATGCTTTGGTTCAATGGTGGTATGGGCATAATGCCGTTGCTTTTTTCTTGACCACACCTTATTTAGGTATGATGTATTACTTTTTGCCCAAGATGGCCAACCGTCCGGTCTACTCTTATAAACTGAGTATCCTTCACTTTTGGTCGCTGATATTTATCTATATATGGGCAGGGCCTCACCACTTATTATATACATCATTACCTTCATGGGTTCAATCGTTAGGGGTTGTGTTCTCCATTATGTTGATAGCTCCAAGCTGGGGCGGGATGATTAATGGACTGCTGACGTTGCGGGGTGCCTGGGATAAAGTGCGTACGGAGCCGATGTTGAAATTTATGGTTGTTGCATTGACCGCTTACGGTATGGCAACCTTTGAAGGTCCGTTGTTATCGTTAAAACAAGTTAACGCTATTGCGCACTTTACTGACTGGATTGTCGCGCACGTACACGTAGGAGCATTAGGTTGGAATGGCTTTTTGACGTTTGCTGTCCTGTATTTTATTATCCCGAAAATTTATAAAACACCATTGTACTCGAAGAAATTAGCGAATGTTCACTTTTGGATCGGTACATTGGGAATTTTATTCTATGCTATCCCGATGTATTGGGCTGCCGTTGTACAAGGCTTGATGTGGAAAGAGTTTACGCCAGAGGGTGTGTTGAAATATCCGAATTTTTTGGCTACCACTTTGGAAATTCTTCCGATGCATATGATGCGTGCTTTAGGTGGTGCGTTGTATCTGACGGGTGCTATTATCATGACGTACAACTTAATTAAGACAATGAAAGCGGGGAAACTGGTTGCCAACGAAGCAGCTGAAGCGCCTGCTTTGGAACCTGTTGTGAAAAGGGAATCTTCGAAACATCGACGTTTGGAACGTAAACCTATTTTATTCATGGTATTGGCTTTGGTTGCTATTCTCATCGGTGGTATTGTGGAAATGATTCCGACGTTTACGATTAGCAGCAATGTGCCGAAAATTGCTTCGGTTCAACCCTATACAGCACTCGAGCTTCAGGGACGTGATCTATATATCCGGGAAGGCTGTGTCAACTGTCATTCGCAAACGGTACGACCTTTCCGTTCAGAGACTGCTCGTTATGGCGAATACAGCAAAGCAGGAGAGTTTGTTTACGATATGCCGTTCCTCTGGGGATCCAAACGTACGGGGCCGGATTTACATCGTCTTGGAGGGAAATATCCTAATAAATGGCATTTTGACCATTTGCTGGATCCAACGATTACTTCTCCTGGAAGTATTATGCCTGCTTATCCATGGCTAATTGAACAGACATTGAACAACAGCCTTTTGGATGCGAAGATGAACGCAATGCGTGTATTGGGTGTGCCTTATTCAGAAGAGGAAATCCAAAATGCGTTAACGGATTTACAAAATCAGGCAAATGAGATTACCGCAGATTTAGTCGCAAATCAAGTGGAAGTTCGATCGGATAGTGAGATCATCGCTATGATCGCATATTTACAGCGTTTAGGCAAAGATATCAAGGCTGAAGTGTCGGAAGCAGCCGACGAGATCGTATTATCAGATAATTAATAGGAGGATTTATGTTTAAGCAAATAACAAATTTAAATGGAGATGAGTTCTATCTAATTGCATCGTTATGGGTCTTTCTGTTATTTTTTGTACTTGTGGCTTGTATGCTATTTTGGATGAAGAAAGATCATATCGACCATATGAAAGATATTCCGTTTGACGATGGGGAGTCAGAAAAAGAGAACGACCAATCATTTCACAAATAGAGATTTATGAATACACTATTATTAACAGTCGAAACCACAACAGAAGCATCCGAATGGGTCTTCGGATGGGGGAATATATACAACGATATCCTTATTATCGCCTTAATCGTCGTCATGATAGCCCTCTTAGCGTCAGCACTGGTGGTGGATAAGGCTATGAAATCTATTATTAACTTGACGATGCCGCATTTGGCGATTGAGCAACAGGCAAAAAAAGTTAATAAGGTGGGGTGGGACGTTATCTGGACTAAGTTGTTGAGCTTGCGACCAATCGAAGAGGAGAAAGATTTAGAGATAGATCACGAATATGATGGTATCAAGGAGTTGGATAATCCCGTTCCGGCGTGGTTTAACGCTCTGTTCTATTCTACGATTACTTTTGGGATAGTTTATTTACTTGTCTATCATGTTTTCGGATGGGGACCTAATCAAGATCAAGAGTATCAACGAGAAATGGCATTAGCGGAAAAGGCGAAGCAAGAATTTTTAGCACAGTCTGCAAATCTAGTCGATGAAAGCACGATAGAGGTCGATGTAACCGGCGCATTGGCCGCATCGGGAAAGGGTATCTATATGGCGAATTGTGCCGTTTGTCATGGAAACGTGGGTGAGGGTGGCATTGGTCCAAACTTGACTGACGAATATTGGCTACATGGTGGTGACATTAAAGATGTTTTCGCGGTTGTGAAATATGGTGTTCCAGAGAAAGGAATGGTGCCTTGGGAACAAACGCTGACACCAGGGCAAATAGCGGAAGTAAGTAATTATATTATCACACTGGCTGGTACGAACCCACCGAATCCGAAAGAACCGCAAGGAGAAAAGGTGACACGGAAAGCCAATGAAGTAACGCCTGATATTTCTGCAGGGCAGGTAGTTGCGGAAAATGAGGTGTAGTATGGGAACAGTGGTAGATGGAAATAGTGCCTGTTCAATTTCAGGGAAAGAAAAGCGCCAATGGATTTACGCCAAAAAGCCCAGTGGCAAGTTGTACAACTACAGACAGTGGGTGGGATATTCGTTACTGCTGTTCCTTTTTGTCACCCCATTCATTAAAATTAATGGCAATCCGTTTCTAATGCTCAATATTATTGAACGAAAATTCTCCATTTTCGGTTCAGTTTTCTACCCACAAGATTTGCATATTTTTGTTTTCGGGATGTTGATTATGATGGTGGGTATCGTTCTTTTTACAGCAGTTTACGGTAGGGTTTGGTGTGGTTGGACATGCCCACAAACCATTTTTATGGAATTGATCTTTCGACGTATAGAATATCTTATTGAGGGTGATTGGATACAACAGCGGAACTTAAATAAGGGACCTGATTCTGATAGCAGAGCTTGGAAAAAGGTATTGAAGCACACGATTTTCTTAGCCATATCTTTTTTTATATCGAACATATTCTTAGCCTATATTATTGGTGCTGATGCACTACTAAATATTATGACCGATCCGGTGGATCAACATATTATCGGCTTTGCGTCCATTATTGTGTTTACCCTTGTTTTTTACGCTGTATTTACTTATGTCCGCGAGATTGTCTGTACAACTTTGTGCCCCTATGGTAGGTTGCAAGGCGTACTACTCGATGAAAAAAGTTTAACGGTAGCTTACGATGTTAATCGCGGAGAACCGAGAGGAAAGCTGAAAAAAAATGATACGGAACAAGGAGACTGTATTGACTGTAAACTTTGTATACATGTATGCCCGACAGGTATTGATATTCGTAATGGTACACAGTTGGAATGTGTGAATTGTACGGCTTGTATCGACGCGTGCGATACCGTTATGGATAAAATAGGGAAACCTAAACGCCTTATCGGTTTTTATTCCATGGATGATCTATCTGAAGAGGGGAAATCAGGTAAGAAAAATAATATGCGCGCTATAGCTTATTCTGCTACATTGGTTGTATTGACTGCTGTATTTGGTTTCTTATTGTTTAGCCGTTCGGAGATAGACGGACGCTTATTGCGTGCAACGGGAAGTTCTTATCAGCTCCGGGAAGACGGTAAGGTGAGTAATTTATATACGTTGGAGCTGCTAAATAAATCCGGAAAAGAAATTCAATTTGAGATTGAAAGTGTTGACGATAGGATTAACGTGCAAATGGTGAACAATATTCATGGTTTGAAAAAGGAGGGAAACGCAAAACTGAGTTTTTTCCTGTTGATGAATAAGGGAGAAATAAAGTACTATAAACAGCATGTCAAGGTGAACATTGTTTCTGATGGAAAAGTAATGGAGACTTTAAAGACAACTTTTATAGCTCCTCCAACTAAAAAATAGTATAAGCATGAACTGGGGATTAAAGATTATATTGGGATTGGGAACGTTCATCATATTTATTGTAAGTGCCGGTATATATATGGTGACAAAGAATAAAGATACACTGGAAGATGAGGACTACTATGAAAAAAGTTTATCCTATGATGAGGTTTATCAACGTAAACAGAACTTATTAGATGATAATGCTCGTCCAACCGTGAACATCAAAAATGATACACTGTATATTGCCTTCAAGCAGGCACGTAATCGCGGGGAGCTTTTTTTTAAACGGCCATCTGATAATATGTTGGATATAGTGATACCCTTTGTAACGGAAAGCCAGCATTATAGATTACCCGTGGGTAGCTTTACTAGGGGAAGTTGGCGGCTGGAAATTTCTTGGCAACAAGATGGAACGCCTTATACTTCTGATCATAATCTATACTTCTAATATGACCTATCACTATTTAGCGTTTTTTATGGGTTTTTTTGGCAGTGTACATTGTGCTGTTATGTGTGGTCCATTGTTGATCGCTATAAACGGCAACATAAGATTGTCATGGAACTTGGTTTTTAATCGGGTGCTTTATCAAATCGGACGCATACTGACCTACGGGATAATAGGTTTTTTTGTGGGATTATTAGGGGGTATGGCTACTATACAAGGATGGCAACAAGGGTTGAGTTGGACGGTAGGAATTGTACTTGTGTCAATCGGTGTGTTTTATCTCTTTGGGAAAAATACACAAGGGTTAATCCATTTTCAAAGAAAGGCAGTTCAACCGTTTACAAAATATATGGGGCGATGGCTTTATAGGCCTGGAGGTTCTCTTGTGGCGGGAATGTTAAATGGTATTTTGCCGTGTGGTATAGTGTATATAGCATTGGCGTCAGCTATGAATGCGGATTCTCTACTGAATAGCTTTCTTTTTATGGTCCTTTTCGGCTTGGGAACATTGCCTTTGCTCTTCCTCTTCTCTTTTGTAGGAAACTTTTCCAAACCCATTTTTAAACGTGGATTTAACCGAGTATTGCCATTTCTTTATTTAGTTATGGGTATTTGGTTCATATTGAGAGGAGCGAACTTAGATATTCCTTATCTAAGTCCACTACTATACATAGATGGCGCCATCAATTGTGCTTAAAACCCAAAGAGCTTTACAAGGGATGCTTCATTCTATTGTCATTTCCTGCCATCCGCCGCCGAGTGCCCGATATAAATCGACATAAGCTTCTAGCTGTTTCTGTCTGATGTCAACCAATGCAAGTTCACTGGAGAGGGCATTGCTTTGGGCCGTGATTACTTCTAGATAAGTTGCATAATCACTCATAAACAAAAGCGAAGCATTTCTAACGGCTAATTCGGAATTTTCCACTCTTCTTCTTGCCAGTGCGATTTGCTCTTTCTGTTTTTCCACCGTAATGACGGCGTTGGATACTTCGTGCACAGCTTCCATGACCGTTTTTTGTAGTTCCAGTTCTGTCATTTCGCGCTCGATCTTTGCAACTTCCCACGCGTTTTTTAATCGTCCGTTTCGAAAGACGGGTGCAGTTATTCCGCCAGCGATACCGCCTAGAAGAGCTCCTGGAATGTTAAACCAGTTTTTTGGCAGCATCGCGTTCACGCCAAATACGCCGCTGAGCGACAGCTGGGGATAGCGCATAATCTGTTGTATATTCATTTCAGCGTTAGCGGCAACGAGTGCATATTCAGCCCGTTTAATGTCGGGTCGGTTCCTGACAATCTCTAGAGGAGCACCTAAAGTGATGCTGTTTTCAGTGTTCATCAGACTGTCTATTTTAAAACCTCTGCTTACAACATTTGGCATCTCGCCTATTAAGACATTTAGTGCGTTTTCTTGCAGCGCAATTTCTTTCTCCAACTCGGGGATCAGTGAAGCAGCGACCAGTCGCTGTGATTCTGTTTGTTGGATGGCTAATGCAGTTATCTCTCCAGCGTCATATTGCAATCGGATCATGCGTAGCGTACTGTCATTAAGTTGTAGGTTGCGTTTGGCAACTTCAATTTGAGCGTCTAGCATGATAAGGTTAAAATACCCTTTGGCAACATCGGCAATCAGACGGGTTTGGATAGCATTTTTTGCCTCATAAGAATCTAAAAAATCTGATTTTAGAATATCTTGCTGATGGGCGATTCGTCCCCATATATCGAGCTCCCAACTAAATTCTAATCCCGTAGCAAATTGCGATTGGTAGTTAAAAAGGTTGTCCGGTGCTTCTTTGTCGCCATACCATCCCGACGATGGATTTCCATAAAAATCCCTCGATCGATATTGTCTATTTACGGTAGCAATATTGCCGTCAATGGAAGGAAGATATTCCAGTTTGTTCTGTTTTAGATTACGATTGGCGATTTCAATATTCTTCAATGCTGTTCGCATATCGTAGTTGTTTACGAGCGCTGTATCAATAAGGGCGATGAGTTGCGGATCATTGAAAAATGCGCGCCAAGAAACCTGTGCAAAGGTAATTGTATCCTGTTGATACGTGAGCGTATCTCCTCGAAAACTCTCGGGCAGATTTAATTCGGGTTGGACGTAACGCTTACCGACTTTGCATGCGGATAAGCTGACCAATACTGCCGTAATATATACCAGTCGTTTCAGTGTCATAGTATTCATACGTTATTCGTCAGAAGATTTAAGTTTCTCCCTTACTTTTTCATCTAGTGTTTTAAAGACCATAAACAAGACAGGGATAATAAATATACCAAATATTACACCGGATAGCATGCCACCTGCAGCACTGAAGCTGATCGAGTGGTTTCCAATAGCGGAGGGGCCAACGGTCCACATCAAAGGGACTAATCCAGCGACAAAAGCAAGTGACGTCATCAGAATAGGACGTAGACGTAATTTCGCGCCCATAACGGCTGCATCGTAAATACTCATGCCTTTGTTACGCTGTTGTATAGCAAACTCAACAATAAGAATCGCATTTTTTGCCAACAAACCAATCAACATAATTAGTCCCACTTGTACATAAATGTTGTTTTGTAACCCCACTATCCAGATGGTGGAGAATACACCAATTAATCCGACGGGAACGGAGAGTAAAACTGCCCATGGAAGAATATAGCTCTCGTATTGGGCAGCTAAAAGGAAGTATATAAAGATGAATGAAAGCCCAAAAATAAGGATGGTTTGTGAGCCTGCCTGACTTTCTTCGTAGGCCATTCCTGTCCATTCATAACCATAGTTGGCGGGTAGTTCGGCAGCGGCAAGCTGCTCGATAGCTGCCATGGCATCGCCTGTACTATATCCGGCACCGGGTGTAGCGTTCACGGTGATCGAGTTATATAAGTTGTAACGCGAAACAGATTCGGGGCCGATAACTTTATTTAGTGTCATCAGTGTTCCTACAGGTACCATTCCTCCGTCCTTATTTCGGACAAAAATTGAGTTGAGTGATTCGGGGTCAGTTCGGAAATCAAAATCAGCTTGCATATATACACGATATGTTCTGCCGAAACGGTTAAAATCTCCACCGTTCACACGGGCGAAATATAACCGGATGGTGGCCATCATTTCGCGAATGTCAACACCGAGACTTTTTGCTTTGACCACATCGATATCAGCTTCAAACTGTGGGAAATTAGATTTAAACGTTGTGTATGCGTTGCCCACTTCTGGGAGTTTGTTAATCTGCCGGATAAAGGTATCGGCAACAAGATCGAAATCGCGAATATCACCGCCCAAACGATCTTGTAATACCAGCTCCAATCCTGCAAATTCGCCAAACCCTTGTACAGTTGGTCGTGGGAATACCGTGAATGTAGCCTCGTCGATTTCCGATAGGTCATTTCGAATAGTGTCCATAAACGCATTTATGGATTTGATGTCTGTACGCTCCTTGTGGGACTTAAGGTTAATATAACCAGCGGCAAATGCAGGACTAACTCCTCCGTCCAAGGCGTTGAAGCCCGATACAGTTGTCATCCCCGCGATATCTTCTCGTTTCTTTAGGATACTGTCGGCCTTGCGCAATACGGCCGTAGTTCTGGATAACGAAGCGCCCGGGGGCATGGCCAACGAGTAGGTTATAAAACTATCGTCCTCTGTAGGAATAAAACTTCTTGGCGTATTCATCAAGAACACGGTACCTATGAGTGTGATGATGGCTAGCCCTAAAAAGGCTAGCTTCTTATGATTCAACAAATACTTTACGCCAGAAAGATATTTGGTTGTAAATCGATCAAAAGTTGTATTAAAGGCCGTGAAGAACCTTGTTTTATATTTTTGAAAGGTATTCAGTTTTTTCTCTTCCTCTATTTTCTGAGGATGTACAGGTTTGAGCAATAGTGCACAAAGAGCCGGGGAGAGGGTTAAAGCATTTACCGCGGATATTAATATCGCCGTTGCAAGTGTATAGGCAAACTGTTGATAGAAAATACCTGCCGGCCCCTTCATAAAACCCACCGGAAGGAATACCGCGGCCATGACCATTGTAATGGATAGAATAGCGCTGGTAATCTCGGACATGGTCTGTATAGTGGCTTCTTTAGCTTTCAAACCTGTCTCATGCATTTTCTGATGTACCGCCTCAACGACAACAATGGCGTCGTCTACCACGATCCCGATAGCGAGAACGAGTGCGAACATGGTGAGTACATTCAAAGAGAAACCAAAAAGGCTTAAAAAGAAAAACGTACCTACAAGCGACACGGGAATAGCAATCGCCGGTATTAATGTGGAACGGAAATCTTGTAAGAAAATGAACACGATAATAAATACCAAAATAAAAGCTTCAAAAAGCGTATGCTTTACTTGGTTGATAGACTCGTCAATTTGATCCCGCACACTATAGGATATTTCATAATGCATTCCTTTTGGAAAGGCGACCGATATTTCCTCTAGTACTTTTCGTACCTCTTGATCGATGGCATGCGCATTGGAGCCACTGGTTTGTGTAATATTGAGGGTCAAGCCCGGATAGCCATTCACTTTGTTATCACTGTTCAAGTTTGTGGCACCGAACTCAATACGTGCAATATCCTTTAAGTATAAAACAGAACCATCGACATTGGTTTTTATAACCATGTTCTCGAACTCTTCAGGTTGTGAAAAGCGTCCCTTATGCCGGATGACTGTTTCGAATACTTCATCGGTGGCTTCTCCGAATTTGCCTGGCGCCATCTCGAAGTTCTGATCATTTAAAGCTTTTGTGACATCTTGAGGTACTAAATTGTACAACGCCAGTTTTTCAGGATTCAGCCAGACACGCATCGAGTAATCCCGCGCACCGATCCTCGCCACTTGAGCTACGCCATCTACCCGTAAAAGGGGACGAATCATATTGATTTGAGCATAGGCCTGCAAAAAAGTTTCATCGTAAATGGAATCTTTATGATCAGAGTAGAGGTTTATTGTCATAATAGCACCACTCTGTCTCGGCTGCACAATTATTCCATTTTCATTGACTTCTGTAGGAATAGTGGAGATAGCTCTGGAAATACGGGTCTGTACATTAACCGACGCAATGTCGGGATTCGTGCCTGTTTTGAAGAATACTTGTATACTACCCGAGCCCGAGTTTGTTGCCGTTGATCGGATGTATGTCATATCTTCAACACCATTGATTGCTTCTTCAACGGGCAACAATACACTCTCTGCGACTGTTTCAGAGTTTGCTCCCGGATAGCTTAAGGATACCACTACGCTGGGAGGAGCGATTTCAGGAAATCTACTGACGGGAAGTATTACCATTCCCACCAGGCCTAAGATCACTAAAATAAGGGACACCACGGTGGCTAACACCGGTCTGTTTATGAATGTTTTTAACATTTGAACAATACTTTAAAAATCAATCTGGTAAGGGGACAGAAGATGAAAACATCCGCAATTATTGTGAGATAGGTGTTACCACAGAGCCGTCCGTGATTTTATCAATTCCGGAAAGCAAGACCCGATCTCCAATGTTTAAGCCAGAGACAATATAATTATCTTTACTGGTGCCCTCTATTTTAATTGAACGGCGCTCGACTCGGTTGTTGTCATCTAAGGTATACACAAATGTTCTATCTTGTAAAGAGCTGGTTGCGACTTGCGGAATTTGGATTACGCCTTTTTTAGTCTCTGATATTTTTAGTGTACCTGTACTACCGTTTCTTAAGATATTGTCTTCGTTTGGAAAAGAAGCTCTTAAAGAGATTGCCCCGGTTGTTCTATCGACTTGGCCGTCGATAGCGTCTACAATACCTTTTTCATCGTAGGTTTCACCATCTGCAAGTATTAAGGTAGCGTCAGGAAATACTAATCTATGTTTGCTGTTTTTGATGCCTAAAATGCTATCCTCCCGCGCCTTTAGTTTTGAAAAATATAAGAAGTCTGACTCATTCACCGAAAAATAGACATATACTTCCTGTACATCGGACAACACAGTCATTGGCTCGCTGTCGCCTTTCGTTACGAGGTTTCCGATTCTCTTCGGGATCCGACCGATATAACCACTAACCGGTGCTTTCAAAATAGTAAACTCTTTGCTAATTTCTGCATTTCGTACTTCGGCAGCTGCTTGGTCGAGCGAAGCTTTCGCCACGTCGTAATCCGACATTACCTTCCGTAGTCTGACTTCAGATATGACATCGTTGTCTACCAACGGTTTTAGACGCTCTACCTCCAATTTCGCATTTTCCAGTCTTGCTTTGGCGACATTCTGATTGGCGACAGCGTTGTTGAGTCCTTCCTGATATACGGAGGCATCTATTTTAAATAAATTTTGTCCTTTCTCTACGTATTGTCCCTCGTCTACGTATATCTCTTGCAAAATACCTTCCACTTGTGGGCGGATTTCTACATTTACCTTGCCCTCAATTGTTCCAAGATAATTTTTTACTGTTACCGCGCTACTGGTGTCCACCATGTGTACAGGCAACGCAATAGGTTTATTTGTTGTTTCTTCCGATTTTCCGGTGTTACAATTTGAAAAAAAAGCTGTAATAGCCACAGCCATTAACGTGTATGCGATTTGTTTTAACTTTGGATTTCTGTTGCTCATTTTTAACATTATATCTTAATATAATCTACGTGTTTATTGTAACGGTTTGGTTACAGAGTGTGCAATTATAACGTTTTTTATATAGAATAGTTGTTCCTTTAACAATTCTTAACGTAAACTAACTGTTCGTTTAATTCACATAAAAGCCCTATTTTTATTGGACGTTGGTCGACATATGGAATTTACACAAGAACTGCTCCATTTTTTAAAACAATGGTATTGGATACCGATTGTTTTTCTGTATTTGGGTGTGCTCAGCACTATTTTAATTGAGAACAGAAATCCTACAAAAACTTTATCGTGGATTCTGGTCATTATTTTTTTACCGGTTATCGGGCTGTTAATTTATTATTTTTTCGGACAGAAATTTAATAAAGTTAGACGGCTGAAACGAGTGAACGACGCACAAATGATACGCTTGGAGAAGGAATGGGAACGTTTGGAACCTTATATGGAACAGAATATTGCCCGTATTAACGAGCGAATAGGTACGCTTTCTAGGGTGTTTACGTTTTTAAAAAACGAACGTGTTTCGTCACCGACAACAGAAAACAGCGTAAAATTGCTTATTAACGGCGAAGAAAAGTTTCCCGACTTTCTGAAATCCTTACGGGGCGCCTGTCATTCTATTCACTTAGAATACTATATTTTCGAAATGGGTACGATTGGTAGAGAGGTTCTGCATATTTTGGAAGAAAAAGCCAAAGAAGGTGTTTTCGTGCGCGTCCTAGTGGACAGTATCGGCTCGCCGGCTTTCATAAAATATCTGGCAAAACGTAAGGATTGGGGGGGTGAATTTAGAGGTTTCCTGCCAGTGACTTTTACTTCATTGGGGAGCAGCAATTATCGAAACCACCGTAAAATAGCTATCATTGATGGGAAGATAGGATACATAGGAGGAATCAACATTTCAGATAGATATATCAATACCCCAACAAATAATAATCCCCTTTTTTGGCGTGATACATCTTTAAAGATAGAAGGACCGGCTGTTAACATGCTCCAGATTGGCTTTTGGAACTCGTGGAATTTAGCGGATGGCAGACCTTTTCAACTGAGTGATGGATATCTGCTCCACCAGATGCCGGACACAGAAAGAAAAGGAAGAGCGGCGGTTTCCTTTGTTGAAAGTGATCCTGGGTCACTAGGGCCTTTTAATATGGAGGCTATTCTCGTGGGATTGGGAGAGGCAGATAACAAAATTCAGCTTGTGACACCGTATTATGTGCCAAGCGATGAATTGTCAACCGCGTTAAAGGTGGCCGCAGCTTCGGGCTTGGAAGTTGAATTGATGTTGCCAGAGAAATCGGACTCTTATATCGTGCAACATGCTAGTCTTTCATTTATTAAGCCTCTGTTGGAACGGGGTGTAAAGGTCTATTTTTATAAGAAAGGCTTTATCCATGCAAAAACAATCAATATCGACGGAAAGCTTTCTTATATAGGTACAGTCAATTTAGATACACGTAGTTTTTATATCAATTACGAAATAGCGGCAGTTGTTTCTGATGATGCTGTTTGTAGGCAATTGGAAGAACAATTTGAGCGCGATAAAGAAGATTGTGAGCTTATGACTTTGGCCGAATGGAAAAAGCGGAATGTATGGAAACGAGGCCTTGATTCTGTATGCCGCTTGCTTGCTCCGCTATTATAAGGTGTTAAACCTAGGTCAAAAATAATCGATTTCACAAAAAAATGGATATATTTATCTCCGCGAAAAAACTGTGTATTTAATGAAGAAGCTTTTTATTTTCTTAGTTGTTATCTTTCTATCCTTCGGATCCAGAAGTGGACTGGCTCAGGAATTACCCGCTATACCCATCAATACGGTGGTGGAACGAGTTCAAAAATATTTTGGAGTCTACCCGGTCGAAAAGGTGCATTTACATTTTGATAAACCGTATTATGCTGTAGGGGATACCTTGTGGTTCAAGACCTATTTGCAGCATAATTTATTTGAATATAGTCCTAGTAAGATTGTTTATGTAGAAATGCTAACAAGTAAGGACTCATTAATACAGACTTTGCGCGTACCGCTTGAGGACAATAGTGGAAAGGGACAGTTAGTGTTGGATCCACAGTTCATTGCACAAGATAATTATCGGTTTCGAGCCTACACGAGATGGATGGCGAATTTTGACAATGCTTACTTCTATAATAAGATTGTGCCCATTGGTGACGCTATTAATAAAAAATTGGGAGCTGAAATTACGTATACGCCTGATGGCGACAATAAGACAAAAGCCACGATACAGTTCAGGAATAGAGAAGGCAACTTGTTGGGTAGGCGAAAACTCACGTGGGAGGCGATCGATGGTTGGGATCCGTTTAGCAAGGGAAAGGGTGAGACAGACGATATGGGACGTGTAACTATTAATCTTACTATCAAGGATAAAGAATATCTAAAAAACGGAAGGCTTAATGTGAAGATTGAGGGGGACAAAGTGGCCCCTGACCTGATGGGCAGCTATTCTTTGCAAAACGCGCTGTGGGATGCGGACGTCCAATTTTTTCCGGAGGGTGGTGATCTTCTCGCTGGAATTCCCAAAAAATTAGCATTCAAAGCTGTTAGTTCTACAGGCAAGGGATTAAAAATACAAGGTAAGATTATCGACAGTAAGAAGAAAGAAGTAGCAACGTTCAATGACGTTACATTCGGCATGGGAGCGATTGACTTCACACCGGTTGCAGGGGAAAGTTATAAAGCGACAGTATCTTTTGAGAACGGCGAGCAACGGACATATGATCTCCCTGTAGTCAAAGAGGCAGGAATGAACGTCGTTTTGCATAGCGAAGATGATGCTTCACTGCAGATGGGGCTGGTTGCGAATGACGCCTTTTATGAAAAAAATGCAAATCAGCCGTTTTACGTATTAGGGCAATCAAACGGACATTTGGTATACGCTGCACAAGCGACCTTGAAAAACTCTTCCATTTTAATTAGTATACCGAAGGATAAACTTCCAAATGGTATCGTGCAACTGTCGATTATGCAACCTAGTGGAAAATTGTTGAGCGAACGTTTGGTGTTTAACCAGTCTCAACCGTTATTGGACATCGGTGTCAAAACAGATAAAACGACGTACGCAAAGAAAGAAGGAGTAAAGCTAGTACTTCATGTTCCCATTACGGACTCACTGAAGAGCAATTATTCGGTAGCGGTGATTGATGATACAAAGGTGCCTTATAACGATGATCAAGAGTTAGGGATTCTGAGTAACTACTTGTTAACATCGGATCTTCAGGGGTATGTCGAGCAGCCGAATTATTACTTTAATGAAAAAAATGAAAATAGAAAGGAAGCTTTAAATGCGTTGTTAATGACACAGGGGTTCAGAAGATTTTCGTACGATGATTTAATCGCAGAAAAGCTTCCCCAGGTTCAATTTATGCCTGAGCAGGGGATTACGCTTTCGGGGATATTACGATTGAATACGGGACGTCCTCAGCCTAATGGAGGGCTTTTATTGTCGATTCCGTCAAGAAGCATACGGAAGGATACTTACACAGACAATCAAGGTAGATTTGCGTTCGAAAATTTAGTATTCCCTGATTCGTCCAAAGTAACCATAAATGCTCGGGGCAATGATAATTTTAGAAACTTAGTTATCAATATGGATCAGACCTTTTTTCCGGGGATAGATCGAGGAAATCCTTATGCGAGTGACAACGTGCAAAATATTGACCAAGAAATGAAAGCTTACTTGAATAATAGTAAGAACGAATACCGAACCTCTATTTTGATAGATGAAGTTGAGGTTACGGGTGTCCAACGGAAGATGGTAACCAGTAAGGAGTTCTCATCTCTATCCGGACTTTCGATGCCAGAACATCGTGTCGAAGGGGAACGCCTTTCAGGTTGTAATGTGCTGACCATGTGCTTAACAACGATGTTAACCGGAATCACATATGATAACCAGACGTTGAAATATTATATTACTCGAAATTATAATCAGGGAAGCCGAATACCCGTCCAGTTCTTTATGGACGGTATGCCTATCGACGAGCAAGCGCTAAACTCTATCATTCCGTCAGACATTGAAGCTATCGAAATATTTTTACGGGATGAATTGGGAACAGTAAGCCGCACTTACCAAAATGATGGGGTTGTTTCGATTATGACGAAGAAGAAAGAGCAAAGTAAACAACCACGGATGTCGCTTTCGGAAATTGAAAGTATGTTGCCCAAGACAAACGTCATTGACATGATGCCACTTGGCTATGTCAAAGAAAGGCAGTTTTATTCGCCCAAATACGATACGCCCGATAGTAAAAACACAAACGATTACCGGACGACCATTTATTGGAATCCGGAAGTGGTTTTGGATAGCGAAGGTAACGCTACGCTGGATTTCTACAATGGTGATGGCAACGGTAGGTATAAAGTGGTTGTAGAAGGTCAAAATGAAGTGGGTGCTGCCGGACGGACGGTGTATTATTACAACGTGAAATAAAAATTTGCTTTCGACAACGTAGAAGCATAAGAGGCAACGGAATAGTCCGTTGCCTCTTATGCAATAATGACTTGTATCCCCGCTTCTTCTAATGCATTGATATATTCTTTTGGAACTTTATTGTCTGTGATGACGTAGTCCACGTCTTCAATGTTACAGATTTTACCTATTCCTCGTTTCCCAAATTTCGTGCTGTCCGCGACAATCGCGACAATCTGAGAGGTATTGATCATTTTTTGGTTAATATTTGCCTCAGTGAGATTACTTATAGAAAAACCGAAATTCAGATCGATACCATCTACCCCGATGAAGATCAGCGCGCTTGATAAGGACTCTAGTATATATTCCGCATAAGAGCCCGCGACGGACGAAGAATTTTTGCGAATAACACCACCAAGCTGTAATACCTCGATATTAGGACGATCACATAACTCTAAGCTCACCTTTATGGCTGGCGTTATAACCGTTAAAGGTGTCGTGGGATGGAGATGTTGTGTTATGCTATAGGCTGTTGTTCCTGAGCCAATTATGATAGAGTCGTTTGAGCCAATAAGTTTAACGGCAGCGCGCGCTATGTTGTTTTTCTGCTCTGCGTTAATCGTTGCCTTCTCTTGAATTGGTCTGTCGCTTGAGTATGGATTGTGGACGGATGCACCACCCCTGGTGATATAAAGCAACCCCTTCTCCTCTAAGACTTTTAAATCTTTACGAATAGTTACTCCTGATACGTCGGTGAGTTCCGTCAATTCATTAATAGTTGCACGACCGTGCGTATTAATATGATTTATGATAAAACCATGTCTGTCTGTAATATTTTTCATGTCCATCGCTGTGCTCCTTTAAAAGTCGACCTTATCACGTATGATCCTTGTTAAGGTCAAAAATAATATTTTGCGTGTGAAATTAAATAAAATGTTAATTTTTTAATATGTTTAAGTTAAAAATGGTTTTATTTTAATTTTATTTTGTTTAATAATGTTTTATTTAGTTATATTTGACTTTGTATTTACAAAATACAGTTATAAATCTTCTTTTGATGACACAGAACCAAAATCTACTAAACAAAGCAGGGCTGCCGAGACATCTGGCGTGGGGTTATTTAGGTGTTTTAATTTTCATGATGGGGGATGGTGTAGAGCAGGGTTGGTTAAGCCCTTACCTCATCGAGCATGGGATGAATATTCAGCAATCCGCCTCTTTATTTACTGTATACGGTATTACTATTGCTATTTCATCTTGGTTTTCGGGCGTTTTGGCGGAAAGTTATGGGCCGCGTAAAGCGATGCTGATGGGCCTACTTCTTTATATTATTGGGACCATCGGCTTTGTTGGTATCGGGATGGCAAAACTGGATTACGGAGCGATGTTGTTTTTCTATGCTATTCGTGGCTTTGGTTATCCGCTATTTGCCTACTCGTTTATGGTGTGGGTTACCTATCGTACTCCCCAAAATATGTTGGGAAGAGCGGTTGGTTGGTTTTGGTTTGTTTTTACCGGCGGATTGAATGTACTTGGTGCTTACTATTCCAGCTGGGCAATAGGGCGTTTAGGGTATGAAAACACCTTGTGGAGCTCTATATTTTGGGTTTTGGTAGGTGCGTTTTTCGCCTTAGTTCTCAATAAGGATAAATTTGAAACAAAAGCTTCCAAAGGATCGAAATGGAAAGAATTGGCCAATGGATTTACTATTGTGAAAAGGGAACCTAAGGTGTTGTTAGGTGGGATTGTGCGCGTAATTAATACAACAGCGCAGTTTGCGTTTCCCGTATTTCTTCCTATGTATATGGCAGATCATGGCTTTGCAACAAAAGAATGGCTGCAAATATGGGGAACCATTTTTACAGGCAACATCATCTTTAATTTGATTTTTGGCTTCGTGGGTGACCGGATGGGTTGGCAAAACACGATTATGTGGTTTGGCGGCGTTGGTTGTGCCATTACAACCGTTTTATTCTATTATTCGCCGGTATGGTTTGACGGTAGCTATTGGGCAGTTATGGCAGCCGGCGTGGCTTGGGGAGCATTACTAGCGGGTTATGTGCCTTTATCAGCTTTAGTGCCTTCCTTGGTCAAGGAGGATAAAGGCGCTGCGATGGCTATTTTGAATTTAGGTGCTGGACTGCCTGTATTTGTAGGGCCGGCGCTGGTTGGTGTTTTGATTGGTACGATAGGTAGTGCAGGGGTTATTTGGGTATTGGCGGGGCTTTATGTGTTGAGCGCTATCCTGACCAGGTTTATCACCGTAGATAAAACAGCGGAATGGAAAAAAGTAAAGGAAATAGTATAAGAAGAATATAAGATTAGCAGAGAATGATGAAAGTATTACTAACGGCGCCTTATGAGAACGAGAAAGCGTTGCGAGAATTAGAAGGATTATTTGATGAGGTCATCTATAGGTCCTGGAAACCTCACGGACGGGCGTATAATCCGACAGAGTTGAAAGCGTTATTGGAAGAAACGGAAGCAGATGCGTTAATAACCGAACATGATGAAATTACAGCAGATGTGTTGCGCGCTAATCCACATTTAAAATTTGTGGGAATTTGCCGGGGCACGCCCTCTAATATTGACTTGGCCGTTGCTACCGAGTTGGGGATTCCGGTGTTCCATACACCTGCAAGAAATGCGCAAGCTGTAGCCGAAATGTTTATTGCTAATGTGATTGCTCTCATGCGAAATACGTTACCTGCAATTGATTGGCTAGAAGGTAAGAATTGGGGTGAAGGCGCGCATACCTCCTATCTCCAATTTAAAGGGAATGAATTGGCCGGGAAAAAAGTAGGGATGGTTGGATTTGGAGCAGTTGGACAATTTACAGCGCGGATGTTATCGAGTTTTCCAGCAGAGATTCTATATTATGATCCCTATTACGAGGATGCTAATCCTGCATATAAGAAAGTAGCGTTGGAAGAGTTGTTTTCGGTGTGTGATGTGGTGGGAATCCATTTGCCCGTGACGACAGAGACTAACGGTATGATTGATAAAAAATATCTTTCCTTATTGAAAAAAGATGCCATTTTCGTGAACACGGCTCGTGCTACTGTGGTAAATCGGGAAGACCTTTTGGAGTTGTTGGAAACAGAACGAATTCGAGGTGCTGTTTTGGATGTGTTCTACCAGGAGCCGCCAGATGAGATAGATTATAAAATGATTCATCACAAAAATGTGTTGGCGACACCGCATATTGCTGGAGCGACCCACGAGGTGGAGGATCATCATGCTTTTATTATGAACAACAACCTACGGGCATTTTTTCATGAAGGTAATAAAACGATCAAACAGCTTGTAAATAAAGCGGTTTTGGAAAAACAAACTTTAAACTGATATGGCTCAAAAAGAAGCGTATTTAATTGTCGATATAGGTACAGGCAATGCCAGGGTGGGAGTAGTCACGCCAACAGGTGATATATTAGCTATAAAAAGGGAGAATGTACAATACTATGCTGATACTAAATATGAGGAATCTATTTATTTTAATCCAGAAGAATTGTGGCAGCAGATATTAAGATTAGCGGCAGAGGCTTTGGCAGATGTGGGAGAAGTCCGTATTAAGGCAATCACAGCCACTAGCCAGCGTGAAGGAATTATTGTGGTAGATAGTGAAGATCGGTCACTACTCGGTATGCCCAATATAGATCATCGCGGCCGCAAATGGGAGAAGGAACTGAAACAAAAGGACCGTGTATACGAGCTATCAGGACGTTATCCGACATCCCTTTTTTCTGCATTTAAGCTGATAGGTCTTCGCAACGTATATCCCGGTCTGTTCGAAAAGATGACGTGTTTCATGAGTATTAGTGACTGGATACAATTTAAATTTTCAGGTATCCCATGTTACGAGCATTCACAGGCATCTGAAACGTTACTGTACGATGTAGAACGGAAACAGTGGTCTGCGGAACTCGTGGCACTATTTGGTATCCCTAGTGGTGTTTTGCCAGTATTGAAGCAAGCGGGGACAGTATTAGGGAGTGTGCTTCGGGACGTCTCACAAGTATTACAGATTTCAGCAGAAGCTGTTGTCGTGGTGGGAGGAGGGGATACCCAATTGGCCATACGTAGTATGGCGCCTTCGTCAAACGATGTAGTTATCGTTTCTGGAACGACTACGCCGATTATCAAAATGGTGAATCAATATGAAAAAGATGAGCATCAGCGTACATGGACCAGTAGGCATATTGACGAATCTCATTTCATATTAGAGGCGAACGCGGGCGTAACGGGTTTGAACTATCAGCGCTTAAAAGAGATTTTTTACCCCAATGAGGAGTACGATGTGATTGAACGTGAATTGGACGATACCAGCCATTCGATGTGTGTCGCTTCTTTGGGTTCATTGATTGCTGATGAAGATCAGCCTTTGACCAAAGGGGGATTTATTTTCAATACGCCCGTTTCACATCAGCTCTCGCGGGGGAGTTTTGTGTTTTCAATTTTATGGGATATTGCCTGTTCAATCTACGAAAACTATAAATTCTTGTGTGACGTCTCACGGCACGATGAACACTATATCTGGGCGTGTGGTGGTGGTCTGGAAAGCAAAAAACTGAGGCAGTTTCTAGCAAATTTGTTGGGTAAGAGCATTCGGATTAGGAACACGTACCGCCAAGCATCCGTTTTAGGGGGTGTTTTTGTTTGTAACGATGCACTCGGCGTGGAAAATATAAAACCAACGTTACTGGACGAGACATTCCCACAGGATCATAAACAATTTGAACAACTTTATGAAGAGTGGAAGAACGCGCGTAAAACATTTAAACAAATTATTACCTGATGCAAGCTGGTTTTATAGGGATAGATATTGGAACACAGGGGGCTAGGGTGATTCTCGTCGATCAGCTAGGGGGAGTAATTGCTTCTACTTCTCGCTCCTTTATACTGGATGACATGGCGCGGGAAGAACAATCGCCAATGATGTGGTGGGATACCTGTACAATGTTGCTAGATGAGATGCTAGATGGTTTACCTGCTAACATGGATAAATCGACTATACAAGCGGTTTCCGTCACGTCGACATCGGGAACAGTTATACCATTAGACTCGAATAATCAACCCGTGCATGCCGCTCTTATGTATAGTGATGGGAGATCTGCTGCGCAGGCAAAGCGGATCCATAAAATAGCTTCAAAACATATAAAAAATGGATATGTAGGTTTCAATGCCTCCTGTGGGATTAGTAAGATGTGTTGGTTTATGGAAGCCTATCCTGACAAGAGCGACACGATAGCTTTATGGATTCATGCTGCTGACTATATCGTTGGACAGCTGTCGGGTCAGTACCAAACAACCGATTATACGAATGCGTTGAAATCGGGCTATGATTTAGAACGGCTGGAATGGCCTCCTTATTTGATAAATAAACTTGGTGTAAAAAAGGAATGGTTACAAACTGTTGTGCCTTCGGGTACAGTTGTAGGTTCATTGAGAAAGGATTTAGCGATGCAGTGGGGATTGAAAGATGTACGTGTAGTGGTCGGGATCACGGATGGCTGCGCTAGCCAAATAGCATCGGGAGCCGTGAAACTGGGTGACTGGAACACGACTATCGGTACCACATTGGTCATTAAAGGTGTAACAAAAAATCAGTTAATCGATCCTTTAGGGAGGTTGTACAGTCATCGCCACCCGGAAGGCTATTGGATGCCGGGCGGAGCAAGCAACACAGGGGCCGACTGGATTACAATGAACTTCCCATCGGATATAGCGAAATGGAATCAAGCAGCCGAGAAATTGATTCCGACCGGTAAAGTCGCTTGGCCGTTGCTTCAAGAAGGTGAGCGCTATCCTGTTTCGGTACCGTATGCGCGAGCGATTATTCCGGAACAAATATCAAAACAGGAATTGTATGCTGCAAATTTAGAAGGCGTGGCATGTATTGAGCGACTTGCTTACGAGATTATCGAAGAACTCTCAGGAGAAAAAATAGTTGCGGTTTATACGGCAGGGGGAGGAAGCAATAGTGATGTGTGGTTAAGAATAAGGGCGTCGGTATTGAATGTGCCTATCTATAAATGCAAAGCAGCAAGCGGTGCTTTGGGTGCGGCAATCATGGCTGCTTCCAATACGTATTATCGATCCGTCACGGAAGCGGCGTCGCAGATGACCACGATGGAAAAAGAGGTTTATCCTGATGATCGACTGGTTGTTCAATACGAAAAACAATACCAACAGTTTAAACAGAAGCTTAAAGCTTTAAATTATTTATAAATGGTTACAATTTGTTTGCTCAGACACGGCGAAACATCGTTTAACGCCGACGGAAACAGATACTGTGGACGAACGGATGTTGATTTAACAGAACGGGGTATTTCTCAGGCAAAGAGAATGTATGAATTGCTGGAAGGATATCGCTTTGATGCTGTCTATTCTTCACCATTGCAAAGAGCTCGAAAGACGGCGGAAATTGCTTCTGGCAGCGCCGAAAACCTGGTTGTCGACAATCGTTTGATAGAGGTCGATTTTGGTGAATGGGAGGGTTTGCGTCCGGAAGAATTTCAAACAAAGGGCGCTAAATCTTGGGAGAATTGGTTGGCCGCTCCCGAGCGGTTTGCGGCGGGTAGGACGGGAGAGACGGCTATGCAGGTGGTTTCCCGGCTACAGTCGTTTTACAATGAATTGTTAGAGAAATATAGCGAAAAAACCGTCTTGGTTGTTGGACATAACGGGGTGAATCGATTGTTTTTAGCGAGCCAACTAGGGATGCCGCTGAAGAACTATCGACGCTTGGTTCAAGAAAATTCAGCACTGACGTTACTCACTTTATCGCAACATCAAGGTTGTCAATTGTTAAAATTAAATGCTTAGATAAATTAGTTTATCCATTAACAAAATATAGTATGAAAAGAATTTTACGTGCAATAGCACTCGTCTGCTCCGGTATGTTGATAGTTTCTTCTGTAATGGCCCAAAAACTTCATAAACTGGATTTTAGCAACGTGGAAGAGATGTATGCTTACTTTAGGTATGCGCCCGGTAAAAAGATTATTAGTGGACACCGCGGAACAATGGAGAAAGGGTTACCGGAAAACTCCATTGCCGCTATGAACGAGGTGCTGATACGTACCCCCGCGATTTTTGAAGTAGATCCGCGTTTGTCTAAAGACAGTGTGCCGATTATGATTCATGATGCAACCTTGGATCGTACGACTACCGGAACGGGAAAAGTCGCCGATTATACGTGGAAAGAGCTTAAAAAATTGCGTTTAAGAGACGTCGATGGTAACCCGACCAGGTATCGTATCAATACCTTGGATGAAATGATCAAGTGGGCAAAGGGAAAAACAATCCTAAACCTGGATAAAAAAGACCTACCCCTAGAAATGACAGCTGAAATCATCCGGAAGCATAAAGCCCACAAGTGGGTATGGGTCACCGTGCATAATGTGGAACAGGCTCGGTTTTATCTGGATAAAAATCCTAATCAATACCTATCCTTGCACATAAAGGATAAAAAGTCATTGGAAGAATTTAAAGTTTCGGGGCTACCTTATAATAGAATGATCGTCTATATTGGATCTGAAATAAAAGAAGCGAACCAAGAAATGTATGACTTTTTTAAGTCCAAAGGTGTGATGTGTATGATATCGACTGCACCAACCTACGACAAATTGCCCGCTAAAGAAGAACGAGCAAAAAAATACCGGGCTGTATTTGCTGATGGGGCCACAATATTAGAGTCTGATTTACCTATCGAGGTGAGCGAGGCGATAAAAGTAAATTTATAAATACATTAAAAAAAGTTTTATTTTATTTATTATAAACCTAACAATAACTAAATGACCTAATTAACGCATGGCTTTATGTGTTATTTCACTATTAATATATACTAATTTAATATCATATTAATATGGGGAGTGTATGTTTGAAACATTATTTAACAATATTAAATGTTATTAAACTTGTGTGGAGACGCTATGAAGAGATAGCTTATGCCTTTCACTTATAAAATCATTTATTAAACATAAAAGAGTATGAAAAAGAGAACCTATTTACTCAGTATCCTAACAATGATCTTTATGTGTGCGTATGCGCAACAAAGTAGGGTCGTGACGGGGGCTGTGGAAGGAGCAGACGGGGCACCATTACAGAGTGCCACGGTATCGGTTTCTACGGGAGTAACGACAACAACAAATCCAAATGGGGAGTTTTCAGTAAGCGTAAATAGAGGAGACGTAATTACCGTCAGTCTTATTGGTTATAAAGAAGAGATATTACTTTACAAGGAAGAAAAATTCTTACGATTTGTTTTGATTGCAGATGAGAAAAATTTGGACGAAGTAGTGGTCATCGGATATGGTACGACTAAGAGAAGGGATCTGGTGGGAGCGGTAGATCAGATCAGCGGCGATAAGTTACAGAACCGGGGGAACATGAATATTTCTCGTGCTTTGCAAGGCCAAATGCCAGGACTGAATATCAGTATGCGGGACGGTAAGCCATCCAGAGGTGCTACATTAAATATCCGTGGTCAGGGGAGTATCGGGGCCGGAGGATCTGCGTTGATTTTAATAGATGGTGTTGAGGGAGATATGACAACGGTAAACCCGGATGATGTAGAAAGTGTATCGGTTTTAAAGGATGCTTCTTCTGCTGCTATTTACGGTGCCAGAGGTGCGTTTGGGGTTGTGTTGATTACTACTAAAAAAGCGAAGCAAGGTAAACCGAGGGTGAGTTACAGTGGCGGTTATACGATCAATGATCGGATTGTGAAAATGGAAAACAATATTGTAGACAATGGATTGGAGTGGACAGATGGTTGGTATAAAGCTTATATGGAAGGGATGGATTTGGGCACACCTCCTGCCGGAATTAATAATGTTTTTAAATATTCGACAGATTGGTACAATGAGCTGGTAAAGCGAAACGCAGACGATTCGTTTGAAAAGATGCGGGTGAATAGTCTTGGGGAGTATGAATATTTTGGGAATACGAATTGGTTTGATATCATTTATAAAGATTATAATCTAAGCAGTGAGCACAACGTTTCTGTAACAGGAGGGGGTGACAATGCTAATTATTACGTTTCGGGCAGAGTCTACGATCAAGATGGTATATATAATGCAGGCAACGAAAACTATAGACAATACAACTTCCGTGCAAAAGGAGAAGTTAAAATTTTACCTAACCTGGTATTAAATAACAATACTGATTTCATTCGTCGTAATATACACCAACCGATGGTGATGTACGACAGGCAATTGTTGCCAAGGATGTTGGAACACCAAGGATATCCCATGACGTTGGAGAAAAATCTCGATGGTACTTGGACAGAGGCGGCTGTATATATGGGGTGGGCAGGCTTCGTAGAGGGCACATCTTATCAGAAGAACAATAAATTTGATTTGCGTAACACGACTACATTAACTTACGATATTATACCAAAGAGCTTAATTGCAAAAGCTGACTTTACCTATCTTTATAATCATTCGGATAGAACGCGGGTAGAAAATATGTATGATTTTTATACCGGGCCGGCCATTATGAAGTCTAGGCAGACCTTTAGCTCATTGGAAGTTTGGAACTATGTCAATCAATACATAGCGTCTAATGCGACATTGAACTATATTCCTGAATTTAACAACCAAGACCATTCCTTAAATATTCTTGCGGGGTTTAATATCGAAGAAAAAGTGACGAGAAACCTGCGGACTTACAGAAGAGGACTACTTTATCCGGACAAACCGAGCTTTGCTCTGATGGATGGCGATTTTTATACACTTGATCAGACTGGTCAGGAATGGGCGTATGCTGGGGCGTTGTTCCGTGTAAATTATAATTATAAAGGAAAATATTTAGCAGAATTCAGTGGACGTTACGATGGGTCATCGAAATTCCCTACTAATCAGCAATGGGGATTTTTCCCTTCGGCTTCTATAGCATGGAGAGCATCGGACGAATCGTTCATCAAGGATAATGTCAATTGGATTTCGGATTTGAAATTTAGGGCTTCGGTAGGGAGTTTGGGCAACGGAAATGTGAACCCTTTCCTATTCATTCCTACGATGAATATCGCTCGGACTTCATTTATTATCAATGACGGATTGGTGCCCTACACGTATATGCCTGCCAACATTCCGGAATCCTTAACATGGGAACGCTCCACAACTTACGACGTGGGAGTGGATCTTAATGTCCTCAATAACCGGATGTCTTTGGTATTTGATTATTACCATCGCTATACGACCGATATGTTTACGCTGGGGCCCGAGTTGCCACATGTATTTGGTGCAACGGTGCCCAGAGGCAATTATGCGGACTTAAAGACGAAAGGCTGGGAGGTTTCATTGGAGTGGAGAGATCAGTTCTCTTTGGCAGGGAAGCCGTTTAGCTATGGTGTCAGAGGAATGCTGTGGGACAACAGAAGTTGGATAACAAAGTTTAACAATAAAGAAAAGCTGTTGTCGATGACCTATTACGAAGGAATGGAAATCGGCGAGATATGGGGATATTCAGTTGGAGGTTTGTTCAAGGACCAAGATGATATAAATAATTACGGCGTGGACCAATCCCGGATTCCTGTGTCTGGTAGTAATATCTTAAAACCTGGTGATATGAAATTTCTAGATCTGAATGGAGATGGGGAGATCAATCAAGGAGCAAATACGGTGGATGACCCAGGGGATAGGAGGATTATTGGAAATTCGTCAATTAGGATGCAGTACGGGTTTCACATGAATATGTCTTGGAATAATATTGGATTAAGTGCGTTTTTCCAAGGTATTGGCAGGAGGGATTGGTATCCAGCGAGGGAGTCTTCTTACTTCTGGGGGCAGTACAGCAGACCGTATGGGTATATGTTGAAAGAACACGTGGGTGATAATGTGTGGACGGAGGAGAACCAAAATGAAAATGCGTACTGGCCGCGCTACAGAGGATATCTGGCTCAGAATGCGAACCGAGCCATGACGGTAACCAACGATAGGTTTTTGCAGAATGCGGCGTATTTAAGGTTGAAAAACTTTCAAATCGATTATACATTGAGGCAGTCATTCGCGTCCAAGTATGGCTTTCAACAAGTGAAAGTTTTCGTTTCTGGTGAAAATGTATTTACCTGGTCCCCCCTTTACAAACGGACGCAAAGTTTTGACCCAGAGGTTATCCATGCGGGAGACACGGACTTTAGGTCGACCTCAGGTACAGACGGGGACGGATATGGTTATCCAATGCTTAGAACGTTTTCATTGGGGTTAAATCTAACATTGTAAACAACGAGATATGAAGAAGATATTTTTTCTATTTGGCGTGCTGTTATTAGGAATGACAACATCATGCGAGAAATTTTTGACGAGGGAGCCGGAGAATGAAATAGGTTCCATAAATTTTATGACAAAAGAGGCTGATCTGGAGTTGTATGCCAACGGTTTTATCCAACGGCATATGCCCGGCGAGGAGACCTTAGCATGGGGAGATCAATATAGTGATATTACAGCGACGAGAACTTCTACATCATTTTTGATTCGTGATACTTGGACGGCAGATCTGCAAGGAGGGTGGAGTGGGGGATCCAGTGGCACTTGGTCTGAACTTCGAAACGTCAATTATTTCTTGGACAACCTGCCTAAGGCGCGAGCTAACGTGTCAGATGAAGTCTATCGTCACTATGAGGGTGTCGGACGGTTTTGGAGGGCATATTTTTATTATGGAATGGTACAGACTTTTGGAGATGTGCCTTGGTATGAAAAGGCATTAGAAGTAGATGAACAAGAGCTACTTATGAAACCGCGAGATAGCCGTGAATATGTTATGCAAAAAGTGCTGGAAGATTTGAATTTTGCTAGTGAAAATTGCTCCATCGATCCAAAATATGTGGCGAGTTCAACTGTAGTTAACAAATGGGTGGCTTTGGCATTCAAATCTAGAGTTTGCTTGTTTGAAGGAACATATCGTAAATACCACCCCAAAAACCCTTCCACTGGCAAAGACTGGGAAAATGGCGGTCAAGGCGTCGATCTATTTTTGAAAGAAGCGGCTAACGCAGCACAGATTTTAATAGATGCGCAGGTTTATGGATTGGTGAACAACCCGTCTAATGTAAGTACGCAATACAGGTCCTTGTTTACTTCGGAGGCACTAAATACCCGAGAAGTTATTTTGGGAATCAAGTTTCAGGCAGATGTGCGTATGCACTCGATGACTTGGAAACTCTTCTCCGCTTCCTTTGGTAATAATTGGTCGTTGACCCAAGATTTTGTGAACCACTATCTTCATTTGGATGGCTCTCGTTTTACTGACGATCCAAATTATATGACGAAAAACTACCAAGAGAATTTTGTAAACCGCGACAATAGACTAAAACAGACGGTTGTTGGCCCGGACTATGAACGACGAGTAGGGGGGACAGTAAGGAAAGATGCTCCGAATTTCGCGTTGACATCTACAGGCTATCAGTTGATCAAATGGGCCATCGACGATGATGTGCATGTGGGTATTGCTACATCCAACAATTCCGTACCCATGTTTCGGTACGCCGAAGTGTTGCTAAACTATGCCGAAGCTAAAGCTGAACTTGGCGAATTTGGTATACCCGAATGGAATAACTCTATCCGGTTATTGCGTGAGCGTGCCGGAGTAGACGGCGCCTCACCAACCTCCGCTGATCCATATTTGGCTAATTATTACCACAATGTGTCAGATATGTGGTTATTGGAAATTAGAAGGGAAAGGACGGTAGAATTGGTGCATGAAAATCTACGATATGATGACCTTATGAGGTGGAGATTGGGAGAAAAAACTGCGCAGACTTGGAATGGAATTTATTTTGCTGCAAAAGATACACCTTACGATTTGAACAATGATGGAATTATGGATGTAGCTGTTGTAGATGCAGAACCTCCGGCAGCTTCGAGGGTGCCCGGTGTCGTATATGTGGTATTAGGATCATCTTATAGATTGACAAATGGCACATCGGGGAATTTAGAGTTCGGATTTCAGCAAAGCCGTGAATGGTCTGACAGAAAATATCTTAGACCGATCCCTACAACTGCGCTACAAATGAATAATAATCTTGAACAAAACTACCACTGGAAGTAAACTATTGTTATGAAGAATTTTTTTTATAAAGGAATAGCTGGGCTGTTATTCGTTTTTTTACTCTCTTGTTCGAAAGACGAAAACAACGCGCCATTTTTAAAGCGAGATACAGATCAGCTCAGTTTCGCGTATGGAGAATCCCGAGAAACATTTACGGTGAGGACAAATGGTTCCTGGTCTATTGATCTGAGCGAGGCGAATTGGGTGTCGGTAGATCCGATAGAGGGCGTAGGAAATGGTGAAGATATACAGGTGATCACCGTAACGGCTTCAAGAAATATAGGAGATATGCGAAATGGTGCCATCAAGATCATCTCAGGAGTAAAAGAGGCTTTGATTAACATTAGCCAAGAGGAAGGTAAGGTAATCTTTGGTACACCATATTTCACTACTGGGTTGGTTTCAAATTTTCCGTTGGAAGACACCTATCTTGTAATACCTTATAATAAGGGTGGTTTGGGCGAAGGAGTCACCGTAAGCGCCGAAATTAGCGGTGCCGGATCTATCGGCATTCAAGTGTCTCCTGCCGATGTGGACATGTCTTCCGAAAATGGAGAAGTAAGATTACCTATTACCGGAACACCTACAAACGATGGGCAGGTTACTTTCAACATACAGATTTTGGGACAGACGCTGACCGTGAATACGGCGGTGAGAGAGCAGGGCAACAGCGATCCGGTAGGTAAAATATACTTGTCGCAAAATTTTGATATGTTGATTTTAGGCGGAGATCACGTTGGGGGAACGGCAGGTCTGCACCTAGAAGGTAGCTGGCCAACTGTGGATGGGAAGCGGGTTTTGCCAGCAAATCCTGTTTACGTTACGAGCGGCACACGAAATACAGACGGTACGGGTGATTTATTTAATACTATGCATCCATCTTTCGTCGCATCTAGAGGGTTAGAAGGATGGACCGGTTTGCGAGTTTATGAAAGACCCGGTTATGTTAAGATTAGTACCGCAGGAAGCAATGACGGTTATATCGCGACGCCACCACTGACAGCGATCACAGGTTGGGCTGATGTCAAAGTAAAATTCACAGCAGCTAGATGGAGTGAGAATACCAACGCGGATGCCGATGCGACAGTGACTTTACGTGTATTAAACGCGGGTACTTCAGCGGAAGCGAATCAAGAAATCATGTTGACACCAGCATGGGCGGATAAGGAAATCATCGTAGAGGGCGCAACAGCGCAGACTGTAATCGAATTTAGAGCGAGGGATGCAAGCAACGGTCGATTTTTATTGGACAATATAGAAATTTCAAAAGTAATTAGATAGCTATGAAGAGCACATTCGAAAATGCGAAAGGGATACTGATTTTCTACTTATTTCTTGCTTTGTTGCTCATCGGCTGCTCGAAAAGCAGTGGAGGGGCGGAAAACGGACCAGATAATGGAAAAGGTGATGGGGCTGATTTGCCTGGTGTCGAGCTAGTTGATGGCAATAATGTGTATGGTTATATTTTGGATGAAGCCAACAATCCTATAACAAACGTGATTGTCACAGATGGATATACAGTAGTAAAAACAGATAACAAAGGCGTGTATCAGCTCAAAAAAAATGATAAGGCTAAATTTGTATATTACTCCACACCGGCTGAGTACGAAATCGCGGTTGAATCATCCAATAGAAAAGCGCCCTTGTTTTATAAAACGTTGAACCCATCTGATAACCCTCAACAACATAACTTTACGTTAAGCAAAAGAGCATCAGTAACAAAAAACTTTGTTTTATTTGGTCTGGGCGACCCACAGGTTGCCAATCAAGCGGAGGTCGGTAGGTTTATGGATGAAACCCTAGCGGATGTGACCGCGGAATTGGCGGCGATTTCGAAACCGGTGATTGGAATATCTCTAGGCGATGTGGTGGCGGATAATGCTAGCCTATTAAATACGATGAAAACCAGATTGGGGTCGACAATAATGCCGGTCTTTACCACTATTGGTAATCACGATAAATTTTCGAACGGAACAGTGAAGACAAATGATGTGTTTGAAAATGTATATGGCCCCTCTAATTATTCATTCGATATGGGCGACGTGCACTTCGTTTGTTTGGATAACGTGAAGTTTTCTGATAATTCAAGCTATGCTTTGGATATCAGTGACGAACAGATAGCATGGCTTGAAAAGGACTTAAGCCATGTTTCAAACGACAAAATGTTGATTGTGTATTACCATATGCCAATGAGGGGAACTAATTTTTCTACCAGGACTCCGTTTTTTAATCTGATTAAAGATTTTAAAACGGTGCATTTGATGAGTGGTCACACCCATTATGCAGAAAACTATATCCATAATGTGTCGGGCAAGCATATATATGAACATGTGCATGCGGCAACTTGCGGTGCATGGTGGAAGTCTACCATCAACGGCGATGGTACGCCAAATGGTTATATGATTTTTCAGATAGAAGGTACGTCTATTAAGGATTGGATTTATAAACCGACAAAACTGGCACGGGATTTTCAGTTTAGACTACATTGGGGGGATATGTCGTTTGGCGGTCAGCATGGTTATTTTAGCTATGAACAGCCAGGAAACACGCTAATTGCGAATGTTTGGAATGCCGATCCAACGTGGAAAGTAGAGGTATATATGAATGGTGCCAAGCTCGGTGATATGGTCTTGAGAACCGGTAGTCCGTTGAATCAAGATGCGTGGTCCAAAGGTTATCATTTAGGTGTGTTAAATAGAAATCCAAGTAACTACAGTACGACAACAAAACATCTGTACACCTACAAGGTTGATAGTCCCAATAGTACCTTGAAGGTCATAGTTACGGATCGGTTTGGTAGAACCTACGAACAAACGCATGCAGATATCGTTTCCGACTTGAGCTCGGCAGCGGGCTATTAAATTTTTTAAGAAAATAGTACCTTTCCTGTCCGTTATGACAAATAAGGAAGGTACTATTGTGTAGGCATCCGAGATATCATCCGATGCGTCGATGCCGATTAGAGAGGGTTTAACGTCTTTTCTTCGACCTCTTTGAGCTCTATCCGGACAGCATATGAACTGGGCCGTACGCCCCGTCCATATCGAAAAGCGTAATGTTTAGTAAACTCCGCTCCAAAATACAAGATTGCTGCAGAATAATATACGAAACTCAACAAAATTATAATCGAACCGGCTGCGCCGAACGAGCTCGCAGTAACATTAGAAGATAAATACCAAGAGATAAGGGATTTCCCTAATAGAAAGAGTAGCGCGGTGAAGATTGCGCCCCATAATACGTCGCGAAAACGTGTTCTGGCATCAGGAAGAAAAGCAAAAACACATGCAAATAAGGTTGCGATAATAAAAAATGATACTCCGGTGTTTATCAGGCTAATCATCTGCAAATTGATATTGGGGATATATTCCCCTAAGAAATCACCCACTTTGCCCATTAACAGGCCAATAACACTACTAAGAATAAGCGAGGCCATAAGGAGAAATCCCAAACCTAAAATCATGGAAAAAGAAAGAAGCCGGTCCAAAATGATTTTAAGCCACCCCTTTTTGGGTTTCACTTTAATATGCCATATCTCGTTGATGGAGTTTTGGATGTCGACGAAAATAGTTGTAGAAGAGAAAACAAGTACACCAATACCGATGTAAAGGCCAATACTATTTTTACTTTCCAAGGATATTTTTTTGATGGCATTATCCAACATGGTGGCGATATCTGGACCAAACAGCTGATTAAGCTCCATCATAATCTCGTCGCGCGCTCCCGTTGGGGAATCCATTTGGCTACCATAAAAAAAACCTAGTGACCAAATTAAGATCAAAATTACAGGACCAATTGAAAACACCGTGTAATAAGCTAAAGAAGCACTTTTTTTGAGACATTTATCGTTAAGAAAACTATTGACGGTATCCAGTAACAATTGTCCAAACCCTTTTAATTTTTGCCAAAGTGTTTCTCTTTCCATATGTGCATCTCTCTTCTTTATTGTTCGTATAATCGATTACGTATTTCTTCCGTGTTTTTTAGAATGACTTTTCGTTTCAGACTCAACTTTGGCGTCAATTCGCCATTGTTGATGGTCCATTCATTGGGTAGAAGCTCAAACTTTTTTACTTTTTCCCATTGTCCAAAGCTCGTATTTAGGCGGTCAATTTCCCGCTGGTATTTTTCGATGACCTGTGGATCTTTAACGATCTCTTCTCTGGAAACAAAAGATATGCCTTTATGTTTATACCATTTTTCCAATTCCTCAAAAGCGGGTACAATCAGCGCAGCGGGGAAGCGTTGGTTTTCACCCACGACCATGACTTGCGCAATCAGTGTAGACTCCATCAATTTGTTTTCTAACACTTGCGGTGCCACATATTTGCCGCCCGCAGTTTTAAACATTTCCTTTTTTCGGTCGGTAATTTTAAGGAATCCATCAACTGTGACTTCACCTATATCGCCCGTGTGGAAATACCCTTGTTGATCGATGACCTCACCCGTGGCCTCTTCATTTTTATAGTATCCGGGACTAATGCTCGGCCCCTTGACGAGAATCTCTCCGTCATCGGCAATTTTTACGTCTAGATTCTTCAATACCCGTCCTACTGTGCCAAATTTCACGTCGGTATCAACATGGGAGTTGACTGCTATAACGGGAGACGTCTCCGTTAGACCATAACCTTCTAATACTTTAATCTCCGCTGCCCAAAAGATACGTCCCAATCGCTCTTGAAGAGCGGCACCGCCTGATATAATCAATTTGATGTTCCCACCGAGCGCTTCTTTCCATTTGGAAAAGATAAGTTTACGCGCGATACCAAGTTGAAACGAATAGAAAATACTGTTTTTAGCGGGTTCTTGATAACGGTGTCCCAAATTTACCGCCCAGAAAAACAAAGCCTTTTTGATACCTGTTAATGCTTTTCCTTTTTCGATGATTTTATCGTACACTTTTTCAAGGACACGCGGCACCGTCGTGAAAATTTGTGGTTTTACATCGTTGATGTCCTCCACAATATTGTCGAGGTTCTCTGCATAATAAATTTGTATGCCTTTGGAAAGATAAAGATAAACAACCATCCGCTCAAAAATATGACATAAGGGCAAGAAGCTTAATGCCTTGGTGGTGTCTTTGGGAACAAGATGTTGACAAGCTTCTACGTTACTAAGGATATTTTTATGTGTGAGAAGCACGCCTTTCGGTTTTCCGGTTGTGCCCGAAGTGTAGATCAGCGTGAGCAAATCATCGCTTTGGACGGCGTCCTTGTAAGGTTGCAAATCAACCTCTTGTGACGCGCCGATATCAATTAGTTTTTGGTAGCTCGGTTTATCTGCCACGTCGTCAAAGGTGTACATATCTATGGACAATTGCTGTCCTTGTATAGCCTGATCCACTTTATGCGCCAATTCAGCATTACTTGCGAAGAGTACTTTCACTTCTGCATCATTTAGGATATGGGAAAGGTCCTGTGGAGATAGCGTTGGATATAATGGAACGATGGCGACTCCGAGCTGGTTACAAGCGAAGTCTACAATGTTCCATTCGGGGCGGTTCCCTGACATTAGGGCTACTTTATCACCTTTTTTCAAACCTTCTGAAAGAAGGGCTTTGCTTAAGTTGTTCGCAAGCGTTTTAAAGCGCTCACTAGTGTAAAGTTGCCATTCTCCGTTTCTTTTACCTGCAACCATACAGGTGTCTGTAGAGGTATAGTCACCTAAGATATCAAATAATCTATTTAGCTTACTCATATATCGCTCCTGTTATGAGGTTTACAATCTGTTTTCCTACACTAAGATAACGTTTTATCAATAAAAAGTGTTAACACAACGAAAATAAAGGAGAGAATGATAACAGAATTTAACTTTTGAACGTTTAAATAAAGTATTACTTTTGGCGTACGAAAAAACTTAGTTTTATATTCATGAAGAAAGCAAATTGGCTGTTATTGACATTAGGGATTATTTTATTTTCATTTGATACATCATGGGCGCAATTGGACAGCCAACATGCTGTTGGGGGACGCTTTGGAAGTGCTACCGGTTTTAGTTACCGCTATACGCTGGCAGACGACCGGGCAATGGAAGGTATTTTAAGTGTTCAGAGTAATTCCAAATCAAGACGTTTCCGATTGGTTGGACTTTACCAATATCACAAACCGCTGGATATAGCCGAGAATTTTACTTGGTTCTATGGTTTTGGTGGTAGTATTGGAAGTTTTCGGCATAAGGAAGTGGTAAGGACCTGGGTTAATGACCAAGGCCATACCGTTACGGAACGCACCGAACCGAAGTCGGAGCTAGCGTTGAGTATAGATGGTGTTGTAGGTATAGAATACCATATCCCGACAGCACCGCTTTCCATTTCGCTGGATGTTAAACCCTATTTTGATTTTCTGCAGGAAAGCTCCATCAAATTGATCGACCCCTTTGGCTTGACGATTCGGTATAAATTTTAGCAGAGGATCGAAAAAGGCATGCGTACAAACTTCATGGTACGCATGCTATTATCGCTATTATATCCTATCAATACCTATTTTCATGACCAAACCTTCAAACTCATCTCTGTTTCCAGCAGCTTTATTCCTCATTTTTGTTCGGTAATTATAAATAGTTGAGACCGAGTAGCGGAGAAAATAAGCAATTTTTATGCTGTCGGTAATACCTAAGCGGATTAGCGCAAAAATACGAAGCTCAGGAGTTAAATTACTAGGAGCTTTAAAACTGATTTTTTCTTCTTCTAATAATAGCTTATTTATTTCTTCGACAAAATTTGGAAATAAACGCAGGATTGTTTCATCAAAATTTTTATAGAATTTTTCAAGATTATCTTTGGGATCTAATGATGAATCGATGAATCTCGACAGCGCTTGTTCTCCCTTCGTTTTCGCTATTTTTTGGGCTTTCAGCCTGAATTGCTCTATTTTCGAAAGATAATCGGAAAAATGTCCTATGTATAAACCAATGTATTCTTCCTTAAGAATATTTGAATCCGAAAGACTCTGATTGCTTTCCATCAATAGTTGGTTGGACCTTGATAATTCGTCCTTGGTTATGGTTAGTCTTTTCTTTTGTTTATATACATATGCCAATGTAAAGAGAATTAATGCTAATAATAATACGATGATCACCAGGATAGTTAACAATAGCATTTGACGTTCGTCTTCTTTTTTTTGATATGCCTTATCAATAAAATCGAACATTTCGGAAGATTCAAGTGTCCGGAGTCGGGCGTTATAGAATATGGCATCCTGCATCGAACATTTCATATAGCTATATGCTCGATTGACGTCTCCATATTCAAATAGTACAACGGCTAATCTCCGGAGCGACATGTACTCTTTTACCCCACTTTTGATATCTGCTATTGCAGATCTTGCAAGATATTCCATAGCTTTGTCAATATCCTTTTTTTCTTCATATACTTTAGCTATAGAATACGATAAAATAGCGGCCTCCCGCTCCTCGGGATCCACTTCGGCGTATGCTTTGTGAAGGTCAGTTAAAGCTTTGTCATATTGTTTTTCCTGTTGTATGAGACGTTCTGTGTTAACATATATATAGTCCATCGGTGATAATGTTTCTCCGGAAACCAATCTGTTCCTCAGTGACCCTGCCGATGCCTCGTATCTCTTTTTTTCATCATTATTTTCGGAGGCTTTTATTAATAGATTATAAACGGAGAGTTTTGTATATAGATAAAATGTTTTTAGGCCATCGGAGATTTTCAACGTATCTATATTATCCAGTATATCGGTAGATTCCTTGAGCAACCCCATCGTTTTTAATATACGGACACGGAAGAGCTCAGAATCAATATACTCCTCATAATCGTTGGCCTGCAGTGCATACTTTTCTAATTTTCGGGTATATAAAAGTGCCGAATCTGTCATAAATACAATATAATGAAGACAGATTTCTTTCGTAACGGCAATTTGATCTTTCACATCGGAGGATAACTGTAGTGTTGCCTTTAAACTATCGATACGTTTTTCTTTTTTTGCTGTATATAAATCTTTATCCTGAATGGCATCATCTAATACATGCAGTAGCGAATCAAGCTGCCCATTGTATGCATTAGCTGTATGGACTGAAGATATCAGAAATATGAGTAATAATAATGAATTTTTCATACTTGGTATAATTCGGATCGATTAACTACAAAAAGGGTTCGATAAATAATCGGATAAAGATACTTTTTTTAAAACTACAAAATAATATTCTATAACCATCTAGATGTGAAAATACACTTTTTTAGTACTTGTTTTTATTAGAAAAACGACTGCAAAGTTCCAAAAGGATTATAATTAATACGTGTATCTACTACATTATGTCTATGTCTTATTTGTATTAAATATCTGTACATGAATATCTTGTGTATTGTTGCTCCTATATTTTTACTACATTGAAGGAGCCTATATGAGAGAATGTATCAAAATCCGATAACTTTGATTTCTCAGAACTAAATTATAAATCTTTGCCCATGGTAATTTCGCTAGATGAAAAATGCCTGCATAATCCTTTATCAGAATAGCAGTTACTGCAAGTATCCTGGACTATGCAAAGCGACCGTACAGGAGATATGTGCATCCTCGATAGAATACAATTAATTTATCAGTTTATAACGACATCTATGAGACGAAGAACATTTATTCAGAATTCCGCTATACTTGGAGCAGGTATATTGGCTCACAATTTTTCTTTTGCTAATTCAGGTTCCGCGTTTCCTCTAGTCAGGACTAGGGAAAGAGACAGACACTTTAACAGTGACGTCATTGAGAAACTTATCAAGGAGTTCCAATCCAATGTAGCAGACAAGGAACTGGGCTGGCTGTTCAACAATTGTCTCCCTAACACCTTGGACACTACGGTATATGATGAGTCAACTCCAGATCAAAAGCTAACGTATGTCATTACCGGAGATATTGATGCGATGTGGCTACGGGATAGCAGTGCGCAGGTATGGCCGTATCTGCCTTTTATGAAAAAGGATGAGAATCTTCAGAACCTAATTCTTGGACTGATTAACAAACAGTCCAAATGTATCAATATCGATCCCTATGCCAATGCGTTTTACAACGACCCAACCAAAAAGGGCGAATGGTTTTCAGATCATACCGATATGATGCCCGGAATTCATGAGCGTAAATGGGAAATCGACTCACTCTGTTATCCCATACGGCTCGCTTATGCCTACTGGAAAGAAACAAACGATACGACACCCTTTGACAACGAATGGGACCAAGCACAAGAAAACATCTATAGGACGTTTGTCGAGCAACAGCGTAAAGAAAGCCTAGGTCCTTATAGATTTGAACGTACGACACCACGTGGAACAGATACCTTGCAAGTCGACGGATATGGCTACCCGGTCAATCCGGTAGGGTTGATCTGTTCAAGTTTTCGTCCATCCGACGACTGTAGTATGTTCTTATTTCTGATTCCGTCCAACCTATTTGCCGTGGTCAGTCTGCGGCAGTCGGCCGACATATTGCGCAAAGTCAGAAACAACAATGAGTTGGCGGCTAAAATGGAGCGTTTAGCCAATGAAGTTGAAGATGCGGTTAAGCAATATGGTATCATTGACCATCCTGTGCACGGTCGTGTTTATGCTTATGAAGTAGACGGATATGGCAGTCACATGATGATGGATGATGCCAATGTCCCAAGTCTATTGTCTCTGCCTTATCTCGGTGCGGTGGATGTCAATGATGAGATCTATCAACGTACCCGGCGATTCATATTGTCGGAAAATAATCCGTTCTATTTTAAAGGAAAAGCCGCTGCAGGAATCGGCGGGCCACACATTGGTCGTGATATGATATGGCCTATGGCACTTGTTATCCAAGCGCTGACGTCAATAAACGATGAAGAAATACGTCAATGTATCAAGACGTTGAAAAATACCCATGGTGACACTGGATTTATGCACGAATCGTTTCACAAGGATGACCCAACGAATTTTACCCGGTATTGGTTTGCATGGACAAACACATTATTCGGTGAATTATTATGGAAGACATACAAAGAGAAACCGGATTTGTTAAGATAAAAATAACCACAAAAATCACTGCATAATAAAATGAAAGAAAAAGTATCTTTTACAGAAAAGAAGTACCTGATAACACTTGTTTTCGTTACTTCCTTATTCATGTTTTGGGGAATTGCCATTACTATGGAAGATGTACTAAACAAACATTTCCAATCGGTACTAAATGTTTCGAAAGCGGATTCCGGCTTGGTTCAATTTTCAATCTTTGGCGCATATTTTATTATGAGTATTCCCGCCGGATTGTTTATGAAGAAGTTTGGATATAAGAATGGTGTTTTGTTAGGCTTGGTTCTTTTCGCTGTGGGATCATTCCTGTTTGTTCCTGCTGCTAATGCTGTTTCTTTTGGCTTTTTCAGAGTAGCACTTTTTATTCTTGGCTGTGGCCTGGCTACATTAGAGACGGTCGCCCACCCTTTTATGGCATCATTGGGAGATCAGCGTAGCAGCGAGCGTAGGGTAAATTTTGCGCAGGCATTCAATGCGGTCGGTACGATGATCGGTCCGGCGATAGGGACCTATTTTCTGCTTCGAGGTACGGGTCTTTTACCACACGAAGGGTTGGATTCCGTAAAGAACCTGTATACCATCATAGGCATTGTTATTTTACTTATTGCAGTCTGCTTCTCGTTTGTGAAAGTACCCTCGTTCACAGATTCGCATGTCGATGCGGACAAGATAAATGCAGCAGCGGTCAATGTAGACCTAACCCCCGAGAAAAAACTGTTCCACCATAGACATTTTGTATGGGCCGTAATTGCACAGTTCTTTAACGTTGCCGCACAAGGAGGTACATGGGCGTTTTTTATTAATTACGGACATGAGGTAATGGGATTCTCCAGTGAAAAAGCAGGAAGCTATCTGGTGTTATTTATGGGAATGATGCTGTTGGGGCGGTTCGTGGGCACATTTTTAATGAAGTTTGTGGCAAGCCATAAACTCCTGGCTGTTTACGCACTGCTTAACGTGCTGATGTGTGTGGTGGTAGCCCAAGGATGGGGATGGGTTTCTTTCCTTGCGTTGTTATGTATCAACTTCTTTTTCAGCATCATGTTCCCTACCATTTTTAGTTTGGGGTTGAAAAATCTGGGTGAACATACGCAGCAAGCTTCGTCTTTTATTTCTATGGGAGTTGTTGGGGGAGCTGTATTTCCATTTTTGATGGGATTGGTTGCCGATACAGATATTGCTGCAGCCTTTTACTTACCAATAGGATGTTATATCATTATATTTTTATACGGTGCTAAACTCTACAAAGTGCAGCACGCCTTAATGCCTAATCGCCGGTAAGCTAATTATTAATATTATAAACCATATAAACTATTATTTTATGAGAGAAACATGTATAATAATCTCATTGCTTATTTATCTTTGTGGGTTTGACGTTGATAGTTATGTTCAAGCAGGCCATTTTTGATTTTTATGAAGGAGTTCGGATTAAAAACTGGTATAGCAATACTTGGGAAAATGAATACTATGATGATATGGGCTGGCACGGCTTAGCGCACATGAGAGCGTTGGAAGCCACAAATGACCAGCGACATGCAGAGTCCTCAAAAAACTTATGGCGCTGGATTACGGAAGGCTGGACCGACTACGAAGGCGGCGGGATCAAGTGGCGCAAACAGTCGGATGACCTCGGCGAAGCAAAGGGTATCCCGGCAAATGGCCCTGCGGCAATAATTGCTGCAAGGCGATATGTGAAATATCCCGAAGAAAGTCATGGTGGATTTAACAATCTCGAATGGGCTCAAAGAATCTATGATTGGATGAAATACAACCGTACCATCCTTTCATCAGGAAGAGTATTTGAATACTTAGACAACACCAATAATGATTTTTCCTATAATGTGGGGACATATATAGGAGCAGCATTGGAATTGTATGATATTACTGGAGATAAAATCTATTTCGACGATGCGATAAAGGTTACGACCTATCACATTACCTACAATGTAGACAAAAGCTATGGTGTACTGACCGATTATGGGGAGCAGCCTGGCGGAGGCAGCGGCCACGACGTCAACCTGTTCAAAGGCATATTTATCCGTTACTTTATCTTATTGATTCAGCATCCTGATCTCCCGGTTGCCGACAGAGATCGCTACATCAAATTTATAACGAACAATGCCGAATATTTATGGATGGCGGGTACACAAAAATCGCCCGATATCAAGTTCAGCTACAGCTGGTGGAAAAATCCGGGTGATGCCGAGACTTGGGGAGACTTGCGGTCTGCCCTCAGTGGTACCATGCTAATGGAAGCAATGGCGACATTAAAGGGTGAAGGCCTAGTAGATTAAAGATTAGCTGAGCCGATTTAGCAAATAAAAAATAACAAAGGCGCATAGCGTATAAGTTAGCACAAGATTTATAAGAAAAAAACATGTTAAAGTATTGTACTATAGTAATTTTATCTTTTTGGGCAAGTGTGACGTTTGCTCAATCGTCCAAAGGGAAACTTACCTCGGTAGATATGTTGAGAGCTGCGGATAGCTCGTTGGATGTAATTCTAAAAAAGTATGGAAGCAAAAACACCTTTTTACTTCGGGAGAATTTCCCAGTTGATGAGCGTTACAAAGCAGACTATTTAGGCAATGGCGCTAGCGGCAAGCAGGAATATGCTTATCTCTGGCCGTATTCAGGAGGTTTGTCTGCTACGGTTGCGCTCTATGAGCAAACCAAAAGCAAAAAATATAAATCCATCATCGATAAACGACTAGTCCCTGGATTAGAAGAATATTATGACGATAAAAGAAAGCCAGCAGGATATGCTTCTTACATCTCATCTGCACCCGTATCTGACCGTTTTTATGATGATAATATCTGGATTGGGATCGATTTTACCAATCTCTATCTGTTAACAGGTGAGACGAAATACCTGGAAAAAGCAACGGTAGTCTGGGATTTTGTTTATAGTGGGCATGATGATTTACTCGGTGGGGGCATTTATTGGTGTGAGCAAAAAAAGACATCTAAAAATACCTGTTCTAATGCGCCTGCGGCTGTTTTTGCATTGAAATTGTATGAGGCTACCAAGGAGAAAAAGTATTTGGAATTGGGTAAATCCCTATATGAATGGACTAAAACCAACCTTCGAGATGTAGATGGTGTTTATATGGACAATATTCGTTTGGATGGCAGCATAGACCGAACAAAATATCCATATAACTCTGGACAAATGATCGAAGCTGCTGCTTTGTTATATAAGATAACGAAAAAGCCACATTACCTAGAAGAAGCGCAAAAGGTCGCTAACGCCTCTTTTCGTCATTTTTTTGAGACAGATGGCTCACAACGATTAAAAAATAGTGATAACTGGTTTATCGCCGTAATGATGCGTGGATTTGTCCAGCTTTATAAATTAGATAACAACCCAGCTTACTTGCGTGCATTTCATAAAAACTTGGATTTTGCTTGGACTGCCAATCGAGATGAAAATGGTCTTTTTTACAAGGATTGGAAAGGGGAGAAGAAAAATGAAAGAAAATGGTTATTAGACCAATTTGCTATTGTTGAAATGTGTGCCAATATTGTAACTTTAAAATTATAGAGACGTCGCTACGACGTCTCTATAATTTTTTACACGGAAAGCCAGATCTCGCCTATTCTCTTTTCTGTAGGTGTTGCATCCGGCTTTTCTCGAATAGACCATTGCTGTTTGGTTGAACGGCGAAGCGGAGCATGGATAGTACGTATTAAACCATCTCGGGAAATCAAGATATCCACGATTTCATCTATTTGACCGTTTTGCAGTATAAACTCCAATTCCTTCCCCGCGGTATCAAGTCTATTGCCATTTATAGCAATAAGTTCGTCGTCCACATTTAACCCTGCGTTCCAGGCACCTGAATCTCGTTCGACATTTTTAATAAGCACGCGCCCGTCTTGGTTTGCTGTTTTGATTCCCAAAGATAATTCTTGCTTGTCACTATTCAGGTCAATCAATTCGTATCCTGCACGATTGAAGTAACTGTTGTAGTCTAGTTCTTCGGTGCTGTGGGCGGCGTCGAAAATCGTTGAAAGATTAACGCCTGCTATGGCTTCTGCTAAAGCCTGAAATGCTTTCTCTTCAAAACCGCTATTTTCTTTTTTGTAAAAAGCGTGATAGGCCGCTCGAAGTACGTCATCTAGGCGCTTCTTACCATGTGTTTCTGCCAGAATGTAAAGGTCCAACGCAACGGCTAGCATCGCGCCTTTATTATAATAGGATATACTTGAATTTGCGGAGTTTTCATCGGGTCTATAATGTTTTATCCAAGCGTCAAAACTGGCTAAAGCTGCGGATTGGATGCGATAACCTGGCCGATTGTACACCTGATTAAAATCGTTGGCGAGCATATCGAGATACTCCCCGATGGAAAAGAAACCACATCGCCGGATAACGAGATTGTCGTAATATGATGTGAATCCTTCCATTATCCACAGGCCTGTTGTATAATTCTCTGCATCATAGTTGAAGGGCCCTAGTTCTTTTGGACGAAGCCTTTTTACATTCCATAGATGAAAATATTCGTGTGCCACGAGGCAAAGAAAGTTTTTATAAGCATTAGGTATTTGATACGCATTTCGACTAGCGCCCAAAACAGTAGAGTTGAGGTGCTCTAGCCCACCACCCCCTGTTTGATAATTGTGGGTAATAAAAACGTAATTTGTATTTGGATTCTCTCCCCATAAAGCGGTCTCTGCTTCAACGATTTTTGTGATATCAGACGTTAATTGTTGCTTGCTATAATTTCCGCCTCCTACCATGGCAAACTCATGTTGGACACCGGACGCTTCGAAATACCATATGTCTTGGTTCCCAATTTCGATAGGAGAGTCATACAGTATATCAAAGGTTTCGGCATAGAAAGTTTGGCCATCGTTTGTCGCTTTTGGTAAACCTGTTGAAATATGATGCCACTTTTCTGGTCGTATGACCTGTACAGTACAAGAGAGGTCCACATGGTTCTTGATATGCATAAACGTAGCTGCAGGACTAAGAAAAGCATGATCTTCGTCGATTATATTTGTCCTCACCGATATTTCGAAACCATATACTCTATACCGTATTTTAGTATGACGGGGTGGATTATGTACCCGCCATGTATTTTTAGAAATCTTTATACACGCAATACGGTCTTCTCCTGAAAAAGCTTCGACAAGCTCTATATGACGCTCATATTCGCGAATCAAATAGGAGCCTGGCGTCCATACAGGCATGCCGATGTCCAACGTCGTTTCGGCGAAATCGGTGATATCCATTTCGACTTCTACATAGTGTGTTTGAGGTTCGGCAAAAGAAAGGGTAAAGTGTATACGCGTATCTAACATGATTTGTATCTTTTATCGCAAAGCTACATAGATTGAAGCAAGCTTCAAAAGTATTTTATACACGAAAAATTGTTATCTTTGGAATGCACAATATAAATTTAAACAGCATATATGATATTAGTTGCAGATAGTGGTTCTTCCAGTTCTGATTGGATGCTTAATTTACCAGATAGTGCACCTTTATCCTTTCGTACAAAGGGATTGAATCCATTTTTTGTAAACGAAAAAGAAATTGCCCGTGTGATGCAGGAGGTACCAGAAATAATACCTTATGCCAGCGAGATTCATGAAGTTCATTTTTTCGGCGCGGGATGTGTTACACCCGATAGGCGGGAGATTGTTTCGAATGCGCTTACAGAAATTTTTCCGACGGCATTTGTTTCCGTAGAAAGTGACATGCTTGGGTGTGCCTATGCTACCTGTGGACGTAGTAAAGGCTATGTTTGTACGATAGGCACCGGGTCGGATATTGGCTATTATGACGGTGAAGAACTTCATCAAAGTGTACATGGCGTAGGATATGTGCTGGGCGATGAGGGATCTGGCGCTTGGTTTGGCAAACGGCTTATCGTTGATTTTCTTTACGAGAAGATGCCAAAAGATCTTTACAAAAAATTTGCAGAAAAATACCGAGTCAATAAAGATATCGTCATTCGGAACCTTTACCAAAAAGACCGTCCGAATGCTTACTTAGCATCCTTTGCAGAATTTATGGCTGAAAATCGGTTGCATCCGTATATTGATACGTTATTAAAAAACGGATTTGACGAATTTATCCGTACCCATGTGATTACATATCCGGACTTTTGGGAGTATAAAGTCAATTTCGTCGGCGGTATTGCTTATCACTTTGATTTGCAATTGCGCGAAGTCTGTGAGGTATTAGGTGTTCGTGTTGGATCGATTTTAAGTAATCCGATAGAACAATTATTCCATTTTGTTGTTGAAAGAGAAACGAAATTGATCATTAAGTGATCAACCAATAGTAATACACAATATCGCGAAAAGTTAAGCATACGAATCACGAATAAATAAAAAATAATAATGAATATAATAACAAGCATCGTGTTATGGGCTTCGATAATGTCGCCGGCAACCTCGATCTATGATTTCAATTTCACATCGATCGATGGAAAGGAAGTGAAGATGTCGGATTTTAGAGGTAAAAACATACTTATTGTCAATACGGCTTCAAAATGTGGTTTTACAAAGCAATACAAAGATTTACAGGCTTTACACGAACAGGACATTAATCTGGTTGTCATCGGTTTTCCTTCTGATAATTTTGGTGGACAGGAACTTGATAGTAATACGGAAATCCAAGATTTCTGTGAAAGAAATTATGGTGTCACTTTTTTATTGTCTGAAAAAATTGACGTGAAAGGTAAAAACATTAATCCGCTTTTTGCATTTTTGATTTCGCAGGAAAATCCGGATTTTACAGGGGATATTGAATGGAACTTTGAAAAGTTTTTGATCAATAAAGAGGGTAAATTGATCCATCGTTATCGTTCTCGTACTAACCCGTTGGATAAAGCGATTGTCAGCAAATTATAGGTGTCTATCCGCTAGCCCAAAATAACAGGCGCGGCAACGGGGTTCGTAGCTCTTCTTTTCTCCTAAAAGAATACGATCTTCACTTGTCGCTATCCGATAGGAATAGGCGGCAGGTGCACCACATTGTACACAAACAGCATGTACTTTTGTGACATGTTCTGCCGTAGCCATAAGTGAGGGGATTGGTCCAAAAGGAAGCCCCTTGTAATCCATATCCAATCCAGCGACGATAACACGAATGCCTTTGTTGGCAAGCTGCACACAAACGTGAGGAAGCTCATCATCAAAAAATTGAGCCTCGTCAATACCGACTACCTTTGTTTCTGCACTCAATAGCAGAATTGCCGAGGAATGGGCGATTGGCGTGGAGGGAATACTGTGGTTATCGTGTGAAATAACGGCGTGATCGCTATAGCGAATGTCCATTGCCGGTTTAAAAATCTCAATCGGTAATTTAGCGAATTGTGCTCTTTTCATCCGCCGGATGAGTTCTTCGGTTTTACCGGAAAACATGGAGCCGCAAATAACTTCGATACTACCCGCGTATCTATTCTTTTGGATAAAACTATGTTCGGAAAACAGCATGGGATCCTTTGAATTATTCTTCACTATAAGCTGTGCTAATATCGAAATTATATCTTAAATTTGAAGATAAGAAGATTGTTTTTAAGCAAATGAGGTATCTATCAGATAAATAAATAAAAAATGGCATATACAAAGGAATCTATATTTTCAAAAATAGGAGAGTTGTTGGTGGAGATTAAGGACGATTACACAGCCCTATCAGATAAAAATATTTCAGAATCAGATGAGGTCTTGCTGTTATTGGAAGCAAAGGCTAAATTTCTAACGAGCCATATCGAAGTATTACGAAAAGTAGCTGTACACATATCTCCACAATTAGAAAAAGATCCTATACCCGCTGTTGCTCTAGAGGAAGAAACGGATGAGCAGTCGGTTTATAACGAAGTTCAAGAAGTGCCACAATTAGAAGAAGCGCAGCAGGAAGAAGCTGCAGAAACCGTTCAGGATGATCAGCGAAAAACTATTGGAGAAACCGAGTCGGCAGTTGATGAACTGCAGGTCGTTGAGCAAAAACAAAAGGAGGCACCTCCACTGGTAGAAAATCCAGCGGATATCGCCGCGGACGAAGAGGAGCCGCTAGCACCACAAATACAATCGACACCCATTGAAAAGGGGGAACAGCCGGAGCAAATCGTAGAGGAGGAAAAAAACGCTGTAAAAGAAGAAATTAAGTTTCCGGATACGCCGGAGAAGGATTCGGAGACAACGGTTGTCGCTAACGAAGTGGTAGAAGAACCCAAGGAAATTGTATTGGAAGAAAATTGGAACACGCCAGCAGTAGAGGAAGAGAAACCAGTGCGCCCTTTGACATTGAATGAAATTCTTGAACAACAACGTAAGGCGGGAGTACACAACACGCCTGCATCGTTATTTTCGGCTGCTACTGGAGCAGAAAAGGGTAAAATAGTGGATCTCAAATCTTCCATCAGTCTGAACGATAAACTCTTGTTCATTAAAGATTTATTTAATGGTTATTCCTTGGCTTATAGTGAAGCAATTGAACTTCTGAATAGATATACTACTTTTGCGGAAGCGGATGCTTTTCTTCAGACAAATTACGCATTGAAAAATAATTGGGCGGATAAACCGCAAACGGTAGAGAAACTGTACACAATTCTGCGGAAAAAGTTTATGCTATAAAAGAACGGGAAAACCGTCCGTTCTTTTTTATGCTATATCAAAGGGTACCCAGTCCGTTCCTTTCCGTCCATAGATAAAATATTTCGGTTGTACAATTTCCGCACATATTTCTATATCGTGTAGAAAATCGGTACGCTCCATTCCAAAATTTCGTTTTTGGATAATGTAAACGTTATTTGATTGTACAGCGCCTGTTCTACATAATATCTCATCTTGAAGAAGGCCGGGAAGATCTGTGTAGAGCTTCTCGTTATCTTGAATAACGAATAGGTGTGACGGATTATCGTATTTCTCCACAAGCAGTTTTCCTCCTGCAATAGCGATGCTGTCTGCAAGCTGTTCGTTAAACAGAGGTTGGAAGCCAGATTGTTGTGTTAATATAAGTGTCGAGGGACGTTGATCTTCAGGGATGAACCTAAGTTTGTGTATAAGTATATTGACCTCTTCCTCGAGATCTTCAGCCAGATTTGGCTCCGTTTGTTGCATATATTGGAGTAGTGTGATATAAAAATTAAGATCTTGCATGTGCGTTCCGTTCGTTAAATTGCTGCAAAGTTAAGTTTTTCTTCTTTCTTTTTCGCGCCGAAAAAGAAAGAAAGCCGAACGAAGTGAGCTCATGGATACCAAAGTAAACACGAATCCATAAAGCTTGTCACTTCGGATATTTGAAACAATTTGTAGTGCAAGAAATGTGTTTCTACATACTTCAAATACCCAGAGGCGACAGTAAGTGTTAATATGGGATAATGCAGTCTTCCCCTTTCAGATATTGTCCTTATGTTATAGATTTTGTAAATTGCATCATAAATTGGAGGAATAGCTTATGTTTGATAAATTATTTGCGGCGCAGCAAAAAGCTGAAGAGGTAAAAAAACGTTTAGATAGCATTTCTGTTTTTGGAGAAACAGAAGGAGGTAAAGTGAGGATTGTCGCTTCGGCTAGTAAAGAAATAAGAGAAATCACTATTGATGACGAATTTTTGAAGCAGCTCGATGACAAGGAGGAATTAGAGGAGTTGTTGGTCGTTGCATTGAACAAAGCTCTGCAGCAGGCAGAAAACGTTAGCCAAGCAGAGATGCAAGTGGTATCGCAAGATTTACTTGGTGGTCTCGGGGGCATAGGGAATTTATTCGGCGGTAATAAATAGTATTACATAAGATTAGTGGCTTGATACAAAATGAAGATATATGGAAGTTACTTACTACGGACAATCATGTGTAGCGTTTGATTTTAAGGGCAGCAAGGTTTTATTAGACCCTTTTATTACTTTTAATCCATTGGCAAAAGATGTCGATGTCAATGTTCTTAGCCCTGATTATATTTTTTTAACGCATTGCCATCAGGATCATGTCGCAGATTTGAAAAATATACAATCGAATAGCGGCGCCACTGTGGTGGCCATCGTAGAGACGGCAGCATGGGTAAGAAAGCAGGGGGTACCAGACGACAAGGTTATTGAATATAATTTTGGTGGAACACTTTCTTTACCTTTTGGGAGGATAAAAATGGTTTATGCCTTGCATACGAATAGTACGCCCGAAGGAGATTACGCAGGCATGCCTGCGGGTTATGTGTTTTTTGTGGGGGATAAAAAAATTTATTTTGCAGGAGACACAGCTTTGACGTTGGAGATGAAGTTACTGGAAGATTTACAATTGGATTGGGCGTTTCTGCCTATTGGGGGGCATTATACAATGGACGTAGACGATGCTATTAAAGCTGCCCAATTTGTAAATTGCAAAAATATTATTGGGGTGCATTATAATACTTTTCCGCCTATTCGTATCGACATGGAAGAGGCTAAGCGGAAATTTGAAGCAAACGGATTGCATTTGCACTTGCCGAAAATTGGTGAATCGATTGTGTTATAAAGACGTAGAGACGGGCAATTGCTCGTCTCTACAAAAGAATATTATTGATTCTTCGCCGCTCTATTGATGTGGTATACCACCAAATCATCTATTGGCGAGCGGATGATCTTGCCGGCTTCCATTCCGTAGCGCTTAGCCGTCTCTTCTAAAACATTACGGAAATTATAGGCTACAGAGCCAATACAATTGAAAGTATATTTCTGATAATCGGGATATTTACTAACTAAATTGTTAAAGAATGTGTCAAAAGCCTCTTCCACTATATTACGGGTATACTCCATATTAACATTATTGTCGTACACAAATTTACTGAAACTGGCACAGAATCTGTTAGCTAGCGGCTTTGTATAAACGTTGTCCATAATTTCATCGGGGGTAAGTTTATATGTTTCAAAAAACAGTTCCTCCACCGCTTTTGGCATTAATCCACGAATAAAGTCCGTTAATAATTTCTTTCCTATATAACTTCCACTTCCTTCATCTCCTAGTATATATGCCGCAGAATCAATGTTATGCGTAATTTTCGCTCCGTCATAAATACAAGTATTTGTACCTGTTCCTAAAATTGCGGCAAAACCAGCTTGGTCTGCCAGTAATGCACGTGCAGCGGCAAGCAAGTCGTGACCAACTTCTACCTTAGCATTTGGAAATACTTTCTGCATGGCCACTTCTACGATTTTAGTCTTCTCCTCGTTATGTACACCTGCTCCGTAATAGTTTACTTCGGTAACGTTTTCAAAAGGCAAATCACTGGGCAGTCCTTTTTTTAACGAATTAACAATATATTCACTGTCGACAAAATAGGGATTGTAACCCTCTGTGTTGAAGTATATCTTTTTGTTTGAGTCATCTAACAAACACCAGTTTGTTTTTGTCGATCCTCCGTCCGCAATGATTATCATTATAGATTTGGTTTTATTGTGTTATGTTTTTGTTGCTAATTTATTTTTTAAATTTTTACTAATGCTTGCCCGAAAATACGTGTTTATGTTTAAAAACAAGAATTTTAGATTTAAAAAAATAAAACGATATGATAAAATGAATGTGTTTTTTTTATAAAAAAGCCTTTTAACGCATCGCTAACGTGGTTTTTTTATAGACTGTTTTTTTTAAAAGCTTAGTGTATTTTGTACAATATGTTCTCCGGTGATCAGGAAAATCTCTTTTTCGTTTGGTTGGGTTAAAACAATCTTGGATTATGGACGTTATAATAATAGTCGTCGTGGGATCTTAACGTCTCTGTTCGTTAGGAATGGACAATTCGAAAAAAAATATTTTACAAATTTTCTTTGAATATACAAATGTTATATTATTTTTGTGCCAATTCTCAGATTTATCCTAGAGACGGGGCGAATAGCTTACTTTAATTTAAATAGAGTTATGTACCCCTATCATATTTTTAGCACATCTAAAATAATAAAATAGCATTTGCTAGAAATGAAATTTGGATGAATTCAACAAAATAAAAATCCTATATCTCATAGTAAAAAGTTAATGGATATTAATGCACTAAACACCAAGCTCGTGTCAGAGTTACGCGAGATTGCAAAAGTATTGGGCATCAGTGATGCTGATAAATTGCGTAAACAGGAATTGATTGATCGTATTACTGTTATAGCGAAGCAATCTGCCGAAGATGATGATCAAGAAGGAAAATCGGTCGAGGTCCCAGCCGCGGAAAGGGCGAGAAAACGAGTCAGGACATTAAAAACAGAGCCTGTGGCGATAACTAAGCGGACATCTCCAGCTGATTCGGCAAAAGCGGATGAGGTTTCGTCAACGGAACCGAAGTCTGAAACCAACGGAACAAGCGAACAAGAATCAGCTACCACCTCTAAGGTAGAAAGTTCTTCTCCGGTACTGCCAACAGATTTTGATAATGTGATCGTTAATGAAGGCGTATTGGAAATTATGCCGGACGGCTACGGTTTTCTGCGCTCATCAGATTACAACTACTTGACATCTCCGGATGATATCTATGTTTCCCAATCTCAGATTAAGTTATTTGGGTTGAAAACTGGTGATAATGTACGTGGCTCTATCCGTCCACCCAAAGAAGGGGAGAAATATTTTCCGTTGGTTCGAGTAGAATCGATCAATGGTCAAAACCCAGCAGAGATTCGGGATCGGGTACCGTTTGATTATCTGACACCATTGTTTCCAGATGAGAAACTTAACCTTGACTTGGGAGCAGGCAACCATTCAACTCGCATTATGGATCTCTTTACCCCTATTGGTAAAGGTCAGCGTGGATTGATCGTCGCTCAACCTAAAACAGGTAAGACAAATCTATTAAAGGAAGTCGCGAATGCGATTGCCAAAAATCACCCTGAAGTTTATTTGATTATCTTGTTGATTGACGAGCGTCCGGAAGAGGTAACTGATATGGCGAGAAGTGTACGCGCTGAAGTGATTTCATCGACCTTCGATGAGCCTGCGGATCGTCACGTTAAGATTGCCAATATTGTGTTGGAGAAAGCGAAACGAATGGTAGAATGTGGACATGACGTGGTTATTCTATTAGACTCCATTACGCGTTTGGCTCGTGCTTATAACACCGTCGCTCCTGCCTCAGGGAAAATCCTATCGGGTGGGGTAGATGCCAATGCTTTACACAGACCAAAACGTTTCTTTGGAGCGGCACGTAACATCGAGAAAGGTGGCTCACTGACAATCTTGGCAACGGCATTAACAGATACTGGTTCAAAAATGGACGATGTGATTTTCGAAGAATTTAAAGGTACAGGTAACATGGAGCTTCAGCTTGACCGTAAATTGGCTAATAAACGGATTTTCCCAGCGATCGATTTGACAGCTTCTAGTACGCGCCGTGATGATCTACTTGTAGATCGCGATACATTGCAACGTATGTGGGTGCTACGTAACCATTTAGCAGATATGAATTCTACGGAATCAATGGAATTCCTGTTGACACAAATGCGAGGAACGAAATCAAATGAGGAATTTTTAATTAGTATGAATAGCTAATTCCTTTGATATTTTCTATTTTTAAGCCATCCTTTGCCTTCAAGGGATGGCTTATATTTTTTGTAATTCTAATGAAAAAACACATACCTAATACGTTAACTTGTCTCAACCTTTTCAGTGGTTGTATAGGTATTCTATTTGTATTAAAGGGAGAATTTCTGTTCGCATTCTACTGTGTAGTTGCTTCGGGAATATTTGATTTTTTTGATGGAATGGTGGCTCGACTGCTTGGTGTTAAATCAACGATCGGGAAAGAATTGGATTCTTTGGCCGATGTAATAAGCTTTGGTTTTTTGCCGGGGGCGGTATTGTATAAATTATTAACGGTAGCTACAGATCATGTTTACTTGCCTTATTTGGGATTTGTAGTCACTGCATTTTCTGCATTGCGATTAGCAAAGTTTAATGTAGATGAACGACAAGCAACTGAATTTATAGGACTTAATACCCCCATGAATACTTTCTTTATTATGTCCTTACCTTTTATTGCTGAGGTGCATCCGGCTTGGATATATCAGCCGTGGGTATTGCTTGTTATCGTGGCAATTGTCAGTTTCCTACTGATATCCGAAATCCGTTTATTTAGTATGAAGTTGTCCTCACTGATGTGGAGTGAAAATAAGTTTAGATATATTTTCCTGTTTATCAGTATCGTTCTTCTATTCGCGCTCCAATTTTTGGCTTTGCCACTTATTTTGCTTTCCTATTTTATTTTCTCGCAATTGCATTTTAAGGTACAAAGACAGCAAGATAAATACAGGTGATGTTTTGCTGTGGATGGTTATAGCCTATTCCGGTAGTCGACGATTTCCTGTAGTAGCGTTGATATCTCCTTATCGATATCGGAGAACAAAACATGGATATATGAATTCTCAGCGCCACTTTTTCCGGCATTCTCCAGCTGTTGTAGTTTTTCTCGCAAGGTTTGAGCCCCAATATATTCCATTGTCGGTTTTATATGATGCGCTTTGTTTGCTATTTCAACGGGTAGCGCCGATGTAACAGCTTCCTTTAACGCTTGTAAATCAATCGGTATCTGTTCTTGGTACAGATCAAGAAATTGTTTGATCAACGCTTCGTCGTTCATTAGATTTTCTTGGATAAGCGAAGGACTAATCAGTTTGTATCGCATTGTCGTCGTTTGGATTATAAGGATGTACAGTTAAGTTATCTTCACATTTTGCTAACAAGTCATTTGTTGTTATCCCTAATTTTGGATGCTTAAAAAAGGGAGCAACTTCCGCAAGCGGAACTAACACAAATCGTCGATCAGGCATATATGGATGGGGAACAATTAAACGTTCGTGTTGAATGCAGTCGTGGTTAAAATACAAAATGTCAATGTCGATTACCCTGGCTCCCCATTTCGATATGCGTACGCGGCCTAGATCATTTTCGATGGTTTGCACCTTGTCCAGGATATCCAAGGGCGAAAGTGAAGTCGACACTAATGCCACTTGATTAAGAAATTTAGGTTGATCTGTTACCCCCCATGCTTCCGATTCGTATAGCGACGAACAAGCCGCTATCTTTCCTACCTCGCTTTCAATCTTTTCAAGAGCCCTTGCTAATTGCGTGGCGGGGTTGCCCAAATTTGCACCTAATAACAAAAACACTTTATTCATCATCTAAAGATAAAGCTAATCTATTTAAATTTCGAATTCTTCAAAATAAACCTCTAAATTAGAGGCATAAAACAAAGAATAATTATGAAGTCTTTTTTTAAATACGTTTTAGCGACTATCACAGGAACGATCATCGTTTTTGCTATTTTATTTATTGTGATGATTGGATTTATCACAGCTACGGTCAGTAATATGGGATCGAAAGAGGAGGTCTATGTTCCCTCAAGCGCGGTACTCTACGTTTCGTTAGATTACGATATTCCTGAACGTACATCATCGAATCCCTGGGAGAGCATGAGCCTGCCCGGATATGGCGAGATGAAATCGCTCGGATTAAACGATATTATTTCCCGTATCGCGGCAGCAAAAGAAGATGATCGTATAAAAGGGATATATCTCAATCCTAGATATGTTAATACCGGTATGGCGAGTTTGAAAGAAATTCGGGATGCGTTAGTTGATTTTAAATCCTCTGGTAAGTTTATTGTGGCGCATAGTGATGTCTATACACAAAAAGCATATTATATAGCATCGGTAGCCGACGAAATTTATATGAATCCTGAAGGCTCTCTGGAGTTTAAAGGACTTTCTGCCTCGATCATGTTTATGAAAGAAGCGTTGGATAAATTGGGCGTAGAGATGCAGGTTGTCAAAGTGGGTACCTATAAATCGGCTGTTGAACCTTTTATCTTGAATGAAATGAGCGATGCTAACAGGGAACAGATGACTGCCTATTTGGGGAGCATGTATAGTGCTTTCCTGGAAAACGTGTCGGAAGGAAGGCAGATTTCGGCCGATACCCTTAAAAATATTGCGGATAACTTTTTAATAAGAAATGCTGATGATGCTGTACAATATAAATTTATAGATGGTAAATGTTATAAAGACGAAGTACTCTCCAAGTTAAAAGAGCGGTTGGAAGTAGATGAAAAAAAGGATGTTCCTGCGGTTTCCTTGTTAGATTATAATAAAGACGGAAAAACGGAAACAAAAGGCGATCGTGTAGCCGTGCTGTATGCGTATGGTGATATTGTTGATGGCGAAGGTATGGAAGGTAATATCGGTGGAGATAAACTTTCTCGGGAACTACGGAAATTACGTCGTGACGATCGGGTGAAAGCCGTAGTGTTGCGGGTAAATTCACCAGGTGGTTCTGCGCTGGCATCCGACATTATTGCCCGTGAGGTAGAGTTAACGAAGAAGGTAAAGCCTATTATGGTATCGATGGGAGACTACGCCGCTTCCGGTGGATATTATATTTCTACCATGGCTGATTCTATTTTTGCTGAAAAGGAAACACTTACCGGTTCTATAGGTGTGTTTGGCTTGATTCCTAATCTTCAAGGACTGCTCAATAATAAATTGGGGATACGTGTGGATGAGGTCAAAACAGGCAAATTTGCAGATCTGATGACTTCTGTTGACCGCCCGTTGACGGAAGAGGAGAAGGTCATTATACAGGGAGAAGTTAACCGTATTTATGATACATTTACGGGCAAAGTGGCTGCAGGTCGAAATATGGAAGTGTCTACTGTGGATAGTCTTGGACAGGGTAGAGTGTGGACAGGAAGCCAGGCGTTGGAACATAGATTGATAGACGGTATTGGAAACCTTGATCGGGCCATACAAGCTGCGGCTGCAAAAGCAAAATTGAAAGATTATAGTATTCGGTATTATCCAACACAGAAAGATCCCTTCGCGGAATTATTTAGTACATCCAAAGAGCGGATAAAGATGTGGATGTTGGACGATGAACTGGGCGAATACAGAAAGCATATTGATCAGCTTCGTGCTGTATTAAAATCGTCTGGTATACAAGCCCGTATTCCGTATAGGGTTGAAATTAGATAAACGGAATATTCCTACTTTTTTCTATATTTAGGCCGCGGTTTAACCGGTGGTTATTACACATAAATAAAATGACATATATGAAGACTATTGATGATTTAAATTTCTCTGGAAAAAAGGCGTTGGTTCGAGTTGATTTTAACGTGCCTTTGGATGAGAGTTTTAATATAACGGATGATAATCGTATACAAGGTGCGACTCCCACTATCAAAAAAATTTTAGCAGATGGCGGTGCGGTTATACTAATGTCTCATTTGGGACGACCAAAAGAAGGACCTACTGACAAATATTCGTTGAAACATATTGTCGGCCATCTCTCAAGAGTATTGGGTGTTGATGTGCAGTTTGCCGGCGACTGTATAGGAGAGGATGCTATGCAAAAAAGTGTAGCGCTAAAAGGTGGAGAAGTGCTTCTTTTGGAGAACTTGCGTTTTTATAAAGAAGAAGAAAAGGGAGACGTTGCATTTGCGGAAAAGCTGGCGAAATTGGGCGATGTGTACGTAAATGATGCTTTTGGTACAGCACACCGTGCGCACGCGTCTACAGCTATTGTTGCACAATTCTTTCCAAACAACAAATATGCTGGTTATTTGATGGCAGCGGAGATTAATAATGCGGAGAAAGTATTGAACAAGCCGGAACGTCCTTTTACGGCAATTATGGGTGGGGCAAAGGTTTCAGACAAAATCCAGTTGATTGAGGCCCTTTTGGATAAAGTGGATAATTTGATTATTGGTGGAGGAATGGCCTATACGTTTGTGAAAGCGCGTGGAGGAGAAATTGGAAAATCTTTGGTCGAATTAGATAAATTGGATTTGGCCAATGAGTTAGTGAAAAAGGCGGATGAAAAGGGTGTGAATTTGGTACTTCCTACCGATGCACAGATCGCTGATAAATTTGCAAATGACGCGGATACCTACAACGGTCCGAACGACCGAATTCCTACAGATAGAGAAGGATTGGATATTGGGTCGGAATCTTCTGAGCATTTTGCAGAGGTTATCAGTGCATCGAATACGTTGTTGTGGAATGGGCCTATGGGTGTTTTTGAGTTTGATACATTCGCGAAGGGTACGAAGGCGGTTGCAGATGCAGTAGTAAAAGCTACTGAACGCGGTGCTTTTTCCCTTATTGGTGGTGGTGATTCGGCTGCTGCGGTGTCTAAGTTTGGCATGACTGAGCATGTCAGCTATGTCAGTACAGGTGGCGGTGCTTTATTAGAATATATGGAGGGTAAGATATTACCGGGCGTGAAAGCTTTAGAAGACTAACAATAACATATATCATAATGAAAATAGGGCAGACTTATTAGTCTGCCTTATTTGTTAAAGTGGTGAAGCGGAATAGCGCTATTTCCTGCTTTATTTACAGTTACACGGAAAAAACGTTAGATCATTCCATAATATCGTTTAGTTATATTAAAAAGCCGTTATACTGGAAAATAACATCGTTTATTCATAATAAAAAATCGTTAGTACTTATTATCATACCGTTTTAATATCATAAATAAACGTTAGACTATATAATGCCAACGTTATATTGTAATAATAAACCGTTATATTATATTATATCATCGTTTTGTTATTTTTATAAATCGTTATATTAAATTACAATGACGTTTAATTGTAATGATAAGACGTTTATTCATTTTATAATAACGTTATATTATAGTATAGTAACGTTAAGTTATGATGACAGCACCCGACGATACCATCCGTTGCGGCACTCGTCCTAATAACGACTTTTCCTCGTTTGCATGTTTTCGTTCGAGAATAAATAAAAACGCTATGCAGCGGGTTCGGACAGTGTTTGATTGATTACCTCCCGTTTTATCGCCATTGTTTTGGCAAAGATACCGTCCCGTTAATTTGATTTTTAATAACTATAACTAAATCCAAATGTGGGGATGATTTTGCTAGACGCTGTGTTGTCATTGACATATGTGAGTCTCGTTGATACGTTGATATCCGGCAACACATATCTAAATACGTTTAAGTCAGCCGATAACCCTATACCAAAACTTTTGGGAGTTAAGCTTTCGTCCACATTTTGGAAATCCGAAAATAACAATCCTTGAAAACGTTTAATATAAGCGAGAGAACCAATACTCCAATCGGGATAGAAAAGAGGAAGTCTGTAATTTGCCATCGCCGTATTATGGACAATTGGGGAATTAAAATGACCCCATCCCGAAACCATCGGAATATCATATGTTCCTAAATATATGCCGTTGTTCTTTTGCGCAGCAAACCGCAATTGCAAGCTGTGATTTGTCCACAAGCCCGGGAAATAGAAGTTGGTGCGTAACGATAGTACTTCTCCAGATGAGCCTGTAGTAAATGGGCGATGACGAAAGGTAACGCTGAAGTTTTGTCCCCAGCGTGGCGCCAGATCCATCTTGCTTCGCATGCTATTTCTATTGATATACACTTGATAATTCAAAGGGAAAGCAATAACATCCTGGAAATTTTGCAGCTGTAAGCTGGTGTTGTAGCGTTTTGTATAGGATGTGCCAAAATTAAAACCGTAACTGTATACGATATTGCGCCGATATACGGAAAGCGGGATAGACATTTCGAAGATTGCATGATGATCGCGGTAATCAAACATTATGATATTATTCGGATCATTCCCGGATACGGCATTGCCTACCATCCCCCTATTCATGTATCGGGCAGTGAATGTCGGAAAGTAACGCTTATAGGCTACTTCCGCAGAATAATGACTTTTTGCTATGTCTGGATCAAACTCATAACCGAGTTTAACCTGCGTGGTGTTTAATATGTCGTTTGATAACCAGAATATTCCCGGAATATAATTGTCAAAACTTTCAAAATTGGAGCCACTGATAGATAAACTGTGAAAATTGATAGCGTGCGTGCTAGGATTGTAGTTTTTAACAACGATTGAAGAAGTCGACTCATTCGACAAACTGTCTTTTTGTACTTTGTCCAATGTCGGGGAAGCGTACGGGAAACGGAATGGCTTCGGTTGCTCTATCGTAGAAAGCACGATTTTCTTCTGCGCAAGTTTGTATCCGTTATGTTGATAATCGTTATATAACAACCATCCATTGGTGGCTATTGACGGGTTGAACGCACCAAATGCAGCGTCTGTTAGCTTATGTTGTCCGGTAGTCTTGTTGAATAGGTAGATGTTATCGATACCGTCATTGTGTGCCTTGAAAATAATATCGTCATGATAATAAAACGGACGTTCCAATTGCTGATTTCCCCACGGAAGGACGAGATCAAAATCTTTCGTTATGAGGTTGAATTCCACTAGATTCGTTCCTTGTTCCGTAACGGCGATAGCCACCACTTTTTCGCCGGAGGGATGGTATTTCGGTTGCTGCATATGCATTCCATCAGGAACGGCAACGCTATCCAGTATATTGCCGTTTTTCGAATCTAATATAATCAATCTGCTTATATTCGCCGGATTTACTTCGACAACGACTATTTCATCACGAAAAGGATGAAATGCAGGAGAGTAATAGCGGGATGCTTTCGTCAGCGTTTTGGTACGTCCGGTTTCCGTATTATATATATTGATTACATTGTATGTCTGTTTACCAAATCGAGCGTGTTTGCGATATTCGTCCCAAACGATCTCCTTGTTTCGAAGATGAAAATAAGGTGTTATTTGTATGCCTGTTTTGACGACACCGGTCTCATTTCCCAGGCTATCCAAACGCGTGATTTCATTAACGGCGGTAGGAGCGTATTTAAGTACATATATTTCTTGGCTTCCATCCATTTGCGGTAATAAATAATCGCTAGGATACCGACTATTTTTCGCAGGTAGATTCGGATCATCCGGTGAAATAGGCGATTCTTGTTTCCATTTTTTTGTTAGTTCCAAGATGGTGCTGTCAAAAATCTCGGCTGGCTTTTCTCCCGAAACTAATTTCACTGCTCGTTGGAAATTGAAGGGGCGTAATAACTTGCCGCGCATATCGGTCAGTATTTTCTCGTGACTGGCGATGCCATGATGATTGGTTAGGTAACTGCTCATGAAGAATCCAATCGTATAATAGGAGGGAACATTATCTTTAAAAGAGCCCAAGACGTACTTATTGAAATCATATGATTTACCAGAAAGTATATTGGCGCGCATAGGCATTTCCCATGAAGGAAGTCGTCCGCGTCCCCCTTCACTATACATCGTTTCAACCTGTACAGCATCTCCTTCAAAATACCAGGCGGGTAAGTTCAAACCATAAAGGGCGAAAGCGAGTTGCTCGAAAAAAGGGGCTTTTAATTTCCCTGTCAATTTGTCAAATTGAGCGACATGTCGAAGCTCATGCAGTGCTAAATTTGAAAGCCATTCTTGATTATCAGCAGTGGAGGAGGGAACCGGGAATAATTCGGATTTTCGAGGAGCGAGTTGTACAAAACCGTTTGGAGTAAGATGGTTTCCCTGTAAAACCAATGTTATTTTTGGAGGAGAAACTTTTAAATTTTCACGACTTTCTCGCTGCATTTTTGGAAGTTGTTTAGCCAGTTTTTTTGCTGCACTTTCTAACATGTTCGGGAAGATCAACCGGAAATTTTCGGTATTAATCTGTCGCCATTTAATAGAAGAATGGGCTTGGTCATTGTCAATAATTTGACCATTTGATATATGTGAACTATTTAATAATATTAATAACGATAATATGCTGATAAATAAGTTCTTGTTCATGTTTTTATGTTGGATTATGAGTTAATGCTAATATTGTTAGTTTATTTTTCTGTTCTTATATGTATTGTTAGTTGTTGTAAATATTGTTAATTCATTGATTTTTATTGTCATATTATTTTTTTGTCGTCGTAATTATTTATTGATATAGCGTATGTTTTTAGGCGATTATTAGTGGGCCGAGATGTCAATAGAAATATATTGCTTTTTGCTATTGAAGTTCTTTCTTTCCGCAAGATAAGATAAAATTTTAAATTCATTACGATTGATGTGCTGTTCTGTCAACCGCAAAAATCCATAAAATATCATATGAAAAAAAAAGAAGCTTCTAGAAACTAGTATAGTTAAGCCTGAAGGGGTGTAATTTTATTTAGGTTTGCTCGTCTCTATAACAACATTCCGCCATTGTGCACAGTGTATTTTATGAATAATGATCGTTAATGAAGTGCTAGAAAATAGTGATTTCGTTTAGTGACACATTGTCATAATAGGCGATTCTTAAACGGGTTTGTTGGCTGTTAAAAATAAGCCATTTCAAAAAAAAAGTATTAGCTATTCCCAATTAAAAAAGCGACTTTTGCTCCGACAAAATTAATTGGATACCAATGTAGGATATATAAAAATAGGAGAGCTTATGGAAGAATTAGAATTGCAGATAGAGCTTATTGAAAAGTGGATTGACTCCGGTGATATCGCCCAACTGCAAGATTTTCTAAACGAGCAGAACATCTCAGATGTCGAAGAGTTAATCGACGGACTTCCAGAGTATGCTGCCCTATTTATAGAGACCCTTAATATAAACCGAGCCGTCCGCGTTTTCGGTATTTTGGATTTCCCGACCCAAGAGCGGATATTCAAAAAATTATCGGCAAGTAAAGCCCGTGAGCTAATTAATGAGATGCCACCGGATGATCGTACCTCTTTTTTTAGCGAACTGAAGGGAGATGTGGTAAAGCAACTGATTATTCTGTTATCTCCAGATGAACGAAAAGAAGCTTTGTCCCTTCTCGGATATCCGGAAGATAGTGTAGGGCGATTGATGACACCGGATTATATTACGGTGAAGCCCCATTGGACTATTACCCGAGTGTTGGAACATGTGAGGCGTTATGGTAACGCATCCGAGACAATTGATGTGCTCTATGTTATCGATCGTGAAGGGCGCTTAATGGATGACATTCGTATTCGGGATATCCTTATTTCAGATCCAGAGACAAAAGTTGAGAATCTAATCGATAATCGCTTAATATCATTGCATGCTGACGATCCGCAAGAGGAAGCGGTCAACGTGTTCCGGATGAACAATAGAGTTGCTCTTCCTGTCGTCGACGAGCAGGACATTATGCTGGGGATCGTAACGATAGATGACGTTCTTTGGGTAGCCAACGAAGAATATACGGAGGATATGCAGCGTATTGGAGGGACAGAAGCGTTAGATGAACCTTATCTAGATGTATCGATATTCCACCTCGTCAAGAAAAGAGGGGGATGGTTAATCGTACTTTTTCTTGGTCAGTTGTTGACCTTTAATGTATTGAAACATTATGAGGATAGGCTCTCCACTATTTTGGTTTTGTTGATGCCGGTTATCATGTCAAGTGGAGGAAATAGTGGTTCGCAAGCGTCGACATTGATTATTCAAGCGATGGCAATGGGAGAGGTCACTTTAAGAGATTGGTGGCGCGTCATGCGTCGGGAGATTCTTTCGGGGCTATTTTTAGGTCTTATTTTGGGTATACTCGGATTTGCTCGGATTTCTGTTGATCAAGCTTTTAGCGGTGCGTATGGTGATATCTGGGTGTTATATGCTTTGGCAATCGCGTTTTCCTTGGTTGGTGTTGTTATGTGGGGATCGTTAATTGGGGCGATGCTGCCATTTGTGTTAAGGCGATTCGGTGCCGATCCGGCAAGTTCGTCTGCTCCTTTTGTCTCGACATTGGTGGATGTCACGGGCTTGATTATCTATTTCACTATTGCCACCCTAATTTTGGGTGGTGTAATCTTTTAAAAAATCTTCTTGGGTGTGAGTGAGTTGTATTTTTATCGCTTAAAATATTTGCAGAGTTCAGCGAAACTTCCGATAATTGCAGCAGCAAAACCACGGGAAGAAGCTTATCGAAAGTAGGGATGGTAAACATTCCAGGATAAAAAATAAGATTCCTCAGTAGCTCAGTTGGTTAGAGCATCTGACTGTTAATCAGAGGGTCACTGGTTCGAGCCCAGTCTGAGGAGCCCAATAAAGAGCCGTTTTTCGATAAGAAAAGCGGCTTTTTATTTTTGAAAAAATAATGATAGACCTTTGTTATACTCTGGTTCTTTTGTAAAACCGGGCAATTATCTTATTTTCGTTGTACCCATAATAAAAAAGAAACTAACACGAGCTTAAAACCTTTCAGTTTCTTCTCTATTTAGCAGTTGCGCCTTTCCTATACGTGTATGGTCAGCACCGGCAGCTGAACACAGCAGATTCAATCCGTTTATGATCACCAACGGTCGCATCATCGATATGGTGTCCAAAGGTATTTATCTCTTTGATGCAAAAAACGGGGAAAAGCTTGCTTATGCCGGCACGAAAGATTTAGGGACAGGTACCGTTAAATACAGTCATTTTTATGACGGCGAGGTACTGCTCTTTGGCATCAGTGGCGTCGGTCTTCTGGATTTTGAAGGCCATATCGTCGCCAGTATCCCCGCCAAAAATGTAAAAGGTTTTGCTGCTACAGGAGAGGAGATATGGTTATTGGAAAACAGAAAACTGACAAGAGTGGATGCTCAGCAGGGAATATAGTGGAAGAATTAACCGTGAGCTAATCAGACCATATCACCTTTAGTCCGTCCGGGAAAATACGTGTCATGAATAACGGAAGCCAAATCGAGCTTTTTTTGGTGGCTGATTACGTAATATCGACAATCGGTTTGACTACCTTTTTTAAGAGGCTATATTTTTCTTTAAAAATTTTTGAATATTAAAAACTAAGCTTTATCTTTGTGTCACTTTAGAAAAGCAGATTAAATCGCAGTCTAAGGTACCGAATTCCTGAATAGCTCAGTAGGTTAGCGTCCCGATACACCGGGATTAATCAGAGGCAGAACAGGAGCAACATAAAATTCCTCAGTAGCTCAGTTGGTTAGAGCATCTGACTGTTAATCAGAGGGTCACTGGTTCGAGCCCAGTCTGAGGAGCCAATAAAAAAGCTGTTTTTCGATGAGAAAAATAGCTTTTTTGCCTTTTATGGGGTAATCGAGCCACAAGTATCCGGTGCTGGTGGTAAAATTGACGCAAATAGCACCCCCTCTTTCGCAACAAATTTGTTGTATTCCCGTTGTATAATAACCCTTGATGATCAGGGCTAACGTCTATCGAATAAGGAGCATTAAAATATTTATAATGGCACATTAGCCACCATATGGGAAGCTGTTTTTACCGATGTGGGCGTAGCGTTGTTGGCTATATTGAATGCTATAAGGATACGGCGGATGACATGTTAGGTTAGCTTGCTGTACTCAATCTTAGCATGATGGCGGGGATCTCTCGGCAACCGCTGGAATTTTACGGTTGTTATCTTAAACGGTAGTTGTTGAAGCGCCGCTAGAACCTGTTCTTTTGTGGATTTTGTTTCCTTTGTTAGTTCAATAAATGCACGTATATTGTCGCCGTCAGAAAGAATCGTCCCCATTTCCACGCCGTTGATCGACTGCACGAAGTTTTCAAAAACAAAAGTAGAAAGCCAATCTTCGCCTTGCGGGATGAGCGTATTGCACCTTCCAGTGAGGAAGAGGCGTCCATCTCGGATATAACCACTATCACCGGTCCGGTGCCAGTAGACACCATCGATGAGGATTTTATTCACCCGAAGGGCGTGTTCATTTTTGTAATATTGTGAGAGCACATGGGGGCCGGCGACAATGATTTCTCCCCATACACCCTCCGGCTGTTGCATACGTTCAAACGCCTCCAAAGAAATACCGAAAAGAGGTTTATTTGTAATCGGAATAATTTTCACCTGTGTTTTATGAAAGATTGCACCGACCGGTATACCGCTTTTTAAGTTGAATGGAGACGTTTCGGATGCCAGTTCGTCAACGGCAATGGAGCTAATAGGCTCAGCTTCCGTAGAGCCGTAGAGAATTCGAACATTTTTAGCCGGGAATGCCTTGTTGTATAGTTTCGCTTCTTTTAAAAATACAGGTGCGCCACCGGTAAAGATATCGTTCAATTCCGGCAATGGAATTTTATGCTCGGAAACATGTTCGGCAATATATTTGATAAAGTAGGGGGAAGCCACCAGTCTGGTAACACGATGATCCAAAAGCTGTCTTACGATTCTTTTCCGCTGAATCTTCGTAGGTTTCGATGGATTGAAGTCGGCAATCACCGAAGTCGATCCCACGGCAAGATTGATAAGTAAAACAATAGGTAGTACCGACATATCGACATCCGAAGGTTTTGCCTTGATTTCCTCTTCCAGCGCTTTAAACTGTTCGTATAAAAAGCCATGTGTCCGCAGTGCTGCCTTCGGCGTTCCGGTACTGCCTGTCGTAAAGGTAATAAGTGCTGCGTCTTCCAACAGTGTCTGACACATTTGGTCATTTCCAACTCCAGAATAAGACAATCCTAACTTGATCGGAATCTGCCGGATGCCTTTAGAAAAGAAACGCAGCACATGGGCTTTCCAACTACCCACGAACGCTTTGCAATCAGCGATTTGGCAACATGTATCCAGACGATCTATCTTGCTCCATTGATCGACAAAGACGACGGTTGCTCCCAGATAGAACAGCGCCAGCACATTTCGGTAGAGATCAATGCCCATCGGTACAAACAGTAAGACCCGATCACCTTTTAGGATTCCTTTTCGTTTGAAATAATTTGCCGTTTGCCGAACATGCCTCGCAAGTTCTGAAAAAGTAATTTTATCACCGTTTTTATCCCAGATAGCCGTTTTGTTAGGATACTCTTCGGCGGTATGAATAAACAGATCCACAATGTTAAATGGCTTTTCCATAGAGCGTGTAGGTTTTTAACAGATGTCCATCGTACTGATCGGATAGGGAAGTCGCATCTCCCTCGTCAATCATCAAAGCATAAATAATCTGTTGATATTTTTTCGCTACGGCTTTTTGATAAAATTCATTAACTAATACTAATCCTAGACCCCGATATAGTCGTTTGGGACTACGGGCAAGTGTTTTGATGATTAAGGTTTTGCCAGCTCGGTTGAAAAGATCATCTGTGCCCAGCAGAACGCCAACAATTTCACCCTCATGTTCCGCAATTTGGACAAACTCGGGTTTCAATACAGATTGCAACGGTAGGTATTTTTCTAAAAAAGACGATTCGCTTATCGGACTGTACAGAAAGTTCTGTTTAAAAGAGTCGTGTAAAAACGGGTATAGCTTTTTTAAGTCAGCCACGTAATTGTCCTTATCTAATCCCCGAATGATAACCCCATCACGAAGCAACCTGCTTTTTAACTTGTCAATTTTTTCATTTTGTCGTGGAGCAACGGTGGCTATGGCCGAATAATAATGCGCTAACGGCTTGAAGCCTATTGATTTCCACTGCATGGCATAGTAAGGTTCGTGCTTCATCTCCATAAAGAATAAGGGTTTTTGGGGATGGTCATGAAAGCGGTAGTTTTCCCAGGTAGAACCGTTCATTGGACCGATAAGAAAATCTACGCCTTGCTCTATAGCTCGTTTTTCGATGTTCTGAAACAGTTTATGTACCGCCTCTTCGTTTTCCTGTGCCTCGTATGCACCCACTAGGGCAACATTTCTATCTTTATATGAAATACTCTTATTGATGTACAAAACGGCTTTTGCGAGATAAACATCTTGCTGTTTTACCGCGATGCCTGTATAGTAATGATCGGTGGGCATACGTTCATTCCTCTGCGATACATTTATTTGGGCAAATGTGTCGGATTGTTCTTTGGTATAGATTTCGATGACCATTAGATTATCCATGATTGTGTCAATAACATACTCGCTATGACTGTAAACGGAATCGACACGTTATCGTAGCCGTCACGGCTAACAGCTTCGGCAATAGTAGACCATAATGCTATAAATGCGAAAGCGAATACCTTACCCGTATTCATGTCTGATAAATACAGGTATCGCCAACTGATGACAGCAATCAAAAAGGCGCTGATAAAGAAGGCTAAGGACCCTGTTGCGGTTTTCGTAGCTCCAGCTATTCGATAATAACCCCACGGCCATTTTTTACCGCACAATGCAGCCAAAGGATCGCTAATAGCGAGTACCATAATGGGAAGATAATAATAGATATATTGATAGCCTTGATGGCTGTATGCAAGGTAGCAACCATAAACAGCTACTGGATAAGCTAGGCTACCTACCGATTTGCGGTCGATTGCGTTGATAGATTTTAGCAGGTGGAAGCGTAGCGAACAGATTAGTATTACTGCAAATGAAGCACATAATAACAGTACCCACCAATGATTGTCCAGTAGTACAGGGAAAAGTAAGGCCAGCAGTCCGGTACCGAGATGCACAAACTTTCTTGTCAACTCGACTTTTACTTTCAGGACGTGATACAAGAACTCTCCGAGTGCAAAGAGTACGAGATAACATCCTGCGAGGATAAGTGTATTTTTTAAGTTTGTTTCCATTACTTTTCTTCCACGATAAATTGATTGTAAAAGAAGCCGTTGTCATCCGCTGTCAGTTGCTGGGACAATTTGCTCAGATAGCGTACTTCGGACGGAAAAATACCGGAGATACGGCGTGGCACCATCAAATTCCAGTAGCCTATTCTGCCACCGTCAGCTAATAGCTGTATCAGTTTTTCCGCCGTTTCCGTAAAGAGGCTTTTATCCATGTATTCGAATATATTGGATAAATTCATGCTATCAAATTGTCCATAGTCTCGGGCTACCTGCTCGGCAAATCCTTGACGGATAACCAAGCTGTCCAAATTGCCTTTTATTTTATGATAAGATTCCGGTTGCAGATAATGGGGCAATAGTTCGCCGAAATTCCCTGTTAGGTTATAACGCAATATCGGATTTTGTTGGGCACCGACTTTTTTCAGCTGTTTTTCAGCTTTCTTGAAAATGTAAGAAGAAACGTCTATCCCTACTTCTTTTAGGAACTGCGGATCACGCCCCCATTTCCCCATGACCAAACGGCTAAAAAAGATATTGAAGAATAAACGCCAACGCCAGCTATTCCACTTTTTGTGGTAAAACTGGACTTGTTCCAATTCGTTCTTTGGTGCCAACAATTGCTCAACCCGTCCTTTACTGTGGATGAAAGGCAACACGCGTTTAGCAAACAGCTGAAAATACCGCTCGAATTTCCCTTGATGTATGATACCTCGGGTTATCGTATCGGTATGTCGTTCCCAATATTGACGCACATCAGCGGTTAATTCCTGTTTTAACTGTTGGAATAGTTTCAGTCTGTATGCTCCCGCCTGAAAACCTAGAAAAACAAGTACATCGTCATAATCCAAAGAACGGATAGCAGCTTTCTTCAATTCTACGAGATACAGTTGCGTCAGATTTACGTCTACAGCGACAACCAGTTCGGGATCAGTAATAAGCATAGAAAAGCTATTGTCCCCGGCGGAAGCGATGGATAAAATTTTCGAACCGCTTTTAGGCACCAATCCTTGGAGCAGTATTTCCGGATCTTCCCAACAATTGGCGTAGCGGATAATGCTAAAATCAACTCTTTTTTCCAGATTACCCATGCTGGTGACGTTCTTGTTCTTCTTCCAAAATCTTGATTTCACCTGTACTTCCATCCATCTCGATCCAATCGCCTGTTTTAACACGGGACAATAAACCTGCTACACTGACAATACAGGGAATCCCCATTTCCCGGGAAACGATCGCCGAATGACTCAGAAGGCTGCCACGTTCCACAATGATGGCTCCGGCGTTGGGAAAAAGCGTTACCCATCCGGGGTCGGTACTGGTCGTCACCAGAATATCGCCATCCAAGGAGTTGATTTCGTTTGGATGATGTACGACACGGGCTCTCGCTTTGACCTGTCCCGGACAGCAACCAATTCCTTTTAGGTCGCTGTCGGCTATTTCTATCTTGCTTTTGCTGTAAAAATCATTACTTTGGTACACAACGCCGTAAGTATCAATGCGTTCGGACGTCATAGGCATCTGCTGAAAGTGCTCGTGCTCTTCCTTGCGCACGGCAACGAGTGATTTTAGGTCGGTTGTTAAGCTCCGCCCTTCGATATAGGCAAAAATTTCTTCTTTGCTCAAAAAGAAGATATCACGATCAAATTCCAGTATATCTTCCTCGTAGAACCGCTTACCGATATAGGTGAAAATCTCCCGTACAATCCCAAAACCTCTGGTTCGTTCATAGCGTAGGTTTTCGCGCGCACTCACCAAATCCCGGGTACGATGCAGTGTTTTTTTGAAAATCCATTTTCGGAACGGTTTATGTCGCAACGCCTTTTTCATAACGGCTTCTGCGTCTGTCCGGAGCTTTTCCTCGATTTGATTTGAAGTTTTAGCTGTTGTGATGCCGGACTCGACGTACGATTTCAGCACCTGTACAAATCGCGATGGATCTTGCGTATAGGAAATGGTTTCCAACTTTAATTCCCCAACACATCGCTCCCCAAAATCTGTGATGTATTGTTCAATCATCTGTTTTGTTTTCTTGCTTTCGGGGAGATGGTCGTATAGCAAGAACTGCCAGATATCCTCGGGCGTTTCGCGGAGGAATACTTGTTTTAAATAGGGTGTATCTGAAATATAGGTCGCCATCTCGACACTGCGGTGGATTGGTTGTGTAGAGATGATGTCCGCACTACCACATAACAGATCATTGTGTATATTCGGGTGATTTTCTTTTGTATATTCTTCACAACGTTTTTTGAGCAAACCAAACCATATCATCGCAAAAAAATCATTGAGTAGCGGTGCTTTCCACTGATGAAGAAGTGTCCGTTCGAAATGCAGGTATAAATTCATCAATTCGTTGGCGTCCTTGGATTGAAAATCTATTCTTTTGTACTTGTCGATAGTGCGGTCCAATAAATTTTTAAACGCTATCCGCTGTTTGGGCAAGCTTCTGAAATGTCCATACATTTTTACGATCATTTTCAAAATACGTCTCCATGCTTTTCCTTTTGGCAATAGATAACTTTCGGGAATATCGAAGCTCTCTTTAACGCCCATCATTTGCTCCATGAAACGTGCATTTAGACTGTATCCTGGTAACATCGCCAATAAATGATACCAGGAGCGTAAATTGTAATATACCCGACCGTTGATGAACCCGAGCATATTCGCAAATACACGTGGATGGCGATGGATTGTTTGTTCGTCCACGCCCAATATGGATACAAATATTTTGTAGGCGGTTTTGTATGATTGGCTAATAAACGAAAAGGTCAACGGCGTGGTTACGCCGGGATAAGACTCAACGATATTACTGTTATCCCATACAACGTATTCGCTGGTCGGATCGGGTAATTTGGAGAGTCCCGTTATGGGGCGGGTCTGTAAGATATACAGGTTTTCGCCCTGGACAGCAAACTCTACGTCTTGGTACAACCCAAAGGATTTCCTTAGCTTCTCCAATAGTTCGTCCAGTTGCCAAAGGATTTCGTCAGCAACCGCTTGGTCATTTTGATTGATTCTTGGAACGTCTACCAATACGGTTCCACCTGCACCCCTCGCGTTGAACACCATTTTCTGTTTTTTGCGGACAGTCTGCCGATCGATAAGTCTGTTGGTGATGATATAGTGATCTGCTTCCAGCTCACCGGATACCAAACCCTCGCCCACACCAAATACAGCCGATATAAGTTTCTCTTTCCGGTGTCCATTGACGGGATTTATGCCAAAAGCGACTCCCGCAGCATCCGCATCAACCATCTCCTGTACAATAACGCCGATACCCAGACTTGGGCCGAGATGGTTTGCCTGTCGGTAAGAACGCACACGTTCTGAAAAAACGGAGCGCCAGACATCCTTTATGCGCTCCAATACCTGCTCCTTTTTTACGTACAGATAGCTTTCAAATTGTCCGGCAAAAGAATGTTGCCGTCCATCTTCGTCCAACGCAGAAGAACGTACTGCCAAATAGGTGACGTCAGCGAATAATTCGTTTAATTCGGCGTGTACGACAGGCGGGAAGACGTATCGGTCGATAGCATGCAATACATCTTTTGTATGCTCGATGGAGGATACATGTTTGAAAACTTCGGCGAGAAAATCAGCGGGTAATACGGCCCATTTCGGAACATGCACGCCTGACTGACCTAATTTCAATAGATTTTTGGCTTTACCGCCTATCGCCGGATGTTCTATATATTGATATTGATTACCTTGAATAAAAATCATTTGTTTCTTCTTCTTAAATAAGGGTTGTTATCCAAACAAGCGTTCTAGCATCGGCACACCGCCCAAGCTTAGATACATCGCGATTGTCCATCCTGCCGAAGTCAATTCAATTGCTTTTGCACGCTTACTTGACCTGTTGTTCATAAACAGAACAGCCGGAATACAACTCCATATAAATATAGCGGTTAAAATGATATAAGCAAGTATACCGTATCCGGCATAATACGATGCAGCTATACTTAACAGCCACGTAACTAACAAAATAAATATCCATAATCCTGTCGCTTTTTTAGCACCAAGCATATACGAATAGGTTTCTACGCCAACTTTTTCATCAGATGGATTTCTTATTTTCCGACCAATTTCGAGCACGATGCCGTTCATAAAAGAAACCGCAAAAAAGAACAGCAGTCCTTTTGGTGCATCAACACCTGCCAACAACCAATCCAGCCCGCTGGCGTAGATATCAATCAGTGGAATAATCAGCATGTGCGACGTCACGTACCAAAAGGGACGCTTCTTCAGCCAATCTGCTACAAAAAACTCTTTGCCCATCAAACAGAGGTAAAAAATTACAATTCCATAAATAATTAGCATTTTGGGAAAGAAAATAAGATTGATGGCGATTTGCGCTAAGAACAGTACGATACCCACTGATCGCAATTCTTGAAGAGAAATTAACCCACGTGGAACAGGTAATTCCTTACGGTACATCGCATCTTCTTTGGCGTCCTTGAACTCGTCGAATATCCTAACGAGTAGAAAGAGTGTGACTGTTGTAAATACGCCTACAAAAAAATGCTGCCAGGAGATGAACCCAACCGCATCTCTTGAAATCCTGGAATAGGCTATTGCGGAAAAACTAAAGGCACTGATCATCATCCCGTGCGCCAACAGGGGGAAACGCTCGCGTTGATATATCCACAAACGCTTTAGGAAAGAAGCGTTGTTTTCTTCTGGATTGCTGTATCCATTTTGTTGTGTTTTCATCCTAAAATTTTACAAATAAACCAACCAAAAAACTGCTCCGGCAAAAATGAAACTGTCAAATCTATCCAATACACCACCATGTCCGGGGATAAGGTTACTATAATCTTTTAAATTACACCGACGTTTGTACCAAGAAGCAAGGGCATCACCTACGAACGCCGCTGTACAGACGATTAATGGTGAAAATCCTATCGCATATCCAGGCATATTCAGCCACTGTATCACGAACCATCCCGTCGCGATTCCCATGGCATACCCACCAACAACACCTGCTATAGTTTTGTCCGGACTGATTTTGGGCAGCACTTTTTTCTTTCCAAAAAGCTGTCCTGTAATTTGGGCAAATCCATCAAATGTAAAGACGATAGTATAAACGTATAATATCCGTTCTAACGCGACTTGACTAGAAAATTGATAAAAGCTAAAAGCTAAGGCCATATAAGACAGGATGGATAGTCCTAAAAACAATATTCCCCGGTTCGACGAACGCCAGCCCGTAATGATTTCGTATGTCCCAATGATGAGTAATACAATCGCCAGATAATGCATGATTCCATATTGGATACAACAAACGGTTATGCTGACAGCGAGGAGGTAGAAGATATACTTAACCCAACGTGCTTTCCGTTGCTCAGCATTACTCTTCCTGTTGAGTATGAATATCGCTATCCCACCGATAGTGAAAAATATGACGATTATATAGAATAATGTCCAAAACATAATCTATTATATTTTTTGTCGAAAGACGAAGAATACACTCTTTAGATTGGAACGTAGCTTGGGTAGTGATACAACCAAGAGCAATTCCTCCAGATAAGATAAGCAGCTGACGACCAACATGAAATAAAAATAGGGCTTCCAAAATCCGAAAAGGAAAAAGGTAAATATAAATATGCCTTGGACATAGCCAATGGCTTTGCTCGACCACAGGTGAAAGCTAGGGAAACGTCCAAACCGGAATAAAGCTAACAACTGTGGAAACAACCATAAACCTATCAATAACATAAATTCCAATTTATATTCTTTTACAAAATCCTGTTCCAGTACAATCATGCCTGCAAAAGCCATGATATAAGTTCCGATATCTGCTAAAGAATCTAGTCTTGCGCCCAGTTCGGTCTGCAGCTTGAAAGTGCGGGCAATCAGACCATCCAAAATATCCGTAATCAGATTAAGGGATAGGAGGGCGATGAACAAATTTTTATCTCCGCTAACAATAGCGTATATAATAAATGGTAACGCCAAGATGCGGTAAGCAGACAGTGCATTAGGCACATTCCAGATATTTTCCTTTTTGGTTGCCATGGCTTCTATTTTTTTCGTCCAAACTTCTTGTGTGCCTGGGTGAAATGTCCAGCAGACAAAGCCGCTGCAATCGAAAGTTCGCCTGCAAGAACAAGTGCTCCACATATTTCGGCAAATTTCCGGGCTTTACCTGCGCCATAACAATCCATCATCTCTAAGCATTCCCGTTGTGTAGGCAGATGGGTTCCACCCCCGACAGTACCTACCACCAAATTAGGTAACGTCACACTTGCATACAGTGACCCGTCTTTATTCAACTCCATTCTCGTAATTCCCGTAGCGGCTTCTGCCACGCAAGCAACATCTTGGCCAGTAGCCAAAAACAAGGCTGCTAATCCATTGGCGTAATGCCCTTGTGCGCCAATCGCACCACTCTGTATAATACCAATGGTAGATGAACGCCAATATTCGGCCATCAGCTCTGGCGTGGTTTTGAGAACCTTATTTACAATTTCTTCCGGTAATACGATCTCTGCCGTCACTTTTTTTCCTCTCACGTTGGTAAATGATAGAGCCGTTGCTTTCTTGTCGCCCGAATAGTTACCTTCAATAAACCACAACGTGGGTTTGGTTGGACATTGTTCTACGATATATTGACAAATGGCATCCGTACAGATCGTCACCATATTCTGACCAGCGGCATCGCCGGTATGATATTCCAGGGTTATTATGAGGTGATTCCCTTCGATTTGGATTTTGATATCCGTCAATTTAGCAAATCGGCTGGTTTGTCCAACTATTTCTTTCAGCTTATCGACTTGTGGAAGGAGCCATGCAACAAAAAGCCCCAGATCAGCAATATTCTCAAATTTGAATACCGGGCTACGTTGTACGCCCTCTAACAGACAGATAGAGGTGATACCGCCTGTTATGGAGCAAGCCTTCGCGCCTCGATGGTACGATGCGACTAACGCACCTTCACTGGTAGCTAGAGGGATATAAAAATCACCTTGGGCAGATGAACCGATGATATGCAACGGCCCGATAACGCCTGTTGGGACGCGAGTCATGCCGATATAATTTTCGATGTTGCCGTTCAAAACAGCGAAGTCATCAAAAATTTTGTTTTCGATGAGGTAAGGAGCGTGCGTAGCCGTTTTATTTTTTAAAAAAGTTTTTCGTTGCCGAATGCCATCCGCACTTACTTCCGGTTCGAATGGTAATGTGTTCTCTTCGCTGGGCATGGAAGCCTGACGGTTCCTAATTTTTCCGATAATATGTTCCATGTTCTGCACAGTATTAATAATGTGCAGCGCAGTACTTGCTTTTTCTACTGATGATGCCATGATCTTTTCGTTTATAATTATATCGGGTCTTGTTAAACAAATATCTATATTGTATGTTGAGAATTGTATCCTTAGAATCAACTATTTTTTTATTTATCTATAGTACAAATGTATTGTGATTTTCACACAAAAATTTGCGTTAAAAAATATTTTTTTGTTTTATATTTGTGATTATCGCAAAAATATGTATCAAGAAATTCTAATCGATACCATCAGAAAGAAAATAGGCCAAGATAAGTCTCTCATAGAGGAGGTGGCAGGAGCATTGGATATTAGCTATGATGCGGCTCATCGGCGTATTTCGGTGAAAAGCAAGTTTTCGATGGAAGAAGGGGTTCGGATAGCTAATCATTATGGTATTTCAATGGATAAGCTTTTCCAGGGGAGCGACAGTGTATTGGTAAAGAAAACCAAAGATGTGCAAAGTTTTGAAGGACTAAGTCAATATCTCGAAAGTTCGTTTAAATATCTAAATGTACATGCTGCAGGTAGAGAAACCTCGTTGTACTATTCGGCAAAGGACATCCCGCTGTTTTACACTGTAAATACAGATTTACTGTCGAGATTCAAACTATACGTGTGGCTTTATTTACTAAATCTCGAAGATATGAACATAGCTTTTGATGTGTTTTGTACCAAAGCACCTATCATAGACCACAGTCAAAAACTAACGTCGTTCTACGCTTCGGTACAAACAAATGAAATATGGAACGATACGACGATCAATAGTACATTACAGCAGATCATCTATTTCTTTCATTCTGGCTTGCTGTCGACTGAGCATGGTAGAACACTTTGTGACGGCCTGAAAGAGTTGGTGTTTGGGCTAGAGCAGAAATGTACGGACAAAAATGATCAATATCGTTTATACTATCACGATTTGCTCATCCTGAATAACAATGTGCTCATTTCGGATCAACAAAAAAAGTCGCTTTTCGTACCTTACACCATGTTGGGGTATTATATTACGCATGACGAAAATACCTGTAAAACCGTGTATGATTTCTTTCAATATCAACTGAAAAACTCTAAATTGCTTAATACCGCAGGGATCAAAGACAAAAAAATATTTTTCAATCGGGTATATCAGAAAATCGATTTCTATAAAAACCAAATGATAGTCTTTCCGGATGTATTGTAGTTTCTTTGTCGGTTTTTGTTATTATTAGTACATTCTTATACCTTTGTGTCGCTCTTTTCAGGGTAAATAATAAAAAATTGAATATGAGTTTAGTAATCGTGGGTACAGTGGCTTTTGATGCCATTGAAACACCTTTCGGAAAAACCGATAAAATTGTAGGAGGTGCGGCGACATTTGCGGGTCTGGCGGCATCCTACTTATACAATAAAGTGAAATTAGTTTCCGTCATTGGAGAAGACTTTGGCGACGAGAATCTAGGCATTCTTAAATCAAAAGGGATTGACGTAGAAGGTGTGGAGATAGTGAAAGAAGGTAAATCCTTTTTTTGGTCCGGGAAATATCACAATGATATGAATAGTCGGGATACGTTGGCGACGGAGTTGAATGTTTTGGCGGATTTCGATCCCAAACTCCCGGATTCTTATCAAGATTGTAATTACTTGTTGTTGGGTAATTTAACTCCCAAAGTACAGATGACCGTTTTAAACCGGTTGCAAAAAAAACCGAAATTGGTCGTGTTGGATACGATGAACTTTTGGATGGACGTAGCGTTGGAAGATCTGAAAGCAGTGTTGAAAAAAATTGATGTCTTAACTATCAACGACGCGGAAGCGCGCCAACTTTCTGGCGAATACTCGTTAGTAAAAGGGGCTCAGGTTATACTGGAAATGGGACCCAAATACCTTATTATTAAAAAAGGAGAACACGGAGCTTTACTGTTTGGTGAAGGACAAATATTTTCTGCTCCTGCATTGCCGCTGTCCGACGTTTTTGACCCGACGGGGGCAGGTGATGCATTTGCAGGTGGCTTCATCGGGTATCTGGCAAAAGTGAAATCGATTAATTTCACCAATATGAAAAATGCGGTTATTTACGGTTCGGCGCTGGCTTCTTTCTGCGTAGAAAAGTTTGGTACTGAACAACTACAACAATTGTCTGCAAATGATATTCGTCAGCGAATCCAGGGGTTTATTACCTTGTCGAGATTTGAATTGATTGATTGAAGATAGTATCTATGAAAATGCCCGTTTGGACATTTTCATAGATATCAATAACTGAATTTATAGGTATTCAATGTTTTTTTCATAACCTTACGTGCCACATGAATACGTGTTTTTACCGTTCCTATCGGTATGTTCAGATGATCTGATATTTCGTGATACTTATAGCCTTCAAAATACATAGTGAAAGGAACGTAGTAATCTTCTGACAAGCTAGACAGCGCATGATTGATGTCTTCCATAACGAATTTATTTTCACCTCTATTCTTTGTTGCGGAAACAACTAGGTTTGCGCTAGTAATCTCCTCCTCTTTCGTAATGAAAGAGTTTGTTTTCACAACGCGTCTGTAGTTATTAATAAATGTGTTTTTCATAATGGTGTACAACCAGCCCTTTAGATTGGTGCCCTCTTTGAAATTCTTAAAATAAGTAACGGCCTTCAAAAGAGTATCTTGCACTAAATCGTTGGCATCATCCTGGTCTCTAGTGAAATTTCTTGCGTACGCTTTTAGTGATTCTGATTGTCGAATGACCAAAGTGTTGAATTCTATTCTGTTCATATTAGACTGGATTAAAAAGTTTACACTACACTAAATGAACATACTTTCGTTCAATTAGCAATTTAAGGTGTATTTCATTTGCATGAACTACGGTTGCATTCCAAATTATGCAAAGGGCGTGCTAAACTTTTTGCTTGTCGTTAAGTCTAAATGAATGCTGTGTTAAATTTATTCGCAAAAAAATAATTTTTTTAAAAATAACTCTTTAAGAGCCAATTGGATAAGGTGGTGTGTTTGTTTTTCACAATCTGAATCCACAATTGTTGAAAACTATCACAGGATATTTACTTCTCGTTCTAGTGTAAGTCCAAATTTTTTATACACATCGTTCATTATTTTAGACGATATCGTGTAGATTTCTGAACCAGTTGCATTGCCTAAATTGGTGATTACCAAGGCCTGATTTTTCCAAACAGCCACATTTCCGTCTATTTTCCCTTTCCATCCACAGGCTTCTATCAACCAGCCTGCGGCGAGTTTGACGTGATCTTCGTCAACAGTATAAAAAATAATACCTGGATATTTCTTCTGCAGCTCCTTAAATGTTATAGTGGGAATAATGGGGTTTTTAAAAAAACTGCCGGCATTACCAATAGTAGAAGGATCAGGGAGTTTTTCCACACGAATACGCGACACGACTTCGGCGATATCTTTTATAGTGGGATAAGATATACCGTTTTTCTGTAGTTCCATGGCGATGGCGCCATAGGAGCTGTTGATTTTATGCTGCAAATGTAGTTTGTAGGTGACCGAGGTGATGATGAAGCGTCCTTTGTGTGTTGATTTAAATATACTATCACGGTACGTGAATTGACAATCTTCGTTATGAAAAGTGGTAAATGCCCCGGTAGTGGTGTCGAAAGCTTGACAGGAATAGAATACATCCATAAGTTCTGTTCCGTACGCGCCAATATTTTGAATAGGAGAAGCTCCTACAGTGCCCGGTATGAGTGCCATGTTTTCCACGCCTCCGAAATTATGTTTGACGCAGTATTGAACGAAATCGTTCCAGACTTCACCACCTTTAGCGGTTATATATACAAAGTTGTCCTTAATAAAATGCGTAATTCCTTTATTTCCAATGTGTAGGATCAGACCGTTATAGTTTCTGGTGAATAACACATTGCTGCCACCACCCAATACAAAGAATTCGCTAGAAAAGACGTCTTCTTTAAATAATATAGGTAATTGATTCTCATGATCTATTATTAAAAAATCTTTACAGAAAACTTCTACGCCAAATGTATTATATGTTTTTAGTGAAATATGATGTTGGATGGAGTTTGTCATTTTATCGTAGATGTCTTAACTTGACTAATTCTTTTAAAAAATCAAAAAAAGAATTAACTTTATAATGTTGCTGTAAAGATAACATAGTATTTAAATAATAAAAAATGGTATGTCCAAGAATGTTGATGTAAAAAGAGCGAAAATACTTGATGTTGCAAAGCGACGTTTTGCACACTTCGGAATGGCAAAGACCACCATGGCCGAAATAGCTAAAGATCTTTCCTTTTCTAAAGCGCTGCTTTATTATTATTTTCCGGATAAGCATAGTCTTTATACCGCGGTTTTAGAACACGTAGTCAATGAGATGCTTAGTAGGGTAGAGGTTTATATGAAAAAGGCAATGGGCGTAGAGGGCATTCTATTATATGCTGTTGAGAGTCGAATGACGATTATGCGTGAAAATTATAATTTATTTGAATATTCTTCCTCTCAATTTATTCAAAACCCGGGGGAAATGGGGAAAAATATTGGTCCTTTTTTCGAACGTATCCGCGATCAATATAGTCGGATTTTGAAAAAAGGCGTCGAAAATGAAGAGATAGAGGTAGACGATTTTAATGAAACCGCTGAACTTTTGCTCTTTTCTTTGATGGGTATGCGCGTTGGGATTTTAAGCAAAGACTTAAATGATTGTTTATTTCCCACACCTGATGAATTCGATCTTATTTTAACCAAACAACAGAAAATGGTTAAGATTTTTCTTCGAGGTTTGCGTAGCAACTAGACATCCGTGTTAAAATATGTTGGATAATAATGTCAGCATGGACTCTAGAGTTTTCTATAAACCAAAGGTGTGTGTTAAGCCCGCCGCACACGACACCGGCCAAGTAAATCCCCGTTACGTTTGTTTCCATTGTTTGGGGATTATGGGTTGGAATCATAGGAGGGGTATGAGGTACATCGATTCCAATTTTTCGTAAGAAATCGAAATTTGGGCGGTAACCTGTAAGAGCTAGTACAAAATTGTTTTCGAGTTCAATAGTTCCGTTGGGTGTTGATATGATGACGGATTTCTCTTTTATTTCGGTAATCTGGCTTCGGTAATGTATGTCAATTTCGCCAAGCGAAATTCTGTTTTCTATATCCGGCCGCACCCAATATTTTACGCGTGGGCCTATCTCAGTCCCTCGGACAACCATGGTTACTTTTGCACCTTTTCTGTAAGTTTCTAATGCAGCGTCCACGGAAGAGTTGCTTGCACCCACAACAACAACGTGCTGATTAGCAAAGAAATGAGGGTCCCTATAATAGTGAGAAACTTTTGGGAGATCTTCTCCAGGAACATTCAACAACATAGGTATATCATAGAAACCTGTGGCAACCACGACAAATTGAGCTGTATACTGCCTTTTAGTCGTGGTGACAATAGACAGCTCACCATCTTTTTGTATCTCCAATACTTCTTCGAAGAGGTGCGTATTTAAATCGAATTTTCCATTGATACGTCGGTAATACTCCAATGCCTCCGCTCTCTTGGGCTTAGGTAATGTCGTGACGAAAGGTGTATCTCCTATTTCTAGTCGCTCCGAGGATGAAAAAAAGGTCATATTCAGCGGATAGTTATATAGCGAGTTTACCAGGCAACCCTTTTCTAGGACGATATATGATAAACCTGCTTTCTTAGCGGCGATACCGCAAGCCAACCCAATAGGGCCAGCACCTATAACTAATACGTCAAAATGATTATCCATTTGCTAAATCTACTCTTTTTTGTCAGGCTCGAGTTCTGCTACGCGATTAACAAGCTCCTGTGTGATTTTTTGTAAATCTCCTGAAATTTTGCTTAAAAACTGTAACTGCTCCGTAATTAATTTACTTTCCTCACTTTCCTGCGTCACGCTGTTGAGATTCGGGAATTCTTCTTTCGGCTCAAATGTTTCTTCGTCATCATTGGCAGGGATGAGTGTAATAGCTTTATTGAGTTCTGACAATGCCTTCTTTAGCAATTTAATATGTTCTGCATGGTAAGAGCTTATATCTGCCTGGTTAACTTGCGTCAGCAGGTTGGCTGAATGTGACGAAAGAACGTGATCGAGGATCACAAACCTATTGACCTCTTTTGTGTATTTTTGCCGCCATTTGGGTTCTGTTAGCATGCGCTGGAAAGTGGAACCCATATTGGCAGACGCGATGTATACTTCCTTTCGAGCAAGCTTATAATCCGTTACCCTAAGCTCGTTTCCTGATAAGATCTGAACCGCTTGCGAGAGGTATTTATAATTCGCAATCAGTAAACTGCGTACATTGTCGCGGAATTGCGTGTTTTCCCAATTGGGAAAGATAACATAACTTGACAAAAATGCTATTGCTCCTCCTAAAAAGGTGTCAATGACACGTTCCGCTACCATCTCTAACGAGTTCGTACCATGAAAACTTAGCATAATCAGCACGTAAGGTGTGATGAACATCACAGCGACAATGTAGTTAATACGGAACAAGCTATATCCCGCAAGGAAAAAGCATATTAATAATATAAAACGGGTGTTTATATCTGCAATGAAAAAAATGACCGCAGCTCCGATAATCCCACCAACCAATGTTCCAATAAGACGTTGCAAGTTTCTTTCTTGCGTAAGTCCAAAGCCGGGTTTCAGAATCACCATAATTGTCAGCAGGGTCCAATAGATACCATTAGTGCTGAAATCGACTAAATTTAACACAAGATAGGTTCCCGAAAGCACAATAGCCAAGCGTAATGCATGGCGAAACATAGATGATGCTAAACTAAGGTTGCTTCTGAACTTCTTCCAGTCGATTTGATCCCGTGTTACGAATTGCGACGCAGAATCAATTTCTTCTTTCGGAATACCTGATCCAAAATTGGAGGAACTATAACTATATATATTTTCTAAGTAGGTGATGATACTGCGGATATTAATAACCACTTTCTTAAGTGGGATTGTATTGACGCCTTTTTTATCGAGTTCCTCTATAGCATCCCGTAAACGATTAATATCGCTTTCAAATGTATAGGTGGGTCTGGGCATCTTGTTGGCGTTGATAGCGTAAGCTATATTGTCCAACTCACTAGTCACTTTCAATATTACATGTTTGAAATGTATAAGTATCCCATACTGACCATAAGTCGATTTAATGATGTTGTAGTCGTACTGTGTTGTCATGCTCTGCTCGAAAAGATCGACAATATCCGAAAAGACAAGTGTGAGATAACGACCGATCTTGGTCGTATCCTTAATAGAACGTTTGCTTTGGAAAAGAATATCCCGCACAGATTCCTGATGATTGTTTACTTCAACTTGTTTATCAATCAATTTGAGGTAGTTGCTGTCTATATTAACATTCGGATCATAAAAATTTGCTTTCAGCCGGATATAATCTGCTACATAACGTATGGACTCAGAAAGTTCTTGTTGCGCGATGCGATACGGGCGTATCTGTACAAGTGACATACTAATGAACATATACCATAACCCACCAATAACGATCAGAAATAAATGAAGCCAATTATTTTCTGTCGTTAGCTCATGCTGTACATTAAAAAGCATCAGGAGTGTACACATAGCACCCACAGTTGCAGCACGAGCATTGAAAACAGCAAACATAGCGAAAAAGAAGCTCAACACTGCGATTATGATAGTAGTCAAGGCTACCGAAAAATTGACATGGACGATAATCAGATAAGTCAACATGCCTATACCCACTGTAGATAGCATGCCCAAACGACGATGAGAGGGGGCTCCTGGTGTGTCGGAAAGTCCAATCAATAACGCACCGAATGAGATTAATGTACCTTCATGCAGATACCCCAAGTAAATACATATTAATAACGGAATGATACATCCGAGTGTGAATTTCAGTCCTTCAGCGAAATACTGGCTGTAGAAGAAATGACTAATTTCCTTCGTCCTTTCCATAAAAAAAATGTGTAAACAAAGATAGCAAAACCTTCAAGAATCCTCGAATCCAACGGTGTTTATGAAAAGAACTTATCAAGATCGTCGACACAAAAGGCCGTTTGCAATTGGCTTACTTAGTTTCTTCTAAAGAAAGATAAATAAAACAAACACATTCGAGAAAAATAAAAGACGAAAATTTATATTTTTTGTAATGAAAATGTAGTTTTGGTGTTTTAATCACATCTATAAGTTGGTTTTGTTGTTAAAAAATTATATTTTAGTCCAATTCGAATTTATTGTTTTCGAAATCTATGTTATTCCTTAATTTTAAGCATGAAGATAAGTCAAAAAAAATCTGTCTTTCACAATGAAGTTTTAACACGCTTTGATTTGTATAAAAGCTTGTTTTTAACATTACCTTTTCAAAGTGTTAAGCACACGGGTACCATCCTACCTTTTTTTTCTACGCATTGTGAAAAAGGTGTAAATGAGCGATTAGCGCCGGAAGAAATTATAGATAGTTTCTTTGGTCAAGATGAACAATATGTGCAAGAGGAGGACAGGATCGATTTTCTCTTTAGGATCGTACAGTATATTGAACGGCAGGTAGTTCTTTTCGATGCCGTGGAGGATTCGGCTTTCCACGCAGTGGGTAAAACAGACGAACTGGGAATCTTGCAATCGTTGTTCCGGCGTGCGCAAGAAAATCCTGAACTAAAAAAGAAGATAGTTGATAAACTGAATAATTTCTCAGTAAGGCTTGTGTTAACGGCACATCCTACACAGTTCTATCCTGGACCAGTTTTGGCGATTATCACCGATCTAATAGACGCGCTGAGAGGAAATGATGTTCATAATATTCAGCTTTTACTACAGCAGTTGGGTAAAACACCGTTTATAAATAAAGAAAAACCGACACCGGTGGACGAAGCGGCTAGTTTAGCTTGGTTCTTGGAAAATGTTTTCTATAAAGTAGCGTCTGAAATACATTCAAATATCGACAGTGAACTGGAGTTGCCTATCGATGATGTAAAGCAACTTATCGAACTCGGGTTTTGGCCAGGGGGAGATAGAGACGGCAATCCCAATGTGACAGCGGAGAGTACAAAAAAGGTGGCAAATATGTTACGTACTATTCTGTTTCGCTGCTACTATCGGGATTTTCGTTTGTTAAGGCGGCGGATCACTTTCCGCGGAACACAAAAATACCTAGACCTGCTACAGGACCTGTTCTATGAAAATAGTTTCCATCCGGCGGAAAAACCGACAGATGACACACGCAAAATATTGGAAAACTTAGAAGGGGTAAAAGAGGTGCTGAATACCATGCATGATGGCCTTTTTGTCGAGCTGGTAGAAGATTTGATTCGTAAGGTTAATACTTTCGGATGTTATTTTACGACATTGGACGTTCGTCAGGACAGCAGCATCCTGCGGAACACGTTTAATTATTTAGTTGAACGTCATCCTGAGACAGCGTTAGACCTCAAAACGGTAACATCTTCGGAAGCCGATAAAGAAAAGCATATTCCGTTTTCGGAACTGAGACTTGGGTTTGACAAAGATGCAGATAAACTTGTTATCGATACACTGGAAGTTATCGAATTATTGAAAGATATTCAGAAATCTGGAAGTGAGCGAGCCGCACAGCGTTTTATTATAAGTAATTGCCAGCAGGCGTCGGATATTTTGGGCTTAATGCAGCTATTTCTTTGGTCTGGATGGGAAAAAGAAAGTTTAACTATTGATTTTGTGCCATTATTTGAAACGGTAGATGACCTTTCTCGAGCGGCTGATGTGATGCGGAGCTTATACACAAATGTGGAATATTCGAAACATATTAGACGTCGTGGTAATAAACAAACTATCATGCTCGGATTTTCTGACAGTACAAAAGATGGTGGATACCTGATGGCCAACTGGTCTATCTATAAAGCAAAAATAGAGTTAACGGCCATTGCTCGGGAATATGACGTTGACTTAGTTTTTTTTGACGGCCGGGGAGGCCCTCCGGCTCGCGGAGGCGGAAAAACACAGCGTTTTTATGCTTCGATGGGTAAAGAGATTGCTAATGAACATATCCAGTTGACGATTCAAGGACAAACTATCAGCAGCCAATATGGCTCTTTGGAAACTGCGAAGTACAATATTGAGCAGTTGTTGCAAGCGGGAATTATATCAGAACTCCAACAAAAAGACGGTGATACACTGACAAAAAAACAGAAAGAGGTAATAGACCAGATGGCGCATGAGAGCCATGATAAATTTATGTCACTCCGAAAACACCCGTTGTTTTTAAAGTATCTGGAGACGCTAAGTCCATTAAAGCAATTGTCGGAAGTGAACATCAGTAGCCGTCCAGTAAAGCGAAATTCAGGTAAAGAGTTGCGCTTGGAGGACTTGCGGGCGATAAGTTTTGTAACTTCCTGGAGCCAGTTAAAGCAGAATATCCCTGGGTTTTATGGTGTTGGTACGGCATTGCAGTGGGCAGAAGAAAACAATCTATGGTCTTATGTTAAAAACTTATATGAAAGTTCGGGTATGTTCAAGACCATTATCGACAACTGTATGATGTCTATGACCAAATCAAACTTTGATATTACTGCTTATATGCAGTACGATGAAACATTTGGTGACTTCTGGAAAATGCTTCGGGATGAATTTGAACTAACAAAAAAATATGTGCTTAAATTGAGTAACTCGTCTGTATTGATGGAAGATTACCCGATTGAGCGAGCATCTGTCTTAGCGCGCGAGAAAATTGTGCTGCCATTGCTGACGATACAACATTATGCGATCTGCTCTTTGCGGAATAAGAAAATGTCGCCAGAACAGGAGGCTATTTACAGAAAACTTATTGCGCGAACCATCTACGGTGTCGTAAATGCCGGTCGAAATGTTGCGTAGTATGTCGGACTTTTTATTTTACACAGGAAGTAGATTATTTTTTTATTTTTGTAGGATAAAATAGAAAAGGGATAAACAAAAAATAGAAAATACAGATGAAATTAAGTACTTTATTCGTTGCTGGTGTGTGTGCAGGCACCCTGTTTGCATCTTGTGATCCTCACGTTGCGAAGGAAAGACAGTTAAGCTTAACGCATACGACATTGGTTGACAACGATGCTTATCAGTTCTTTCAACTTGTAGGTTCAAAGGTGGTATACGAAAATGATTACGCTGCTTACGCAGGGGGTGTAGCACGTTCTTCGCAAGCAAAACAACTGGCTGCCAAAGCGCAGGAAGTGTATGGCTTTTTAGTTCCTCAATTGGACAGCTTAGCTAGATTAAAGCAGGTAGATTTTCCAATTAAGGGAGCCGCAAGATATGCGGTAGCGGTTGAAGCACAAACTGCGGTAGAGCGAGAAAAAGTTGCGGGAAACCGTGTCGATTCGGACGAGTTGGATGAGGATGAGTTGACGACCGAGCACGTGGCTTCTGTATCGTATTCGGATGATGCATATATTCATCATGTGCAACATGAGACAGCTATCATGAAAGACCAGCTTCAACGGATGACCCGTAATACAGACAAAGAGGTGCGAGCATTTGCAGAGGAGAACCAGGGAAAAGTAGCGGAATTATTTGCTCTTGCTGGTGGCAAGGAGGATGCTAATGCTCATCATTAAAAGGTGTATTTAGCTTAGCTATATACTAAATAATGAAAAGGAATGTAGAAAACTGCATTCCTTTTTTTATGAGGAAAATACTGTTTATTGCAAAAGTCTGTCGATTTAAGTATATTCGCTATACTAAAATCTAAGTATAAATTAAGTTAATCATTTTTGAAGCCAGTATTTTTAAGACCGTTTTTTGCAGTTTCGTCACATTGGTGGCCTTTGTTAAAGATCAATTTTTACGTTTTTTATTTTTTCTTTATCCAGATAAGTAATAATACGGAATCATTTGAACATTCCGTCGCAATCGCATCGGTTTATATCGTTGCTGTAGTTATAATAGAGATAGGTCAAAATTGTCTTCATTTGTGTTTTCGCACAGGACACTATGTGAAAGCGGGTTTGATGGTGGCGGCAAGTTATAGCTTGCTAGCTATGATTGCGTTTTACGTTTTGCATAGAAGCGATAACTTTGTGGCTAAAGAAATATGGAACAGCCAGATAGATGCTTCGTGGAGTGTTTTTCTACCAAACTTTAACAAGTTTTACTGGACATTTTTTAAATATGCTGTGATCTTATTTTTAATAAAGCAAATATTGCTCATGTTAAGATTGCTTTCATTTCGTAAACGAACTAAACTAACGACCGTTCTGAAAACTGAAACCACACTATCCGCCCCGTCATGTAAAAAACTAGCTACCTGGCGTGATCAGGAAGGAGAAAATGATTTACCGTCGTCGGAGAAAAAAATGGACACCTCCCCCATAGAATTGCCTGAAAGTTTCGATTTAATGACCATAAAGGTGGGAGCGGTAACCTATGCGCTGGATGTTTTTAGCATTGTATATCTAGAAGTATATGACGATACTACGACTGTATATCTTAATGATGACTCTCATGTGGAAGTTAAAATTCCTCTATCAAGACTTCTTGATCGTTTGCCCAAGAGTAGGTTCGTTAAAGTACATGATAGTAGAGCCATTGCTGTACCATATTTCTTACGCGAGACGGGAGGTCATGTTTATATGCGTTGTTATGAAGATAAGGGCTTGAAACTCGGGAGGGCGGATCGATTTCCGGAATATAAAGAGTGGAAAGAACGCAATAGACTCAAATAGGACAGTACGTTGGCTATACTATAAAAAAAGGTTTTCAAACGGGGAGAATGAAAACCTTTAGCTAACCAATTATAAACCTAAATTATGATGATGCAAATATAGTGTATTTTTAACACTAAGCAAATTTTTTTTAAAAAATTAGAAGGCTTATGGCGTTTTGTACATTGATACGTTTATAGACGATGTCACCCTCTTTAGTTTTGAATAGAAAGTTGCTCATATTGCTTGCAGGTATCAAGAACAAGTATCAAGAAATTAAAAGATAGGTTAATGGATGCAAAAAATATCGTTTTCGTGAAAAGCGTATCGAATCGCATCAACAAGGGTTGATTTTGTGTCGAAACCGGTAAATAGACTAAAAGCGGGTAAAATAATTTGTTGTGTCGAGACGACAAAGCATGGAAAGGTAATTGTTCTTTTCGTGGGCATTCGCAGACGGATGCCGGGATGTACATGTCCGCTGATGGTATGAGCGTTGGGAAGGGGAGAAGCTTGGTGTGTAAAATAAATGTTGTCCAAATGCCAATCTTGATAGGTTTCGTGAATACCCATTTTGTTCCACTTCTCGTCTGCAAAACGATCATGGTTTCCTTTAATTAAAACAAATTTGATATGAGGAAACTTAACAATAGATTGCTGCAACAAACTAACCTCCGCGTTAGTACCGGCATGAATTAAATCACCTACGATAATGACCTGTTTAACGGGGAAATATTGTATCAATTGTTCTAGACGTTGCAAATCCTGCAGTGATACCTGCATTGGGAGGGCAATACCATTTTTCCGAAAATGTGCCGCTTTACCTAAATGTAAATCAGAAAGGATGAGTGCGTGATGCTTTTCCCAGAACAGTACACGTTGATTCGTCAATGTCAATGATGTGTTGGAAAAGGATATGTTTTGTGTTATAATATTCATCGTTTTCTTTTGGGAGATTTCCAATTGCTCTGCTGTAGCCTCTTGATACGATTCGTCAAATCTTCGCTTGATAGGGATTGCCGCAAACTGTCTACTTTGATAGGAAAGCTCAACGGCGTAAACCCAGTTGCAAATTTATAAATGATTTTGCTATGATGTATCCGTTCAAATGCAGCTACTAATCGTGGTTCTTCCAATTGTTGATTGAATACTTCCGTATACGCTTGACGCAACAGTAGGTTTTGTGGATCATGTTCTTCCAAAACTTGAAAAATAATGCCCGAAGAAGCTTGTAAAGACTTGTTGTTTTGTTGCTTTCCATATAGGTTTTGAACCACCATACCCGAGATGACGGCAATATCCCGAAACTTCCGCTTCGCCATTTCTGTAGCGTTAATGCTGCTGATTACATCTTCCATCAAATTTTCCCGACGGAGGATTTTTTTTAATTGAGATTCATCTAATGCGATTTCTGAATCAGAAAATAATTCGAATCCGTAATCGTTCATTGCCATAGAAAAACTTATTGGAATCAACAAACTAATGCGGTAAGCGACTAAGCTCGCCATGACTTCATGTACCAACCTCCCTTCAAATGGATACATAAAAAGATGGTACCCTTCTTTGGTATGGATAGACTCCACCAAAAATTCGTCTTCTGCGGGAATATGCGAATGTTCATTTTGTCGTACCACCAAAGGATGTAAGAATTGCAGTTCTTTTTCACGGCTATCGGGATGTCTGGCGCGTGCCAGTTTTTGACGAAGGAATTGACTTAAATTGGAACTTAATGGTAAACGACCACCTAGCCAGCTTGGCGTAAAGGCTTTGCCGGAAGAGCTTCGGACATAAGCAGTCATCTCCTTGACACGAATCAGTTCGAGCACGCGACCAGCCAAAACAAATTTATCACCACTATGCAATCTGGAAATAAAATATTCCTCCACCATGCCAATATAGCCTCCGGAAAGAAACTTAACCCGCATCATCGCATCACTTACAATAACGCCCATATTCATCCGATGTAGCATAGCAGTACGCCTTTTCTCAACAACTAGCAGTCCATCTTTTTTTTTCACAACTTTATGAAACTCTTCATAATTCTTGCCGATAGCGCCTCCCTGCGTGATGAAAAAGATACACCAGCCCCATTCCTCCTCGGTTATCTCTTGAAATGCGAACGTGTTTTTGATAACCGGGTAGAGCTCATTGGCTTTAAAGCCGCCCCCTAATGCTATGGTAACCAGAAACTGAACCAATACGTCAAACGTGAGTACCATGGGATCCCTGTTTTCTATGGTTTGCGTTTTGACTGCCTCCTTTAAGGCGGCAACTTCAATCAGTTCCAGCGAATGTGTGGGAACAAAGTAAATTTTTGAAAGTTCGTACGGTGAATGTCCACTGCGCCCTGCCCGTTGCATAAAACGCGCTACCCCCTTGCTTGATCCGACTTGAACAACCGTGTCGACAGGTTTAAAATCTACACCCAAGTCGAGAGAAGAAGTGGCAACAACAGCTTTTAACTTTCCCTCACTCAATGCTTCCTCTATCCATTGCCGGATATGGCTGTCAATAGAACTGTGATGTAGTGCAATCTGACCCGCAAAGTCAGGGTACGCTTCCAATAGCAATTGATACCACATTTCACTTTGGCTTCTGGTATTGGTGAAAACTAATGTTGATTTACTTTCTAAAATGATCGGTACGACTTCTTCCGCTAACTTGCCACCCAAATGTCCGGCCCAGGGCAATACCTCCACTTCCGTCGGAAATACAGGAATAATGGCAATCTTCTTTTTCTCACGAGCAACAATTTTTACTCTTTTTTCCACCGTAGGTATGAGCACCTCCATAGCTTCGTCGAGATTGCCAATGGTGGCAGTAATACCCCATATGCGGAAATTTGGGTGTTGATGTTTTAAAAAGCCTAACGCTAACTCTACCATCACACCTCGCTTTGTTCCGAGCAGTTCGTGCCATTCATCTACTGCAATACATTGCAAGGCATGGAAGAAATGTTGACGGCCTTTTTGTGCGAGCAATAGGTGTAGACTTTCGGGTGTTACCAATAGTACATCCGGCATTTGTCTGCTTTGCCGTTGCTTTATTTTAATATCCGTATCACCATTCCGTACCTCCACTTCCCAGTCTAGGCCAATCTCATCAATGACTTCCTGCATCGCCCGGGCCAAATCTTTTGCCAACGAACGTAGCGGGGTAATCCATAATAGCTTTAGCCCTTTTTGATAACGGGAAGGATTATTCATGAAATCAATCAATACCGCGAGAAAAATGGAGAAGGTTTTTCCGAATCCAGTGGGAGCTACTACCATGCCACTATAACCGTTGCCATATTTTTTCCAAGCTTTTTTCTGGAAGCTAAAAGGTGTATTGCCTTTTTGCTGCATCCAGTTGGTGATAATGGTATAGCCCTCCGTATGTTGCTTGTTGTTTTTCAAATCAATGAATCATTTTTTTGATTTCTTCTATATCGTCAATATCCGAGACCGTTTTGTCCGTTCGCCAACGTGCTATTCGGGGAAAACGTAAGGCTACGCCCGACTTATGTCGGTTACTAAATGCGATACCCTCAAAAGCTATTTCAAATACTAGTTCGGGTTTAACGGTACGTACCGGGCCAAATTTTTCGATGGCGTTTTTGTTGACAAAACGACTAACTTCTTTTATTTCCTTGTCTGTGAGTCCAGAATAAGCTTTCGCAATGGTCACTAAATTCTCACCATCCCTCACAGCAAAGGTATAATCCGTATAATAGGCGCTCCGTCTCCCGCTTCCCTTTTGGGCATAAATTAAAACAGCGTCAATCGTCAACGGATCAATTTTCCATTTCCACCAATCGCCTTTCTTACGTCCTGTATGATAAAGAGACGCTTTGTGTTTTAGCATGATGCCCTCGCTGTTGATGGAACGGGCATTTTCGCGGATTGTTTTTAATGTATCCCAATGATCGATTGTAATAACAGTGGATAATTGTAGGTAGGGAGACGGATTTAGAAAAAATAATGCTTCCAACTGTTGCCGTCTTTCCAACATGCTTTTGTGTCGCCAGTCTTCGCCTTCCCACTCGAGGAGGTCATAGGCGTATACTTGAATAGGAAATTCCTCCAATAGCTTTTTGCTGGTCGTTTTCCGATTTAGTCTTTTCTGTAGCGCTGAAAAATTCATTACTGTCTGCTCTCTCACGACTAAAATTTCCCCATCGATAACAAAGTTTCCGTGCCATTGCAGCAGCACATCTCTTATCTCCGGAAACTGATCGGTAACCAGTTCCTCACCACGTGACCAAATGAACACCTCATCATTTCGTTTGATAAACTGTCCGCGGATACCATCCCACTTATATTCTATTTGCCAATCTTTTACATCGCCAAGTTCATTCAATTCTTTTTCCAACGGGTAAGCCAGACAAAAAGGATAGGGTTTGGAAAGTTGTGTATCGGTATAGAGGCCTTTTATAAGATCATCAAACGTCACGTCGCCCATTTTCCAATCGCCCATAACGCTATGTGCTACCGCACTGGCATCCATCTGATAATGTTTCGCTAAGGCATTGATGAGCGTTTTAGAAGAGACACCTAGACGAAAACTACCACCTAATAGCTTATTAAAGATAAACCGCTCGGTGGTCGGTAGGTTATTCCATGCGTGTAGGACAAATTCCTTTTTTTCAGATTCGGTGCTATCTTTGAGCGCTATAATCATATTCATCCATTCCGCTAACGTTCGATCTATATATCGGGGCGATGGTGGTAGAACCAAGGCGATTGTTTCACCCATATCGCCTACAGACGCATAGGATTCTTGGAATAACCATTCGGGAATACCGGCAACTTCGATCGCCCATTGTTTCATCAATGCGGTGTTGATGTTGCGCTTAGGGCGTTTTCCGGTAAAGAGGGCAAGAAACCATAATTTATCGTCATTGTCGGCTTCGTAGAGAAAGCGGTCGATAGCTTCCAACTTTAAATTAGTTTTGTTAGTGCTATCCAAGGCATTAATTAAAGTGGCAAAGGCTCTCATAATTTTCTTGCTTCTGTTTCTTCAACTTCTTCCTCCTCATTTCCAAATGCTGTTTTAACCTCTTCTGCTAATACCCCGATCTCATTTAGATATTTGGTAAATACGGCCGTTTGTCCATGTGTTATATAAACCTTTTCGGCTTCTGTCGTCTTTATAGCATCCAAAAGCCCATGCCAATCTGCATGATCGCTTATGGCAAAACCTGCATCGGCACTTCGCCAACGACGGGATCCCCGTACCTGCATCCATCCGGAGCAAATAGCATTCGCCATATGGGGTATTTTATGGATCACCTTAGAATCGGCTAAGGCGGGTGGAACGATAACAATATTCTTATCTACATGTTTTATATCTTCCTGAAGATTGATAATATTGTAAGTAGGTAGTTCAACACCAGCACTTTCGTAGGCTTCATTGAGTTTACCGATGGAATAGTGTACATATAAAGGTGAGATTCCTGCAAGGGCTTTCATAATGCGTTGGGCTTTGCCTAACGAATAGCCAATAAAAACAGATGTTTTGCCGTTTGATTGGTTCTGTAAGACCCAATTTTGCATTTGTTGATTTTGCTGTTCCACCGATAACCAATTATAGATTGGGAGTCCGAAAGTGCTTTCGGATACAAATTCATGGCATTTAATAGGCTCAAAAGGAGTAGATAAACCATCGTTTTGAATTTTGTAATCTCCGGAGACAACACATACTTTTCCTTTATATTCCATTCGGATTTGAGCAGATCCTACTATGTGTCCTGCGGGATGCAGCGATACTTTGATACCATTGATGTAAAGTGGTTCATTGTAGGAAAGACCCTGCACGGAAATGTCTGCTCCGATACGGCTTTTCAATATGGGTACCGTAAAATGGTGGCATAGGTATTTTTTCATGCCCCAGCGTGCGTGATCGGCATGGCCATGTGTCACCACAGCGAAATCCACAGGTTGCCACGGATCAATATAAAAATTGCCTGGTACACAATAAATACCTTCGTGTCTGAATTGTAGCATATTAATAAATAACCAATTTTCTGCCGTTATGTTTTAGCTAAAAAAATTAGTATTTTTGTTTTGTTATGCAGCGGATTGAAGAAAAACTGAAGATATTAGCGGATGCGGCCAAATACGATGTGAGCTGTAGTTCTAGCGGTAGTACGAGAAAGAACAACGGTGGAATTGGCGATGCTTCGACATCGGGTATCTGCCATACTTATACGGAAGACGGACGTTGTGTTTCATTGCTAAAGATTCTATTGACCAATCATTGTATCTATGATTGCGCTTTTTGTGTCAGTCGTAAAAGCAACGATGTGAAAAGGGCAGCTTTTACCGTAGAGGAAGTGGTAGATCTTACGATGAATTTTTATCGAAGAAATTATATTGAAGGGCTTTTTCTAAGTTCCGGTATCTTCAAAGATGCTGACTTTACGATGGAACGCATGTTGCGAATTGTGAAAAAGTTGCGACAAGAAGAACGATATAACGGCTATATCCATCTCAAAACGATTCCAGGTGCGAGCGAGGAATTAATAAAGGACGCTGGATTATATGTAGATCGGATGAGTATCAACCTAGAATTACCAACAGAAGCAGGGCTTAAGTTGGTGGCTCCCGAGAAAGACCATGAATCGGTAAAAAAGCCATTGGCGTTTGTGAATGAACAGATGGAATCTTTTAAGGAAGAGAAGAAGCTCATAAAGCATACTCCGGTTTTTGTGCCCGCTGGTCAAAGTACGCAAATGGTGATCGGCGCAACGCCTGAAAATGATTTTGAAATCATGCAAGTTGCCGATGATTTCTATAAGAACTATAAGCTGAAGCGGGTGTATTATAGTGGTTATATTCCGATAAATAATGAAAATTCGTTGTTACCTCAAATTGGTTCAGCACCACCTTTAGTTCGTGAAAATCGTCTGTATCAAACAGACTGGTTATTACGCTTCTACGGTTTTCGGCTAGATGAAATTTTAAATCCGCAACATATGCATCTGGATCTGGATATAGACCCCAAATTAAGTTGGGCGTTACGTAATCCTCATTTTTTTCCGGTGGACGTGAACACAGCCGACTTTAATGCCATCATTCGTATACCGGGAATTGGCCGTCAGTCGGCGCTAAAGATTGTGCATGCGCGGAAGTTTGGTGGATTGTATACTTATCAACTCCAAAAGATGGGCATTGCCTACAACCGCGCGAAATATTTTTTGCAATGCGTGGACACTCCTTTTAGACTGGGAAACCCGAGCATGGAGCATGTTCGGAGTGCTATTCTAAGTGAAAGTAACAGTGGTAATCGACGACAGGCTGTTACTGGACAATTAACGTTATTTTAATATGTATTATCTGTTTGACGGGACGTATCTTGGCTTTTTATCTTGTGTATTTGAAAGCTTCGAGAGAAAGGAATCTAATATCATTCCGCTGATGCAGGAAGATTATCAAATAGCTTTATTTTCGGAGACGAGAACAATCGTGACAGATAACCGGAAAGCATTACGTGTCCAGAAAGGTTTACAGGCACGCGTCGGAAAAGTAGAAGCGATGGATTTTTATAGGGCATTCCTTTCGGAAGACCGTAAAGCCTGGCTGGCTTCTTTTTTTATCGTGTGCCAAATCTTTAGCGGTCGGGCAGACATACGGCAAGATTATGGTGATGAGCATGTGTTGTACTTTTCACAGATATTGAAAAAGGTGAGCCGCGAACGCCATCGAATGAAAGCGTTTATCCGTTTTAGTAAGAGTTCGGATGGATTGTTCTTTGCTTTGGTCGAACCGGATTTTAACGTGTTGCCTTTAATTTCGGACTTTTTCCGAAAGCGATATGCGGATATGCCCTGGCTCATTTATGATATGAAACGAAAGTATGGCTTGCTATTCGACACGCGACAGGTAGGAGAGGTACAGCTTAGCCCAGAAGAAGTACAAGATGCCACGATGCCTTCAATTGCTATTGAAATGGACGAACGTGATGAACTTTTCCAGCGCCTTTGGAAACAATACTATACCAGCACCAATATTGAAGCACGAAAAAACATGAAGTTACACCTCCAGCATGTTCCTAGACGATACTGGAAGTATCTCGTGGAGAAGAAATAATGGCTAGTCTACGATAAACGCACTATTGCACATGGGATGGTACTTTGACCTCGTCTCCTATAATAAGATTATTAAATACAATGTTTTCGGCATTGGTGAAACTGACAGCGGTTTTAGCCGTGTCTATCTGGATATTGGAGAAGTGTATGTCGCTCACTTTTTTCGTTGGGTAGCCTTGAATGACTAAAGCTGCATTGCGTACTTTATTGCAACGCAGATCATCTACAAAGATATCCCGTATATCTGTTTCGTGATCTGATCCTTCGCCGTGATAATAGGATGTGATGAAGAAACAATCTTCTACTTCGCCAAATTCTACGTTGTTGACATAAATGTCACGAATAAAACCACCTCGGTCGGGGTTCGATTTCAAATAGATACCACGTTTGCAGTATCCGCCAAACGTACAGTTCTCCACAAAAACATTTTGCACCCCCGCAGACATTTCGCTTCCAATGACGACACCGTGCAAACCTTTAAACCGACAATTACGGATGATAATGTTTTCCGAGGTAATTCCAGTTTTTCTCCCTTCATGATCTCGACCGGCTTTAATAGCAACGTTGTCGTCCGCATTATTAAAATCAATGTCTTCGATTAAGATATTCTTGGAATACTCTGGGTCGAATCCATCGTTGTTTTTATTAAAGGCATCAAACTTTACCCTTCTGGCTGTAATATTTTCCGACTTTAGTAGGTGGACACACCAAAATGGAGAGTTGGACAAGGTAACATCTTCTATCAAGATATTTTTACATTCGAAAAACTGCACTAAATGGGGTCGTAGATAGTGCCCTGCTCCAAATACGCGTTCTTCTATTGGTGTATCTTCGTGGTTCATTTTCCGACTTCGTGTTTGACTTGGCTTTTGTTTTGCGTGCCAAGTACTGAAAGTGTCCTCAGAATTTCCATCAATTACACCTTCACCAATGATTGCAACGTTCTCCGCTTGATAGGCATAAATAAAAGGACTGTAGTTATACAGAAATGTCCCTTCCCAGCTAGTCAACACGGCAGGCAAATAGTCATCTGGATTTGAACCAAAAACTAATTTAGCTCCTTTTTGTAGATCGAGTGTAACATTGCTTATTAAATGGATAGGGCCGTTTACCAGATATATACCGGGCGGAACGATAATTCTTCCTCCACCTAGCGATTTGCATTTTTCCAGCGCTTTATCGAAGGCGGGTTTATTATCTGTCAGTGAATCGCCTAGTGCTCCAAAATCTTGTAAATCAATCAAATTGGTGGAAAGAGAAGGAGGGGTGATGAGGCTTAGAATTTGATCCCGCTTTTTTATCCTTGATAGGTTTTCTGTTACGCTGTTACCACAGGAAGAAATAATCAGTAAGATTATAGCGAAAAAAGAGAGGTTTTTGAAGGTAGCCATTTGATTTATTTGAAACTGTTGGGCCAAAAATAACATTTCTTGTTTGGTTTTAATAGACAAACTGTATAAGGAGTTAAAATTTGTGTCGTTGATTGTACATCGTATTGATAAAAGATATAACTCCTCCTAAAAATAGGACGGCGCCGGTAATAATGATAACTGGACCAATTGAATCATTAAGAAAAATCCACGCCAACCGCATACACATACCACCGATAAGGATAGCGGCACCGGCCAAGATCAGTTTTTTATTTCTTTTTATAGGATGTCCGTGTCGTTTCATGTTGTCATAGAACAATGTAGACGTTAAATTGTTGCAAGATTAACGTTCGGCATAGCTGCGGTTCATGAAGGTTTTTTAAACTTTTAGAAAGTCAGGTCGTTTATTACGTGTAGACATTTAGCTTATGACAAAGGATAAAGAAAATGCGTTTAAATCCCACTTTATGATTTTGAAAAATACAGTGTTGGGGTTTACAGGAGAAGATAGTTTAAAGTACAGTGCTTCATTAGCTTATTATACCGTCTTTTCACTAGGACCTATCTTGGTATTAATGATTTCGCTTGCTGGAATTTTCTTACGCGAAGAAGCTATCCAGGGAAAAGTTTTTGAAGAGCTACGCGGGTTTGTGGGAGCGAGTGCAGCTGGCCAAATTCAAGAAGTTATTAGGAATCTGTCCCTTTCCGGGAAATCCAATGTAGCTTTGACTATTAGTGCGGTAACGTTGTTATTGGGAGCAACAACGGTCTTTGGTGATATCCAAAACTCCATTAACAAAATTTGGCATGTACGGCCGAAGGTAAAGAAGGGGTGGCTAAAGTTACTTAAAGATAGATTGCTATCTTCTTCATTAGTTATTGGGCTTGGCTTTTTATTAGTAGTAACGTTAATAATCAATGGCGCTATTCTAGCTTTCACCGATCATTTGAAGCAGTATTTTCCCGATGTCACTGTTTTCTTGTTTAATGCTATCAATTTTTTTATATCTTTTTGTGTTATCTTTATTTTGTTCGCCGTGATTTTTAAGGTTTTACCTGATGTCAATATACAATGGCGTACGGTAAGATCTGGAGCACTTTTTACGGCACTTCTTTTTGTGGTCGGGCGTTTCTTGATTGGTATTTATATCGAAAGTTCGGACGCGGAATCGACCTATGGTGCCGCCAGTTCAATCGTATTGATCTTATTATGGGTCTATTATACGGCAGCTATCTTATATCTAGGCGCGATCTACACGCGGGAGTATGCTACTTACAAAGGGGTGCCGATAGAACCTTCTGAATTTGCAGTGCATATAGAGCTAAAAGAAATCGAGCGGGAGGTGAAAGAGATTCCGCCGGCGCCATTAACCGCAGAGGAAAAAACTATAGAAGTGAAGAAGTAATCATGGGCTAGTAAAAAACTAAATACGGTGTCGGTTGTTTGTTATATATAGTAGAAATCATATTGTTATGCAAAATCCAAGAAAAGATCAGCCTGAAAAGGACGAGAATAAAAATCTGCCTGGATATCCACATTATCCAGAAAATGAAGACATCTTTGAACAAGAAGAGCGCATTTTGAGTGACAAGGTAGAGCAAGAGGAGGGCGAAAGTGAACCTTCGCTGGATGAAGGACTGGACGTGCCCGGATCTGAATTAGATGACGCTGAAGAAGAAGTAGGTTCAGAAGACGAGGAAAACAACTATTATAGTCTAGGTGGGGACAATCACGAAGATCTAGACCGGAGCGAAGACTTTTAAATATCTTTAATTTGTCATTTGTTTAGTTTGTTTCGATGCGAAGCCTAAGAAACGGGCTTTTTTTATAAATAATTTTTACCTTTGCAGCATCAATTCAAGCTATGAGTGACGCAATAAAACATGAGTGCGGAATAGCACTTGTTCGATTACTAAAACCCCTGTCTTATTATCAAGAAAAATATGGAACGCCCTATTATGGCATCAACAAAATGTATCTTCTCATGGAGAAGCAACATAATCGAGGTCAAGATGGAGCGGGCATTGCCACCATTAAATTTGATGTGCAGCCGGGCCACCGCTATATTTCCCGATATCGTGCGATGGGTTCATCTGCCGTTGCGGATATTTTTGAATACATACAAAAGAAATTCGCGGCAGTAAATAAGGCGTATCCGGCAGAGTCTAAGGATACTAATTGGCTTAAACAACATGTGAGTTTTACGGGAGAAGTACTTTTGGGGCATTTACGGTATGGAACCCATGGTAAGAACAGTATAGAAAGTTGTCACCCCTTCCTTCGACAGAATAATTGGATGAGTCGAAATCTGGTGGTTGCCGGAAACTTCAACATGACCAATGTTGATGAACTGTTGCAGCAACTATATGAGTTGGGCCAGCACCCGAAGGAACAAGCAGACACCGTTACGGTATTGGAAAAAATCGGACACTTTTTGGATGATGAAAATCAGGAGTTGTTTGATAAATTTAAAGAAGAGGGACATTCCAATATTGAAATAAGTGCGTTAATCGCCAAAAATATTGACGTTGCTAAAATATTAACACGTTCGGCGAAGACGTGGGATGGGGGATATACTATTGCTGGAATCTTTGGTCATGGTGATGCTTTTGTGATGCGTGACCCGGCAGGGATACGCCCCGCCTTCTATTATCAGGACGATGAGGTTCTCGTTGTCGCTTCGGAACGCCCTGTCATCCAGACAGCTTTCAATGTGCCATTGGAAGCGGTTAAAGAAATTAAGCCGGGGTACGCCTTGATTGCTAAAAAGGACGGCACGATTACGGAAGAGATGTTTCGCCAGCCAGCAGAACAAAAATCTTGTTCTTTTGAGCGTATTTATTTTTCGCGAGGTTCGGATGCTGATATTTACAAGGAACGTAAAGAATTGGGACGTTTATTGTGCCCCCAAGTTTTGAAAGCCGTAAACAATGATATCAAGAATACGGTGTTTTCGTTTATTCCAAATACAGCAGAAGTATCGTATTATGGCGTAATGGAAGGTATAAATACATACGTACGAAACTATCAGAAAGATGTATTGTTGAATCGTGCTGATAAAATTTCAGATCAAGAGCTTGAAGAAATGATTAACATTACGCCGCGTTTCGAGAAGTTAAATGTTAAAGATGCCAAGCTGCGAACATTTATTACACAGGATGCTGATCGTACGGATATGGTACAGCATGTTTATGATACGACTTATGGTATCGTGCGGAACGATGTTGATACGATAGTCGCTATAGATGATTCCATTGTACGTGGAACCACGCTTAAGCAAAGTATCTTGACTATATTGGACCGATTGCATCCGAAGAAAATCGTTATTGTTTCCTCTGCGCCACAAATTCGTTATCCAGATTGCTATGGAATAGATATGTCGAGAATGGGTGAGTTCGTGGCATTTGAGGCAGCGATAAATTTGTTGAAAAGTGGAGGAATGGCACATGTGGTGGACGAAGTGTATCAAAAATGTCTTGCTTCTTTAATGATGCCGAAAGATCAGGTAGAGAATTATGTGAAAGCTATTTATGAGCCTTTCACAAATGATGAGATATCTGCGGAAATTGCACGTATTATTCGTCCGCATCATTTAAAAGCAGAACTGGAAGTTGTTTATCAGACATTGGATAATCTGCATAGCGCTTGCCCAAATCATTTAGGCGACTGGTACTTTTCAGGAAATTATCCGACCCCAGGAGGCAATAAAGTGGTTAACAGGGCCTTTATGAATTGGGTAGAAGGTAAAAACGTACGGGCTTATTTTAGCAACTAATGTGTATTATTTTCTTTTTTATTTTTTAAATTTTACTTTATTTTATACCTTTGCAACTTATTGAAATATTAACAAATTATATTAATAACAATGTACGCAATAGTAAATATAGCAGGACAGCAATTTAAGGTTGCAAAAGACCAGTATCTTTTTGTGCACCGCTTACAAGGAGATGAAGGCGCTAGTATTGAATTTGACAATGTGTTGTTAGCAGAAGATGCTGGTAAATTCACGGTAGGTGCGCCTACTATTGAAGGAGCAAAAGTTTCGGCTACGATTTTGTCTCATTTAAAAGGTGATAAAGTTATCGTTTTCAAAAAGAAGCGTCGTAAAGGGTACAAAAAGAAAAATGGTCACCGTCAACAATTTACCAAAATCCAAATCACAGGAATTAGCCTGTAAAGCGAAATAAGAATTTTTAATCTGACATTACGTCATAAATTAAGATAAAAAATGGCACACAAAAAAGGTGCGGGTAGTTCTAAGAACGGCCGTGAGTCACACAGTAAGAGATTAGGCGTTAAAATTTTTGGTGGACAACAAGCTATCGCGGGTAACATCATCGTTCGTCAGCGTGGAACGAAACACAACCCCGATAAAAATGTAGGAATGGGTAAAGATCATACACTGCATGCGTTGGTTGATGGTACCGTTGTTTTCCGTAAAAAAGCAGACAACAAATCTTATGTATCCGTAGTTCCTGCGGAACAAGCAAACTAGTTCTGTTTGTAGTACCAGAGAAATTGGAAAGCCGTTGAGTGTAAATTCAGCGGCTTTTTTTCGTTCTTAAACCGTTCGTTAAAAAGACTAAAAAAATAGAGGCGCAATGTTCATTGTGCCTCTGTGGTAAAAGAGTAAAATTATCGTGTGATTAGATAATCAACATCGCATCACCGTATGAATAAAATCTATATTTTTCTTTTACGGCCACTTCGTACGCATTCATAACGTTCTCATATCCCCCAAAAGCCGCGATCATCACCAATAGTGTTGACTCCGGCGTATGGAAGTTTGTAATCATTGAATTAGCTATGCTAAAATCGTAAGGTGGATATATGAACTTACTTGTCCAGTCGTTTGCCGGTTTCAGGTGTTTATCTGCAGATACCGAAGATTCAATCGCCCGCATCGAGGTTGTTCCAACGGAACAGATACGTCTCTTGTCGTCGATACCCTTGTTTACGGTGCGAGCAGCTTCCTCACTAATGATAAATTGCTCCGAGTCCATTTTGTGTTTGGTGAGGTCTTCTACTTCTACCGTACGGAAAGTTCCCAATCCGACGTGTAGTGTCACCTCCGCAAATTCGACACCTTTTAATTCCAGTCGTTTCATCAACTCGCGCGAGAAATGGAGTCCGGCAGTGGGTGCTGCAACTGCTCCTTCATTTTTAGCATATATCGTTTGATAACGGAATTTATCCTCTGGTGTCGCTTTGCGTTTTATGTATTTTGGGAGGGGTGTTTCCCCTAAAATTTCGATATTCCGGCGAAATTCCTCGTCCGTGCCGTCAAAAAGAAAACGGATGGTACGGCCGCGAGAAGTGGTATTGTCTACGACTTCTGCTACCAGTAGATCTTCTTCTCCAAAATAGAGCTTATTGCCTACGCGGATTTTACGTGCTGGATCCACCAGCACATCCCACAAGCGGAGTTCTTTGTTTAATTCTCTTAGTAAAAATACTTCAATTGTTGCACCGGTTTTTTCCTTATTCCCATACATACGGGCAGGAAACACCTTGGTATTGTTCAAAATCATGACGTCGTTCTCATCAAAATAATTCAGTACGTCTTTGAAAATTTTGTGTTCTATTTTTCCCGAATCACGATGCAAGACCATTAGGCGTGATTCGTCACGTTGTTCCGATGGTTCACTTGCTAACAATGATTCTGGTAAATTGAATTTAAACTGTGATAATTTCATTTAACTATTTTTTTCATCTGTTTATGAGAACGCAATTACACCTCGGCCCATTTTTTTGCTTCGATATATTTTCGTTCTATTGAAACCTTAGCCATTTAAGACGATCTAGGTTTCTAAAAATGCTTACAAAGTTAAGCATAATTAAGTGAAAAAAAGCATTTTCGTCCGCTATAACTTTTTAACAAAAAAATTTTTTACTTTTATCGTCGTATATGTTTTTGGTCGTTACTCTTATCAAAGAAAGCTTTCTGTTTGCGCTATCTGCATTGCGTGATAACCGGACACGTACGCTCCTATCTTTATTAGGGGTTACGATTGGGATTATGACGATTATTGGTGTATTTTCTGCAGTTGATACCTTGCGAAATAATTTAGAGGAATCTGTTCGTAAAATGGGAAGCCGTACCTTATATGTGGAGAAATGGCCTTGGGGCGGCGGAGGAGAATATCCTTGGTGGAAATATGTTAATCGTCCGGAGCCGAAATATACCGATTTTGAATCCGTAAGAAATAGGATGATTACGGCCGAAGAAGTCGCATACTCTATTAATATTTCTAATTCTACGGCTAAATACGGGAATAACTCTGCCTCTAATATTAATGTGACGGCTGTTACGCACGAAATGTATTCAATCAGAAACCTTGAGGTCGTAGATGGACGCTATTTTACAGAACAGGAATCACGTGCCGGAAGCCACAGCGTTATTTTAGGGGCCACCATAGCGGAGGGATTATTTCCAAATACCACTCCGATTGGTAAATATATTACTTTATTAGGTCGAAAAATGCAGGTAATCGGTGTCCTAAAAAGAGAGGGGTCCGGTGTGCTTATCAATGTGTCTAATGATGAGGTGGCGTATATACCATTCACCTTGGCTCGTAATCTGGTGAACTACGAGCATTACGGTCCTAGTATAGCGATTGAAGTTAAACGACAATATTCATTGGATGAATCTGAAAGTGAGCTGATTGGCATTATGCGGTCTGCACGCCGTTTGCCGCCTCAACGTGAAGACAATTTCTCGGTTAATCAAACGACCCTTATTACTGCACAACTCGACCAGATGTTTGGGATTATTAACCTCGCTGGATTTTTTATTGGTATTTTCTCTATTCTTGTAGGAGGTTTTGGAATTGCGAACATTATGTTTGTAAGCGTAAAAGAACGTACGAACCTTATCGGTATACAGAAGGCGTTGGGAGCAAAACAGTTTTTTATTCTATCGCAGTTCCTAATCGAAAGTATCTTGTTATGCCTTATTGGCGGTGGAATTGGCCTGTTGATTGTTTACGGCCTTGCTGCTTTGGTGGGAGTCTTGGCAGGTGTAACTATTGTTGTCAGTGTAAAAATGGTAATCTTGACCACTGTACTGTCTACGCTTATTGGATTGATTGCAGGTATCGTACCAGCTATCCAGGCAGCGAAACTTGATCCCGTAGAAGCTATTCGTAGTAAATAGTCGGGACTTATCACTTTCCAGTCTTGAGCTCCCCCGGAGAAATACCGTAATATTTTTTGAAAGCGCTACTAAAGTTGTTCTGATGCCCATAACCTGTGCGTATAGCGACTTCGTATACTGATATTTTTTCTTCCAGAAGCAAGAAACGTGCTTTTTCCATACGGATGCGCGTAAGGTAATCGTGTACCGTTACAGAAAAGTATTCCTTGAAATCTTTTCTCAACTTGCTTTCACTCATAAAAACTTCCTGTGCTAATGCTTTTTGGTTGGGCGGGTTGGCCATCCGCTGTTCCAATATCTGCCTGGCAAGCTCTAGACGTTCTATATCTTCGTCTCCAAATAACGTATTATGATGTTCGGATTTTTCGTTATACTGTTCAAACTGATACATCAGTAGTTCGACTATGCGGGACTCTGTATGTAGCCTCCTGATTTCACCCGTTTTCCTCGACTCAATAAGCTCATCAATAGTGTGTTGCATTTCATGAGTGGCTATCAGATCTTCCTCCGAAAAGGAAACATATTGTCCTTTTTCAATCTCGTGCATAAAATGTTCGTGGAGCAGCGAATCTCTTTTTATCAGATTGAGGTAGTATTCTTTGGATATCACTGCAATAAAATAACTATATTCAACACCCTCTTTTATTTCATGGACAGTTTTCGCCGAGGGGATATAGCGGATATTGTGCCGACTTATACCATAAGGTAACTTACTTTCTGCGGATTTAAAAAAAACAAATTGGCTGGTGATCGCTTCTCCTTCAATATCGATATGGATATGCATGGAGGACTGAAAAAACATTTTGGTATGTAAGATAAACAAGCCACTTGTCGATAGGCAGAAGTTTTCCATATGAACCGACTCATTGTCAATTACAACGCGGTTTTCTTCTAATGGCCTGTCAGGATCATAATTGTCGGGTACCTCCTCGATAAAAAGCCATTCATCTAACTCTACTATTTTACTTTTTACAAGCATACGGACAGTTCCTATGAAATTAACGTCTTAAAGATATACATTTCCCTTTTATTATTTAAATTAATTCTAAATAATGTGTGGGGTTGACCATTCTTCCAACAACATTTCTTCTAGCTTTATACAGGGGCGTAAGGTTTTGGGATTCATATCCACTTGTGCTTCCACCGAAAAAACGGTATAGATATTCTTGGTGTTGAGCACCTCATTAGGTGTGCCGTCAAATAGTTTTCTTCCATGTTTTAGCATCACGATTCGATCGGCGTAGTTTGCTGCAAAATTAAGGTCATGAACGATAAGAACGACCATATAACCTTTGCGTGAAAGGCCCTTAGCAATAGCTAGTACCTTTTGTTGATAATGCATATCCAAGGCCGATATAGGCTCGTCGAGTAGCAAGAGGCTGTCTGGGTTATCCCATACCTGCACAAGTACGCGAGCTAGCTGTACGCGTTGTTGTTCCCCACCAGACAAGCTCATATATATCCTATCGGAAAATTGGGTTATTCCACATAACGCCATTACTTCATCTACAATAGCAACGTCTTCCATTTGTGGCGCCGACGTGAAATGGGGATATCGACCCATTAACACAATTTCGCTTACTTTAAAGGACAACGAAACTTGTTGCTGTTGCGTCAATAGTGCTCGGCACTTGGCTAATGCCCTTGGATCGAGCTTCATAAGAGATTGTCCGTTTAAACTTATGATGCCAGAATTCGGTCTCCTGTCCCCGGACAACAGTCGCATCAAGGTAGATTTGCCTGCACCATTAGAACCGAGCAAAACAACGATTTCCCCCTTTCTTACCTGCAGGGAAATATCTTTCAACAGTTTTCTACCCTTTACCTCGTAATTTAATTTTTCAACCCGTAACATTGTTATACTATGTGATACAAATGACTTATTTTATGGTGTGGACAAATGATCGTCTGCTCTTACTTTTCTGTTATCAGAATATACAAAAATACCGGTGTTCCGAGCAAGGCTGTTATGACGCCAATAGGCAGTTCGATGGGCGCAGCCAATGTCCTCGAAAGCACATCTGCTAATGTCAACACGGTAGCGCCCATTATGGTAGAGGCAATCAATACATACCGGTTATCTGCTCCGCCCATCAGTCGTACGGTATGCGGAACTAATAAACCCACGAAACCGATAATTCCCGATACGGCTACCGAAGCCCCTACGGCAAGGGTACCTAATGTAATTACCCAAAGCTTTACCCGATCGGTCCGCATCCCCAATAAATCCGCTTGCATCTCACCGAGCGCAAAAGTGTTCAGTGGCTTTCCAAAAAAAAACATACCGTAAACGGGCAATAAGATAAATGGTGTTACGGCACTCACACTTTCCCAGGTTGCTCCACCCAAACTGCCCAACATCCAAAATGTGATAGTGCGCAACTGTTGTTCGGTTGCCACGTACGTCATTAATCCAGTCAGCGCACCAGCCAGCCCATTGATAGCGATACCAGCCAATAACATCGTTGTGATCTGCGGCCGACCATCTTTAAGAGAGATACGATACACCAGTAGCGCCGTCAGTCCAGCACCTATAAAGGCTCCGGAAATCAATAGATAATGGCCCATTATCTGTGACAGGCTCGTAAACAGTATGCTCTCGAAGGCAATCACTAAGACAGCAAACAAGGAAGCACCAGAAGAAATACCGATTAAGCCGGGATCCGCCAGGGGATTACGGAAAATTCCTTGGATGGCCGCCCCCGATACCCCGAGCGCTGCGCCTACCAGAATGCCTAAAAGAACTCTTGGCATGCGTACCACAAAAAGTACGTTATTTTCCAAGGAATTATCTAATATGCTGCTACCAGGCTCCAACTTGTGTAGCAACAGCAGCCATATGTCCCCCACAGGAATATAATAGGCACCCAGTCCCAATGATACCATTCCGACCAATATCAAGGTGATTGTCAAGAATAAAATAATGATGCGTTGTTTTACTTGCACTTAATCTAAACGTTACTAACTTATTCACTCTTTATTTCCTCAGTTCCCCATGATATGCATTAGCTCCCTATGCAATAAGGCTACCGCCTCTGGCAAACGAGTGCTGAAATTCACAAGGAGGGACGGATTCATGACCACAATACGTTCGTGTTTGCCTGCCTCGGTAAGCCGCATACCCGGCATTTTTAAGATGGCCTTCTTTCCGCCAAGGCTGCTCACACCGAAATCAAACATCAGAATAACGTCTGGGTTGGCTTTGACCAATGCCTCTGTAGTATAAGGTTTGAAATCGGCAAATTCCTGCACAGCATTCTTTCCACCGGCCAGCTCAATGATGCCATCGAGACTGCTCCCTTTTCCCGATACGCTCATGGCTCCAGCTCCTCTAGCGTAAATGAAAAGTACGTTCGTTTTTGTTTTTCCGGTTGTTTTCTCTTTTACAAGCATGTTAATCCGCTCCATAGCAATTTTTGTCCGATGGACAGCCTCTCTACCTTTTTCCGGTGCATCCAGCCCATCAGCTATTTCCTGCATAAAGCGGTATGCACCTTTTTCGGAAAACGTTTGTCGCAAAGGGATAAATTTAATCCCGGATTGACGCAAATGCTGCACTACGGCAGGCGGAACATCTTTCTCCGGAGCCAGTACAATGTCCGGCTGAAAAGCCATAATACCCTCAGCAGATACAGCACGGTTCTGGCTAACACGTGGCAAAGCTGCCGCGGCTTTGGGCGAAATACTCGTCACGTCCGTAGCCACGATATGGCTTCCGAGACCCAGTGCAAAGACAGTCTCTGTAATGGCACTGCTCAACGTAATAATACGTAGCTCCGAGGCAAAACCACGCTGCCCACCAAGCAGACCGATTAACAACATGATAACGTATAGCCGACCCACTGTGTACTTATTGATTTCTATTTTCATGATTTCACGTGCTTTAATCACACAAAACAAATCAATAATCAATCTAAATACAAATTATATTATCTTTTACTTTTTGGCATCCTATCTTCATAATAACAGTATAAAAACAAGATAATAAGCATGTTATTGTGTGCAGGGGCACTCCTGGTGTTTTAAAATAAAACGAATTGCATACATGATTTGACAGTTTTCATACAGTAAAATCCATTTGAAATACCTTTTTTTGTCCTTTATTTAGAATAAATATAAATAATAATTGATTACTGTGTACCAACAAAACAAACAGCATGTATTAACGCTACTTGTGCTATGGTTTCCGATCTTTTCTCTTGCACAAGATTTGCAAATGTCGGGGTTTGTGCGGGATTCGCTGGATCGTCCTGTTGCGCAGGCGACGGTTACCCTTGTTCCTGACAACCAAGTATATAAAACGAACGATCAGGGATATTTCGAGTTCTCTAGACTATATGAAGGAACGTACCGACTCGACATACATCATGTGCGTTATGTATCAGAACAGGTGACGTTGAATCTTACAGATCATGACACGACAGTCTATATTCGGCTGCAGGAATCAAGGAGTAGTATTGAACAGGTGGAGGTATATGGGAAAATAACTGCTGTTGACAACCTTATTCCAGCGGAAAGCGCTGCTATGCCCGTTCAGGTCATTACCCGGCGCGAAATTGAGCTGATGGGCAGCCGACGGCTGGACGAAGTTATGAAAGAGCAAACCGGCGTAGCCGTGGTCAACGATATTTCGGCAGGGTCACGGGCAGTTGGTGTGCAGATTCAGGGATTTAGCAGCAACTATATTATGGTTCTTATCGATGGGCAGCCGATATTGGGACGGAATAACGGTAACTTTGATTTATCACGTATATCCGTTACTAACATTGAGCGCATTGAAATTATTAAAGGAGCTTCGTCCTGTCTGTATGGCAGCGATGCATTGGGAGGCGCCATCAATATTATTACACGGCATGGTGCCATTATGCAGCAAGCACAGGCTTCGCTTATGTATGGTACACTCCATACATTAGATGCAACCATTGAAGGTGAAGCGCCTTTTGCTAACCAACGGGGCTCCGTAGTTGTCTCTGGAAACTATTACCGTACAGACGGTTTTAATACAGATGACCGTTATCTTAGCAGTGGGAGTACTACCTTTCCACCTTATGAAAATTATAGTTTCCAGGGACGCTTACGCTATCGAATAAGTAAAGACGGTACGTTGGGATTAACTACGCGCTACGCATCGAGGAACTCCAAAATGTACAACGTTTGGGCGGAGGATCTCCGTCTGGAAGATGGTCAACAGGACCGGGATATCAATATCGGTTTTAACTATGACCATCACTTTGCTAAAGGACTTCGAATGATGACCCGCTATTATCTCACTCGCTTCCACACAGCATTGTATGCCGAGTGGCTTAGTCAGGGGGTGCTGGCAGGCGAGGAAGAGTTTGGCCAATATAACCACCGTCTCGAACAGCAGTTTGCCTACAATCCGATTAGGAATCTGAAGCTCACCGCTGGTCTTGGCGGCAGCATGGAGGTGATGGACAACCAAGATTTGGACGACAAGCGCTCGCTCCAAACGGCTTTTGCTTATTTGCAAACCGAGTGGCGCCCTGTAGATCGCATTTTAACCACAGTTGGTTTGCGTTATGATCAGACGAATGTATATCTTGGGCGTATGAGTCCGAGCCTTGGACTGCAATATCACCTCCGTGAAAACCTATTGCTAAAAGCGGGTACCGGTGCCGGATTTAAGGCTCCTGACTATAAAATGCGCTATCAAGTGTTTTTCAACCCGTCAGCAAACTACTTGGTCGTGGGTAACGACCGCTTGGCGGAGGTGATAGATGGGCTTGATTCTACAGGTGAACTCAGCTACGTAAACAGTTACATGATCAACCAGTTAGTAGGTAATCTGCAAGCCGAAAAAAGTTGGTCCAACAACATTGGATTCACTTGGACGCCCATCCCTACGCTCCAGACGGAAGCTTCTGTATTCTATCATCGGATTAACAATCAGATCAACTCGGTGAATATCGGTACAGGAACGACCGTTTCGCAGATTTACACCTATCGGAATCTACCGAAAGCGGTTAATAAGGGTGCGGAACTTGCCGTCAGCTACCAAGCGACACGCGATTTACAGCTATCATTAGGTTATCAGTATCTGGTAGCAAAAGATCTGGGTGTGTTGGACAGCATCCGTGCGGGTAACTACCCTTATAACCAATACAACAACGCCGTTACCGGTGAATACCGACAGAGCAGGCCGTCCGATTATTGGGGTATCGAAGACCGGTCGCGGCACATGGCAAACCTCAAATTGCTCTATATGTACCGGCCATGGCAAACGAGTATCAATATTCGTGCAAATATTCGGGGGAAATATCCGTTTCAGGAAACTAACGGAAACCAGTTTATCGATGATGGAGATAAATTTGTGCCGGAACATACCTTGCTCAATATCACGGTCGAAAAAGCTTTATGGAACAGAAGACTCACACTGCGGCTTGTCGCGGATAACGTGTTGGGTTTCATGCACCGATATATGCTAGGACAACCCGGTAGAGTTATCCTCGGCGGACTGAGCTATCGGTGGATGAAGGAATAAATAAATAATTTAAAAAAATGCATACAAAACATATGAACACATTAAAAATAATCATCAATGAATGTCGGAATTTTATTTTGCTAGGCAAAATAAGCCTCGGATTGGCTTTGACGCTACCCATGGCTTCCTGTGGGAAAGATGACAACAGCCGCCCTTTGTATGAAGATGGCAAAAGTAATGTCATTTACGACTTGGCCGGCGATACCGAAGCGTCTATGGCCGGCGATGTCGAAGGTAAGGAATATCGCCCTTTTAACATTTTCCTGTTTCGTTTCCACGACCAAAGGCAGATATGGATTAAAAATGCGAACGATTCGGCACAATGGCTCAAAACCAAGGACTGGGACCTAGCTTTTACCGGTCCTTACAATTCAGAACTCTTTGTAAACAATGCATATCACGAGTTTAACCCCGGCTACGGAGGCGAAACCGAAAACACGGCTGTGGTTTTACTCCGTCAGCCTTACGAAGCGGTCGTCGAGGCTCCAAGCGATGAAGAATTTGACACCAGCGAGGTAAATAAGATCGGGTGGGCTGCCACCGAAAGTTCACCTGGTTGGTTTCGTTATAGTCTGCAAACACATATTATGCAAGCATTGCCCAATCGTACGTACGCCATACGTCTGCCGGACGGAAAATATGCCAAATTACAGCTCATCAATGCGTATAAAGGCAATCCCGAGGCCGTTACAAACATGAACTGGCCGGCACCTTATTATACCTTTCGCTACTATGTGCAGCAGGATGGTAGTAAAAATTTGAATACCCGCGAACCATAGTTTTTAACCGCCAATAACTTTTAACTCTTAATTTTTTATTCTTATGAACAAACTATTTAAAATTGCCACACTGGCTTTCACCCTCGTTGGATTTGCTGCTTGCAACAATGATGATGAGGTTTCGTTAGAACAGGAATACCAGGCGAGCGTGATGATCAAAGACGGTGAAACAAAAGACCTGGCTAATGTTTCTGCCACCATCAACACGCAGGGAACAATATCTCGTAGCGGATCCGTATATTCCCTTCGCAATTTTAGGCAATTTACCATCAATGAAGATGGAGCAGTAACGGAGGCCGTAGCTCCTTTATTTTATTTTGATTTCAAAGAGAACGACGGGGTGGATGCGGGGGATGCTGTGTTAACGCTTAACGCAACACAGCGCGATATGGACATTATCTCAAATACTACAAAAGGCTATACACTTTCGTACATAGATAAAGCATTCGAATCTGTAGTGGTAACAGATAATTTCACGTCAGCCCCAGATGAAAAAGTAGGTATAGTAACGCCATTTTCACCAGAGGGAGCTATTGGATGGTCAAATTATGATATGTCGGTACACCATATCGTGGCCATAGCTAACCGTACCCTTATCCTCTCTAAAGGTAATACAGCCTTATTTAAATTTCGCGTCAATAGTATATACTCCAATGAGACACCGAATAAAGAATCTGCTTCAGATAACTATGTCTACTATGCTGTCGATTATGAAGAGTTTAAATAGGGACAAACTTTCTATTTGTTGTTTATTTAGAATGATTTTAAATAAATAACGTTTTGCATACATGATTTGTCGTTTTGCATACACCAAGTGTCAGGCAACGAAGCTATCTTTGTTTAGAATCAATTTAAATAATAGTACTACAAAAATGAAGATGAAAAATATCCTAATAGCCAGTTTGTCTTTACTGTTTATGGCTAGTCTTACGGCCTGTAATAAAAGCGATCCTGCGCCGGAACCTGAAGTAGATCCGGTTATACCGGAGACCATGTTTAACCGGATGATTGAAGTGCGCAACTTTGGTGAAGATCTATCGGATGGTGCTGCGCCGGACAGTGACCAAGAGCCCATTTATTACAGCTTAGAGGAAAACAAGCCTGTTGCTGTTTCCTACCGAAGGACGAACCGCTGGGATATATCCTTTGCCGGTATATACCGATCCTACTTGGGCGGTAATAGCGGGCGTGGAGGCGGTGTTTCTCCCAATTATGGAGCGGGAGGTCCAGGCGTCGGGGGGATTATGATCGTCGAGAAGAGTTTTGACGAGGTGGTCGACATTCCCGACGACAACGTGTTCAAGACCGAACGCAATGTCATCAGCACTGATGACAACGGCGATATGGGGAATGGCATAGGCTGGTACCTTTATGATTTCGGTGGTACCCGGGTCCGCGACGGCGCCTATGACAATGCACATATAGCCTATGCGCTCGACAAACCGCTCGAGATTACATTGCCCAACGGAGGAAAGAAAACGGTACAGCCCCGTACCGTGATCGTGCGCACCGCCAGGGGTAACTATGCCAAGATCAGAATGCGCAGTATCTATAAAAACAAGTTGGAACGCGATAGTTGGAAACGGAACGACGACAAGCCTTACTTCTCCTTTGATTATGTATTGGCAAAGAAAGGAAGCGCCAAGTTTGAAATTGATTAGTCATACAATATACCTCCCTGCGGTAGGCAGGTCATTTACAACAATAAAAAAATGAATAAAACATATACCTTTTTAAGCATCCTGTTTCTGGGGTTGGTGTTCGCTTCCTGCACCAAAGAGGAAGAACTGGCACCTCTGCCACAAGACAAAATAGTAGAATACAGTGTCAACAATGTACCTGCGGGCACCAGCCTTTACGGTGCTATTGATGACGAGAAAAAAACCATAACACTCTATGTGCCTTTTTACCTCGGCCTGGAACTGATCGATGCCGATATCACGGTATCTCCCGGCGCCAAGCTGCAGGAGGAAATCCTGCCCATCCCGATCGATACCGAAGACCAGACCTATACAGTAATTGCTACCGATGGCTCAACAAACACTTATACACTCCTTATCGTGTCACAAAATACCCCTGATCTTGAGGCCGTCTGGGGAATTTATAACTATCCGGCAATACAGCCGACAGCTTATCCTGTTGGGATATTGCCTTATATCCATGGTAATTTTTACAGTAATAATATCAACCTGATTAAACTGACATTGGTTTCCCGCAATACGCAAAAAGCAGTACAGCTCAATACCCGGGAGGGACGAGCGGCTCTGGCTCCACTGCTTACCGGTGACGAACCGTACCGGTACCGGATCGCAAATCTAACGATTCCGATGGACATCGATACCGGTTACCACGATGTAAAGATTGCTTTTCTAGGACATCAGGTAACACTGGCGGATCCGATCAATATCCAATACAGGTCACCTCGGATTAACTATTCTTCTGGTAAGGCCATGCAACAAGGAGGAGAGGTCGTTTATAATGCAACGCCACAGTATCTGATATTGGAACCCACATCGGTCAAGGCAACCTACATGGAAAGTGGTACGACCTATGATTTCCCGATCGTGAAGTATGATATGGAGAGTGTTACCTTGAAGGTGCCAGACAATATTCCAACAGGCAGAATTTCTGTTATCTTCCAGACAACATATAAAAATTGGCCGACGACCACCAACAGTACTTCGATAACGGTCACTCCAAAATAGCCACGTGCTTATCTCCGGCAACGGAGATGTCTATATAATAAATTAGTATTTAATAACACAAAAATTAAACAAATGAGTATGAAAAACATCCTCAAATCAACAATAGCTGTCGCGGCGGCGGCCTTGTTCAGTCTGTCTTCATTCGCGAAAGACAATAACCCAGTGGCTATCCAGCCGTTAACACCGGCTAAGGTAACGGCTATTTCCTGCGGCTATCAATATAGCGTGACAGGAAATGTTGGCAGCCCTTTTAATCCTTCGACGTTTGGCAACGTATACGTTACCCTGGGCAGTGGTTCGGCATCGCAGGGTAGTTCTGCAGGAGCGCAGCTCATCTTCACTGAACATGCCAATGCTGCTGTGGCTGCTAATAGTGGAGCTCAACTAAGGATATTGACTGGTGTAGATATTTGCACAGTTACGGCTTCAGATTGGGCAGGCGCAACGTCTGCAAGCGGTGCTGTAGGTGAAGATGTTTGGTACACGTACGAGGATCAAGTAGCAACTCCGATCCCGGGTGTCGTGATGTTGGTAAGCAATGATGGCGGTGCTACCGTCTGGGCTTTCACCTTAGACTCTGCTACAGCCGTAGAGATTACTCCATTTCCAGGATTAACCATACAAGGTACCGTTACGATTAATGTGAACCAACTGTAAACATAGCATAAAGGTTTCCTCAGAGAAGCATGTTGGCAGACCTCTGAGGAATCTTTTACTTGTTGTCGATTTTGAGAACCAGAAACATGAATAGACTATACAAAATATATACGGGCATAGCGGTTGGCTGTACCGTTCTGTTTGGCGCATGCAAAACCGAATACCCCGACCTGCCTTATGCCGAAATAGAAACTTTCACTATCGAAGACGCCCATGGCGATCCGCTCCAGGCGGTTATTAAAGGAGACGAAATCATCATATATTGGACTCCATTAGAAGACGAGCCCGAAACCATCCGACCCGTCATCACCCTATCCGAGGGGGCGTCAATATCACCGGCATCGGGCGAAGTCGTACCGTACAGCGCGTCCACAAAATATACGGTGACTGCACAGGATGGTAGCAGAAAGACCTACACCTTCCGGCCGGAAGGCGGACAGCCTATACCTTATTTGAATAGCATAAATAATACAGAAATAAATATAAACGGTGTAGTTGCCCTATTGGGCGATTATTTCCTGCCCGATGCTGATAAAACCAAGGTCTACCTAATGGCCGGCGAACAGGAATATGAATTAACGGAATTTCGCAGATTTACAAATTCCAGTATTCACTCCGTTATCCCGATTACGACAGAACTGGATACCGGTTATTACGATGTCAAACTAGTGACTGGCAGGTACACGCTCATGGCCGGGCAGCAGATACACCTCAATGCCCCTACCTTATCAACGTTGCTGGACAGGACGAAGCTGCCGCCGACTACCATCAATCCGGGACAGACGTTCTCCGTTTATTTCACGCACGAGCAAGCCCTAAAATTTTATCAGGAGGATGATTTTATAGCACGGATGGAATACAGCGACAATACACCGGTGCGTAATTTTGATCCTCAGGTGACGTTTGTCAGTGCCACCGAAGTGCAGATGACGATCCCCACAGATATAGCTACCGGATCTGCTTACTTTGTCTTAGCGACAACGGGCAGTATATTGAACGTCATAGGACAATCGGTAACCATAGAATAGCTTTTGTTGAACTAAATATTCCATTGAAGCGCGTGATAAACTGTTACGGATTATGTTGCCTGTTGCTCTTTTTGTGCGGAGCATGCTCGAAGTCGCCGGTGACAGACGGGGAGGTACCGCTGCCAGAGCCAGAACCTGTGGATACACGCAGCACACGGGAAAAATATAGTGCTGCGATCACAGCCTGGCCGGAAGCGGAATGGTACAGTGGAATTATCAAAAAAGAGTTGGCGGAGCTGCCTGCCAACCCAAATGCCAAGCCCAATACCGAAGTTCTGCGTCTGGGCAAAGTATTGTTCTTTGAGAAGCGGATGGGTAGTATACAGAACTCCTGTTCATCCTGCCATAACCCGGCGAAGTTCTGGACAGATGGCAGCAGGATGGCAATTGGGGGTGGCGTACGCAATACGCCTACCATCGAAAACGCCTGGCACCTCAAAGGTCACCTTTTTCACGATGGCAGGGCAGCAACCTATGCCGAACAGATCACCGAAGCTATCGAATCGCCTATCGAGATGGACGGTGACCTGAATATTATACCATGGATCCTGTCGCAGATCCCGGGCTATCCCCCTCTATTTGAGGCGGCTTATGGCAGCAACAGCATCACCAGAGAGCGCATTCTCGATGCACTGGAAGTCTATACGCTAAGCATCAGCAGCGGCGAAACGGCCTTCGATCGGTTTGTACGTGGCGATTATGCCGCACTGACGGATAAGGAAATCGAGGGTTTACATTTGTTCCGCACCAAGGGAAAGTGTATCAACTGCCACAACGGCCCGTTCTTCACCGATCTGCAATACCACAATCTGGGCTATGCAGTGGATTTTCGTGGAGATTTAGATAATGGGCGCTACGAGGTTACCGGATTCGAAGCCGACAAGGGAAAGCTCCGTACCCCCGGACTGCGAAATGTATCCAATACTGCACCCTATTGGCATAATGGCGAGATTGCCACACTTGAAGAGGTTATCGATCTGCTTAACCGCGGTATGCCCCATACGGGTAGGCAGAAGATAAACGGAACGTTATCGCCACATATACGACCATTGCAACTCACATCAAACGAGCAACGAGCCATCCTGGCTTTTCTGAATACCCTAAGTAGTGAAGTGCTCAAAGTAGAATCACCCACACTACCTCAATAGTATAAAAGCCTCCTCTAGACATACATCCGAGGAGGCTCTTCGTTGGTAGCCGTGCTTTAACGTCTACATAATAAATTAGTAACGCAAAAGTACACTTCGGTTCAGAAAAAACAAATTACAAGTTACTAAAGTCAAAAAAATATCAGTTTGCATATGCGAATCACCGTTTTTAATAGATTGATTAACAACCCATCCTTTATATTTGATATTATTTAGAATATATTTAAATAATAACGATAGGGTAAACCTTTTATGAACAATATATGATGAAAGTAAATGACCACACAACATTGCAGGTATGGATCGCACAACTGCGGGAGCGCGGGCATATTGCAAGCAAACAGCGTATCTTGATCATGCAAGCGTTGTTTCAGCAACGCGAAATCGCCGACATGGAAGATTTCTGGATTGCTTTGCGCCAGCAGCATCCGGTATCTTGGGCGACCTTCTACAATTTTATTCGTTTAGCTTTGAAAGAGAACTGGATAAAAAAGGAGACAGGCACCTCTAATTATACACGTTATCAAATTCTGATTGATTGAATCTACGTAATAGGAATGCTGATTTAACGTTTTTCATATACGATTGAGCGAAATGCAGCATATAAGCTATACAATAAATAAGAATCTTTGTAAATCAACATTTAAAATAAATAGAACAACTATGATGTTAAATCAAAATATCAAAAAAAACACAAAAGAGGCACACCAAACCTTAGAGGGGGTGGTGGTGAGACAACTTAAGGCCGTTCGATCTGATGCGGATTATGCAGAAGTACTTAAGAATTTTTACGCGTATTTCAATGCCGTAGAAAAAGCCATCGCTCCGTTTATTACATCGGACGTATTGCCCGATTACACGGAACGTCGTAATTCATCGCATATCAAAGCGGATATTGAAGAACTTGGCGGAAAAGTAGATAATTTGCCTGAAGCGACAGCGCCAGTAATACAAAATGCGTTAGAGGCTTTAAGCGCGCTGTACGTATTGGAAGGTTCTATTATGGGCGGCCCTTATATTGTGCAGATGTTGAATAAGAATGGTGTGACGAAAGGAACGTCTTTCTTTTCCGGTTATGGAGAAAATACTGGTAAAATGTGGAGTACATTTGTTGATGTATTGAATAGGCGCAGTGAAGGCCCCGATAGCCAAAAGCGAGCTATTGAAATTGCCAACGAGACCTTTGCCCGGTTTGGAGACGTGTTTAGAAGCGTAACGGCTCAATAGCGCTAACGTTCAAAAAAGCAAATCCTCGCCATATCTTGGCGAGGATTTTTTTCTTTTTTCTAAAAATTATCGTACTTTAATAGCAATGTAATTCAATATAAAATTTAACGAATAGACAAAACTATGGCTGAGTCCCAAAAAAAAGGAGAGATTGTTACGGACATTTTAGAGGGGGAAACCTTAGATAGTATTCATCATGTCAACAATCCCGTGCTTGATGTGCCTACAGTAGAAAAGAAATATCTGAATAAGGTTCTTTCGTATATTAAGCAGGGAAATGTGCTCGTCTTTACAGACGGGAAAGCCAGTGTAGAAGTAAGGATTTTTTCCGATGAAATTATCAGAGTGCGTTTGGCGCCAAGAAGCTCATTTCTTGATGATTTCTCTTATGCTATTAAGCAAGATCTTGATATTCACCCTACTTCTTTCTCGATTTTGGAGATAGACAACGCTTTTATCATAAAAACCAATGCTTTGGTTTGCCGAATACAAAAAGAAAATTTTCTTGTGTCGTTCGAAGATTTGAATGGGAAAGTATTGAATGCCGACCAGAAACCCATGCATTGGGAAGAGAATCCGGACTTTGGAGGGTACTATGTCTACTGTACGAAACACACTTCCCATGACGAAGCGTTTTTTGGTTTAGGCGATAAGTCGGCTAATTTAAACTTACGAGGAAAAAGGTTCCAGAACTGGAATTCTGACACCTATGGTTTCGGTTTTAATCAAGACCCACTCTATAAAACTATTCCGTTTTATATAGGTGTAACAGGTGGAGATGCCTACGGTATTTTTTTCGACAATACATTTAGAACGTATTTCGACTTTGCTGCCGAACAAAACGACCAAACAAGTTATTGGTCGGAGGGCGGAGAACTGCAATATTACTACATTCATGGACCGCAGATGATGGATGTTGTGAAACGTTATCACGGACTGACAGGCACACACTATATGCCACCGCTGTGGGCAATCGGCTACCATCAGTGTCGATGGAGTTATTATCCTGAAGCCAACGTACGGGAAGTTGCTAGCCAATTCCGTAAACGACAGATACCATGTGATGCCATTTATCTAGATATCGATTATATGGATGGTTATCGCTGTTTTACCTGGAATAAACGCTATTTCCCAGACCCGAGGAAAATGATTTCAGATTTAGCTGCTGATGGATTTAAAACGGTAGTAATGATCGATCCGGGTATTAAGGTAGATGAAGATTATTGGGTATTCACCCAGGGGAAAGAAAATAAATATTTTTGTCGTCGTGGAGATGATTATTTTATGGAGGGATATGTATGGCCGGGACGCTGTCAATTTCCAGATTACACTAATCCCAAGGTAAGAGAGTGGTGGGGCACATTGTATCGTGACTTGGTAGAAGATGGTGTGGCAGGTGTATGGAATGATATGAATGAACCCGCTGTATTTGGTCGCGGAACATTTCCGGACGACGTACGGCATTATTACGAAGGGTTTAGGGGATCTCACCGTAAGGCCCATAATATATATGGTATGCAGATGGTGCGCTCCACTTATGATGGCCTAAAGAAACTCCAAAAAAATAAACGCCCATTTACGATCACACGTGCTGCTTATGCCGGAACACAACGCTATTCATCTGTATGGACAGGAGATAATATAGCAACTTGGGAACATCTAAAGATTGGTGTCCTTCAATTACAACGTTTATCCGTCTCGGGCCTTTCATTTTGCGGTACTGATATTGGTGGGTTTACCGGAGAGCCGGATGGTGAACTTTATACCCGTTGGATGCAATTCGGTGTGTTTTCTCCATTTATGCGCGTCCATTCAGCCGGAGATACACGCGATCGGGAGCCTTGGAGCTTTGGCCCAGAATGGGAAGCTATCTGTAAAAAGTTCATTGAGCTTCGTTACAGATTATTGCCTTATATCTATACAGTATTCTGGAGACAGCATAAGTATAGGGAGCCTATATTGCGGCCTATATCATTACTAGAACAACATAAACTGGAAAATCTGCGACGGGAGGAGGAATTTGCTTTTGGACATAATATTCTCGTTTCGCCTGTTATTCAACCGGGACAACAATCGAAGACGGTGTACTTACCAGAAGGTAATTGGTATTATTATTTCGACAATACTTCGCTGGAGGGCGGGCAAGCACATGAGGTCGAAACGCCATTGGACGAAATGCCCATCTTTATTCGTGGAGGAAGCGTAATTCCTGAATTTCCGGTGATGCAATACACAATGGAAAAGAATATCGATGCGCTAAAATTAAACATCTATTGGGGGCAAGGACGATATGAATCCCATGTTTATGCAGACCATGGTGAAACCTTTGCTTACGAACAAAATGTGTACAACGAAAAATATTTTATCGTTGAGGGAGAACAAAATAGCTTTACTATTGTACAACATTTAGAGGGATTGTATCACGAACGTTTCGATAGTTATAAGATTTACGTTGTCGGGCTTCCATTTGATGTGGGCCATATCGAAGTAGATGGAGATGTATTGGACATGTTGGTAGATGAAGAAGGCAAGCATTACATTTCCGTTGAAAAAGAATTTAGACGGTTAACGATTTCATAAATATAAACAACTGGGATTATGGGGCAGGCAGTAGAGGTATATTCGTTATTCACGGACTTCGATATTAATTTATTCTGTGCAGGAAAGCATTTTAGGCTATATGAAAAATTAGGATCACATACGGTGACGCATAATGGCAAAGAGGGCGTTCAGTTTGCCGTTTGGGCCCCTAATGCGACATCAGTTTCCGTGATAGGTAATTTTAATGGATGGAATCCACATAGTCATCAATTGTATGTCCGATGGGACAGTAGCGGTATTTGGGAGGGTTTCATTGAAGGACTACGGTTAGGAGAAGTGTATAAGTATCACATCCATTCGAACACAGGGGAACATTTGGAGAAAGCAGATCCATTCGCATTGGTGAACGAACAGCCGCCTCACACGGCTTCCGTCGTAGGAACAACCTGGTACCAATGGAACGACCAAACATGGATGCGGCAAAGACAAGTGTATAATGCCCATGACAAACCTTTTTCCGTATATGAAATGCATATAGGTTCCTGGTTACGCGACCCGTCTGATCCTGAGCGTTTTTTAACTTACCGCGAGGTAGCGGGTAAATTGGTACCTTATCTTAAGGAAATGGGGTTTACGCACGTGGAATTTATGCCTGTAATGGAACATCCTTTTTATCCTTCCTGGGGATACCAAATTACAGGTTATTTTGCAGCTTCTTCCCGTTATGGTAGTCCGCAAGATTTGATGTACCTTATCGAAAGCCTACATAAAAATAATATCGGTGTTATCCTGGATTGGGTACCATCCCACTTCCCGGGAGATGCCCATGGCTTGTACAAGTTTGATGGCTCTCACCTCTTCGAACATGAGGATCCACGCAAGGGCTTCCATCCCGACTGGAAATCATATATCTTTAATTATGGAAGAAATGAAGTCCGTTCTTTCTTAATTTCGAATGCTTTTTTCTGGTTGGACAGATACCATATAGATGGTTTGCGGGTAGATGCCGTGGCGTCTATGCTTTATCTGGACTATTCCCGCAATGAGGGGGAATGGATACCGAACGAACATGGCGGACGCGAAAACCTGGAAGCTGTACATTTTTTAAAAGAATTAAATGAGGCGGTGTACGCCCAGTTTCCTGATGTTCAAACCATCGCAGAGGAATCCACATCATGGTCCGGTGTGAGTAGGCCTACGTTTGACGGAGGTTTGGGTTTCGGTATGAAATGGATGATGGGCTGGATGCATGATACGTTAAACTATTTCAAGGAAGACCCGATTAATCGTAGATATCATCATGACAAGATAACCTTTGGAACGGTATACAGCTTCCATGAGAACTTTATGCTGCCGTTATCACACGATGAGGTGGTACATGGCAAGCAGTCTCTTATTTATAAGATGCCGGGCGATGAGTGGCAGAAGTTTGCTAACTTGCGTACGCTGTATCTTTATATGTATACTTTCGTGGGAACTAAACTGCTGTTTATGGGAGGGGAATTTGGCCAAACCTCCGAATGGAATGTCAATCAATCCCTCGACTGGCACCTCACGCAATTTGAACCGCATCGCGGTATACAACAATTTGTAAAAGACCTCAACATGTTATACCGGACGCAGCCCGCGTTATATGAACGAGCGTTTACTCCCGACGGTTTTCAATGGATAGAACTTGGCGACCATGAAAATAGTGTATTTGCCTTTCTACGTCGTGGGGCGATATCGTCCGATGATGTGCTGGTTGTGTTTAATCTTACACCCGTGGTAAGAAGTTACCGCGTTGGTGTACCGGTACCAGGCTTGTGGGAAGTAATCCTCAATTCGGACGATGTGCCCTATTATGGAAGCGGGATACACCAGCGTGCGGCTCTTTCCGAGGAAATGGAGTGGATGGGCTGCGCAAATTCTATAACACTTAGATTACCTCCTCTTGGCGGATTAATCCTCAAACAAGTTTAGTATGCATGTAATACATTTAAGTGTCGAGTGTTTTCCATTGGCAAAAGTAGGCGGATTGGCTGATGTGGTAGGCGCATTGCCACGATACCAGCGTAAACTCGGTATCGATGCATGGGTGGTATGTCCCTACTACGATAAGCCATTTACACGTGACAACGACTTTTTATCAATTGCCAAAGGTTCTTTTTTTCAGGGATCGGAAGAGCTGCACTATGAGATATTGAAGGAAACCGAGAACAGTTTAGGCTTCCCTCTTTTCCTAATTCGCATACCCGGTAAATTGGATAGACAGGAAGTATATTGCTATCCTGACGAGGCGGAGCAATGGATAGCTTTTCAACATGCATGTTTAGATTGGCTTAAAAACAGTGGGACTAAACCCGATGTTATTAATTGCCACGATCACCATGTAGGTCTAATTCCTTTTTTAACAAAGTATGCTAATGACTTTAAAGAATTTGAAAAGGTGAAAACTGTATTTACCGTGCATAACGGGCAATACCAAGGCTGGATGAACTGGAGCAAAAGCATCCTATTGCCCGCATTTGATACATGGAAATGGGGATTATTGGACTGGGACGGGCTTATCAATCCATTGGCGGCAGCTATAAAATGTTGTGATGCTTTTACGACCGTTAGTGAGGGGTACCTCCAAGAATTGTACACGCAAGCAAATGGATTGGAAGGCTTATTCTTTTCAGAAGCAGCAAAAGGTTATGGGATTGTCAATGGTATCGATGACGCCTATTGGAACCCGGCAGCGGATAAATTGATATCCGTTAACTATGATGTTGAGTCCAACAAAAAAGGGAAAGCAAAAAATAAGAAAGCGTTTTGTGAAAAATATGGTCTGGACGAAACATTGCCTCTGCTGACATATATCGGCCGTTTTGCTGTCGAAAAAGGAGCGGATTTATTACCGGAAATTGTTGTAAATGTTTTTTCGTATACTGAAAATAAAATAAGTATATTTATACTAGGTTCAGGCGATACCCAGATTCAAGCTAATTTACAAGCTTTATTGGCGGCATATCCGGGTCGTCTTGCGACGTTCTTTGGCTATAATGAAACATTAGCACATGAGGTATATGCCGCGGCAGACATGATTTTGATGCCGTCGCGTGTAGAGCCTTGTGGCCTAAACCAATTGTACGCGATGAAATATGGTACTATTCCGATTGTTCGTGGAATAGGTGGACTAAAGGACACTGTGCGAGATATAAGTGAGAAGAATGGTTACGGTTTTGTGTTCTCAGACGCTACTTCTGAAGAAGCTGTTTCCGCCATTGGACGCGCCCTAGATTATATCGGGCAGCGGGGGAAAATGCAAAGAGTCCGAAGAAAAGAGATGGAGCTGGATTTTTCCTGGCATAAATCCGCTCAACAGTATGTCAATTTGTATAACCAGTTATAAATTTAATGGTATGGCACATAAAGTAGTATCGATTGTATTGGGGGGGGGACGCGGAACACGCCTTTTCCCATTGACAGAGCAGCGCTCCAAGCCAGCAGTTCCGATTGCAGGGAAATATCGTTTGGTTGACATTCCTATTTCCAACTGCCTGAATTCGGGATATAACAAGATTTTCGTCTTGACACAGTACAATTCGGCCTCGTTAAATCAACACATCAAGAATTCCTACAATTTCAGTATTTTTAGTAAGGGCTTTGTGGACATACTTGCAGCCGAACAAACATTGGAGGGAGACCGATGGTTTGAAGGTACAGCGGACGCCGTCCGACGCACACAGAAGAATTTGGTCAATGTGGATTATGACTATGTACTAATTTTATCGGGAGACCAACTTTACCAAATGGATTATTCGTCGTTGATTGACTTTCACGTGGAGAACGGTGGTGATGTCACCATAGCCACTATTCCGGTGAATGGTAAAGATGCAACAGGTTTTGGTATCTTAAAGGCAAATGAAATAAATGAGATTACGTCTTTCACAGAAAAGCCGGACAGCGAAGAGGTGTTAAACTGGGGATCTGAAGTTTCGGAAGAGATGCAACATCAAGGTCGATTATACTTAGCGTCGATGGGAATCTACGTATTCTCTAAGGGCGTATTGCGAAAAATGCTCACTGAAAACCCGGGAATGGATTTCGGGAAAGAGCTTATTCCTGATGCCATCGAGAGCCAAAAGGTATTGAGTTATCAGTTTGACGGATATTGGACAGATATTGGAACTATTCGTTCGTTTTTCGATGCGAATATTGGTCTGACCGATGACGTACCAGATTTCAACCTCTTTAATGAGACAGTCTTTACGCGCGCTCGTATGTTGCCGCCCTCTAAAATTTCGGGTACGACGTTGAACAATACGATAGTAGCCGACGGTTGTATCTTAAATGGAGATAAATTGGAACGCTCTGTAATCGGTGTCCGCTCACGAATTGGAAAAGGAACAGTCATCAAATCAACCTATATGATGGGCGGAGATCATTATGAAGATCTTGAAGAAGTCATTACGCTGGGCAATACACAGCAACCGCCTCCGATAGGTGTGGGCGAGCGATGTTATATAGAAAATGCAATCCTCGATAAAAATTGCCGAATCGGAAATGACGTCCGTATAAAAGGTGGGATACATCTATCTGATGGTGATTTTTCAACACATACAATACGTGACGGTATCGTCGTTATCAAGCGTGATGCGGTAATTCCCAACGGAGCAACAATCGGCTGCTAAATCCTTACAATCTCAATTCAAATTTGAAAAGCTTTCCAAATAGTTGGAGAGCTTTTTTCAGATAGATGTAGTAGTATTCTATATTTATTCCGTCCTTTGTCGAAAAATGGCGTTTGTCTATCGGTAATGACACACGTTGTTGTTTCGGAATCAATAACTTAGAAGATAGAGATAAGTGGACAGAAATAAGATTATCAAACAACATTATTGGAAGCTTTCGATTGTTTCAATTGGAATAGCTCTGGTTTGTAGTTTATTGGCATACACCTTGAAACATAGTACTGAATGGTTAGAAATATCGGTGTTTGAATGGATTTCTGATACAAACACATGGTTTTTTCTATTATTTCCGAGCGTTGGTATTACAGCTATCTATTTTTTACGGAAATGGTTGTTTCACAACCGTAAGAATAAGGGGTTAACGGAAATTTTCAAGACATTGGACGATAGAAAAGATCATCTTCCATTATTTAAGATTCCTTCCCACTATATCAATGGCTTCTTGACAGTTGTTTTTGGAGGCTCAACCGGCGTGGAAGTATCTACGGTGGTAGCTACTGCATCTATTGGCAATGCGGTTTATGAAAAAGGAGGCGTCGCCAAGATGTACAAACGTGAACTGATTTGTGCAGGGGTAACGGCAGGCGTCGCGGTGTTATTCGGAAGTCCGTTCGCCGGTTGGCTCTTTGCTCTGGAAGTCGTCGCCAGGAAATTCAATAAGACACTTTTTCTGGCATCTACCACTGCCGCAATTACCTCGGGGATATTTATTTATTTTTTTGATAATCGTCCATTTTTTAACTATACCGTGCAGGATTGGTATACTAGTGCGTTACCTTTTTTTATTCTTTTGAGTTTATTGTGTGGGCTGCTGTCCATTTATTTCACGTTGTTGGTTACACGTATTAAACTATTTTTTTCGCAGATTAATAACAATTTTATACGCGTCAATCTCGGCGCACTTATAGTTGGGGGGCTAATTTTTTGTTTCCCGTTGTTGTATGGCGATAGCTATCATGGGTTAAAAGGGATTGTCGACACCGCGATAACAGGAGGGCAACTGTCTTTAGGTATACTTTTTCTAGTTATTCTTCTGAAGCCTATCGCAGCTTCTTTAACTTTAGGGGCAGGCGGAGACGGGGGCGTTTTTGCCCCGAGTATCGTTGCAGGTGCGCTATTGGGGCTGGGGTTTGCGGTATGTTGTAATGCTCTCTTTGATACTAACCTTATTCTTATCAATTTCGTATTAGCTGGCGCGGCAGCAACATTATCGGCCTCTATCTACGCTCCCTTTACGGCTCTCTTTTTGACCTGTGGGTTGGCCGCTAATGGGTTCGAATTGTTTTTACCTATCTTAATTGTCTGTTTCCTGGCAAAATATAGCGCACAGAAAATATTGCCCTATAACGCCTATACATATGATGGTTTTTTAGCCAAACGGAGGGTGACGGAGATGGCTGATTGAGGTCGCTTACCTAGGCATCGGTGTAGTCGAATATTAAAATCAGATTAATGAATATCAACAATACGTCCGGAAACGGTGGTAGTATTGCCATTCCCGGATAAACAAGCCGGTTGGGGCATTTCTCGATAAGGTATAATAAATAAAAAATATTCCTATATATGCAATATAATATCAATTCGAGCGTTTTTAATATAAGGAGAAGCAAAAAACGGTGAGCTCTCTAAAAGAGATGACGTTTAAAATAAAAGCTTGCTTTACGAAAATGTATCTGTAAAGAATAAGCAAAGGGTTTATTCGAAAAAAGAAACATAGAAACGGAAAGAAAAGATACGAAGTAGAGAAGCATGAAAGGGTTCAGATTGATCTGAACCCTTTCTCCTTGATATATCCATGGTAACCATAGTTTCCAATTATTTATTTAACAATCATTTAACTGTTGGCTAAATAATTGTTAAGATTAAACCACTATATTTACAAAAAAAAATACTAGCCGAATAGACTAGACAAGAAACAAAAGATCAATACCATTTTACACATTCAATGAGTTCATCCATTAAGTTCAACAATGTCAATACATTGTTCTCAAAATCCCTCAAATTTAAAATCAACGATTATTTCAGTAGTACATATAAAAAGAAAACCGGAAATAGACGAATATTTATTAAAGCAGCAGTCCTGTTAACCACTTTCACGCTGCTGTACACCATTTTAGTTTTTGTACAACCACATTGGACTGTTGGTATCGTACTTTGTTTGCTGTTCGGAGTTAATCTTGCCGCTATTGGTTTCAATATCATGCACGATGCGGGACACAATTCATTCTCTGAAAACAAAAATCTAAATACCGTACTTTCTTATACCTTAAACCTATTAGGAGGCAATATCTATTTTTGGAAGCTTAAGCACAATATCGCGCATCACACCTACACCAACATCGATGGTGAGGATCATGATATAGAAGTTAAATTTATGCGGATTCACCACGATCAGCAATTGAAGAAGCATCATCGTTACCAATCGTTTTATTTTATTTTCCTATATGGTGTTTCCTATTTAGCTTGGATTTTCTATCAGGATTATGAAAAATATTTTCGGCAGAAGATGGGGGGAAGCTCGACACGATTCCACTTCCCACTGCGCGAACGGGTTATCTTTTGGACCAGCAAAGTGCTGCACTTTTTGATGTTTGTCGTTATTCCCATTGTATATGTGGGATGGCTACCTACATTAATCGGATGGGGGATTGCTGGAGCTGTATGTGGTATCAGTTTAGCGACTGTTTTCCAGTTGGCACATGTTGTCTCTGAAACAGAGTTTAAAACCATCGATCAATCGAAGGTCGAAGAGGAATGGATGATTCATCAGATTCAATCGACTGCTAATTTTGCTACCAAGAACAATGTGTTGACATGGTTGTTGGGGGGGCTTAATTTTCAAGTTGAACATCACCTTTTTCCTAGAATTAGTCATGTGCACTATCCCGCCATCAATAAGATTGTACAGCAAACCTGTAAAGAATACAATATTCAATATATTGAGTTTAGATCGTTTCGACAAGCTTTTATGTCGCATGTCCGGGTAATCCAGGCGATGTCAAGATAATATATTGATACAAATATCCAAAAGTGATGAAAAGTCTTTTATTTACAAATAATTAGCATTATCTTTGACGACATTAGGTCCTGTCGACGCTCTTTTTGATTCCGTTAGTCTAGCTTTCGCCATCACTCTTAGCTTTTTCAGTTTCCGTTAAGTTATCATAAATATAGACAGCACTAGTGCTGATTGGCGTCGTAACCCTCTGATCTGAACATCTCGATATATTACTGTTAACAAGCAAAAATATGTTCTCTTATTGATAGGCATTGCCTTGTCGAGACATACGATTGATAGTCTGTCCGAATTTTTAGATCGAGATAGGTTTCAGTCATAAATTAAATGAAATGAGTTTTAACAATTTCGGGATAATAGATCCCATTGTAAGGGCCCTTAATGATATAGGATATTCCGCTGCTACTCCGATACAGAAGCAGGCAATTCCCCTCATATTGAAAGGTAAGGATATTATAGGCTGTGCCCAAACGGGAACAGGAAAAACTGCTGCTTTTGCTTTGCCTGTGCTTAACTTACTGGCATCAGATACCAAGAAATACAATATGCCCCGTGCGTTAGTACTTGTCCCGACAAGGGAACTGGCTATACAAATTGACCAAAGTGTCGCACAATACAGTAAAAATATTCGTGTAAATCGCTTGGCAATCTATGGGGGCGTTTCCCAGGTCGCTCAAGTAGAACGACTACGCAAGGGCGTAGACATGCTTGTTGCGACACCGGGTCGATTAATGGATTTAATCAATCAGGGTCATGTGAGCCTTAGTCAAATTCAAGTCTTAATATTGGATGAAGCGGATAGTATGTTGGATATGGGATTTGTGCACGAAATTAAACGTATCTTAAAGTATATTCCTCAGAAAAGACAGACCTTATTCTTTTCGGCAACTATGCCAAATGAAATCCGCAAGTTTGCGAATACTATTCTTCACAACCCGGCCGAGATCAATGTTTCCCCTGTATCGTCTACAGCTGAGAAAATTGTACAGTCTGTTTCCTTTGTCGAAAAAAAGGACAAAGCTGCTTTTTTGGCTGGCGTTTTGCGGGATGGTCGTGTTACTCAAACTTTAATTTTTACACGTACAAAACATGGTGCAGATCGTTTAGCAAGGATATTGGGTAAAGGAGGGATATCAGCTGCTTGTATTCACGGAAACAAATCGCAGACGGCTAGACAAAAGGCTTTGTCATCTTTTAAAAATGGTGGGGTCAATATATTGATTGCCACTGATATTGCTGCGAGGGGGATTGATATTCAAGAGCTTCCATTCGTTATCAATTATGATCTGCCAGTTGATTCGGAAACATACGTACATCGTATTGGTCGGACAGGTAGGGCTGGGAAAGAAGGAAAAGCGCTCTCTTTATGCAGTGAAGAAGAAAAGCCTACTTTATTAAAAATTCAAAAGTTAATAGGCTTTCAATTGCCGATAACCGGAAAAAATAATAACAATTTATCAATAAATAATTAATACAATGCAAGAAGGAACAGTAAAATTCTTTAACGTTACCAAGGGTTTCGGTTTTATTACACCAAGTAATGGTGGTCAAGACATCTTTGTACACTCAACAGGTTTAGTCAATGACGTACGCGAAAATGATAGCGTAACATATGATGTTGAGCAAGGTAAAAAGGGGCTTAACGCAGTGAATGTTCGCGTAGCGAGATAGTGATAGGCTAGTTTAATTGTGAGATTAAACTACTTTTCATATTAAAATGGTGAGCTTTAGCTCGCCATTTTTTTAGGCCAAAGAATTAAGACTCCAGTTCTATTTCGGAGACTTGATTTCCTTGTTTCGTACGAATATACTTATATTTTACTTTTTGGTTTACAGCCAAAACCATACCCGCTAGCTTATCGTTAAAATAGACTGTTTCCCTACTTAAGTTGTCCCGAATAAAACCGTAGTGTCCAACCTCGTTATAATAAGAAACTTTACCATAAAGATATTCGTCTTCTGTATCTGCTGGACGAATTAAATCTTCTTCTTTAAACTTGTATGGCTGCGTTGGTGGTGTGTCGGAAATATTACCAAACTCGTCTACATAAGCAAACATTTCTTCCAATGGTTTGCCTTTGTTGTTCTCAGACTTATTTAGTTCTCTTCTTTCTTGTTTTTCTTTCTTTTTCAGTTGCTGTTTTTTAGCACGTTCTTTTTTCTTGAATGTAAGTTGATTTCTTGACATTAAAAGGGGTTAAAATTATAAAATAATAAGGTGTAAATCTTATAAGAAGCGAATTGCTCAAGGATAAGAGATAGGTGCCTTTTTGAAATGTACACAAATATACGGATTTAAAATGGCAAAAGCAATTTTAGCAAAACTAGACATTACTGGCATATTAGCCTTTCATCCCTCGGGCAGCGACTAAAAGAGGACTTTAGAAACAAAAAAGCTTCAATCTTTTGACTGAAGCTCTGCAGAGAGGAGGGATTGGTTTAGCCCTCATAAGCCCCATTCTCACCCCTAAACCTTCTCGAATCGAACCCCGGCCATACCTTCGGTTCGAATCTACCGGCTTAAAACAATAAACCCCTTATCTTTCAATAAGGGATTTATCTGCGGAGAGTGAGGGATTGGTTCAGCCCCGCAAGCCCCATACTCAGCCCTGAACCTCTTTTGGATCGAACCCTGCGGGTTCTCATCCCTCAGGCAGCGGCTAAAAATGCTTTAGAAATTAAAAAAGCTCCAATCTTTTGATTGAAGCTCTGCGGAGAGTGAGGGATTATCTCGCTTCGCTCGGTGATCCCCTGGATGGGAGGCTTCACGAAAACTAAAGCCATTCGCTTCGCTCATTCTTTTGTTGTTTAATCCTTTTGTTCAAACGTTGTTTGCAAAAGTCTATAAACAACAAAACCCGACTATTGTCGGGCTTTGTTGTTTGCGGCGGAGAGTGAGGGATTCGAACCCCCGAACCTGTGACAGTTAACGGTTTTCAAGACCGCCGCATTCGACCACTCTGCCAACTCTCCGCGACAAAAGTAGAAATTCTGACCCGATTCGCAAAAATTATTTTCCCCTTTGGACATTACCCTTTGAAAATGAGGTGAATTATTTTTTAAATGTTTTATCAGTCTACAAAAAGCAATACTGAACATGTCTTCGTGTGTATATTTCCGTTGCCAATAAAAAATAAATGCACTATTTTCACGGCCACATATGGCAAGAAGGAAAACTGTTGGAAGGAGGACGAAAGCAAGTGAAGAACGTAAAAGATATTTGGTTTGGAGTATCGTTGTACCGCTATGTATGTTAAGCGGTTTTGCCCTTTTATTTTATACAACAGATTTTTCTTATACTATTAAAAACTGGATTTTTCCGCAGGAATCAACGAACAAGCATACCGCTAGCGAGCACGAAAAGCGCAATATTGAATTAATAAAAAAACACGATTCTTACATATATGGGATTGATATATCCCAATATCAAGGTAATATTAGTTGGTTAGAGATCAACACTATATATGATCAAACACCGATCGACTTTGTGTTTATTCGTGCTACAATGGGCGAGAAGGCAAAAGACAAGCATTTCGAAGTGAACTGGAAAGCAGCACAAAGTAGAACAAAACTCCGGGGAGCTTATCATTATTTTCGCCCTAACGAGAATTCTATTCGTCAAGCCCGTAATTTTATAAACACGGTTAGGCTGAGGTCTGGTGATCTACCCCCAGTTTTAGATATTGAGGAGCGCCCCCGTAAGCAATCTATGGATTCGTTGAAGGTAGGACTGAAGCGGTGGCTGGGCGAGGTCGAGAAACATTACGGAATCAAACCCATACTCTATTCTGGAGATAGCTATTTTACTGATTTTTTAGAAAGAGAGTTTTCCGATTATATATTATGGATAGCCAATTACAATTTTTGGGTAGATAAACCTAAGAAACACTGGGACTTTTGGCAATTCTCCGAACGAGGCTTCGTACGCGGTATACAGGGAAACGTGGACCTTAATATGTTCAGGGGTAGTATCGAAGAATTAGAAGAATTGACAATGCCCTATTAATCCTGGTTTTCGTTTATATGGTTAGGTGAAGAAGGAGGCGTAATAACCAAAACCTTATCTATTCGGTGCCCATCCATATCAATTACTTCCAGTTTGTATTCTTTAAAGTGGACAAATTCGCCCTCTTCGGGTACGTGATCCAGCGTAAGAAATATCAGTCCTCCTAAAGTGGTAACATTCGAAATATCATCTTCTTCTGCTTCGTTCAAATTGATCTGAAAATATTCCAGAAAATCGTCTAGCTGCATTCTTCCGTCAATTATATATGAATCATCTTCCCGTTTACGGATAAGGGCATCTGCATGTTTCTCATCGTTGTTCATGTCACCGAAAAGCTGGCGTACAATATCTTTAATAGATACAATCCCTTGGGGTATACCGTATTCGTCGATGACAACGGCTAATTGTGCCCTGCCGTTTTTTAGAACGTTTAGAATATTGTATGCTGATGTGTTTTCGTTGACGAACGGGATGGGCTTTACCAACGCCTTCAAGTCGATCGGTTTATTATCGATATATTTTTTCAAAAACGTCTTAACATGAATAATACCCTTTACCTGATCGAAGGTTCCATCTACGACGGGGAACTCGGTATGTTCAGACTGTCGGATAATGTTTTTGTTTTCTTCAAAACTACTTTGCAAATCCAGGTATTCGATATCAGAGCGATGTACCATTAAGTTGATAGCGCGTTTATCACCTAATATAAGCAAACGGTCAACAAAGTCATGTTCAAAATTCTCAATAACGCCACTCATTACTCCTTCGTCAACCAGCGCTTTGATTTCCTCTTCTGTAACGGTATTCTTGGAAACCTTAATATTCAATAATCGAACAAGTGCGTCGGTGGAAACGCTTAATAACCAGACAAATGGTTTAACAAATTTACTTAAAAACAGCATCGGGGTAGCGACAAATGATGCGTATTTCTCCGGTATCGCCATCCCGATCCGCTTGGGGACAAGTTCGCCAATGACTAGGGAAAGATAAGTAATGCTAAGGACTACAACAATGATAGCTACCTGTTGACTATACGGAGCTAGAAATGATACTTGGCTAAAGACAGCGGCTAGATAAGTAGATATCGTGCCGCCACTGAAAAAACCGGTGAGAATACCGACTAAGGTGATACCGATCTGGATAGTAGATAAAAATCGATTGGGATTTTCTTTTAAATTTAAAGCTATCCGTGCAGATTTGTTGTTTTTGTCTGCTGCTGCTTGGAGACGCGCCTTTCGACTTGACACAATCGCAATTTCGGAAGCCGATAATATGCCATTAAATATGATTAACGCTATGATAATAATAATCTCTGTCAGCATAAAGCTATTTTAACTTCTAAAATACAAATTCTTTTCCAGCGTCACGCATGCTTCTGAAAAAAAACTAAAAAAGCGAGAGTCGCTTGTCAACAGCTTTTGTAAATCGCCGACTTTTCTAAACAGATTTAAAATAATTAATTAAAGAAAGAACAAACGTTTGCTTTAATACGACGTTTTTATTTATTGATTTATTTGTAGATATTGGCAATGTTTAACATGGTTCGTGTTAAATTTTTTTAAATTTTCCAATGTTTGAATTAAAAAATAGTAATGTGTTAAGCGCTGTTTCTCATTTTGATATAGAGGGGAATATCATTCATGTAGAACGTTTCGGATCGGGGCATATCAATGATACTTATCGTGTGAAAACTGATAGTAAAAGCTATCTATTTCAACGGATTAATACGCAAATTTTTGCTGATGTATTGGGATTGATGGAAAATACAAGAATCGTATTAGCACACCTAAAACAGAAATTGTCACACCTTGGAAAAGAAGAGGTGGAGAAATCAACCTTAACATTGATTCCAACTTATGAGGGGAAGTTGCACTATCAAGATGAAAACGACAGTTTTTGGCGAATGTTTATTTTGTTAGAGGGCACAAAAAGCTACGATATCGTTGAAACAGAGGTACAGGCATATTCAGGAGGACAGGCATTTGGCGAGTTCCAAAAGCAGCTGTCTGATCTGGAACCTGGTAAACTGGTGGAAATCTTACCGAATTTTCATAATATCGACTTCCGGATGAGCAATTTGCGTACAGCTATAAAAGATAACGCCGCCGGTCGTGTAAACGAAGTACAAGATATAATAGATTATATCATGGAGCGGGAGGAGCGGATGCGTATTGTTTTATTGATGGGACAGAAGGGAGATTTGCCATTGCGCATCACACACAACGATACAAAATTTAATAATGTCTTACTTGATGAACACGATCGTGTACAGTGTGTAATTGACTTGGATACAGTAATGCCCGGGTATGTAGCCTACGATTTCGGAGATGCTATTCGTACGATTATTAATTCGGCGGCAGAAGATGAACCTGATACCGAGAAAATAGTGTTGAATATTTCATTGTTTAGAGCCTATACGCAGGGCTATATGAGCAAAGCTTGCGATTTTTTGACTGAAAAAGAAATGACATCATTACTTCACGGTGTGTTCTTATTACCCTTCATGCAAGCTGTCCGTTTTCTCACAGATTATTTAAACGGGGACACTTACTATAAAGTACATTATTGTGCACATAATTTGGTTAGAACGAAAGCACAACTTAAATTAGTGCGAGAAATGGAATTGCATCAAAAAAAGATTGCTTCCATTTTGAAGGAAAGTGTCAATGTATAAATTAGAAAACGATGTCCAGTTTACAAATACCATACCGCGATATAGCGCTCGAAAACTTTACGTATTATGCGTTAAGCCAACAAATGGGAACATTGCCATGGCAACCTATAGCGTCCGTAAATTGGGAGGGATTTTCCTATAAGCCCAACGTGAATTTCCAGATGGCACACGATAGTCAAAGGATATTTATTCATTACAGTGTTCAGGAAGAATTTGTTAAGGCACAGTACGTCCACATAAACGAAGCGGTGTGGGAGGATAGCTGTGTGGAGTTCTTTGTTTCCTTTGACAAAAAAGTTAGCTATTACAATATCGAATTCAATGTATTGGGAACGGGGTTGATAGGCTCTGGTTCTCGAAGAAAAGAGGAAAGAGCACGCCTTGATCCAGCGATAACAACGAAAGTTAGAACTGCAACAACAGTCGTGAATGTCGACGGAAAAAAGAAATGGAATATTATCCTCGTGATTCCAACCGCAGTGTTTGTGAACGATAAAATAGGCAGCTTACGGGGTTTGACTGCGCATGCCAATTTTTACAAATGCGGCGATGGTTTGCCGACCCCTCATTTCCTTTCCTGGAGTAAAATAGAGCACCCTACACCAAATTTCCATTTACCAGATTTTTTTGGAGAAATTGTTTTTGAATAACGGCTGGCCCATTAAAAGCGATTTAGCATTCCTAAGATTCCCGTTAATCCACCAGAATGGAAAACTAATACCTTTGAACCGCTAGTTATTTGTTTTTGAGCAATTAAATCGTGTACTGCATAAAACAATTTTCCAGTATATGTGGGTTCTATCAAAATGGAGGTTTGGCGCGTAAATGTCTTTATAAATTCGATGAGTTCCGGCTTGGTCTTTGCATATCCACCGAAATGATAATCTAAATGCAGGCGTACATTTGCTGGATTTATTATGCCGAGCTTGGCAATCTCATCGAGGATAAAACTGCCTCCTTTAAGTACGGGAACACCGTGTAATGTGGTTTTCCACTGACGCGTAGTTATGCCCTTCGCCAAACCAGCTAAGGTTGTCCCAGTGCCACATGCACAGAACAAATGGTCGTAGGTGTCACAAATTTCGTTTGCTATTTCACTACATCCTTCAGCGGCTAGCGCGCCGTAACCTCCTTCGTCCATAAAGTAGGCCTCGCGAGAGTCTCTAAAGTAAATGTTAAATAGGGCTTTCTTATCTCTATACCGTTCTCTGTCAACAAAATGTAATTCCATGCCAAAAAGTTGACACAATTGTAGCACTGGATTGTCTAATCGATCTCCGCGTACAAATCCGTACGTACGGAATCCAAATCTAGCTCCTGCACATGCCGTGGCTAATAAATGGTTTGACCACGCTCCGCCAAAAGTCACTAATAGCGTTTTTCCGTCTGTTTTCGCTTGCTGTAACGGATATTTTAGTTTCCGCCACTTATTTCCAGAAATATAGGGATGTATGAGGTCATCTCGTTTGACAAATACGCGAACGCCACGCTCTTTATAAAGTGGAAGAGCAATCTCTTCTTCAGGGCTGTAAAAATCAAAATCCAACATATACTTTTGCCAAAGTTAGTAGATTTTGAAGGATTTCAATACTTTTGCGTAATGGCACTAGATTTGGATATTCACGAGCAGGACGAGCAAGAGCTTTTTGAACATTATCGGATTGAAGCCGATAAAGGACAAGCCTCACTGCGGCTCGATAAGTTCTTGATGAACAGGGTAGAAAACACTTCTAGAAGTCGCATCCAAAATGCCATAGATGCAGAGACGGTTTTTGTAAATGGAAAATTAGCAAAAGCGAGCTATAAAATAAAGCCATTGGATGTCGTCACTATGGTCTTACCGGATCCACCCCGCGATACAGAAGTATATCCAGAAAATATACCGCTTGATATTATTTATGAAGACGATGACCTGCTATTAGTAAATAAGGAGGCAGGCATGGTCGTCCATCCTGGTTATAACAATTACACAGGTACGCTTGTTAACGCCCTGACGTATCATCTAACTCAACTCCCCACTATGCCAGGCAATACCGGACGTCCGGGTTTGGTACACCGGATCGATAAAGACACTTCGGGGTTGCTAGTCATAGCAAAAAATGAATGGGCGATGACTTTTTTAGCAAAGCAGTTCTTTGACCATACAATAAATCGAAAATATCTGGCGTTAGTTTGGGGAGATATTACCGAAGACGGCACTGTGTCCGGTTATATCGGAAGGAACATTAAGGACCGCCGGATAATGGAATTGTATGACGATTCTGAAAAAGGCAAATGGTCGGTTACGCACTATACGGTATTAGAGCGCCTGGGATATGTTACGTTGATAGCATGCGCGTTAGAAACAGGGCGAACCCATCAAATCCGAGCGCATCTTAAATCTATAGGTCATCCGCTGTTTTCGGATGAATCATATGGAGGTGACAAAATTCTAAAAGGAACAGTATTCAATAAGTATAAGCAGTTTGTAAACAACTGTTTTGAGTTATTGCCTCGACAAGCATTGCACGCGGAATCGTTGGGTTTTATTCACCCCCGAACAAAAGAATATATGCATTTTGCGACACCTCTTCCGGCCGACTTTCAAGCGGTTTTGGAAAAATGGCGGTCTTATATCGCATCGACAGACCGATAGTTTAAAATAGGAAAAATTTATGTCTTTACAATATATCAATTTTGATGGGCAGCTTATTGCCGAAAATCAACAGATTGCAACCATAGATAACCGTGCTTTGCGCTATGGAGACGGACTATTTGAAACCATGTTATGGAAAGACGGGGATATACGGTTTTTAGATCTCCACGTAAAACGTTTACAACAGGGAATGCAAACGTTGCAATTAGATGAATATGCTAAGTTCGATGCTTTTTTTATTCGCTCCAAAACGGAAGAGCTTATCAGAAAAAACAACATGCTTGGCCAGCAAGTACGTGTGCGTTTTGTCGTTTATCGTGCAGGCGGAGGAACTTACGCACCGGAAACGAATAAACCGGTATACGTTGTACAGGTTTCTCGGATGCCACCTGTACTGCGCGATAAAAAATTAGGACTCATTGTCGATTTGTATACAGATTTTAAAAAGCCGTATAGTGATTTATCACATCTCAAATCAAATAGTGCATTGATTTATGTAATGGCGGGTCTGTACAAAAAGAAATTTGCCTATGATGAGGTATTTCTTCTGAATCAGGAAGGAAACCTATGTGAAGGATTAATATCCAATATCTTTATCTATTATGAGAAGACCCTTTATACGCCTGCTTTAACTGAGGGGTGTGTGGACGGTGTTATGAGAAAAGTTGTTATGGAAATGGCGGAGCATGAAGGTGTGCCCGTTGTTGAAGCGCAGATAAGTCCTGAAATTATGAAAGAAGCGGACGAAATTTTCTGTACGAACGCTGTTCAAGGCGTACAGTGGGTTATGGGCTACAAACAGAAGCGCTATTTTAACAAAATCTCTCGAATCCTTCAAGAGAAACTGCAAACTTGGGGAGAGGAAGCCGGTGAAAACTAAAGTTTAACGGTCTTATTGTCAAAAACTAAGGATAGATATGGAAAACGCATATGCGTTTTTTATGAAACATTTAAGTTTTTGTTTTAAAGAAGGGTTTCCTTATAAAAACTACGCTAGGCGTTTCTTACGCTGCACAAGTCGATACGTAATATATAGCAATATTAGCCAGATAGGTATCAACTCTACCGAAATCTTCAACCCGGTAAACCACATCATAACTAGTACACCCGATAAGAAAAAAAGGGATATATAATTGCTGATAGGGTATAGGAACGTGGGAAATGATGATGTTTCTAACCGCTCGGTTATTTTTCTTTTGAAAAAGATATGTGTTAACGATATCATAATCCAGTTGATGACAAGCGATGAAACCACTAAACTCATCAATACCTCCAATGCCCGTTCCGGCGCCAACTTATTGATGACAATACATATCGCGACTAATCCTGCGGTAACCAATATGGCATTAATAGGAGAATAGTTCTTGTTCAATTTCGTAAGAAACTTAGGAGCATTGCCCTGCTCGGCAAGACCGAAGAGCATACGCGAGTTACTGTATACACAACTATTATATACCGAAAGTGCCGCTGTAAGCACAATAACATTCAATGCGTTTGCAATGATATTTGTAAAATAATACATTGTGCCAAAAAGCTCAAACTGTAAACCTTTTAGACTTGCAAAAACCTCTACAAACGGACTTGTTTCGGGCGTGATATTACGCCATGGCATTAGCGAGAACAACACCAGCAATGAGCCGATATAAAAAATAAGGATACGCCATAACACTTGGTTCGTCGCTTTCGGAATGTTCTTTTCGGGGTTCTCAGCTTCTGCGGCGGTGATGCCGACCAATTCCAGTCCCCCAAAGGAAAACATAATCATGACCAGCGCAGCTAAAAGCCCCTGATAAGCACCACTTTCATTACTTGTTAGCCAACCTTTTGGAAAGAACCCTCCGTCGTTGATCAAGTTTTCTATTGTAGCTTGTTCTCCCCCTTTTCCACTTATCAGCAGGTAGCAACCAAAGAGAATCATGGCGATAATAGCCACTACTTTGATAATGGAAAACCAAAATTCCGTTTCACCGTATACCTTTACCGAAGCCAGGTTGAGTGCATTGATTACGATAAAGAAAAATAAGCTAGATACCCATAATGGGATTTCCGGCCACCAAAATTGTACATAATGGCCGATAGCTGTCAGTTCAGCCATACTGACTAATAGGTAAAGAACCCAATAATTCCAGCCCGAAGCATAGCCGGCAAACGATCCCCAATATTTATTGGCAAAATAGCTGAAACTGCCCGAAACGGGTTCATGTACTACCATCTCACCCAATTGCCGCATGATAAAAAATGCGATAACTCCCGCGATGGCATAACCGAGAATAACCGATGGGCCAGCTAGGACGGCGGCTTGTCCTACACCTAAAAATAAACCTGTACCAATGGCGCCGCCTAAGGCAATTAACTGGATATGTCTATTGCTTAGCCCGCGCTTAAGCTGCTTGTTGTCTTTCGGATTATTTGTTTTCAATATATTATTGTTCAAGTCTGTTGATTACGGTAAAAATAATAAAACCGCTGTATTATCAACGGTTTTATTATTTTTAATCTAGAACTACCCTTTGACCTATAGTATATTTATCTGTTTATCCTTAGGATGCTTAATTGAATAACCGAATTTTAGTTTTTGTGTACCTCCCGCTGGAATATGCAATTTCCATGTAACGATACCGGTTTCTTTATTTACTTCTCCGCCGCTGGATTCTTCGAGCGTAATATCCATGGACTTATCTGTCGATAGCGGATATTGTTCTTGCAGCGTTAGATTAACGGGTGATTTCTTATTGTTCTTAATGGTTATTTCAAAAATAGCCGTTTGCGTCCGGCTACTCCCTATCAATCTAGATGAAGAAAGATCATGGATTTTTTCCCGTTTAACGGAAATCATCTTGTCTCTTCCTAAGCTTAGTTTTAATGTGTCGGTAGCTTCGCTGGGATTGATGAATGTTTTCCCGACCAACATGTTTTCAAATATCACGTTTGCTTGTCCCGGAACTAGATTCAAGATTTCGTAATCTATCAGCTCCGCCAATAAAAATACCTCTTGGTTTATGCGCGGAGCAACGTAATATTGATAGCTGGCCGGATGCGTATAGTCTTTAAGATTTACGGCATGTTCTTTCCCATTAGAAGCAATAGTATACGGTATGTCAATATCAAAAGTGGTGTTTAACTGATTTTCAATTTGCTGTACGTAATCGTTCAATGCTTGGGGGATTACTGCGACTTCTTCTAATACGTTATTTTCTATTTTTGCTTGCTTCGCTACACCTCGTATTTGTACACCAGTTGTCCGCCCTTGAAGAGCGGCCGTTAAATTCTGTTGATAATACAAATGCCAAGGCAATAGGGTAGGTGCTACACTTCCTTGTGAGGGATTCGACGTAGAAAGTGTTAGATTAACGTGGTTCCAATCTACTCCAGTTTGTTGGGAAATGTTGGCTTTATATACAATTTGCAGCGGTGATGTCGTATTTGCGGCACGCAACTCATAAGAAGGATTCCAGTTTGCCTGCCGTGATAAATAAGAAATGTTAAACGGCTGGTTTCCTGTCTGGTTGTTTATAACCTGTACAATCAGCTGGCCTCCCGAGCCCGATGTTTGTCCTTTGACCTCATCAAATTGAACCTTCGCTTTATTTACAATATCTTGCTGCTCTGCGATCTTTTCTTCCAACGCGGTAACGTTGTTCTTTATTTCGAGATACTTCGGCTTGTAAAACTCCGTCATTTTCGCCAGTTCGGCGACAGTGGTGCTACTATTGTCACCAGAGATCTTTTGATTTTGTTCCAGAAGTTTAAGGGTACTTTCCTCGGTAGCCTTTTGATTCTGAAGTTTTTTTAATGCCGCTAAAGCACTTTTATACTCGTTTTCAATTTTGCTGTAAGCTGCTGTTTTTACGTCCGTATCAATGTAATTCATCGCGGGGCGCACGGAAAGGATAGTCACGTTGGTACCTGTACCAATCTGTATACTATTTTCATCGATATCGCGCGCCACGTGGGTGAATACTATTTCACTGCTACCCGAAGGAAGATTTATATTTGCTGTATGACTTAATTCTGCTGCATTCGTAAAGACGGTTACGTTTTTTAAGTCCGCTTTTTGTATAACGGCTTTCTGAGCAAAAGAGAAGTTTACTAAAACCAGTCCTGCGGAAAGTAATAAACTACTTTTTATCATAATATGAATATTTAATTTTTTTCACATCCGTCATTCCGCAACCACACCCCTTATTACAACCCGGTTGTTTGTTTTTAGAAGGCATAAATCGTTTTGCCATAAACACCAGTGCTAGGATGAATATAAGGATGATGATAGCATATTGAGTTACAGTTTCCATAATACTTTTTATTTAAGCAGTTGATAAGCGATAAAAGCAACAATATAAGCGATACCCGTCATCATGACCGTTTGTATCAGTGTCCATTTCCATGAGCCTGTTTCCCGTTTCATGATTGCAATGGTACTCATGCATTGCATGGCGAAAGCATAAAACAAGAGAAGAGAAATCCCTGACGCTAAGTTGTACGAAGGTTCTCCTGTGTTTCGGTTTATTTCCGACCGCATTCGACCCAATAAGGTCTCCCGTTCTTCGTCATCATCAGGGTCGATATCCTCACCAAGACTGTATACGGTGGCCATCGTTCCTACAAATACTTCCCTTGCGGCGAAAGAGGAAATAAGTCCAATACCCATTTTCCAATCATAACCCAAAGGTTTAACAAAAGGTTCGATGCCCATGCCCATATAGCCAAGAAAGGAATGTTCCAATCTGAAAGACGCCACCTCCTCGTCTAACTCTCCTTTGCTTATTGTCGGATTGGCTTGCTGTACGTATTGTTCAGCATTACTAAATTTATCGTTCGGACCAAAATTACCAAGTACCCACAGGATAACAGCCATCGCCAAGATTATTTTACCCGCCTGGAATAAAAAACCTGATGTCTTCTCCCACATATTTGTACCTACATTTCTCCAATCCGGTGATTTGTAAGAGGGCAGTTCAAAGATAAGGAAAGACTTATGTTGGTTTTTGATGATCTTATTTAAGACGGCCGCTGATAATAATGCCGCTACTACGCCAAGTAAATAGAGTATATTTAATACAAGTCCTTGTAACCCAAAGCCCAAAAATGTTTCATTCGGAATAACCAAAGATATTAAAACAACATAAATTGGAAGGCGAGCGGCGCAGGTCATAAATGGGGTAACCAACATCGTTACCAAACGTTCTTTAGTGTTCTCAATGTTACGTGCAGCCATAATCGCCGGAACAGCGCAGCCAACACCGGACATGAGCGGAATAACCGATTTTCCGTTTAATCCATAAGGACGAAGCCACCTATCCATTAGAAAGACAACACGACTCATATACCCCGTTTCCTCCATTAGAGAGATAAGCAGAAATAAAATGGCTATTTGAGGGACAAAGATAATTATTCCTCCGATGCCCGCTAACACACCTTGGGTAAATAGATCCGCTAATGGACCTTCTGGTAATATACCAGCGGTATAGTCTATAAGGGCAGAGAAATTCTCGTCGATCCAATCCATGATAGGCTCAGATAAAATAAATACCAATTGAAACACGAGAAATAAAAGAAAGAAGAAAATAATATAACCCCAGACAGGATGGAGTAGAACTTTGTCAATTTTATTCGTCTTATGGAGATGATGGTTATCCTTTTGGAGAATGACCGTTTTTAAATCCTCTTCAATCTTTGTGTTACGTTTGATAGCCTCGGTCTGTTGGAGCACGTTGGGAGAGAGCTGGTATCTTTCCCGGATATCTGTTAAAGTTTTTTGCTGATCTTTAGTCAAAAAAGAGATGTTTTCCTGTGCTATAAATTGCCAGGTTTGATATTCTGTATGTAATGGAAAAGCCTTTTTTGCTTCTTGTAATGCGGTATTATACGCTTCTTCTATCACAAACTGACTTGGGAAATAACTAGGACGCTCGTCAAACGCATGGATAAGCTGTGTTATTCCCTTTCCATTTCGCGCATCAGTGGTATAGACTTTTGTATGAAGGTAAGCTTCTAGTTTTTGGTAATCGACATCAATCCCTTTAGCATTTATTTCATCAATCATGTTGACCACGAAGATAGCTGGAACACCCAGTTCGCGAGCCTGCTGATATAATACTATCGATCGTTTGATATTGTTTGGCTCGGCAACAACAACAACCAAGTCGGGGTGTGCTGGGTTATTCCTATCTGCCAAAACGTTGTACACAATTTCTTCGTCCATTGATGTTGGGAACAGTGTATAAGTACCCGGTAAATCAATGACGCGGTATGTTTTTCCATTAGCCTTTACCGAGCCTTCTCTTTTTTCGACTGTGATGCCCGGATAGTTTCCTACGTGTTGGTGCAGTTTAGTAATACGGTTGAATAAGGAAGTTTTCCCCACATTAGGGTTGCCTAAGAAAGCTATTATTGGATTCTTCATATTATTTTTCGACGAAAATGTGTACGGCTTCGGATTTACGGATTGCAATTAACATATTGGAACTAAGGATATGAAGACCAATAGGTCCATGAAATGGTCCTTTATGCCTAACTTCTATAACGGTCCCCGGAAGGAGTCCCATTTCGTAAAACTTAGATGGCAATTCAGACGAATCTAGCTGTCGGATGGTAGCCTGTTCTCCTACTTCCAATAAATCAAGGCTGAAACTTTTCTGCATTTTATCGCGTTAAAAGATTATTTAATTATGTTTTATTCAAAACATTTGTCACGACTCCAAAGATAGTTAATTCAGATTGATTCTAAAGAAGATATTTTGTTTTGTCCTACTAGAGGGAATTAGATATAGTAGATCATGGTGTCTTTCGATATTTTTTCTTTCTCTATCAATTGGTATGATAGTTGGAGTCTCAGTTACGGTCGGATTCATTAAGATAAAGAAACAAAAGAAGCTGTTGAAATAGCTAGGGCTACAAAAAAGCGTCTTTTGATTGCTAGAATTAAAGATGGTGAAAACGGATTCTCGGTCGACAACGTTGAAGAGACTATTTTAAAGTAGCTGAAATAGAATCGATTTCCCGGTACAGATGCCGGGAAATCGTTGAACAACATTTTACGAAAGAACAGATGGCGAAGAAGAATATACAGGTCTATAAAATGATTTTGGCCAACCGTTAATGGTTATGGCCCTCGCCTCCATGGTCATGATGATGTTCGTGATCGTGGTGATGATTATGGTCCGGTCCGTGGTGATGATGATCATGGCCGTCAAATAGAAAATTAGCTAACGACACTAGCACACCTAGTATGACAGCAACCATTTTCTTCCGGTTGAATTTATGGTGATCCGCTGAACCTGATTCGAATAAAATCGTCGTGGAAATGTGAAGGAATATACCGATGACAATCGCCATAATTTTATCGAAGTACTGTGTGATATTTCCGATTTCGCCCTCACTTATTCCTTTGCTCGTTAGAAAGCCCAAGGGTGTCATTATCGCAAATAGGAGGAGAAAAGTCGTAATTTTGGTTTTTGAAAGCCGTGTATTAAGTAACAAACTTCCCAAAGCGAAAGCAGCAGGTACGTGGTGTATCGCGATGCCGAACACCAACTCTGCCTGATGGCCGGCAGCTAGCGGCATTCCTTCTAGAAAAGCATGTAAACACAAACTTATCATGATGCCCAAAGGGAACGCGTTGTGGGCACTATGGTGGATGTGCCCGTGTTCAATTCCTTGCGAGAATTGTTCTAATACCAATTGGAATAAAAAACCACCTAATATATACAGACCAATTATTTCCGGACTTGTGTTTTGACTGATGTAAACATGTGGTATCAAATGCAATACAGTAATACTAAATAAATAAGCACCACTAAACGAGAGAATAAGTTTAAGCAAGCTTGTATTGTCCCGTTTGACAAAGAATACGGACAACCCGCTTATAAAAGCGGAAATAAATAAAATGCTGATGATTAATGATGAACTCATGTTGTTATTGTTTCTGTAGTATGGTTTATTTTGAAGAAGTCTGGGAAAAATCGCTTGAAAAGGGAGCCAATTCCAATCCCTATTAAGATGCCTAGAACAGCTCCGCAAAGAATGTCGAAAGGATAATGAACTCCTACATATATTTGGGAAAAACTTATTAATGCTGCCCAAGTTACGCATAACCATAGCGTATGCTTCCAACGCCTACGGAATAGAACTACCCAAAAGAAAGCCATGGCAAAATGGTTTGTGGCGTGAGAAGAAGTAAAACTGAACCCGGAACCACAACGTACACGTACATTAGCTTCTTCTTTAAACACCAAATCATTACAAGGACGCACACGCTTTATATTTTTTTTGATAACATGAGACGAAAGTGCATCTGAAATACCGAAATTGACGAGCGTAAAAACCACAATAAGTAAGCCCATCTTACCATAATGCTTGATAAAGAAGATAATCAGAAATAGATACAAAGGCGCCCATGTATATGGATTCCGCAGAATAGGTAGCAACCAATCAAAAAAAGGATTACTTAATCCTTGATTAATGGCCAAGAACATCTCTTGGTCAAAATGAATGAGTTGATTTAACATAGATTTTGTACTTGTTTAAATTACCCTTCAAAAGTAAAGAATAATTAGCAACATTGTCATCTTTTAATAAAATGATACAATGTTGCAACAAAAGTATGCTTTCGTTTTTAATTTTGAAAGTTTTATATGATATTTTACGATATAACGCTATTTTTACGATTGTCTAAAGCGTAGGCTTATGATTACAGTTTTTAGGTTTAAAATATGACACTTATAAAATCAATATCAGGTATTAGAGGTACTATTGGAGGTAAGCCAGGAGAGGCGCTTACGCCGATTGACATTGTTAAATTTACAGCAGCATTTGGTAAAATTCTACTGCAAAAGACAGGTAATAAAAAAATTGTTGTGGGACGCGATGCACGCTTGTCGGGAGAGATGGTGAGTAATTTGGTCGTTGGAACTTTGCAAGGAATAGGTGCTGATGTGGTCAACTTAGGATTATCGACCACACCTACGGTAGAAATTGCTGTGCCGATGGAACAAGCTGCCGGTGGTATTATCTTAACAGCATCCCACAATCCTGGACAATGGAATGCCCTGAAGCTGCTGAATAGCAAAGGTGAATTTATCAATGATCAAGAAGGAAAAGAGGTCTTGGCATTGGGAGAGAGCCTAGATTTTGATTTTGCCGAAGTAGGGGATTTAGGCAAGGAAACAAGAGATGACAGCTATTTACAAAAGCATATCGACGCCGTTTTAGCACTTCCTCTAGTGGATAAAGAAGCTATCCGGCAAGCAGGTTTTAAGATAGCGGTAGATGCGGTGAATAGTACGGGAGGTATCTTTATTCCTGCTTTGCTAGAAGCGTTGGGTGTGGACACGGTCTATAAGATACATTGTGAACCTAATGGAGAGTTCCCGCACAATCCGGAACCTTTAAAAGAGCATTTAACAGATCTTTCTCAAGCCGTATTGAGCAATAAAGCAGATTTGGGGATTGCGGTAGACCCTGATGTGGATCGTTTGGTGTTTATGATGGAGGATGGAGAGTTATTTGGTGAGGAATATACATTGGTAGCCGTTTCGGATTATATTCTCGGACATACCAAAGGTAATACCGTTTCCAACCTTTCTTCTACACGTGCTTTGCGTGATGTGACGATCAAACACGGAAGTGAATATTTTGCGGCGGCGGTAGGAGAGGTAAACGTGGTAACCAAAATGAAAGAGGTAAACGCTGTCATTGGTGGCGAAGGCAATGGGGGAGTAATTTATCCAGATTCACATTATGGTCGTGATGCTTTGGTAGGCGTAGCTCTCTTTTTAAGCCATCTAGCTAATTTGCAGAAAACGGCGTCTACGTACCGCGCAGAGTTGCCACAATATTTTATGTCAAAGAATAAGATTACATTAACGCCGGATTTAGATATTGATGCCTTGTTGCAAAAAATGGAGGAAAAGTACAGAAATGAACAATATACAACGATAGATGGTTTGAAGATAGATTTTGAAAACGAATGGGTACATCTTCGGAAATCGAATACAGAACCTATTATCCGTATTTATTCGGAAGGGCCAACACGAGAAGACGCAGATGCTATCGCGCGAAAGATTATCCGTGAAATAGAAGAGATTATCAAATAAAAGAAAAAGGAGATAACGATGTGTTATCTCCTTTTTTCTTTTTAAGAATCTTATCTATTATTCAGCTACCACTTCAAAAGGAATCTGAACTTTAACTTCTTTGTGTAAGTTTAAGTTAGCAATGTATTCACCAACTGTTTTAGGCTCAGTTTCGAAAGTGATGCGACGACGATCAACGTCATATCCTTGTGTTTTCAGAGCTTCCGCAATTTGAATGCTATTTACTTTACCAAAGATTTTTCCGCTTTCACCAGCTTTAGCGCCAATAGTAAGTTTGATACTTTCCAATTTACCCGCTAATTCCGTTGCGTCTTTCTTGATTTTTTCTTGTTTGAACTGAGCCTGTTTGATGTTCTCAGCCAATACTTTCTTGGCGGACGGAGTCGCTAAGGTAGCAAACCCTTGAGGGATTAAGTAGTTGCGACCGTAACCCGGTTTTACGTTTACGATATCGTCTTTCTCGCCAAGTTGTTTAATATCTTGTTTTAATATAACTTCCATGTCGTTTCCCCCTTATTTTAATGAATCTGCTACGTAAGGCAATAGTCCGATAATACGCGCACGTTTAACGGCTTGAGCTACTTTACGTTGGAATTTCAATGATGTACCCGTTAGACGACGAGGTAAAATTTTACCCTGATCGTTTACAAATTTCAATAAGAAGTTTGCATCTTTATAGTCGATATACTTAATACCATTCTTTTTGAAACGGCAGTATTTTTTACGGTTGTCCTCTACTTTAGGAGCAGTTACGTATTGGATGTTTTCGTTTGCCATTATTTTGCTACCTCCTCCGTTTTAGTTTCAGCTTTTTTGTTGAATGCACCGCTACGTTTTTTCTCGTTGTAAGCTATTGCATGTTTGTCTAAAGCAATAGTTAAGAAACGCATCACGCGCTCATCACGCTTGTATTCAAGCTCTAGTTTTTGAATTAATTCACCCGGAGCCTTGAATTCAGTTAGGTGATAGAATCCAGTAGTTTTCTTCTGGATTGGATACGCTAATTTTTTCAAACCCCAATTGTCTTCAGCGACAATTTCGGCTCCGCCTTCAGTAAGGATGTTTTTGAATTTAGCGATTACTTCTTTCGCAATATCCTCTGAAAGCAACGGGGTAAGAATAATGACAGATTCGTACTGTTGCATTGTGTTTTAATAAATTTGTTTTAATTAATTTAATACTCGTACTTTTACGAGTGTGCAAAGATAATGATAAAATTTGGTTTTTACTTTTTTTCCTCAAAAAAAGTAAATAAATCGTTGTTAATTCGACTGTTTTAAATACATATCTAAAGCCTTCTGACTGCGTTTGAAAGCTTTTCGCTGTTTGTAATCCACCCACTTTTGCTTGAAGAGTTTGCGCATAAGTTTGTCTGTACACCGTATGAAGAATACCTCTTTTAACATGTTACAAAGCCTCTTTGGCGAACTAGGAAAGGAGCGGAGCGTAACAGAAAACCCGGCTTCCAGATAGCGATTGAAGTGCCAATAACCACTCGGCATAAAGAGTGCATCGCCATGATCCATAAAAATCTCGTGCCCTTTTGCATGACGTAATGCCGGAAACCGTTCGTAGTCCGGTTGCTCATAATCCACGTTATAAATAGTATGGACAGAAAACGGAACTTTATATAGAAAAGGGGCTTCTTCCGGAGGAAACAATAAAACTCTTTTTTTGCCCTCAAACTGAAAATGTAGTAAATCGCCGAGATCAACATCATAGTGCATAAGTACACGCGCCTCACTACCGCCGAAAAATAGTGTCGGTATACGTTTAAAATATTTAAAGCCTAAATCCGGGTAAGAAAAATTCTTGAGCAACTCAGGCAACTTATCCGTAATGATATAAAAGAAAATTCGCAGATCGGAAGGTTGCGTCTGGATGAGACGGATGTAATCACGCATTTTCATGCGGGTAATAGGTTCATCTGTTGCTTTGTTAGGATCAGCAGGCTTGTTGTCATATAGTCCGACAATTTGTTCGTTAGCTTGCTCGTATATATAATCTAAATTCCACTTGTTGTATGCATCCCACTTCTTAGCAAAACCCTTAATAAGAACGGGTTTTTGAGGCTTGAAATACTTATCCAGAAACACTTCTTTACTTATATCGTCCACTGTATCAATCTCCGATAGAATCATAGCGCTTTTTTAATGGTTAAATCTAAATAAAATGCATTGTATTCACGAATGTCTAATATAAAAAATATGTCGAGTAATGTTTTCATATGCCATATAATCGCGTCTGTTTATAAAACAATTTTTTTCTATGCTATCAAGGACAGTTTTTTAGAGGCGTTAGAAAAAAATGTCAAAATTTCATCATACATCCTGCCTACAGAAACTAAGTTAAGAAGAAAAGCGTTACTATTATAAACTAATGCTACAGCATCTATTATGACATCAATAAAAAACGAACTAGTAGGAACTTGGAAACTTTTATCCTATATTGAAGTCCCCATAGAAGGTGACGATTCTCTTTTCCCGATGGGAAAGAACCCGTATGGAATATTAATGTACTCACCTGATGGTTATATGGCAGTGCAGATCTCCAAAGAAGGACGAATGCTCTATAAAAGCAATGACAAAATGATGGCTACACAAGAAGAAATGGCTTCTTCCTTGCAAGGATATATAGCTTTTTCTGGAAAGTACAAAGTAGATAATAACAATGCTGTTGTTACTTATTCCATTGAAAGCTCATTATTTCCAAATTGGAAAAACCAGCTGCAACGTCGGAAGATAGACTTTGAAGGCGATGTACTCTATCTTAGATCTACTGAGCCTATCCTTTCCAATGGCGTATACGTCAATTCTTATATGACTTGGCAACGTATGGACCGTTCCGTTGACAACTTTGATGAGGAGCATTTATTGAGAGAAATTAGCCTAAAGAATTAGGCAAAAAAAGAGCGCTTCAGCGCTCTTTTTTTATTTTTGCTCTTTTTTTATTTTTTCGAATTTCTATTGTTGTAAAGCTTCAATTTTAGCTTGTGTTTCAGCTGATTTCTCTTCGTTTTGTTGGAAGTCATAATAGCCCTTTAAGCTTTTTAATGCATCAACATCCTTTGGGTCCAACTCCACAACCTTTTCTAAGTACGGCAGAGCAACTTTAATCTGCTCTTTAAGCTCTTCTACTTTTGTACTGTAATCATTGTTGGATAACGTTTTATCGTCATTAAGTGCATTCAATTGATTCCTTACACTATTGATGATAGTTGCTGAAGCATTTTTATTGGCTTCTACGTAATTGGGATCTATTTCCACAGCCTTTTTATATGCTTCGATGGCTTTATCGTTATTTTCAGACGCTGAATACGCAATACCTAAATAGTAGTATAGCGCCTTGTTGTCCGTGTCCTTTGCTATCTGATTTTCAATATCGCTGATTATTTTTCCCTCATTACCTGTCATAAGGTTCAACTCGATATTCTGTACAGAAGCGTCATTGTCCTCTGGGTATTCAGCCGCTGCTTTAGCAGCGTACTCCAATGCGTTAGTGGTATCTTTAGTTGATAGATATAGTTTAGGCAAGTCTATCATCACCGCCTTGTGTTGAGAAAATTCTTTTTGCGGAATCAGTTCCTCATATCTTTTAATAGCATTCGGATAGTCCTGATTTTGGATAGCGGCCAAACCCGAGTAGTAAAGTAATGTCGTATCTCCTGGAAGATAATGCAACGCTCGATTAAAAGTTGTATAGGCCGTTTCGTAGTCTTGGTTATTAAAAGCATCAGCGCCCTGTCCAAAATTAAACTGACCTAAAAGTTGGCCGGCTACAGTAATGTTTTCTTTGTGTTTTCCATCGCTGTCCAACGCTGTTGCTTTTTGGATGCCTTCTTCAGCTGCTTGCTCTGCCTCAGCGGATTTTTCTAAGGTCGCCAAATTTGCATTCACTAAAGCATAAATAGTCCAAGTTTCGGGATTATCTTTTGTTTTGTCATGCGTGATAGCTGCGTCGATAGCCTCTTTAGCGTCTTCCAAATCTTTTTTACCAAGTTGGGCTAGTTGCTCCGCAGGCAAATTGTTCCCTTGTAACTCTTGAAATTTCTGCAACCCTGCTTTGGCTTTCCGCAAGTTGCTACTTTGAGCGAAAGCAGTAGTACCTGCTACCACCAATAAAGAAAATAATATTGCTTTTTTTATATTCATATCTAATTATTTGATAGTTGATTCAATAGTAATTTCACCCGATCTAATTGTGCGAGATCTCCAGACCTTTCATAATATAATGAAAGAGACTTTAAAGCATTAACGTCGTAAGGGCGAATTTCGTTTGCTTTTAGCAATAAATTTTGCGCTTGATACTGTGCCTCTACATTGTCGCTATCTTGAAGAAAATTGTTAAGAAAGATAAGCCCTAATGCCAGATTTGCCTCGTAGTTGTTTGGGGCGAGCTGCAAAACTTTTGCATAATATCGTTTTGCAATTTCGATATTTCCTACATTTTCATTCGCGTACCCCGCTAGATAATTCAAATCAATATCTTCTGGTTCATGTACTATAGCCTCATCGATAATAGGAGCGATAGCTTTATACTCATTATTCTGAGCGAATAGTTGGATCAAATTCAACAATACCTGTTTGTTTTCGGGAAACTTCGTGCGTGCTTCATGTAATGTGTTCAGTATAGCCTGATTATCTCCGTTTCTTTTGTGAATTTCTGCCAGCTCTAAATAATACTCAACAGGTGCATCGCCCTTACCTAACAAATCATTATAATACCTTATTGCTGCATCATACTGTTCGGTTTGAGAAGCCAAAAGAGCAAGATTATAGGTCACATCATAATTTCGAATATTAAGATCTTTTACCTTCAAGTAACTTTCATAAGCACCAGCATAATCCTTTTTCTCAAGCGCTTTTTTTGCTTTGTAAATATGTGAAGCAGCTAAATTCTGCTTGATGTAATTGGATTCAGATGCATAATTTTCCCAGTCTCGCTTTCTTATCTTGTTTACCGATTCATAGGTAATATCAATAGGATCGTTCGGGTTTTTTATGGTACCGGTAGAATCAGCATACGCTATGGAACTGTATATCATAGCACGTAGGACGTTCACGCGTACACTATTTGAATCTCGGCGGTTTTTGTAAGTTTCGTCTATGAATTTTTTCGCGTTCGCGAGATTCTTTAAATCACCAGACTTGGTATAGCGCGCAAAACTATTGCTACTCTCCTTATAGTTAGACTGAGCAGAAGTTTGCACTGCCCCCAATAATAGCAGGCCCGAAACGAGAGCGGGCAGGCATAATCCCAGTTTATTCTTCGTTTTCTTCAGCATCTATTGTGTCATTTGATACTTTATTTCCTTCTACATTATCACCGCTGTTTTCTATCTCCTCTTCTTCTTCACGGTCTACTTTGGTGATAGATGCTATCGCGTCGGTATCTTTCAACGTAATCAGACGCACACCCTGTGTCGCACGGCCCATTACCCGAAGGTTATCGACACCAATGCGGATTACGATACCTGATTTGTTTATAATCATCAAATCATCTTCATCAGTAACCCCTTTAATGGCAACCAGTTCGCCTGTTTTATCTGTAACATTTATCGTTTTCACCCCTTTACCTCCTCGATTTGTTACGCGGTAATCTTCAATATCGGTGCGTTTGCCGTAACCTTTTTCGGAAACAACAAGTACCGTTGTCTCTGCATTATCTACAGCAATCATGCCAACTACCTCGTCTTTGTCACTAGCCAGCGTAATACCCCGTACCCCTGTCGCTGTTCTTCCCATCGGACGTACAGTGGACTCGTTGAAACGGATAGCGCGCCCGGAGCGTAGTGCCATGACGATTTCGCTATTTCCAGTTGTCAAACATGCTTCCAACAGCTCATCGCCATCGTTGATGTTGATTGCGTTAATACCATTTGCACGCGGTCTTGAATACGCCTCTAACGACGTTTTCTTGATTGTACCTTTTTTCGTACACATGATGATAAAGTTATTTTCAAGATATACTTGGTCTTTCAGGTTTATTACCTTAATAAAGGCCCTAATTTTCTCTTCTTTTGGTACATTGATGATATTCTGCAACGCACGTCCACGTGATGTACGACTGCCCTCGGGAATTTCAAAGGCACGTAGCCAGAAGCAACGTCCATGATCAGTAAATAACAGTAGATAATTGTGCGCTGAGGCTGTAATGATGTGTTCGGTAAAATCTTCGTCTCGTGTTGTAGACCCGATGGAGCCCTTACCACCGCGACCTTGACGGCGGTATTCCGTCAGTGGTGTACGTTTCACGTACGAATTATGTGAAATGGTAATCACGATCTCTTCATCGTCAATGAAGTCTTCCATGCGCATGTCTTCAGCAGAATGCACAATGACTGAACGCCGCTCATCACCGTATTTTTCTTTTATCTCTATAAGCTCTTTTTTGATTATCTCCATGCGTAGATTTTCATCTGCAAGTACCGATTTTAAATAATCAATTGTTTTCATGAGCTCTGCATATTCCTCTTTGATCTTGTCGCGTTCCAGTCCTGTTAGACGACGAAGCGTCATGTCTAAGATAGCACGTGCTTGAATATCGGTCAAGCCAAAGCTACTCATCAAGCCTACACGGGCATCTTCCGGAGTGTCGGAGTTACGGATTAGTTTGATGACTTCGTCTAAATGATCTAGCGCGATGAGGTAGCCTTCTAATATATGTGCTCGCTTTTCTGCTTCGGCTAACTCGAATTTGGTACGACGGATAACAACCTCATGTCGGTGCTCTACAAATTCGTGAATCATATCCTTCAGATTCAACAGCATCGGACGTCCTTTTACTAAGGCAATGTTGTTTACCGAAAATGAAGTTTGTAAAGCGGTATATTTATATAGGTTATTTAATACAACATTTGCGTTTGCTTCTCGCTTAATCTCGTAGACGATTCGGAAGCCGTCTCTATCGGATTCATCCCGGATGGTAGAAATACCCTCGATTTTTTTCTCGTTGACCAGTTCAGCTGTCCGTTCAATCATGTTCGCTTTGTTGACCTGATAAGGGATCTCGGTCACGATAATGCATTCACGGCCATTTTTGAGGGTTTCGATTTCCGCTTTAGCACGCATGACGATACGGCCTTTCCCGGTCTCACAAGCATCTTTTACACCGTTATAGCCATATATAATACCGCCGGTAGGAAAATCAGGTCCTTTGATATGCTGCATCAATTCCGAGATTTCGATGTCGCGGTTTTCTATATAGGCAATGGTACCATCCACTACTTCGGTCAGGTTGTGCGGAGCCATGTTTGTAGCCATACCCACAGCAATCCCCGACGCTCCGTTTACCAGAAGATTCGGAATCCGGGTCGGTAAAACCGTGGGCTCTTGCAGTGAATCGTCAAAGTTCAGTTGAAAATCTACAGTGTCTTTATTGATGTCAGAAAGCATCTCCTCAGACAATTTTTTTAGACGTGCCTCGGTATAACGCATGGCTGCAGGAGGGTCGCCGTCGATGGAACCGTAGTTACCCTGTCCATCAACCAATTGGTAGCGCATACTCCAGTCTTGCGCTAAACGAACCATGGCATCATATACTGAAGAGTCACCATGCGGGTGGTACTTACCCAGCACATCTCCAACGATACGAGCAGATTTCTTATAAGGTTTGCTACTCGTTACACCTAGGTCTAACATCCCGTATAGTACACGTCTGTGCACAGGTTTCAAACCGTCTCTCGCGTCGGGTAAAGCACGGGAAACAATGACCGACATAGAATAATCTATGTAGGCAGATTTCATTTGATCCTCGATATTAATTGGAATGATCCTATCGTTTGCAGGTACTAGATTGTTTTCGTTTTCTGTTTCTTCAGCCATATTAATTTGGTTTCAATAAAACTAAATGTGCGTCTCCAAAAAAAAGACACACATCGCATGCGAAGTTACGATTTTTTTTATTAATTACGGAGCGATTAAGTGTCTAAAATATATAAGGACGATTAAGTGCGTAACAAAAATAAATACACTTGGTAACATTCGTTTATTGTGTGTCATTTTTGTATAAAACAAAAGAAATGTTTATTTATTTTTCAATAAAAGTTTGTGAAATATGAAGAAAATTAAAAAATGTGCTATTTTTGCGGTTCATTTATTCACGTAAAATAATTCATGATGAAACACAATTTTGGGGCAGGACCATGCATACTTCCACAGGAAGTATTTCAAGAAGCTTCGCAAGCTGTAATTGATTTTAATAATACTGGGCTTTCCATTCTTGAAATATCGCACCGTTCCAAAGAGTTTGAGCAAGTGATTCAGGAAGCAGAGGCTTTAGTACGCGAGCTTATGGATGTTCCGTCTGACTATTCTGTTTTGTTTTTACAGGGAGGAGCGAGTCAGCAATTTGCAATGGTTCCGATGAATCTTTTGCCAGAAGGGCGGAAAGCAGCATATTTGGATACCGGTGTTTGGGCCACGAAGGCCGCAAAAGAAGCGTCGAAAGTAGGGCAAGTAGCGATTGTAGCTTCTTCATCCGATAAAAACTATAGCTATATTCCTAAGGAGTTTTCGGTGCCTTCGGACGCTGCTTATTTTCATTACACCTCAAATAATACGATTTACGGTACCGAGATTTTTGAAAAACCAAATGTAGATGTGCCTACCATAGTTGACATGTCATCGGATATATTGAGCCGCGTGATAAACATTGCTGACTTTGATTTGATATATGCCGGTGCCCAAAAAAATATGGGGCCTGCAGGTGTTACATTGGTTATTGTTAAGAATGATATTTTGGGAAGAACCGGACGCACACTACCGGCAATATTTGATTATGAAGCGCATGCAAAAGCAGGGTCACTTTATAATACGCCTCCGGTATTCTCTATATATGTATCAATGTTGAATCTACGGTGGTTAAAAGAGAAGGGTGGTATATCGGTAATTGAGCAAGAAAACATTATTAAAGCGCGAACATTATACGATGAAATTGAGCGGAATCCATTTTTTAGAGGCACTGCAAATGAACAGGACCGTTCTCGAATGAATGTGACATTCGTTATGGACACGCCGGAGCAGGAATCCGCTTTCTTGAAACTTGCGCAAGAGCGTGGAATGGTGGGTATTAAAGGGCATCGTTCGGTAGGAGGTTTCAGGGCGTCGATTTATAATGCCTTGGGTATTAGTTCTATCAATGCCTTAGTAGATGTGATGAAAGAATTTGAAGAATTGAGTAAATAAATAGAATAAACAATTTATTAAATGAAGATATTAGCAAACGACGGTATTGATGCAGCGGGTAAGAAACTGTTGGAAGATGCCGGATTTGAGGTAGATACAAATCATATTCCGCAAGAAGAGCTTGCAGAAAAGTTACAGGCTTATGATGCCGTTACCGTACGCAGTGCTACAAAGATTCGTCAAGCATTACTTGACGTATGCCCGAATATTAAAGCTATTGGTCGTGGTGGTGTAGGAATGGATAATATTGATGTCGACTATGCGCGCTCGAAAGGTATCGCTGTTATCAATACGCCTGCCGCTTCATCGTTATCTGTAGGAGAACTTGTGTTTGCTCACCTTTTAAATGGTGTGCGCTTTTTGTACGACTCCAATCGCAAGATGCCTGTAGAAGGGAACACAAATTTCGCGGGACTTAAAAAAGCCTACGCCAAAGGTGTGGAGTTAAGAGGGAAAACATTGGGTGTTGTTGGATTTGGAAGGATTGGTCGGGAAACTGCGAAAGTAGCTCTTGGACTGGGAATGGATGTGATCTATACCGACCTATTCGACGGACCGACATCCTTATCACTGACATTTACCGGCGGCGTTCAAGTAGACTTGCCTGTGAAACAAGTGGCTTTCGAAGAAGTATTAAAACAATCGGATTTCATTACCCTTCATGTTCCTTTTCTGGATAAACCTGCTATCGGAAAAGAAGAGTTTACTTTGTTAAAAGATGGAGTCGGGTTAGTAAATGCTGCTCGCGGTGGTGTAATAGATGAATTAGAGCTTATCAAAGCACTGGATTCTGGTAAGGTATCTTTTGCGGCATTGGATGTGTTTGATAATGAGCCAACACCAAGACAAGAGATTTTGAGCCATTCTCGGATTTCTTTGACGCCGCATATCGGAGCGGCAACAAATGAAGCACAGGAGCGGATCGGTATCGAACTGGCGACGCTGCTTATAGATGCTCTAAAGAAGTAATTCTTCCGCATGAAATATATGCGGCACAAATGCTTTTCATTGCTTTTGTGCCGCTTTTTTATGTAAAATAATTACATTTACAGGTTTTTTGAAAGATAGTAATAGATACTACGATTATAATATGAAAATTCTAAAGTTTGGTGGCACATCAGTGGGAGGTGCCCAACGTATCAAAGGGTTACTGGATATTGTAAACCCTACCGAACGCCAGCTTGTTGTTCTATCGGCTGTAGCTGGTACGACGAACGCATTGGTGGAAATCGGACATGCTTTTCTAGCGGGAAAAACCGAAGAGGCATTGAATTTAATCAAGTTGCACAAGAATAAGTACGAAGAACTGATAAAGGAGCTCTTTTCGACGGATCAGGGACTTGAAAAGGGCAAGAATCTGATTGACTATCACTTTAATTATATCGCTTCGTTGGGGAATGAGATGTTCACGCCCGTCGAAGAGAAAATCATTTTGGCACAGGGTGAGTTGCTGTCGACCACATTGTTTCATTTTCATTTAGAAGAAATCGATGTTCCATCGGTGTTGTTACCTGCGTTAGATTTCATGAAAATAGATGAAGACAACGAACCTATGGTACCTTATATTGGGGAGAAGCTTTCTGCTTTATTGGCGGAATACCCTGATAATTCCTTATTTATTACACAAGGTTATATCTGTCGTAATTCGTTTGGTGAAATTGACAATCTACGTCGTGGAGGATCTGATTATACAGCTTCTCTTATTGGTGCAGCTATCCAAGCAGAAGAGGTCCAAATATGGACGGACATTGATGGGATGCACAATAATGACCCACGCGTAGTAAAAGGCACACAGCCGATAGCAAATTTGAGTTTTGATGAGGCCGCGGAGCTAGCGTATTTCGGAGCTAAGATTTTACACCCACAGAGTGTATTCCCCGCACAACGATATAATGTACCCGTGCGTCTACTGAATACGATGGATCCGCAAGCAGCCGGCACACTAATAAGCAAAGAGGGTGGGAGCAAAGGACAAATTAGGGCGATTGCTGCTAAAGATGGAATTACGGCCATCCATATCCACTCTTCCCGTATGTTGTTGGCTTATGGTTTCTTACGGAAGATATTCGAAATATTTGAACGGTACAAAACACCGATCGATATGATTACAACATCTGAAGTAGCGGTTTCGTTGACGGTGGACGACACTCGAAATCTAGAAGACATCATCAAAGAAGTCGAAGACTTCGGTTCCGTACATGTGGATTATAATCAGACCATCGTTTGTGTAGTGGGTGATTTTAGCGCCAATACACATGGGTATGCAGCCAAGGTATTAGATGCGATCAAACATCTCCCATTGCGTATGATTTCTTATGGAGGCTCGGACTATAACGTTTCTATCTTGTTGGATAATAGTCATAAAACGGAAGCGCTTCGTTCCTTGCATAATAGATTATTTTAGCACTTTATAAGTGGGGGCGATGACGCCGTCGCCCAGTGAATAAGAAATAAAGGGCGTTGCCCATAATCACAAAGACGAAAAAATTATATGTTGTTTAATAATATTCAGCGAGAAAGAATAAGAGATTTAGAAACACCATTCTACTATTACGACCTTGGCCTATTGAACGAGACATTGGAGCAAGCGAAACATGCTGCGGATAAGCGAGGGTTCCATGTGCATTACGCGTTGAAGGCTAATTTTAATGATCGTTTGTTGTCTGTGATCCAATCGAAAGGGTTCGGCGCCGATTGTGTAAGCGGAAATGAAGTTCAAAAGGCGATTGATCTAGGTTTTTCAGCCGATAAAATTACATTTGCAGGGGTGGGGAAATCGGATAAAGAAATTATCCTCTCCTTGCAACACGGCATATTTGCCTTTAATGTTGAGTCTATTCAAGAGATGGAGGTCATTAATGAGCTGGCAAGTAAGCTAGGTGTCATTGCCAAGGTGTCGCTACGGATTAACCCGAATATCGATGCCAATACGCATCATTATATCACGACAGGACTCGATGAGAACAAATTTGGGGTTCCGACTTCAGAACTAGAATCTGCTGCATCGGTCATCAGACAAGCAAAAAACGTGGAACTGATTGGGTTGCACTTCCACGTCGGATCTCAGATAACCGATATGAATGTTTTCAAGAGCTTATGCGTTAAAGTAAATGAATGGAAAAATTGGTTTGAAGAGCGGGGGACACAAATCAAAGTGTTAAATGTGGGAGGTGGATTGGGGGTAGATTACCAACATCCTGATGACAATCCGATTCCTGATTTTCAGACTTATTTTGAGATATTCGACCGGTTTTTAGAACGAGCTCCGCATCAGGAGGTCCATTTTGAATTAGGACGTGCGTTGGTGGCGCAATCGGGATCACTTATCACAAAGGTATTATATACTAAAAGTGGGGTAAAGAAACACTTTTTAGTGGTTGATGCAGGAATGACAGAACTGATGAGACCGGCCTTATACCAAGCGTACCACAAAATAGAGCGTGTGGACACAGACCAAGAGCCAGGTGTTCAGTACGATGTTGTAGGGCCAATCTGCGAAAGTTCTGATTGCTTCGGTAAAGAGGTGCCTTTACCGCAATCGGAGAGGGGAGATTTGATTGCTATCCGCACAGCGGGTGCGTATGGTGAAGTAATGGCCTCTCATTACAACTTACGCGATGAAGTGCGCTATTTGTACAGCGATGCATTAAATTTATCCCCCTCACTATGAGCAAGTTTTTGTTTTTATGAAAAAAAGAGGTAAAGAATATTTGCATTTTAAATCGAAATTCCTACTTTTGCATCACTTCAAACAATGAAGCGACGCTTCAGAAAATGAAGGACGATTCTGTAGCTCAGCTGGTAGAGCAATACACTTTTAATGTATGGGTCCTGGGTTCGAATCCCAGCGGGATCACAAAAAAAGCAACTCCAAAAGAGTTGCTTTTTTTGTGATCCCGTATAAGAAATTCCCTTGTTACCCTGTGGGTCATTTGTTGCATAGAGCCTTGCACCCTACGTCTGCTAATAGATCTTGCAGGCTGTCAGTTCCGACATAACCTGTGGTCGCGAAATTCGATATAGCCGTATCCGAACATTTTCCTGGTAATAACGTTCTCTTAAGTAGAAGCAAACGATATGAAAGAAGGTAACGCGTTATGAGGAAGCTTACAAAACCGACAAAGATCAATATGGCAATAGGAATCATGTTAGCAAGCATAGTATTGGTAGCTTGTAATGGAGAGTCGGCCTCGTCATCTACGGATGATAACACCGACTCCGTTCTCCATCCTGCTGAGGACAGTGGTGTCCCGTTGAATTATCTTGAACGTTTTAGAGACCCCGACACGGTCGATCAGAAAATAGAGAATCATTCCGGTGTACCATTAAATAACCTAAATCGAGATAATAGTTATGATACGATAAGCTCTCCCGATCTGGATTGAACACACGGGAGAGCGGTCAGCAACGAATTTCCTTACGCATAAATAAATAGTAAGAAGTAGCAAAACATACAATAGTACAGGCGATCAACGCCACCAACTGCGACCATGCCACTTTTATACTTTCCCAAATAGGTAGAGGCGAAGGAATTGCTCCCTGAATTTGTTCCATGTGCAAAGGACCAAGACTTCTGATGGATGGCATTAGCAACATACTCGTTCCATCACTATAGAGCTGACTCGGTGCAAATCGCATTATTGTTAGCATAAAATGCTGATACTGCATGATTTCCGCTTCCGAAGCGTATGGGTTTGGCTGTACTGCTTTTGCTACGATATTGATAATGATCGGATAGAATACTGTGAAAAATAACCAAATCGCGATGGCGACTAAAGCAGACGTTGCAGTGTGCTTAAAACGAACTGAAAACAGAATCGATAAATTGAGCCAGAAAGCAACATAAACGATGGTTAACAAGGTAAAAAGAAAAAGCCTATTGCATTCCATGAACGTGGGGGGGAAACCTACCAATAATGTCGCAGCTCCTATAGTCAGGAGAATAAGGGATGTAAATAAAACGCCTATCACAGTTAATGCGCCAATAAATTTAGCATTGAGGAAATAATCCCGATGGATAGGCTGTGATAGAATACGACCCAAGGTGCGTCCGTTAAATTCGGAATTGACAGCGTCAAATCCCAGACAAATGCCAAGCAACGGACCTAGAAATCCAACGAACAGGTGAAACGACGGCATGGTGCCATCAGATGTAGTAAAAATTTTGAGGAAAAAAAACGCCGCATCGGGATCGTTCGGAGCTGGTGCGGTGTTTTTCAATGCCTGTAAAGCGGTATATAAAGAGGCTACGCACGTCAATAGGATAATAGCCAATAGAATAATGAATTTCCAGCTACGAATATGATCGGCAATTTCTTTCTTCACTAAAATGGAGAAAGCATATAGATTATTATTTTTATTTATCGTCATCGGTAGATCCTCCTTCGAAATAATGTGCGTAAATATCTTCGATACCATATGTGCGTTGTTGCAGTTGCATTATATTAATGTCATGCTCCACCAGCTTCTTCGCCAGACGATGTGCGATAATTTCGTCAGCATCGATAAGGAACAGATCATTTTTTTGCTCGATTGATTTCATATTTTGCATCTCTTCCAAGATACGGCGGGTTTGTTGCGTGTCTGTTTCGCACACTTTGAGTTGAATATGACGAGGCTTATCCCGGAATAAACGTGATGCCAAATCTTGAATGGGGCCGTCGGCGACCAACTTACCTTTAATAAACAAACCCACCCGATCACAGATTTGCCGTACTTGATAAAGCTGGTGACTGGATAGAATGACGGTCAGTTTCTCTTCCCGGCTCAAACGTAATATAAGTGACGTGAAATCTTTGACACCCATCGGATCCAATCCCAACGTAGGTTCGTCCAAAATCAAAACTTTGGGCTCTTTTATCAAACTGTCTGCTAGACCAAGCCGTTGCCGCATCCCCCTGGAAAATTTACCTACTTTTTTTTCAGCAACATCCTGGAGACCTACTTTTTCCAATAAGGAAAGAGAGCGTCTTTTCGCTTCCGTGTAAGAAACCCCATTCAATTGTGCTGTCAAGATCAGGTTTTCGAGCGCAGTCCAACTCTCATAAAAGCCGATGTTGTCGGGTAGATATCCTACCAAACGCTTGACGGCAAGGGGGGACCGGACAGGATCGGTGTCACAAACTTCTATTTCGCCCGACGTCGGTTCGCTTAAACCGAGAAGCATCAAAATCGTTGTCGATTTTCCGGCACCGTTTGGCCCCAACAAGCCAAAAATCTCACCAATTGCGATATCAAGATCCAGGCAGTCTACCGCTGTGAAATCCCCATACTTTTTTGTCAATTGCCGTACGCGAATAATAGGGTTGTCCATTTTATCTCCTTCCATATTTACGGATCAAAAAATAAACAAGTGCAACGGCAATGGCTATAATCAAAATGCCTACCCAACCCCACAATAAAGAAGTTTCTACGGTCACGCGAAATTTAATACTATCGCTCGTTTCGTTATTTTTTGCATCTAATGTAATTTGATAGTCGCCTGCGATAGCCTTTTTAGCGGGCTTAATGATGGCTGTAACGGTTTGGTTCTCGCCCGCTTTGAGCGTGCTGATCCGACTGGGCTCGAAGTGGGCTTCCCACTGCGAAGGGGCAGAAGCATTGAGGTTGATTTGACTCAAATCGGAACTACCGGTGTTTTTAACGAGAAGCTGAATCGATTTGTTTCGGTTGGCCGTTGCGGTTGTACTCAATAACCCCTCGGGTGTGGTAAGCTTTAACCCGTAGGAACCTGTAATCACGACCTCCAGCGATAGGTCAGATTGATTGAGCGGACTTTGAGCAAATAGCGGAATTGTATATTTCCCTTTTTTAACACTTTCTGGAGGAAGGATTTCAATTAAAACATCTTTACGTTGATTCCCTTCTATATTAACAGATGAAACTTGCTTTCCCTCTACTTTAAACGTCGCACCCCACCCGGGTTGAAGGTTGGCGCCCAAGCGATATACCTGTGCTTCTGAGGAACGATTTAACAGGGAGGCGTTGAAGGTAAAGGTTGATTTTGCCGAACCCTCCATATTGGTTTGCGGACTGTTGAATTCTGAAGACGATTTCCCATCGGTGTTGACGTCAACGGTTAACGGTAAAGATGATTCGCCTTGCGCAATCAGTTGGAATCGGTACTGCCCCTTCTCTATTTTAGAGGGTACGATCACTTTGAGGTTAAGAGATTTACGTTCTTTAGGTAAAACGGAGATTTCTTCCGCACTATAATTCCCCGACTTTATTTCATAATCCCAATCTTTTGGGAGATTTCGCAAGCTGATCCTTCCGTTTCGCGTAACCGAACTATTGTTGATAAGCTCTACATTGTAATCAATGACCTCTCCTGGTGAAACCGAAATCTTCGGATAGGTCGTGTACAGCTGCAAATTTTGAGCAAAGGCAATGTTTGATGCCAAAATCATGCCCAATAAATAGATTATCCGACTTTTTAGCATAAAGTAAAATTTTAAAAAGAGTGGTTTTATTAATTTTATTGGTCTAAAATAAAAAGCCCTTGACATTCCTGTCAAGGGCTTTAACATTTTTTTACATATTATCTGGCCAGTTGAATTTCGTCAATCCAGCAGCATATCATTTTTTACAGCATACCACCATCCACAGGAATAACCTGGCCATTGATATAAGAGGATAAATCCGACGCCAAAAATAAACAAGCGTTGGCCACGTCTTCAGCTTCTCCGGCACGTTTTAGCGGAATGTTTGCTTCCCATCCCGCAACAACCTTCGGATCGAGTACATCTGTCATCTCCGTACGGATAAATCCGGGGGCAATTACGTTCGTCCGGATATTTCTAGACCCCAGTTCTCTGGCTACAGATTTAGAGAAACCGATAATGCCCGCTTTGGAGGCAGCATAATTTGCTTGCCCGGCATTACCCTGGACGCCAACTACAGAACTCATATTAATAAACGAACCTTTACGGTTTTTCATCATAATTTTCGAAGCTGCTTTGGTCACGTTGAAAATGGATTTTAGATTAACGTTCATAACATCATCCCAATTTTCTTCCGTCATGCGCATTAATAGACCGTCTTTTGTAATCCCGGCGTTGTTGACGACGACATCGATTGTCCCAAATTCAGCAACGATATCTTCGATTAGTTTTTCTGCCTCGTCAAATTTTGATGCATCGGAACGGAAGCCTTTTACACGTGCACCAAAAGCCTGTAATTCCTTCTCCAACGCTTCTCCCTTTTCTACAGAAGATAAATAGGTAAATGCAACGTTCGCTCCATGCCGAGCAAAAACTTCAGCAATTTTTCGACCGATGCCTTTTGATGCTCCCGTGATTAAAGCTGTTTTGCCTTCTAATAATTTCATTTTATGTTTGTATGATTCTAATTCTGCTCTTAATATCCAACAAACCTAAATAAAATGCTTTGCATTCACCAATACCTAATAAAAAAAAACAATTAGTAGTAACGTTGCATTTTGCTGCCATCTAGTCCCAACCCAACGGTTTTACGTAAAAAACACCTCAATTTACGATGCTATTTCCGATATAAATAGGAGTTATAGGCAATAATATTATCTGTATGCGTTATATATGTAGGAAAAATTTTCGAAAAAACGAATGAAGATGAACAGGAATAAATTTTTTATGCAGAAACTAAAAGTAATTTTATTAGCGGTAATGATGATGGTTGGCGTTGGAGCTATGGCGCAGGAATCAAATCCAATGCAGGAACCGGAATTGAAAGAAGATTTCAAAAAAGACGAGTTAATTTCATTTGTAAAAGCGAGTTCCAAAGTGGAAGCTATACAAATGGGGGTACAAGAGAGTATGGCGAACGCGGTCAAAGATGAGGGTTTAACGGTGGAGAAGTTTAATACGATGGCGCAAGCACAAGAAAATTCAGAGGAGGGGATTCAAAATGAGAGTGCCGAAGATCAGAAAATGTTCAATAGCGCTTTTGAAAAAATAATGAAAATTCAAGACGAAGTTGGAGGAGATATTCAAGAAGCAATAAAAGAAGAGGGTATCGATATAGAGGTGTTTGAACAAATTATGTACGCTTATCAAAACAGCGAAAAAGTAAAAGGTGAGTTAGATGGTGTTTTGTTGGAATTACAACAGGAACAAAACACGCAGCCTCAATAATAATAGCACAAAAATGCTGACACTACCGTAACTTTTTTTAGGCATATGACGAGCCCATGAATAGTGATATTCATGGGTTTTTATTTTTGGTTAAATGCGATGTAGCCTCTTAAAAAAATAACAAGAATAATGAAAGAATTTTGACACTTTCATTCGGTTATAACCAATTTGAATGTTAATTTTGTACGCAATTTTGAAACTATGGGTAAAAAAGCTAAAAAATCTGAAGTCGATGTCGTATTGATTGGTGCAGGTATTATGAGCGCTACGTTGGGGACTTTAATCAATGAGCTAAGTCCTGATATTAATATCGAAATCATCGAACGGCTGGATGTTGTTGCAGCTGAAAGTTCAGATGCCTGGAATAATGCTGGTACAGGGCATTCGGCCTTATGCGAATTAAATTATACACCAGAACAATCCGATGGCAGTGTTAAAATAGATAAGGCTATTAATATTGCAGAGCAATTTGAGATTTCCAAACAGTTTTGGGCCTACCTGGTAGAAAAAGGAATTCTAAAAGAGCCCGCCGAGTTTATCCGTCAAGTACCACATATGAGTGCCGTTTTCGGTGAGAAGGACGTTCAATTCCTGCGCGCGCGTTATACCGCGATGGAAAAAGAGAACTTATTTAAAGGTATGGTGTATACCGAAGAAAAAGGGGTTTTGGAAGATTGGATACCGCTTATGATGGAGGGGCGATCGAAAAACGAAGTGATGGCTGCCACACGCATGGAAATAGGAACCGATGTGAATTTTGGTTCGCTTACGCGTGATTTGGTTCATCACCTACAAACGAAGGATAATATTAAGCTATCACTCAACCAGGAAGTACGTGATATAGAACGCGAAGAGGATGGCCGTTGGGAAGTAGAAACCAAAGATTTAAATACAGGCGAAAAGCGTAAAATAAAAGCGAGGTTTGTGTTTATTGGGGCAGGAGGCCGTTCTTTACTTCTTCTAGAAAAATCTGGGATTCCGGAAGCAAAAGGATATGGTGGGTTTCCGGTCGGCGGACAATGGCTACGCTGTGCCAACAAGGAGATTATAGAAAAGCATCATGCTAAAGTATATGGAAAAGCATCGGTAGGTGCACCTCCCATGTCTGTTCCTCACCTAGACACTCGCTATATTGACGGTGAACAAGCACTATTGTTCGGACCATATGCAGGTTTTTCGACGAAGTTCTTAAAAAAAGGTTCTTATTTCGATCTTCCAGCATCTATCAAACTGTCCAATATTAAACCCATGATTTCTGCAGGCCTGCATAATTTGGATTTAACAAAATATCTGATTACTGAGGTCATGAAAAGCCCTTCGGATAAATTGGATGCATTAAAACAATTTATGCCAACAGCGAAGTTGGATGATTGGAAAGTCGAAGTTGCTGGACAGCGGGTACAGGTTATAAAAAAAGATCCAAAACATGGCGGTATCTTAGAATTTGGTACAGAAGTAGTCTCAAGTGCCGATGGTTCCATCGCAGCTTTATTGGGAGCATCTCCGGGGGCGTCTACGTCTGTTCCCATCATGATTAATCTATTGAAACGTTGTTTCCCCGAAAGAGCAAAATCGGAGGAATACCGCAAAAAGCTTCGTGAGCTTATCCCATCGTGGGGTAAAAGTTTAAATGATGACCCCGCTTTATGCGAAGAGGTTAGAAGTCGTTCAAAAGAAGCGTTACAATTAGCGTAAGCTATAATATACTTATGGGGTGCTTTTCCCAAGCAATTCGCAAATTGCTTGGCTTACAGGGCTGAGAATATACCCAATCCCGTACCGTTTTCGGGAGGAACCTGACCCGGGTAATGCTGGCGTAGGGATGATATCTATTCTGGTTTTAGTAGGTTGGTACACATAAGTGGAGGCGATTTTCCACTATACACTTATAGTACATATGCAGATATCAGATTTTTTTGAACAATTACAAAACGGATTCCTTCAAACTTCCTGGTTAGAACGGCTAGCGGTGCTTTTTGGTATAATACAGGTGCTGCTATCCCGTAAAAACAAAATATCCAATTATTTCTTTGGTATCGTTGGCATTTGCTTGACCATTTGTGTGTTGTACAGCGCTAAGCTATATGCCGAGATCTTGTTACATGCGTATTATCTGCTTATGAGTATTTATGGCTTGTGGTACTGGAAATTTCGAAACCAAAGTCAACAACAGATACACATTACCCGATGTAGTATGCAAGATTGGTCTATCGTTGCTGGCATTGTCGTAGGCGGTTATTTTCTACTGTTTGGTTTTTTGACTTACTTTACGGATTCGGATGTACCAATCATGGACGCCTTTGTATCCAGCACGGCCTGGGCCGGGATGTGGTTGCTGGCCAAACGTAAGATTGAAAACTGGATACTATTAAATATAAGTAACTTTGTCGCTATTCCTTTATTATTTTATAAGGAGCTTTATCTCTTTGCGTGTCTAACGATATTCCTATTTATTGTGGCGATTTCCGGCTATATGAAATGGAAGGAAATAATGTCTACTCAATTTGAAACTCATGATGCTTAATACAGAAAGCCGTTACCTTATTAAAGATTCCGTTCGCGAAAGCATCCAACGAAAAGCGTTGGCTCCCGAGCTTTTGGAACTGATATATCGGCAAAATTGGTTTAATTTATGGGTTCCTAAGGTTTACGGAGGACTAAATGCTGAACTGAAAGAAGGGTGTCAGTTGCTGGAGGAATTGGCATACATTGATGGTGGTTTTGCTTGGACGGTAACCCTCTGTGCGGGAGCTAATATGTTTGTCGGATTTATTGATTCGACGTTGGCGGAAACAATTTTCAAACAGGATAAAGTTTGTTGGGGCGGGAGCGGTAAACCTTCTGGAAGAGCCGATAAAATGGGGAATAGTTTTATCATCAGTGGAGCGTGGAAATATGCTACAGGAGCTCCCCATTTAACGCATTTTACCTTAAACGCTTGGATATACGAAGATGGAGAGCCTGTTGTTGACGAGACTGGGAATCCTGTTTATCATTCCTTTTTTATAGACCGGGAGGATGTGCTTATCCACTACGATTGGGATACATTTGGATTGGAATGCACGGCAAGCCATAGTTTTTCTATTAGCGAATTGAAAGTTCGGGAGGAACGCGCTTTTGATCTACATCCCGATAAGCGCACAAGCGACGAACCTATTTTTTATTATCCGTTTATGACTTTCGCCGAGTGCACATTGGCAGTGAATTATGTCGGTATGTTTAGGCGTTTTCTTGATCTTTTGGAAAAACAACTTCTAATTAAAGCATCTGATCCGGAGCCGGCTGCGGAGAAAGGGAAAATATTGTTTAAGAAAGTCGACGCGGTAAGAAGCGCTTTTGAAGAAAAGCGTAATCGTCTTTATCAGCTCATAGCGGCAACTTGGAATAAGAGAGAACCCAAAAAAGAATTTTTGGTAGAAATAGCAACCTTAAGCCGGGATCTTACGCATGATGTTCGAATAGGAACAATAGACTTATTTCCTTACACGGGTATTGCCGGCGCACAGCGTGATAACGAGTTGAATATTGTATTTCGTCATATTTTTACGGCTTCACAGCACGCTTTATTGAATATTCCGTAATGGAATAAACAGAAAGTTGTCTAAAACACATCTTTAATGTGCTTATAATTGCTTTTAATAATATTAGCAACATCTTTAAAATCACCGTGAAGCATCATCTTGCCCATGGAAGATACCATTCCCTTTAACTGCTCAAATTCTATCTTTGGGGGCATGGCGAGTGAATCGGGATTGGTATATACGTGAATCAAGGCCGGTCCGTTAACAGCAAATGCATTTTGTAGTGTTATTTCCACTTCATCAGGTGAATCTATCGTAAAGCTGTTCATGCCCATGGCATCACCTATTTTGGCAAAATCAGGATTGTACATGTCGGTTTCACCGTCTGGCAGTCCCTCAACCTGCATCTCTAATCTTACCATACCTAACGATCGGTTGTCGAAAACCACTATTTTTATAGGGAGCTTATATTGCACCACGGTAGCTAGATCACCCATCATCATAGACAACCCTCCGTCTCCACACAGTGCTATCACCTGTTGAGTTGGTCTAGCTAAAGCAGCCCCTATGGCATGTGGTAACGCATTAGCCATCGATCCGTGCGTGAATGAACCCAATAATATTCGTTTTCCTGTAGCGTGTAGGTATCGTGCCCCCCACACACAGCACATCCCCGTATCCACGGTAAAAATGGCGTCGTCATGGGCTAATCTATTAATGGTATCGGTTAAAAATTCCGGCGATATGGCGTGTTGCTTACCGGTATCTTCCACATAGGTGCGAAGTGACTTTTTGACATCCTGATATTTATCCAATTGTTTTTGCAAGAATGCATCATTCTTTTTTTCCTCTATTAAGGGGAGTAATGCTTCCAACGTATCTTTTATGTTTCCTGCCAAGCCCAATGATACTTTAGCCTTGCGTCCTAGACGCTCGGCACGTTTGTCTACTTGTATAATTTCGAGATCATCCGGCATAAACTCCTTATATGGAAAATCTGTTCCTAGCAGTAACAACAGCTCTGTATGATGCATCGCGTAGAAGGCTGAAGGCAATCCCAGTAAGCCAGTCATACCTACTTCGTAAGGATTGTCATACTGTATACCCATTTTGCCGCGGAAGGAATAAGCCACGGGTGATTTCAGCAAACCTGCCAATGCGATGATTTCAGTATGCGCTTCGCTCGCACCAAATCCACAGAAAATCGTGATTTTGGTCGCTTTATTTAATTTTTTGGACAGTTCGTGCAGCTCATTATCTGCAGGTCGGAAAACCGGACGTTGTTTCAAAAGGTAGGGAGTAACACTACTTTCTTCCGCTTTTTCTTTACTGAGATCACCCGGAAGGCCGAGAACAGCTACTTCTCCCTTGGTATGCGCGTGTTGTAAGGCCGCTTGCAACATGCGGGGAAGTTGTTTAGGGGTGGTGGCGATTTCGTTATATCCACTACAATCTGTAAAAAGTTTTATTATGTTGGTCTCTTGAAAAAAACCTGTACCAAATTCATCTGTTGCACAGGTTGAAGCAATTGCTAATACAGGCACATTGTTACGCTGTGCTTCATACAATCCATTGATCAGGTGTACATGTCCGGGACCACTGCTTCCAGCACAGCAAGCAATGCCATTGAGCTCGGCTTCGGCGGCGGCAGCGAATGCGCCAGTTTCTTCGTGCCTCACATGGATCCATTCGATGTCGCTAGATCGACGCACAGCGTCATTCACCTCATTCAAGCTGTCACCGGCAACTGCATAAATACGTTTAATGCCTGCTTGTGCTATTGTTTCTACGAGTTGGTCTGCTATAAGTTTTGCCATATGATTTTTGTAAAAGAGTTGATAGTACGAGGATTAACTATTAAACACAGTAGGCAGTAAATGGTTTTAAAGTAGATGATAACCATGTTGGACAAAGAATTGGACGATCTTCTCCAATATTGGATCAGTCAACTTCCGGGCAAGCGAAAAGAGATCTTTTTGTTAAGATATGAGGACGACTTGAGCACGGAAGAAATAGGGGAACTATTGAATAAAGTGCATTGAGAAAGCAATTGGAAGTGGAATCACAAATCTTGGGTAACAAAAAATAAATATGACCTACTAGCATTCATTGGCTTTGTTAGCTAAGGAGCTTATGCTTGATGGTTTTTATTAATACGTTTAAGACGATGGCATCGCTTGACAAAAATGAAAGCTGATGAAGAGATCGTTACGGCGATACCGTTAGGGAATTAGTGGAAAAGAAATAAAATATTCTATGACGACACGTGAAAAAAAACTAATATTTTTAGTATTTTTGTTTATGGATTCAAAGGAAGAAAAGTATTTTAAAGGAAGAGGGGCGCAGCTAAATCCCAATAATAAATTTTTCGGACAGAGCTACGTACAGGAATATATAGAAGGATTGGATGAACCTTTTTTAACATCTGATTCCACGAAATTTATAGCAACATATCCGAAAGCAATTTTGTCTAAGGTGGACAGCCCAGATATAGGGTTTTACCAATCGCTGAATCCCTACCAAGGTTGCGAACACGGCTGTATTTATTGCTATGCCCGTAATTCTCACGAGTATTGGGGATACAGCGCAGGACTGGATTTTGAACGAAAGATTTTGGTTAAATATAATGCAGTGGAGTTGTTGGAAAAAGAATTTGATAGGAAAGGCTATATTCCAGAGTCGGTCTTTATGTCTGGCAATACGGATTGCTATCAGCCTATCGAACGGAAGCTGGAGATTACTCGGCAACTTTTAAACACTTTTCTATCCTATAAGCACCCAGTCTCGATCATCAGCAAGAACGTACTTATGCTTCGCGACTTGGATATACTAGCAGCCCTTGCTGAATTGGGGTTAGTGAGTGTATCGGTGACCATTAATAGCTTGCGGGAAGAAGTGAGACGGAAGATGGAACCGCGGACGGCAACCGCCGCTGCACGACTCAAACTCATTGAAAAATTGGCAGCGAAAAGCATCCCTGTATCGTTGATGATCGCACCAATTGTTCCGGGAATAAACAGCGATGAGATGCCTGCATTGATAAAGCAAGCGGCTGATGTAGGAGCTAAATGGGCTAGCTATACGATTGTACGCCTAAACGGTGCAATCGCGAATATTTTCAGGGACTGGGTATATAAGAATTATCCAGCAGGAGCGGAAAAGATTATACATGGTATAGAAGCTTGTCATGGAGGCAATCTGAACGACAGCGAATGGGGGAGGAGAATTCGTGGAGATGGCGAAACCGCAGAAGGAATACGACAACTATTCAAGATAGCGGTCAAAAAATATATGGGACAAGAGACTTATCCTGTTTTGCGCACCGACTTATTTGAAAGGCCGAATCGTGACGCGCAATTGAGGTTATTCTGATGTAAAATATGTAGAGGCGCAAAATTATTGCGCCTCTATCAAAATATTACTATTGAATCGGTTCTGGTGTTTCCTCTTCGAATAACGGTAACTCCTTGATAATGTTGTACCACGATATAATTTTTTTCATATCAGAAGCATAAACTCTTGACTCGTCATGTCCGGGGGCTACTTCGCGGAAAAATTCACGTAAAGCTTGTCCATTTTTGATATCTGGTGTATGGCTTCCTTTTTCTTTAATAGCTTCAAACACATCGATTAGACGTATTTCTTCTTCTTCACCATAAATGGTGATGTCTTCTAGGGTAGCCATTTTAGTCGTAGATAGATTGACCGTGGATTTTGTTTTTTTATCATCCAAGGTTTCTAATATAAATCCACTTTTACTCTGTCCAATTAATTTAAAAAGGCCAGGTTTTCCGGTAACTGATACTAAAGCTCTTAAATTCATATATCTTTAGGTTTTACTCTTCAATAATTTCAATTCCTAAGATGCGATCTCCTTGACGGATGTCATCCACGACATCTACATTCTCAATAACTTTACCGAAGCAGGTATGGTTTCGATCTAAATGTGCTGTGTTGTTGCGGCTGTGGCAGATAAAAAATTGTGAACCACCGGTATTTCTCCCAGCATGCGCCATAGAGAGCACACCTCTGTCATGATATTGGTTTTCTCCAGTTAATTCGCAATCGATTTTGTAACCTGGACCTCCGGTACCGGGCACGCCTGTTGCACCGTCGCGTGTATTGGGGCAACCACCCTGGATAACGAAATCAGGAATGACACGATGGAATGCTAAGCCGTCGTAATAACCAGATTTTGCCAGTTTGATAAAGTTGGCCACCGTATTTGGAGCGTCTTCCGCATAGAACTGCACGGTCATATCGCCTTTTTCCGTCTTGATAATTGCTTTACTCATGTCTTGATATTTATATAGATTGCAAAGATAAAGTTTCTCTACGAAATGCGAGGCTTGAATCGGTTAAGAATTGTTAATGCGTTTTGTATTAGTAGATTTGTTTTTACTAAAAAGAATAGTAACTTTAGTGCACCATTATATACTTGTTGTCATGGAAAAACTAATCATTCGGGAATGGTCAGCAGCTGACCGTCCAAGAGAAAAGCTATTGGAACAAGGTCGAAGGGCCTTGACAGATGCAGAGTTGATGGCTATCCTTATTGGTTCCGGTTCAAGCAAGGAAACTGCGGTTGAACTGTGTCGTAGGATATTATCCGATGCTCAAAATAATTTAAGTAATATTTCGAGGTTAGAAGTACCTGATCTATGTCGTTATCGTGGTATCGGAGAAGCAAAGGCCTTAAGTATTATTGCCGCTTTAGAATTGGGGCGCCGTAGAAAAGAGATGGAACCCGACGCGATCTCCGTCTTGAATAGCAGCAAGAAAGTCTACGACTATTTTAGATCTTATATACAAGACTTGGTGCATGAGGAATTTTGGGTGCTCTACCTAAATACCGGTTGTAGATTGGTGGATAAGAAAATAATAGGTCGAGGAGGCAATGATTCGACGCCTGTGGATATACGGGTTATTCTCCGATATGCATTGCAAGTACAAGCTGGCTCTCTTGTTTTGATTCATAATCACCCATCAGGCACGCTGCGGCCTAGTAATGCGGATAAATTAATTACAAAAAGAATTGTTACGGCCGCCGAGCTGATGGATATAAGGGTGAATGACCACATTATCTTCACGGATATTTCTTATTTCAGCTTCCGTGATGAGGGATTGTTGTAAGAAGTGATGGGCTAAAATAGTCCAAACATTTCTGCTTCCACCTTTTCGATAATTTTACCAAGGTCTTCCGGTTTATTGGCGAAGTCTAGATTGTCTTTGTCTAAAACCAATAGTTTTCCGTCGGTATAATTGCCGATCCATTTTTCGTATTTTTCATTGAGTTTAGATAGATAGTCTAAACGAATGGCCGACTCGTAATCACGTCCTCTTTTTTGGATGTTATTTACTAATGTAGGTACAGAAGCACGTAAGTATATTAAGAGATCCGGCGCTTTGATATAGTGAACAATGCTTTGAAAAATATTGCTGTAATTCTCAAAATCACGAGCACTCATGAGCCCCATGTCATATAGGTTCTCCGCGAAAATATAAGCGTCCTCATAGATTGTCCGGTCTTGAACCATATTTATGCCCCGATTCTGAAGGTCTACAATATGTCTAAAACGCGTGTTGAGAAAGAATATTTGCAGATTAAATGCCCATCGCTTCATATCGCTGTAAAAGTCTTCTAGATAAGGATTGTCTTCTACGGCTTCATACTGCGCCTCAAAATTAAGATGACGAGCTAACAACGCTGTTAGAGTCGTTTTCCCTGCTCCGATATTTCCTACAATTGCTATATGCATGGTCTAATATAACTTCTTGATTCCTATTATTTCACGTACTTCTTTGATCGTCCTACATGCACTCTCCCGCGCTTTTTCTGCTCCCATGTGGATAACTTTTCTGACATATGCATCATCGTTGGAAATGGCTTGTATACGTGACCGAACGGGCTCAGTCGCCAAGATCATATCCTCGGCAAGCTGCTTTTTAAAGTCACCATAACGGATTTCACAGTTGTTATATAGCTCTTCGAAATGTTGCAGGGTGTCTTGTGTAGAAACGACCTTCATTAAATCAAATAGATTCTTTATGGGCTCCGGCTTTGCTTGATTCATTTCTGTTGGACCAGCGTCCGATACCGCGCGCATTACCTTTTTACGGATGACCTCTGGTGCATCGCTCAAATATATACAACTCGCCTCACTATTGGACTTACCCATTTTTCCGTTACCATCCAGCCCTGGAATTTTGACCAGTTTATCGCTATAAGAGAACGCAAACGCTTCCTTAAAGTAGTCTACATTGTATAGCCTGTTAAACCGATTTCCAAAAGTTCGCGTCATTTCTAAATGCTGTTCCTGGTCTTTCCCAACGGGAACCTTTGTGCCGTGATGAATCAAGATGTCGCATGCCATCAGTACCGGATATGTTAATAGGCCTGCGTTAACATTGTCCGGATTAGCGCGGACCTTATCTTTGAAAGCCGTTGCGCGCTCTAATTCGCCTAGATAGGCATTCATATTCATGTAAAGGTAGAGCTCCGCTACTTCGGGAACATCCGACTGTACATATATAGTCGACTGTTCGGGATCAATGCCTGCCGCTAGGTATTCTACCACAACTTCCCTTACTGTTCGATTTAAATGCTCTGGAGTGGGATGTGTGGTTAGGGAATGCAGATCCGCTATAAAGAAAAAGCAATTGTATTCATGTTGCATTTTGACAAAGTTGCTCAATGCCCCATAATAGTTGCCTAAATGTAATTTCCCGGTACTTCTGATACCGCTAACGACAGTTTCTTTCATGTCGCGAATTTACGGATTAATTGCTAATTAAAGACAAGCTCACTATATTAGTTTCATAAATGGAGGTTATGAGGTTAAGACTAATTTCGATAGGATCTTTTATGGTGGTATCTCTCTTGAGCTCAGCTTTTGCGCAAACAAAAGCTTGGGGGTTCAACGATGAGCTATGTACGTACAAGGGATATTACGATAGCAAAAAATATACGGACGTACAGCTCGCTGATACGTATAAACTTTTTCGTACTAGCCACTACGTTCATGATGAGGGGACGTTGGAAGAGCTGACTGTCCGATATGACAGCGTGATACGATCTGTTGAAAATTTGAAAATCGTCCAAGTGTCTTATTTTCAACGTTTAAAAAAAGACGTGTTACGTTATTTACTAGAGACGGCAGACTTAAAAAAAACACAAAAAAAAGCGAAAGAAAAACCACAACTTTTAATTGCTGCTGTAAAAGAAGGTACGCGGGCGAGGGAATATGCCGAAGCACTTCACCAAGGCGGAGATCGTTTGCTGGAGGCCTATGAGCAGGTGACAAAGGAGCAAATGAAAAATAATAGTACGCCTGCCTACCTATGGCATAACTATGAAAACACCATGAAACGTGCGGATAGGTTAGATCGTGCTTTCGACTACGTATTGGTATACGGCTGGTGGAATAGTGCGAACCATCTGGTCCACCATATTAACTATGACGGAACACAAATGGAACAGTTTCAAAAACTGTTTGTTAAGGTAGATATCGTGGATTGTGATGAACCTTAAAGTCTTTTATTACGATAATTTTTTTGCTTCGTTCCAATAAACGTCCATTTCGGCTAATGTCATTTCTTTGAGGCTTTGTCCGTTTTCGGCCGCTCGCTTTTCCAAATGGCGGAATCGTTGCATAAATTTTTTATTGGTACGTTCTAAGGCATTTTCAGGATTGATGCCCAGATGCCGAGCATAATTAATTAGGGAAAATAGCAGATCACCAAATTCTGCTTCTGCTTTCTCTTGATCGACAGACTCTCCATCTGTGAGGTTAAATTCGTGCTTAAATTCTGCCAGTTCTTCCTCTACCTTTCCCCAAACCTCCGTTTTATTATCCCAATCAAAACCGACCCCTCGCACTTTATCTTGAATACGATAGGCCTTGACGAGGGCAGGCAATCCTTTTGGTACACCAGATAAAACAGATTTGTTCCCCTCTTTTAATTTGATAGACTCCCAGTTGCTTTTTACATCTTCCTCATTTGCAACCTTTGTATCTGCATAGATGTGTGGATGTCGTATAATCAACTTATCACAAATCGCATTTAATACGTCTACCACATTAAATTGTTGTTGTTCATCGGCAATCTTGGTGTAGAAAAGAAGATGTAGCATAACATCGCCAAGCTCTTTTTTTATCTCATTATAGTCTTTTTCTAGAATCGCATCCGTGAGCTCATAGAGCTCTTCAATGGTGAGATGTCTCAAGGATTCCATGGTTTGTTTTCGATCCCACGGACAGGCGATACGGAGCGTATCCAGGATGGTGATCAACCTTTCCAATGCTTTTCCAGGAGTGTATTGAGGCTCGGGTATAGGGTGTGCCATAATTTTTCGCTTCAAAGATGTCCAAAGCTAGAAAAAAAATGCGAAAACAGAACTGCCGTTTGATGTGTTATCCTATTAAATAAAACAAACTTTAGATATTATGGATACGAAACACGATTATGAAACCACGGATGTAGCGCTGGCTAAATTAAAAGATATGGGATACACCATCGATTTTAATGTCGAATTTGATGAGATATTGAATGACGCAGAAAATTATCAGATAGATCATCTTTATCGCTATGAAGGACCTTCCAATCCAGATGATGAATCCACAGTATATGGTATTTCAAATAATATCAGTGGTAAAAAAGGAGTGTTTGTTGCTGGAAATCTATCTTTAATAGAAGGTAAGAAACGGGATATTATACTGGCCTTGGAAATAAAATACAAAAATCCGGCGTAAGGTGCGAAGAACTTTAGTGATAGCACGCTAGGTAATCACAAATTATGAGATTGTATTTTCTAAAAATTATGTTATTTTAGGGGATGCAGTTGATTCCCTATTTGAAGACCGCGTTTGGTTTGACAGATGACCTGTTAGTATACTTGGAACAGGTATCTGTCACTAAAACCTATGAAAAAAAAGCCGTTATTTTAGATGCAGGGCATTATTCGCAGAATGTGTTCTTCATTGAGCAGGGACTTGTGCGGATGTTTTATTATAAACTAGATAAGGACATCACACATTATTTTTTTTCAGAACAAACCTTTGCAGCGGGTACAGAAAGCGTGTTCTATCATAAAAAGTCAATGTATGGTATAGAGGCACTCGAGCCTTCAACCATTACCTTGATCCCGTTTGATGCGATATCGAAACTTGCATCCCGTTCCATAGCCATGAACAGACTTATACAAACCATACTGTTGCAAGCATTGATAGGGTTTTCCACGCGGCTACAGAGCTTGCAATTTGAAACGGCACAAGAACGCTATCAAAAATTAATGGAGCAGCATCCAAATATACTTCTGCGAGCACCATTAGGAGATATTGCGTCCTATTTAGGCATTTCTCAACAGACGCTTAGCGTCATTAGAGCACAGCGTTAATTCAATAAATCGATACAAGACCTCCTTTTTTAAGATATCTTAAAAAAAGCAAGCTATATAAAGCAGATATTTGTTGCGATAAATAAAACAAGTTATGGTAAAGAAATGGGGATGGATCTTAATGATGTTTAGCATTGCTTTTCAACAAACGGGGCGGGCACAATCCATTATAGATCCAAAAGTAAAAGAAGTTATACAGCAATCGTTTCAGGCTAACCACGATCTGAAACTCAAAAACTACGAAGTAGATAAAGCGAACCTAGAAGCGGAGGGCGTGAAAGCGAATAAACTGCCCCATGTATCAGCGACAGGCTTGTATGGTTTTATGTACAACAATGGGAGTCTTGATATTCCTACACTCAATCTGCCGGTATTGAATCTAGGACTATTTGACGGTGCGACAGATTTTACCCTTAGATCACAAGCTGTATATGCGGGTGTATCTGTAAGACAAGTTATTTTTTCAGGATTGCAGATACTCAATGGCGAACGTGCCCTCCAAGAAAAGGCGCGAGCACAAGGTTATCTGGCCGAAGCGGGAAAAGAGGGAATGGCAAAGGAGATCGCGTCTACGTTCGATCAGCTGATGTTGTTGAACGAGGTTGATAAACTGATTCTAGATTCCGAACGGAGGTTGAAAAAGGAACAGGAAAAAGTGAATAAGGCCATCGAAAATGGATTGGCTATACCATATGATCGGGATAAACTTAAACTTGCTCTGTTGGAATTGGAAGAAAAAAAGGTGGAGTTAGCTGGAAATCGTGCGTTACTGGTCAAAAAAATACAACAGGAAACGAGTTTATCGGCATCAGCAGTAGAAGAGGTATTGTATAATCTTTCGCCCATCTATTTATCGGATGTACCCACGGGAGTGGAAGAGCGTTCTGAATTAAAAGCGTTGGATGCGTCATCTAAAGCTTATGAATATCTGTATAAAAAAGAAAAAGGGGCGTCACTGCCGACGGTTTTTGCTTTCGGCTCAGCGAGCTATTTGAATCTTCATAACACGAATTTAACCATTAAAGACAAACCCGTCGTAGGTGATCTCGACCTTTCTACCAACTATCTAAAAGGTAGGCCTAACTTTATGGTTGGCGTCGGGGTGAGATGGGATATCTTTAACGGTGGGGAACACCGAAATAAAGTAAAGCAAGTACAATTAGATCAAGCCATCAATGAAACGAAGTTTCTTGACGCAACGGAAAAATTAAATCTGTTGCTGGATAAAAACAAAGTCAGTTATACCACCGCAAATCAGAAATTAAAAGTAGGTGACCAACAGGTAAAAGTTGCCCAAAATAATTTGCAGATGGCTTCGAAGCAGTATGAAGCTGGCTTGATTGACGTAACGGAACTGTTGGCAACCGAAAATGAGTGGTATAAAGTCAATCTTAATTTTTACAGCCATGTTTTGCAGCAACGTGCAGTGGCATTGGAATTATTACATACATCAGGAAAACTATTACAAACCATATACGAATAGAAATGAAACAGTTGTATCTTATACCCTTGGTTTTCTTATTTTTTGCTTGCAAAAATGAAGTTCGGGAGAAGCCTTTGGAAGGAAAAGTTGAACGTGAACAAATAACGGTTGTGACAAAAGTCCCCGGAAAGGTGGCGGAAATACGTGTTCAAGAAGGAGAGTTTGTACATGCAGGAGATACGTTAGTGATATTGGATATCCCCGAAGTAGATGCAAAAGCAGAGCAGGCACAAGGAGCTCTACAATCTGCCGAAGCACAATATAATATGGCGACAAAAGGTGCTACACGCGGGCAATTGGTACAATTGCAGGCTAAGGTAGACGGATTAAAAGAGCAATATGAATTCGCCGAGAAATCTATCAATCGCTTGAAAAACTTATTGCGTGACAGTTTAGTGTCGCAGCAACAATATGATGAAACGTACGCCAAATATCAAGGAGCGAAAAATCAATACCTCGCTGCGCAAGCGGAAATGGAAGAGGCACGGAATGGTGCTCGTTACGAGCAGCAAATCATGGCGTTAGGACAAAAAGAGCGTGCTTTAGGGGCAGTAGCGGAGGTTAAGGTAGCCGCACGGGAGAAATACCTTATCGCACCGCAGGATATGAGTGTGGAAACTGTTAATTTAAACGTAGGGGAACTCGCCACCGCTGGATATGCTATTATCAATGGTTACATTAACAATGCGACTTATTTCCGGTTTACTGTTCCTGAAAATAGAGTAGGTAAATTAAATAGAGGAAGTGACGTTGTTCTGCGTGTCCCTTATTTGGATAACAAGGAAATCAAAGGTAGGGTAGTAGCGATGAAAGCATTGAGCTCGTATGCGAATATTTCTACGGCTTATCCGGACTATGATAACCAATTGACGGTATTTGAGGTTAAAGTAGTGCCTCAAGATCATGCAGAGGTAAGTGATTTGTTAACAAAGACGCTGGTTGTTCTTCAAGCACCATAGAAAGGATTAGAACGTGAAAAAATTTATCGAACTCATTCAACGCGAGTTTAAGCTCTTTTTCAACAATAGTGTGCTGATGATGCTCTTTATCGGCGCACCGATTCTCTATGGTGTATTGATAGGGCATGTGTATCAACAAGGGAAAGTAACGGAAATGCCGATTATTGTTGTGGACGAAGACAATAGTCCGATGAGTGCCACTTTTGTCGACATGATGAACGACAACGAAAGCATCAAGGTGGTGCGTATGCTGCCATCACTGTTTGATTCAAAGGAGATTGCTATTGAACATGATGCAACGGTTATTGTGCATATCCCTAAGGGCTTTGCCGCAGGTGTCCAACAAAAGCGGGTTCCGGCAGTGACCATTTTTGTGGATGGTTCCAATACCTTGACTTCCAATACAGCTGCCATGGCTGTGAATGTTTGCGCCATGACACTCAAAGCCGGCGTACAAATAGAAACGCAGATGAAACAAGGCGTTCCTGCCAAGATTGCAGCCGAACAATACGAACCTTTCAAAACGACCATGGTCAGGCAGAATATCCGAAGCGGTAACTATCTGTATTTTATGCTGCCAGGTGTGCTGATTATCGTATTGCAACAGGTGCTCCTTTTGGGATTGGCGTTATCTTTTTCTTCCGAATTTGAGAACGGCACCTTTGTAGAATTGGCGGAGAAAATACGGAACCCCGTAGGGCTTATCTTTGTCAAGATTACGCCTTATATCCTCATGTCCATTGGTATATTGATATTGTATTGGGGGTTTGGAAAATGGTATGAAATGCCATTACATGCTGATTTTTGGTGGTTTGTGTTGTGTACATTCGTGTTTATGTTGGCCGTATGCTTTATCGGTGTTTTGGTAAGTATCGTTTTGCCGTCACAATTGAAAGCAACGGAAATATTGATGGTTATCGCAACACCTGCATTTATTTTAAGTGGTTTCACCTGGCCGTCTAGTTTGATGCCGGCTTGGGTACAGCTTATTGCGGATGTCATTCCGTCTACCCACTACTTACGCATTTTTAGGGTTATGTTTATTCAGCACGGAGAAAATTATCATACCTATAGCGATTTAATCGCCATGGCCATTATTGCTGCGGTGTGTTTTATTATTGCCACAGTAGTGCTAGCCGTGAAGATACGGAAAGTGACTCGTCGCTAAATCCCCATTTCCTCTAAAATGAATTGCGCATTGTCGATTTTGTCGGCTATCCATAATACATAACGGATATCCACACCGATGGAGCGGCTATAATCTTCGCTCCAGGCAAAATCGTTTATGGTTGCATCGTAAGCACGGTCAAAATTAACACCGATGAGTTCACCATGTGCATTCATAATCGGCGAACCAGAATTTCCACCGGTTGTATCCATATTGTAGAGGATATTGACCGGAACATCGTTAAGATCTTTCTTTACATATGCGCCGAAGTTTTTTTCCAACCATGCCGCTTTAATACTTTCTGGATATTCATATTCTGATAATCCCGAATTTCCTTTTTCTATAAGCCCTTTTATCGTTGTAAACGGACTCATATACGTGGCATCGGCAGGACTGTAACCTTTGATGTTTCCGAAAGTGAGGCGTAGCGTGGAATTCGCATCTGGAATAAAGTTTTTTGCTTGATATTGCTCCTTTACGGCCACGTAATCTCCCATAAGGCGATTTAAAACACCCTCACGACGTTTTTGCTCTGTATTGAATACCTCGCGCTCAGTATCCAGTTCTTTTAGGATCGTCAATAGATCATCGTTATAGTTCTTTAACGACTGGATATCTTTTAATATCGTGTTGTAGAGTGTTTCCTTGCTGTTAAGTTTGGACTTGTCTAAAGCCGCTACTATATAATCTCCCGCTTCCTCTTTATTGGTGAAGTTTTTCTTGACGAAGTAATCAAGTTGGTTGGATCCATCTAATTGATAGGCGTCCTCAAACATACGGCGTCCAATATTTTTGTCGACCGTAAGATGATAGCTACCATAGATGTTATCTATATATTCCCGCAATTGATTAATGTTAAGCGCGAATACCTCTTCTTGTGTGTTGAGTCCATTTTGCTTGAGTATAGCTTTTTTAAAATCGTTTATTGTATAAGCTACCCGAAGCAGAGATATACTGTTATAAATGTTATTGAACCAAAGCTCTTTTGGAGCAACCTTAAAAACAGCTTGGTAATGCTTATCAATGTCGGCCATCAGTGTGCCGTATTTAGCTTGGAGATCGGGTTTGCTTGCAATGAATTTTGTTAGTGCTTCATCTTCTTCTCGTTTGTCGCCAACCAAATTCAAATTCTGAAGCCCTTTCAATTTACCGCGATAGTTTTTCATGACGTTCGCGTTTCGCTTGATACGTGTTGCCAGCGCCAATGCTGTTTTTGGATCTTCTTTCCCTACTGCAACCATTTGTTGATTTTGAAAATCATAAAGTTCCGATGTATATGGCAGTAAATATTTTTGTTGGTATTCAATATATTGAGCCGGGCGGTGCCTAAATGTACGACCGGGATAACCTAAGATAAAAACGAAATCATTTTCGTTGACACCTTTTGGATTCACTTTAAGGTGTTTTTTTGGTTGGTAGGGTACGTTCTCCTTTGCGTATTTCGCCGACGATCCGTCTGGTGCTACGTAAGCACGTAAAAAAGAAAAGTCTCCCGTATGTCGCGGCCAAACCCAATTGTCTGTTTCACCTCCGAATTCACCGATATCTTGCCGAGGGACATAAACTAGACGTACATCTTCGATTGTCTTGTAACGGAAAAGTACGTAGCTTTTGCCGATGAACATCTCGGAGACTTCCGCTTTAATGGTTGGATTGTCCGTCTCTGCTCTTTTTGCAATTTCAGACCGCTTTTTACTGATCATATTGATGCGTTCTGCTGGATCGCTAATAGAAGCTACCGCGCTTAAAATCTCTTCTGATACATCTTCGTAAGATTCTGTAATGCGAATGGTTAAACCTTGCGCTTCAATCTCCTGTTCGTAAGCATGCGCAACAAAGCCATTTTTTAAGTAATTAAACTCGGGTGAACTCGCTAACTGCACAGCACTAAATGCACAATGGTGGTTCGTAATGATAAGGCCGGTAGGAGATACGAAAGAACCCGAACAACCACTTACCTGTACTAATGCATCTACCAATCCAATTTGTCCGGGATTATAGATGTCTTTCTCCGCTATTTTTAACCCTGCCTTTTTTAATCCTGCGCGGCTAAGCTCACTAAGGGGAAACATTCCTTCGTCGGGAATGGATGCCGAAAAATTAAATACGCTGGCTCCCAATAAAAAGGCACATAACAGGCTTCCTTTTGCTTTTAGTTTGATCATAAACTTCCAAATTTTAGCATTCTCTCCAAAGTTAAGAAACATTTCCGACTAGGGATAGACGGCAGAGGGTATTCTTTATTTCAAATAATTTGCAGTTTAAATCTGTACTAAGTTTGATGTTTCAAGTTAGACTAGACCAAACTAAATTTTTTGAGGAAATAATCATGAAAACAGATTCTATAAATCGAAATTTACGCTTTCCCTAGGTGTGGGATTGCTCTTGACATTTTTAACGCGTTGTAATAAAGCGATAGAGCGTACAGAGCAGCAGCCCAATCTCATCATCATCAATATGGACGATCTGGGGTATGATGACGTGGGCGCTTATGATGCAGAAAGTATCTCTACGCCGAACATGGTTGGCCAATGAGGGTATTCTGTTTACCAATGTTTACGCGGCGTCCTCGACCTGTACACCTAGCCATTTCGGTATGCTGGCCGGTGTGAAGAATTGAGAGGAAAAAAAGTACAAAAGGTTGAAGAACTGAAATTACAATAATCCTCTTATGTAAAAAGATGAAGAAGACACTGAATAAATATCCGTGTCGTATTTTTGGAAATTAAGGACGTCTCGGATACATTCGGGAGACCTCTTCTCAAATAAATACCTACCTTTGCTTAGTTAAAAATCGATAGGATGACACTTGTGCAACTGGAATATATTATAGCTGTGGATACTTACCGTAGTTTTGTCGCTGCGGCAGAGCACTGTTATGTAACACAGCCGACCTTGAGTATGCAGATTCAGAAATTGGAAGAGTCGTTGGGAGCGAAAATATTTGATCGGAGCCGACAGCCGGTGGTGCCTACTGAAATAGGAGAAAAGATTGTTCGACAAGCACGTGTGGTATTGAATGAGAGCAAAAAAATAGAGGAATTATTGCAAGAGGAGAGAGGCGTTGTTTCGGGCGAACTAAAATTGGGCGTTATTCCGACGGTAGCACCCTATTTGCTTCCGGACGTCTTGACAAAGATGCTTCAAGCCTACCCACAACTGCAGCTACAGATTTGGGAATATACGACCGAAAGGATTATTCAAGAGCTTAAAACAGGGCGCTTGGACTGTGGTATTCTTTCTACCCCTTTACAGGAAGCTGGTATAGAAGAAAGGGAATTGTACTACGAAACTTTTGTCGCGTATGTATCAGAAAAAAGTCCACTATACGAAAAAAAGATAGTAACGGCAGACGAAATCGCCAATGAAAAATTATGGCTTCTTAACGAGGGACACTGTATGCGAGGGCAAGTCCTAAATATATGTCATTATAAGCATAATCAAGCTGCTGAGGGAACATTTGAGTATAATACTGGGAGTGTCGAAACCCTGAAACGGATGGTGGATATCAATGGAGGGATTACGATATTGCCAGAAATGAGCATCCTGGGGTATGATGAAGATCAGCTTAACCACGTAAGGTATTTCAAAATGCCAGAGCCCGTTCGAGAAATAAGCTTGGTAACGACCTCAAACTTCGTGAAGAAACAGGCTGTTAATGCCTTGAAAAATGAAATTTTAGCTATTGTACCCGAACGTTTTAAAACGAAAAAGAAAAGAGAAGTAATGGGGTTTGACCTCTAATAAGGGACTGTGTTAACATGAAAGTAAACATTAGAAAGAAACTAGACGAACTGAACCGCTGGCGGATGCAGAAAATTTCAAACCGGAATTTTCTAATTATACTGGCGTTTCTCGTTGGGATTATAGGCGGGCTGGCGGCTGCACTGTTAAAAGGTCTGACGCATTTTATTGCGGCCACGCTGCAGAACGATATTGAATGGCATTATAAATATTCGTTTTATTTGATTCTCCCGCTTCTGGGTATTTTGTTGAGTGTATTATATGTGCGCAAGTTTCTCAAAAAGAAGAAATTTGAACACGGTATCACACCTATTATTTATGCAATTTCGCGGAAATCCAGTCGTATAGAGCCACATAATGTGTATTCACAGATCGTGACGAGCGCTATCACGGTGGGCTTTGGTGGTTCTTGTGGTTTAGAGGCTCCTATTGCGTATAGCGGTTCGTCCATCGGGTCCAATATAGGACGTTTCTTTGGTTTACAATATAAGGAGATTACCATGTTGTTGGCTTGTGGTGCAGCTGCAGGGATTGCGGGAGCCTTTAACAGCCCTATTGCGGGGATGATTTTTGCTATCGAGATCTTACTACCGGAGTTTTCGATACCCGCCTTTATTCCTTTATTGATTTCTGCCGCATTAGCCTCCGTTGTTTCTCGGTTACTGTATAGTGAACCTCTTTTTCATACGGCTAGTACCGAGTGGGAGGTCGGAGCACTTATCTTCTATATACTATTAGCGGTAATTGTTGGTCTCTATACGGTTTATTTTGCAAAAATAAGCACATCCATAAAATCTTGGTTCGCGAAAATCGATAATCCTTACCATAAGGTGTGGTTCAGTGGCATTTCGTTAGGGCTGATGATTTTCATTTTCCCCGCGTTATATGGTGAAGGATATCTCGCAATCCAACAAATGCTGGACGGACAGTTTGACGCTATTGTGAAGAATAGCCTCTTTGCTGATTATAGACATATGGCGGGTGTCGTTGTATGTTATACTGTTTTGACCCTGTTCGCGAAATCTTTTGCATCACTTTTTACATTGAACGGAGGTGGAAATGGAGGGGTGTTCGGCCCTAGCTTGGTAATGGGCGGGCTTCTTGGCTTTGCTTTTGCCTACGGTATCAATCAGACCGGTGTTGTGATGCTCAATGTACCTAATTTTGTAGTAGCTGGTATGGCCGGTGCATTGGCGGGCATTATGCATGCACCGCTGACAGGTCTGTTTCTGATAGCAGAAATTACGGGTGGCTATACACTTATGGTACCGTTGATGTTAGTTACGTCTATATCTTACCTCATCAATCGCTCTATACTCAAACATTCTATCTATACAAAAGTATTGGCAGATTCGGGAGATTTGCTTTCCTACGAAGATAAAGATCGAACAGTGTTAAGTATGATGAAGCTCCGATATGTGCTAGAGACTAACTTTGTCATATTGCGACTCCATGAAACGCCATTGGATAGAAAATCGGATATTATCCATTCAAAACGTAATATATTTCCTATCGTAGATGATAGTGGGAAATTGTTGGGGACAATCTACAGTGAACGGCTTTTTGCCATTTTATTGGGCGAAGAGGAGGGGGCTGACAAGACGTTCGAACAGTTGGCTCAAAAACCTAACGATGTTGTCCGCGACAAAGAGAATATGGAAATCGTGATGACCAAGATGAACAAAGACGACGTGTGGATATTGCCTGTGGTCGACGAGGATGATCGATATTTAGGATTTATTTCAAAATCCAGTGTATTCAATAAATATAGAGCATTATTGGTTAGGCAAGGGCATTATCTGGAGTGATCACGCATAGCTATTATTTTGGAGACGTATTTTCCAACAATATCAAATTCTAAATTGACGGTGTCGCCTATACTTACCTGTTGCAGATTGGTGTGTTCTATGGTGTAGGGAATAATGGCCACTGAAAATTGACTCGCCTGCGAATTGACTACGGTTAAGCTAATTCCATTTACAGTTATAGAGCCTTTTTCCACCGTTATGTTTTGCTGTAGGGGTTGATATTCAAAGGTAAACAGCCAACTTCCCTGTTGTTCTTCTTTCGCAATACAAATAGCGGTTTGGTCTACGTGTCCCTGTACAATGTGGCCATCGAATCGCCCGTTCGCCAGCGTACAGCGTTCTAGATTGATCAAGTCATTAACTTTTAAAGCTCCTAAATTAGATTTGCGTAATGTCTCTTGTATAGCTGTCACTTTGTGAACATTCTCCTCTATTCCGACAACAGTTAAGCATACGCCATTATGCGATATACTTTGGTCAATTTTCAACTCGTTAGAAATATCGGATTGTATAAAGAAATGTATATTTCCTAATTCGTTTTCTATGTCGGTCACAATTCCTACAGTTTCAATAATGCCGGTAAACATAATATTTTTTTGCAAAGGTAACTTTTTTATGTCTTATTTATCCATGCGTGTTTATTTTATAACGGTATGGATGAGAACTTCGTGATTTTCCCCTAAAATAGAAGAAGAAAAATTGGGAGGTATAATAATTATATTTTACCTTTGCTATAGGTTTAGGTTGATTATCCCATTTATGGGATTATATTTTTAAAGCCTGGGAAATCGCCAGATTACTCCCGGGCTTTTTTGATGCTAGAATTTATAAGTGATTCCTGCACCAAGTATCTGTCTAACCTGAAGGCCAGGACCTTTAGTTTCTACACCATTTCTTACTTTTGGCACATCGGTATTATCGTCATATATCAATTGCACACCTGCATTTACTGTGATAAATCGATTCACTTCCATAAAAAGATTGGCAGTGTAATCAACGTCTACGTTTTGCGGATCTTCTAGGTAGTTGGAATACAGCTTTAAGATGTTTTCTAACGATATATTTTCCATTAGGTTGACCTTGTAGTAAGCATCTAAAGATGCACCTAGTTCAAACCTTAATTTTTCACCAGGATCTACGCCGAATGCTCCCACATTCGATAGTGAGTCGTTTGTGACAAAAATGAAGCGCGCGGCCATCGGCGATAGATTAACCTTAAAATTGTCTGACCTTTTATATGCCATACCAGGACCAAAACTCAGATAGGCCGGAGCGAAACTTGCAGAAATCTTGTCCCTTCCGGTGTCGGCGTAATTGTATCCATTTGCAAATTGGGTGTTAAAGTTCATAAAGAATGTGTATAACCAATATGGCGATGCTTCGTAACCAAGCAAACTATTTAGTGCAAGCCGGTCGTCGTTTTTACGCCAACCCGTTTCCTTTTGGAAAGTCTGTCCGTAAGCGGCCAATACTTTATTGTCCCAGCTCCATTTATCTTTTTTATAATTAAAGTCATAATTAAAGATCAAATTTCCGGCAAAGGAATTAACACCTCCGGCAGCCCAGTTAGAGAACGAGCTTTGATTGATCAGAAATGTGTTTTCACCCTTAATAGTCCAGGTTTTAGTGGTGTCTTGTACGGAACTTTCTTCCTGCGCATTTACGCTGACTGCCAATAGTAGTGTACAGACGCTAGAAATGGTTTTAAATAACTTCATTTTTCTTGATTTTATTAATAAATGTAATTTTGATGTGAAATATAGGATGAAAATAGTAAATTGTTTAGACTTCATCTCGTTCATGTTAGATCTAGTTTGTTAATTACAGGAATTAAAAAAATACGCGGCTTTTTAGAATAAATGAGGGATATTTGTTGAAATATAACAAAATGAAAACAACGCTATTGTGTATCGGAAAAACGGATGAGAGTTTTATTAAAATGGGTATCGAAAATTATGCGAAGCGGCTAAAGCATTATGTATATTTTAATATTTCTGTTATTCCTGATATTAAAAGCACAAGACACTTAACACAAGAACAACAAAAGACGAGAGAAGGTGAGCTTATCCTAAAACAATTGAAGAATGGGGATTTTGTGATCTTATTAGACGAACGTGGAAAAGCGTTCCGTTCGGTAGAGTTTGCGAAGTTTCTGGAGCAAAAAATAGTGGGTTCTGTTCAGCATATTGTATTTGTTATTGGAGGTCCCTATGGTTTTTCGGAAGAAGTATATAAACGGGCCAACGAACGGTTATCGTTGTCCAAAATGACATTTTCCCATCAGATGATTCGTTTGTTTTTTGTGGAGCAGCTTTATCGGGCATTTACAATTCAACGGAGAGAACCTTACCACCACGAATAAATAATTTTTTATGTAAATTTACGGTTATTATCATCACCATAGAAAAAGGAGGCAGTTATGGATATGAATAAATTCAAAAGAGACTATAAATTTAGAAGCGCGGAATCGGATAATGAAGGTAAACGAAATCTGATTATTATTATCGTCGGTATTGTCGTCGTAATCGCGCTAGCGTATTTTTTGAGATAAAGTGAAGACACTATTATCTTCCATGGGTTCTCTGCCAATTGGCGGGACGGTAATCGCGTTTTTTTACAATATCGATTTTTTGAATTGATGCCAAGCCATCTGGTCTGTTTTAAACGTTAAATCTGCTTCTTGCAGGCTATCGATTGGTATAAACCTAAAGACCTCCATCTTCTCTTTTTGCTTTTCGTGGGAAAAATCAAAAGGACTTGTCTTTATATCGAATAGAATTGGACTTCGCGCGCGTACTTGATAGTAGATCGAAATAATCTGGCTGTCATTAAAGCTGGATCTTTCATAGAAATCCGTGGTATATATATGCCGAACGATATCTATTTCTAATTGGCATTCTTCCATGAACTCTCGTTTTAGTGCATCGATTAACCCCTCGCCATACTCCAGCCCGCCGCCAGGAAATTTAGTGAAAGATACATTGAGCGTCTTTTCATCACTAATAAGAACTTCCTTGGTATCTGTAATCAATAGACCGTAAACGCGTACATTAAAATACATCTGAGTTTATTTTGATTTTATTAAAGGGATTGAAATCCATTTTCGATGGCCAGTTCATCAGCGCCGAAAAATGAGTACTGCTTCGGTAAAAACCATTGTATGGTATTCATGATGGTGTTGAAATCTTTTTCCGATGGAAATTGTGTAGGTATGATATTGAACACCAAATCCTGCGATGCACGCTCTTCATCTGTATAATTACGGGCAATTAACATGATTTTTGGATTTTTGATCCCGGAATATTGTAAAAACTCGCGAATCTGTCTCCGAAGAAAATTAGGGAAAATCTCTTCAGCAGGTTGTCCTACCAAAATTTCCTCGTCCTTGTCGATGCCTAAATATTCTTCTGGATTAGTAAAGACAGTCTTATCGGTATAAAAAGAGCCGTTCAATTTAAGGTTTACTAAATCACCGTAGGAGAAAATCCAATCAGGTTGCTGTAAATCTGCGTTAATGGCAACGCCAAAACCCTGCTCTAATATGGTGTCTAGCTCGTTTTTGATAACAAATGCCTGAAAACTTTCTCCGGCAGCAACCGTCTGGAGTTGTATGTACGGAAAGCCGTCCTTGCTAATAGCCACTTCTGGTTCACCAAGCTTGAGGTTTGCTCCGCCGATATGACTCAAAAAATGATCTCGCCACTGTTCATCCCGCTCTGGAAAGGGCGAGTCCATCAAATTATTGATGATGATGGTTTTTTCAAGGTCTCCTAATAAACTATCCCCCTGATTGTTGTTATTGTTACTTACACTCATATTTCTCTCTCCTAAAAAGAGCCCAAAAGTAAGGATTAAATTTGAATTTTAGATAAAATCGCTATCTTGGATACTTATGTCAAAAAAAACTGGATATCCTTGGTCATCAAACCTATCGCCATAAAGTTGAGCATTATATTATATGGAGGCGGATTTGAACTGCAACCGTATGGCTATCGCTCTTGGCTGTTCGACCAGAAATTTGAGTCGTGTATTTGTTAAGATGGCGATACCTGGAACGATTCGAATGCTTCGTTTACAGAAAAGTAGACAACTACGAGTATGCATTTGCGCCAATAAAAAAGCCGTTTTTCTGTACATCAACAGAAAACGCTTTACTGAACACGTCAAAAAAACTATCTTTGTGCCTAAAATAAAGATTCAACATGAATATTTCCTATAATTGGCTTAAGAACTACATAAACATTGATAAAACACCAGAAGAACTATCCTTGATTTTAACAGACATAGGGCTGGAAGTGGAGTTACTAGAAACGGTGCAGAGTATCCCAGGTGGTTTAGAAGGTTTAGTTGTAGGAGAAGTGAAAACATGCGCACAGCACCCCAATGCGGATAAATTAAAAGTCACAACAGTGGATGTTGGCAGACCGGAATTATTGCATGTTGTCTGTGGTGCACCCAATGTGCGGGAAGGACTAAAAGTAATTGTAGCGACGGTGGGAACGTATTGTCATCCCGTAAATGGTGAACCTTTCAAAATCACGAAATCTAAGATCCGAGGAGAAGTGTCTGAAGGGATGTTATGCGGTGAGGACGAGATCGGTTTAGGAACCTCACACGCGGGCATTGTAGAGTTGAACGCTGATGCGGTAGTAGGCGCGCTGGTAAAAGATTATTTTAATATTCAAGACGATTTCCGATATGAAATCGGTTTAACACCCAACCGGGCAGACGCTGCATCACATTTAGGCGTAGCGCGCGATTTGGCGGCGTATTTCCGTAAATCTTATATATTGGATGACGTTTCCGCTTTTCAGGAAGGAAAGGATGTAGGAGTACAGGTAGAAGTAAAAGCAGCTGAGGCAGCCCTACGGTATGCCGGAGTGACTATTTCCGATATCACCGTAGGAGAGTCACCAGATTGGCTGAAAGAAAAACTGAATGTAATCGGCCTACGTCCAATCAATAATATAGTAGATATCACCAATTATATATTACACGATTTGGGACAACCTCTACATGCATTTGACGCAGCGAAGATTGCCGAAAATAAAATAGTCGTACGGTACGCGGCAGAAAATGAGCTTTTTGTAACGCTGGATGGCGTAGAGAGAAAGCTCTCGTCAGAAGATTTGGTTATTGCAGATGCGGATAAGCCGATGTGTATCGCTGGTGTTTTTGGAGGTGAATATTCCGGTGTTAACGAGACAACTACGAGTATTTTCTTGGAGTCGGCTTATTTCAATGCCGTATCGGTACGGAAGACATCGAAACGGCACGGTCTAAAAACAGATTCTTCGTTCCGTTTTGAGCGTGGTACAGATCCCGATATGCCGGTGTATGCGTTGCAAAAAGCGGCGTTGATGATTCAGGAGATTGCCGGTGGTAAGATCGTCTCCTCTATAACCGACAGCTATCCAAACCCCGTTTCGCCATTTGTATTCCCCGTTCATTATGGTCGAGTGCGACAACTGATCGGTAAGGAAATACCCGATATAGAAATAAAAGCCATTATCGAAGCGTTAGGAATCTGCGTTTCAGAAGAGGACGGCGAAGAAATTACAGTGCGTGTGCCCGCTTATAAAGTCGACGTTACTCGAGAGGTAGATGTCATCGAGGAGGTGCTACGTATCTACGGTTATAACAATATCGAACTAAAGTCACAAATTAAATCTTCTTTGAATACAACGGAAAAGCCGGATAAAGAAGTGGTGTTAAACCAGGTTGCGGATTTATTGATAGGAAATGGTTATCGCGAGATATTAAACAACTCCCTTACGAAGTTATCGTTTGTAGAAAACGAACAAACGGCTGTTCGTTTGATTAACCCGTTGAGCTCGGATTTAGATACCATGCGTCAAAACCTGTTGTTTTCGGCATTGACGACTGTAGCGTATAACCAAAATCGAAAACAGCCAAATGCTAAATATTTCGAATACGGTAAAACCTATTTTAAGACAGAAGAGGGCTATAAAGAGCAGCAAAAGCTAGCATTATGTATAGCTGGGGATCAAATAGAGGAGCATTGGGATTTAAAAAGTAAAAAGACGAACTTTTATCATTTGAAAGCGGCTGTCGACGCTGTAATTAAACGTCTGAATATCGGAGGATTGCAGTTACAGGATACGGATGAGACTTATTTTGATTACGGACTGAATTATGTGAAAGGACAAAAGGTTCTGGTAACGTTGGGCTCCGTCTCTGCCGGCAATCTAGAAAAAGCCGATGTGGATAATAAAGTTTATTTTGCTCAGTTTGATTGGGATCTTATTATCAAGATAATACGTAAAAATAAGATAAAGTATAAAGAGGTTTCCAAATTTCCTGCAGTACGCCGAGATTTATCATTACTAATCGATGATGCGGTGACGTTTGAAGAGCTGTTGCGAATAGCAACGAAAACCGAGCGTAAATTACTTAAAGAGGTTAATATCTTCGATGTTTACAAAGGTACTGGACTTGCTGAAGGTAAGAAATCCTATGCATTAAGTTTTACGCTGCAAGACGAAGAAAAAACGTTAAATGACAAACAAATTGAGACCATAATTAAAAAATTATTGCTTAACTTTGAGCAAGAAATTGGTGCGGTAGCGCGCTAATGGATACGTTTAACGATTAATTGCGAAAAAAAAATTATATGGCTGGACTATCTACACAAATGAATGTCATTGTCGAGAAGACGAAGAATCTTATTCAGTTGTGCGAGGCCTTGCAGGAAGAAAATGATTTGTTAAAACTAGAAGTACAATCCTTACAGGTAGCATTTCAAACCAGTACAAATAAAGTACAGCAGCTGGAGGAAAAGGTTAAGGCTTTGGCAGTTGCAAAAACATTGGATAATTCGGAGGTAGGTAAAGAAGCTATAAATGAAAAAATACTTGACACAAAGCAAAAAATTAACGATTTTGTGCGAGAAATAGACAGATGTATAGGCTTGTTAAAATAGGGGAAGAGTAGAGGCGGAAGCCTGTTACGTTATTTAAGCTCAACAAAAATGGGAGAAATTTCCATAAAAATAAATATCGCAGACCGTGTTTATCCACTGAGGGTAGCGACAGAAGAGGAAGAAGTGATTAGATATGCTGCGAAATTAATTAATGAAAAAATAAAGGAATTGCAGGAAAATTATGCGGTTCGTGATAAACAAGATTTATTGTCTATGTGTGTCTTGCAATACGCCACCGGAATGATAAAGGCCGAGCGTAATGCACAGCAACAGGAGAATGGATTGGAAGAGAAAGTTCACGAGTTGGATGCTATATTAACGGATTTCTTTAGAAAATAACGATATCGTTCTTTATTTCAGAGCTTATAACGACGAATTTGCCGCAATTAAATTCGGGTTGTCACTATTTTAAACTTAACGCTTCAATATCACGAGCGAAAAAAGATGTAGGCCATTTTGCGAAAGCCATCTAGGTCATGATCAATTGCTCAAATCATGTGTAATCGAAGTTTAATAATACATGGGACCTGTTACATTTAATTGCGGTTTTTTTTTGAATAAACAGAAATACTATATATATAAACAATGGATTTAATTACAATTATTTTAATTATAATTTCGCTTATTATAGGTATCGTTATTGGTCGTTTTTTGTTGCAGGCAGTCTTCAAAAAACAAGAACAAGCGGCACAAGAAAGGGCGGAACGCATCATTAAAGAAGCTGAACAGCAAGCTGAGCATTACAAAAAACAACGGAATTTAGAGGCAAAAGAAAAGTTTCTGCAATTGAAAGCAGAGCATGAAAAGGAAGTTAGCCAACGCAATAGTGCGGTGGTTCAAAAAGAAAATACAATTCGGCAGAAGGAGCAGTCGTTGAATCAAAAATTGGAAAGTCTCAATAGAGAAAAGCAAGATTTAGACAGCAAAAGCAAGAAACTTGATCATTTAATTGAACTCAACGAGAAGAAATCGGAAGAGGTAAATCAATTAAAGAATCAGCACATCAAACAATTGGAAACAATAGCCGGTTTGTCTGCTCAGGAAGCTAGAGAACAATTAGTTAACTCCCTTCGTGAAGAAGCACGTTCACAAGCCATTATGCAAATCAAGGATATCGTAGATGAAGCAAAATTGACGGCGTCAAAAGAAGCTAAAAAAGTCGTTATCCAAACGATTCAACGAACAGCAACCGAATCAGCCATCGAAAATACCGTATCCATTTTCAATATTGAAAACGACGAAATTAAAGGCCGAATCATTGGTCGCGAGGGACGTAACATTCGTGCTTTGGAAGCGGCTACAGGCGTTGAAATCATTGTAGACGATACGCCAGAGGCGATCATATTGTCTGGATTCGATCCAGTGCGCCGGGAGATAGCCCGTTTGTCGTTACATAGATTGGTGACTGATGGACGGATTCACCCCGCTCGTATTGAAGAGGTGGTGGCGAAGACGCGTACACAGATTGAAGATGAAATTGTTGAAATCGGCGAGCGTACGGCAATTGATTTAGGTATACATGGCCTTCATCCGGAACTGATACGGATGGTTGGCCGTATGCGCTACCGTTCTTCCTACGGTCAGAATTTGTTACAGCACTCCCGCGAAGTTGCCAACTTTGCAGCAACGATGGCGGCAGAGCTCGGTCTAAATGTAAAACATGCGAAGCGTGCTGGTCTTTTGCACGATATCGGAAAAGTGCCTGATGACAATCCGGAATTGCCACACGCTATTTTGGGTATGCAATTGGCGGAAAAATATAAAGAACATCCTGATGTTTGCAACGCTATCGGGGCGCACCACGATGAAATAGAAATGACCTCGTTGATTTCACCGGTCGTCCAGGCATGTGACGCTATTTCCGGTGCGCGTCCAGGTGCCCGCCGCGAGGTGGTTGAGAGCTATATTAAACGTTTGAAGGAATTGGAGGAACTCGCCCTTTCTTATCCAGGAGTGGAAAAGACATTTGCTATTCAAGCGGGTCGCGAATTGCGGGTTGTGGTCGAATCAGAGAAAGTTTCTGATGCGCATGCGGAGATCTTGGCAGCAGACATATCCAACCGTATCCAAACGGAGATGACCTACCCAGGTCAGATCAAGGTAACGGTTATTCGTGAAACAAGATCGGTTTCGTACGCGAAATAGTAATTGTTAAATATATCAAAAGTACAGTTGCCTCGAAAAAGGCAGCTTTTTTTGTGAAATTAAGCTAGACGTTAATTTAATCACTTTTAGATGTTCTTTTTTTAGAAAAAGGAACGAAAAAATCGTCGCTGTGGATGTTTGAGATAGTGGGAGGTGCTAAGAATGAATTTCTATATGCCTCAAACCTTGAGCTCACTTCGTTCGGTTTTTGTCTCCCCTCTATAAAGAAAGAGGGGTAAAATAAATTCCTTATTTTTGAATAAATACCAGCTTATGCAAATTCTTGTAGTAGAAGACGATAACCGGATCAGTAACTTTTTGATTAAAGGACTGGAGGAGCGTGGCTATATGGTAACGTTATGCAAAAATGCGGAAGATGTATTAAAACAATATATCAACATCGAATGGGATCTTATTATTTTGGATATCATGTTGGGAGATATGGATGGTGTACAGCTTTTACAGACATTGCGCTACAAAAAAGTATATACCCCTATCCTCATGTTAAGCGCATTGAATAGTGTTCAGGACAAAATATCGGCATTAGATTATGGTGCTGACGATTATCTTACGAAGCCCTTTCATTTTGATGAGCTACTTTCACGCATCCGAGCGCTTACTCGTAGACGAAGATACGAACACCTAGAAATACCGAAGGCTGAACTACAGTTTGGGCGTCTACACATCAATTTTGAACAGTATAAAGTAACGTTGGGAGAGGACCCGGTTGATTTGTCACCTAGAGAGTATAAGCTGCTTATCTATCTGGTGGAAAACGAAGGTAAAACAGTCACCAGAATGCAAATTTTAAACGCAGTCTGGGGTATTACGTTTGATAATCACACGAATGTAGTAGACGTCTATATATCTTATCTCCGAAGTAAAATCGAAAAGGATAATGACAAGTATATTTTTACTGTCAAGGGTGTCGGGTATATGTTCAAAGTATAGCATATGAAGTTAAAACACAGGTTATCGTTATATTCTGTTGTGATGTTCGGGGTCATCATGCTGGTTTTCTCGATCGTGATTTATCTCTCCTATTACGCACAACTCGAACGAAAAGAGCAGCAATCACTGGAAAGTAAGTCTTTACTGGCCGCCATTTACTATTTAGAACAGGACGAGCTTTCTTTTCTAGAACACACCAACGTTAAAAACCAGCTGCATCGTACGATTTCTCGACAGCATATTGTCGTCTTTGATAGCCTGAATAACGTGTACAACGGAGATATGCGGGCCCCTGACGAAATTCCTTCTTCGTTTATTACAGATGTAAGGCACATGGGAAATGCTTTTTTTAAGACCGATTTATTCTTCTACAATGGGATCTTCTATCCAGATAATGAAGGCGACTTCGTCGTGATTACGCGAGAGTCTAGGACTGAGTTTAATGCACAGATGTCGTCCCTCTTTCATATATTGATGGCTGTTTTTTTATTCGGTATACTGTTTATCTTCCTGTTTTCGCAGTATTTAAGCTATATCGCTTATCAACCTATTATCAAGATCATTAGTCAAATTAAAGACCGAGATAGTAAAAACTTCAACGAACCCCTTTCGTTGACCAGGACCTACACGGAGATCGGAGACTTAGTGAATACTTATAATCATTTTGTAAAACGTATAGAAAAGACCTTCAACGTACAAAAGAATTTTATCGATTACGTATCCCACGAACTGCGCACACCGATAACAGCGTTGTTGGGGACGTTGGAGGTAACTAAAAGTAAACCACGATCTGTTGAGGAGTACGAACGGGCGATTACCCAATTAAGACAATACACACTTGACCTACAAACTACATTGGATCAAATGATGCTCCTTTCAGGCGCGAAGACGAATTTCGAACTACAGCCAACGCGGGTTGATGAAGTGCTTTGGCAGCTTGTGGAAAATATGGTACTGTACCACCGGGCACATATTGATGTTGATCTTCAAGTAGAAAATAATGCTTTATTGACTGTCGAAGGCAACGACAAGCTACTTGAACTGGCTATTGGAAACGTTCTAGAAAACGCGATTAAATATTCGAATAATAAGATGGTTAAGGTTATGTTTCGCGAGCAGGGAAATAAGTTGGTCGTCTCTATTATCGATCAAGGGATTGGTATTCCGCAGCAGGATCTTCAACATATTCGGCAAAATTTTTATCGAGGCCATAACACACAGAAATATCAAGGGAAGGGTATCGGGTTATCGATGGCGAATATTATTTTTTCCCTTCATCAAGTAGAGATGGAAATCTCTTCGAGTACGCAGGGAACAATTGTCCACTTGCATTTCTAATCAAATTCTAATCTATCACGAAATTTAGCTTAACGTTGCTGACGTACATTTGTTGAAAATGTATAGAAGGTGAGATATTATTTAACTGTTTTAACACTTTGTGCTGCTTTTGTTAGCTATGCACAGCCATATAGTTTAGACCAGCTTGAAGCCAGCTTTCTGCAACGTAATTATTTAATCATTGCGGAGAAGTTTGAAATAAGCAAAGCTGAAGCAGAAATTGTACAGGAAAAAGTATGGGAGAATCCTACTCTGGCCATAAGTGAAGTTAACCTGTGGACAAACCCCGGGGGGGAGCGGATGACACCTATGTTTGGGAGTTGGGGAGAGACACAACAAATTTCCGTAGGGTTGGAGCAATTGATCGAAACTGCTGGAAAGCGGAAAAAGCGAGTAGCTATTAAGCGTTTGGAACATCGGATGGCTGTATACGAATTTGAGGAGCTCGTTCGTGAATTAAAAAAGGAACTGCGGCAGACGTTTTATCAACTCTCGTCGGTGAAATATAACCGTTCGCAGTTGATGCATATTGTGCAGCTTTTCGAGCAAATGAAAAATCAATATGACCGCCAGGCCAGCCAGCAGAACATAACCAAGGCAGACTATTTCCGAGTAAACAACGAATTGGCGAGTTTGCGGAAAGATTTAATCGATCTCGAAGCGGATACAGAAACGAATCTTTCTAAGCTCCGTATTTTGACACGGCTATCCGATTTGGAACTTGATCAGTTACAGATTAACCAAAGATTTACGAGTAGAACAATTTTGCTTCCGGCAGATATAAAGACTTTGCTTGCCGAACAAAACATCGCCATTCAGAAGCAAGCCGTTTCCGTAAAAAAAGCGGAGGGCGAACTAACGCTTGAACGCGCCAACCGTAAACCGGATATGACGGTAGGGGTGGAATATGACCGCGGTGGGAATATTATGCAAGATTTTATCGGCTTAAACCTGTCGATAGATTTGCCCATCTTCAATCGCAATAAAGGAAACATACAAAAAGCACGCTATCAGCTTGATCAGGAGAAGGTGATTTATGAAGGGCTACAGTCTGAAATCGAGGAAGAGATAAACCAATACAAAAAGCAGTTACTGGGGTACGAAAATATACTGAATGGATGGGAAGATACCGAACCGCAGGAGAAGATGATGGAAAGCTACCATAAACACTTACTGGAAAAGCAGGTGACGTTAATGGAATTTATTGATTACGTACAATCCCATAGAGAAGCACAAGAATCTTATATATCGATATGGGAAAATTATAACCTCACATTCGAAGAACTACAATATTTATTAGGTAAAGACTTTTAAAAAGAATATGACAAGGAAAATTTATTGGGGTGCTGCGGCGTTACTCTGGAGTCTTAGCGCTTGTACGCCAGAAGTCGAAGAGAAATCATCAGCGCGAGAAGCGTTCTGCCTAAACCATCAGCTGAGGAAATCAACGGAGATTATCAAGGTAAAAGAACAACCAATTACAGAGCAGCTGACACTATCTGGTAAGATAGATTACGACGAAAACAATATGGTTGCTTTCCGCAGCTTATTGGAAGGCGTTGTAGAAAGCGTATCTTTTGAATTAGGGGATCAGGTGAAGCAAGGGCAAGTACTGGCGACGATAAAATCTGCCCAGATACAGGAACTATACCAACAAAAACGGTTTCAGGAAAATCAGATTGTCTTGTTGAAAAAGCAAACGCAAAGTACGCGGGAACTGGCAGCCGATGGCTTAGCAACGACTCAAGATGTGTTGACTGTAGAGCATGAACTGGAAAGTGCCATATTAGAGTTGGAGCGGATCAACGAAAGCCTGTCCTTATATCGGGCGGCGGGGAAAGATGCTTTCCACCTATTGGCGCCAAAAAATGGGTATATTATACAAAAGTCGATTAGCCCGGGACAAAGTATAACGGGCGATAACGAGCCACTTTTTTCTATTTCCAATCTAAAAGAGGTATGGGTCATGGTAAATATCTACGCAACGAATTTACGCCATATACAAGAAGGTAATAAAGTGAAAGTGCGTACAATTGCTTATCCAGATAGATTTTACGAAGGTAAAATTGATAAGATTTATAACACCTTTGATGACAACGAACATGTGTTGAAGGCGCGTGTGGTGCTGCCGAATCCGAATATGGATTTAAAGCCGGGTCTGAGCGCAGATATCATCATTGACCTTGACCGTAAAGATACGGAAGTGGCTTTGGCCATTCCAAACCGAGCAAAAGTGTTTAGTAACAATAAAGAGTATATGGTGGTGTATAGAGATAGCTGCGACATGGATGTTCGACCGATAACGACACTCGGACAGAACGAGGAGTATACGTATGTTAAAGAAAAACTACATGCAAACGAGATGGTCGTAGGAACGAATGCGCTGTTGATTTTCGAACAGCTGAACCAATAAAGCAGGGTGGAATGAAGAAGTTTGTACAAAATATAGTGACGTTTTCGTTGCAAAATACAACCATTGTATTGTTTGCGGTGATGATATTGGTGTTCGCCGGTACATATGCTTTGCGCCATACCGCAGTAGAAGCATTTCCCGATGTCACCAATACGCGAGCGCGTATTATTACACAATGGCCTGGACGGAGTGCGGAAGAAGTGGAGAAGTTGGTAACCTTGCCCATATCCAAAGAAGTAAACAGTATTCCGCGGAAATCGAGCGTACGTTCCATCTCGTTATTTGGACTTTCCGTCGTTACGGTTCAATTTGAAGACGGCGTAGAAGACTTTTATGCGCAACAATACGTTTCCAATAAATTAGCGGGTGTGGATTTACCGGATGGTACAGATACAGAGGTAGAACCGCCATCTGGAGCGACGGGCGAAATTTTTCGCTATGTAATAAGAGGCGATCTGCCGATTAAGGAATTAACGGCTTTGCAAGATTGGGTCATCGAACGGGAGCTTTTAGGTGTTCCCGGTGTGGCCGATATTGTTAGCTTTGGTGGCGAAGAGAAAATTTATGCGATAAAGATTCACCCCGCCGAACTCAAGAATTACGACCTCTCACCGCTAGATGTATACGAAGCCGTATCGAAATCGAATATTAACGTCGGGGGAGATGTTATCGAACGAGGTGACCAAGCATATGTGGTACGGGGCGTGGGGTTATTGGATAAGCTAGCAGATATTGGAAATATTACGGTTAAACTAAACGGTTCGACCCCGATTTTAATAAAACATGTTGCAGAGGTTGAAATTTCAAATAAGCCCCGATTGGGACAAGTGGGATTTAACGATGAGGACGATTTAGTGCAAGGGATTGTGATCATGCTCCGTGGCGAGAACCCTTCGGAAGTGATTACTGATTTGAAAGCAAAAATAGAGGAACTGAACGAGCGCGCTATGCCGGAAGGTGTACATATCGAGCCGGTTCTCGACCGTACACACTTAGTGGACAATACGGTACGGACTGTGTCTCATAATCTAATAGAGGGTATCTTATTGGTTTCCTTAATTGTGTTCATCTTTCTGTACAATTGGAAGTCTACATTTATCGTTGCCTCGGTAATTCCTTTGTCTTTTTTGTTCGCTATTGTGATGCTAAAGATACAAGGGTTGCCAGCGAACCTTATATCCATGGGATCGCTGGACTTTGGTTTGTTGTTAGAAGGCACACTGGTGATCGTGGAAACTGTGTTTGTAGCATTGGCCGGCTTGTCACACCGGGTCGGGCCGGAACGTTTTGCGAAGATGAGTAAGCTGGGGGTCATCAAGAAAAGTGCGGGAAGTGTTGCTTCTTATATTTTCTTCGCCTTGATTATCTTGATCGTCGCTTTGTTACCAATTTTCTCTTTCCAAAAAGTAGAAGGAAAAATGTTCAGCCCTTTGGCCTTTACATTAGCTTACGCCCTGTTGGGATCTTTGATTCTCAGCCTGACATATGTGCCTGCTATGTGTAAACTTTTGTTTACAAAAAATATAGAAGAGCGGGAGAACATGGTGACGCGGTTTTTTCAACGCACTATTTTTGGTTTGTTTGCCGTAAGTTTTCGGTATAAAAAAACAACGATTGGTGTTTTTCTTGGCATTTTAATGTTGTGTATATTCAAGTTTATGCATTATGGATCCGAGTTTTTACCAAAGCTGAACGAAGGCGCTATTTATATCCGTGCAACGTTGCCCAATAGTGTAAATTTAAACGAATCCACCCGCTTGGCAAAAGAAATGAAGGCTTCAATGGAAGAGAGTGCGGAAGAGATAGATTTCGTCTTGACACAAACGGGGCGGCCGAATGACGGTACCGATCCAACTGGTTTCTTTAATATTGAATTTCACGTACAGCTGAAGGATGCCGAAACTTGGACGCGTAAAATCACGAAAGAGGATATAATCCAAAACATACGAGAAAAACTAGACCACTACCCTGGTGTCACATTCGGATTCAGTCAGCCAATACAGGATAATGTCGAGGAGTTCGTAGCCGGAGTGAAGAGTTCGTTGGTCATCAAAATTTTTGGAAACGATTTATATGATCTGGAAGATTATGCCAACCAGGTAGCAGCAGCGATCGACAAGGTACATGGTATTACGGATATCAATGTGTATAAAAATATTGGTCTACCGGAATTGCGTATACAATTACACGACTCGGAAATGGCGAAGTATGGCGTGTTTACGGCGGATGTCCAGGCAGTTGTCGAGATGACGATCGGTGGACAGGCAGCCACTAAATTTTATGAGGACGATCGCCAATTTGATGTCGTATTACGCTTTGACGAACCTTATCGGGACACACCTGAAAAAATTAAGAATATTTTGATTCCGACCAGCAGCGGCCAGAATATTCCTTTGCAGGAGATTGCAACGGTAGGTTACCAAACTGGGCCGGCATTTATCTATCGAGAGGGAAGTAGTCGCTATATCGGTGTGGGATTCAGCATAGAAGGACGCGATCTAGGGAGCACGATCGATGAAGCGAAAGAAGTTGTCGCAAGAGAAGTGTCTCTGCCGCAGGAAAACTATATGGAATGGGCAGGTGAGTTTGAAAGCAAGGAACGTGCCGCTAAACAATTGGCGTTGGTTGTCCCGGTCAGCTTGACACTCATATTAATATTGTTGTATTTCAATTTTGGGAACATAAGAGACACATTGATATCTTCGCTGACTTTAGCTTTTGCATTCATCGGTGGGTTTATTTCGTTATGGGTGACAGGTACCGTCTTTGGTATCTCGGCGGGTATCGGTTTTATTATCTTGTTCGGCGTTGCCACAATTGACGGGATTGTATTAATCGGCGTGATACGGGATAACCTTCGGCAACGGATGGAACTTTTACCGGCTATTTATGCAGGGGTTAGAAGCCGGATACGTCCGGTCGTTATGATTGCACTAATGGGGTCGATGGGATTATTACCGGCGGCGATGTCCACCGGTATGGGGTCAGAAATTCAAAAACCACTCGCTATTATGATTGTCGGGGGATTGATTATATGTTTATTCTTGAGTTTTACCGTTATCCCAGTTGTGTTTTACTGGGCAAATAGAAAACAACATCAGGTAAGCGCTTAAAAGATATTATGTACCTTTGCGTTATGAGCAAGCGATACAATAAGGGACTAAAAACGCCAGACTTTGATAGGGCTGTCGACCGTTATTTTTACGAAATGGATCAACGTTTTTCCAGTGGTCATAAGGGGCTGTATACTATCAGTCTGGCGTTTGTATTTTTTGGTGTTTTGGGATTGATTTGGATGATCCCGTTTCCTAAACTCGGTTTTCTGGTTCGCATGCATATGGATACCTTTCTGAACTGGGGTTCCTTTTACATTGCGATTATCATCTATTTGTATTTACGGCTGGCTCCAACACTATCGTATGCCATGCTTTTCACGATCGGTGTAATGAGTTTTTTTATTGTCCAGTTGGAATATCTCGAACGCGATGGAGGGCCTGCAGTATGGTTAGTCTGTACCGTATTAACTATTATAGGGGTATCGACGACCTTTTTACAAATTAGAAAAATACCTCATCATACCGCATGGATAGACGTTTGGCGGCTATTGACGATAGGTCCAATTTGGCTTTGGTCTAAGGTATTCATTGACCTTAAAATAAAGTATTAGCAACTTATCTTTGCCTATATTTCCCGATGTATACTGTTATTAGGCAATATATGTTTATATAAAAACATAATCCGTATATTTAACGTACTATATAATAGGTAATTTTATCTCAAATTAAAAAAAGAGCAGAGTTATGTTAAAAGGATTTTTTAATGTTCCTACACCAGTTAATGAGCCGGTTAATTCATATGCTCCTGGTACAAAGGAAAGGGAGCTATTAGAAGCGGCTATAGAAGAGGCAAGAGCACAGGAAGTAGATGTTCCCATGTACATCGGAGGAAAAGAAGTGCGCACAGGAAACAAAGCGAAGATGACACCTCCGCATGACCATCAGCATATCTTGGGCTATTACCATGAAGGGACAAAGAGTCATGTCGAAAATGCAATTCATGCTGCTTTGGCAGCAAAGGAAAATTGGGAAAAACTTCCATGGGAGCAACGCGCAGCTATCTTTTTAAAAGCTGCTGAATTAATAGCAACAAAATATCGCTACATCATCAATGCAGCAACGATGCTAGGCCAATCGAAAAATGCTTTTCAAGCAGAGATTGACTCCGCTTGTGAGCTTGCTGATTTTTTACGTTTCAATGTGGCGTATATGACCGAAATCTATAGCCAACAACCACCTGTGAGTCCAAAAGGTTTTTGGAATAGAGTAGAGCAACGTCCGCTAGAAGGGTTTGTTTTTGCACTGACGCCATTTAATTTTACGGCTATTGCCGGAAATTTACCATCTAGTGTTGCGATGATGGGAAATGTCGTGGTATGGAAGCCTTCTAACACGCAGATTTACTCGGCGAATATCGTGATGAAAGTATTTAAGGAAGCGGGGGTTCCGGACGGCGTAATCAATCTAGTTTATGTTTCTGGACCGGATGCAGGAGAAGTAATCTTTAAACATCCGGATTTTGCAGGTATTCATTTTACTGGTTCTACGGCTGTATTCCAAAATATATGGAAAACCATAGGTGAAAATATCCATCGCTATAAAACATATCCACGCATTGTAGGCGAGACAGGTGGGAAAGATTTTATCTTGGCACACCCATCTGCCGATATCGATGTTCTTAACACCGCATTGGTCCGTGGAGCTTTCGAATTCCAGGGCCAGAAATGTTCGGCGGCGTCGCGCGCATATATACCCAAATCATTGTGGGATGATCTTCGCCCGCGCATGGAACGTGATATTAACTCTTTCAAAATCGGCGGTTCGGAAGACTTAAGTAACTTTATCAATGCTGTTATTGATGAAAAAGCATTCGACAAGATATCCAGTTACATAGACCGGGCGAAAGCGGCAACAGACGCAGAAGTTATTATCGGTGGCCAATACGACAAATCAAAAGGCTATTTTATTCACCCGACAGTTATTCAGGCCAAGGTGGCGGATTATGAAACGATGACAGAGGAATTATTTGGCCCTGTCCTAACAGTCTATGTTTACGAAGATGACAAATGGGAAGAAACATTGGAGCTGGTGGACAAAACATCCGTTTATGCCTTAACGGGCGCGGTTATTTCTCAATGTCGTTATGCCGTAGATGAGGCAACATATAAGCTACGTAATGCAGCCGGTAATTTCTATATTAATGATAAATGTACAGGAGCTGTCGTTGGCCAACAACCTTTTGGCGGCGCTAGAGGCTCGGGTACAAACGATAAGGCCGGTGCGATGATTAACTTGTTGCGTTGGGTGTCCCCACGTACCATCAAGGAGACTTTTAATCCCGAAACGGATTATCGTTATCCATTTTTAGGTTAGTTGATTATTTTAAGCCCACGGCTTAAACCGTGGGCTATATCATGATGATGAAATCTTCAGAACATAAAGAGCCAATCGAATTTACGGTACCCGTTCGGGGTGATGAGGCATTTTACGTCATGGACAATACGGGGACGAATTTTTACGAATATTACCATCGGCATCGGGAATTTCAAATTACCTATGTTGTGGAGGGAAAGGGCGCACTCATGCTGGGCAACCTAATACGCCCTTGTTTGGAAAATCAGCTATACCTTATCAAGCCTAATGATCCGCATTTGTTCTTTAAAGACGAGCATATTGCAGAAGAACCGCGGATACGCATTATACATCTCTTTTTCTCGTTGGAAAAGCTACGTCCATTCTTTGATATGAACGAAATGAGCGTTGTTAAGTCGTTGTTTTATTCGATGGACGCTAGTAAATTGCTACCAGAGCAATTCGCGATGCCATTGAAGGAGTTATTCGTATCCCTATATCGGAAAGAAGGTGCATCTAAATTGATTAACCTACTAAATATCTTTAAAGAACTGGTGGCTAGAGAAGATAAATTTATATCCATGTATTCTGGTTTAAGTAAAGTTCATTTTCAAGAAGCCGATGGGCTTCGTATCCATACCGTGATTAAATATGCGATTGAAAATTATAGACGAACGATCTCTATCGAAGAAGTTTCCGCACTCATCCACCTAACACCTACCGCTTTTTGTAAGTTCTTTAAAAAACATACGCAAAAAACATTTATCTCTTTCCTTAACGAAATACGTATTGAAAGTGCATGTCAATTATTAGTTAACAATAAAGTAGAAAGCATCGCCGAAACAGCCTATCAATGTGGATTTAACACGGCTGTCCATTTCAACAGGGTGTTTCTACATGTAATGAAAGTGTCTCCTAAAGAATTTATTGCCGCACGTACTCGAAAAAGATAGCTTCTTATTTTTTGTCAGATCCCGTCCGTTTAAGAATCATAACTGCTTCATATTGATCTGTATCATAATGAGGCGACTCGATTGTCAAAATGCTCGGGTAGGGTTTTGACTTATCGAAAAAATATATTTTCGTTGTACTCCCATAATCGTTCGTAGGAAACATATCTGCACAGGCGTCATATTGTGCGTTTTCCATGTCGCCCACGGTCACGGCATAAACGCGCATAATCCCCCCTTTATTCTGATCATTTCGAATAAACGCCACCTCTTCAAAATCACCTTGTAAATCTTTGATGGACGGTTGGTTGTAAGCTTCCCAGATTCCGTATCCCAACAGGAGAATTAAACCGACGGCAATTATCCAAATTTTTCTTTTTCCTTGCATCTGTATGGTGTGGTTTTATTAATAAAGTTACTTACTTTACTCAAATTTTTGTTTTAGTATCTTTTTTGTTTTCCGGACTTTAGCTTCCAATTGGCTTCTGAATAATACGTTTGTAACGCCTTTACCTTCTTCGAAGTTTTGAGAAAATTCCGGAAGACTAAAATTCTCCAATACTTCTGCACCATCAAAAGGTAATCTGTTGACGGCAATTTCCAATACAGATTGTCCGCCTCTTTTTCCGGGAGAGGTGGCCATTAAAAAAGCTGGTTTGCCATTGAAAATTTTTCTATTTGGTATTCTGGATACCCAGTCTATTATATTTTTATACGCGGCATTATAGTTACCATTGTTCTCTGCAAAAGATATGAGGATAAAGTCTGCTCGATCAATTTTTTCGGCGAAGGCATAGGCCAACGATGGGATACCGGATGCCTTTTCTCGTTCCTTCGAGAAAAGCACCATGTCAAAATCGTTCAAATCCAGTATTTCTATAATGACGTCGGATGCTTTGTAGTATTTGCTAACACTCGTTACCAGTTGCTTGTTAATGGATTGAGCGCTATTGCTTGCGGCGAATGCTAAGATGTTCATCAATGTAGGGTTGTTTTATGGTATAAATCTAAGGATTATTTTTTTTTGATCCTTGACTCATGCTGATTTCATATAAAAAGTTATGTTTGTAAGTGTAGTTTTCGAATTAGTTTAATGAAAAAGCAGAAACTGATGACCAATAGAAAGACCTTATTGCTATATATAGCAAGTACAATGATGATGCTCGTATGTGGATCATCTGTACATATTACTTATGATCAAGACGGTACACGGACGGATAGCCTTCAGTTGGTTATAGATAGCGTGCTTACCGTTTTTAAGAATGACCAACCATTACTTACTTATCATTTCAATACCGTCTATCCACCAAAAGGACAGGATAGTAGTTACCGACGCAACGGTTTTATCCATCCGATTTATACCTTAAAAGGACATGGACTTACACGGATACAACCGCGGGATCATTACCATCACTATGGCGTTTGGAATTCTTGGACACATACGTTATTTAAAGGCGATACTGTCGATTTTTGGAATCTTTATAAAAAGTCGGGGACAGTTCGCTTTGTTCGGTTAATACATCACGAAGTCAACGCGCGGGACGCAGCATATACAGTGCTCCATGACCATGTTGTCTTTAAAGCGGACGGTCGCGAAGAGGTAGCACTTCATGAGTGGCAAACAGTTCAAGTGTGCTTACCGAAGGATCAGGATGATCATTACTGGATTGATATAACTATTAAAATGCGTTGTGCTACCTCCAAACCACTACGGCTTCTTACTTACCGATATGGTGGTCTAGGATGGCGGGCATTGGCATCCTGGAACGCTGATAACAGTAGCGTACTGACTTCCGAAGGTAGAACGCGGGAAGAAACGGATGGTAGTAGAGCGCGTTGGTGTATGGTGCAGGGAGAGTTCTCACCAAATGGATATGGTGGTATGGCGATATTATCTCATCCTCGGAATTTTAATCACCCTGAACCCCTACGTATCTGGGATGGCCGGGCCAATGGCGGAAAAGAAAACGTATTCATCAATTTTTCTCCAACAAAAGATCGGGATTGGCTCTTAGAACCTGACCATACTTACACGCTTATGTATAGATTGGTGGTTTTTGACGGCCAACGGGTCGCAGCAGATATCGAAAATGAATGGCGATATTTTGCAAATGAAAAGTGCCATAAAAAAGCACTCAACTTTCCGTTGAGTGCTGGCGCTATGAATTGAAGGTTAGTAGCGTTGTCCTCTTATCGTAAGAATAATAACTCTCTTAATTTTGGAAGAGGCCATTTGTTGTCGTCGATAATTTTTTCCAATTTGTTCACATGATAACGAATCTCGTCAAAATAAGGTTTGACGACTTCGTCATAAGCAATTGAGCGTTCACGGAGGTCTTCGATGTTGTTCGCCTGTTTACGTGATTGACGCATTTCTTCCGCTTTTTCCAAAATCAGATTGGTGTGTTTGGAGATACGCTCTATTAAATTAATCTGAGAGCTATAAGCTTCATTTGCTAAACCTAAATCTTTCAAACCTTTGACATTCTCGATAAGCTGATTTTGATAAATGAAACATACCGGTGCGATTTGGCTGGTTACTACTTCGCCAATTACACGAGCTTCGATTTGAAGTTTCTTAAAGAAGTTTTCCAACAAAATCTCGTGACGTGCTTCTGATTCGCGCTTGGTGTATATGCCTAATTTTTCAAACAAGGCAAGGTTTTCCTCTTTAATATATACGTCTAATGCCTTAGGTGTTGATTTAATGTTAGAAAGCCCACGAGCCTCTGCTTCAACAGCCCATTCATCACTGTATCCATTGCCTTCAAAACGGATCGCTTTCGATTCTTTGATGTACTTGCGGATAACGTTAAGCAAGGCGAGGTCTTTTTTCGTACCTTTTTTGATTTGTTTGTCGACCTCTGTTTTAAACTCAATAAGTTGGTTGGCAACGATAGCATTGAGTACAATCATTGGTAACGCGGAGTTTGCGGACGATCCAACAGCACGGAATTCAAATTTATTTCCGGTAAAGGCAAAAGGTGAAGTACGGTTACGGTCGGTATTGTCTAACTGCAAATCTGGAATTTTAGGAATTCCATGCCACAAACTAGCATCGTTTTTCACTTTTTTCGCTACACGGGCAGATTCTACTTCTTCTAGAATTTCATCCAATTGAGAGCCTAAGAAAATAGAGATGATTGCCGGAGGTGCTTCATTTGCCCCTAGACGGTGATCATTACTATGGCTGGCGATAGACGCACGAAGTAAATCAGCATGTTCATATACGGCTTTAATCGTATTTACGAAAAAGGTTAGGAACATTAGATTGTTTTTTGGAGTCTTACCCGGTGAAAGAAGATTGACACCTGTATTGGTAATTAATGACCAGTTGTTGTGTTTTCCTGACCCGTTAATTCCGCTAAATGGTTTTTCGTGTAATAATACTTTAAAGTGATGGCGAACAGCCACCTGCTCCATTAAATTCATCAACAATTGATTGTGGTCAATTGCTAAGTTGATTTCTTCATACATCGGTGCACATTCGAATTGAGAAGGAGCGACTTCGTTATGTCGAGTTTTCAATGGAATACCCAGCTTCAAGGCTTCATTTTCTAAATCTACCATATAAGCTAAAACACGCTCTGGAATAGCACCAAAGTAATGGTCTTCCAATTGTTGTCCTTTTGCGGACATATGACCAAAAAGGGTACGGCCAGTAAATTGAAGATCTGGGCGCGCATGAAATAACGAAAGATCGACTAGAAAATATTCTTGTTCGATACCAAGGGAAGCATTAACTTTCGTTACGGACCTGTCAAAATATTGAACTACGTCAGTCGCGGCTTTATCGATTGATTCTATTGCTTTTAATAATGGTGCTTTGTAATCCAGAGATTCACCTGTGTAAGAAACAAATACTGTGGGAATACATAGTGTTTTGCCTGCTGCAGTTTCGAAGATAAAAGCTGGAGAAGAGGGATCCCATGCCGTATAACCGCGGGCCTCAAATGTATTGCGAATACCGCCGCTAGGAAAGGAAGAAGCATCTGGCTCTTGTTGTACCAACGAATCGCCTGAAAACTTCTCAATAGCATTTCCGTTTTCATCGGGTTCGAAGAAAGCATCATGTTTTTCTGCAGTACTGCCGGTTAAAGGTTGAAACCAGTGGGTGTAATGTGAAGCCTCATTACTGATAGCCCATGTTTTCATTGCTTGTGCAATCTGGTCCGCGAGTTCTCGCGATATCTTTGTGCCTGCGTCAATAATTTGATTAAGTTCTTTGTATGTGCTTTTGGAAAGATAATCTTTCATCTTCGCAATAGTAAATACATTCTTTCCGTAGATACTAGTTGCCTTTAGCGATTCTACTTTTTCCATATCTTCTACCGGACGAGATATGGCTAACTCTGTTGCTTTAAATCTAGGGCTTGACATTTTTTATGATATTTTTTATAGTTTCGGTTGTTTTTTCGTTGTAAAAGTACATTTATTTTAGGAAATACAATAAAAAAATGAATAAAAATAGCATGTTTTGTTTGTTTTTTTTGTTGGCAATAACAAAAGCATGCATTTTTTTTGATAAGTCACATCTTTGTTTTTGTTTTTTATTCAAAACCCCAGTTAATTCCCTTTTCTTTCGCAGGGACACCGCGTTCCAGCCATTCTGGAGCTGGCTTGCCTTTTAGAAAGTGGTCAAAGAATTGTGCTTGCCGAATCTGTATGTCTTTTCGGTTTTGTCTTTTCATCAGGTTATGCTCGTCTCCGTTATAGTTTAATAACCAAACGGGTTTCTGTAAACGCCGTAGCGCTGTGAACATCTCGATGCCCTGGTACCAGGGCACTGCACCATCGTTATCATTGTGCATAATAGCGACAGGTGTTGTTACACGATCCAAAAAGAAGAGCGGTGAATTTTCGATATAGCGTTCACGGTCTTCCCATAGCGTTTTTCCGATACGTGATTGTGTTTGTTCGTACTGGAATTGTCTGGACATGCCACTATGCCAACGGATACCGCCATAAGCAGATGTCATATTGACGACGGGTGCACCGCTCCATGCCGCGGCATACATATTCGTCCGTGTAATCAAATGCGCTACCTGGTAGCCACCCCAGCTTTGTCCTTGAATAGCCATTTTGGTAGAGTCGACCCAAGAATTCTGGGTCAAATAACGCATGCCGGAATTTACATATTCCTCTGCGGATTTTCCTGGATATCCGATTTCATAACGTATATCCGGTGCAAATACCAAATATTCGTTACTTACATAATAAGGTATATTCAATCGGGAGGGGGTGGGGGCTGGTGCTTGGTAACTATATAGCCCGTTGCTTAACTTTTCATAGAAATATGCAATAATGGGGTATTTTTTGTTCGGGTCAAAGTTCTCGGGTTTATATAAAATACCCTCAGCAGCGAAACCAGAAGGTGTCGTCCATTGTACGCGTTCTGCTGTTCCCCAATTATAGGCTACTTGTTGAGGATTGATATCGGTAAGACGAGATTCGTTTTTAAATCGTTTGCTTACATATAGATCTGGTGAATACACGTAATTCTCTTTGGTATAGATGATTGTTTCGCCACCCGATGCACGTTTAAAGTTCCGAAATGTATATCCATCAGAAAAAATTTCATCTGGTTTTCTGCTTTTGGAAGTGTTCACAGTATACACACCGTTATATTTGGTCTTTTCGTTAAATCCCGTGATAAAAATGTTCTGTCTGTTGGGAATAAGCGTTGTTTTGTATCGTGGATCGTCGTTTTGGTTTAAATCAATGTAGCGGAAGATGGTTTGCGTTGCACGTCCTTCACCGTTGGTAAGCAGTTCTTTTCTTTTTCCAGCCAAGTCAAATTTCCAGATGTCATATCGGTCATAAATATAAACAACTTTGCCGTCTGCGGACCAACCGGCTATTCCATAAGGACTTGGCAACGACGGGGAGTCGTTTTCCTCATCTACGAAATTCACGGGCAAACCATCGTTTAGCACGACTGTTCTTCCCGAAGAAATCTGGTAGCTATACCAATTGCCGGTTTCACGATCAAAATAAAGGACAAAATCCCCTTTTGGGGATATCGATGCATAGCCATTTAGGTTTTCTTTAACGATCTTTTTTTTGCCAGATATAGTGGATATGGCGTAAATATCCGATAAGGCGAAACCTTGCCATTGTGCAGCGATGCGCTTGCCAAAATCGGACGTGGCCAATATCCATTCGTTATCTGCCTCGTCCGTGATATTGGTCCGATTAAATGTGCCATCTGCGAGTTGCACCAATCGATTAGCACTTGGATATATTACAGCAAGGAAATTTTGGCTTTTATCCCGTTTTAAATTGGCGAGCTGTTGCGGTTGTATATAATCATCTTTCCAATGCCAGATATCTACCTGCGCGTGTTCAAAATCGACTAATGTGGTGTCTTTTACTTTCGGAATCGGAGCTGTCCCAAAAAATAACTTTTGGCCATTCGCACTGAATTTCAGTTTTCCATCGCCACTTACCCGCCATTGAGACGGCATTCCCATACTTTGTTGGCTAACAAGTACACGAGCGGTATCGAATTGAGCTGTATAGTAGTAAAGCTTGAAATCTTTAAGAATTGATTTTTCCGGTGTTTTATCCGCGAGAAAGGCCAGTTGTGTACCAGCATCATCAAAAAGTAATTCTTTATAATCACCCCGTCCATTGCTGATCTTTTTTAATTTCTTGCTGGTTATATCGAAAATATACAGACCGGCATCAGCGGACAAGGAATCTTTCTCGTAGTTTTTCTTGGAAAATAGGAGAAAATTTTCGTTCGGGCTCCATGCATATTGGTCTACGTTGCAGAAATTCAATGTATCGCCGGTGACCAGATTTCTAACATGAAGGATAGCGGTGGAATCGGATCCCAGAAACGCGACATATTCATTTTTGTTTTGTGCAAGTTTGTACGTACTTACTGTTGGAAATTTCCATTGATCTTTATTTTGGATGCCTATGATAATCAGGGAATCCTTCGGCATATCTGCACTTTTTTTCTTTTTGATTTTCGCTTGCCTTGTTTCTTCGAAAGTAGGCTTTATTTTAGCGATGAGGAAAGACTCATCTCGCGTAAGCTTTGCGTCCGCAACGCGAGGTAAGGAAAAAAGGAGTTCATTATCCTTAGTTTTGACCTCGAATATCGCATCGCCCTCTTGCGGTATAATCTGATATTGGATGAGTTGTCCCGTTTTGCTAACTTCAGGATTGCTAATGCTTTTCCAATTATCATAAACGCTATGATCTAGTGGAAGTTTCTGCGCAAATAGTCCGGTAGATAAGACTAAAATGCTTAATGTAAAGGTTATACGAATTTTCATTATAAACAGATTGTTTCTTTAAGACGATGAAGCTTACTTGAGCGAGATTTCTTATTAATATCCTTTCTGAGGTAATGACGCTGAAGCTTTCACCAGGGTAAACTAACTAATTCGCGCTGAAAGTAAGGATTAAAAAGTAAAAAGCCAATAACATTAGGCACGGAAATTGGTGAATAACACGCGTATCATTTATTAAAGAGATAGATATGAAATCAAATAGTATATTGGCGGCTGTGATCGGTGCCCTAGCTATCGTAATTTTTGCTGTGATATTGGCAAATGCGTATAAATATAAATATAGAATCAATAATACAATAAACGTTACGGGAAATGCAAAAAAGGATTTTGAATCGGATATCGTAAAATGGTCGGCATCCTTCAATCGTAAATCCATGGATTTGAGTGCCGCTTCAGAACAGTTAAAACAAGACAGGGATTTGGTACGTCAATTTTTGGAGCAACAGGGTGTCAAACCAAAAGAAATTATATTTAATGCGGTCAACATTAACCGGGAATTTTCCTATCATTCAGACGGCCAAGGAAATAGTTATAATACATTCACGGGTTATAATTTGTCACAGAATGTAAGTGTCGAATCAACAGATTTAGATAAAGTAGATAATGCTTCGCGAGAAATCTCTACGTTGATTTCACAGGGTATTGAGCTCAGCTCAAATTCGCCAAACTATTATTATTCTAAGTTAGAAGATCTCAAATTAGAATTGATCTCCCAAGCCTCTGAGAACGCGAAACAACGAGCTTCGAACATTGCTACCGAGGCAGGTTCCTCGTTGGGGGATTTGATCAAAGCAGATTTAGGAATTTTCCAGATAACGGGGCAGAACGACAATGAAGAATATTCTTATGGAGGAGCGTTTAATACAACCGCTCGAAATAAGACAGCCAATATTACCGTAAAGACGAGTTACACAGCCAAATGACTTGGATTGTAGAGCTTTCTTCAAAGAACGTCTCTACATGTTGCTTCGAATACTGCATCGATTTGCCAATTAGCCTTGTCTTTTGAGGCTTTTACTGCTAATTGATCACAGCGTTCATTCAGTGGATGTCCGGCGTGACCTTTTACCCAAACTAATTTTATATGATGTTGTTTGTATAAATTCATCAGTCTCAACCAAAGATCCTTATTTTTTTTTCCTTGAAATCCTTTTTGCATCCAACCATACACCCACTTTTTATCGATAGCATCGATAACGTATTTGGAATCGGAATATACTGTAACTTTTTGATTGGTGTTTTTGAGAGCCTCTAAGCCTACTATCACCGCTAAAAGCTCCATACGATTATTAGTCGTTTTCCGAAAACCACCCGAAAATTCCTTTTCGATAAGTTTGCCTTGAAATACAGGGTTACTACCTTGATAAACTGTTCTTAAAATAGTTCCGTAACCACCAGGACCTGGATTGCCGCTTGATGCGCCATCTGTATAAAGTTCAATCATGAAATCCAAAAGTAAACAATATCTTCTTATCTAAAAAGCCCGCATACGATTAGCGGGCTTATAGGACTAGTTTACACGATTCAAATCTTTTGGATGCTTAACTTTTTGGTTCAAAAGCGCGATGCCAATGACTTCAGACATTTTGGTAACATAATGGAATTTTAAATCTTTGACATAGTCTTCCTTAATCTCCAAAACATCCTTTTCATTGGCTCTGCATAAAATGATTTCCTTAATATTGGCACGTTTTGCTGCCAAAATTTTTTCCTGTATCCCCCCAACTGGAAGTACGCGCCCGCGCAATGTGATTTCGCCGGTCATGGCGAGTTTTTCTTTCACTTTTCGTTGGGTAAAAAGAGATGTTAAAGCCGTTAACATCGTTACACCGGCAGAAGGGCCGTCTTTCGGCGTAGCACCTGCTGGAACGTGGATGTTGACGTCCCATTTATCAAATACGTTATAGTCGATGTCAAACTCTTCCGCGTGGGATCTTAGGTAGGCCATCGCAATAGCAGCAGATTCCTTCATTACATCTCCCAAATTGCCAGTTAAGCTTAGCTTTCCTTTTCCGGGACTCAAACTCGATTCAATAAATAGAATATCGCCTCCTACGGCGGTCCAAGCGAGCCCCGTAACAACGCCTGCGATCTCGTTATCTTCGTACAAATCCTTGTCAAATAATGGCGCGCCGAGTATTTCCTCCGTCATCTGTGCGCTTATTTTCGGATTGTATTCTTTTTCCATGACAATACGTGTAGCCACGCCACGCACGATAGAGCCAATTTTCTTTTCCAAACCGCGCACGCCTGATTCTCGTGTATATTCGTCAATGATTTTCTCAATCACTTTATTATTTAACGAAACATCTTTTTTTGCGAGTCCGTGTTGTTGAAGTTGTTTAGGAAGGAGATGCTTTTTTGCAATTTCTATCTTTTCTTCAATTGTATAACCATTTACCTCAATGATTTCCATACGGTCTAACAAAGCTGGTTGAATGCCGTTCAATGAATTTGCCGTAGCGATAAACATAACTTTGGAAAGATCGTATTCCATCTCTACGTAATGATCATAAAAATTCGTGTTTTGTTCCGGATCCAATACTTCCAACAAGGCGGACGATGGATCTCCTTTGAAATCTGCACCTAACTTGTCTATCTCGTCCAAAACAAAAACAGGATTGGATGCTCCCGCCTTATTAAGCGATTGAATAATACGCCCCGGCATAGCACCAATATAAGTTTTTCGATGTCCGCGGATTTCTGCTTCATCGCGGATACCGCCTAATGCCATACGGGTATATTTACGTCCCAGTGCTTTTGCTATAGATTTTCCTAGCGACGTCTTTCCTACGCCGGGAGGACCTACTAAGCAAAGAATGGGTGCTTTCATGTCATTTTTGAGTTTCAACACCGCTAGATATTCGATAATGCGTTGTTTGACCTTCTCCAATCCATAATGGTCTTTGTCAAGAACTTTTATCGCTCTACTTAAATCGAAGTTGTCTTTTGTATATTCTCCCCAGGGTAGATCAAGCATTAACTCTAAATAATTGATCTGGACGGAATAGTCGGCAGCAGCTGGATTAATACGTCCGAGCTTTTCCAATTCTTTATTGAAATGCTTTCGCACTTCTACAGACCATTTCTTGACTTTAGCTCGATTTTCCAGTTCGTGCATTTCCAAGTCTGGTGTGTTTCCACCTAGTTCTTCTTGGATAGTCTTGAGTTGCTGATTCAAAAAATAATCCCGTTGTTGTTTGTCTAAGTCTACCCGAACTTTGTTCTGAATTTGGTTTTTTAGCTCCAACATTTGGATTTCGGTCGTGAGGTGCTCTAAGAGGATCTTGGCCCGTTTTACAAAATCTTTCGTTTCTAAAAGCTCCTGTTTTTGCTGTATTTCCAACGCCATATTCGATGAAATAAAGTTCACGAGGAAAGTAGGGCTTTCAATATTTTTGATCGCCAGACCGGCCTCGCTAGGAAGGTTTGGGGAAAGCTGAATGATTTGCAGCGCCAGTTCCTTTACAGAAGAAATCAACGCCTTAAATTCTCTACTGGATACCTTGGGTTTATCTTCGACAACACGCTCTACTTTTGCTTTTAGGTAGGGGTCGGCGGTCACCATTTCCGTTATTTTAAACCGCTGTTTCCCTTGAATGATCACCGTAGTATTGCCGTCGGGCATTTGCAAAATTTTAATGATATTGGCCGCAGTACCGATTTTATGAAGTTGATCTAGGGTAGGTTCCTCAATATTCATGTCTTTTTGAGAAACTACTCCGATAGTACGATCTCCTTTGTAGGCTTCCTTTACTAATTTAATAGACTTATCGCGCCCCACTGTGATGGGGATTACGACACCCGGGAAAAGTACCGTGTTACGTAGTGGGAGTATTGGTAGTATTTCAGGTATATCGGCTTTGGTCATCTCTTCTTCATCCTGCGAACTCAGCAACGGAAAAAACTCCGTGTCCTCGTTTATGACAGAAAATACTTGTTTAATATCAAATGTGTCGTTTTTATTCATTATATATATGCATTCTTCCGACAATATGTCAGAATTTTAACTGATTTATGAGAAAGTAATTACGAAACCATTATGTGCAAGAGAAATGCCAAGTTTAAAATTTGGTATCATTTATGTTAATAAACAAAGAAACCTGTTAAATCGGCAGAACGCTGCAGGTGACAAAAGACATTTCGTATGCAAAATAAATGTGGAAATGTTTATAACTTCGCTTTGTATTGTTAAACTATTTAACGGAGATTTATTCCAATAGAATAGTGTTTGATAAAAAATTAGCAGAATAAAAAAAATTATATGAAACGGAGATTTTTGAGTAACCCATGGAGAGCGGTGAAGTTAGGCTTAGCTTCGGCTACAATTGCTTTATTTACACTAACTGTTCAAGCGCAAGAACAAGCACAGCACAGCAATCCGAATGTTCGCTTAGGGCAGAAAGCATTATTAGATGGCGATTTTAAATCAGCTGCTTCGCATTTGCAAAAAGCACTTCCTGCAGAAGCAAACGATCCGGATGTACAGTATTTATTAGGATATTCTCAATTCCATAATGGAGATTATAATAAAGCCATTGAGACGTTTAAGAAGGTTATCTCCTTGGATACTAAACATACGTCGGCATATTATTATAAAGGTAAAGCTAGCAGTAATTTGGCAATCGCAAGCGGAAGTAAGTTAGATAATGCTGCGAAAGAGCAATTGTTAAAAACCGCTATAGAGGATTACAGCAAGGCCGTCTCGATCACGCCGAATGACGCAAAATTGTATCAAAATAGAGCAATAGCTTACCGTGATCTTGGAATTTTGACGGGTACTACAGGCGCAGCGAACTATAATAAGGCGAAAGCGACGGACGCCTATAATAAAGCGGTAGCTGATTACGAAAAGGTACTTAGTTATGATGCTTCTCGTAAGGATATTCAAACGGAAGTAAAAAAAGCGAAAGTCTATCGAGATAATTTAAAGTAGTGATAATCGAGATAATCGAATAATATAAAGGCTGTCCTCGGACAGCCTTTTTTGATCGTTTAATCTTTATTTAAATTAGGATTCCGACGTATCTCTTCGTCTGGAATGGCAAAAATATAATAAGGGCTGTTAGCCGTGAAATCTTTACCATCTGGGAAGTTAACAACACGGTGCCCTTGTCCATTCACCTTTTTTACCTCACCGTCAGGCGTAGTGACTTCGACTTGGATGGGTGTACCGTCACTATTTAAAAAGGCTTTTCGTTCAACGGATCTTTGGGTACGAATTATATCTGAAAGGGCAAAGCCTTCTCCCCAAAGTTCTTTCCGACGCTCGATAAGTATTTCCTCGAGCAATACCCCCGAAGCGCCTGAATAAAGAGGTGTTTTTCGTGCAGCCTTCAAGGTATTGAGCATTTCTATCGCTTTAGTTGTTTGCCCGGCACGAGCATAACCTTCAGCTGCAATTAACCACATTTCTGCAGACCTCATATAGACGATATCGCCAATTAGGTTAGATTTGAATTTAAACTTTTTGTAACGCAAAAAGCCCTCTCTTCCCGGTTCGCCGTCCCATTCAAAGAGCTTATAACGGATATCGCTCGGATCAAATAAGTCTTTAAAATAGGGGTCGGCCATATAACTGAAATAATAAGAGCCAGAGGAGGAAACATCCAAATAATGGAATGTATAACTTGCGGTGTTTTGTTCGCTAGTTTGCACGTGTCCCCAGATCCATTCGGCATTTCCGACATCATTAAATCCTTGCTCGTAGGCCTCGGCTGTCATGAGGTCATACCCTTCTTTTGCGTTCTCTGCTGCTTCGGCCGCTTTTTCCCATAGTCCCATATTCAAATAAGTCCTAGCCAATAATCCTTGTACGACTTGCGTATCGATTCGGTATTTGTTTGGACGTTCGTAATCTTCCAATAGCGTAGATGCATCATTAAGATCATTCAAGACTAGACGGTAGATATCTTCCAGGCTTGCTCTTGGCTTTCCTTTCGTTTCTCGGGTAGTTGGTTCGGTGTAGATAGGCACTGTTAACGCATTTTTGTCTTTTTGGTAACTGAACTGATAGAAAGACGCTAGATTGAGATAACAGAATGCCCGCAGCGCTTTTGCCTGTCCTTTCAAAAGCTCCTTGTCCTCATCACTACCTTCAGCAGCATCGACTCTATGGATAACATTGTTTGTGTTGTCAATTACCTTGTATAACAAGGTCCAGAGTGACCTTACACGATATGCTGTCGAATTGATCATCTCGTTAAAGGTGTACGCATCTCGGTAACCATATTTGGTGGTAACAGCTACATCGTTTCCCATCGCGTCACTCGTTCGCATGAATGCGGTATAACCAGGATTGGCGTAGGTAAAATAGGTGTCGTTCAGGTATCTCCATGTACCCTCTATAACGGTTTCTATATTCTCCGTTGATTTGTAAATTTCGGTATCCACAACCGCGTCAGTGGGAGCTGTATCGAGTATGTCGCTGCAGGACGTCGTGACCAACGTAAAGATTGCAATATAAATATATGTTAGTTTCATTTTTCAGTGTTTTTTAATATTTCTATATCGTTTATAGTCCCAATTGTAACCCGCCAGAGATAGTGCGTATAGCAGGATATCGATAATAGGTTGATCCATTTACAGTCTGCTCAGGATCCATCCCGTTGTGTCCGTAAAAAGTGAATATGTTTTCTGCTAGTGCAAAGATCCGCAAGTTCCCTATTCCTATACGTGATAGGACGGATTGAGGGATTGTATATCCGATACTAACATTCTTCAAGCGAGCATATGTTCCACTATAGAGGAAGCGGGTAGAAGTAGACGTCCAACTCAAATTGTCGGTAGTCAAACGCGGCACATCGGTTTCTGTATTTTCAGGTGTCCAACGATTTAAGATCTCCTTGCTCCAAGCGCGACCGGGCGTATTCCCATTATGCATAATCATCAGATAATCATTATCTAAAACCTGTCCGCCGATACTAAAACTTAGCAATGCGGAAAAATCTACGCTTTTATAGGAAAAGCTGTTATTTATACCACCTACAAGCTTGGGTAGCGAACTCCCTTGTATGAATCGTCCTGCATCCCCATGAATCGAAGTCGTCTTGTTACTTCTGTTGCCTTCCTCATCGGCTAGGTACCATAATGGATTCCCGTTCTCTGGATCTACACCAGCCCATTCGGGGATATAAAAATCATAAATGGAACCTCCGATGCGCAAAAGTTTATTTCCCGCGTCTAACGGTTCGTTGTTTTCGGTTGGGAGATCCGTTATCTGGTTACGATAATGAGAGAAATTTATGTCTAGGTTCCACCGAAAATCCGAAGTTCTCACGGGTATCGTGCGTAAATCTATATCGAAACCTGTATTTTTCATAGAACCAATATTTGCATCATATCCAATATAGCCAGACGACGGTGGCAGCGGCATGGTAAATAGGAGGTCCTTACTTTGTCTGTTAAAATACTCCGCAGACAACGAGATCCGATTCTGGAGTATGGCAATATCCAAACCGAGATTTAAATTGAGATTTGTTTCCCATTTTAAATCTGGTGTAGGAAGGCGATTAGTTACTGTTCCTCCTCGACCTAAATTATTGGCTATCGTGTATAAACCTTGATGCGCATAGTATGTTCCAAGATTATCATTTCCCTGGCCACCGTAGCTTGCACGCAATGTCAGTTGGTTGATGAGTGTCTGGTCCTGGAAGAAGCTTTCTTCTGCTACTTTCCATGAGCCACCCACGGACCAAAACGTACCCCATCGACTTTCTGGTGCAAATCGAGACGAACCATCGGTCCGTAAAGAAACTGAAAGATGATAACGGTTTAGATAGTTATATTCTGCTCGTCCCAAAAAACTCAATAACCTATAATCGGAGGATGACCCTGTAAATGAATTCAATTGTGATGCAGCAATAGGCTCATAAAACCCGGGTAAAACGAAACGTTCACGATCTCCACTAATATTGGCTGAATGGAAATCATAATATTCGTGCCCCGCTAGTACGTTAAGGTGGTGGTCGTCAAATTGTTTGTCGAAAGTCAAGATGTTGTTCCAGGTTTGCGCTACAGTCCGTACATTGGATTTGTATACAGTTCCTCCACGCTCAGCTGAATTGCCGTAGATTGGGTTGGTATAATTGTGCGTATTGGAATTGATATAATCCACACTATAAGTCGATCTAAATTTTAGAGCTGGGTGCAGTATTGCCTCTAGGTATGCTCGGGTAGAAACGTTTTCTCGTAGAATATCATTTTTATCCAGTGGGAGGGATGCAGCTAAGTTGTTTCTTGGGGTAGCTCCACTGGGACGGTAATCCCCGAAGTCCCAGACTTTGTTATTGTGCGCATCTGTCTCGTAGCTGCCGTCCGGGTGGCGTTTGTAATAAGGATAAAAAGAAGGTACAAGCCGGGAGAAATTGATAATGTTTGCTGTGTTGCTGTCTTCTGATTGCGGATACTTTTGAAGTGAGCTACTTCCGGCAAAGTTAACCCCAGCATTCAGCCAAGGGCGCAGCTTCGCGTCGATGTTTGAACGTACATTATAGCGTCGATAACCAGATTCAATCGCGATTCCATTTTCATTCAGATAACCACCCGATATAAAATAGGTGTGGTTTTCGCCGCCACCGCTCAAATTAAGATCAGCTTGCGTGCGACTGCCTGTGCGTTGTAATACATCAGCCCAGTTATCGTTCCACAGGGGGCTCGCCCCGGCTACTAACTGCCCATCTAACCCGATGGGCTGGGAATAATCTGGTCCATACGGATTAATATTTAAATCGGTAAGCAAGGTACTACTGGCATTTCTGGCAGCCTGTTCCGGATTGAGGTTGCTGGAGAGGTTTTTATTGCGAAGTGCTTCCCAATACAGCATAAAATACTCGTCCGTTGTTACTTGTTCGTAATCGTTTACTGCTCGATTTGTTGCTCCTTGGGTAAAGTTGACGTTAATAGCTGCTTTTTCACCGGCTTGTCCGCTTTTCGTCGTGATGATAATGACACCATTTGCACCTCGCGAACCATAAAGTGCACTGGAGGCTGCATCCTTTAATACGCTGACGGATTGAATATCATTCGGATTGATGGCATTGATATCGCCCATATATGGGCTGCCATCGACTACATATAGCGGGTCAGCCGAAGCATTAATGGAACCTATTCCACGGATACGGATGGTAGCCCCTGTGCCAGGCTGTCCGGATGCAGCTACGGACTGTAGCCCAGGAACCTGTCCTTCAAAAGCTTTGGAGATATCGGAAACCTGCCGATTTTCAAGCTGTTTGTTGTTAATCGTGCTTACGGATCCCGTTATATTTCCTCTTCGCGATGTTCCATAAGCTACAACCACGACCTCGTCCAGATCTTTACTTGAAACTTCCAGAGATACGTTAATTGTAGAAGAGTTGATGGGGAGACGCTTAGTGTCGTACCCCAGATATGAAAATATCAGCTCGACAGCAGCATCGTCAATTGCTAGGTTATAATGTCCGTCTCCTTGGGTAGACGTGCTGTTTAGTTGACCGGAAACCTGAACGCTTACACCTACTAGCGGTTCTCCGGTAAACGCATCTGTTACGGTCCCTTCTATCGTGCGCGTCTGAGCACGGAGAGAGATAGAGAAGCTTAAAAGCAGCAAAAGTGTCAGATAAGCATAAAAACATATTGTAATTCTAGACATAAGTACGGCATTTAAAATTAAAATTGTTTGTTTCGGAACGAGAATTCTCTGGTGTTATAGACAGCCAGGTTTTTCCCGCTTCTTCTAATTTGCGGTGCAAATATAAATAATATATATAGAGTTGGTAGTCTTTATTTAAAGTTTGTTATGCAAACATCTTTTAGTTTATTAACGTTTGGAAGGTTGTCTTACGGTTTTTCGTTTTACAAAGGTGACGGAAACGTTGCCGGCAACGATTGCGCTTTTTTAATAGGTGATTAATTCGTGGATTGTCACCGAGATCGTTATCTTCATCAAGCTAATATATAAATCTAGTTGTTTATCTTTCTTTCAGAGAAGGACAAATAGCTGGCCAAGTTAAACAAACATATAAATTGTATTATGGTATCTATCCGGTATTTCTCTTCAAGTCATTTTTTCGATGATTAATCAAACCTCCTATTTACACACAATCAACGAAATATTTCATCTTACTTTACTTAAACAAAATCATTTATGAGGAAGTTCATATTTTTATTTTTTACCTTTCTTTCTAGCATGTATGCTATGGGACAGAATCGGCAGGTGACCGGAATTGTAAAGGACGAAGTCGGAATGCCTCTGGCCGGTGCGAGTGTTCGGTTAGCACAATCAACAATAGGTGCCAGTACAGATGCCGATGGCACGTTTAAATTGACAATTCCCGAAGAAGGGACACACTCACTTGTTGTCGATCTTATGGGATATAAATCGAAGACGATACCTATTGAAGGAACTGCCAGTCTTGATATTGTCTTAATAGTTGACGAAGCCTTAGCTTTGGACGAAGTGGTGGCGGTGGGATACGGAAGTGTCCGCAAGAAGGATCTTACTGGCGCCGTTGGTTCTGTCGGAGGCAAAGAGCTCCAGGAACGAGGAACGACCTCTGCCATGGAAGCGCTGCAGGGTACTGTGCCAGGAGTTGACATCAGTAGTACTTCTACACGCCCGGGCAGAACATTCAATATCCAGATCAGGGGACAAAATTCTATGCAAGGAGGGAATCCTTTGTATATCGTCGACGGTATTGCAACCGGTAACATTGATTTTCTAAACCCAGCGGACATCGAGAATATTGATGTGCTAAAAGATGCTTCGTCCACGGCGATATATGGATCAAGGGGGTCAAATGGTGTTGTGATCGTGACCACCAAGAATGCCGGGAGACCGGGAGATACCCGAACAACGGTAACTTATGATGGTTATTATGGTGTGCGGCAGTTAGCTAGAATCCCAGATTTTATGGATGGTAGAGAATGGGTCGATTTTCGTACTTCGGCGTTTTATACCTATGCTAACAACCAGTATTCGCTAGGCAATCAGAATACGATCCTACAGAATAGCCCACTATTGGAGTCACGTCTTTATAACGAACAGTACGAGGATTGGTTGGGGCTGGGGACGAAGACAGGGAGACAACAAAACCACTATTTGGGAATTGCCGGTGCAGCTGATAAACTGACTTATAATCTTGGTGTGGGCTATCAACAGGAAGTCGGCAACTTTTTGAAAGAAGATCTGAATCGATACACGTTGAAACTTTCAGTGGAACATAAAACGTCCGACTATTTTAGTACAGGGGCTAGCATCAATTTTGTGCACGGAATCAATAACTCGGGAAGTCAACATGGTTATCGTGACATCTTGCGTATGCCGCCCATTCTGTATGCCTATGACGATAGTGGTAACCTGATCGCACAACCTGGTATCGCGGCGTCCATTCAAGGTGACGGAAATTTCACGAGTTCGCCGAATCCGTTGAATGAAATTAATAGTGGTACGGAGGAAATCCGTCAATACGATTTACTATCGAATATTTTTGCAGAATTGCGCCCGATGGAGAATTTATCTATTCGCAGTACCTTCATGCCACGATTCAGTCGGATGCGGACAGGCCGTTATTATGGTATCGTCCCTGGGACGCGAAATCAGGATGTGTCGTATCAGGACAATATCGAAAATCTGGAGTGGACCTGGGATAACGTTATCAACTATAATACAGTTATGGGAAATGATCATAAACTAGACGTTTCGTTAATTCAAAGTGCTTACAAAACGAGAATTGAAGGTATTCAGGCTGGAGCTAATGATTTACCTTATCCGTCTCAGTGGTACAACCTGTTCAGTGGTGCGTTTGCCCCAAATCAATCGGGAACATCCTATGCAGAAACAAGTTTACTTTCTTTTGCAGCTCGGGCAAACTATGATTTCAAGGGACGTTACCTATTGACAGGGACTGTCCGTTATGATGGTAGCTCCAAGCTACGCAATAAATGGGCTGCATTCCCGTCAATGGCGGCCGCTTGGCGCATTTCAGAAGAGAATTTTATGCAAACTGCGTCATTCGTCAACGATTTGAAACTACGAGCGAGTCTTGGGTATTCGGGTAATAACAACGGTATTGAGCCGTTTGATAGCCAATTAACGCCCCGAACCAATACCGTTATTTGGTATGATTTTAACGGAACCCCGGTGAGAGGCTTTATGTCAGGACCTCCAATTAACCCGGTTATTACTTGGGAAAAGACGAGAGAACTAAATGTTGGGGTGGATTTCAGTTTGTTCAATCATCGGGTACGGGGTAACGTTGAGTTTTATGATAAGCTTTCCGACGGTTTATTGATGCAGCGTACATTGACGATTGAATCGGGTGTGCCTTGGATGATGGACAACATCGGTTCGGTCAGCAACCGTGGTGTGGAAGTCGGGTTGCACACGACGAATATCAGCCGCAACGACTGGGAATGGACAACCTCTTTTATGTTCTCCCATAACAAAAACAAGATCCAAAGCCTGTATGGAAAAAAAGAAGACGTAGTGGGGGAGACCCGCTTTATAGGACAGCCTATCGAAGTTATCTATGATTATCGGATTACAGGGTTATGGCGCATGGACCAACTGGAGGAAGCGGCTCGATACGGGCAACAGCCAGGACAGGCTATTGCGGCCGATACGGACGGTAACGGTCGGATAACACCGGCTGATCGCGTCATATTGGGATCACCTTACCCGGATTGGATCGGTAGCGTGACATCAAATCTGCGCTATAAAAACTGGGATCTTTCTGTTAACCTATATACACGTCAAGGCGTTTTCGTAGCGGATAGGTTTTTGGAAGAGTTTGGGCCACAAAATACCCAGCGCGGGCGGCCGAAGATCAGATATGATTATTATATTCCACCAGGTCTTCCACGCTATGATTGGAATAATTGGGATACGCATGCCGATGGAAGTCCGAAAGCTGTGTGGGGTGATAGTGGCCAAGGAAATGAAAACGCCAAGTATCCGCATCCACAAAACGTAGGTCCTTACTATGGTAATAATGGACGTTATACAGATGCATCTTTTGTCAAAATCAGAAACATTGTGGCGGGATATACTTTGCCTAGCGAAATTGTTTCTAAATGGAAAATGTCCTCGATGCGTATATATGCCAATATTTTGAATCCTTTTGTGTTTACAAAATATGAAGGTTGGGATCCGGAATATGCAACAACGGCGTTGAGCGACGGAAATGGACCAAGTAACGTAACGTATCAATTGGGGGTTAATGTCAGATTTTAAATTAAAAGAGAAAGTGATGAAAAAAACAATATTTGCATTATTGGTCAGTGTGTTTGCTTTGTCGGGATGTGAAAAGTTTCTCGAAGAAGATAACCGCGGAGGTATTACCAATGAGGAGTTTTATAAAACGGAAGCAGGCTACAAATCTATCGTCAACTCATCTTATGCTACCTTACGTACAACGTTCGGCCGGCAAGCACCCTGGCTTTTATTGGGGGGTACGGATATCTATCAAATGAACAGAGGATTTGATAACCGTGCTTTGATGGAATATACGCAGCTTTTTGCGGATAACGGAGATGTATTGACCTTTTATAGAAACTGCTATGAAGCCATACAGAATATCAACGTAGCGATATTTTATAACGATATCACCGAAGTAGATGAAGTCCAGCGGAAAACCTGGTTGGCTGAACTGAGATTTTTGCGCGCTTTTTACCACTTCACGTTAATCGAGCAGTTTGGCGGAATTGTTATCAACGATGAGCCGACCTTGGAGGAGCCACGGCTAAATCTTCCTCGCGCTTCGTTGGCTGAATCCTTCGACTTTGTGATTAGTGAAATGGAGGCCGCATTACCGGATTTGGGAAATGACCGCGCAAGAGTGAACCAGGCAGCTGCAAATCATTACCTAGCTAAGGCATATCTAACAAGAGGATGGGACTTAGATCAACGTGCTGATTTCGAAAAAGCGCAAGAATATGCAGAGGCAGCAATTGGTGGATATAGCATCAGCATTCCTTACGAAGAGTTATGGTCGCCATTGAATGAAATGAATGATGAGGTGCTATTTGCAGTACAATACGACGAAGAATCTATAGGAGATGTCAGTGAGGGAAACAATCAGCAGTCTTTGTTCGGCCCATATTTGGGTGGGGCGGAGCTGAACCATAAATATATGACCTCGCCGTTGATTCCGGCTTGGAGTTTGCATAACTTTTATGGAGAAAACGACGCCCGATACGACGCAACGTTTATGTTGACGATATATGATCAATATTTTGACTACTATGACGGTAATAAAGATAAAAATGAAATGCTAATCCGAGCCTATTATCCTCGGGTTTGGGGAAGGGAGTACACATCTGCCGATTCCTTAGCTTGGGTACAAGGAAAGGAACATCAGATTGCTTCTAATTTTCGGTATTATCCCTTTAAATATGATGAGCAAGAATACCGGGCTAATTACCAGTTGGATTTCGTGACGCCTGTGATCAAAAAGTTTGACAGTCCGAGTACCCGCGAGATATTTGGCACACATGTGAGCGTACGGGACATCGTATTGGCACGTAAAGCTGAAACCTATTTTCTTTATGCGGAAGCTAGCATTGGGTTAAACGACTTTGGTACAGCAGAGCAATACGTCCAGCACATTTTAGACCGTCCACAAAATGCTAAAGACGGAGGTATGCTTAAGCCATCACAAAGTATCGCCAACGCATCTAACCAAAGCGAAGCATTAGATGGATTGTTAATAGAAAGTGCGAAAGAGTTTGCAGGAGAATATCTGAGATGGGCTGAACTGAGACGTACTGGAAAACTGAAAGAACTGTGTGGGCGCTATAATTTTGACATCCGTCGGGTCGGTGCGGAAGAGGCTTTTCGGGGAACGGATGGACAAGATAAAATCTATCGTCCTATTCCACAAGCGGCAATTGATATTAATGAAGCCCAAGTTCTGCAAAATCCTGGCTACAATTAACGGCTATCGGAAAGAAAGCTATTCCGACTTAAGTCTCTTTGCTGAAAAGTAAAGAGACTTATTTCTTTTTTACATAGCGCTTGATGTTGCCCTCCTTAATGTATTCTAGTTCTCCTTCTTTACAGTAACCCGTGAGATAAACGGAGAATTTATTGCTCTCGCTTCTGTCGGATTCGAGTTTTTCGATAACTTCTGCGACACGTTTAGGCGTATGGAAGAAATCACTGTTATTGACGAGTTCGTCAAGTTTTTTAGTGATATCGATTCGACGTTTTGTTGACGGGGGCAATATGTAGAGCGGGGTTAAATCAATATCATTCACAAAAATAGCTTTGGGCTGGATTTTAAGTGCGCGACAAATAAGCAAGAAATTATTTAGTGTAGAACCCTTCCCTTTTTCTAAGGCAGAAACGGTGTTGACAGTAAGCCCTGTCATGTTAGCGATGTCGTTCTGCGAGAAAGACAATGCTTCACGTCGGGCACGAAGTTCGGCACCGATGCTAATAAGTATATCCCCGTTGATGCGTAGCACATCACAAATAGAGTTATTGTTTGCGCAAATTTTGTACAAATAAAGTTTATTAAATATTTGCTTTAAATAGAAAATGTTGTATATTTGAAGTGTATAGCCAATGTGACGTACATTGCATCCGGATATGGATTGTTTCTTTGCGCATGGAGACCGTTAAAAAATAGCAGAAAAGAGATTTATTTAATTGATGGCACACAGCCCGGTATAAAAGGAAGAAGCACATAGGCTTTCCTACCACTGCGGAAACCAATAAGGTCCCCAACTTACGCAGCCTCGTTACAAAAATCCGCTAAGTATACACGTCATACGGGGCTGTTGTAAGTTGTTAAAAAAAATAGGGAGCATCGCTCCCTATTTTTTATTTTATACTATTTATACTATTTTTTCTTTCCTTTTTTAGGAGCATCTACGGCTTCTTTAAGGGCTTTACCAGCAGTGAATTTAGGAAGTTTTTTCGCAGCTATTTTGATAGTCGCTCCAGTTTGCGGGTTTCTACCATTTCGAGCAGCACGATCGGATATACCAAAAGTTCCAAAACCAATTAAAGTAACGTTTTCGCCTTTTGATAAGGATGAAGACACCGCCCCCGTAAAACTGTTGACGGCTTTCTCTGCTTGTGACTGCGTAATTCCAGCCTCGCTGGCAATATGCTTAATCAAATCTGTTTTGTTCATTATTATTCAAGTTTAAGATTTATAGTGTACGTACCAATTCTATGCCACAAATATAAATTTTAGATAACAACATTAACTTTTTATATTCTCGTTTGAAGTATGTGCTAGACATGCTTTTTAACGGTTTATATCCGGTTCTTCTATAGTTGCATACTAGGTGTATCCTTACTTTCGATTCGAATATAAATATAATATCGTTTAAACCAAAATTAATGCTTAAAGAATAATAATTTTTTTTCTTTTTCCTGAAAAATTAAACTCTTGAAGGAGAACTACATCGTCGATCGCATAAAATCAAATGCTCCCTGTCGTAGATTTATTCCGTATTCGAGATAAGCTTTTAGACAAGCTAAAAAATTTGCCCATCCCTCCGTTTGGCCTTTTACGCGTTCAATTCCTTCTATGGTATTATCCATTTCGTGTTCAATAACCTTTACAACAGTGGATTGATTATCACTTTCCGTCAAAAATATTTCCACAAGTTGATTCTCGAGCCCACCGCTCCAATCAAATGAGATATAGCTGGAGGATGTGATTTCTTTGCCTGTTACAGGAAAACGCTCAGGAAACTCAGGAAACAACCATTCAACCGTGACACCCTTTTCTAATTTCCCTGTAGCATCTGCTATAAAGTAGCCGTTCATTTTTTCTGGTTTAATAATCGCATCGAAAACCTCGGCAATAGGTTTTTGTATTTGAATTTTGGCTGTGGCAGTAAGTTTCATAAAAGCGTTTATTAATTGCTACATTGCTTTATTGCCTTCATAGTGAATCATCCAAGCGATACCAAACTGATCCACGAAAGAAGAAAACAACTCCGCAAAAAATGTTTCTCCTAAATCCATTTCCATTGTTTGCGCATTTACGCTGAGTTTATCATGTAGCATCTGAGCTTGTTCTGGCGAGTCGGTGTCCAACATAATATAGTTGGAGGTGCCAAACACTGCTTTCTGACCAAAACTCTCGATGCAGTCTGAGCCCATAATCATGGCATGTTCATTAATCCGTAGAGCCGTATGCATGATTTTGTTTCTATCTGTTTCGGGAACCGTAAAATTGGGGTCCGCCGGCATATCTCCAAATCGGTGAATCCCTAGAAATGGACCACCAAAAACAGTTTGGTAAAACTGAAAAGCTTCCTCGCAGTTTCCATTAAAGTTAAGGTAAGCGTGTAGTTTTGTCATGATATTATTATTATAGGTGAGATATTATAAATTATCTTTTTGTTGTGACTTTATTGCTTTCTTATGTAGTCAAATATAAAAGGCTCAAAGAAGGAATGTCTTATCATAAGACAAGAAAAGAATGCGATAGCAGTAAGGATTTGAGGCGGGCCATATGTGCCTGCCTCAAATCTACTTTTAAAATGTGACCGGCTTGCCGGTATTTAAGCCGTTGTTTTTTGCTAATACACCGCACAAATGGAATAGTAAACGTGCTCCCACGTTTCCATCCCATTCATCGGTTTCGCCCGGTGCCACTTCGACCAAGTCAACTCCGACGATATGCTTGCCGGAATTAGCTAACGCACTCAGCATATAAGTCACCTGCTCGTATGATAGCCCTCCTGGTACGGGTGTTCCGGTGTTTGGACAATACCAACGATACAATGCATCAATATCAAAACTCACGGCAACATGGTGAGGAAGCAAATCGATTATTTCATTTACTTGTTGTTGCCATGATTGGCCTTCAAATTGTCTTGCTTTGAGATCTGTGTCTGTAAAAACATGTATTTTGGCAGAGGATTTCGCAATAGAAACCTCTTGTTCACAAAAATCACGTATTCCCACTTGGATCAATTTGCTGACCTGAGGCAATTGAATAGCATTGTACATAATAGAGGCATGTGAATAGGTAAATCCTTCATAGGCAACGCGTAGGTCCATGTGAGCATCAAAATGAAGAATCCCGAAATTATCGTATTTATCTGCTAACGCACGGTAATAGCCCAAAGGGGTAGAGTGATCACCTCCAAGTAGGACGACCCTTTTTCCTTTTGCTAGCCAATTTGACACACGCTCATGTAGAGCTTTGTTCAGGGTCTCACAAGCTTCATTGATAATAGCCAAATCTGCCTGTAAACCTGGGGTTTGTTTAATATCTTTCCCCGCTTCTAATGCTTCAATAACGGGCTGCGCTAACTTTTTATATCGTTTGCTGTTGGCTAACCATTGTTCGGGTGCTTGGTCCATGTAGATGCCGAGTTTCCATAAATCGGGAAATTCCTGATGAAGTAAATCTACTTGGAAAGATGCTTCCATAATAGCTTCTGGACCTAATGATGCCCCTTCGCCGTAGCTTACGGTTACTTCCCAAGGTACAGGTACGACGATAATTTCGCTTTCGTCGGCAGTAAACGGTAGGCCATAAATGCTGGCATCAGCTAATCCTGGCTGCGACGGATCAAAATCTGCTATTTTCTGTTCTTTTGTAGACATGGTAATGTTCTGATTTTCTTGTAAAGATAATAGAAAGTTTTTTCCTCGGATTCGGGGAAAAGATATTTTTTATTGATGTGTTTAAAAAACAAAATAGATACATTAACTTAACAACATATTAATATTGTATTTAGTAATATTGTACATTATTAAATCATAATCGACACCATCAAAATTATCATCTGTGAGATACGGAGCTATAGATATCGGATCTAACGCCGTTAGATTATTAATTGCGGAAGTGAATACGGAAACAAAGCCAGTTCAGTTTAAAAAAGAAGCGCTTATTCGAGTACCCTTACGTCTAGGAGACGATGCGTTTATAGATCAGCATATATCAAAGCCGAAATTTGATAATATGGTGAAAACTATGCAAGCTTTTCGTAATCTCATGGATGTCTACCGTGTTTCTGACTATATGGCTTGTGCGACTTCTGCCATGCGGGACGCGAACAACGGAGCAGATATAGCGGCGGCGTGTAAAAAAGTAGGGATTGACATCCAAATTATAGGCGGTAGCCACGAAGCCAAAATAATCTATAATAGCCACCTCCAAGATAAGATGGATACCGGTAGGGTGTATCTCTATATTGATGTTGGGGGAGGGAGCACGGAGATTTCTCTTTTTGCAAATGGGAAGTTAGTCGCTTCACAGTCTTTTAATCTGGGAACTATTCGTATATTGGATAACCAAGATAAACCTGAAACTTGGGAAAATATGAAATTATGGATAAAGGAGCACACAAAAGCATATAAACATATATATGGTATCGGAACAGGAGGGAATATAAATAAACTTTCAAGGATTGCCAATGATAAAGCTGACAAGCCGATGTCCTATGCAAAGCTTAGGGCAATTTATCAGCATTTGAATGCGTATTCCCTAAAAGATCGTATTCATGTGTTGGGATTAAAGCAAGATAGGGCAGATGTTATTATTCCGGCCGCGGAGATTTTTCTGACCATAATGAAAGTAGCGCGATTAAAGAATATTGTAGCACCGAGGGTCGGTTTAGTTGATGGTATTATTCAGACTTTGATAGACAATAACTTAGCAAAATAAAGTGTAAAATTCGGTAAAAACCTTTCTCTAATGAGTTAAAAAGCATTACTTTTGTTCACGCAATGCCCAGGTGGCGAAATTGGTAGACGCACCATCTTGAGGGGGTGGCGCTCGCAAGGGCGTGGCAGTTCGAATCTGCTCCTGGGCACTATATTGATAAGAGAGGCTTACATCATTGAGCCTCTCTTATTTTTTTAATAATTTATGCCTGTACTCCCGTAGTGTGCAACATAAAGTTGTGTAACTCAATATTCTTGATGAACGGTTTTAAATCTTCACTACCAGGGCCGTACATCGCTAATTCTACATAATCAGCAGAGTGATCCATGGAAGCCCAGCCGATAGACAAGTGCTTTCTTTGATATTGGGCAAGTTGTTGGAACGGCAACCGTCTAGGATTGTAAAGCCCTTCACCGTCTAACTGTTCATAATGGCTCAATAACGCTTTCGCTTCATCCGTCGCAATCGCATAACCTTGTGCGAATTCTATACGCTCGATCAGACGTGCAGCGGAGTAGCTTTGGTCTACACCGTTCAATATCCAATCATTAGTATGCTTAAATGTTTGTATACGATCAAAGTTGTTATTGGCATCAGCTCCAGAGAACAGCCCTGGGTTGGCATTACCATGATCGGTCGTAATGATTACTAAAGTTTCTTTATCCGCTTCCGCAAATGCAATTGCTTCGCCTACGGCATCATCAAACGCTAACTGGTCGTAAATGAGCCCACCCGGATCGTTCGCATGTGCTGCCCAGTCGACTTTGCCGCCTTCGACCTGCAGTACAAAACCGTTTTTGTTCTTTTTTAGTTGTTGGATAGCTGTTTTTGTCATCTCCGCCAAGCTCGGTGTTTTGGCCGTGAGTACAGCATCATTTTCTCGATCCAGCGCATAAGGCAGACCACCGTCATGAAAAACACCCATAATTGGCTTGTTCTCTTGGAAGGTAAGCTTATTCATGTCATCGCGGTTTTTCAAAACGGTGAAGCCAGCCTGCTGATATTTTGTGAAAAGGTCTTGCTTGTCAGATCGCTTATTAGCACCAAAAAATTCCTGTCCGCCACCCATCATGACGTCAAAACCTAAATCCATATACTGGAGCGCAATAGCGGGTTCGGCCGACCGCTTTGCGCTATTCACACAGAAACCTGCTGGCGTAGCGTGGGTGATGGTTACACTTGTTACACAGCCAACGGATTTTCCGGCAGTTTTAAATTTTTGTAGAATAGGTTTGTTGAACGATCCATCGGCGTTAACATTGAGGGAACCGTTTGGTACCCGAACGCCACCACCCCAAGAGGAACTTGCCGCCGCAGAGTCTGTAATCAGCGAATTCGCGGAAGCTGTATCCATCAATGCGCGACGCACTTTATTATGCGAATAAAGTGATAACCAGTTGCTTTTACGGCCTTCTTTACGTTGGCGCATCATGTCAGCCATGTTTAATGTGCCGATACTCATACCGTCACTTACCATAAATATAATATTTTTGGCCCTACCAGCGTTTACTAACGTTTCATCAGTAAAACGTCCGGCGAAAGAAGAAAAAGGGGATAAAACCGAAGCGCCTATAGCGCCTAATGCGGTTTTTTTAAAAAAATCTCTACGTCTCATGTATTCTTATGTACTTTATTCGGTGCCCTTCGAGAGATGGACAAATCAAGACACAAAGCTAGGTGATTTGAGGAAAGCGGGTGTTCTCTTTAGTTTAATTTATTGTTAATTATTTGTAGGCTGTTGCTTTTGTGTTGCAATTGTCGAGAGCTGTCCTCTTCAAGCACACCTATTCGTTGTATATCGCCATAATAGGGACGTCTATGCTACGTAGCAAATCTTGCGTGAGACTGAATGAAAAAAGACGTTGGTAGAAATTTCGCTTGTGGTTAACCAGGCAAACCATATCAATATTATTGGTTTTACAATAGTCAGCAAGAGAAGCCTTTAAATTGATTGTGTCAATAGACTGGAAATGTACATCTTCTTTGGTGCCGTTAAAATGCAGCGACTCTTTAAATCGGTCCATTAGTGGTACGATGGATTCGCCGTGTGCTAAATCAAAGTGCAATACATGTAGTTTCGCTTCAAATTCTTCACATATTTTTACGATTTGAGCGAGGGGGCCTTTCTCATCTTCTCTATAATCTACCAAAAAAACAATATTATTGATGTCGCCATCGAAAGACGCCCGTTCGGGGATAGCAATGACCGGCTTGTTGATTTCTTCGAGAATAACAGAGGTGTTTGTTTTCATAAAAACGTCAAACATTCCCATTTTTATGGCTTGTGTCCCCATCATAACTAGCTCTATCTTATCTTCCTTACGTCGAACATAGGCTTTGAAAGTCTCTATAAACGGACCTTCCTCTACGACATATTTAACTTTGACACCTTCCCGATTAGCATACAGCTTATCAATTAGTTTCTCAAATGGGGGGAACTTATCTTTTTTAGAACGGAAGTTTTCAATATCGACTTTTTCATATATCGCTTGGGTTTCCTCATCAATTTCTGCTCCAGGCAGAAAGCAGTGATAAACGATTAGCTTCACCTGAATTTTTTCTGCATATTTAAGGGCATAATCGAATGCATTGAGGGATGCTTGAGAAAAATCAGTTGGGAAGAGTATGCTTTTCATAATAATGTTAGATAAAGATTTATAAGTTCGTTTTTTTAATCGTTTTTCGCTACCTCGCTGCGAGGTAACGAACCATATACACGAGAACAATACTGACGATCAAACCAATAATCACTTTTACTAAATCCATGCCAAGGTTTCTAAACATGGCTTTACGATTTTCTTTTTTTCGCAACATGAAGTTGATTGCGATTTCCCGTCCGGCCAAAATACCGATAAACACCCAGGTTGTACTCATCGGAACGTTGTTCAGTTCTTTAAAGAAGAACAGGATAATACCGTAGGCAAAATCGATGATAGTTGCCGAACGGATATCAACCGTGTTGGTCTTAGACCGTACAATATTTTGAATGGCGCCACCTCTCGTTGCGATAATGTAAGCCAATAAACCAAGTAGTACGACAAGAGACAAGGCAAGTTGCCACCCATTGAGATTTCTCGGAAGATATACGTAAATATTTGCAAAATCCTGTATTAGCCATTGCGACCAAAGGAAACCGGTAGATCCCCATTGGAGTGCTGTCCAAACCTCGGTTTGCCGGCGGGTAATTGGATTTTCGATAAATTTTCGCTCCAATATCTTTGAAATGGCTAAGTACAGGACGATCGCTGCTCCAAAGGCTACAGCATAACCAGAAACTGACTTTAGCACCATTTTGTTCAGATTTTCGGGGTTAAAAAAAGTAAGTATAAGAAAGGAGGTACTAACCGGAATACCCGTTCGGGTAAGGAGCATCAGGATAACGGGCGGCAGCAAGAAATACCACGCGAAGGGATCTGGCAATGGATATTTTTCGAGTCTACCGTAGGAAACATCACCATTGTAGTTTATATATCCAATGATGAGGGTGATTGATAATATACCTCCAGCGAACAGCCATAATACCCACCATTTTTTTCGTTCATTGGAACTTAAAAATGTACCTAACGTCTGTATAGTATCGTTACCAACGACGGAATAAGCGGCCAATACGAAACCCAAGTACATTACTATTGCAGAAATATCCATCTTGCTTGTATTTATATTACGGGTGGCAAGTGACACAATTTATGTTAACTTACTGTTAACTTTATGTTGTTTTTTTGTGTTTTGCTGTGAGTCACGACAACTGAGCAATAACGTATGTGCGAAGGGACATGCTAACTTAATGGCATCACAAGTTATTCGCCTTGACCGTGATTTCGGCGATGTCAAGAATCTCGATTTGTTCTTCCTTTTCTTTGGTTTTGACTCCATCCCGTAGCATTGTCATACAGAACGGACAAGCGGCAGCAACGATGGTCGCCCCCGATTCAATGACATCTTCCACACGTTCGACGTTGATGTCTTTTTTGCCCCGTTCAGGTTCTTTGAACATTTGTGCTCCACCTGCGCCACAACACAATCCGTTGCTCCTACAGCGTTTTAGTTCGACCAAATCTGCGTCAAGCACTTCCAATACTTGTCGGGGCGCTTCATAGACTTCATTGGCACGACCTAAATAACAAGGATCGTGGTAGGTGATGCGTTTTCCTTTAAATTCGTTTCCATCGGCGGGTTTGAGTTTTCCTTCGGCTATCATCGACTGGATGAGTTGGGTGTGATGAATAACTTCGAAATTCCCACCTAAATCAGGATATTCATTTTTAATTGTATTGAAGCAATGTGGGCAGGCTGTGACGATTTTCGTTATTTCGTATCCATTTAATACCTCTATATTCATCATTGCCTGCATTTGAAAGAGAAACTCGTTTCCGGCTCTTTTTGCCGGATCGCCCGTACAATTTTCTTCTATACCCAAAATGGCGTATTTAACACCTACGTGCTGTAAAATTTTACAGATGGATTTTGTGATACGTTGAGCACGTTCATCGAAACTGCCGGCACATCCGACCCAAAACAAAATATCTGGACGTTCGCCTTTTGCTGCCATTTCTGCTACAGTAGGAATATGAAAAGTTGTTTCCATGAGCTTTTTTATTGATTTATCCAGTTAGCGCGATCGGCTTGCGCGTATTTCCAAGGTGCCCCGTTATTTTCCAAGTTGCCAAACATCGCGTTAATATTTGCAGGAGCCCTTGATTCTTCCATCACAGCGTACTGGCGTAATCCAATAATAATTTCCAAAGGATCGATATTAACGGGACATGCTTCCACACAGGCGTTGCACGTTGTGCATGCCCATATCTCCTCTCTCATGATATAGGTATCGATCAATGACTTGTTATCGTCTTGAAAATCTCCGTTTTTCACTATATTTTGCCCTACTTCCGCTAACCGGTCACGCGTGTCCATCATGATTTTACGAGGTGACAATAGCTTACCTGTGATATTGGCAGGACAAGCTGCGGTACAACGGCCACATTCGGTGCAGGTATATGCATCTAATAGGTTCTTCCAAGTTAGATCTTGTACATCCTTAACACCAAACCGGCTAACTTCGCCTGTAGGTGGCGGGATTGACGGATTTAGCATCGCCTTCACTTCGTTGGTTACAGTGGGCATATTGTTAAATTTACCTTTTGGTTCCAACTTTGAAAAATAAGTATTCGGGAATGCTAGAATAATATGCAAATGCTTTGATATAGGGAGGTAGTTTAAGAAAGCTAATACGCCGATAATATGAAACCACCAAGAGAACCGCTCTAGTGCTACCAACGTAGAAGCAGATTCAGGCAATAGCGGAAGTAAAAATTGACTTACTGGAAACGCGCCTGCATGGTGATAGTCCGGATGACTAAGTTGTTGAAGTCTAAAGTCGGCAGCATTCATGAAAAGAAATGCCGTCATAAGTAGTATTTCCGCAATTAAGATAAGATTAGCATCTGTCCTTGGCCAGTTTTTAAGCTCTCTGCCACCAAAACGGTAGATACGCAGCGCGTTCCGTCTAATAAGAAAAATAACACAGCTAAGCAGCACAGCGAAAGCTAGCCACTCGAAGCTATATATAAGTCCGCTATAAGCCGCTCCTAAAGGAGAAAACACCCGATGTGTACCGAATAATCCATCGATAACGATTTCAAGCATCTCAATATTGATAATGCAGAAACCTAAATATACACATAGATGCAATAGGGCGGGAAGGGGCTTCTTGAACATCTTTTTTTGTCCGAAAGCAACCAGAAGCATCAGTTTCAAGCGTTCGATCGGTCTGTCGCTCCGATCTACAGCTTTGCCGAGCTTAATATTTTTATAGATGCGGCGAGTGTTTCTAGCGAAAATCACTACAGCGACTGTGAACAAACAAAAGAAGATGATTTGACCCATCATAACTATTTTTTAGTTGGTTTCTATACAAATATAACGATACGGTTTATACTATGTTAGCATAATACATATTTGGAAAGATTAAAAATAGCGGGTTTTATAGTTTGCTCTCTTTTTTTACTTTACGCTTGGTGTTGATGACTTTAGCAGCCTGTGTAATAGCATATTGACCCTCCAGGTACTTCACAATCTCGCTGGCGATATCTTTTCCCGTAGCCGTTTCAATACCTTCTAATCCTGGCGATGAATTGACTTCGAGGATGAGCGGCCCACGCGCGGAGGGGAGCATATCTACACCAGCTACTGTAAGTCCCATGGCTTTTGCTGCGGACACAGCTGTCTGCTTTTCCGTGCGTGTTAGTTTAACGATTTCGGCACTTCCGCCGCGGTGGAGATTCGAACGGAATTCACCTTCCTTAGCTGTGCGTTTCATGGCACCTACTACCTTTCCATCCACAACGAATGCCCGGATATCTGTTCCTTTCGCTTCTTTAATATACTCCTGTATCAGAATATTGTTGCCCAGCCCATAAAATGCTTCGATAACCGAAGAGGCAGCTTTTTTTGTTTCTGCTAATACCACGCCTATACCCTGGGTGCCTTCCAATAGTTTAATGACTAACGGAGCACCACCGACCATATTGATCAGGTCGTCCACATCGGAAACAGAACGTGCAAAACCAGTAATTGGAAGGCCGAGACCTGCACCCGACAAAATTTGCATGCAACGTAGTTTATCGCGAGAACGGGTGATTGCCTGACTCGGATTTGCAGACACAACGTTCATTACCTCAAACTGACGCACAATCGCAGAACCGTAGAATGTCAACGACGAACCGATCCGTGGGATAATGGCGTCGATATGGGATAAATCTTGCCCTTTGTAATGAATAGTAGGTTTTCCTTGTTGGATACCCACGTAGCATTTGCTGTGATCTATAACTACGCAATGGTGCCCTCGGAATTGAACGGCTTCGACCAGACGTTTAGTCGAATAGAGGTTTTTGTTTGTTGATAATACAGCAATATTCACTGAAAGTATTTTTTAAAGGTAAAACAGATGAGTCTAAGATAAGTTTTGGAGTACCACTATATATTCTTTGCCAGGTGGTCTTGTGACACATCAACCAAGAATTTGCCACTAACGAAGTTTCTTCCAAGTAACATAGGGTAAGACATCGCAGAACGGTCCCGAACGGATAATTTGATATCAAATAGCTTGTTGAATAATTTTATCTTTGTTATGAAAATATGTCGTGTTTCGGATTGTCCGAAAGAGCTTTTCACCACACGTTCCCGATGGATGAGAAAGGTAAAGTCTGGGTGTCCTTGGATAGTACATCGGATATAGCGATGCCCATTTTTTTCAAAAATTTCAAACCGGTTGCAATGTAATACAGAAGTGTCTGCACCCGTATCCACTTTTGCACAAATGTTGTAGAGCCCCAGTTCGGGGAGATCTACTGTTTCTATGCGGCCTATGATACGTTTCTCTTGCATTACTTATCACGATTTCCCGTTTTTTATCAGCACTATCCTTATTCGTAAATAAAGGATCCATGTGGCGAGCGAATAGTTACCTTTTTTGAGGTGGCCTCCTCTACACGACCGATAATTTGTGCTTCAATGCCGAACGATTCGGATATGTTGATGATATCTTCGGCAATCTCCTGCGGAACATACAGCTCCATACGATGCCCCATATTAAATACCTTGTACATCTCTTCCCACGGCGTCCCCGATTGTTTTTGAATCAAATCAAATAAAGGAGGTGTGGGAAATAAATTATCCTTAATGACATGTACACCTTCAATAAAATGCAATACTTTGGTTTGTGCACCACCAGAACAGTGAACCATTCCGTCAATTTGTTGACGATATTTGTCGAGAATCGTCTTGATGACGGGAGCATACGTGCGGGTAGGCGAGAGGACAAGCTTGCCGGCAGTTACTTCTTCGTTTTCATTTACTTTTATTGGATCGGTTAATTTACAACTGCCAGAAAATATTAATTCATAAGGAACAGCAGGATCGTAGCTTTCCGGATACTTTTCAGCTACGTATTTATGAAAAACGTCATGGCGGGCCGATGTCAAACCATTGGAGCCCATGCCACCGTTATATTCTTTTTCATAGCTTGCTTGTCCATATGATGCTAATCCTACAACAACGTTTCCTGCCTGGATACGGTGATTAGAAATGACATCCTCCCGTTTCATACGGCACGTTACGGTGCTGTCCACAATAATGGTTCGTACCAAATCGCCTACGTCGGCAGTTTCCCCTCCTGTAGAGTATATGCCAATACCTAGTTGTCTTAATTCGGCGAGAATATCCTCTGTACCGTTAATAATTTCGGCTATTACGTCACCTGAGATGAGGTTTTTATTGCGTCCGATGGTAGATGACAGTAAAATATTGTCAACTGCACCCACACAAAGAAGATCATCCACGTTCATTATAATGGCATCTTGGGCAATTCCGCGCCAAACAGAACTGTCTCCGGTTTCTTTCCAATATACATACGCTAGCGAAGATTTAGTGCCAGCACCATCGGCGTGCATGATGTTGCACCACGCCTCGTCACCACCCAGTATATCGGGTATGACTTTACAGAAAGCTTTGGGGAATAGCCCCTTGTCAATGTTCTTGATCGCGTTGTGTACATCCTCTTTACCTGCGGACACACCCCTCTGGTTGTATTTTAAGTCTGACATCGTATGTGCAAAAATAACAAACCCAATGATATTCCTATAACGGAAAGATAAAAAGTCCACACATTTCCCACTTCTCTAAGGCTAAGGGTGATTGTTTCGAAATATGAAATATACTAAACTCAAGGGGCACTTACTATTTTACGGACGATGTCCCAAGCACCCAGTAGTCGTTCTTGATTAAAACTTGCATTTGCGGGACTTGTGCTTGGAAGTGTGATATATTGGATGTTCGTAATGCGATTAAAATAACTGTCAAATAGTTTTTGTGCTTTTTGTCCGTTAAAGCAAACCGTTCTGATATGTGGATTGTCTTGAAGCAATTGGTCTATTTTGTTGGGCCTTTCCTGCAAGATGTCAGTGTCCATACTTCCTTTTCGAATAGCTGCTTCGCAGACGTCCCATAAAGCGATATGATACTGATGTAACAGGGCTACTCGATTAGCATAGTCCATAGGAATAGGAGCAGATAAGAGTAAGGCCAATGTTTTCCAAAAGCGATTCTGAGGATGCGCATAATATTGATTCTCCTGCAACGATCTATCTCCAGGTAGGGAACCTAATATCAGAAGCTTGCTTTTTTCGGGAATAATGGGTGCAAATGATTTCTTGAACATACCTCTAAATTTAAAGAAAATCTTTGATATAAAAATCGAAGGTTTTTCATTTCACAATATATTTCTTTTTTCAGCGCACCACCCCGGCTGCCCTTTGCCAGGGCATGGCCCTCCTTTTTGAGAGCAAAAAGGAGGCAAAAACTCTTCGTCTCCTTCAGGTGGCCTGTCGCACAAGCCCATCCCACACAGGGAAAATGCTTGTCAAGGCTACAATCACGATCGAAACTCTTTGGGATGGGTTTCGATCATGATTGTCATGCCTTGCCCCTCGCTCAAACCCCAAGCATTGTCCCTGTCTGCCCGCCACTGGGAAGGAGACCTTGATGCCGCTCCGCACGCTAGCAATAATCGACCGGAATCCAAACCGCTGGCACGATTGTACCAACCCATCCTTAACCCTTAATGTCGCCTCCAAAGCTTTGGCAACTGTAAGAATACCCTTTTTAGCACTATCCCAAATGCCAAAGGTTTTCAGCGACGAGCTTTTTGCTTCTTTTTCGCGGGGAAAAAGAAGATGAAAAAATTTGATTAATGAAAACCTTCCTTTTTTATTAGCTTTGTCTAGAACGTTATGAAAGAGAAAAAGAAGATAATTGTTGCTATTACCGGTGCTAGTGGTTCAATATACGCAAAGGTGTTGTTGGATAAATTAAGAATGCTTAGTGATCAAGTGGCAGAAGTGGGCGTGGTGATGTCTGACAATGCAAAAGATGTATGGAAGTATGAACTAGGGTCAGATGATTATCAACACTACCCCTTTACATTTTATAACAAAAACGACTTTATGGCGCCGTTTGCATCCGGTTCTGCACGCTTCGAGACCATGATCGTTTGTCCTTGTTCTATGGGCACATTGGGACGTATTGCGCAAGGAATATCTTCCGATTTAACCACCCGGGCTGCGGATGTGGTACTAAAAGAACGTAGAAAGTTAGTGTTGGTTACGCGTGAGACACCGCTGAGTGCTATCCACACACAAAACATGCATGTGGTAACGCAGGCTGGAGGGATCATATGTCCGGCAAGTCCCTCATTTTATAGCCTTCCCAGGACATTCGAAGAACTAGCTGCTACGGTGATAGACAGGGTACTCTCTCTCTGTGATATTCATATCGCTAGTTACACTTGGGGCACTCCACAATAAAAAGCCATATTTTCAATATCGGTGTTTCGATATATTTTGTACATTTGTTTTTCAATGAAACAACGTATAAAATTGGATAATCGTATTCCATTTTCATTGGTTTATCTCAGGCAAAGCAGCATTGGTTTGTTCTTTTATACGTTTTATTTACCTACCATTTTAACACTTTTCTCATTACTTTGTTTAAATATTATTCATGGATAATATATTGATTTCTTCCGCTCAGCTTATAGTGCCCGGTCATCCGCAGAACGGTAATATCGTTGATATACTTATTGAAGCAGGAAATATTAGTCTTATAGCACCGCGCATAAAGCCGACGAATAAACAAATACATGTTATAGATGGAAAAGGCAGGATTGTTTCGGCCGGTTTTTTTGATTTGCATGCTAATTTTGGCGAACCGGGTCTGGAAACCAAAGAAGACATCATAACCGGTACCGCGGCTGCTGCAGCAGGAGGATATACTGGAGTCGCTGTTTATCCCAACACGAACCCGCCTATCCACAGTCGTTCAGAAGTAGCGTTGGTCGTTAATTCTGCTAAAGGAAATATAGTTGATGTATACCCCGTTGGTACTATAAGCAAAAGACGTGAAGGAAAGGAACTCGCAGAATTATATGATATGCAGCTAGCGGGAGCGATTGCTTTCAGTGATGGAGACCATGCTGTTCAACAGGCAAGTTTAATGGGACGGGCTTTATTGTATGCGAAAGGATTTGAGGGGTTAGTTATCTCTTTTCCGGAAGACGAGTCTGTTGCCGGCGGGCACCAGATGAACGAAGGACAAATGAGCACCTATCTGGGCATGAAAGGGAAGCCGAACCTAGCAGAATCGCTCATGGTATCTCGCGACTTGTTTCTAGCCGAGTATAACGATGCCCGTATTCATTTTACGAGTATTTCTACGGCAGAATCAGTAGATTTGATAAAAAAGGCAAAAGCGAAAGGATTGAACGTGACCTGCGATGTCGCCGCCCATAACTTGGTGTACACCGATGAAGAAGTGATTGGTTTTGATAGTAATTTTAAGGTGAATCCGCCTTTACGGACCAAGAAGGATATAAAAGCGCTTTTAAAAGGGTTGAAAGAAGGGACGATAGATGCAGTCGTTTCACAACATACACCACACGAAGTGGAGTATAAGAATGTAGAGTTTCATATTGCAAAAGAAGGCATTTTGGGTTTACAGACAACATTACCTTTTTTAATTGAAGCGGGATTTAACGCTGACGATATTGTTCGATATTTGGTTGTACAGCCTAGACAGGTCGTTGGAAAAGAAATCCCTACATTTGAAGTAGGGAGCGAAGCCAATCTGGTACTGTTTGATATGAACGAAAAATGGATGCTGAATACCAACACAAATAAATCAAAATCGGAAAATAGCCCTGTGTTTGGTCAAGAATTAAGAGGTAAAGTGAAAGTAGTAGTTAACCATGGTCAATTGGTTGAAATTAAATAAGATATGGATGCAAAAGTAAAAAAAGCGTTTCATGCTGGAATTAGCACGTACGCACAGACCGAAGGAATTGATGCAGGAGCTTTTGAGATGGCATTGCAACAAGCTTTTGATAAAGAAGCGCCTTATATAGAAAAGGTACAAGCGCTGGATGAGGCTTTTGATGACCATCAACGTTTTGAAGAGCTTCGGGAGATTTATTTCGATTTATTGATGGTCAATTTCTTTGCGGAGGATGTGAAGAAATTGGAAGAAGATTATTTGGATTCGCCAGAATGGGAAGCTATTGAAGAGGAAACTATCGATAGGGGCACCGAATTATTGAACATGTTTCTCTATCTGCAAGAGTGTGAGGATGAAGATATTGATCCTTCTTTGGATGACTATCTTAAAGAGTTTCTCTTGGTCGAAGAAGATGAGTTTCAGGACGAATATGCTATTTATGAAAAAGTAATTGCTAATCAGATTCTGATAGATAGTACTTTCGCTGAAATAAATAGCGTAGCCTCGTCACTATCTCCACAAGATGAATTAAAAGAACTGTTTTATCCGTTAATGTCTTTCTTTAATGAACCATTTCCCGAAGAGGAGCAGATGACGGAATATCTAGACGCTTCCGACAATAAGCCGTTGGACGGGGCTATTTACCAGATTATTGTAAACTTTAATAAATAAATTATGAACCAAGATTTTAATTCAACTTTTCCTGCGGAAGAGGTAAAAAAGGATGGCATTAAATATGGGATTTATTTAGGCATCATCTCGTTGGTGATAAGCATCGTTTCTATGTATGTGCTGGTAAATAGCGCTGATTTCAAGATAAGCTCAATGGTGACAGGAGGGATTTCCTTTTTGCTTATGATAGCTTTGTCGGCATACTTCGCTGTATTGTTGCGAAGAGTAGCCGGAGGTTTCTGGAATTTTAGCCAAGCACTGAAAGGCATTTTTGTCATGTTAGCGATTGCAGTAATCATTTCCACAGTAGGAGGTGCGTTGTTCAATTTGATTAATCCCGAGCCGCAACAAATCGTTTTCGATAAAACGATCAATTTGACTATCGAAACAATGGAAAGCATCGGGGCTGATGACGATCTTATCGATAAACAGGTGGCTGATTTAGAAAAACAACGAGATGAGTTACGGGAGTTTTCCATAGGGCAGAACCTTAAAGGTTTAGGTATAGCGTTAATTATGTATTTCGTTTTTGCTTTGATTCTCGCTGCTATTCTAAAACGTGAAAGACCTGGTTTTTTGCCAGTACAGGACGACGCTAACCAAACGGACAATAGAGGGCAATATAAGCCGGAGGAAAACTAATATGGATATATCGGTTGTCATTCCCTTATATAACGAGGAAGAATCTTTGCCCGAATTAACTGAATGGATACGCCGAGTAATGAACGCGCATGATTTTTCCTATGAAATTATTTTGGTGGATGACGGGAGCAAGGACACTTCCTGGAAGGTGATCGAAGAGCTTAAATTAACGCACGAACAAATTTCGGGTATTAGGTTTCGTCGAAATTACGGCAAATCTGCGGCATTGAATGTGGGTTTCAACGCAGCCCAAGGAGATGTGGTCATAACGATGGATGCTGATTTGCAGGATAGTCCGGACGAGATACCGGAATTATACAACAGGATAATGAATAGCGATGCTGATCTGGTGTCGGGCTGGAAACAGAAACGCTACGATCCGTTGACCAAAACGATTCCTACAAAACTTTTTAATTCCGTAACTCGGAATATGTCTGGAATCTATAATTTACATGATTTTAATTGTGGATTGAAGGCGTATCGCAAAGATGTAGTAAAAAGTATTGAGGTATATGGAGAAATGCATCGTTATATTCCGGTCTTAGCGAAATGGGCGGGGTTTACGAATATACAAGAACAGATTGTTAAACATTATCCTCGGAAATATGGGGTCACAAAATTTGGTCCCGGACGCTTTGTGAAAGGTTTTCTAGACTTACTCTCGATTTTTTTTGTTGGAAAGTTTGGTAAACGCCCGATGCATTTTTTTGGGACTATCGGTGTGTTGAGCTTTGTGGTTGGTTTTTTTATTACTTGTTACTTAATATTTGAAAAACTGAGAAGCATTGCGGACGGTACAGTATATCGGAATATAACAGACCAACCGTTGTTTTATCTTTCCCTAGTTGCTATTCTTATCGGAACACAATTGTTCTTGACCGGCTTTATTGCTGAACTCGTTTCCCGTAATTCCTCAGAACGCAATCAATATCATATCGAAAAAATAATTTAACATATGTTTTTTTCGATTGTGATTCCGTTGTATAACCGACCGTTAGAGATTGACGAGCTTTTGAAATCATTAACGCAACAACAATATGCTCCTTTTGAAGTTATTGTGGTGGAAGATGGCTCATCGAAACCTGCTAAACATGTTGTGGAAGGTTACCATAATAGGTTGGACATCCATTACTATCAGAAGAAAAATGAAGGGCAGGGGCTGGCACGTAATTTTGGTTTTGCAAGAGCAAAAGGAGATTATTTTATTGTTTTTGATTCAGATATTATTGTGCCGGAAGACTATTTGTATCACGTTGCTGTTGGCATACAGCGTGACCGTTGGGATGCTTTTGGCGGACCTGATGCTGCGCATCCATCGTTTACGAATATTCAAAAAGCTATATCTTATTCGATGACCAGTCCGTTTACAACAGGGGGAATCCGAGGAAATAAACAGCATGTAGGACAATTTCATCCACGGAGTTTTAATATGGGTATATCCAGAGAAGTTTATGAACAGACACAAGGATTCAAGTTGTCTCGTCGTTCAGAAGACATTGAATTTAGTATCCGTATGATTCAACGAGGATATCGTGTAGGACTGATTCCTGAAGCGTTTGTATATCATAAACGACGGGTTACATTTGGACAGTTTTTTAAGCAAACTTATGGCTTCGGAAAGGGACGTATTGATATCTATAAGCTTTTTCCCAATGAACTGAAGCTGATACATGCCCTGCCTGCTCTTTTTGTCGTCGGGTTAGCTGGCTTGATGTTATTAAACCTACTTAATTGGGGGAGTGGAGGGCAAATTCCGGGATTACCAATACTCTGCGGTATCGGTAATATAATACTTCTAATTTACACGCTTTTATTGGCTTTACATGCTTGGTTAAATACGAAGCGCATACGGGTTGCAGGATTGGGGATTGTAGCTGCCTATATACAGTTGATAGCCTATGGGTTAGGTTTTCTAAGTAGCTTTATGAACCAGATTGTGTGGAAAAAATAGGTTGTGTTATTATTCAATAATAAGATAAAGTTTTATAATTTCCTCGAAAATTTACAATCGTGCTAGCATTCACTCAACATAATTTAGGAAAACTAGAAGATCTTTTTGCTGCTTTAGGTTATCGGGTTCGGTATGAAAAGGGCTCTTTTCGCACAGCGGCATGTGTACTACAAAATACACGAGTTATTGTTGTTAATAGATTTTCTAACTTAGAAATCAGAATTCAATCATTAATACAGTTATTACGTGATATGGACGTAGATATATCGCTATTAGACGAGAAGAAAGCGACACTTTATAAAGTGATTAAGAAAGAAGAGGCGACACTTTGAGAATAACTTTTTTAGGAACAGGAACTTCACAGGGTGTGCCCGTTATCGCATGCCAATGCGCGGTATGCCAGTCTACTGACACACGTGATAAACGCTTGCGTACATCGATCATGATGCAGTTAGACATCGATACGAACGTTGTTATTGACACCGGACCAGACTTTCGTTACCAAATGTTGCGGGAGGATGTGCATCACCTAGATGCGGTATTGGTTACACACGCCCATAAGGATCATATTGCAGGTATGGACGATCTTCGTGCGTTTAATTATCAACAACAGCAGCCTATTCCTATATACGGGACGACTATTACCCATGAATCCCTCAAGCGGGAGTTTTACTACGCTTTTGGCGAACAAAACTATCCGGGCGTGCCTCGATTGGAGCTTCGACCGATTACGGCAGGAGAAACCTTTCGCGTGGGTACTCAAAGTATCATACCTATTGAAGTGATGCATTATAAGATGCCCGTAATGGGGTTTCGTATCGGGAATTTTGCGTATATCACGGATGCTAAAACCATTTCTGATGAATCAAAAGCATTGTTGAAAGGTGTCGATACGTTAGTAGTGAATGCGCTGCAAGAAGAGCCGCATATATCGCATTTTACCAAAGATGAAGCGATAGCGTTTGCGGAACAAATACAAGCGGAGACTACCTATTTAACCCATATCAGCCACCGATTTGGGAAACATGAGGATATAGAAAGGACACTTCCAGAGGGTATTCGGGTAGCCTATGATAGGCTTGTTATTGATGTTCAATAACGTAAACGTCACAACATTCAAAACTTTTCGGTTAATTCCCTGTTCTATTATTAAAGATAGTGTTAATTTAATTTCTATAAGTCATGGGAAATATTCTTTATTTAATCGCAGTTATTTTGGTTATTATTTGGGCCATTAGCTTTTTTGGTGGATACGTTTCAGGAGGTATCATCCACATCCTTTTGGTAATCGCCGTTGTTGCTATTCTCCTACGTGTTATACGAGGGGCGGCCTAATCGGTTAATGATTTTAAATAGAATTGGGCTATGGAAATGTCTTCCGGAAAGGTGATCTTGATATTTCGATGATCACCTGGAATAAGATGTACGCTATAGCCCAATTTTTCTACTACGGAAGCATCATCCGTAAACGATGGTAACTCATCTTGTTGAAAAGCCTGATGTAAAATATGTCCTTGAAATATTTGGGGTGTTTGTACTATCCAGATATTCTCTCTATCCAATGCCTTATTTTCTTCCACATTTCCCTGTCGAATAGAATTTGTACTCGGTACCGCCAATATCGTAGCCGGATAAAGAACGGCTTGTTCAAAACAGTAATCTATCGTTTCCGATGTAATTACAGGGCGGGCGGCATCATGGATGGCTATGAGTGTATTGCCGAGAAACTGATGTTGTTGTTCGGCAATATAATGTATACCATTCCGGACACTTTGGAAACGTGTGTCTCCACCGGCAATGACAGTATGAGGTATCTGGAAGTCATATTTTTCGCACAACTCATCCCAAAATGAGAACATATCCGCGTGCAAGACCAATATCAATCGAAGTTCATTTTCGGTATATGCAAACCTTTCCAGTGTATGCATAGCTATCGGTTTGCCGTCAAGAAGCAGAAACTGCTTTGGTAAATTACTTTTCATCCGGCTTCCTGAACCTCCTGCAACAATAATGGCGTATCTGTTTTGCATATTAAAATCAATGGTACGTTAACTGACTTCCCTTTTCTATATCATTCACTACGGTAATAGCCCGCGGAATACGTTCTTTTAGTTCCTCGACGTGGGAGATAATACCGACGATACGGTTATCCCTATTCAGATATTGCAATGTTTCAAATACGGTATTCATACTTTCAGGATCCTGGGTGCCAAAACCCTCATCGATGAAGAAGAAATTCTTGTCTGCTTTGTTCATCGATTGGATGCTTTCTGCCAATGCGAGGGCAAGACAGAGCGAAGCTTGAAACGCTTGTCCTCCTGAAAGTGTTTTTACTGAACGTTTACAACCGTTGTGCAAGAAATCTACTACCTCAAATTCATTGTTTTCATTAATAGTGAGGCTTAGGTTATTTTTTGTCAAACGATGAAAACGTTGATTGGCAATTTCGCACAAACGTTGCAAATGTATGCTGGATACATAGTTGACGAAGCCAGATCCACGGAAAAGGTTTTCCAAAGTGGTCAAATTACTTTTTCTGAGTGCCAGCTTTTCGTATTCTTCCAATAATTTTTCTTTTTTTTCAAATTCCACACGTAAACGGGCGTGTTCTTTTTCTAAAGCTCCTGTTACGCGAATCTGTAATTCCAATTCTTCACGCTTTAAAGCGTAAAGCGTGGTCTTCTCTTGATAGATCGATTCATCGTAAGCATCAAGCGCGACACTTTTTTCCAACTCGGCAATGTTGCGTAAAAGGACTTGTAGGTTTAAATTGAACTCCTGTATCGTTTTACGGTTGCTATCTACATCCATATTCTTTTGAAGGATATGTTGTACCTGGATAATATCACTGTAACCATGTTCCTTCAGTAATGTAGAGATTTCTGCTTGCTTACTGTTGAGTTGTTGATAAAGCTGTTGGAACTGTTCTTTTGACGCGGCTCGCTCACCATTGATATGTGCGAACTCCGTTCTTAAAGATTGAATAGATTCAGAGAGCCGTTTATGACTTTCTTCCAGGAACGTAATCTTATTTTCAGTTTCCTGTTTTTTATTTAAGAGTCTGGTTTCATCAAAGTGTTCAAATTCAGTTGGTTTCAACCTCTTTATTTGCCTTATATTTTGTTGGTTTAACTGATCTAATACCGTAAGACTTTGTTCAAATTCTACAAGGGAGTTTTTGTATTTTTCTATTTTCGATTGGCAGGTTTGCCACTGCACACGGAGATTTTTCAAATTTGCTTCGCCCGATTTGATATGGGTTTCCGCGAGGTAGTTTTTATCTTTATAGACGAGAAAGGCCGTTTTGTCCGTAGAAGAAAACGCTTCCCATCGAAATTGTTTACGATGGATTTTAAGTTTCTCCTCCATGTTTTGGATGTTAGTTTCGGATTGAGTTAACTGTGTTTTCTTATCCCGCCACCGTATAAATGCAGCTGTTAAAGCTTGATAATTTCCTTTGAGCTGCTGTTGGTGCTGCTTTACTTCTATTTGCTTGCCCATTACTTCCTGTATCTTGGCGGCCATATCGTGGTTTGCCATGGGGCTGGGATGATCTAATGCACCACACAGCGGACAGGGTTGTCCCTCGGCTAGGCTACCGGCAAATTCCGATAGTTTCGCTTGCACTTTCAAATGTGTTTCCTCCTGTTGCAAGGAAGTAAGCTCGGCGTTTAATTTTGTTTCTTGTTGGAGTAGGACGGATTCCCAATCGTCGATTGAGGTCGACTGTTCTTCGAAAATTTTCGCTGTTTGTATTAATTCGTTCTGAAGCTGTTGGCGCTGTACTTTCAGCTCGGTGATAGCGCTGCTGATATTGTCATCAGTTTGATACCAAGATTCTAGCGCCAGTAATACCGATGTGTCAACCCGTGCATTTTTGAGCTCATCTAGTCGCTTCTCCTCGCTTTCTATAGATGCCAAAAGCTTTTTTTCGTCGTCTTGAGCTTGTAAGAGATGGGGCTTCCCATCTTGCAAGCGCTTACTCAGCTTTTCCTGTTGTTTCTTGTTTTGAAGGATATCAATAAGCACTTTTAGGTCTTCGCTCTCCGCTTTAAAAAAATCTAATTGCTGATAATCTGGCGCTATCTTTTCCCATTCAGCCTCTTCTTTTTCCAAGCGATTTAAAACTTCGCTCTTCCGCACCGTAAGTTGTTCGATTTTATGGGTTAGCTGTTCCTTTTCCTTGTTTAAATTATGTGTAGTATTTAGGATTTCCCTAAAAGCTGATTGGGTGATCTCATACGTCCGCAATTCTTTTTCCAACTGGACTATTCGAGGTTGTTCTAGAAGATATTCTTGTACATCTTCTTTTTTCTGCACTAATTCGTCCCGCTTTTTTTTACTTTCCATAAGCCGGCTGACCTCTTTTTCCAGCAATGCGGTTTCCGCTTTTACCGAAGCGAGATGCCGTTGCGCCGTTTCAAGTTCCTGCTGCTTGCTGTCCAATATTTCCATACTGACGGCATCAAAACCAGAAAGTGCCCCATTTAATTGTTCCAATTTACTGTTATTCTGCCGTTGCAGGATCGCCACTTTAGGGCCGAGGTCAAAACGATCTAAGTTAAAGATATCTTTCATCATCTCGGACCTGTCCTTACCTCGTAATTCCAGAAATTCTTTAAATTGTCCTTGAGGAATAATGATCGTACGTCGGAAATTAGGATAGGTGAGCTGTGTTACAAGCGCACCATCGTTCGAGTCCAACGGTATCCATGCGCCATCTTTCCATTCATAGGCGTAGCGTTCTAAAGATGTAGTGTCCTCAAACTTTTTTCTTCGTTTCCATTGCGCGGTGAATCGGAACTTCCGTCCTTCGGAATTCAGAAACTCGAACACGATATTAGCGACATCTGAGCGAAGGTTGAGCATATTATAAGCCCTTTTCTCCTGTTTGTTTAATCTTTCCGTCTCTCCATATAAAACAAAGCTAATGGCCTCGATTATACTGGATTTTCCCGAACCTACTTTTCCAAAAATGCCAAATAGGCCGGCTTCAGTCAAATGGGTAAAATCAATCTCTTGTTTATCTTGATAAGAATATAATCCTTCTATACTTAAATAAAGTGGTAGCATGTTTAATCCTCCGTTTCCGTTTCACAATGAATGACCTCGTTCAACAAATCCATTAATTCCGGATTAGGCTGTTGCCCTAACCGATGTTGAAAATAATCCTTAAAAAGCATATCAATATGCTGATCGAGATTGATGGGCTGAGTATGCGCAGGATTAGATGTTGTTTGTTGTACGATGGGGATGATATGAATAATACCATCATGTGCTTCGTGTATTCGTTTCATGTCGGCAGAACTGAGGAAAGTATCACTCATCAGTGTTAGCTCGACGAGCGTATTGGGGTTTTCGTTTAACCATAATATGGCAGCATCGATGTCCTTAAATCGCTTACGATGTAGTTTCTTTCCCGCAGAAAGTGGAACAAATCGGTATTGCGCTGGCTGCTCGGGAACAACATCTACAATGACAACGCCTTTTGCCTGTCCTGCCTCCGAAAAAGAGTAGGCAAGCGGACTACTTGGATAAACTACTGGACGATTTTCATTTCCGATATTCTGAAACCGATGGAGATGTCCCAATGCGGTGTATTGGATTTGCGGTGGGATAGCATCGGAATAGACGAGATCCGCGTGCCCGACCTTAATGGGTTTTTCTCCCTCAGGTTCTTCCAATATTTCTCCGCCGCGTTGTAACATATACAAATGCGTGGTTAGCAAGTTTATGCCTTGATTGTCACAATGCATATTTCCGATGGTGAGCCAGTGTTTTCTTAAAAGCTCGTTGAGTTGCTGTGCTTTATCGTCCAGTCCTAGGAATTGCTTTAATCGAAGTTCATTGGCAAATGGCGTGTGGATAATACGCAACGGGTAGTTATATCGGGGTAGGGATATCTCCAGAAACCCTGTTGTTGTCGTATGAATAGAGAAACCATTCTTGGTATGAAAGGGTTGAATAATGGCCTGTGGGTAACCGATAAAAATGATTCCACATTCACGGGCGAGTACATCGGGTGCATCGATGCGGTCTGCACTATCGTGGTTTCCAGCTATCGCGATGACCGGACGCTGCCCTTCACGGCTAAGCCGCCGCAATGTTTTATAAAGTAGTTCTACGGCTTCGACAGGTGGGTTGAAGGCGTCGAAAAGATCGCCCGCTACAATAACGGCATCTACACCTTCTGCGTCCGCTATTTCACATATTTCCACTAATACCGCGCGCTGTTCTTCCAATCTCGAGAAATAATCCAACCGTTTGCCTAAGTGCCAGTCGCTAGTATGTAATATCTTCATTAACGCATTTTTTTAGTCTGTCCTGTGTTATTAGAAATTAAAATTAAAGTTAACGAAAATTATGCCATCTCCTTATTTCTTGTCAGAATGTCCCAAATCTTTGTCTGGATTGATGATATTCCGGACTAACTGCTTTAGTTCTTTGATCTCCGGAAACCGCCCTTCTTTTTTCCTGTCAAAAATAACTTCGCCATCAATCGCTACAGAAAAACGTCCACTGATTTCGCTTGGTACCAAAGTAACACCATAAAGGTCATCTACGAACGTGGTTAATAATTCCTGCGCCATATAAGCAGAGCGGAGCAACCATCCACATTTGGGGCAATATAAAATAGTGATCGTGGGTTTCATAACTGTACCAATTATTTTGTTCAAAAATAAAAATATATATTTTTCTTGTATATATACAAAGTTGTTTCTAAATTAGTAGTTCATAATTCAGGCCGCTAGAGCATGGCGGTAAGTTATAATTGGTTTTACAAAGGTTTCTACTCGCCCGGGTAGAAACCTTTATTTTTTTGTCTTACTGTATTATTTGTGTTTTGGCAGTAATAAGCTACTCATTTGTTCGATACTGTACCCCTATCTGTTATTTACAGAACAGGCCGTGCCCGCGAACGTCAGCAGAATTCTGATTGTAGTCCTCTCGATTTTGATAGTCTGGCAACCTGACAACATGGAGTAGATAGCCGCTTTCAAGCTTTTAGTGCGAAACAAAATTAATCTTTAAGAAATTAAGGGGACTTAAAATCAAGTATTGTCGGCTTGAAAATTTCTTTTAAAAATTGTCCACGGTAATTCTTGCAACTCAAGGTTTGTTTTTGTTAAATGACCACGGTCATTTAACAAAAACAAACCTTAATATTAGAAAAACAAACGTTGGATTATTTAATGACCGCGGTCATTTTAAAGTGTAAACAACAAAAAACCGGAAACTTGAGAGCTAACTCGTTATAGACCATGGTCATAACTCGTTTTTCTTGATAGTTAAATGGTGTGTGAGGGTATGATTTCCGCAAGCAATAAAACAAAAGGCATAAGCTGCCATACTAAAGATATTGCGTTCAATAATGTAACTTTCTGCCGTCCGTATATTTAATTTAACTGCCATAACCAAAACTTATCAGGTATAAATCAGATTACACATTGTAAAAACAGAATCTCTTTTCTTCACTGATATGACAAATATAGTTAATTTTTTCAACATACCGGTTCGGAAGCTGTATATCAATTATTTTTCTTAATTTTACCGCTACTTTTTGTTAGTGCTTGTCATAAAAAATTAGGAGAAAGTTTTGGATTATTTAGCAGGATTAAACCCTTCGCAACGTGCAGCTGTGGAGCAGACGGAAGGGCCGGTGATGATTGTAGCCGGTGCGGGTTCGGGAAAGACGCGCGTCATTACCTACCGTGTAGCACATTTGATTCGGAAGGGTGTGGACCCCTTTAATGTTTTGGTGCTAACCTTTACTAATAAAGCGGCGAAGGAGATGCGAGAACGTATTATGAGCGTTGTAGGACAAGAAGCAAAGAATATTTGGATGGGCACTTTCCATTCCGTATTTGCTCGTATCCTTCGCGTGGAGGCAGAGTTAATCGGGTATCCAAAAAATTTTACAATATACGATACGGACGACACAAAAAGTTTGATCCGTGCTATTCTAAAAGAGATGAACCTCGATGATAAGCTATACAATGCCAACCATGTATACGGGCGTATTTCTTCGGCTAAAAATAACCTGATATCACCGCAGGAATACAATAAGAACGAGGCCATTATGGCGGAGGATATTGCAAATGGCCGTCCGCAGATGGGACAGATTTATATGACCTATGCACAACGTTGTTATCGGGCGGGAGCAATGGATTTTGACGATCTTTTATTCAAAACAAATGTATTACTGAACAAGCATCCAGAAGTGCTGCATAAATACCAACATCAATTTAGATACCTCATGGTGGATGAGTATCAGGATACCAACTTTTCTCAATATCTTATCGTGAAAAGGCTTGCTGCAGTCAATGAAAACATTTGTGTAGTAGGAGATGATGCACAGAGTATTTATGCGTTTCGCGGCGCGAATATTCAAAATATCCTAAATTTTCAAAAGGATTATCCGGACGTTCAAATTTTTAAACTTGAACAGAACTATCGTTCTACGAAAATGATTGTCAATGCGGCGAACAGCGTAATTGAAAAGAACCAGAATCAATTGGAGAAGAATGTTTTTTCTGAAAATGAGGATGGAGAAAAAATCAAAGTTGCACGTGCGTTTTCTGATAATGAAGAAGGAAAAATCGTCGCGGAATCCATTACGCAGGAGCGTGTACTGAAAAATCTGCGATATAAAGATTTTGCTATTTTATACCGTACAAATGCCCAATCACGGGCTATGGAAGAAGCATTGCGAAAAATCAGCGTCCCTTATAAATTATATGGAGGAACGTCTTTCTATCAACGTAAGGAAATCAAAGATTTGATTGCTTATTTTCGTTTGACGTTCAATCCCAACGACGAAGAAGCATTAAAGCGGGTCATCAACTATCCACGTAGAGGGATAGGAGATACCACATTAGAGAAAATTTTGGTCGCTGCAGACCAGCAACAATATCGATTGTGGGACGTGGTCGTGAATGCCCAAATGTTTCTTGATGGACGAAGCGCGAATGCGGTAGGTAATTTTGGGCTGATGATTCAAAGTTTCCAGGCAGTAGCAAAAACCAACTCGGCATTTGATACAGCGATGCATATCGCACAGCATTCAGGTATATTAAAAGATCTTTACGAGGATAAATCAGTAGAAGGGCTTAGCCGTTATGAAAATATTCAAGAATTATTGAATGGTATCAAGGAATTCTCCGAACGTGAGGATATTGAAGAAAAAGGTCTGGATATATTCATGCAGGATATTGCATTGTTAACTAATGATGATAATGACAAGGACCCCAATGCAGATACTGTGTCTTTGATGACAATACATGCGTCGAAAGGATTAGAATTTCCTGTGGTCTATATCGTGGGCTTAGAAGAAAACTTGTTTCCTTCACAACTTTCCCTCAACTCCCGTTCAGAATTGGAAGAAGAAAGACGACTTTTTTACGTGGCGGTGACCCGTGCGGAGAAAAAACTACATTTGTCCTATGCTACGTCACGCTATCGATGGGGAACACTTAATAATTGTGAACCCAGTCGTTTTTTAGATGAATTGAATCCGGCTTGTTTGGAGCTTGATTTTAAGCCACGGAGTAGCGTTATGGATACAGGGGGTAGTTTTCAGTCGGAGCGCATGGCCTGGCGACAGAAGGATACGGAATCGTTTTCGAAACCAAAACCAAAAATAGTTAAAACAACCTCAATATTGCCGAAGGCACACGTACCCACACCAGGCTTTGCCCCATCAGATACATCTGCACTACAAGTTGGAATGGAAGTAGAGCACGAACGGTTCGGATTTGGAAAAGTTGTGAATTTGGACGGTAATCGACCGGATATAAAAGCAACTATTTTCTTTAAAGAGTTGGGACAGAAACAATTGTTGCTTAAATTTGCGAAACTTAGAATAGTACAATAATAAGATAAAATAATAAACTACGCTTATATAACGTTTTTAAGCGTAAAACTACACTTTATGGATTTCGACTACAACAGTACCCGGCCAAATTTGATTTTGGCAGAATATGGAAGAAATGTGCAAAACATGGTAGACTATATATGCACCCTTCCAACGAAAGAGGAGAGAAACCGATATGCACAGGTCGTTATCGACATGATGGGTGTATTGAACCCGCATTTGCGGGATGTTTCGGATTTCAAACACAAATTATGGGATCATTTGCATATCATATCTGATTTTAAAATTGATGTAGATTCACCATATCCTGTTCCCGCACGCGATGCAATTCACAAGAAACCCGAACTGCTGGATTACCCTCAACATGCCATTCGTTACAAACATTATGGCCATACCGTCGAGCGTATGATTGAAAAGGCTTTGGCCATGTCTGCTCCTGAAAACCGGGAACGTATGGCTTTGTCTATTGCTAATTTTATGAAGATGGCGTATATGACCTGGAATAAAGATACGGTGCAAGATGAGCATATCATCCAAAATTTAGCCGAACTTTCTAATGGACAATTAGTATTACCTGCCGATACGGTATTGACTAAACTTGACTTTAAAACTCCGCCTCCGGGCAGCCGGACAAAAAGTGGGGCTACCACTAGCACCAACAATAACCAAAAAAGTAGTAATCAAAAAAGCGGTGGCAAAAAGAATATGGTGAAGAAAAAAAATGGTTCTAAAAAAGTTTCGTATAGAAGATAAACTATTTTGACTGTTTTAATAGGAGGGCAATTGTGTGGCGAAAGTCGTTATCCGGTTGCTCTCTGTTTTTTTAATGTTAATATACGATAATAAAAGATGAGCGCATTTGAAATAATCGGTGGAAAGAAATTAAAAGGAGAGATTATTCCCCAGGGAGCAAAAAACGAAGCATTACAAATTCTATCCGCTGTGTTACTCACCGAGGAAAAAGTAGTCATAAGTAATATTCCCGATATCAAAGATGTGAATAAATTGATCGACCTGTTAGCGGCATTGGGTGTTTCTGTTAGCCGGATCAATAAAGATACCTATTCGTTCGAAGCAAAAAGCATCAACATAGATTATTTTCAATCGGAAGAGTTTAAACACAAAGGTGGAGGTTTACGTGGTTCTATTATGATTGTCGGTCCTTTGTTAGCCCGTTTTGGAAAGGCGGCAATTCCGAAACCGGGAGGAGATAAGATTGGCCGACGCCGATTGGACACGCATTTTCTGGGATTTGAAAAATTAGGTGCAAAATTCGTTTACGATGCAGAAAATAATTTCTTCAATGTAGATGCTTCGGAATTAAAAGGAGCGTATATCTTGATGGATGAAGCTTCGGTGACCGGTACGGCAAACATTGTAATGGCTGCTGTATTGGCTAAAGGAATTACCACGATCTACAATGCCGCTTGCGAACCTTATTTGCAGCAGCTGTGTAAGATGTTGAATCGTATGGGGGCTAAAATATCAGGTATCGGGTCAAACTTGTTGACGATTGAAGGTGTTGATCGATTACAGGGAACGACTCACCGTATGTTGCCGGATATGATTGAAATCGGATCTTTTATCGGTATGGCGGCGATGACTGGTTCAGAAATTACGATTAAGGATGTTTGCTTTTCGGAACTAGGTATCATTCCGACCGTATTCGCGAAACTGGGGATACAGTTTGAGCTGCGTGGTGATGATATTTTTATTCCCGCGCAAGACTCCTATGAAATTGAAACCTTTATCGATGGCTCTATATTGACAGTTGCAGATGCACCATGGCCAGGCTTCACTCCGGATCTCTTGAGTATTGTCTTGGTAACCGCTATTCAAGCAAAAGGCAATGTGTTGGTTCACCAAAAGATGTTCGAAAGCCGTTTATTCTTTGTAGATAAACTGATTGATATGGGGGCGCAGATCATTCTTTGTGACCCGCACCGTGCAACTGTCATCGGATTAAATAAGCAAGTAAAATTGCGGGGCATTGAAATGACCTCTCCCGACATTCGAGCGGGCGTTTCACTCTTGATTGCTGCATTGTCGGCACAAGGGCGATCTGTTATATATAATATAGACCAGATCGAGCGTGGATATCAGGACATTGAAGAGAGATTAAGAGCATTGGGCGCAAATATACGTCGAATCGAAGCGCTGGAAGCGTAGCTGAGGACAGTATTATGATGAGGGCAAGCATTTATGTTTGCCCTTTTTTAATTTTTTTTGATATTTTTCTGAATTTTGATGTGTTTTAAATTATTTATAGCGTTGTTTTCTTATTTTTTTGTTTGTTTTTGTAGTTTTTTTAATCATAAATGATAATAATATTCGATTTTTACTGATAAAAATATTTTTATTTGAATATTTTGCATATAATTGCATAATAAAAGTTATGAAAATATGTCTATTTATCAAAAAAAATCGTTTCTTCCATTTTTGTTAATGGTTATTTTAGTTGTTGTGGCGTTTTTCAACCCTGCACTGCCGGTTGGTTCGGTTGAACATGAGTATAATTCTGCTGATGTGGCCTGGATGTTGACTTCAACAGCGCTTGTTTTAATCATGACGCCTGGTTTAGCCTACTTTTATGGGGGAATGGTCAAGAAAAGAAATGTTATTTCTACTATGCTCCAAAGTTTTATCTGTATGGCGGTCGTGGCCGTTATGTGGGTTGCTTTTGGCTTTAGCTTGGTATTTGGTGATTCCATTGGAGGCGTTATTGGAGACCCAACTACTTTCTTTATGTTCAACGGCGTACTCGATCACGCGCCGTGGGATGGTGCCCCTACCATTCCATTTGTGCTGTTTGCTATGTTTCAGCTAAAATTTGCGATTATCACACCCGCACTAATTACTGGGGCCTTTGCAGAACGCATTCGTTTTACATCGTATATTCTTTTCATTTGCTTGTTCTTCATTTTTATTTATGCGCCGTTAGCACATGCTACTTGGCATCCGGACGGTATTTTACTCCAAATGGGTGTTTTAGACTTTGCAGGTGGAACAGTAGTACACATGTCTGCCGGGTTAACGGCACTGGCTTCTGCAATTTATTTGAAACAAGGTAAAGAGGCTAAAAGGCACACTCCGGCAAGGATAACGTATGTGCTATTGGGGACAGGGCTACTGTGGTTTGGTTGGTTTGGTTTCAATGCAGGTTCAGCTTTTGCGGCTGATGCATTAGCAGCGACAGCTTTAGCAACAACAACGGCTGCATCTGGCGCTGCGGCTATTATGTATATCTTATTTGATGCGGCTCGAGGCATTAAACCTTCTGCTACGGGAGCCTGTATCGGAGTTGTTGTTGGTTTAGTCGCCATAACGCCTGCGGCTGGATTCGTGAGTATTCCGCATTCTATCGTTATTGGATCGGTCGCAGCCATTATTAGTCGGTTGTTAATTGACTGGCGGAGCAGATCAAATATTGATGATACCTTGGATGTGTTCCCTAGCCACGGCGTCGGCGGAATGGTAGGTATGATATTAACGGGCGTATTTGCGCATTCCGCAATCAATGGAGCCGTAGAAGCAAACGGACTCTATTATGGAGAAACGGATTTGTTTGTTGCCCACCTACTTGGCCTTGTGGGGGCAAGCATCTTTATTCTAATTGTCGCATTCATTCTCCTGAAAGTGACAGATGTGATAACACCCTTACGTGTCAGTGATCAGGAAGAGGAGGAGGGACTCGATTTGTCGCAACATGGCGAACGACTCTCTTATGATGTCCATAATTAACAGATATTAATTACTTATTACTAACTAAACAATGATAGGGACCGATGAAAATCGGTCTTTTTTTGTTTAAGTGCATTGTTTGGTTTCGCTGTTTTTTTGTTGGGCCGTACTTTTACTCCCGATATCTCCTTTAAAAAATTTATATTTGCCAATTAGAATTATTGGATAAGGACCTGTATGAAGCATATACGTAATTTTTGTATTATCGCCCATATCGACCACGGGAAAAGCACATTGGCCGATCGACTGTTGGAGTTTACGAAGACCATTTCGCAACGGGAGGCTCAAGCGCAGCTGTTGGATAATATGGATCTGGAACGTGAACGTGGGATAACGATTAAATCGCACGCTATTCAAATGGAATATACCAAGGATGGCGAGCACTATATTTTGAACTTGATTGATACTCCCGGGCACGTTGATTTCTCTTATGAGGTCTCGCGTTCCATCGCAGCATGTGAGGGGGCGCTGCTGATTGTGGATGCTTCGCAAGGTATTCAAGCACAAACCATATCCAACCTATATCTAGCCTTGGAACATGATTTAGAAATCATTCCCGTACTTAATAAAATGGATTTGCCGGGTGCAATGCCCGAAGAAGTCAAAGATCAAATTATCGATTTAATCGGAGGCAAGCGAGAAGAGATCATACCCGCGTCAGGCAAAACTGGGATGGGCGTGTCGGATATTCTAAGCGCTATTGTAGAGCGTGTTCCACCGCCCGTGGGCGATCCAGATGCACCTTTACAAGCGTTGATCTTTGATTCTGTTTTTAACTCTTTTAGGGGAATTATGGCCTATTTTAAAGTGGAAAACGGTGAGATTCGAAAAGGCGACAGGGTTAAATTTGTAGCCACCGGAAAGGAGTATTTTGCAGACGAAATTGGGACGCTTAAACTTAACCAAGTTGCCAAAGATGTTATAAAAACAGGTGATGTAGGGTATATTATTTCAGGTATCAAAGAAGCTCGCGAAGTGAAAGTAGGGGATACTATTACACACCGTGACCGTCCTTGTACGCAAGCGATACGGGGCTTTGAAGAGGTCAAACCGATGGTTTTTGCGGGAATCTATCCGGTCGATACAGAAGATTATGAAGAGCTCCGTGAATCTATGCACCGGTTGCAGCTCAATGACGCTTCCCTAGTTTTCGAGCCCGAATCTTCTGCGGCGTTGGGGTTTGGGTTCCGATGTGGCTTTTTGGGAATGCTCCATATGGAAATTATTCAAGAGCGACTGGAACGTGAGTTTAATATGACGGTGATTACCACCGTGCCAAACGTTTCCTATCGCGCATTTCTTACAAAAGATAAAGAAGAGGTGGTTGTACATAACCCGTCGGATTTGCCTGATCCTAGTAAATTGGATTTTATCGAAGAGCCCTATATAAAAGCAAATGTGATCACCAAGGCAGACTTTGTAGGCCCGGTGATGTCGTTGTGTATCCAAAAAAGAGGTACGATTATCAATCAATCGTATCTAACATCAGATCGTGTAGAACTGACTTTTGAAATGCCTATGGGCGAAATCGTTTTTGATTTTTATGATAAATTGAAGACGATTTCTAAAGGATACGCATCATTTGACTATCACCAGATTGGATATCGGCAGTCGGATTTGGTAAAGCTTGATATTCGGTTAAACGATGAGCCTGTAGACGCCTTGTCTTCCCTCATTCATCGGAGCAACGCCTATGATTTTGGAAAGAAAATTTGTGAGAAATTAAAAGAGCTCCTGCCGCGCCAACAATTTGAAATTCGTATACAAGCTTCTATCGGAGCAAAAATTATTGCGCGCGAAACTATTTCAGCTTTACGTAAAGATGTAACTGCAAAATGTTACGGAGGCGATATCTCCCGAAAACGTAAGTTGCTGGAAAAACAGAAGAAAGGGAAAAAGAGAATGCGTCAAGTCGGAAATGTCGAAATTCCGCAATCCGCATTTATGGCAGTTTTGAAATTGGATTAAGAAGCAGATAATACGTATATAAATGAATTTATTAGACGGAAAGCTGGTATCGGCAAAAATAAAGGAAGATATAAAAAAAGAAGCAGCAGCATTTACGGCGAAGTCAGGACGAAAACCACATTTAGTAGCAATTTTGGTTGGAAATGACGGAGGAAGTGAGACGTATGTCGCTAGTAAGATGCGCAATTGTGAACTCGTCGGTTTTGAATCGACGAATATCCGTTATGATGTAGATATCACGGAGAACGAGCTAATTGCTAAAATAAAGGAGATTAATCAAGATCCGAACATTGATGGACTGATTGTGCAGCTGCCGTTGCCGCGGCATATTGATCCGGAGAGGATTACGGAAACGATCGATTATCATAAAGATGTGGATGGTTTTCATCCTATTAATTTAGGGCGGATGCAACGTAACCTACCTTGTTTTATACCGGCTACACCTTATGGCATTATGCTGATGCTCGAATATTATGGTATTGATACCGCTGGTAAGAAAGCGGTCGTGGTCGGTCGTAGTAATATCGTAGGGTCACCGATGAGTATTTTATTGGCTCGTAACAGTAATCCAGGAAACTGTACCGTGACATTAACCCACAGCCGCACAGCAAATTTAAAAGAAGAGGTACTTGCAGGAGATATTATCATAGCAGCTATTGGCCGAAAACACTTTGTTACAGCGGATATGGTAAAAGAAGGCGCTGTTGTAATTGATGTAGGCATTAACCGAGAGGAATCTGCGGAAACGAAATCGGGTTTTAAACTTTATGGCGACGTTGATTTTGACGAGGTATCTAAGAAATCGTCATGGATAACGCCTGTTCCCGGTGGTGTAGGACTGATGACCATTGTAGGGTTATTAAAAAATACACTAGAGGCTGCAAAAGGTACGGTCTATCCTAAATAATACTTTTTGGTATAGTAATTGTTTATGTAAACTATTAACTATCAAAACTATAATTAAAGGAAAAAGACATGAAAAAATTAATGTTAATAGCAGCAGTTGCAGGTACTATCATTGCTACGTCGTGTAACAACAATACCAAAAACAATGATGCGGATAATGAAATGACGGCTGGTGAAAAGCTGGATCAAACATTGGAAACGCTAGAGGAGAATCAAGACCACGCAGAAGCTGTTTTGAGAGAAGAGTTAGCAAAGGCAGAAGACAGGGTGAATAAAGCAAAAGCTGATTTGGATGAAGCTGTCCGGAAAGGTGATAAACGCGCTGAAGAGGACGCTCGCAAAGCGTTGGATGAAGCGAACACCTTTTGGGAGAAAACAAAAGCAACTGCGCGTGAAACTGGTGTTAAAATCGAAGACGGGACAAATAAGGCTATCGATGCTACCAAGGGTGCTGCTGAGTCGACGGGAAATGCACTAGATAGAGCATATGATAAAACGATCGATGCGACAAAGGAGGCAGCGGATGCTACGGGAAAGGCTATCGATAACGCGGTAGAAAAAACCGGAGAGAAAGCAAATAAAGTTGCCGATGACGCTGAAAAGAAATTAAATGATTTAAAGAATCGCTAGAAAAACGATTTTTCTGTTTATTTAGGCGTTAGCTAGCCTTGCTATAAGATAAATTTTCGAACCTCCTGATTATTCAGGAGGTTTTTTGTAAGTTTTCTACCAATATGGATACTGAAATAAAAAAGAAACTATTAGACCATTGTTTTAAGCGAATTGAAGGACGAGTGGAGGAAATTACGTTCGCATTAAAACAAGCCCAGGAGGCAATAGAAAGCGACACGAAGAGTAGCGCCGGCGACAAATATGAAACATCGCGTGAGATGATACAGCAAGATTTGAACCGCTATCACATGCAGCTGTCGCAGGCAAAAAAGGACTGGATTTTGTTGCAAAAAATAAATATTGGTATAAAAGAAAAGGCAGAGATAGGTGCGATAGTCGTGACGGAGCAGGTAGCCTATTTCGTTGCCATCAGCTTGGGAGAACTACAGGTTAATAGCATGCGCTTTATGGTGATTTCGCCTTCTTCACCTATAGGTAAGTTGTTACTGGAGTGTAAAGTGGGGAACGAGATTATCTTTAACGGTACGAAACAACGAATAAAAGCTATTTACTAAAGGACGGGACGATTTCAAACAATCTATGGGGTTTATTGTTCCATTAGCAGAGACGACCCTGTAAGGTTTACAGCATTCAAAGCTTTGTTCAATCTGACTAATAATGTTTTACGATGACGCTAATCGATAAATATAAAACACTTTTAAATGCAGCAGAGGATTTAATCATCGAGGATCTACAGTTTATGGAACGAAACCGTGTTCTAATTATCCGAGGCGTGGCGCCCAACGCTGAAGCAAAAAATAAGCTATGGGACATCTATAGCCAAATTGATCCTAATTTTATTTCCGGTGAGGTTTTGTTGGATATCGACGTTCTCCCGGCGGTAAAAGGTTGTAAAGCAAGGCTATTTATGGAGGATCCGGTCTTACTTGTTCACAAAGGTCCGGGAGTTGAATTACCCACTATCGGTAAAATAAAAAAAGGAGAGATAGTCACGGTCGTTAGCCGCGCTAATGTCTATTGGTGGCTCGTCCGTACAGACAATATAGAAGGATATTGCTATGCGGAGAATATAGAACAGGTATAATGTGCAAAATACGCTTTAAGCAAACTTAACCAAACATATCTTCCAACCGGAAGGTCTCTTTTAGACGAACACCCTTTTCGGTATGTTGGAGTGTACAGCACGCATTGATAGGATCATGCTCCAAAAACAATATATATTCATTATCCACGATTTCTTGCCAGTAATGTTGTCGTTCTTCCATGGTGGTTAACGGCCGAACATCATATCCCATTACATAGGGGAGGGGGATATGCCCCACAGAAGGCAGTAAATCCGCCATGTAGAGAATTGTTTTTCCTTGATAACAGATTTGTGGAAGCATCATGGACTCGGTGTGTCCATACGCGTAGCGGATGTCAATGTTAGGAGAAAATGGTTCTCCGTCCTTTATGAAGTGCAACTGTCCGCTTTCTTGTATAGGGAGGATGTTATCTCGGAGAAAGGAGGCTTTTTCTCGCGGATTCGGATTTATCGCCCATTCCCAATGTTTTTCATTGCTCCAGAAACGTGCATTTTTGAAAGCTGGAAGAAGACGTTCGCCGTCCCGTTTTATAGCACCGCCGCAATGATCGAAATGAAGATGTGTGAGAATGACATCGGTGATATCATCGCGGTGGAAACCATATTTTGCTAATGAACCATCGAGTGTAGCATCCCCGTGAAGAAAATAGTGGCTAAAAAACTTTTCGTCCTGCTTATCGCCGATGGCCGTGTCTACCAAAATTAGCTGGTTGCCGTCCTCGATGAGTAGCAATCTATTCGTCCAGGTACATAAATTGCGTTCATCGGCAGGATTGGTGCGTTGCCATAATGATTTTGGCACCACACCAAACATAGCGCCCCCGTCCAACTTAAAGAATCCAGTCTCGATGGTATATAGTCTCATGCATGTTTAAATTTTTACCTCTATCGTAAAGATAGTAAATTTAAACGCGGAGACTAATACTAATAGTTACTTTTTAAACAGTCCGCCTAGTGCGTCTCCTAATTTTCCTTTTGTAACTGCGCTTATAGCGTCATCAATTCCGACTTTACCATCACCATTCTGATCTAAGGCAGTGCCTGTACCGCCACCGGTAAGAGAACTTACGATGTCACTGATATTGAAATCTCCGCTTTGCACTTTGCTGGAAACCATACTGATGATTTGTGGGATAATAGAGCTAGCAAACCCGCTCGCTGTGTGGCTGTCTAATCCTACATTTGTACCCAATTTTGAGGTGAGTGAGGAAATGATATTTTTTACGATCGGATTAGATGTCAAGGCATTTTTATCTGTATTACCAAGCATATTGGTCAAATCACCTAAATTTCCGCCCGAAACGGCTGATTTTAAGCCGTCAAGCAAAGACGAACCTGTTTCCGTAGCTACATTGCCAGTAAGATCATTAGCAATGTTGCTATTCTTGTCAACCTCTTGGGTTGTTGTCTGCTGGATTATTTGCTGAAGTTTGTCAATCATTTTTCCATTTTTTGTTTCCTATAAAAGTAATAAATCTGATCCGTTTCTCTGTACTTTATGTCTTCCTATTTTATAAATTCTACTTTCTCTATGATCATTTCTTGTTCCATCATATCCGAAGGAATCTGGCCACGGAACAACCAGAGATTGAGTCTTAAACGTTCCGCACCTTTAGACAATGGCGTGTCGTTTCCACGGTAAGTCCATTCATGGATACGGTTATCGTTATCCAGGGTCAAACCATGTCCCTGACGACTGAAGAACTCGATTTTATCCCGTTGCCAATTAAATGAATGCGTCGAACGTTCCGTTAATAAGTTGAGATCATAACGTTCTTTGTTGCCGGAACGATCCGACGGTTGTACGGCAAACTGGGAATCATGATTTTCTGGATCTGACCACCTCGAAAACTCGATATCTATTTCTTCTGTATCATGGAGATAAGTAAACAAGCCTCCTACCGTGTGTTGGTCTAATTTGCTTACATCGCTAGCTAGATAAAAAACATATTGACCATAACCTAGAGATTGTTTTAGAATGACTCCCGAGCAATGCCAGATACCTCCTCGCTGCACAATCTTTAGATGTAACCTACCATTTTCATCGACCCATACATTATCTTCCGAATCTGAAAAGTAATTCGGCCCCGGACCGACTCTTTTATCGTTCGATGTGCGAACAATCCAGTCATAGCCCGAGAACTTGATTATCCGATCCGTCCGTACTACTTGTCCATCGGGTTCATTTATATCTGACGAACAAGACCATAACAGTATGGCTGCACTATAGAACATTTTAAAACTATTTAAAAGGAATTGCATATTAAAAGCTATTGAATATTTATTTTAACTACTATATCTTCTATCTCCGCGCCGGTCCTATCTCTTGCGGATAATTTCACGGTGTCTTCCCCTGTGCTTTCGCCGTCATGAATATAAAGCAGACTTAACGATTGAAGATCTGTCTGCACAAATTCTCCGTTTTGCCCAATAATATCCGCGCCCCTGATGAGCCAACCTTTTTGCGGAGCAGTTTTCACGGAATAGATGATATCTGCTGCATCAGCACCTGCTAGCTCCAGTAAATCTGTATTGATGACTGTCGAACCACCGTTTGATACAGAGACCGGTTCATTTGTTTTTACGACTAAGACATTTTGATTTGTCGCCAATGTAGCGATAATCATGGGCGGATCTAGTGTGGCGTGCTCTTTTGAGGCCAGATCGTCGGTTTTATTACCAGCAGGAGCAGCCCCGCTTTCCAGCATAAAGGACACCCTTCCACTTGGAAAATCATTTTTATAAAAATTCGTAATATCAAAATTGAAAGCAGCTACTTTTGAGGTGGTCACGTAAGAAATACGGTTTCCGACCCGGCCTGGTGCGTTATTAAAGGTCACGGTGGATTCTGACCAATTGTTGTTCGCCGCTTGATAAAGATTTAATGGGTAACCATCTCCAGTCGTGAAGCTAACCGCCAGCCTGAGTCGCATATCCACAACGATGCCCGGTTTTTTAAAATCATCAAGGTCAAACATGAGATAGGCAAATCTATCATAAGCAGAGTTGAGTGCTGGGCTGGAGTATTTCGGCCTAAGGAGTGGGTTAGCACCATAACTCGTATTTGCATATAGTTCTCCCGGGCTATCACCAGCGACGAACGAATCAGCTAAAGGATATATCGTGTCTCTTACAAGCGTAGGATCCTCGCTATCATCAATCGCCGGAGCAGAAAAATAGACGATAAAATCGACAGCATGCATCACACCATTTATTGGTTCCAGATTGGATGTGCGGATTTCCCACTGCCTCGTTGTCCCCTGATTGATTAATCCCACGTAATTGTTGTTACGGGAAAGAAACATGGTTTGTCCGTTTTCTGTTTCATAGGGAAGCGGTTGGTCACGGCCGATGGCCGGATCAGTGAAAATAACACGTTCTTTTACGATATGGTATCGCAACATGTTTCGCAGTATAGGCAAGGGAATATCTTCGATTGCGTTATAACCGCTACTTTCCAGATACGTGCTGAAAGCCTTGTTGTTAGGGATAATAAAGGTTCTTTCCTCGTCTTGATATAGAGGTTGGAGTCCGGTGCGTGTGATAGCCCTTTCCAGTTGATTGAAATCGTCGTTTTCCTGGATGAAGCTCCATGCCGTCACGCCTAATATTCCATCTACTCCGGAAGGCTCGTATTTAAAGTTCTCCTGAATTTCGCAACTTGTCATCAATAATATAGTCGTGATACAAGCTGTTAAAAATCGGTTTAAAATTATCTTCGTTTGCATAATAAATTTTCTTTATTATCAATGTCTTTGCATCGAATTATCTGTAAAATTCGTTTTGTACCAGGTTCGGATTACGATTGACGGCATCCTCGTGTATTGGCCATAATATATTACGCGGATCACTTAGTCCGTTGATCGGCTGCATTACCGCAATAGCGTTATCAGTCCGAACGAGATCAAACCAACGGTGACCTTCGAAACATAGCTCTATCGACCGCTCGTGCATGACTGCCGAAACCATGTCGCCGTACTCTTCTATAGCGGTCACTTCAGTCAATGCTTCCAATCCTGCCCGATTACGGACGCTATTCAATAAAGGAAGTGCAAGGCTATGCTCATCCAAACGAGCATGTGCTTCCGCCTTCAACAACATAATATCTGCCAAACGGACCAAAATAATATTGTTTTGAGAAGGATCCGGACTTTCATCATTAAAACCTTCACCAAAAAATTTCCAGATTTTTCTTGGTTGTGCCTGGGTATTGTCCCAAATCTTGGGTTTGCGTAAATCCCCTTCTTCGAATGAAGTCATAAACCGCTGACTTGGAAAATAATTTGCATCATTACCCAGCGCATAAAGCACCCGCATAGCGTTCGTTTGGATCTCGTTGTAACCAACTTCAAATACACTTTCACTACTCAGTCCCGCAGAAAACATATTGTTCCAGTTACTAATGGAAACTAAAGAATACAATGGATTGTCGATTACACGTTCTGCAGCTATAATTGCTTGCTCATATTGTTTACGCCACATATATACCTGTGTCAGTATACCATCGGCACCACCTTTGGTGATCAAAACTCGATCTCGTTCACCTCCGTAACTAGGCGCACAGAATTCAGAAGCATACAAGAGATCGTCAACAATTTGGTTAAGGATAGTTTCTTTATCTGTTTTTGACAAAAATAAATCCTGTTGTATACTCTCATAAGGTTCCAGTGTGAAAGGTACATCACCCCACACCCTAACCAAATAAAAATACGCTATAGCGCGTAACGCCCTAGCTTGGCCTATCAATTGATTCCGCAAGGTACCCGTTTCGTCTTCGAAAACTTCAGGAATATATTTTATAGCATAATTGGCACGACTAATTACCGTATACAGGTTATTCCAATTGGATGAGGTAATAATAGGTGTCAACGTATTCTGGCGAAGTGCAAAAGGATCGCCCGCATGGTTGGTTTCGATCGCATCCGCTCTTCCTTCTCCCCAATAAGCAAAATTAAGTCGAAACGAAGACTGTATGGCATCGTATATTCCATAAACACCTGCCTGTGCATCACTCGCGTTTTTGTAAAATCCCTGCGCGGAGAAACTACTGATCGGTTCTTTTTCTAGAAAAGAACAGGAACCCATCAATAGAACGGACAAAAAGGCAATCCATTTTATTATATTTTTTTTCATAACCTACTATTTAAAGACCTATATTAAAACCAAAGATGAACGTTCGGCTCTGTGGGTAGGACCCTTCATCTACACCCACCCGCAATCCTGCGTAAGAGTTTACATCTGGATCAAAGCCTGTATATTTCGTCCAAGTAATTAGGTTCGTCCCGGTGACAAATGCGTCTAAACTCCTTATACCAATTCTGTTGATTAAGGTAGGAGAGAAACGGTAACGGAGGTTGACATTTTTTAACTTGATATAAGAACCATCCTCTACCCAGCGGCTCTGCACACGGCTTTCGCTTTGCATAGGATCGTCCCGTACAGGTCTTGGGTAATCGGTAATATCTCCTTGCTGACGCCATCTTCTTAGCGCATCCGTAGAAAGATTGTTGTACCGCACAATGGTATTTCGCTGGTGATTGATCTCACTGTATATGTCATTGCCATAAGAGAATTGAAATAACACATTTAAAGAGAAATTTTTATAACTAAAATCGTTGGAAATACCTCCAAAAAAATTTGGTTCTGCTTTGCCAATAATTTGCCTATCATCCTGATTAATAATATGATCTCCGTTCAAATCGTGCCAGATGGGATCTCCTCCTTTGAAAACAGGCCCCAGCGCACCGTTTGTAACCCCGTTTACATTGTCTGTATCACGGGAGTATACACCGTCAAATTTCCATCCGTAGAAAATACCGATAGGCTGACCCACCTGCAAAATATGATACGCCCCATTTTGTATATAACCATTGGTCAACAAATTCTCGGGAAGGGATACAATTCGATTTCTATTTGCACTGATATTGAAATTTGTCGACCATCCGAAATTACCTACCAGGTTTTTGGTCGATAATAGGAACTCAACACCCTTGTTTTGGATGTTTCCGATATTCTGGGTTATTGTACTAAATCCAGTCGTAGTGGGAATGGGTACTTCATAAAGCAGGTCGCGGGTATTTTTGACATAATAATCTGCATTTAGCGTAATTCTATTTACCAGAAACGATAAATCTATGCCGGCATTGTATTGTACCGTAGTTTCCCACGTTAAACTAGCATTTGGCATCACCGATGGTGCGGCTCCCGAATAATCCAAATAATTGATTCCGACCAAAAATTCACCTTGAGATGTATAATTTCCAATGGCGTGGTTTCCGGTGCTACCTACGCTAAAGCGAAGTTTTCCGTCGTTCATCACATTCTTTATACCTTCCAAAAAGGGCTCGTCCGTAAAACGCCAACCCGCGGAAGCCGAGGGAAAGAAACCAAATCTCTTGTCACGGCCAAATCGCGAAGAACCATCTGCTCTTAAGTTAGCTTCCGCTAGATATTTTCCTTGATAGTCATACGATGCTCTACCAAAATACGACAGCATGGCACTTTCGGCCTCTACATTGACTCCTTGATTGGAAATAACACTCGCCGCGTTTATTGTCCGGATGTCATCGCTCGGAAAAAACATGCCATCTAGTCCTGTACGTTCAAATCTCCAATCCTGCAAACTGAATCCAAGTAACCCCCCAAAGTTATGATCATTGTTGAATACCTTGTTATACCGTAAAATATTTTCATTTGCCCACGTAATGTTGTTTGTACTTCTGACAGCTCCCGTATTGTAGCCTTCTCTGTAATCTAATATCGACGGCATGAATTCGTTCTCTTTCATCGTGGTGAAATCGAAATGTAGATTGCTGCGAAAACTCAGCCCGTCCAAAATTTCATACTCCAGGTATTCGCTTCCGATAATTCGATGACTTTTATTATTATGTGTGGCATGCATGGCAATACCCACCGGGTTTCGTCGTCCCAATTGATAGCCATTTAGTGATCCGTCAGGAAAATACATAGACATGACTGGGGGTCTGACCAACAGCTCACGAATAACACTCAAGTTTCCGGTTCCACCGGCATTAATCCGATTGTTTGTGGCATTGGTGTAAGCAATGCTTTGCCCGATTTTCAACTTATTGGATACATGGAAATCGACATTCAATCGGGAAGTGATGCGTTTGTAATTGTTACTGATAATAATACCGTCCTGATCTAAATAAGAATTGCTCCATGAATATTGTACTTTGTCGCTTCCTCCGCGAACCGCTAAATCCACTTTATACTGTCCAGCGCTTCGCAACAATTCTCTCTGCCAGTCGATATCGCCATTGTTGGAGGGATTTAATGAATCCACTATTGTCCAGAACGGCTCTTCGGGATTATTCATATTATTATACGAATCGATTACGGCTGCTCGATATTGGCTGGCATTCAAAACGCCCAAATGACGTGTGATTGAACTTACCCCTGACATGAAGTTAGCCGTTATTTGCGCCTTGCCTTCTGCGCCACGCTTTGTAGTAATCAATACCACACCATTTGCAGCACGTGATCCATAAATGGCTGTAGACGCCGCGTCTTTTAGTATTTCGATGGAAGCAATATCGTCAGGGTTAATGTCAGCCAATGGGTTTAACCCAAAGTTTTCCGTACCATTTAAAGACGATAGTGAATTAGATTCTATCGGAACACCATCGACCACAAACAGTGGATTGTTACCAGAATTTAGCGAAGAATTCCCTCTAACTCGAATCGTCATTTCCCCTCCGGGAGCCCCTGAATTAGATGTAATCTGTACACCCGGTGCACGTCCCTGTAAAATAGAAATCGGATCTTGAAGAGCGGTTTTTTCGATTTCATCACTGCCTACCGAAGCAACCGATCCGGTCAAATTTCGCTTTTTTTGTTGTCCGTAAGCTACCACAACTAGATCATCCATCTCGACAGTTTGATCTTCGAGTATAATGGATAGTTCTTTACGATCTCCCACCGTTACCGTAACCGAAGCTTTACCTACATAAGAGAATGTGAGTCTGTCTTGAGGTCTAGCCGTAATGGTAAACGTTCCGTCTTGCCTCGTTAAAGCACCGTCGCTCGTATTTGTATTAAGGCGTATCGTCGCACCAATAATAGGCGAACCGTTTGTGTCTCGAACTGTACCGTTGATTGTTGTTTGCTGTTGCCGGTTTATAGGAGCAGATTTTGAACTAGAATTTATTTCTTTGTTCAGTACAATGTTTTTTCCTGTTTGTTTATACTTGATATCGAAAGGAGGTAGAATTTCATTAAGTACTTGGTTAACATGGACATTTTTATAGTTTACATTTATCCTTGCTGATTCGGGAATAATCCGTTGGTCAAACAGAATATTGTACCCACTTTGCTTTTGTAACTCACGGAGTACATAATCCAGCTTAACATTCTTCTTGTGAAGGGTAACTTCTTGTCCAATAGCAGATGCATTGACCTGCAATGTTGCCGCAAGTAGAAAGGGGAGGGCTAAGGATAATTTCATTACTACAGGATTTTTGTTCGTACGGCATATTTCCCATAGCAATATGCCCAACCAATTTTTTTTATACATTTGTATTCGGTTGATTTATAATTTAACACGTTAGTTTTCAATCGTTAGTCAAATTGACTAAGCTATGGGAGGTGCTGGTAACACCTCCTATTTCTTAAATAAACTTTTTATTTCATTACGGTTATCCTCCTTCCGTTCAGTTTGAGTTTTACAGATCCCGTCCATTCTATGGTTTGAAGTAATGTTTCAATGTTTTCGAATTTAGACACCTTACCCGAAAACCTGACATCATTTACTTCAGTCTTGTACTCTACATCGACATCATACCATCTGGCGATATCGTCCATAACGTTTGCCAGTGGGGCATTGTCGAAGGCAAAATCTCCACTTTTCCAAGCTTTAACATAATACGGATCTATTTGTGCAACGTTAATCTTTTCTAATTTTTTATCGTAAACCGATTGATCATTGGGTTGGAGAATATAAAATTGATCGGTGGATTTACCTTCAAATGCTACCTTTACGCTTCCTTCGATTAGTGTCGTTGTTACTTTATTCCGGAACGTGTTTATATTGAATTCAGTGCCCAATACCTCCAAGACCTGTCCTTCTGACTTTACCAAAAATGGGATAGGCTTATTACCAACTGTTGATTTTGCCACATCAAAATAGGCTTCACCTTCCAATTCCACTTCTCTAACAGAAGCGCCCTTGAACGAGACAGGGTATTTGAGGCTCGAATTTGCATTTAGCCAAATCTTTGTGCCGTCCGCCAATTGAATGGCATACTCACCACCTCTTGGTGTAATAAGCGTATGCATTTCAGCTACTTCGTAGTTGATAGTTGAAGATTCGAGATAGGAAACACCTCCATTTTTGTCGTTCACGGTAAAGAAATTGTCCTTGTTTATGCTAGCAGTTTCCGGATTGCTCCCCAGTTCCTGGTACGTGCCATCCCCAAAGACAATTTTGGCTTTATTACTGCCGGGGTGCACCGTTGGATAAGTATCAGCAGTTTTTAGAGAGCGTTCTTCCAGCTCGAAGTTGGATTGAAAAAGGATAAAATAGATACCTAAAAAAATAGCAAGTACCGCTGCCGCTGCAACAATATTTTGATATCTCCATTGTCGTTGCTTTTTTGCTTTGCCAACCGACCTGTTCCGGATAACAGCAGCTACCTCTGGATTAGAGCGTATACGATCGTACAATTTTTTGCTGTCATCAGCTGAAACTTTTAAAGTTTTTTCTTCATGTAACTGATCCCATAGGAGTAAAATCTCCTTCTCAATGCGTGGATTTTGCATCAATTCATGTAGTTCAGCATTTTCAGCAGCAGAACATTTGCCCTGCTGACGTTTCTTAATGAGATATATTAAGCGTTGTCTGTCCAATTTTATGTGCTTTATTGAATATTATATCGCACAAGATTGAAAATAGGACTAGGTGTTTGTTAAAAAATCAGAAAAAACATATTAATCGTTGTAGCTTGATCCGAACGGTTTTGGTCGCTACAGCCAAATGGTTTTTTACCGTGTTCTTGGAAATAGCAAGCTCGTCTGCAATTTCCTGACAAGATAGATCCTCCATTTTATGGAGTACAAATACTTTTCGTTGTTGCTGGGGTAGTTCTTCTATAATCTTATGTAGACTATCATGTAACTCTTTTATCAATACAGCCTCTTGCGTGTCGTATGGGTTTCTCTTGGAAAGTGTGCCAATATGAACCAAAGCCTCCTCTCGGATTACCTTCCTACGAAAATGAGAGACAGCAATCCGTTTAGAAACGGCATAAAGAAAGGGCAGTATACTTTCTGCCCCGTGTATTTTGTCCCTATAGATAAAAAGTTGGGTAAAAGTATCTTGGGCAACTTCTTCGGCTTCCTCCCGATGATGGCAAAACCCATAAACGTATTGTAGAATAACTTGATGATATATCTCAAATATTATTCTAAAAGCTTTTGAGTACCCTGCTCTAAAGTCTGCGAAAACCGTTTCAGACACCTCTTTCATTATTTATTTTTATCAGGCCATTGGTAGAGATTATTAATCAAAAATATTCGTGCTGACGAATCATTATTTCAAAGATATGAAATAATGATAGTCATTACCAAACATTAAATCAAGTCAGTTGTCGGATGTTATCCGAAACAACGGGGTAGAATACGGGCTAAATATCAATCGATTTTATTTCTGGATAGGCGCTGGTGCAATAACTGAATCTTGCTATTCCGATAGTCGTTCTCCTGTTTCAATTCTGCTTCAAAAAAAGAATTTTTATTCAACCGTATAAAACGCTCATCCAAATCTGCCGTATCCAAAGCTTCCAACGCTGCTAATACCTCTGGTATATCGTCCTCTTTAAAATCAGCTGAATTTACTCTCATTTCTATGGCCGTATAAGTCAAATATTGTAATCGGATATCTGCCATCAGTCGATAATGCTCAAATTCGTTCTGATTCAGGCTGGGTTGTAATCGATGTAGCGTGGAGGCTACCATTTGAGCAGTGTCTAAAAGGGACGACATCGACAAATGCGTATCACTGATCTGTCCTTGTACAATTTCATAAGGAATAGCTTTCAATGCCGTCCAAAAATCTTTTGCCTGTTGCTGACTAAAACCGTACTGTTTTTGAGTGTATTGGAGAACAAATGGCTCTATATTTAGGGGCTTCATATTGTTAACCCCCTCAAAGAAAGCCCCAATCAATAAGTTGAAGCCCGTGATTGGATAGACACGCCGGATAGCGTGCAGGTCAGCGGCATCTCTGGTGGATTCCCATAGGGTAGAATACAGGCCTGATGTCGACCATGAAGTCATGATAAGGCCTTTATAACCAAAATTTCTGGCCAGCGGAATAAAATCCCTGATATTTCTAAGGTGCTTTTCCCATAGTGTCAAGAAATAATTGTCGGGATGACTTCTGATGGAAGGAGCGCCCCATACCTCAAAACCACTGTTCAATAAGTTATTGTGGTCACCAAACATATGAATATCCCAACCATAATTCCAATCTACAAATACCGTTTCTTTAGGTAAACCTTGTAGTGCATCTGGGTATTTCAACGCAATATCAGCCCAGAGCACGGGACGTTTTCCTAAGCTTACGACAATATCACAAAGTAGTTTGATAAAATCGCCATAAAGCCTACCTTTACCTACTTCTGCTGCCTTTTTCTTTGATTCAGGCGAGTGCCCTAGTAAATATGTTTCGTCTCCTCCTATGTGGATATATGCTGATGTGTGTGTGGAAATAAGATCTTGATATAGCTCGGTAAATAGCTCACGGTTTAATTCTTCTTTCAAAGGGTTCACCTGGGAATAATCTTTTTGATCTTCTCGAAGATCCTTATAACGGTGATGTCTAAGGATGTATTCTACGTGACCAAAACTCTGTTGAAGCGGTATGACATTAATCTTGAGTCGATTGCAATAGGCGATAAAATCAGTGACTTCTTCCCGAGAATAAGCAAACCTATTGGCTATCAAAGGATGTTTTTTGAATGGGTAAGTCCCTTCCCATTCCATAATCAATGTATTGATACCGTTTTCACTTAATTTTTTCGCGAAAGCTTTTAATGCAGGCATGGTCATCACCTGTATGCGAAGATCTAAATGGAAGCCCTTTACTTTAAAATCAGCGGGTGTGGTTCCCGTCGGTTGAGCTTGCAGAGATAAAAAAGAGCATACAAAAAAAATGGTCGCGATAAATAAAATATAATTTTTAAGATGCATTTTGTGATTGTTTCTTAAGTCAGCGATTCATATATCAATATACTATATCGCACAACGTTGGAAACAGGACTAGGAGGTTTAAAAAAAAGAGCTGACCTTCTGGACAGCTCCTTTTTTATCAATGCGAACTTAGGTTCTTCGCTTTTTCTTCATCAAAGTTAGCTTCCAATTCGGCAAGCTTTTTCTTCCCGTAAGCCATTTTGGTAATCACGTAAAACAACACGGGAATTATAAATATACCGAGCAAAGTGGCGACCCCCATACCACCAAACACAGTCCATCCGATTGTTTGGCGAGAAAAGGCACCTGCTCCGGTTGATAACATCAATGGTATAATACCTAAGATAAAGGCGAAGGAGGTCATGATGATAGGTCTTAATCTCAGCTTAACAGCATCCAAAGTCGCTTCCATTAGTGGCATACCGATATCGACCCGTTCTTTTGCAAACTCTACAATAAGAATTGCATTTTTCGACGCAAGACCGATAATGGTCACTAAACCAATTTGTGCATAAATATTATTATCCAATGCAGGGATAAATAACAAGGTCAGGATGGCCCCGAATACACCAATAGGTACAGATAACAGAATCGAGAATGGAACAGACCAACTTTCATACAGGGAGGCCAACAGCAAAAACACAAATACAATACACAAGGCAAAAATCATGATCGTCATGTTGCCCGATTGTTTTTCTTGTAGCGATAGACCGGAGAAGTCATAGCCATATCCGTCAGGTAAGGTTTGCGCTGCGACTTCTTCCAAAGCCCGAAGTGCGTCCCCAGAACTATACCCGGGAGCGGCGGATCCAGTAACCTCAATACTTCTAAAGATATTATAGTGATTGATAATCGATGGGTTCTGAACGAGTTCCCAATTGATGAGTGCACCTAATGGAACAGATTCTCCTTTCACATTGTTGACATATAATTTATTCAGATCCTCTATGTTCATACGATAATCTTGGTCAGCTTGTGTCACAACACGGAAGTTACGACCATAACGCGTGAAATCGTTGACATAAGCAGAGCCGAGGTAAGCTGATATCGTACTATAAACAGATGATATAGGAACCGACATTCTTTTAGCTTGCTCCCTGTCCACCGTAATCTTGAAGTTAGGAGAGTTTGAACTGAAAAGCGTATAGGCCATACCTATCTCTGGCCGCTGGTTCGCCGCGGCTAAAAACTGTCCGACAACGCCTTCAAACTGTTTGATATCGACCGTTTGATGGTCTTGTACCATCATCGAGAATCCACCCGATGTTCCCAATCCTGGAATAGCTGGTGGAGTTACCGCCAAAACACGTGCTTTGTCATATCCGGCATATTTAGCCATAATGCCACCCGCAACGTCGGCAGCGGTGCGTGTTCGCTCTGCCCAAGGTTTTAAGGAAACAAACAACGTTGCTCCATTTGACTTAAACGATCGATTCAAAAGATTGATACCGGAGATAAGTGTCATGTGCTTGATTTCGGGAAAGTCTTTACGTAAATCGGCTTCAATTTCGTCAAGCACCTCTGCTGTACGGCTTGCAGAAGCTCCTTCGGGTAAGGTTACGCCCGCAAAGAACATTCCGTTATCTTCCGTGGGAATAAACCCTGTTGGTTTCACACTGAACATATATCCTGTGCCTACATATACACATACTAAAATAATAAGTGCTAACGGCGCTTTGTGTATAATCGCTTTTACACCCCTAGAGTATTTATGCGTTACGCGATCGAACCAAAGATTGTATTTATAAAAGAATTTATTTAAACCTTTAGCGTCTTTGTTTACCGCAGTAGGCCTCATCATAATGGAACATAATGCCGGTGTCAAAGATAACGCGATAAAAGCAGATAATAATACAGAAACGGCAATTGTAATAGCGAATTGCTGATAGAGTTGTCCAACCATTCCGGGGATAAAACCGACCGGAACAAATACGGCGGCAAGAATAAAACCAATGGCTATAACGGGAGCTGTAATATCTCGCATAGCGTGTCGGGTTGCTTCTTTGGCATCCATCTTATAATGGTCAATATAGTGCTGCACAGCTTCTACCACGACGATGGCATCATCCACCACGATACCGATGGCCAATACGAATGCTAATAGCGTAAGGTTGTTAATCGAAAATCCGAACAGCGTGAAGAAAATAAATGTTCCCACAATGGAAACTGGAATTGCCAGTACGGGGATTAAGGTGGCTCTCCAAGATTGCAAGAAGAAAAATACCACAATGGTCACTAATATCAACGCTTCCACCAATGTGTGGATAACTGAAGAAATGGATGCCTTGACCACCGAAACAGTTTCATAACCCACAACGTAGTCAACGTCCTCTGGGAACGATTTTTTTAATCCTTCCAAGGCGCTATATATGCCCTCAGCTGTTTCCACCGCATTTCCCCCAGGTGTTTGGGCAACCATCATCCCGGTGGAAACCATACCATCCACTCGTGTCGTGGTTGAATAGGCGAACGAGCCCAATTCCACTCTTGCCACGTCTTTGAGTTGTACGATAGAACCGTCAAGGGGATTTGTTTTAACAATGATTTCTTCGAAGTCTTCTTCGGAAGATAGATCAGAATCCGTAATAACGGGGTATTCGAATACTTGCGAGTTGTGTTGAGGTGGAGCACCCACGGAACCACCCGGCATACGCAAGTTTTGTTCTGCGATTGCACTGGAAACATCTGCAGGCGTCAAGTTTAAAGCAGCCAGCTTATTGGCGTCAAGCCATATGCGCATGGAGAAGGGTTGGCCAAAGGCAGTTACATCACCCACACCCTTAACCCGCATGATCGCATCACGAACGTATAAGTTAGCGTAGTTTGCTAGAAATTTATCATCCCGTGTTCCGTTTGGCGATACTAACGAGACAAGCATCAGGATGTCTGTATTCGCTTTACGTGTAGTTACCCCTAAACGACGTACGGCCTCTGGTAAAGCCGGCTCAGCAATGCCGACACGATTTTGTACATCGAGTGTGGCAATATCGATATCTGTACCAACTTCAAAAGTGACCGTAATACTCGACTGCCCATTTGACGTACTATTAGAAGACATGTAAATCATGCCCGGCGTACCGTTAATCTGGCTTTCTATCGGCGTTGTCACCGTCTGTTCAACGGTTTGTGCATCCGCACCAGTATAATTTGCCGTTACTGTAACGGTAGGAGGGGCGATCGATGGATATTGACTGATGGGCAACGTCATGATGGAAATCGTACCTATAATCATAATCAATATAGAGATAACGATTGCCGTGACAGGCCTTCTTATAAAAACTTCTGATATCATTTTTTATTTACTTTCTTCTTTTTCAATAACTTTTGCTCCACTTCGTACATTCAGGATGCCATTGACAACGATTTTGTCTCCTACTTCTACACCCGAGTTTACCACTACTTTGTCTTCTAGCTTTAAACCCAGTTCTACAGGGCGTATTTCTGCTTGACTACTATCGTTTACTACGTATACATTGTAAACACCTAACTGATCCTGTACCGCTTTAAATGGGATAACCAATTGCTCCGTAGCCGATGTACTTTTCACATTCATAGTAAGGTTCATACCTGCGCGTAAATCGTTTTGCGGATTGCTGAACGAGGCCCGTACTTTTAACCGTCCGGTGGTCGGATCAACAGCTCTATCCATAGTTGCTATTTTTCCAGCAAGCGCGTATGTATTTCTATCAGGCAAGGAAACACTGATTTCCGTAGACGACTTGCCTGACTCATAAGCAGCAAACTCAGAAATCTCCTTCTCACTGATTTGAAATTCGACGGCAATAGGATCGATAGCACTGATGGTGTTCAAAAGTGTTGTACCTGGAGAAACTAAGGCACCGATACGTACTTGCGAAATGCCGACTGCACCACTGAACGGCGCCCGTATAACAGAACGTTCTAGGTTTGTTTGTGCGGTCGTTAAGGCAGCTTGTGCAGCTTGCACTTGCGCTTTTTGGTTGTTTACATCTGTAAACGCGTAATCCAATGTTTGTTTTGCTATCGCATCCTGTTCAGCTAGTGTTTGGTAGCGTGTCAAATCCTTCTCAACACGTTGGAGGTTTGCTTTTGCAATCTCCAAATTGGCCTTCGCCTGATCCACAGCTGCTTGATAACGGATGCGGTCAATTTCATACAGCGGCTGTCCTCGCTTTACCATAGCACCATCCGATATATATATTTTAGTCACATAGCCTGATACTTCCGCTAAAAGATCGGCTTCTTGTAGCGGAACAACGCTAGCAGGATAGTTCTTAATACCAGAAACAATCTGTTTTTCAACGGTTGCCGTTGTCACCGGAATAGCCATTTCTCCCGGAGCCACTCCTTGTTTTTGCTGGGCTCCATCCTTGGAGCTGCAGGATTGCCAGAATATTGCAGAACCTATAATTAGTGCAGAAAATAAATAGTTCTTATTCATGTTTTCGTGTATTTCGTGGTTGAAAAATAAGGTTTGTTTTATAACGTTGTTTCTACTGTACCTAGCGCTTTTTGAATGTCTAACTTACTGGACAGCACAGCGTATAAAGCATTAAGGTAATTTAATTGAGTGGTTCGGAGATCACTTTCGGCTGTCATTAGCTCTAAATAGGTTTTCACCCCCGCATCATATTGTAGCTTGATGGTATTATAGACCTCTTCTGACAAGTCCATATTTTCTTTTGCATTTCTCCACTCATTCATATTGGAACGATAGCTTGCCATTGCTGCGGAATATTCTGCACTGATCATATTTTCCAGATTTTTCAAATCCCATTCAATTCTTTCTTCTTCCAATTCTGATCTGCGGATCTCTTGTATACGTTTTGTACCCGTAAAGATCGGAAGGGATAAGGATAGGCCTACGGATGAACTTGGGATGTTGTTCCTATATAACTGACTAAATTCGTTGTTGAAATAGTTCATATTATAGTTGGCATACGCACCTAGTCGAGGCATAAAGCTCCATTTTTGATATTGGGTGTTCAATTTTTGAATCTCGCTCAATGTTTCCAGTTGCTGGAACTCTACTCGATTAGCAATATTAAGTAGTTCCGTAGTATCCAGCAAGATGTTGGCTTCCAACGACTGATTGATAAAAGAGAGTGATATTTCTTCCGCTGTAGGGATATTTAAAAGAGATTTCAAATAGTCATATTTGTACTTTCGCGCTTCGTTAGCTGATTTTAATTGCGCATTGGCATTGTTCAAGGATATTTGTGCCCTTTTATAATCTATTTTATCTACCAAACCAGTTTCATAACGCGCGTTGGCTTCCGTATACTGGCGTTTTAGACGGACAATATTCTCGTTAATGATCTTAATAGTCTCTTCTGATGTGAGAATGTCATAGTAAGCTTTGCTGACATCCACCACCGTATTGATCTTTGTATCTTCCAAGTTCAGGTTATTCTGCTGACGTATATATTTAGCAGCGCGAGATGCTTGAAACAACTCGGGGTTAAGTATAGCCTGATCCGCTTGGAAACCAATAGCGCTGGTGTTAGTCTGGCCCATTCTTATGGTTTCACCCCCGATCACCATGGCAGGTAATTGGATGTTGTGTACCAAGGACGCCGAGGCGTTGATTTGTGGAAACCAACCCGACAAAGCAGAAGCGATTTCTCGTTCCCCAATTTCTTGATCGATATGAGCCTGTCTTAGCTCGATTTTATTGCGCAACGCATAGTCGATAAGCTCATCCAGCGTTGCGTTGTTATTAAGCTTCTCAGCTTCTCCATTTTTAGCGGTAGTTTGTGCTTGCACATATCCCGTGAAGTAACATGCCAGAAACAAGGACAAAGCAATTTTTTTGAACTTCATATTATTGATTTTTAACACCATTCCAAATTATTTCGATTAAATCCTCACGACCTTTGGTTTGCATTTTGCAAAAACCATATGTGACCATTTTGACATGGGACGTCGCTGACCCAATATAAACAGATATTAAGGTATAGAAACTTACGTTTCGAATGATACCCGATTTTATGCCTTCTTCAAAAAATAAATACATTTTGTCAACGCCATAATAGGTAGTCTTCTTCTGTTTTATAAGCTCATAATATGGAGATGAGTAAAATTGTTCTATAAACCAGAAAGTTTCTTTATGGGTTAAATAATAATCTACCAAACGATTCCAAATGTAAAAGAATCTCTCCTTATAAGCTAAATCTTCATCAAAGTTGAAAATATGCTCGTTAGTTTTTTCCCGGCAGTATTTAAAAAGCTCTAGAATCAATTCGTCCTTGGAATTGAAATAATGGTAGATTGTGCCTGTAGCTACATTGGCATGGGTAGCAATCTGACTCATCGGGGTACCATGAAAACCGTGCTCGTTAATAAGTTTAAGCGTGCTTTCAAAAATGGCCTCTTTTTTATTTAGTAATTGAACGTTCATTCGGTTGCAAATGTAGCAAAAAAACAACGTCGCAAATGTCAAATATTTGTTATATAAGTCGATGCTAAGTGTAAGAACTACACTAATGTTAATTTTTCGTTAAATCTCGGTTTTTAGAGTCTTTTTACTTGCAGGATCGACAAATCTGCCGTATATTTGTAGTATCATAATTTAGGTTTATAATTGGTTAGTTTAGAAAGGTTTCCATTCTCCCCGTTTGGAAACCTTTTCTTTTTTGAATTGATAATTCTTTAGACGATGGACACCTAAGGATTTTAGGAAATTAAATTACCGGCAGTTAACAAGATTATTTTTTACTTCTTCTTGAGTGTAGGTTTCCGTGCTGTTGCCAAATGTGGTTGTGATGTAAGTTAATATATAAGCGATATCCACGTTAGTCAATTCGGGGTTTCCGGGCATATTGCCCTCGTAGTTTTTTTCATTAATTTTAATAGGACCGTTCATGCCATTCTTGACGATACCTGGCAGTATCTTCCGGTTTTCCTTTAGATATGTCGTATCAGTCAGTGGCGGATAAAGCATCCCTAATCCTTCACCCTTCGGACCATGGCAGCTTTGACAATGTGTAACGTAAAGCTTTTGACCGTTTACAGCATATTGAGCCGTTTCGATACCAACTTTAGGCTGACAAGAGAAAATAAGCATACCGATAAGTACGCTTATTCCCGCCAATGAAAATAGCGTATTTCGCATTCGTAATTTATTATTCTTTCAACAGGGTCTCCAAATCATTAAAAAGTTGAGCTACCTGTTCATCATTTGTTCCGTCGTAAGCACCCCGGATACGTTTCTGCTGATCGATCAATACCAGATAACTTTGATGGTCGTATCCTCCCGGAGCATCCTGATCCTCTTTTGTATAGACCAGATATTTATCGGCGATGCCGTAAATTTCCTTTTTTTCGCCCGTCACAAATTGCCATTGCTCGTTTGTAACACCCAATTTCTCTGCATAAGATTTGAGCACGCTTGGCGAATCATACTTGAAGTCAATACTGTGCGACAAAAAAGCAATACGTTCATCATCTTTATATTTTTCATATACCTTTAGCAAATTGCGCTGCATGGTTGGACATATACTCGGACAATGGGTAAAAAAGAAATTTGCAACATAAACCTTATTGTCAAAATATTTTTCCGTGATTTCGACGCTGTCTTGGTTAAGGAAGGCAAATGCAGGTATTTGGTGGTAAATGGTGTCAACGACAGTTCTGCCGTCTACAATTCGTTCCTCTGTTGCCCGCTCGCCAATGATAGGCAATTTTTTTTCGTTTGTTTCCGTGCAAGCCACGAAAATGGAAGAAAACGCAAATGCACTTAGGTATGTTGTAAGTTTAAGTTTCATGACTACTTTTTAAAAGGGGCTAGCAAACTTTCCGCTTCATACGTTACCTGTTCAAATTCGGTTTTCAAGTCCGAAATACGGTCCACTTCGGCTTTTTGATAATTTATGTCGGTGCTGTCAGCCACATATTCTTTCATCCAGACCATCATTTTATCTGTAGCCGATTCCAGATTTTCTTTTAATGTGTGGAACTTATCTTTAGTTTTTGCTGTGTCTAGGTTAGCATCCACAGTTTTTAATACAGAAAGATTTTGTAACAATGAATCTATTAAAATCTCATGTTTGTTAAAAGCGGTGATTTGAGGCATAATCTCGTCGTGTATTTCGATGGCCTCCGTTGCTAGTTTCTCCGCTTCCTCGTTCTGTTGGCTGGTGTTTTGACAGGCACTCGTAACCAATATGCCCAATGCTAGCGTGCCCAAAGTAAACTTTTTCATCATGTTCGTTTTTATTGTTGATATTCAATAATGCAAATATAGGAGTCCGTTTATATTTAATTGGATTATGATTGTTTAATTCTTGTAATAAATGGAAAATATTGTCTTGTAGATGTTTATGACGTTTTCATCATGTAAATACAATCATTTAAAAAGATTGGGTATGCCTAAGGAATAAGGGACAAGATTAACTTTTGGGACACTTCTTGCAGCGTTTGCCCCGTTTGTACTTTTTACAGCATTTTTTAAAAACACAACATCCTAAATCAAGGTTGTAGTTTATCCCTTTTTTGACTTCGTCAAGGAAGGGATTGCCATCTTCAATAGGAAATAGCGGATCTATTATCTTTTCCATTCTTGCACAAAGATAACTATTTAGATTGAATTTAAATAATCTTAAGTCCAATCGAAATATCACGAGCGGCCCCATCAATAATTTTAGGATCATTGGTATTATTAATAATCACCAAATCACATATTGGTTTAAATGGAACCAAATATTGTTCATAAGCCGGCACTACATGATTTATCCACTTATACATGACGTCATCATGGTCATACCCTCTTTCAATGAGGTCCCTCTGCAATCTCCTCTCTAGGGCAACCGATTCTTCTGCGTCGAGGAAAACCCGATAATCCAATAGATTATTAACCTCCTCATAGTGGAAAATAAACAAGCCTTCTACAATAAGAATTGGAGCAGGTTTAATTTCGAGCATTTTAGGTGTAATATCGGGATTGTTAAATGTGTATTCTTGCCGATAAACGGTATGTCCGCCGAAAAGTTGACTTATATCGTAAAAAAAGGATTCCCTGTTGATTGCGGTGGGCAAATCAAAGTTATATAAACGATTTTCTTCTTTTGTCTTAGTGTTTGCTGGAATATAATAATCGTCTTGCGAAATAAGTGTTACTTGATCGGGTTGAAAATAGTTGAGAAAGCGCCTCAAAAAAAATGTTTTTCCTGATCCGCTACTGCCTGCAATACCGATAACGTATGGTTTGTCCATCTAAGCTTTCTTAAATTTAGTTACTGCAAGGGTACACCGTACGCTATTTCGATCAAAAATCTTCTGTCAAGTGCACCAATATACGCTGCTGCCGACTTTGATAAAACAACGATAGCATCTTTCGTTTCCGCTGTGTCCGTAAATTTTCCGACGACCTTGGCATACGTAACATTCTGTGTCATGGGATTCGTGATTTTTAAGATGGTGCCTATAGGCGCCGTCTTGTGAAGCGCTAGATTGCTTTTACCGTCGGTTTCCAAATTGGCGATCCACACGCCGATACCCTTCTCTTGTTTTTCGCGAATACCATAGCGATTTGCGGCGATAATTTGTTCGGGTGTTAATTCCGATGCCGACGATGTGTCGATAACAATCGGTTGTTGCGGCACTTCAGGAAGCGGTTCTCGATAATCAGCATTTGGAATTTTCAGAGTGATGCCCTCTCTGAGAGAATCCGATCGAAGATTGTTCATTTTTTTTATAGCTTCTATCGTCGTGCCAAATCGCCTGGAGATCGCGTACAGGGTTTCGCTCTTTCCCACTTTGTATTCGGTTAAAACCTTCGGTTGATCCTGCTGTTGAGTTTTCGCAGGGGGGGCAGATGGAACTGTTGTCACTGGAACTTCTTGCTTACCCGTAGGAATTTTTACCGTTTCGCCCGGTTTAAGATTCTTCTTATTGTTCACTTCCATAATGCGGTTTACGGGGATGTTATATCGGCGACTTAATGCATAATATGTTTCTTTTCGCTCAATACGGTGGATAACGTTTATTTCACCGTTTATGACCTCCACGCCTATGGAATCAGGCGCGATAGAAACAGAAGATAGTTTACTAGCGTTATAATCAACGGGTTTGGCTTTCAGAAAAAGAGGGAAGCATAATGCAGCCACGAGTCCTAATTTTATTGCACTCGAAAAAGCTTTTGTTTTTCTCATATATTTACAATTATACTAAATACGAAACAATTTTCCGTTTATTATACGACATTAAAAATAGTTGGTTTTCTATCTGAAAATAGGGTTGCGGAATCATTTTTGGCATATCTGATAATAAACATTGTGTCCATAATAAGTCAGATTTATCGGCGACAGAAAGGTTTAAATAGTAAAGCTCATTTTCTTTGGTGTGGTACGACCAAAGTATACGATCCGCTGCGCGGCTAATCCAAGGTAAATCTTGTATAACCGCATTTTGCAGATAGGGGGGTAAGACACCGGTATAGGGGACCGGCATTTTTATGACGCTGCAATATTCCTGTGCCCTTCCTGGATTGGATGTCTTTTTTAGCGCCTCTATATCGATATATTCTTCAAAACCGCTTTGGAAATTACGATGTCGCACTTTGACGACATCACAGTAGGTGTCTATCCAAGTGTATTCTTGCCATAGATGACGAGGAGCACCTTGCATATCTAAAAACAGGATTCCTTCTTTCACCGGCTGTGTGTCGCCTACACGTTTCAACACAATTGTATGATGTTGGATGGCCTCCAATGTCCATTCTTTCTCATCGATTTGCTTATGTTTTAATATCTCTTTTCCTTCAAAATCAATGACATAAAGTATGGCGCATGTAGACTTCGCATCGCGGAGCTCTACAGCAATCTGTCTGGTGGATGCATCTGCGACGATTTTCCATATTTGGTAAGGAAAGTTTTTCTCGAATGCTTTAAATGTCGTATATTTAGTCATTACTATAGCAGGAACATTAATCTATGAAGAACAAAATTACAAAATCCTTTTTTGCTTTTCTTTGTACTTTTTGTGTAATGCTTTCTCCAGCATCGGCACAAAAAATATACAAAGTAGACATTAAAGAAGATATCGGTCCAAATGCATGGCGAACTGTGAATTTGGCGCATCAGAAAGCAACAGAGCTCCAAGCCGAAATGTTTTTGATCGAGTTAAACACATTTGGCGGAGCAGTAAATTTTGCAGATTCTATACGTTCCAAACTTTTAGGCTCTACCATGTATACAGTGGTATATATAAACAACAATGCAGCTTCCGCAGGAGCGTTGATTTCGCTGGCTTCGGACAAAATTTTTATGCAAAAGGGCGGGAGTATGGGTGCAGCGAGCGTTGTCAACCAAAGTGGGGAAATTATGCCAGAAAAGTATCAATCTTATATGAGAGGATTGATGCGTGCTACAGCCGAAGCAAAAGGACGGGATCCCAAGATAGCGGAAGCATTCGTCGATCCTGAAGTTTCTGTTCCACAATTGAAGCCTGACGGTAAGCTATTGACGTTAACAGCTTCCGAAGGAGTAAAATCAGGTATTGTTGAAGCTGTAGTAACTGATGTAGGAGAAGTCTATAAACAGGTTGAAAAAGGTAATCTCGAGGTCGTGCAGCACCGCATTACGGTAGTTGATCGCATCGTCGCTCTTTTGATTAATCCGATGGTTAGTGGGTTTTTGATATTAGGCCTTATTGGCGGTATTTATTTTGAATTGCAAACACCTGGTATCGGTTTTGCGCTAGCGGTAGCAATTATATGCGGTGTTTTATTTTTTGCACCGCTGTATTTGCAGGGGTTGGCAGACCATTGGGAAATTGTCCTATTTATTGTGGGAGTGGCACTGCTGTTGATGGAGGTCTTCGTTATACCGGGATTCGGCATTGCCGGTATATTGGGAATTATATGTGTACTTTGTGGCCTTGCTTTTTCTATGGTCGACAATAACTTTTTTGATTTTAAATTAGCCAAACCAGGATTATTGATGGAATCATTTTTAATTGTAACGGGAGCGATGGTGCTCTCTATTGTCTTAATGGTTATTTTCGGGAAGAATATCCTAAGATCGTCCGCCTTCAAGCGATTAGTTCTCCAAGATGAACAGAAAGCCGACGTAGGATATACTTCGTCTCCGCAGAAAACGAATCTGCTATATAAGAATGGTATTGCTCGAACGGTTCTAAGGCCGGGAGGTAAAATCGAAATTGATGGAGTTTGGTATGACGCTGTTGCGTTAGATGGGTTTATCGATGCAGGAGAAGAAATCTACGTTGAAAAACACGAGAACTACAATCTTTTTGTACGAAAGCTCAAGGATAAACCAGTAAAGAATGATGTATAAGGTGTTGATCACCTTATACTACCATTTCCAAGCTAAAATACGGATAGCCTTTTGTCCCTGAGTCATATTAATAATTTCGATTTTAGAAGCTTTATTGTATTCTAACGAGGCGATAAGAGGTTTTAGGTTTTCTTTATTAGAAACCAAGCTTGTGACCCAACCTAATTGTTTTTTGAATCGCATACTTTCATTAATCATATCGCGGACAAACTTCCGTTCTCCGCCCTCACACCAGAGTTCATTGGGATATCCGCCGAAATTTTGTACAGGAAGCGCTTCTTTATTCTGGTGTAGATTATGGAATTTTTTAGTTGTCTTCTGCCAGTTTTCTTCTCTTGATTTATAGAAGGGAGGATTACACATAACCAGGTCAAAGTAATCATCTTCGTTAAGGACACCATCAAAGATGCGTTTTTTATCCTCCTGTAATTGCAAGGTAATCTTCTTAGGCAATCCACTATTCGTTTTGATCAAAGATCTAGCATGGTTTAACACCGTAACATCAATGTCTGTTCCTAGGAAGTTCCAATTATATATCCGTTCACCTAAAATGGGATATATTAGAGATGAGCCTGTTCCGATGTCCAAAACATTTATTCTGACTCCTGTTGGTACAACACCGTCGTTGTCGGCCGCTAGCAGGTCGGCAACATAATGTATATAGTCTGCTCGGCTCGGAATAGGAGGGCAGAGGCTATTTTTCAAAATGGACCAATTTTGTACGTTATAGTAGGCTCTTAAGAGTGCCTTATTAAGTTCAACAATCGCTTTAGGATTCGCATAATCGATAGACACGGTGCCAAAAGAGGTCTCGATGATATAATCTTTCAATACTGGATTTGCATCTTCCAATTTGGGAAAGTCATAGCCCGATTGATGAATGTTTCGAGGATGCAATATATTCTTCTTTTTCTTGAGATCCATAAACGCTTAATTTAATGCAAAGGTATTATAATATTGTGGGTATTTACGAATTGGGTATCTTTATATCGAAATTATATAATACTAACGAATACATGGCAGATTTCGACATGAAGCAATTTTTAGACGATAAAGTAGCATCGTTTAACCAACATAAATTTATTGAAAACGATCCGATATGTATCCCTCATTTGTTTACTAAAAAACAGGACATTGAGATTATGGGCTTCTTTGCTGCTATTTTGGCTTGGGGGCAGCGGAAAACCATCATTAACAAATGCAAAGAATTGATTGAACGTTTTGACGGACAACCTGCAAACTTCATAATGAGGCATGAGGAGGCGGACCTGAGAAATCTTTTAGGATTCAAACACCGCACTTTTAATGATACTGATTTATTATATTTCGTTTCTTTTCTACGTTTCCATTATGGTCGATTTAGTTCATTAGAAGATGCTTTTATACTCGATGATCAGCCAGCAGTGTCCTTTTCGATGGAGCGAAGTTTAAATGAATTTAAAGCATATTTTTTCTCTTTGCCTGACTATCCAATTCGTACGCGAAAGCATATCAGCTCTCCTTTACAAAAATCCAGCTGCAAGCGTTTAAATATGTTCCTGCGTTGGATGGTCCGTAGGGATGATAAAGGTGTGGATTTTGGTATATGGCATAGCATAAAGCCCCGTGATCTTATCTGTCCTTGCGACGTTCATGTAGAGCGCGTTGCTCGTAAGTTCGGATTAATTACGTCGGATAAAGTTAATTGGAAAACTGCTGTAGAATTGACAGAAAATTTAAAACGCTTCGATCCGGAAGATCCCGTTAAATACGACTTTGCGCTTTTTGGTATTGGGGTAGTCGGTGAACTCTAACCAGCAAATCTACCAATCTGTTAGAATAACCAAACTCATTATCGTACCATCCGACCACTTTTACCAAGCCACCAACGATGGACGTGAGCTGAGCATCAAAAACGCAAGAATAAGGGTTATTGATAATATCAACGGAGACGATAGGATCCTCCGTATAATACAGAATATCTTTTAAGGTTCCTTCTGCCGCTTCTCTAAATTTGGTGTTGATTTCTTCAACTGTCGTCTGTTGCTTTAGCGTGCAAGTAAAATCAGTTAACGAACCATTAAGTACCGGAACACGTATACCTGCACCGCCGAGTCGTCCATCCAGATGCGGAAAAACATTGGTAATGGCTTTTGCAGCACCTGTTGTAGTCGGTATAATCGAAGACGATGCTGCGCGAGCCCTACGTAAATCTCGGTGGGGGGCATCATGTAGGTTTTGGTCTCCGGTCATGGAATGCACGGTCGTGATATAACCATCATTAATACCCCAATTTTCATCTAATATCTTTACTAAAGGAGCAACATTATTGGTCGTACAGGAAGCATTCGAAAACAGGGAGGTCTGCCAGTCAAAACTCCTATCATTAATGCCCAAAACAACTGTAGGGACCTCCTTGTCTGGCGACGGGGCTGATATAATAGTTTGTGTCGCGCCGGCTTTCAAATGTAAGGAGGCTTTTTCTCTATTGGTAAAAACACCCGTTGACTCGATCACCACTTCGACGCTCATTGCACTCCAAGGGAGCTGTAAAGGATCTTTTTCTTTTAATACTTTGATAGATTGATCCTCGACAAAAAGATGCTCTGCATCATGATGAACTGTGAATGGGAATGGTCCATGGACGGAGTCATATTTTAGCAAATGGGCTAACGTAGCGGTATCGGTCAAATCGTTGATAGCAACAATTCTGATTTCCTTTTGGAGTCCTCGGCGATAGATATTGCGTAACGTATTGCGTCCAATCCTTCCAAAGCCGTTTATCGCGACATTCATTACTTTATAAACTCAGCTATGACAAAATCAATATTCTTTTCTCCATCCCAGCTACTTTTCAAGGCTCCGTTTGCCCCGTATATGTAATTTGCTGGAAATTGTGCAGGCACATGGAATTTTTGAATAAATTCTTGGTTTCTATCGTACAACACTTCTACATTTGGTTTGTCGACAAGCTCTTTGCCGAAAGTTTCTAGAAATGACGCCATAAGTGAAGGGTCATTCATAGAAATGAAATACAGGTTGACGTCTTTTAGTTTTTCATAATTCTTAGCTAAAAGTCCAGTCTCTTGTTGACAATGACCACAACTTGGATCAAAAAGGATAAATACAGTATTTCTGTTCGCAGGTATATCCTCATTTGTAAACCCTATCCCTGATTTGACTTTATAGAATTTAAAGTCCGGCAACTGCTTAGTAGGTTCTTTAGCCAGGGGAACAGATGGCTGTGAGGTTGAGGCGGCTTGTTGTTGATCTACGTGATGTGTTGCTGCATGCTGTGCATTTCCTGCATTATTATTGGACTGACATGCATTAAATAAGGCGCATGTGCTAATGGCGATACTTGTGATTAAAAATTTCATTCTACGACTATATTTACGCACCAAAGCTAGGAAAAATTGTGTCAATCAACTAGTCAAAATGATTAAATGATGATAAAATGATGCGGTACAAAAAAGGCTTCTGATCGTCAGAAGCCTTTTGGGTTGTTAACAAAATAGTTGTACGTACTAAGGAGTAACAACTTTTACCTTTTCTGTTTTTTCTTCTACAACACTTTTACCTTTTCTAAGGTCATATACAGATGGTGCTGCAAGGAAGATAGAAGAATAAGTACCTACCACAATACCAATTAATATAGCGAAAGAGAATCCTCTGATTACCTCTCCGCCGAATACAAACAATACCGCCAACACAAAGATGATGGTTAAGGAGGTAATGATGGTACGGCTCAAGGTAGAATTTATCGCACTATTAACGGTATCACCGAAATATTCTTTATGCGCCAACGGTTTATTTAAGTATTCTCGTAAACGGTCAAATACAACCACGGTATCGTTTACAGAATAGGCAATAACCGTTAAGATCGCCGCTACAAAGTGCTGATCGATGTCTAACGAGAATGGAACAATGCCATCTAGAATGGAGAACAGACCCAGCAAAATAATCGCATCGTGAATAGTTGATACTGCTGCTCCCATTGAATATTGCCATTTGCGGAAACGTACCAAAATATATCCCGCGATAATCACAATGGCGAATATAGCAGACCATATCGCTCTATCTTTTATATCTGTTGCGATACTAGGACCAACTTTTTGGGAAGAAAGGATCTCATACCCGTTACCTTCTATTTTGGATAGTCCTTCGTTTAATTTAGCCAATACTTCTCCATCTGCCTCATCACTAGTTTCCTGCACATGATACGTTGTCGTAACGCGTACCTGATTTTCACTACCAAAGGTTTTCACTTCAGTTGTTAAGCCGAATACCTCATCGAGGTTTTGACGTACGTCCTCCAAATTGACAGCTTGTTCATACGCTACGGTATAGCTGCGTCCTCCGCTGAAATCTACACCTAGTGTGAAACCTTTGGTGAATATAGCCGCTAAAGCAATAATCGAAGCAACGATTGAAATTCCGTAATATATTTTCCGTTTTTTGATAAATTGGAAATTTGCGTTTTTTAAGGTATTTGCAGACCAAGGAAACGATACAGATACTTTCCAATCTTTCGATAGCATGTACTCGAAAATCAGGCGCGAAATAAAGATAGACGTAAATAATGAAGTAATGATACCGATCATCAATGTAGTAGCAAATCCTAAAATTGGTCCACTGCCAAAGAAAAACAATACTAGACCCACCAAGAACGTTGTTATCTGCGAGTCCAAAATGGAAGGCATAGCATTTTTATAACCATCAGCAATTGCTTGTCGGACGGATTTTCCCAGTCCTAATTCTTCTCGGATACGTTCATATATCAGGACGTTAGCGTCCACTGCGGTTCCCATAGTCAATACAATACCCGCGATACCAGGTAAGGTAAGCACAGCATTTAAGGAAGCCAAAATCCCCATTAAGAAGAATACGTTAAACAATACCGCAATGTTCGCTGCTATACCAGCACGGTTGTAGTAAGCAATCATAAATAGCATTACTACGACAAGCGCGATAACGGAAGAATTTATACCCGCGTCAATTGCAGCTTGCCCCAATGATGGGCCCACAATCGCTTCCTCTACAATTTTTGCTGTCGTTGGAAGACGTCCTGCCTTTAATACATTAGCTAAGTCTTTAGTATCTTCAATAGTGAAATTACCGGATATAGAAGAGTTACCATTCGGAATTTCCTCGTTTACTCCGGGAGCTGAGTATACAACACCGTCTAATACAATAGCGATGGAAGCATTATTGTTCTGTGCCGCTTGTGCTGTAATTCTACGCCATTGACGAGCTCCTTCGGAATTCATAGACATCGAAACAACTGGCTGGTTCTTCTCATTAAAATCGTCGCGCGCGTCGGTAATGACGTCACCCGTCAAGACAGCCCCATTTTCAGGGCCCGATGTTTTGATTGCGTATAAGGAGAGAAAGTTAGGCGTTCTTTGTTCCGGTTTTACTGACCATAAGAATTTCAAATTCCCAGGGATATTGGATTTTACTTCCGGACGATTTAAGTATTCATTAACACGAGCAGTATCTTTTAGGTTAGCAATACCAACCATCGCACCCGGAGTTAGGTTTGGCTGACCATTTTGCTCCATATAAGTGGCCGGATTTAAAACGGCAAACAACGGATTACTTGCAGCTAGGTCCGCAGAAACTCCAGCAGTATCGGTACTATCTTTAGCGGCTGCTCCTAAATTAGCTAACAGATTATCATCATTGGCTTTAGTGGTACTGTCGGTTGCGGTGGAATCGTTCGAAACCGTAGCCGGAGTTGAGGCCGATGGTGTCGACGATTTAAGCGAATTGGCCAAAATATTGTTCAGGTTTTCCAGTAATGGATATACCTGATAGTTGTCATGTGTTTCGTAGAATTCCAACTTGGCAGATCCTTGTAGAAGATTGCGGACACGCTCTTCGTCATTAACACCAGGAAGCTCAATTAAAATCCGGTTCGTCCCTTGTTGAATCTGGATGTTTGGAGAAGCTACACCAAATTTATCAATCCGCGTACGTAATACTTTGAAAGAGTTTTCTATAGCATTACCCGCTTCTTTATCTAAGAAATTGCGTACCTCATTATCAGAGCTATTTGCTTTAATAAGCGACGCATTATCTGTTGTCGCGAAGAAAGTAGCCAAAGGCGTTCCTGCCCCTAAAGCCTTATATTCTTCTACAAAAAGCTCAACGAGGCCCCTATTTACCGACTTACTCTTTTGAAGAGCAGATTCGATAGCCTTGTTAAAGTTTTCATCTTTAGGGTTGTTTGCCAAATTTTTAATGAGTTCGTCCAATGATATTTCCATTGTGACGTTCATTCCACCCTTGAGGTCTAAGCCCAGCGCTAATTCATGCGCTTTCGCCTCCCTGTAAGTGAATTTAGCTACACCCAGATTGTAAACTTCCTCACCAGCTATGGAATCCAGATATGCTTTTTCTTTGGCCATATCGCCTTTCGCATATTCCGCAGCGTCTCGTTCTACTTTTCGTGTAACAAATGTGAATGATAGGGAATAGAGGCATGCTATTGACACCACTACTACCAAAAATTTAATCAGCCCTTTACTCTGCATTGTCTGTCTTCGTGTATTTGTTTGTAGTTATATAATCTTACTTACGATTTAGCTTAATAATACTTAACCAAGATTCGCAAAGGTATAAAAATTTTGTAGAAAGAAAACAAATTCGAACACTTATGCGAACAAAAAATATAATGACGTTAGGGAAGTATACATTTTTAATCTATGTTAATTGAACAGCAGTCATTTAAAGGTTAAATGTATAGTTAAAATAATGAAAGTTGGCAATCCGGCGCATAAGAAGAATGCTTTTGAGCTTTCCCAAAAACAGTTCTCCCGCCATGTTTCCAAGAATCTCTACGCTCCTGTTCAATAACCTGCTGTACATCAAATTTCGGAGTGAAATTGGCTTCTGTTTGGAGTACCACTTCGTGCAGTTTATTGATCGTCTTTAATTTGTCCGTATTTCCAAGTTTAGATTTTTCAATACCTTTCCGTAGTATCTGTATACTATCGTCGTAGATATCGATCGGTACTGGAAAGGGATGTCCGTCTTTACCTCCGTGTGCAAATGAGAAACGGGCAGGATCCTTAAACCTGGAAGGAGCGCCGTGTATTATTTCACTTACCAGCGCGAGGGATTGCATAGTGCGCGGTCCCACGCCTTGTAATAGCAAAAGATCTTCGAAATTGTTAGGTTGCAATTCACGCGTTACATATAACAAGGCTCCTAATCTTTTTAAATCTACATCCGATGAACGAACGTTATGATGCCTCGGCATCATCAAGCGAGCGAAATCCTGTGTAACTTTTGCCGAATCCTCATGCGAAATAGCTAGAATACCCTGACGGTTATTAGCTGCACTAGCAGCCGTGAGGTTCAAGATATATCCCTGCGGGATACCATTGATTCCCGTATGTGGCTCTTCGATAAACGATCTCAGGTTTTCCGAATGCCAGTGATACCTTCTTGCGGTACCATCTTGATCATGCATGCCCTGTTGGACCACCGCCCAGCTACCGTTGTCAGCTACAATAAAGTTGTGCAAATATAATTGATAGCCATCCTGTATCGCTGTATTGTCCACTTTAGCAGAAAGTTTGGAAGCTCTAATGAGTTGGTCACCAGCAAGACCTGTTCGTTCCGCAACCCGTAAGAGCTCAGCCGGTGTCTCTCGCGATAGTTTACCTTTTCCTCCACATATATAGATTCCTAACGATGAGGCTGCCGGATTGATTACACGCTTTAAGGCGCCCATGACTGATGTGGTAATTCCCGAGGAATGCCAGTCCATACCCAGCACTGCTCCAAAACTTTGAAACCAAAACGGATCAGCTAACCTCCGCAAAACTTCCGCTTTGCCATAATCAGTTAAGATGGCCTCGATTATTGACAATCCCAAAGAAGACATGCGCTCATATAACCAAGGTGGAACTTTACCGTTATGTAAGGGAAGATCCGCTGTTCCTGATCGTTTCATTTTGCTAAATTGTTTAGTACAAACTTAGGCAAAATGCTTTACATTCACGAACGCAATTTTAATTTTTCATATTCAATATCACCCAGCGATGGCCGTCGGGGTCAGCAAAACGCATCACCCACCAACCTTCTTTCATCTCCTCTGGCGAGCTGATGATATCCGCATCGATATCGAGAAGTGCTTTTTCCCACGCTAGTACTTCGTCTTTGCTGTCGGCCGAAATGCTGAAATTTACTTCATTTGTTCCGGTGGTATCCAGAACCTTCGTCTTCACTCCCCTCTCAAATCGCTCCGTAGGAAAAAGGTTAAGAATAAAGCCGTTGTCACCAATTGTAAGTGAAATGAAATCATCCCCATCATGGGTCAGTTCCCGTACCGTAAAGCCCAAAGCACTATAGAATTCTTTGGATCTTTTTATATCTTTTATAGGGTAATCTGCCCAAATTTTAGAAGGTCTCGGTGCCATAATATATACATTTTAATTATCAAAATTATTTATTAAGCATTATAATAGACTTAGCACAGGGCAAGAAATGACGTCAGCACGATGATAGTATTTCTTCTATTCTATACAATTTTATATGATTAACTGCAAGCCATCATAAGCATAGCGTAATTCGACTTTGTCCAGATTTGCTAACATTTCTTCATCAAAGTGAGTTAGTAGAATTTGTTTTGTACGAAAATGGTTAATTTTTTCATACAACTGTAAGTAATGGATATGCCCATCAACCGCTGTCGCATAAAAGCAACATTCGCAAATAAATAAGTCGGTATCCGTAGCAATTTTTATCAGCTGATCGGTCCAGCCAGTGTCTCCAGAATATCCAATCGTCTTCTGTTCCGTACGTATCCGGATGCCGTGGGGTTGGCTTTCCGGCTTATGTATCACCGGTATCGGCGTTACAGTGACATACGACAATGTAATTTCCGTCTCTTGTCGGTAGGACACATAGTTCAGATTTAAGTTGTCCAATACGTTGCTTCCTGGATAAAGCAGCTCGACCAACTGTTGGATCTTTTGTTTACCGCCAGGGGGACTCACAATGGTAAGCGGTTCTTCTCGTTTTTCTTTGGCTGCATCCAGCAGTAGAAAGGGCAAACCACCATAATGGTCACCATGAAAATGCGAAATAATAATCGTATCGATTTCTGCTACAGATAAGCCGTGTTTCTTTAAGCCGGCAAGTGTTCCGGTACCGCAATCAATCAAGAGTGTCCCCTCTGGCGATTCGATATGAAAGCAGGTTTGGGCATTACCACCACTAGAAAAAGCATCTCCACAACCTACTACGGTAAGGATATGCGTACTTCGTTTTTTCATCGGTATCTAATTTGCTACCCTAATGCTATACGATAGTCGTGCCAGTTTGGTAATCTAAGGGTTGCTTCTACCGCCTTATCGCCAACCTAATCCAGGAGCCACGTGTTGTAAGATAGCGGAAAGAACGTGCACGTTGTAATCGACGCCCAGCGTATTCGGTATGGTCAGAAGTAAGGTGTCGGCTTCCTTAATAGCTTCGTCCGTAGCTAGTTCTTCAATCAGTTGATCCGGCTCTGCGGCGTAGCTACGTCCGAAGATAGCACGTTTATTGGGCTCAATCATACCAACTTTGTCTGTTCTGCTAGCTTCGTGCCCAAAATAATATCGGTCCTGGTCGTTCACCAATGCAAAGATCGAGCGGCTTACGGATACCCTGGGTTCTCGTGTACGTCCGGCATCTCTCCAAGCTCTTTTAAATAATCTGATCTGTTCTGCCTGCTGTATATGAAATGGCTTTCCACTTTCGTCGTCTTTCAATGTAGAGCTTTGAAGGTTCATTCCTTGTTGAGCTGCCCAAATGGCAGTAGCGTTCGAACCCGCGCCCCACCATATACGGTCGCGTAATCCTTCCGCATGCGGTTCTAAACGTAATAAGCCGGGTGGATTCGGGAACATGGGGTTAGGATTAGGTTCGGCAAACCCAATACCATTTAGTTTTTCTAAGAACTCCAATCCCTTTTGGCGCCCCATGTCGGCATCCGTCTTATCTTCGGTGGGCTCATACCCGAAATAACGCCATCCGTCAATTACTTGTTCCGGAGACCCTCTACTGATACCTAATTGCAAGCGACCGCCAGAAATCAGATCGGCCGCTCCGGCATCTTCAATCATATGTAGGGGATTTTCGTAGCGCATGTCAATTACACCCGTGCCAATTTCGATTTTGCGGGTTCTAGCGCCTATCGCAGCCAACAGAGGGAAGGGCGAAGCTAATTGTTTAGCAAAATGATGTACACGGAAATATGCACCGTCTAAACCAATTTCTTCAGCCGCTATCGCTAAATCAATGGACTGAAACAAAGTGTCGCCTGCAGTGCGAGCGGCATATGCCGGATTGTTGTCCCAATGACCAAAAGATAAAAATCCTATTCTTTTCATATTCCACAACGGATTTAATTATCTGCTAAAATAAGAAAATAAGCCCAAACTTCGTGTTGGTTTAGTTTACCCTTCGTCAATTCTAACTCAGCTGAATGTCCGCTAACAAGCAAAAAAATCCTGAGGCGGGGAACCTCAGGATCTTTAACTAACTAACCAATTATAAACCTAAAATTATGAAGTACTATTATAACAGCAATTTTTATACATTTCGTATAATCTCGATGTCGGTTTAACACATCTTAACAAAAAATAGGTCGTCTGTATTGTAAATATATCCTACAATCGAGCTCAAAAATGCTATATTGGTCCTGTAAAACAGACGTTCCCTATGCACATTTTTCAAACTTCACTGGACATTACACCTAAAACAAGAGGCTTCCACCTGATCACCTCAGATATCATCCGTTCATTACCTGAAATCACCGCTATCAAAACAGGAATCTGCCAGGTTTTTATTCAACATACATCCGCATCATTGACAATCAACGAAAATGCCGATCCTACTGTGCGCTTAGATTTTGAAACTTTTTTTAATAAATCAGTACCCGAGAACGATCCGGACTATCGCCACAATTACGAGGGGTCGGATGACATGCCCGCTCATTTGAAAAGTTCGTTATTAGGAAGTTCAGTTACAATTCCCGTCACGGATGGTCGATTCAACCTAGGGACTTGGCAGGGTATTTATCTCTGCGAACACCGTGATTATGGAGGAACTAGGTGCTTGATTGTTACTGCATGGGGACTTCCTGCTGATTAATTGTTGAACTTTATATCGTTTATTTAAGCTGATGACGTATAAAACTTTGGATTGAAGAATCCAAAGTTTATATACAAAAAACAACCCTGAAGCTCCTTGCTTCAGGGGCTATGTTCGCGAATCGGACGTATCACGCCTCAGCTGTCGAAGTTTCTATTTTCGCTGTCCATACCGTACCGCTGATGTCCGTCAGTTTTAGGTAATAATCATCCTTCAGTAGTATTCCCCCTATATCTATAGAGACGTCGGCTTTTGCTCCAAGAGGTATAACCAGACTGTGTTTTCCAGGTTTGATTTTTGCCACATAGTGATTGTGAATCCTGTTGTTTGGGAACCGCGCTAATTTATCCTGGCCGATGAATGTTACGACCTCGTTATTTTTGTCCAAAATCTCTATCCTGATCAAAAATGAACCATACACATCCGCGCCTTCAACCCGGAAAAGCTGAAACGTTAGCTCAGAACCCTCATGTCGAATGTTCGATATTTCAATTTTCGGTTTCACCGATTTATTATGGAGTGTGCCGAAAACGCCGCCGTGAAAATACTGATTGGTAAACAGCGTAAGTCCAAAGATGAATATCGACATTACCATAACTTTCGTCTGCGGACGTTTGAGCGGGAGAGTGCCCGACCCCAACCACCTGAACCAGCTCTTACTTGTAAAAATGTACTGCCTATCCATTATGTGTTGATCGAGTGAATACGCACCACTCCCGCTCAAGAATAAGGTAAAACCAGATGCAATGCCTAATACGCCGATTTGCCATTCGTCCAGACAGGTAGTGCCAATCCAGCCAGAACCCAATAAGATACCCGTTGCAAGGAAAAGTACACCTATACTCATCAATCTTGTAAATAGACCTAGCATGATAAGCAAGCCCACAATTGCTTCTATAATCGTGAATATAACCATGGAAGTTTGTAAAGCTTCGGGATTAGAAACTAAGTATTCAATAATCGGTTTAATAACCAGTGCATTAGGGAGAAAATGATTGAATTTTTCTCCTATATATCCCGCTTCTTCGGGAATAAGCTTATTCTCTAAGATCAAACGTCTCCAAAAAGCAGAAAAGTAGGTCCAACCGATGACCCAACGCAGAGATAACGTAAACAGTCCGGCAAGGTTTGCCGTACCGTCAATATGATGATGTTTCATTGAATTGATATTTTATTAAACGTAAAAATTGTAAATGCTTGTATGTCCTAGGCTCAGACTACATCAATCTTCATACGTTTATATAAAATATATTTGGGCGGACTATTCCCAGGACAGGTTGTCGTATAATGACGGAGAACCTTAGCAGAAAGGAGAATTAAATGCTGATTATGCGATAAATCAACTGGATCAATTTGTTGGTTAACTTTTGACTCCCTGACAATTGAAATCTGCAAACTCTTATCAAAAGAATAGGAGCAAAGATTTGATCGGCTAGAAGTCTTGGTTTTGTTGAGCGGTTTGACATAGTCAATATTTGCTGCGCTGGTCAATACTTCCTTAACAACGCAAGGACTAAGGGAAAATAAAACAAACCACATCAATAAGATGTGTTTCATGTTTTCTGTATTTCGTTTTATTTCCAACCTAGTCGCAAAGATAAATAAATATTTATCGTTTAATCCACAGAACTTACAAACCGTGTCGTCGCGACGTAAGATCAACCAAGGAATTAGTGTTAGCAAGAAAGAGTACAGCACTCAGGCGCACATTATATAAACGAAGATAAATATTTTACCATTTCGCGAACGATTACAAAAAAAATAAAAAATCTTACTAAGATTCCCATATAGATGTCGTTATAAGATACACAACCACTATAAACATGAAAGCTATATCAAAAATAGCCAGGCTCATTAAACGATACATGGACGGAGAACTTACTCCAGAAGAACGCATAGTCTTGGAACAATGGCGACGCGAAACGCCAGAAAATGAAGCTTTTTTTAAAACGCTTACCGAAGGTGATGAAATCTTTGAAGATGGGCTATCTTGGATTCAGCTTGAGCAAGAGGAAGGCGAAGACTGGCTCCGCAGACTTAAGGAGCGAACCTTGAAAAGAGCCAGTACAGCTGCAGATAGGGGAGAGCGCTCAAGAAGGCTTTATTTTATTTATTTTGCCGCCGCAGCCGTTCTGTTGATAGCAGGTTTCTTCGGTTATTTTCAACTTAGTGCCCCAACGGTCGGGGAGAAGGAGGTAAGCCTTTCCAGTATACAGGCCGGGACCAATAAAGCAAAGCTCGTTTTGTCTGATGGCAAGGAGATAAACTTGAGGAGCGACAAAGATGGGATTATCCTTGACAACCAGTTAACCTATGCTGATGGTACACCTTTATTGGTAATAGATAAAAACAGAATTTCGCATATTAAAGCCACTATCCATGTTCCAAAAGGAGGCAAATATAAAGTCACCTTATCAGACGGCAGCAAAGTATGGCTAAACGCCCAATCAACATTGGTCTATCCACTCCAATTTGATAACCGGAATCGTAAAGTTACCTTAGAAGGCGAAGCTTATTTTGAAGTTGCATCCGTTACCGATGAGAATCAAGTCATACCCTTTGAAGTCATTTGTAGCAATCAGAAAATTCTCGTCACGGGAACAGCGTTTAACGTATCCGCTTATGCGGATGATATCCGTACTATAACTACGCTCGTCGAAGGATCGGTCAGTATAGAATCCGGACATCAAAAGGTACGTTTGATGCCGAATCAACAAGTCATAAGCACCACCACCGGGAATATCATTAAAAAAGAAGTAGATGTGCAACCTTTCGTAGCCTGGAAAGATAATAAATTCCTGTTTCACGAAACAGAATTACGTGATTTAATGAAGTCAATCAGCCGTTGGTATGCTATTGACGTCAGTTACCAAGATAAGATTTCACCAACCTATTTCTACGGGGAAATAGACAGAGATAAAAACCTTGCCGAGGTGCTGCGTATTATCGAAAAAAGTGGCGTTAAATTTAAGCTTCAAAACAGCGGAAAAACGTCGAATTTAATAATCATTAAAGAATAAACATAAACAAACGAACTATGGAAAGAACAGGCATCAAATACCTAATGTGAGCAAAAACCGAATCGGGTCTCGTACACCCGATTTCGGTCATTACGATTTGCTGAAAAGCGTCGATACAGATTATAAACTCTTATTCATTACCAAATCCTAATTGTACAAAAATATGATTTTTTTGCAACATAATGATTATGGCAGGGAACCTGCCTCTTCTAAACTAAAACGCTGGATAGTCCTTATGAAATTAACTATTTTGCTTACGTTATTGAGTGTTTTTAAACTCACAGCAAGTGGATTCGCACAGCACGTATCACTGAAGGTCGTAAACGCTCCGCTAATTCATATCATGCAGACCGTTCAAAAACAAAGTGGCGTGCCCTTTTTATTAAATGGCAAAGATCTTGCAGATACGAAGATTACGATAAATATCGAGCAAGCGCCCTTGGAAAAAGCACTAACGTCGCTATTTGCCGGTCAACCTATCGCGTGGGAGATATCTGACGGAACGATTATCCTCCGTCGTTCCAATAAAACTAACTTCCCGCTATCCGCTGAGTCGATCAAACAAGAGCGTATCATAAAGGGGCGCGTTACGGACGAGCAGGGGAGGCCCATCCAAGGCGCGTCGATACAAGTTGCAGGCACGAAAGACGGGACAAGTACTGACGAACAAGGAAACTTTTCCATCGCTGTCAACGCTCCCAATAGTATTCTCCAAGTTTCGTATGTTGGCTTTCTCAAATCAGAAATCACCATCGGCAATCAACAAACCATCAACGTAACGTTGAAAACCAGTTTTGGTGATTTAGATGAGGTTGTTGTAGTGGGCTACGGTACGCAGAAGAAAAAATTGATCACCGGAGCCAGCATTCAAGTCAAAGGAGAGGATCTACAGAAACTGAGCACGCCAAGTATATTAGAAGCGCTACAGAGCCAATCTCCGGGGGTTCAAATTACGCAAAATTCAGGTATGCCGGGCGAAAGCTTTAAGGTGACCGTTCGTGGTATTGGAACGACCGGCAATTCTGCCCCACTTTACGTTATTGACGGCGTACCGGGCGGCGATATTAATATGCTTAATCCATCCGACATTGAAACAATTGATGTATTAAAAGATGCAGCCTCTGCCGCCATCTATGGCTCCCGGGCCGCCAATGGCGTTGTGCTGGTCACAACCAAGCAGGGCAAAGAAGGACGCACGACCATACACCTAGATAGTTACGTTGGCTTCCAAAATGCTTATAAACTTCCGTCCCTGTTAAATGCCCAAGAATATATGGCCATACAGGATGAGCGGCGGTTTAACGAGGGGGCAGCTCCTTTCGATTGGGCGGCACTTATCCCCAAGCAGTATGAGCAGATTATGAGTGGCGCTTGGAATGGTACCAACTGGCTTACAGAAATACATAATGACAACGCACTGCTGCATAATACATCCCTTAACATAATGGGCGGTAACGAACAATCTCGGTTTTCGATTGGGTATTCTATTACCGATCGACAAGGCATTATGGGCGTGCCGGTAGAGCCTAATTTCCAGCGTCATACAGCACGTATCAATTCCGAACATATCCTGCTCCAGAATGATGATTTTACAATCCTTAAATTTGGCGAAAACGTAAATTACGGATTTAATAATCGTTCTGGAATCGGAATCGGAAATATTTATTGGAACGACATTCATAACATGCTGGTCGGTAATCCGTTGTTGCCTGTTAGAAATGAAAACGGTGACTATTATGATCAAGCGAGTAAAGTTGCCGACGGGTGGGCTTTCGATGGCGCGACAGCTAATCCGGTAGCTGAGATGGACTATCGCCGCGGACAAAACGTGAGCAAGAGCCACAGTCTTTCTGCCAACGCCTATCTGGAAATTCAGCCCATCAGAAACTTGGTTTTTAGATCGAATTTTGGATATCGGCTAAATGCCTCTTCCTACCGACAATATACACCAGCCTACGCGCTTTCTACAACACTAACCAACCCCGTGGATGATATTTCCCAAAACCAGGAGTTAGGCTATAAGATTTTATTAGAAAACACGTTAAGTTATAACTTCAACCCGCTAGAAGGACATCAGATGGATATGGTCGTAGGCCAGTCGATCGAGAAAAATGGTATTGGCGAAAACCTTAGTGTAACAACCGCAAATTCCTCCTTTCCCGGGCAGTGGGACAAAGCTTGGGTGGGCAACGGACAAGGGTATGATGGTTTTATACCCACTGTAGGAGGCGCACACCTCCCCGAATTCAAAATCTCATCTTATTTTGGTCGAGTAAATTATAACATCAATGAGACTTATATGGCATCCTTAATTTTAAGAGCTGATGGTTCGTCGAATTTTTCGAAAGGCAATCGGTGGGGCTATTTTCCATCTGCTTCGGCGGGCTGGATCATGACCAACGAAGATTTTTTAGAGGACAACGGTTTTATGGATTTTATGAAGTTACGTGCCAGTTGGGGGCAAAACGGAAATGCCGATATCCCTCCGTTTCAATATCTACCCACTATCGCCATCGATGTCAGAAACGGTTATTATTTCGGCAACAATAAGAATACGTTGATTCGGGGAGCATATCCAGATGTGTCGCCAAATCCTGATATTTCTTGGGAAACGTCTGAGCAGCTTAATATAGGTTTTGACTCCCGGTTCTTAAACAATAGACTAGCCTTCGTTTTCGATTGGTATAAAAAAACGACTAAAGATTGGCTGGTGTTTGTACCGGTTCTGGCAACCTACGGCACATCGGGACGTTTTGTCAATGGTGGAGACGTAGAAAACAGAGGGATAGAAATCGGATTGAATTGGAGCGATACCAAAGGAGACTTTCGTTATGGTATTGGCATTAATGGCGCCTACAACAAAAACCGAGTGCTCCGGATCGACAACGATGAGGGTATCATACACGGTGAACCTGATGTATTGAGCCAAGGAACCCAACCGATGTACCGGGCGCAGGTTAACTATCCTATCGGTTATTTCTACGGTTTTAAAACCGATGGGATCTTTCAAACGCAAGAGCAGATCGAGGCCTTACGCCAAACAGGCCATGGTGTTCTACCCAATGCTCAACCCGGCGATGTTATTTTCGTAGACTATAACCGTGATGGCGCCATCACCGACGGCGACAAAACGATGATCGGTAATCCACATCCCGATTTCAGTGGCGGATTAAGCCTTAATATTGGTTACAAGGGAATCGATTTGGCGGTCACCGCTATTGGGTCCTTTGGACATCAAATTGCCAAGTCCTACCGTTCCTTTGCTGATAGCCCCCTACAAAATTATACCACCGAAATCTTTGGAAGATGGCATGGCGAGGGTACATCCAACCGGCTACCGCGATTGACCAGTGGAAGCCACACGAATAACCAGTACATCTCAGATATTTATATTGAAAATGGCGATTTCGTGAAGATACAAAACGTCACCTTAGGATACGACCTCAAGCAGATATGGAAGAAGTCTCCTTTCAGCCAAACCCGCATTTATGCCACTGTTCAAAACGTATTCACTTTTACCAATTATAGTGGGATGGATCCCGAGATTGGATACGGGTATGACGAACCATGGGTTTCGGGGATAGACTTAGGATTCTATCCACAACCGCGAACAGTGATGTTTGGTGTAAACCTTAAATTTTAATGTAAAGACATGAAAAAGATATTTTTATTTGTACTCGCTATAGGATTGCTAAGCTCCTGCGAAAAATTTCTGGATACAGAAAGCTTCGATAAAAAAAATACAGGAAACTTTCCGGTTACAATCGCCGATGCCAATAGTATGCTGACTGGTATATACACTAGCCTCAATACGGCAATGTCTAATCCGCAGCATTCCCATTTTTATATGGCGGAACTAGCCTCCGACGATCGTTTTGGGGGCGGCGGCGAAAATGATCGTGATATGCAAGGCCTTGACCATTTAATGAATACCCAGCCCGATCGCTTCCTGTCATTTTGGAGTGCGAGGTATCAGGGGATTTTTAGAGCCAATATGGCCATTGAATCTATTGATAACGTAAGCGGGTGGACCGACGATGCGCAAAAGCAGCAATTGTTGGGCGAGGTCTATTTTCTGCGTGCACTTTATTATCTTGAGCTATCTCAACTATTCGGTGAGGTTCCACTGCTTACGTCAACGCTTGTAACCAATGTCCCTAAATCCCCAGCGGATGAAACCTATGCAGTCATTGCCGAGGATCTCAAAACGGCTATTGAAATAATGCCCTCCAGCCCCTATACAAGTGTTGCCTCAGGGCATGCGACCAAATGGGCGGCACAAGCGTTAATGGCCCGTGTTTTCCTTTTTTACACCGGTTATTACAACAAAACTGAACTTCCTTTGATGTCTGGAGGCGCTGTTACCAAAGCACAGGTCGTACAATGGTTAGAAGATTGCATCAAAGATAGCGGACACGATCTAGTGAGTGATTTCAGAAACCTTTGGCCTTATTCTAACAGATTTACCAAAGCAGACTATCCTTATGCACAGGAAAATAATCTGGAATACGCGGGCGACGGTAATAAAGAAATCGTATTTGCGATTAAATTTGGTACGTTAGCCGACTGGGGGGACACGTATAAACTTGGCTATACCAACCAAATGAATCTCCATTCCGGCCTACGATCAAATAACGGGCAGGCAGGAACATTTCCATTTGGACAAGGCTGGGGAGCCGGCCCGGTAAACAGCAATCTTTGGAATGCTTGGCAGCAGGCGGAACCAACCGATATCCGTAGAACGGGATCGATCATCAATGTCGAAACCGACTTAGATAGTTACATATACGGCGCGGACAATCAAATGGAGGAAACGGGCTTTTGGCAAAAAAAATATATAGCTATTACAGCATACGACGGAGGCACGCTTATTCCTTCCTATGCCATTCTAGCCGATGCAGCCCAAGCGGATTATCAGTTGGCTCACACACAGGATTTGATCCTTATCCGTTTTGCGGATGTATTGCTTATGCATGCGGAGTTAACGGAAACCAATACAAACTTAAATCGTGTCCGGGCACGCGTTAATCTACCTTCCATTCCCTATTCGTTAGGAGCGTTAAAGCGAGAGCGCCGTTGGGAGCTTGCCTTTGAAGGATTACGTTATTTTGATCTCATGCGTTGGCATGACGCAGCGGATGCGTTGGCTCAACAAGAAGGTGTGGCTATCAAAAATAAAGGAATCGATACGCAAATGCGAGCATTTGGTGGTGGCTACCGGAGCCGGTTTGAGGCTACGGGCGGGTTTTGGCCTGTTCCACTATCACAGATTGCGCTTTCCGACGGAGTGCTCACACAAAACAAAGGCTGGGGTGAATCTACGCACGAATTCCCAGGCTGGTAACTTTAAACTGTTTATACGATGAAATCAATATTTTATATCTTATCCATCCTTAGCTTCTTGCTTATAGGATGCGAACCCATCGAAGATCGGATGGGGCCCGGATCCGCAATAACCGCGGATCAACTGAACATTACAGCGACCCAAATAATCGTTGATGGGAAACGAAGTAATAAGGTCGTGTTAGACAATAAAAGCCCTGTGCTTTCCTCGTGGGATTTTGGTGTGGGTGTAACACAACGAAAAACGGACACCGTATTGTTGGTCTCTACAGGCGAGAACGATATTATTTTCACGGGACTGAACCCCGATGGAAGCAAAATCAGTAAAACACTAGCGGTGGAAGTGGATGAATTAACCTTCCCTGTTCCGCCAGAGTGGGCATTCTTAACCGACGGAAGCGAAAAAGACTGGGTATGGGACACCAACAAGCCGGCGGTTTGGGGTAATGGTGGATATTTGGGGAATTTCGCTCCCGCTTGGTGGACATTACAAGAATCGGATATCGACGGACAAGCACCGGGAGAAGGTGTCGGCGCTAAAATGGTGTTCTCCTTACGAGGAGCCAAACTGACAAAAGTTAAGTCTAACGGGGAAAGCATAGTCGGGACGTATGCTTTCGATATGACAAAAAAAAATACAATGGAAGACGGGACGATATGGGCTAAGGGGAAATTAACGACTAGAAACGTAACCATGTTATGCGGAATATCACCCAATGAAGGGAACGCTGCCGTATATGAATACGATATTTTAATCCTCAATGGAGAAGAAATGGTACTTGCTTATCCAGAGTCTGGTGCGGGTGCTTGGGGTACAGCGTGGTTTTGGGTTTTTCGTGCAGAATAAGTAGCGCATTTTTTGACAGCGTGGTGCATCCTTTACCTATCGAGCAGAGGATGTACCTTTTGTTATTATGCGCTTTTAAATTCGCCGCATTTACATTAAGTTTGTAAGTAACCACATAATATAAGCCTGTCAATGATGGACGAACTCAATAAGCAGATTTCTGATTTACGTATAGGAAAAGAAACAGCCTTGAGCTATCTGATGGATCAGTATGCATGTGCACTACACTTTTTCGCTTATAAATTTATAAAAGATAAACAGACTTCGTCAGAAATTGTATCCGACGCTTTTATAAAACTTTGGGAAAGAAGAGAACATTTTGAAGCCATTGAGCCAATTAAATCTTTTCTTTATCTTGTCGTTAAGAATGCATGTCTAGACCATCTCAAACACAGTCGCAATAAATACAGGTATGAAGAAGCCAACCTCATCGAATTGGAGGCTACGGATCAGGATATTCTGAGGAAGATAATCTACACAGAACTTGTCGAATTAATTGTGTATGAAGTGAAGAAGCTGCCCCGGCAGCAGGCCCAGGTTTTGCACTTATCGTTTATGGAGGACAAAAATATCCAGGAGATCTGTGACGAACTCGGAACGACAGCTAACACCGTATATTTTGCGCGATCCAAAGCCGTTGCTACATTAAAGAAAGTACTAGCGCAAAAAAAACTTTCTCTCCATTATCTGTTTCTACTGCTATTTTTTAACCTACCGCAATGACAAGGCAAATATCAGCGTTGGGACGATGCTGGATACACATTATGAAAAAATCCCGAAGCGGGGAGCTCCAGGATTTTACTAACTAACCAATTATTAACCTAAATTATGAATTACTAATTTTACAACAATTCCTGTGCCTTTTTTATTGTTGTTAAATTCATTTAACAGTTTTTAACAAGCACGTGTGCCAAACCCGTTGTTAACAGTGTTCTTTGTTACCATTATTCAACGTTAGGTTGTTCCATCACGGTTTATGGCGTTGTACACCCCCGCAGTTACCAATCCCCCAACTACATAATACAGTATAGTTAGTGCCTGTACCTTCGGGTTTCGATTAACGGGTTTGTCATCAAGTCCAAGTGGCTCGGTTAGCGTCAGTGCTCCGATGCCTGCGGCTGCACCTAGCAATAATCCCTTCGTCAAGGTCTCCTTCGGAGTCTCACCGCTAATTGTCCGGAAAAAGGCGGTGTTGGCGATGATGTCACTTGTCAGCGCTATACCGTATAAATTGTTTCCTTGGGGCGGCTTGCTCCCAGCAGCCAGCCAAGCCTTTTCTATACCCTCTTCGGCAACCTCGTTAATTTGTGGAACATCATTTGACCGTTTGCGGGCCAACTCATGGATAATATTAAGCGCTATCGAACCGGCCAGTGCAGGTATTATATTTTTAAAGAAACTCATATTCGTTAAATTTTTAAAACAAAGGCACCCAGCCAGTGCAGGGGACTCTTACCATATATTGAACAGCGCAACCACCGAAAAGGTTGCGATTAGTTACTTTTCTTTTTCCACTTCAATCTGCCTCATGACGATATCATCTTTTTATAAACAAAGTGCCTGCTAGTCCGTTCTAAAAGAGAGAACAGAATTGTAAATATTTAAAAGTATACTATTATGAGCATGCCAGAAAAAGAAAATAATCCTAAGAGGAAAGAAGAGTTGGAGAAAGAAAAAATGAAGCGAAATGATGAACGCAACAACAAGGATAACGATGGTGATAGTGGTTATGTACCGCCAACACCAGAGCCTAGAGAGTCTCCACGAAAACATGATGATCCGTTAGTTCGCATTACGCCTAGTACGAGTTAGTTTATTGAGTCAATAGAAGCAAACGTGTTTCAAGCAAGTACAAACAAAAAATCCTGAAGCGGGGAGCTTCAGGATTTTTAACTAACTAACCAATTATTAACCTAAATTATGAATTACTACTATAACGGCGATTTAATGGCTTTCGTATTGTTTAATATCGAATTTAACACCATTTAACATATTAGTAAAAATGGCATGTCAGGCGAAATGAATAGTCTTTGATCGCTGTACAGTATAAAATAATTATAAAACCAGTTTGAAATGTTTGTCAGTCGTTAAGAGTACGAATGCCGCCATACAGCCAAATAATGCACCATAGAACTCTTGATATTCTCTATGTGCAAAATGAACCATTAAAGCCCCCACTGCGAAAAACAGTAGATATATAATAGCGATATTTTTGATTTGACGGAACCAAAGTCCGGCGATTAGGGCTAATACCCCAGCTAATTCGCCATAACCGATAAGCAAAGTCCAGGTTTTATCAAAACCAAAGGACATCATTCCGTCCATCATCGTTTTCTTTTGAAATACTTTAAACAGACTAGCATAGCCAAATAAATAGACAAAATAGACATAAGTTATCCAATGAATGATTGTTGTTAATTTTTCTTTCATGTTCGATATTTTTCGACAAAACTAAGCGCTATATTAGCGTGATGCAAGTACCTACAAAATTGTATGGTACTGACAAAAATGTGAGAAATGAGAAAAGAGACGTCAACAAATACACTCAATAAGGAGCAAATTGAATCGATGTGCGGAATGGCTTATACCATATCTGTGTTAAGCGGTCGATGGAAATTAAGCATTCTGGGGTTTTTACTAGATGGAGGAACGTTAAGATACAGTGAATTAAAACGGAAGACAGCTGGGATCTCCGAAAGAATGCTAATTGCTCAACTAAAGGACCTAGAGGCTGACGGTTTAATTGAACGTAAAGCATACCCTGAAGTACCACCCAGAGTAGAATACAAACTTTCAAAAAAAGGAAAATCATTGGAGACGATATTAAACTTGATGTCAGCTTGGGGTGAGGACAATAAAGGTATCCGCCCCTAAATACGATCTCTGTTCCATTATATTCAACAATTTTGCCGAAAAGTATCTCGCGGCAGATTCTATGCCGTGCTTCATGACAATTGCGCTGACCTCCGCTTAGACAAGTGACGTGTTGCACAGTCTGAGGCTACAATGAGTCCCCCAGCCATCATGATGATGTCTTTCAGTACCAATCGCCCCGCTCCGGATAAATATGGAAATCCGTAAGTTGACGTAGCAAAATCTCCGCCTAAATTAGGTACGTAAACTTCTGGCGTCGTAATTAGAAAAGAAAGCGTAACGATAGACATACCAAAAGTTAGCATACCACCCCAGAAACCAGTTCGGGGAAACCATATACCCAGAAGAACCACGACACCTATGCAAATGATAACTGCACCCAAACCGTATGCAAAAAGATAAGTGCCGTTTTCTTTATGCCAAGCGATGTTCCTTTCAACCACTTTGCCTTCGGGGTTTTTATACATCGTGTATTCCGGAACCTTCTTCCCTTCGTCATCGATTACAGACGCACCAGCTTTACTATAAAAGAAATCCATTACTGGACTATTGATGACGAAAGGAACGATCCCGTCCGCCTCATATTGGAATGCTTTTAGTCCGCCAATCCAAGCCATTACGATAAAAATCGCTATTCGCATAAAATTAATCCACAGGTGTTGCTTAGAGGCAACTAATATCAATAACTTATCCATTTCTTTTAAATCTCTGCTGTTCCTTTTAAACAAAAGTAAAAGAGCAGATTCTTGAAAAGAATGGACAAATACGTGTTATCCATAGACTATTTTGCAACTATAGAAATACCTACCTGTTCACGAAAAGCTTTAGGAGAGAGGCCTACTTGTTTCTTGAAATATCGGCTGAAGTAGAACTCATCTTCAAAGCGTAATTCGGTAGCAATTTCCTTGATATTTTTGTACGTAAGATGCAATAGCTTTTTTGCCTCCAAGATTACTCTTTCCTGAATAAGTACCGAAGGAGATTTATTAAAATATCGCTTAATTTTTTTGCTAAATACGTCTACTGATAAACCATAATATGAGGCATAAAATACAACAGATCGGGAACCGATAAAATGACTCTCCAGAACGGTTTTAAAATCGGCTACCTGTTCTTTCTGAAGAGACAACGCTCGCTCAGAAATTTGTATCTGCTTTTCCCGGCTACTTAATGCCAGAATCAGTTGGAGATATGTCTTTGCAAGGGGAAGATCACAACTATTATCAGAAATATCGAGAGTCAAAATTTTTTCGAAAGTACTTTTTATTTCTTGGAAAACCGCCGCGGGGACCGAGACAAACGGGGATTCATAGATATTGTTAAAGAGTATGCCATTACAAGCGACTTCCATTTTGTGATATTCTATACAATAAAAATCACCATGGAATCTAAGCATACTTTCAATAGATGTAGCATTACCATTCCATTTTAGTAATTGATAAGGAGAAAGAAATAGTAAGTTGTTTCCTCGACATCGATATTCATTAAAGTCTAAAGAAAACGAAGCGTCTTCTCCGATTAATAAAATAAAATAATACGGTTCTTTCAACTCTCGAAGCTGATCTTTCGTCGTATGCTCTATGTGTATCAATTTATCCAAATAACTTCACTTTATGGTGTTTAATATACCGGCCGAATAGCAAGTTCATAGCCGTCCAAATCGGTGAACTGAAATAAAAAAATGAATATATCTTTACTGATACCGATACGCCAAATTGTTATTTAGATATTTTTTATAATTATCGCGGTATCATGCACTAAAAACACTAACTTACAAAATATTAACTTACAAACATCATGTCAAAAGATCTGACCACACAGCAAGTTCATATCCATCCAAATCTGTAAACTGAAAGCGTTTACCTCCTGGAAAATTAAAGATATCCTTGACAATAGTGCCTCCCGCATCTATAACCTTGCTTTGAGTTGCTTCAATATCTTCTGAATAGAGAACGACCAAGATCGTCCCGTTAACTGGATCTCCATAGGTAAAACCTCCGTCAACATAATCTCCTGAAAACGATGTATATTCTGTTCCATAGTCTGTAAACTCCCAGCCGAAACATTTTATATAAAAGTTTTTTGCTTGAACAATATCCTTTGATAGAAACTCGATATATTGTACCTGCTCGTGCTTTAGTTTTTGCGAATTAATTTCAGTCATAGTGTGTTTTTTTTAAGATAAATGAATGCTATTAAGATTACGGTATTCTTTCTCTATTCGTTGTCTGCTAAGATCCTAATGGCCATCAGTTTGTGTTTCTCACCCCATTCTTCGAGCCCCTTAATGATGGGCTTGAGCTCATAACCGATGGCCGTCAACTCGTATTCAACCCGCGGAGGAACTTCTGCATAAATCGTTCTTTTCACGATATGGCTAGCTTCGAGTTTGCGCAATTGCAGCGTAAGCATACGTTCTGTTATGTTAGGTAGCAACTGCTTCAGTTCACCGAAACGGAGTTTGCCGTTCAATAGCCAAGAACAGATAACCAGAGACCATTGACCTCCGATTATGTTTGCAGCATATGCTTCCGCACATTCGTCGGCCAAAGCTTGTTTATTTGCGTAATTAGTAGATGTTTCCTTGATTCCAGCCATTACTTACATTTTTTATAGTATCATACAATTCGTTGCTAGGATACAAAAGTAAATGTATTAGCCTTAATTTTGTCTTGTTAGATCTAAAACTTTAGCGAAATGAAAACACTGATTGTTGTTACACATCCCGAAATAGAAAATTCTAAGATTAATAAACGATGGGTTGAAGAACTGGAAAAAGCACCAGAAAAATACACTGTCCATCAACTTTACAAGCTTTATCCGGATGAGAAGATTGATGTATTAGCCGAACAAAAGCTACTAAAACAATATGAGAAAATTGTTTTTCAATTTCCCGTCTACTGGCATAGTTGTCCACCACTTTTAAAAAAATGGATTGATGAGGTATTGATTTATGGATGGGCATACGGCAGCGCAAGTGGTTATCAGGTTTCAGGAAAGAAGATAGCTTTGGCCATGTCCGCTGGTGTCGAAGAACACGAATATGCGGCAGGCGAAAAATACAAATACACCCTAAAAGAGTTGACCCGCCCATTTGAATTGACTTGGGAGTATGTTCGCGCAGATTATCAGCCTTTTTTTGCCTATTACGGTATGGAATACAAAGCAACGGCCGAGCGAATCGAAAAGAGCGTGCCACTTTACATCAAATTCTTGGATACCTTGTAATCCTGAAGCGTGGAACTTCAAGATTTTGCTAACTAACCAATTATAAACCTAACTATGCTATGCTTTTTACAGATCTCCCATATAACCGCTCGTGAAGCGGATATGCTAAGCGGTGCCCCTCGCGTTGCTAATTCACTGTCATAGAGTTTTCCAATCATCCAATAGCATCCGCGGTTATATGTGGAACAGAACATGAAAGACCGCTATCATAGGTTGGAAAAATGCAAGAACCAATGTTATTGCAATAATAGCAAGTTTCGGATTTTCTACCACAACACTCTTTGCGATCTTTGTTACAGAATTTTAAACTTGAAAAAAATGCAAAAATTTATAGACAAGCATGCCCTCATCACGGGCGGAACAAACGGAATGGGGTTTGCTACAGCCCAACAGTTTATCGACGAAGGCGGTAAAGCAATTATCACAGGACGAACTGCAGATACCGTAAATAAAGCCGCAGAACTATTAGGGAAAAATGCGTTCGGCATTGTATCAAATGCGAGCAATATGGCAGATATAATGTTGCTGCAGACACAACTAAAACAATATACAGACAACGTTGATCTACTTTTTGTCAATGCCGGGTACGGCAAGTTTTCATCTATCGATTATGCGGACGAAGCCCATTTTGACGAATTGTTCAACATATTGGTCAAAGGTACTTTTTTTACAGTGCAACAAGTCTTGCCCTTGATGAAAGCAGGAAGTTCGATTGTTCTTAATACTTCTGTGGTTACGGAGATGGTCGTCGACAATTTTTCGGTTTATACAGCGGCCAAATCAGCAGTACAATCATTTATTAAAACCTTTGCAGCAGAATTTACGGCAAAAGGTATACGGGTAAACGGAATAAGTCCGGGATACATCAGAACCAACGGCTTCAACAATACTGGCTTAGACTCTTCTCAAATTGAAGATGCTATTCAAAGCATTATCCCTACGATACCGTTTAAGCGATTTGGTGAGCCATCCGAGATAGCCAATTCAGTGCTTTTTCTTGCTTCTCAGGAAGCCTCATACATTCACGGAACAGAATTAACAGTAGACGCAGGAATTTCAGTTATAAGATGATAAAACAAAAGTTATAAAGTGCCGACTGGCAAAACATAACCGAAGTAATGCATACGAACGGTTATGCTGTCATCTCAAATCTGTTAACAGATGAACAATGCGGAATACTAAAAGGATTATTAGCTGCAACGATGCGTCATAAAAAATCCTGAGGCGGGGAACCTCAGGATTTTAACTAACTAACCAATTATAAACCTAAATTATGAAGTACCAATATCATATCAATTCCCGTACCATTTGCGGTGCTTAGTGTACAATCAACACATATTGACAAATGGATGACTTTTATACTTCGGAATAATGTCTAATGGCAATTCTTTCACTTAAAATTTCTTCCACATAGCCGTTTTAACTGCCATGATTGCACATTACACGACAAAAACGCAGATTCCGGAATGCTGTTTTGTCAGCGATACAAACGCCGGCACTAATCTGACGTTTTGTACGGGATTTAAAGATAATTTTTCTACTTTTAGCTTTATTCAAAAAAAGCTATGGAGAGCGAAATTTTAAAGTTAGAAGCACAACTTATCGCAGCCATCTTAAGCAGCGATGTAAAAGTACTGGATCAATTGCTTCACGATGAACTGATATTTGTTAATCATCTAGGGATGGTGCTTTCCAAAAAGGAGGATTTGGCTCCTCATATCAGCGGAGATTTAAAAATTACCGAACTAGCAGTCTTAAACCAGCAGTTACACCTATTCGGAGATACCTGCGCTGTTGTGGTCAGCAAAAATATCAGGGGCATTTATCTGGATCAACCATTTGAAAATGGCGTCAAATTTACCAGAATCTGGAAATTATTTAACGAGCACTGGAAAGTAATTGCCGCAAGCAGCGTGTCTTGCTGAGTGCTACTATGCAGAACGGTTGCAACACGTATTTGTTCCCGGTGTATTCACTAGGATTTGCTAATTATCGATCAGTTGCTAAGCTGTACTGACTTCATACGTCGGTCCGTATAGGCCTGGAAACAGTAAAATTCACAAAACTCACGGTAAAGGAATAGAAAAGCTGAAATAATAAAAAAATCCTGAAGCGGGGAGCTCCAGGATTTTAACTAACTAACCAATTATAAACCTAATTATGAAATACAAATATAATGACAATTGAATGCTTTTCGTTGTATTAAGTGTAGTTTTAACACATATTAACATATGCTTAGTTCGATATACAATAATTCCATAACAATAGGCATATCTGCTACTGCCCAGTTGTAGTGCTGTAATTTGTTTTTATCTAGTCAAATAGCTTGCGCGTGTAGACTTTATATCTAGCGAACCGCCCAAGCCATTTACATAGAAAAATGGGTAAAGATTAAAACACGCTTTATCTTCGATCAAATTCTTCAATACCGTATTGAGGCCGGCCCTTGTAGAGTCGCTTTCTGCCATAATTATAAGATGTTTTCCATAGGAAGCCGAAATTCACAAAACCCGCGGAAAGGAGAAGAGCTGAAGCTATAATAAAAAAATCCTGAAGCGGGGAGCCTCAGGATTTTTAACTAACTAACCAATTATAAACCTAATTATGAAGTACAAATATAACGATAAGTACGGCAATTTAGTGCTACATAGTGTATATTTAACACATATTAACGTGTGCTTCAATGTATACTGCAATAGTTCCCTTACAACCCGGTACATCCGCTTCCGTCCAGTCGTGATTTTTTAAATCATCATAAGAAAGTCCATATAGCTTGCGCATGCTCAGCTATAGCTAACATTATATTCGATTAGAGCTTATAGACATGTAAAGATGGCAGGAATCAAAGAATGGATCAAAATTTGGTCTTATGGGATTGGTGTTACTTAAGTTATTCGATTAATGGTACTACAAAAACTGAGGTATTTGGGAAAAGCGTTGGCGCTTTTCAAGGTTTTCAAAACATATAGTCTTACAGATAAAGATATAGCCGATGCCGACAATCTAGTGGAACATCTTTCTGATAGAAAAGCAGAATTTAAACTTATTTTAGCGATGGCTAACGATTCGATTAAAGGCCGTTATAAAATAGGAAGGCTAAACCTTGGAATTATTGTAGCGACTGTTGTGTATGTTATCTCTCCGCTTGATGCCATTCCTGATATCCTGCCGGCTTTAGGATGGGCGGATGATGTTGCCATTATTGGCTACGCCCTCGGCAGGCTGAAGTCCGAACTGATCAAGTACCGAAAATGGATTGCATTGCGTCCGACTACATAAGCACGATATTCATGATTTTTAGAACATTAATACTCATTGCTGCCTGTACAATAGGCATAGTATCTTTTGCACAGATCCAGACGGAAGTTTATTTTCCTGCAGACAAAAAATACACCGAGATCATGGAAGATCTCGGCAATCCACTATCGGGAAATCCAGTCATGATTGTCAAAACTTTCGTCCCTAACCATGGGAGTTACGTGTGGTTTCTCAATGAAAGTAAGGCTAAGAACTCCGCTTATTTTGATAACAACCCTAAAGATTTACACGCAGGTATCTTTCTAGAAGATCATGGCGGGCTCCTTCCACAGATAGTTTTTAAAGATTTTGCAGTAGGTTTGGCACAGCCCAAGTACCTTATTAATTCCTGTGAAATCGGAGATGCCAATAACGATGGCTTCCCTGAGTTTTACCTGACTTATTTTGAAGAGTCAGATGGTTTAGACGCTAAGCCTTTGAAAGTAATTGTGTACACGCGTCTGGCAGGGGATAAGTTTTCAAAATCAAAAGTAACCGCTTGGATTCCGTTTCAACTAGAAGATCAATACCGCGAAGAGAAAGACGCAAATTTTAGGTTATTGCCCCAAGACATAGGACGGAAAGCGGAGAAAATATTGAAAGTAGCCAAGAACAGCATCATGTGATCAACATGTATTGAGTATTAATCGATAATTTTCAATGTCGTTTCATTTCTGTAGTTTTTAACGACGGACAGCTTGTGTCCGGCAATGGACAAAAAAGTCTTTTACAACAAAAAACGACAAAGCATGCTTTTTGTTTTTAATAAATGTATATTTAGCACATATTCACAAGGGTTTCACCTCAGATGGCGCGAATGGTGTTTTTTAACTGATGCAAATGCCGCTGTGTATGGTAGGTGTTGAACCAAGCCCATTCCAATCTAGTAAACGCACCGTATTCCGGGATAACAAAATCGAGACAGGTTTTAGAAAGGTCCCTTGTATGGATAATTTCTTTAATCTGTGCAATACGATCTCGCAAATTCAATAGTAAAACCGATTTGTCAAGGCGTTGCTCCGATGGTAATATCTCGATAGGCGATTCCATCTGTATTGTAAAATCCGTAAAAACATCTTTGATGGATTGTATCTTTTCATCAGGCTCGCGGATAGTTAATTCTGTACGTCCGATCATTATTTCTGCAGAGGCATAGGATTTGTGTATATGGTCACCAATCTGCCCAGGAGACCAGTCTTTATTCGTCGGCTTCATATTAATTTCATTTTCGTCCAAGGTCTCTATTACTGCAATGAATTCGTCGGTTATTTCTTGAAAAACTTCCTTTAGTTCCATATTCATATATTGTTTAATATATTACAATTTTACGTGTATTCATTTTTAATCTACTTCGCATAAGACAGGAAATGAAAATGATAACGCAAGGAGAGGCTACTCTGGAGAATGGCACCAATACCTATTTGTTCCCTTAAAAGAGCCGAGCATACGAGATGCCCCCAAAAAATAACCTGAAGATGGGAGCCTCAGGATTTTTAACTAACTTCCACGAAAAGGTGGTCATATATGCGGTGCCAATGTATCTCGGCAGGATTCCAGATTAGATTAGGATGAACAGGTATTAAATTTGCCGGACCTGCTTGGGGATTCATACCGAAATATCCGCCTTTTGGGTACATAGCATTAAAGGTTCCGAGTTGACCATCATTTGAGCTTTTATTTCCCGAAATATAATCGCTCCTCAGCTTTACCGCTGGCAACCCCGTAGTATGCTTAAACACATAACCGATTTCGGAAGAAATTGCCAAAGCACTGATATTGTCTGAACCAAACTTCTTATCATCATTTATTTCCTATCTATGTTTTCTGACCGAATAGTTGGACGCTATAGACATACGAAGACGAACAGACCTAATTCACTTCTACTTCATTAACAATAGAAAAACCACCACTAAAAATCCACGTTGTCCGCTTCCGATCCTCCATCTTGCCAGTCGTTAATTTGAGGTTGACTTGCTGTCGAACCCGCAGCAACACCATTTTCCATTTCGATTTCAACCAACTCAATAGTTGGTGTTTCGTATTTTATTTTTTTATCTTGTTTCATCGATCAACTTATTTTTTAAGATTTAATTACCTCACGCGAATACACCGTATGTTCTTAAAAGTAGTCTGCACATATCCAGTTCCTTGATAATCAATCATTTCTTTGTTTATATTATCACCTAGTCCCGAGGCACCATGATAATAGAAAACGCCGAGTCCTCCTAGACCATCTGAACTTGTCGACCAGAGGTTCGCTGATCTTCCATACGAGTCGTTCAGATCAATTTCAATTTCGCCATTCATTTCGGTTACTGCCGTGCCATACCCATTGAAGTTAATACGTAATTTGTCGCTCGGATACGGTGCACCCGTTCCTTGGGTATCTTCGTACTCAAAATAACCCAGTCCATTTTCAATTTTATAGGTTTCTATAGGAAATACAGGAACAATCATCATAAAGTTGTTAAATCCCGGTGTTCTCCAGGTACCTTCGGGATATACCAATGCGCAGGGATCCCCGCTGGTTAAGCTGTTTCCGTATTGACCGGGCAGAACTCCGCGAAACGAAAAATAGGTGTTCCTCGCATCTGTATGTTCATTTGTGGGAAGAAAACGGTAGGGGTTATGTCCGCCATGATAATATAGATTGGTACGAGCAAATTTGGTCGAATTGACAGTTAAAAACGATTCAATGAAATTCATGGTTGCTGTATAACTTGCGCCTATTTGAGGTGTAAAGCTGAATTCGAATACAGCGGGATTTTCCGCGAGATTGGAAAATACGCGATTTGTACCGTTACCCAACTGAATATCTAACGCGTTGATATTTACCTGTAAATCCATTGAACTCTCTACAGCCGTATACACATAGGCTATCTTGCGATCAGTATGAAGGGGGTCGACATCTTCAAAATCGTCAAAGCTTATTGTGGCGGGGTCAGATGAAATGTTAGATAATGATCCATCTTTTAAATTTATGCTGGCTTTTGTCCCCGCGGCGCCCGATATAGTTAGTCCCACATTGTTCATATTTCCAAACATGCCCATGGTGTTTAACTCTAGGGCTATACGGGCATATTTATGTGCAAAAACGATTCCTACAGACAAGTTTTTTCCGGACGTTTGGACAGGAGCCTCTATAATACCAGAAGCGTATAATAGGTCTGTGTTTTCCGGAACATCCAATACAGGATTATTGCTATCTACGTCAGGAATAGGGTCGGAGTTGTGATAAGACACTGCATGCCAACTGTACGTTTCACCACCAGGAAGCGTTATCTCGCTAGGACCGTCAGCAGTCAGTTGAGTCGAACTCACCAAAGCCTCATCCTCATCGTAAATCCATAATCGATAAGTAATACCACTCTCCATAGCAGCGGATCGCTTGCCTCCAGTAGCTGCTCTGCCCGATATACGGGATCTCCCTACGGAATGCCGATTATCGATATCTGCCTGTCGCAGCGAAAGCTGCGTGTCAAAGGACGGGAATGACACAATTTTCTCCGAAATGAGCTCTGGGTCTTGGGAAGCACCCAGGCTGCCATTGCTAGCTTTTGATTTGACCGATTGATTGATCTTCATATCGGCAATTCCGAGAACCCGAACGTTTAATTTGATGTTATTATGCGTTATGGTCTCGGTTTCCGTTGTTTTAGAACAATTTGATAGCGTAAAAAGTGTCAATACGGCCAATATAGTTATTGTTAATTTCAAATTAAGGAAGTTAGTTAATATCATACGAAGGTATTACAAAATTTCAAGTTGGATTACTCCATTAATATTCATAGCTAAGATAATAATATTCATTATTAATCTAAGACATTCTTCAAAAAAATCTATTATGGCAAGTTTTAGTATCAGAAAGTGCTCGATTAAAATTTCGTTTTATTTCATTCCGGCTGATATAAATCAAATTGATTTCCATATAAGTCTTCAAAACCAACCCCTTTGCCTCCCGGCACAGTCGCTGGCGTTCCGTGGAATACGACCTTCGATATCGTTAGATTGAAATATGACAAAAATCTGTCCTCTTGATTGATTACCGACTAGCTTTTACTGTTCGGGAGTTTCAGCTTTAACAAGTTCAAAAAGCTCACATTCCAGCAGCAAAACGTCTTCGGAAGGAAAGTAGGCTACGAAAGAACATTCGCTCAGGTCGACTTCATTCGTGACCGAAGGGCCGTTTCTGAACTTAATGTTTTTTTACGCCCAGATAATTGCCCTGCTCTTCAAATTCTACGATTCCGGCCAATTTCTCCTGTACGATCTTAAGATCGGTTATTTTCTCCATCGGTTTTTCCGGTACGATGTTCTTTGTCGGAATACCAGGCCACGCTGTCACTGCCATTTCGGTACAGATTTAAGAGGGCCGCATTGACCGCAACAGCTGTTTCTTCCTCGACTTTTTCGCAAGCTAGTTAATTCTGGCGTCCAGGAGAGGACATCTTCTCCAGCCAGTTCTTTTTCTCTCCGTGGACACCTTCTTTTTTATGCTATAAATAGTTTTTTACAACGTTTTCTCCAAGTGGCGTATTAATTGTTTTCCGCGTAGACCGACTGCAACAATCTTACCCTCAGGATCGATGAGATAATTCATAGGAATGGATTGTACTTCGTAGCTTTTGGCAGCGGCATTATCGAATCCTTTTAAATCGGATACGTGAATCCAAGGAAGACCATCTTTTTCGATCGCATCAAGCCATTTTTGTTTACCGTTTTCTTTATCGAGGGAAACACCCAGTATCGTAAAATTTTTGTCTTTAAACTTTTCATATGCTTCGACCAGATGCGGATTTTCAGCACGACAAGGTACACACCACGAAGCCCAGAAGTCTAAAAATACATATTGCCCCCGGAAATCAGATAAGCTGATCGGATTGCCCGACACGTCGTTCATCGTAAAATCAATAGCATCCTTTCCTATGCCCAATTTTTTAGCGCCAAGTAACAACCTGCCAACCCGCTGTCCATCTTCGGAATCGCGCCATTCCTCGGATAGATTGCTGTATATTTCTGACATCTCATCGTATCGTTCCGCCAGGAGATTGGGTCTACCTATTTCTTTCATTAAGTCGAAAGACACTTGAGAAGCAGGGTGGGACTTTAAGAAAGCTAAATGTACACTGTCTCTTTTTGCGAGGATGAGCGCTTCTTTTTTGCCCATAACCTTCCAGCCGATAGATTTAAGGCTCTGCTGAAGGATAGCGAAATCACGTTGCGCAGGGCTTCCTGTTATAGTGGCAGTTACTACACGTTCTCCTTTTATATTTGTTATTCCTGAATCCAGATAAAAATGAATGGTTTCGCCTCTTTTCTCTGTTTTTGCCTCCTCTTCTTTAGAATAACCAACGAAAAGAAGGGCCTTCACAGGTTTTGCGACAGTTCCTTTCAGTTCGAAGTGACCATGACGGATACGTGTCGTATCATTTTTAAACGATTTTCCGTTATGGTAGGCCAACAAAACTACGCTACCTTCCATCGCAGGACCTGATAAATTTCCTTTGAGCTGGAAAGTTTCTTGTGCAATCCCTGTATTTAGTACGAATAAGCTTAACCACAGCACCGATAGTGCTTTAAAGTTTTTAAATCTATACATGTTATTTATTTTAGCAGTTCCTGAATCTTGTTAAATAAGGTTTCGCCACGGAGGTTGGTTGCCACAATCTTTCCCTGTCCATCAATCAGTATGTTTTGTGGAATGGCTCGCACACCGTATAGTGCAGCCGCTGGTTCCTTCCAGCCTTTAAGGCTTGATACGTGATACCAAGGCATCCCATCCTGCTCAATGGCGGCTTTCCACCGACTTTCGTTATCGTCTAACGAAACACTGAGAACCGTAAATCCCCTGTCTTTAAACGCGTTGTATGCTTCGACTACGTGTGGATTTTCTTTGCGGCAGGGGCCGCACCAGCTGGCCCAGAAATCGACCAACGTAAATTTATTTTTAGTAATGATTTCCTTCAGACTAAGGGTTTTGCCCTCCGGCGTAGCAGAAGAAAAGTCTTTATAGGTTGTTCCAGTCAATTGACCTTTGGCGGCAAGTAAACGTTCTTCTAATTGTTTCCCAAGTGTGGTTTCCTTCAATTCAGCACTCAATTTTTCATAATAAGGGTACGTGGTCTCATAGTTGGCCAATCTTCCCAGTGCAGTTTTATCGAGATAATAAAGGGAGACGTAAGACGTAGGGTTTTCTAATACAAAGTTATGAACTATTTGCTGCTTAGCGCTGTGTTGCTTACTGATCTCAGGCATCAACTTCGCGATGTATGCTTTCTTTTTTTCGCCTTCTGGCATCTTTTGAAACCTGTTCAGCCCGTCAAAGAGCTTTGTTTCTGAGGGTCGTATTTGTCGAGCCAATCGCTCGTGTGCTTCGACCATTTTTGTGCCACTGATAAGGGCATAGCGAATGGAATCTTTTGCGGATACACGGATGGTTCCTTTTGAAAGAAACAAATCAATGAAATCGACAGTTTCACCCTCTTGAATACCCAGCTTACCTACGGTGGGAGAAAGTACGCGCCCGTGTAATTTGAAACGCCCGTTCCTTACCATCACGCTATCTGTGATTTTGGTCGTATCGTTAACGTAGTACAACTTTATAAACTTGTCATTGTGCCGAGGATTTGTTTTGCCCTTAATAGTAAAATCTCCACTTTGAGAAAAGGATGCTACCGGGCCGCATAAAATTGCGATAAATACCCAAATGTGTGTTAGTTTCATGTTTGTTTTTTTTTAATTTTTTAATTAATTTACTGCTCGCCAATTGATGTCTTTTACCTTAATCATATCCGTCCATGTACTGTTTTCTTGTCGTAATAGCTCCACCACATTCGGATTAGTCCCTACAAGGAAGCGACTTAGTGTACCTTTTCTTTCGCTGTTATAGGTAGCGATATACAGGCTATTCAATAAATGGTCAATCTGTGTGTCGAACTTCAACATGGTGATTTCATCTGTACTAAGTTCAGGATAGCTATAAATTTTTTCGAAACCAGGATTATAGTCATACGCGTATAACTTATTTTTTACGGAGTAGAAGATCACACTGCGGTTGGAAGAAAAAGCATAGAAGTCGGCCCGATCAAAATCTGTAGCAATCGGTTTTACCGTATATGCAGCGTGTTTTCTAGGGTTGGTTCCGTTCGCATAAAACTTATAGACATGATGTGTATTATCAGCATCCTTCATAATCGCGAACGAGTTTCCATTGGTAGATGCGCCGTCGTTATTACGAGTATTTTCGGCATACACCAATGTTCGTCCTGCCGGTTGGTTCCAAGGGAAAGGTCCGCCGTCGTCCGGTAAAACCGTTGAAGACGTAGCAATCGCTATACCGGTGTAATTAAGAAAGCGTTGGTTTTGCATATCGTACCACATTATCGAGTTCATGCTGCCAATAGGGTAGAGTAAATAGGGGGCGGCTGGAATTCGTACCTGGGGCGCAGACGCCAATCGATTAATCGGATTGTTGAAAAAATCTCCTCCGGATATAATTGGTGCACCAGCAAATACGTCACCTCCTAAGGTAACCATTGCCCGATATAAGCTACTGCCAATTGCACCGGCCGCTGAGCGTATTTGAGGTGCTACGACGACGGGATGTAGCGTCTCAGGGTCTATGGTTTCCGATATATACAATAGCCGACTGAAATTATTACTCGCTGTAGCGGTCATTGTTGAGCGGTCAAGATAGTAGGATCCGGATTTGGTAAAAGCCCATAGCTTTCTGAAATTTGCGTCGCCACCGGTGTGTACTAAGCTGATCGGATCTTTCAGGAGAGGAAGCCCGCTTGTTGAAAGAATTCGCTTGATATGAACAGTATCTGTTAGCATTGCGAGCATTTCGGCCTCAGCAAAGCCTTGTTCATCTTCTCCGATAATGAGTAAACCCTTGGAATAAGCAGTGCTGACGATAAGGCGTATATTCGCAATCCAGGTGACGCCTGTCTTATTATCAATCACGCGGTAATACAGATCGAATTCACCCGGCTCCAATCGTACGGCATAATCGAGATTACGTTCGCGACCGATCGTATCACGAACTGTTCTTCCTTCCCTTTTCAGTATCCACAAATAGCTGTAGTCTCCTGTATCTTCATTATGTTTAGTTGCTTCGATATCGGGCTGAATATGTAATGTGTCTATGCCCGTACGTAGTATGTATTCGCTTTCCACATCCAGGATTGTTAACTCATTAATAGCTGAATATTCGTAATTCCCCAAATCTTTGCTACAAGACGCTATCGCCAGAAAAGACAAAACTGCTATGAAGTAAAAAAGTAATTTCATTAAATTTCAATTATTGTTCATGTGAAAATGTTATTATACGTTCGACTCTTATCGTTATGACTATGGGCCAGGAACCCATGGAACGCCGATATAAGAAGTCCAAGGGACACTACCAATAAACATGAGCCGGCCATCATCTTCTAAGATAGGATTGCCGGCATTGTAGCGTTCGATTAAGATCGTAGAGGCATCGCTCCCAATTAGCAGAGAGCGTGCGAGCGGCATAGTTTCCTCGCTCGCAAAGTCTTCGTAGGTTAACCCCAGGTTATCAATCAAAAACTCCATTTTTTTCCGAGTGAAGGCACCAAATAACCCGCTTTCACGGTTTCCACTTTGTATCGAACCTCGCCAGATCTCAGGTTCGACCATAATGTCATTTATCCTCAAAGTATGTAAGCTGGCGTCAAACTCTTCAACAGTAGCACCGCCGTCAAGCGAGGGGATAGCGTCCCATTCAGGGAAAGACAATGCGAGGTCATCACTGCCAGTTAAACGCAGACCCAACGTTTTTGGCTCATCTTCCAGATCTGCCGCACGCATTAAATGCACATTAACTGTAGTGGATATTGCTCCTGCGGGAATAACCCATTCACGTGCAATTGCTTCGTAATGCTGATTCAGGACGACCGTTGTCGAATCGGGATTTACATCTACATAAAAGACGCGATCATATTCCTTTACAGGTCCTGTAATAGCAATTTTTATTGGAATCTCAACTTCATCCAGCCCAATCCTTACAAAATCTATGTTGCTGTAAGGTTGATAAGGCCAAGATTCTGGAGACCGATTGCTATCGCCATGTTGCATAGCAAAATAGACGCCTTCACGTCCTTCGTAATCCATTAATTCTTTTTCGCAGCTCATGAACGCCGCAGCTTGAAAGAGTAGGAGATACATTAATATTCTTTTCATATCGCAATATTTCATGATATTAGTTTCTTTGTGAGGTTTCGCTATCGGGTAACGGAACGGTATAATTATTCAAAACCATTGTTTTGACGCCCGTTATGGTAGCGTGATTAGGTATCGACTGGTAGGCATTCCGTTTGTAAAAAAAGAACTGTTGCCCTTCGCCAATCATTTCCCTTCTGTACTCCCTGCCGATCTCCAGCTTTAGTGCAGCCTCTGTCACTGGTGCGAGGTCGACAGTGTTTCGAGCAGTTCTTAACACATTCAGGTACTCCGTTGCGATCGTTAAGTCAGGATGGCACTCTGCGGCAATCAGTAGTAATTCGGAAATCCGGATCAGCGGAATCATGTACCTTCCCGGGCCGTCTGCGATGTCGGCATATTTCATATTGGTTGTAGCGGATACCGTAGCATTAGATGCCGTTTGCCAAATTCGCCTGCGGTAGTCGTTTCCATCATCGTACAGGTCGTCGACGCGGCGTTCATCCTCATCGCCAGCACTAAACGATAGCTTGTTCGCCGACGTTAGATTTACGCTGAAGAGCCTGTCATACATTCGGTCCCGGTTGATGTCATATAACGCAAACATAACCTCAGAACTAAACAAGCGATCTGGTGTGGTCGGATGGGTCGCTTGCGCGAAAGTAACGAAAGGAAAAACTATCTGGTCGTCGGTAAATACTTCTTCCAATACTTCTGCTGCCTGCGTCAGCGCATCTGCTTTATTGTTTTGCCATAAGTATGCACGTGCTAATAGCGCCTTGGTGGCATAGTAATTTAAGCGATATTGACGATAATAGAGGTCGTTAGATCCCGAGGGGTTATTCCCGTTGCGAACACCATCTGTGCGTATCGGATCGGTATCTTCCATCAATAAAATAGCAGCTTCAAGATCAGCCACTACATGTGCCATTATCTCTTCAGATCCAAGCAACGGAGCTATATCGTATCCAGTTTTATTAACGTAAGGGATAGCCAAAGTTGCCTTATTTTCTTCCGTATAGATTGGTCCGAACAAGCGTAACATATCCAAATGCAGCATCGCACGCAAGGCCAATGTCTCCCCTTTAATAATGCCGTAATATGGCTGAGGAAGTACATCGCTAGGCTCATCACCGCATTTCTCTAAGATAACATTGCAGTTAGCAATTAATTCATACGCCTTGCGCCAGGCATTGTCAAACGTAGTTTTTACGTCGCTTTCCGTATAGGCGAACGTAGCGTATCTGTGATAGTTATGCGTAGAACTACTCATAAAATAATACTGCCCCAGTACGTCTATTGCTCCGGTCGTCATGGCCCGCCCGTAAAGCGCTGTATTGGCCATTTCTACATAGACGCCATTTAACGCTTTCAGATAGCCTTCCCGGTTTATAAATAGTTGATCTTCATCCAGCCGATCGGTGGGCTTCACGTCTATCCATTTACTGCATGAATGGGTCAATAAACTTAATACCAGGCATATATATATATTGTGTATTGTTTTCATATTATACTTATCTATTAAAATCGAACTGCTGCTGAAAAGGATATCGACCGCGCAAACGGATAATCAATGCCCCGCTCATTTGTAATGGTCGATAGATGGAAAATATCATTCATAAACGCCCTAAAGGTCACGGATGATGCACGTATCGATTTTAACCAAGCTGCGTTGGTGTTTTCGTAACCTAAAGAAAAAGACTCACCAATGAGTTGATTGTTATCTTCTACGAAACGAGAAGACATTGGCGTTGTCTCAGTAAGTGCAATGCCTTTGAAACGAGCTACGTCTCCTGGCTTTTGCCAGCGTTCGTAAAGCGCACGTTTATCTTGATTTAAGGTTACATTGGCCCGAGATATATTCTCCACCTTTTCAAAAAGGGTTTGCATAAAAGCTTGCCCGCCGATGCGGTACCTTAAGTAGGCAGAAGCAGTAAAACCTTTGTAGAAAAAGTTTGTCCCGATTACGCCTTCAAGATCTGGATCGCTGTTTCCAACGATGACCTCATCCTGATAGTTGTGTACAAAGGTCTGTTCATTATTGCGGTTCAGGAATATTTCTCGTCCTGTCGCGGGATCTATACCGGCCGAACGTACGGCCCAGAGGTCTGAAGGACTTCCGCCATCGTAATAGCGAACGAGATTGCGGCTCTTATTGGCTTCGTTAAAGTTAGCCAATTGATTGCCCATATTACGGTATTCGGCCTTTAGCTGACGTAAGTTAAGGTTAATCCGCCAGCTTAGTTGGCGGCGTTTTAGCACCGTGTAATCGGTGATCAAGGTGAAACCATGTGTTACTTGTTCGCCGATGTTTTGTGCCACTCGACTCACGCCAGTCGAGGATGGTAGGGATACAATAACCAATAGCGGATCGGTCGTCTTTACAAAGTAATCTCCGTTAAATCGGAGACGGTTGTTAAATATCGTAAGGTCGAAACCCACATTCCGGTCTAAGGTAGTTTGCCATTGCAGACCCCTATTTCCCATGTTGCTGATTAACGTACTTGCACCGAAAGGATTGCGGTTGTCGTTGTTGTAGCGATAAAGGCGCATGGATATATAGTTATCGAAATTCTGATTGCCCGGGTTACCGATTGATCCCCGAATTCGGAGTTGATTTAGCCAGCTAATCACAGCATTTTTTATAAAGTGCTCGTTATGTGCATTCCAAGCTACTCCTGTAGACCAAATGGTAGAGAACTGTCTTTCGGATCCAAAAACGGATGATCCATCAGATCGTAACGTAGCATCAAATAAATAGCGCTGATCGTAGGCGTATCCAGTATTCAGAAAAAAACTTGCCCCCCTTCGTACAGCTTCCTCATAGTTAGGTCGCTGTTGTGTATAATATCCTAATGCAAAACTGGGATTAGAAAATTCATCATCGATAAAACCCGCTGCACCGAAGGAACTTTGCTGACGTTTATTTTGCTCCATTCGCGCACCGGCAACTGCATTGACCATGTGTTTTTCTGCTAACAGCTTTCCGTAGGTCAAGCTAAAATCACCATCATAATTGATGTTTTTTCCATTCGATTCGTTATAGCGTCCTCGCTCTAGGACATCTGTTTCTATAAATTCCGTATTGAAAGGTGAACGGAATAGTTCACGGCTTGTATTCATACTACGGATACCGAAGCGACCACGTGCTCGTAACGATTCCATTATCCGCCATTCTATTTCAAAGTTATTGGTAAACCCCTGTGTTTCTTCTAAGTCTATATTTAAATTTTCTTGATCATATAAGGGACTATAGACATTGACCGTTTGTGGTTGGAAATTAGCATTATTATAGATGTAGCTCTCCAGTAGCATATTGGGACGACCATCTGCATCGTACTTGCGATAATAAGGGTTTGCTCGAGAGAAACTAGCGAAACTAACGCTCTCGCGGTTTGCGCGTATATTATCTATACTCAGCGAGTTATTAACAGAAATGTTTCCTTTACGATAGAGCAGACGAATATTACCATTAGTCGTTTGTCGATCAGATCCCTCCATCACACCTTTGTTCACACCGTGATTGATCGATGCGCTATATCTTAGATTGGCGTCACCTCCTTCAGCAAACAGCGTGTGACGTTGGTTCAACGTGGTGCGCAACGGCTCATTGGGCCAGTAGGTATTCACGCCGCGACGAACTTCCTTTAAACGGTTATTATAATTCGCCTCGCTGGCAGGGTTGGTACCCACTATGAGATTACCGTTTTCATTCAACAAACCGTAGAAGCCCGATAAAAGTTCGAATTGCAGCTTTTCTTCCGCATTCATTAAATTGTAGTCCGTTAAATCTGCAAAATTTACGGAGCCATTTAGGTTGTAATTGATGCGTAGTTGTCCAGGTACCGGTCGTTTCGTCTCGACAACAACCACACCGTTTGCAGCCTTGGAACCATAAATAGCCGTAGCAGAAGCATCTTTTAATAAAGTAATGCTTTCTACGCGATCCATACTGAGATCGCTGATGATCTGTAACGTACTCTCGAAACCATCAAGAATAAACAACGGCTGATTTGGATCCGAGCTAAATTCGTCGGTTAAACCAATAACACTGCTTTTGCCGCGTATTTCGATGTTGGCCATACGGTTGGGATCTGATCCAAATTGATTGTTATCGATAACAGCAAAGGAGGGATCTAATGTTTTTAGACTTTGAAGAACATTTTGATTGCCTACCATCTGCAACTCCTTGGCCGTATAGGTAGCCGATGACCCCGTAAAACTTTCTTTATTACGTTGATATATTCCGGTAATTACCACATCCTTGATAGCATCGGCAGCGGGTTCCAATTGTACGGACAAGTATTCTTGATCTTTATACTCCATTTCCAAGGTCTTCATTCCAACGTAGGTGAAAACTAAAAATATTCTCCCCGTTTCGTTTGGCAGGATGAGTCTGAAGCGTCCCCTGGTATCGGTACTGCAACTCAGCTTAGTTCCTTTGACCTGCACAGTAACACCTTCTAGATGGGCTTTGGTCTCAGCTTGGTGTACAGTTCCTACAACTAAGCGTTGCTGTACATCGGCCTTCGGCATCTGGACGGTAGGCATGGTTTTCGCTTTCCGGGAAAGGGAAATGGTTTTGTCTTCCAGCTGATACGCGATAGATTGACCCGCTGTAATTTGTTCTAAGAAACGCCCTAATTGCATGCCCCGCACATCAACGGTGACGGGTTTGGCTTCTTCCAACAAACTTTTGGAACTAAATACAGTATAGCCAGTTTGTTGCCGGATAGCTTCTATAATGCGTGCAAAGGGAATGTTTTTTCCTTTTAGCGTAATCTGCTGGGAATAGCTGGACGCACTTACTGTTAACAGTCCAGCCAATGTTAAGAACATGATGATCTTCATCACTCGTGTTAAGTAATTTATATTCATTAATTTTACCGTTGATTTTGGTTGGTGCAATATCTGCTTGTAATGTTTAGGTAATTGCTGAAAATCAGATCGTAGGGGAAAGGATGGCAGTCCTTTCCTTCTTTTTGGATTTTAGGTACAATCTGTTCGGATTCATTATTCGTGTTATTTCATAGGCATTCAGATTTTTAAGTATTAAATTTTCTTTCCTTTGATGATAAGTTTGCGTTTGACAGTATCCAAGCTATAGTTAATATCGGCGACGTCGAGTACGCGCAGTACCAGACCTATGTTTTGATTGCGGAAGGCATCGCCTGCTAATTCGACAGCCGGCACTTTTCCTTCATAGGCAATGGTCAGATCATACCAATGGCCAATTTCAGTCATTACTTCGGTAAAAGATTTTCCATCAAAGCTAAACTTTCCGTCGCGCCAGGCCATGTAATTACGCGCATTAACTTGGTGAATGTGTGTGCCTGAATTCGTTGTAATAGCCTGATCTCCTGGAGATAATAACAACTTCTTGTGCTGGTCTGTCAGGGCTATTTTACCTTCTATGAGCGTGGTTTTGCTAGACGTTTGATCAGGGTAGGCGGAGATATTGAATTGTGTACCCAATACGTCAATCTCTTGCTTACTGCTGATCACCTTAAAAGCTTTTTTTGATCCATCAGTTCGATATGCCGACTTCACTTCAAAGTACGCTTCGCCTTCCAACTCGACAACACGTTGTTCATCTGTAAAATCGGTAGGGTAGGTTAACTTAGAAGCTGCATTTAACCACACCCGGGTGCCATCAGGCAAGGTAACCTGATAGGTGCCGCCCCGTGGGGTTTGTAGAACCAACTTTGCGACCTTATCACCGACACCATCTAATGAACCGTCTTCCTGCACAGTTGTACCATCGCCGTATGTGATGCCATTATTGACGACAATGCCATCCTGTGCGGTACTTAGATTAATCTGTCTGCCGTCGGTCAATATAAGCGTAGCTTTGTTTCCTCCGGGCTCAATTGTCGTACTGGTTGATACAGGAGATGTCATATGGTTGTCTACGTAAACATGGTTTGCCCAAATACCTAAAAATACAACTAAAACCACTGCAGCAGCAATCCAATAAAGCTTTCGAATATTAGAACGAGGGTAGCGTATGGTTTGCTCTTCTTTAATTTGGGCGAGCAGACCATCGAGCATCCGCGTCTTTATCTGATCGTGACTTTCATCGGCGGTCAAAGGTATAGTAACCGCGGTATCATCATGACTATTATACCAATCGATTAAAACTTGTAACTCATCAGAATTAATGCGGTTGTTTTTGAACTTATAAACTAATTGCTCAATATATTTAGGATCGTGGATCATCTTAATTCTATCTGTCTACTTATATAGACAGTAGAATAGGTGATAAGGGTGAGTCGAAAATATTATATTGTTAATTTTTTATTAAAAAACCGGTCTTTAAAGGGTAGGTTATTGAAAAAAAATAGGGATAAACACGATAGTGGTTAATAGTTCCGTGTTGTTACGGATGTCTTTATTCGCTTTTTTTAAATGAGATTTAACGGTATTTTCCGAAAGATTAAGTTTCTCGGCGATTTGCTTCGTAGAAAGACCTTCATGTCGGCTTAAAGTAAATACCAATTTGCATTGTGCAGGCAAAGAATAGATCGCACGGTCGATTTGTTGGGCTAACTCGCGCGCAATCAGTTCGCGTTCCGGCGTGTCAAGGTTTACCATCTCAAAAGGAGAATAACTTTCTGCCTTTAGACGTTCGCGGTGCCGACGATCTAAAATATTAAATGATTGATTGCGTATTGCACGAGCTAAATAGTTTGCAAGTTCATCTTTGGCCAAGGAGAAATCACTGCGCAACTTCCATAATTTGCACAACACGTCCTGTACGCATTCCTCCGCTTCTTCTAGATTACCTAATCGATTAAAGGCTACAGCTAACATTTTTTCCCAATAGCGATCGTATATCTCAACCAACACACGCTCGTCACCTCCGCGCATAAACTGGACTAACTCCCGATCGCCGTAAATCTTATAATCCACCATTCGTCATGTATCTACTTGCCCTACAAACTTATATATATTTGCTTTTATATGCAATTATAATTACGTGGCACGCAGCATTCGACAAAACGGCAATTGGATAGGCTGGTTTTCGAGCTGCCTCAACGAAGCTATTATTGCTTCGAATATGATCATTGATAAAGTGGTTAGAAAGCATCACTCTTGAATGCTCCATGCTTCGAAAATTGGTAATAATCGACAGCTGGTAGAAGTACCAATTAAAGGCTAAATTTATATGGCCGCTACTCATCCATACAGATGTCGACATCATTATACGTATCTAGATAATAGAACAAAAATCAACGCTAAAATTGCAGGGACTCCCTGTTTTAAAAGGATACTTTTTGAAGCCGTGGTTGCACCATAGAGAGCAGCTACAATAACGCAGCTAAGAAAAAACACCCTTATATTGAACGACCACGCAGGATCTTGGATCAGAAACGACCAGAGAAGCCCGGCCGCAAGGAAACCGTTGTATAGGCCTTGGTTGGCCGCCAGTTTTTTTGTAGGTGTAAAAAGATGATCTGGTAGCGACCCTCTGAAAACCTTTTTTCCGGTAGTTTCCCAGGCAAACATTTCTAACCACATGATGTAGATATGTTCTAAAGCTACTATAGCCGTGAACACGATTGCAAGTGTTTCCATTTTAATCAACTAATTTTTTAAACGTTATCAAATCTTTCTGGGCTGCCTGCATGCTATATTTCATGTGGCTCGAAACTATACAAATGTATATAATAAAATACAGTATTATCGGGAGGACAGATAACATTTGATCTGCTTGAGACTTGTTCAGTTTCCACGCAGTGGAGTAGCTGATTTCATAGTGGACAAACAATGATCGAAAACATAAGAGGGGGCGGGAAGAAGATCGAAAAGAAATAATAACAAAAAATCCTGGAGCGGGGAGCTCCAGGATTTTTACTAACTAACCAATTATTAACCTAAATTATGAATTACTGAAATGTTATCAATTTGTGTGCCTTTTTTATGTTTTATAACTGTATTTTAACATATCTTAACAAAAGCCCCCTCCCATAAGTAAGAATTCCCTAACAATAGGCACATCAGCTTCTGCCGAGTCGTAATCTTGTCGTTCGCTTCTATCAACCCAGATGGCCTGCGCGTGCTCGACAATAGTCATAGAACCACCCGTCCATTTACAAAGAAAAGGGTAGAGGCGGAGCGAAAATGCTGGGTAGAGGTGTTCTACCACAGTAAGCGCAGTTCCGACTACAATTTCCACTTCAAGTTCGTCGAAGATTTCTTGACCTATGAAAAGTTGTACAGGCGCAGGAATCGTTAACTTGGGATCGATCTTAGAATATGTAAACTATATGCGATGCTTAAAATAAATGTAAAAACCGACTGTGGACATTCTCCAAAACGTACGTTTCTCCGAGATTTTAATATAGCTTTCGGAAAAGGAGATGCTACTTTTATTATTGCCCAAGTGACAGATGATATCGTTTGGGAGGTGATGGGCGAACGAACTATTGAAGGAAAAGACAGCTTCTCCAAAGCGATCAACGAGATGAAAGAGAAAGAGGTTGCCGAAATAACTATAGAGAAAGTGGTGACACACGGCAGAGAAGGTGCCGTGAACGGTGTCATGAAAATGAAAGACGGCAAACAATATGCTTTTGCAGATTTTTATGAATTCAAAAATACGACGAGCACAACCATTAAGTCGATGACTTCATATGTGGTCGAAATATAGTCGTTAGCACAACCTGTTTAGGTCGCTATTTAAGACTACAGTTATTATGTGCCGTTGGTCAATTACTGTTCTCATCAGGGATTTTTGATAGTCGTGTTTCTGCTTCTGCATAGCGGCGCACCGCTTTTATTGTCAAGATCGACAGCGATATATAATATAAAAATTATTAAGGAAGATTTGAACGATAACAAAAAAATCAAAGCCTGCATTTGCAGGCTTTGCTAACTAAACTAAACATCGGGAAATATTTCACAACATGTCCCCTCTAAACAAAAGTCTAAAGTCTATTACAGATAAGTCGTTTCCACTTTGCTCACTTTCCATCCATCTTTTCCTTGGTTCAGCGTAATGTAGTCTACGCGGGTGAAATTCTCGAATGCCATCGTTGCTTTGGCTACGCATATCTTTCCGTCCTGCGATAGGATCTCGTAGCTGCTCTTGCAGTCATATTTGTTACCCTTGTTGGCCTTTAGGTATTTGATGTATTCCTTTTTGCCCGCGCGGTCATTATTGTTCACGTTGCGGTACTCAAAATCATCCGCAAAAAGAAACTTGTTCATGTCGATACTGCCCACGGTAACCGCTTCCAGGTACGTATTCAGAATCATGTCCGATTTCAGTTCTTTCAAAGGATTGGCTTTTTCCGAAGCAAAGGAGCTTAGTGATGTCACCATGATCAAAGCTGCTGCGATAGTTTTCAAGGTCGTTCTCATATCTGTAGTTTTTAATGTGTTATTTATAATATTTTTTCTATTTCTTATTTGATACTTCAAAGGTATTGCGAGATGAAGATTTACCGAATAACGATTAGACCAAGCTCCGGCATTTCTCGGTAACCGCGGTAAAAAAATCGGTAAATGCAAATATTTACTTGTTTGTTCATGCCAAAAGGATTGCAAGCCAGTTGCCAAAGCATCCAATGCTTTGTTTTAAAGGTGTTTATGATTTTTAACATCATTTCCCCCTGTTCACGGTCGGACAGCAGATGTCCGGTAATGAACAAAATCCTGAGGCGGGGAACCTCAGGATTTTAACTAACTAACCAATTATAAACCTAAATTATGAAGGACAAATATAACGACTAAAGCCCCCATTTCGTTTCTATTAAGTGTATGTTTAACATATATTGACAGAGTGAAAACGCTGGTTCGTGTTGTTCCACTGGGGCAAACAGGAACTGTGCAATAATACCTGAAAAGCAGTTTATATTTGTTTAGTAGACAAATTTTACAGATATTTCGCATCACTAAATGTCATAATCAAATTTGTACATGAACAACCTGATTTACGTTCTGGAGGACAACGCAGAAATTCTGGAGATCATCACCATGATCCTAGAAGATTTTAGAATTGAGGGATTCGGAACAGTTTCAGAGTTTTCCGCTGGATTTTCCAAACACTCACCAGCGCTCTGCCTACTGGATGTGATGTTACCAGATGGCAACGGACTAGAAATCTGTCAGCAAATGAAAGAAAACCCAACCACAGCGCATATTCCGGTAATCGTAATGACCGCAAACTCAAGCATTGATAAAATGAGAGAAAAAGGCACCGCGGATGATTATCTCGCTAAGCCTTTTGATATCGATGATCTGACACAACGGATAACGAACCTTATATAAACAGTGTTCAATAAACCAAACTGATGAATCAGAACCGGAAACTGAGCAATGACCATTTACTAGCTATCCTTGGGAATGTTGATAGTGCAATAGCAATTTATTCGGGTAGCGAAATGTGTGTAGAATTCGCTAGTCAAGCAATGCTTAATGCTTGGGGCAAGGGACCCGAGATCATCGGAAAAGCATTAAGAGATGTCCGTTTCGAAGCTGAAGGGCAGCCTTTGCTCGAAGTATTACAAAAGGTCTGGGAAACAGGAATAGATGAGCGAGGAACCGTGACGCCTATGGAACAGGTCGTCGGAGGAAACGTACAGCCGTTTTATCTGGATTACGTCTATAAAGCTGTAAAACATGATGATGGCAAAGTTTGCGCTATCCTTCACACCGCTACAAACGTGACAGATAAAATTGCTAGCCAAATAGAAGCTAAACAGCCGCCGAATAAAGAATTTGTAACAATAGATAAGGAACTGATCGAGTCTAAGGATCGCCTAAGAGAGACAAATATTGACCTCCAATTAACTGATATACAACTTCATAAAGTATTGAGTGAACTACCTATTCCTGTAGTTACTTTGCTCGGGAAGGACCAAGTCATTTCGGTAACGAATCAGGCGATACTCAAGCTATGGAATAGGACGAGCGAGGAAGTTTTAGGCAAGCCCATGCTGGAAGTATTTCCTGAACTCAAGAACCAACCCTATCCATCGCTCTGGAAAAAAGTATTTGAAACCGGCGTTCCGGTCAGCTTTACAGAGAAAATGGTTGTATATAAAGACAAAGTTTCCGGAGGTGACCGATCTTTCTACATTGATTATTTTTGCCAGCCATTAGTAGATAGAAACGCAAATAGGATAGGGATTATCTCTACCGTATTTGATGTTACGGAGAAAGTTCAGTCTCGTAAACAAATAGAGGAAGCCGAAGCGAGATTAAGTCTGGCGCTTGACTCAGCCAAACTTGGAACCTGGCATATACATTTGAAGAGCAACGAGCTAACGTCATCCCCTCGTTTTAGAGAGATTTTCGGATTCGATATGCGAAAGGAGATAACGTTGGAACAGGCAACCGATCAGATCCTGGAGTCACATAGGACAGATGTAATAGAAAGCATTGAGCATTCGCTTGTAACTGGAGCATTTTACGACATGGAATACCCTATAAAGCGCTATTCGGACGATGTCATTCGCTGGGTGCATGCTACGGGAACGATGTATGGTGCGACAGGCGATAAAATAAATTTTTCGGGCATCGTTCAGGACATCACGCAACGTAAATTTGAAGAGCAGCGAAAAGACGACTTCCTCAGTATCGCCAGTCACGAATTAAAAACGCCGGTTACAGCTCTGAAGGGTTCCCTTCAACTTTTAAACCGTAGGAAGAGCGATCTGGATCACCCGATGGTACCGCGTTTGATCGATCAGGCTTACGTTAGCGTCGAAAAAATTACCGACCTGATTGATGACCTGCTTAATACTGCTCGCTCCAATGCTGGACAATTACATCTCAACTATTCGGAATTTACTATTTCCAACATGCTGGAACAATGTTGCCAGCATATTAGAATGGGAGGTAAACATGAGTTAATCCTTCAAGGCGACAAGAGTCTAAAGATAGAAGCTGATGAGGCGCGAATCGATCAGGTGGTAGTTAATTTGGTGAACAACGCAGCTAAATATGCACCAGATCAACAGCATATTTATCTTATCGTGGAAAATCTTGGAGATAGAGCCAAGGTGTCCGTAAGAGATACTGGACCAGGAATTCAACACGATAAAATCGAACATCTTTTCGAGCGGTATTATCGAACAGATTATAGAGGAGCACAATATTCGGGTTTAGGCCTCGGTTTATACATCAGTGCGGAGATCATTAAAAGGCATGATGGAGAAATCGGTGTAGATAGCACGCCTGGTGAAGGTAGTACGTTCTGGTTTACACTGCCCTACAAGCCTTTAAAACGGGCAGAAAAATGAAGCGTGCATATTTAGGCTTTATCCTCAAATACTGCGGCGATAGTCTTTTCTGTCTTTTGCCTGTTTTCCTTGCTATCGCGGTTCTCAATATCCTGATTAGGTTAAAAATACGTTAAAAGCTGCTATTCCCGTTTGAAGGATTCGACCTTTTCATTGATATATGATATTGCCGTGCCAAACGTAGCGATGCCACAAAAAATAAGAATGGAGGCCAATACCTTACCGCCCGAGGTAACCGGATAATAATCGCCGTAGCCTACGGTCGTGATGGTAATGTAACTCCACCATAATGCATCTTCCGCGGTCTGGATGTTACCTACGTCTTTCTCCACATACAACACCCCTGTGGTGGCCAACACAAGTGTAGTATACGATATAAACACAACGAAGCCATATAAGGTCGCTGCTCGGTTTTCCCGGATAAACGTCAGCAACAATGTGAACGACTTGATGATGCGCAAGACCCTAAAAACCCTGAAAATCCGGATATACCTAAATTCGGAAACCATCGGGATCGACGACAACAAGTCCAACCAGCCTGTGGTGTATAAGTACCGCCACCGACGTTCCGCCCGAAAGAGCTGCCGAAAGAAATCGATTAAAAATATCGCGCATAGCGAAAAATCGAAGTATCCAATTAAGCGATACACTTCCGAATCAGAAGGAATGAAGAATGTAATGGACAGCAGGATAATACTGAAAATCGACAACAGCGCTATAACGATATTGAAAACACTCATTATGTAGTTGTTCCCCCATTGCTTTCAGCCTCAACGCACGGGCAGAGATCAAACAGGCTCGTTTTGGAGATGTTATGCTTCATACTGTAGGTGGATTTACTATTTAATTGTTGTTCTTACAAAGTTAACAGAAAATCCCGTAAAATATAACCTTGAGTTCAGCTCAAGCATACCACCCGCTTGTGGGGCGGGTAAAATCCCTGTTGCCCCCAGGCCCCCCTGACGAACCTCCCTAAAGTCAAAGTATGCTTCCAAACCAAAGCATCTATCAAAAGCCAAATAAATTAAACAACAAAGCCGTCTCATTACTTTTGAGACAGCTTCCTAACTAAACTAAACATCGGGAAATATCTCATGAAATATACCATATTGAAACAAACATCTAAAGTCTACGGATAAGTCGTTTCTGCCTTGCTCACCTACCAACCATCTTTGCCCTGGTTCAGGGTGACGTAGTGTACCTAGATGAAGTTATCGAATGCCATTGTTGCTTTGTTTACGCATACCTTTCCATACCTAAGATCATAGGTTAGCAAAAGCCTAAGGGCAGGGCCTTTATAAACTTTGGTAGTTACGACCATCATCTCGTACACAACAGAGATAGCGCATGACAATTCTCTATTGTAAAAATATAAAACTATCTTTAGCAATATTATTTATCTATACATTTCATAAATTTATGAGAAAAACTTTACTTCTATTGTTCGCAGCGACTTGTTTCGTGTCAATGTCGCATGCACAGGAATTTAACTTTCAGAAAGGCGATATACTTCTGGAAGGAAATGCTGGGTTATACTTCACAAAGAGAAAAGGAGATTGGCAGTCGAAAAGTACCAGCTTAACCTTAAATCCTAAAGTGGGATACCTTTTAACAGAAAAATTTGCTTTGGGAATCGACTTGGGGTATGGGCTATATAAAAATATACTGCCAGGCGAAAGGTCGAGTGATAGCAAAACGCAATCATATCGGTTCGGTGCATTTGGACGTTACTATTTCTTAGAATTAGGGAAGCGTTTTAAAACCTATACCGAGGGAGCTGTATCTTATGGCTTTACCAATTATGATAATTATGCAAATTTTGATTATGATAAGTTGGATAGCTATGCCGCCAGTGCAGGTATCGGTGCAAACTTTTTTATCACGCGTAAGGTAGCTATTGGTTATTCATTCGCAAATCTAATTTCCTACACTATAGCAAAGCCGGACATGCCGGATGCCGATAATGTCAGTAGGCTTAACGTGAATGTGAATTCATTCCATAATTTTTTTGAGTCAGGTCAGTTCTCTTTGACTTTCAAGTTCTAATTATCTCATATTTTATACAGACACATGAAGAAATTTACAATTATATTGGTCGCTTTCTTGAGTTTAGTTGCTATAGTGAAAGCGCAGGAGTTTGGTTTCAAGAAAGGCGACTTTTTGGTAGAAGGTACATTGAGTGCCTCTGTAGAAGAAGGAGGGATGGAAAATTATGACAAACGCTCTACTTTTGGATTTCAACCACAAGCAAGTTATTTTCTGAGTGATAAGCTAGCTCTGGGCTTATATTTTGGTATCGGTAATGGTAAGTTTGAAGAGAGCGTCGACGCTACTGAAAGAACAATCGATCATAACTACTATTCTGTAGGAGTTTTTGGCCGTTATTATTTTTTAGATCTTGGTACACGCTTTAAGACTTTCACATCGCTGGAGGGAAGTTTTATGGAGATGAAATATAACGATGATTTATTCGATAGGCCTAATATAGAACAATACAACGTTAGAGGTGGTATTGGAGCACATTTCTTTATTACAAAAAATGTAGCTATAAACTATACATTTACGAATATTGTTGGTTTCAGTTCCGTGAAATTAGACGAGAACTCAACAACGAATAGTTTCTCTTTAAGTTTGAATAATTTTCAGAACTTCTTCAATTCCGGGTCGTTCTCTTTGAGTTTCCGTTTTTAAGTCATAAACCCTCTTCTGCACTTGACTCTCGTTAACAAAAAGAAGATGAGGAAAAAAATCAAAGCCTGCATTTGCAGGCTTTGCTAACTAAACATCGGGAAATATTTCACAACATGTCCCCACTAAACAAAAGTTTATTATGGATAAGTTGTTTCCACCTTGCTTACTTTCCAACCGTCCTTTCCTTGGTTCAAGGTAATGTAGTCTACGCGGGTGAAGTTGTCGAATGCCATCGTTGCCTTGGCTAGGCATACCTTGCCATCCTGCGATAGTATCTGGTAGCTGCTCTCGCAGTCGTATTGCATGCCTTTATTGGCCTTCAGGTATTTGATGTATTCCTTTTTGCCCGCACGGTCGTTGTTGTTCACGTTGCGGTACACAAAATCATCTGCAAAAAGGAACTTGTTCAGGTCGATGCTACCCACGGTAACAGCATCCATATAGGAGCCAATTACCATGTCCGATTCCACGTCTTTCAAAGGATTGGCTTTTTCCGAAGCAAAGGAGCTTAGTGATGTAGCCATAATCAAAGCTGCTGCGATAGTTTTCAATGTTGTTCTCATATCTGTAGTTTTTAATGTGATGTGTATAATGTTTTTTTTATTTCTTATTTGATATCTCAAAGGTAGGGCAGTGGGTAGATTTACCGAATAACGATTAGACCAAGCTCCCGCATTTCTCGGTAACTGCGGTAAAAAAATCGGTGAATAGTTTCTGCCCGACAATCCATAGCCGTTTTTAAACGTTTATAAATGCTTATTTACCGGCTTTTAGGGATGCTACTACCTAGGTTTGCTTCACAGTTATCAGAATTATGTACCATAAATTTTAATCATTATGAAGCAAGACACAACACCTGTATTTATCGACCCGACGACCGACTTCGGTTTTAAGCGCATATTCGGAACCGAGGCGAACAAGGATCTATTGATCTCCTTTCTCAATGAGCTGTTCCGCGGGCGGAAGCTTATCGAGGATCTCTATTACAACAAGAACGAACATGTAGGCGACAGATAGCAAAATTTACAAAACTTACGGTAAAGGAAATAGGCGAATTGCGATAATAACAAAAAATCCTGAAGCGGGGAACTTCAGGATTTTTACTAACTAACCAATTATAAACCTAATTATGAAGTACAAATATAACGACAATTGCTTACGTTTCGTTTCTTGTAAGTGTATATTTAACACATATTAACACGAGTCCGGTCCCATACGTAGTATTGGCTTTACTATTGGGATCTCAGCCTATTTTCTTTAAATAATAGCACTCAGTCACCTATCGCTGATAACCCGCCCAGTGAAAATATTTTTTACTCTTGTCGCGTTTAATCTAGGGCTGCCGTTTATATTTTTATAAGGCGCCTATATGTGAAATACATCTATGCCATTATTGCTACATATTATTAAAAGCAGCTTTCATTATAGATTCTAAAAGATTAAATATTTATTTGAAATGAAAAAACTATATTTTTTGATAGCCATCTTTACCATTGTATTGCATGCATGTACCAAGGAAAAAGAGCTGGATGTAGATGATGTGCCTGATTCGCTACAGCAGCACATGACGGAAGGTTGCACATGTGACCCTCGGATAGGGCTTTTTAAATGGAATGAGCGCGTACTATATGTGCATTGGTACATAGGCCCTGCGTGCAACACGATTTCGAGTTATTATAATGAAGAAGGCGGCAAACTGGATCTGACGGCAGAAGAGCAGAATCTCTTTTGGGAACAGAAAGAACTGGTGAAGATGATCTGGGTGTGTGGCGAATGAGTTAGCAGTAACTTTTCTATGATGGCATAAGTTACGTGAAGCATAATGCGTTAAATATAGGCGGTTGGGCTTTAAGTTCATTTGATCAGCCAATAGATGAGGTTTCAAAGCCGATTTGGTAATTTTTGGGGTTAAAATATCTGTCCATTCGATTATTCTGAATGATAAGGAAGTAGTCCCTTGATAAAAAGTGGAGATACTCCAATCTAAGAATATCCCCACTGTTTAAATAGAAACTAGAAATTTGATTTGCGTTTCTTTACTTCTTCCAAAATTTTCGAGAAAGATTTTTCCCTCTTACGCTTTTCATGTTCTGAAGTAGAGAAGTGCCAAGCTTCTTTACGCAGTTTCAGATAGCTTTCGTAGACTTTACGGTCTAATGTATTGTTGTTTATTGCTTCCAAAACAGCACATCCCGGTTCGTCCATATGTTTACAATTTTTAAAACGACATGATTCAGAATAATCAGAAATATCTAAAATTTCCGCGAGTGAACCAGCGTCTTCAATAGCCATTCCAAATTCCCTGACACCTGGCGTGTCGATTAAAACACCTGAACGTTCCATCAATACCATTTCCCTCCTTGTTGAAGTATGCTTCCCCTTCCCTGTAGAAGAACTTATTTCTGAAGTGAGTAAACGAGGTATATCGCAAAGAGAATTTACCAAAGAACTTTTTCCTACTCCAGAAGAGCCCACAAACACAACTGTCTCTCCTTCCGCAATAGTTTCCCGCAATTGGTAAATTGTGTGGGGTAGATGAATACTTGTAAACAACATAGGCACCTGATCGACGAGGTGCTTGGTCGCTTCCATTATACCCTCTTTGTCAAAGACTAAATCAGCTTTATTAAAAACTAAAATAGGCTTAATCTTTGCTTCAATTATTTGAAAGATAAAGCGTTCGGCTCTGCGGACATTGAAATTATCATCAAGGCTTTGCACAATAAATGCTTTATCTACATAGGATGCAATAGTTTGTTTGTCGGCAACCGTTCCACTTTTCCTGCGATACAATGTCCGTTCACGAGGCAACAAATCAACGATGATCCCCTTGCTTTCATCGAATGGTTGAAAAATCACCCAATCGCCCACACAAGGCAGTTCAAAATCCGGCTTGCCGAACATCTTATTGCCCGTTAGTTCACATTGAAATAATCCGTTCTCTGAAACAACTTCATAACAGGTACGGTGTACAATAGCTATCCGTCCATGATACAAAGATTTATGTATAGACTCTTGTTTTAGTTGGTTTAATTTATCGTTCCAACCATAAATATTCAAATTAATCATTGCTTTATCTTTTTTGCGATAAAAAACGTGTAGCCGTAGAATTCTTTATGCGAAAACATACCATTGTTCTCCACGTTATACGCACATTAAAAATTAAAATTTAATAATAGGAAATCACTCCCGAAAGGATTTATCGAGAGCAAACGAAAAGACAATCTGTAAAGGAATTACAGATTGTTTATTACACCAAATCCGACTTAGTTGTTTTTGTCATACAGCAAAGATATCGCTTTTTGATTAAAAAAATAAATCGCGGCGTTTAAGATAACGTATATATATTCTCATTTTAAATAATAAAAGCCTGCATTTGCAGGCTTTGCTAACTAAACTAAACATTGGTGGCTGCATGTTCTGAAAAACATGTCCAAAATGGACAAACTGCCCACCTACCTTCGGAAGCGGTTTTGAAACCATTCCAAGTAGTGGAATAGCTTCGATTGCATTGAGAACAAACACTGATCGAAAACATGTTTGCCATTGCAACATACAGTAAATTAAAAGGTCCCAATTTATTTTCCTTCGGATAGCGCTCCTCCACATTGGCATATTATTCGGTAGATTTACGATAGCTTAACACTTCCTTCAACAGAGATTTTTTTCAGATTGATATAATTTTTTTCATTACATTTGAAAACTGATCGCGATGACAGCGAAGGAATACGTCGATTTCAGAGGAAGTGGTAGCTACTAAATAAAGAACCTTAACATACAATTAATATTAGTAAAGGATCAAAAATTGCGAATATGCCTAACTTTGCAGTCGGATGAGAAGCATGGCATTCGTTTTATAAATGTATAAGTTAATTTTCGGAACCTGCTGATGGAAAACCTCAAAAATGAAGAATTTTTAGCGGGATACTTAGATACGCTTTCGAAGAGGCAAGTTTTTGAACGTGCTTTCAAAACGCATTGGGAAAGCATTTACCGATCTGCTTTGCAAAAGGTCGGGTCGGAAGAAGCCGCCAAGGATATCGTGCAGGACGTATTTATCGTCTTGTGGAATAAACTCGACGAATTGAAAGACCGCCCGTTGACGCCTTTCCTGCATGCGGTGTTGAAAAATAAAGTACTGCAACTTTTCGAGAGGAACGCTGTCCGGCTTCGATACGTTGTAGAGTCGACGCAGCAACCCCAGGTGGCTGAACCCTGTGACGAACCGCTGTTTGAAAAAGAACTAGACTCCATTATAAAGGATGAAGTGCTCAATATGCCTCCCAGAATGCAGACAATATATCGGATGAAAAAAGAAGAGGACCTTTCCATACGAGACATATCCAAGTCGCTACAAATATCCGAACAAACAGTCAAAAACCAATTATACAGCGCTTCGGAGCGTCTCAAAGCTAAATTAAAGCTGTATAATCCACAAATAACCTTGATGCTTTTGATCCTGTTCGTCAATTAATTTCTAGCACGGCACTCGAACAAACTAAAAAAAGAAAAATTTCTTATAGTACTTTGTCATAGCCAAACGGATATATGTTAAAAGGCTTGATTTTGAAGATATCCGACTTACAAAGACTTATAAAGAAATACAATGATGGAACCGCAAGCCCTGACGAGCGAAGATTTGTTGAAACTTGGTATGAAGACCTCCATGTTGATACAGGCAAGGCAGAAGGCGAGCTACCAAGCGATCTCGAGAATTCTATATTTTCGGCAGTAGAGGCGGAGATTGGCGATTCAGAGCAGACCCGCAACCCGAGCCTACGTATGGCTAGAACACTGTTTCGGATTGCCGCGGCGGTCACTGTCGTGATATCGATATCGATCTATCTCCTTTTCTTCCGTCTGGCACCGGTAAGCAACCACACGGTGCCTAAGGTCGTATCGGTTACGCAAAACGACGTCGAAGCAGGAGGAGATAGAGCAACCCTGACCTTGGGAAGTGGAGCGCGAATCATACTGAATGAATTGCAGCAAGACTCCTTAAACTATGGCGCTTCGGTAATAAGGAAAAATGAAGAAGGCAGTATCCGATTCGAATCGACTGGCCGCTTATTGCCGGCCGCGGAGCTTTTGGCATGGAATACGCTTTCAACGCCAACAGGCGGACAGTATAAGATCGTTCTTCCCGACGGTACGAAAGTGTGGCTCAATGCAGAATCGCATCTGCGTTTTCCAACGGTATTTGCTGGAAACGAACGGCATGTTGAACTAGTGGGTGAAGCCTATTTCGAGGTCAGCCAAGATAAAAGTAAACCTTTTCGCGTAATCGCCGACAAGGCGAAGATCGAAGTACTCGGCACCCATTTCAATGTGATGGCCTACAAGGACGAAAAATCTATGGTCGCAACCTTGTTGGAAGGGTCAATCAAAATCAGTTCGAAACATGGGGAAAAGATTCTGTCTCCGGGTCAACAGGCGCTCGTAAATCAAACATTATCGGTGAAAGAAGTTGACACAGACCTAGCGGTCGCCTGGAAAAACGGTTTCACCCTTTTTGAGAACGAAGATCTAAGGACAATCATGCGCCGAATCGAGCGGTGGTATGATGTGAAGGTCATCTTCCAAGACCATCTGACCGAAAGACGATTTACTGGCGGGATTGACAGAAAGGCCAAGTTATCATCCCTCCTTAAGATTCTAGAACTAAGTGATATACAGTTCGAACTAAACGACAGAATATTAACCGTAAAAAAATAAAACATGGAAAGTTAGGCGAATACGAAATAAAAAAAACCGGAAATGGGCCAACATTTCCGGTAACTCCGCTACTAGGTAACGGATAGAAATTTTCAAATAATCATCTTGATATTAATGAAAACTCATATCAAAAATATGAAATTTAACTATTTTATTTTACCTTTTTCGTATAAACGACGAAGGTTGTTCCTATTTGTAAAATTAATTGTTGCCCTGATACTGCTTTCATCTCTTCAGGGAAACGCAAAAATTTTTGCCCAATCGATTTCCCTCAAAAAGAAAAATGCACCGTTGGAGGAGATCTTGAAAGATATCGGAAAACAAGCCGGATACGTTTTTTGGTACGAACCGCAAACTATTAAGCCGTTCCGGGATACCGACGTTTCGCTGCACAATGTGAGCTTAGAAACAGCGCTGGAGAAGGTTCTCGAAAACAAAAATCTGGCATATTCAATTGTCGGAAAAACTATCGTTATTAAAGACAAACAAGAACGCAACGCGCAACGCGCAGTAGTAGATTTTGTGTCAGGAATTGTTGTCGACATCAATGGTCAACCTATACCCGGAGCCACGATTCGAGTTGTCGGAACAACGAGGACATCGAGCACCGATGATACGGGAGCCTTTCAGCTGAAAGATGTGGACGATGGCGATGTGATCAGTGTAAGCCACACAGGATATGAAACCGTGGAAATAAAGTTAAGTGCGCAGCGCGAACTTCGGGTCATCCTGAAACAACATATCGAAGCGGTTGAAGAAATCGTCGTCGTGGGATATGGCACACAACAAAAATCCCATATGACCGGTGCCGTATCGGTTTTGGATATGGCGGAAAAGAAAGATCAACCATTTACCAATGCAAGCCAGGCACTGCACGGGGTGTCTGGGCTATGGGTAAACCAGGCCGGTGGAAAGCCCGGACAGGACGTCGCTACCATCCGCATCCGGGGCGTTGGTACACTAAATAATCAAAATCCGCTAGTATTGGTCGATGGAATTGAATTTAATATGAACGAGCTGAATCCAAACGATATCGAAAGTATTACGGTGCTAAAGGACGCCTCTGCAGCGATATATGGTTCACGCTCCGCCAATGGCGTAATCCTCGTCACAACAAAGACGGGCAAGCGCGGACGGACAGCCGTTAATTACAGCTTTTCTCATGGTATACAACAGACCACCAGAATGCCCGATGTTGTATGGGATCCAATCCTATACATGCAGATGAGAAATACAGCCATGATCAACGAAGGATCGCCAATTACGTATTCGGAAGAACAGATTGAGGAGTATAGAAATGGTATGGCGACAAATCCACACATTTATCCCAATATTAACTGGTTTGATGAAGTCTTGAAGAATGGTTATCTCCAACAGCATAACCTTCGTTTCTCGGGAGGGAGTGAAAAAACCACATACAACCTCTCCTTAGGCTTTATGGATCAAGATGGTGTTTTAATAGACGCCAACCATGCAAATAGGTATTCCTTGGCATTGAACCTCGCAACTGATATCAGTAGCAAGTTGAAGGTTGGAGGAAGTGTTCACGCAAACTATCGTAAATATGACGAAAATGCACATGGCACGCCGTATTTCTTTAACCGATTTATGCGTGTCCTGCCGATTTTTTCACCCTACTTACCAGACGGCCGGTACGGTAATGCCGTATTTGCCACACCAGGCCGTAATGCGGTTGAAAACCCCTTGATGCTACTAAAAGAAGGACGTAAGGACCATGCGGTCCAACGTATACTGGCAAAAGCATTTGCAGACTACGAACTTCCGTTTGGGCTTCGGTATAACATCAATCTGGGAATTGATAAGCTTGACGGCTATGCAAGACAATTTGTTCCGTTTTTGACCACCTATAACCCGAAGACGGAGGTTCCGTACTATTACAACAATAATCCTTATGCCTTTAATTACGACGACAACGTGCTTAATATGTCGTTCTTTCAGACATTAACCTGGGACAAAGAAATTGATCTCCATAACGTCTCGGCGATGGTCGGTACATCATATATCAGCGAGGAAAGAGGGTGGTTCGATGCGCGTATCGAGGGATATTTTGATAATGCACTGACCGATATCTCGGCAGGCTCTATTAATCCCAGAAATAACGGTGCGGAGACGCGCGATAAACTGGGGTCATACTTCGGCCGTCTAAATTACAATTACGATGAAAAATATCTAATAGAGACCACCTTTAGATACGATGGGTCTGCCCGTTTTGCACCTGCCAACCGTTGGGCTTTTTTTCCGTCCTTTTCGGCCGGATGGCGGTTGGATAGGGAAAGCTTCTTTCCACAGTTTTCGGGTCTCAACCTTCTGAAGTTACGTGGGTCTTGGGGAAAACTCGGAAATCAGGACGTGCCATTATTTAGCTACTTACCGAAAGTTAGCTTAGGAAACGATTATAATTTCAATGGTATTATCGTTCCGGGAGCAGCTATTACCGGTTCGGTCGATCCCAACATCTCATGGGAAACGACAACCACGACGAACCTCGGGCTAGATGCCGAGATGTGGAATGGAAAATTAGGACTCTCTTTTGAGTTGTTCAAAAGGCGAACAACCGACATTTTACGCCCTGTAAATCTTCCTGCACAAGTCGGTAACCTCAGCGGCGCACAACGGAATATCGGCGTTGTAGACAACAAGGGATATGAATTGAACCTTTCACATCGCAACCTCATCAATGACTTTAGTTATGAGATTTCGGGAGGCATAACCTATGTGAAAAACCAGATTGTAGACCTTAACGGCGAGACGGTCATCAATGGGCGGCGCATATTGAAAGAAGGATACCCAATCGATGCGTATTACCTTTACGATGCGGAAGGCATTTATCAAAACCAAGAACAGATTGATTATAGCGCGGTAATCAGTTCCAATGTGAAGCCCGGGTTTCTTAAATATAGAGATGTTAATGGAGACGACAAAATTAACGGCGATGACAGGATTATCGTGGGCAGCTCAATACCAAAGTATATGTATAGTTTTAACCTTAAATTCGGATACAAAAACTTCTCTTTCGATACTTTTTGGCAAGGTGTTCAAGGGCTTAATATATACCCGACAAACAATTTAGCATATCCTATTAACAATGGAGCAGGAATTACCCATGAGTGGGTTACCGATTCCTGGACACCGGAACGTCCTGATGCAAGACTGCCTATTCTGGTGACCCCACAAGGCGCCTCAGAAAACTATCAGGCCTCTACATTTTGGCTGCAGGATGCCTCTTATCTCCGACTACAGAACGTGCAGTTAAACTATAGCTTACCAAAGGATCTCATAAGTAAGGTTGGACTCAGCAATTTCTCCCTGTTTGTTAATGGACAAAATCTGTTGACTTTTTCGAATTTTAAACAGTTCGATCCGGAAAAGGAGATAAAGGACGACACCCTTTATGATTACCCTATGCTGAAAACTTTTAGTTTCGGCTTAAATGCGACGTTTTAAAAAATGAGTAGAGTTTTGAAGAGAAAGACAAAATGAAAAAGTTACTACTAATAATATGGAGTCTGCAGCTGATGTTGGTGAGCTGCAGTACCAATGATTTGCACACAGATCCTACTGGATTTTATACAGATGAGAATTTTTGGACGTCTGAAAAGGGCGCGACAGCAGCGTTGTCGGGTTGTTATGCGACGCTACGCTCGGCGGGACTGTTCGGCGGGGACGCTGTTCCGTTATTGGAAGATACCGCTACCCCCAATGCCTACAATTATGATAATTCGGGCGGCTTCAGTGTGATCGCAAACGGGACGCAAACGGCGAATAATTCGGCCATCATCAATAACCGATGGAGAGCTTGTTATGAAGGTGTAGGACGCACGAATACATTTCTGGATAACGTCGGTAGTGTGCCGATGAGCGAAGACATTCGAAATAGAATGATTGCCGAGGCAAAATTTCTGAGAGCGCTCTATTACTCCATTTTACAGATGTATTACGGAGGCGTGCCGCTGATATTGGAAACCCCGACACTGGATCATGCATCGCTACCGAGAAATGCGAGGAACGAAATCGTTACGCAGGTGCTGAAAGATCTTGATGAAGCAGCCGAAGGACTGCCCGCAACGTATACAGGAGACGATATCGGTCGCGCGACAAAGGGCGCTGCTTTGGCGTTAAAGGCGAGGGTATTGCTGTTTGAGGCTAGTCCGCTCAATAACCCCAACAACGCTGCCGACAAGTGGGAAGCCGTAGCAGCGGCTTCCGAAAGTGTGATGAATCTCAGCGAGGCGGGGTATAACCTCTTGTCGAATTACCGTCAGGTGTTTATGCCGCAAAATGATAATAGTGCAGAATCGGTATTTGCCGTGCAGTTTAAAGCACCAGAACAGGGAAGTTCCTTCGACTTGATTGGTAGGCAGTACAATACCAACGCGCCCATTCGAGACCTGATAGATGCTTACTATATGAAGGACGGACGTTTATCTTCCGAATCAAGCTTGTTTGACCCCGCATCACCATATAGAGACCGGGACCCACGTATGTATCAGACCCTGGTATACCCGGGGGATATCTACATGGGATCGGTGACGACACCAACCGAGCCTTTCAAGATCACCGGTTACGGCGTAAAAAAGTACACCATATATGACAAAGAGCCCAATACCAATATTATTAACGGAGGACGCTCTGAAACAAACTATATGTTGATTCGGTATGCCGACGTGCTATTGATGTACGCCGAAGCCAAAAATGAAGTGTTGGACACGCCCGACGAAAGCGTCTATGCCGCTATTGAACGAATCAGGAAACGTGCCGGGCTTGATCCATATTCGCTTCCCAGAGATCTGAACAAGTCACAGATGCGCGATTTGATCCGGCACGAGAGACGGATCGAATTAGCATTGGAAGGCTTCTATTATACAGATATCAGAAGATGGAAAACGGCAGAAACTGTGTTAAACAGCACCGTCTACAACGCCATGGAGCAACCCTTGGTCACCAGACGTTTTAATCCCCAACGAGATTATTGGTGGCCTATTCCAGATCGGGAACGTGAGTTAAATCCAAATTTGGAACAAAACGCAAACTATTAAAGATCATGAAGACAATAAGTAGCTATCTGACATTTCTTCTCCTATTGATAAGCTGTTCTGGCGCGGCCGAGCCTCCGGTTCCCCCAACGGGAAATGGCGAGGAAGACCAGGTACAGCAACCGCCCAAGACAGTAGCCGAATGCGAGCAATGCATTGTTATTTCTGAACAATCTGACTCGCAGGTGGCAATAGCCGATGTGCGTTCGAACGAAGTCATCTGGTACTGGAAACCGAGGGAGAGCAACGTCAAACCGGAACATTACGCATGGTTCACCAACATGAGCGATGCCAAACCAGTGTTTAACGGAGAATATATACTGGCAACGGCATCAGGTGGCGGTGTAGCACTAATCCGTATTCGGGACAAGAAAACTATGTTCTATGTCCATGTGGGCGGAAATACACATTCAGCCGAAGTACTCCCAGACGGAAATATCGTAAGTGCATCGAGTACAGGGAATTTTCTGACAGTAATAGGAGTAGATACGTTAAACTTCCCAGAAAATGTATACAAGAAAAATATTCCTATTGATTTTGGGCATAATGTCGTTTGGGACCGGACCAATGAACTGCTATGGTCGGCTGCAAGAAGTGAGATGAAGGCTTTTGCCTATAACTTTGACTGTCATCGCCCCGATCTAGAACTGACGGAGATTATCACGATACCGGGTATCGACGCACACGACCTTTTTCCAAAGCACGACGAAGATTTGTTATGGCTGAGCATGAGTAAGAACATTTACTTGTTCGATCCTAGAACAAAGACAACAAAGCCCGCAGAGGGGCCTCAGGCAAGTATCAAGAGTATATCGTCGGGCCCGGCGAGTTTTCCCGATATTTTTCTAAAGCCCAAGGAACAATGGTGGTCCGATGAAGTGGTAGACAGTAGAGGCAATGCAATCTTTTTCAAAACCGGTTTCCGGATTTATAAAGCAAGATGGTTTGTGAAAAATGCTTTTAGCTACCCAGAGAAGCATCTATTTAAATCTTGCAATAAATAACAAGATAACTGATCTAATTTTTAAAAGTAATGAAAACGAAATATATATACGCGCTTCCCAAGATATATTGTGTAGTATTAGTATGCTTTACATGTTTTATCACCAGTTGCAGTGAACAATGGGAATCGTCGTTGTCGGAGATAGCGCCCGGCAAAGTTACACTAAAGGTACAAACCGTAGACAGCCAAACAGGCGAGGTCATGCCCAATGTTGAGGTGGCCGTCTATAGTAAACCTAGAGGACAAGCTGATGCCCGCAAGGTATTCGAAGGCACTTCCGATGATAATGGCGAGCTGAGTGTGCAAAATTTTGATGTGCCCAACCAGGCAGAGATAGTCGTCGTTGATACGCGATTTCCCCCAGCACCACCTCAAAGTGTAAAAGTATTGAGTGAGGCTACTGCTACTATTTCATTAGAAGTCAGTAAAACATGGAGTGAAACCCATATTTATGATGCCACAGGTTGGGAGGTGCTTGCAGTCAGCAGCTTAAACGGCAGTAGCCATGGACAAAATGTATTGATCGAGAATACAGCTACGTGGCACACGCGATACAGCCCGGCCCCAGCCGAAGATTTTCCACATTGGATTATCATAGACATGAAGAGCGCGTACGCCCTACACGGATTAGCTTTCAAACAGCGCGCCAACAACAATGGGCCGATTAGGGCGATCGAATTTTATGTCAGCAGCGACAACGAAAGTTGGACGCCTGCGCTCACTACAGAAGTGCCATACACGAATCCCGGCTCATGGCACGTCCTACCTTTTACCCAGGAGCACGAGGCAAGGTATCTTAAGTATGTTGTTACAGCGGGCTACCTGCAGGATGTCACGTTTATTAATCTGGAACGCTTAGGCGTGTTTTAATACAAATCAAATAAACCATACAGACAACTTTCCAAAAAAGAGCCTGCTAGTCAAGAGACTGCAGGCTTTGCTAACTAAACTAAACATTGGGAAATATCTCACGACGTATCCCTATTGAAACAAAAATTTAAAGTCTTATGGATAAGTCGTTTCCACCTTGCTTACTTTCCATCCGTCTTTGCCCTGGTTCAGCGTGATGTAATCTACGCGGGTGAAGTTGTCGAATGTCATCGTTGTCTTGGCTATGCATACCTTTCCGTCCTGCGATAGGATCTGGTAGCTGCTCTCGCAGTCGTATTGCATGCCTTTATTGGCCTTCAGGTATTTGATGTATTCCTTTTTGCCCGCGCGGTCGTTGTTGTTCACATTGCGGTACTGGAAATCATCCGCAAAAAGGAACTTGTTCAGCTCGATGGTGCCCACGGTAACCGCTTCCAGATACGTACCTATTACCATGTCTGATTCCACGTCTTTCAAAGGGTTAGTTCTCTCCGAAGCAAAGGAGCTCAAGGATGTTACCATGATCAATGCTGCTGCGATGGTTTTCAATGTCGTTCTCATATCTGTAGTTTTTAATGTGTTGTGTATATTATTTTTTCTATTTCTTATTTGATATTTCAAAGGTAGGGTGGATCGTAGATTTACCGAATAACGATTAGACCAAGCTCCCGCATTTCTCGGTAACCGCGGTAAAAAAATCGGTGAAAGTGAAGGAGGGCATTCGCCGATTTCTAAAAAAAGCGAAAATTATTTTGCATACTTTTATATCGCTCGCTATCTTTATAATAAGTAACTAATCCTTTATGAAACCTATTTCTATCTGTCTCATACTATTTTTTATCTCTACAGGGGCCCGTGGGCAGTTGTATTCCGTTGACGGCGCACATTCTTACGGTCTGGGTAGTAATATTACGCTAGGTCTACACCTCAGTCATGTGAAGAAATTTGCAGCGTATATCGAGGCAAATATCAATGCCGGATATCTTTACCAAGGGAACTGGCTCGGCATCACTCCTCAGGTCCAATACGCCTTCAAGTGGAATACGTTTTCTACTTCCGACAGAAAAACGTCTCATCAGCTATTTGGGAGTTTTCAGATCCCCATATCCTTATACCACGGAAACTGCGGTGCGTCCCTCAACAATGGATTGGAATATAACCAACCTTTCTACGCTTTTGCCGACCTCAGTATGCCAGCCATCAAAAATCCATATCGTTCAGCTATTTCACTAGGATTGCAGACTATTTTTATATTCCATCCCGGCGAGCGGATGAAATCTCAACGGGTAGGCACCTTACATCTCAAGATCCGGGAAGCGCATGTTTTTTATCAAAACGACGGCGTTTTGCCTGGCCTCCCAGTCGATAACCACGATCGTTGGTATACCAGCAGTGCCATGATCGCCTGGCATAGAAACGGGCACCGAACCGTTGACCATTTCGCGCTGGCCTATAATCGCTTTACGGGTTACAGCCATCTCGCTTACGAGGCCGCTAAGGTAATTGGCGACAATCAGGTCGATTACAAAGATCTATCCGAGATAAAATACAACGAAGACTACTGGCGGTTCACCGTCGGCCACAACCACATCGGAAACATAAACCTGAGGCTTACGAACCCGAACTTCAAACTTATGCAGGGGCAAAAAGCTGTTCATTTTCTCCAAAATATGCCGTATCACGTCGACAACTCCAGTCCCCGGCTATCCATAGATGTGCAATCCCAGGTATTTATATCTAATCATCTAAAGCATGAAGACCATTAACTATCTTTTTCTCTTACCTATCGGGATTGTATTTTTCGTTGCCTCCTGTAGGTACACCTACTCGGTCATGTCCCTTCCCGCTCATGAGACCCTTGACTCTTTTCGGGTGGACGCGTTTGATGTGTATGCTAAGTATGATACGCTGCTAAATGTTCCGGGCACTCCCCATTATACCACATCCTTAGTAGATGGGAGTGTTGTGTTAGGCGTACATTATCTATTTATAGAAAAGGAATCGACCGACTTGCGAAGGGTAATCCATTGCGCTCCCATCCATTACTATCATCGTTTTAAATCGTGGCCTCTCGCGTTGGGTAGGCAAACCGATCCGAATTTCAACGACGGACTGCACGGGAGCCGAAACCTCATCAATATCCGGGAGATATTGGAGATCCGCGAGGGAGAACTGCGGCAAGACGGTCGCGTCACCTTTAGTTCAGCGAAAAGGCGTCAAGGCTGGAACATTGTGTTAGCGGCGGACAGCTCCACTGTTACGCTCGAAAGTTTAACGGCAGCGTCTTTATGTAAAAAGAATAAAGGAAATCCTACAGTAAGGTTAGACACGATCTTCTCAGACCCGGTCGTATTCGAGCGAATGGTCGATCCTGCGTTGGTATTCGCCACACCCGGTGGCTGCGTGTTTCCGCTGTCGGACGTTTTTTATTTCACGCGGACCTGCTCTAAACGCAACGACGCCTATTTTCCAGTAACAGGCTGTTGCCCCGAGATCAAAAAACTGAAGGGAAGGGTGTACCGGGGTGTAAAACACTAGAGATAATAACAAAAAAATCCTGAAGCGGGGAGCTTCAGGATTTTTACTAACTAACCAATTATTAACCTAAATTATGAATTACTAAAATAACGTCAATTCGTGTGCCTTTCTTATTTTTGTAATGCTTTTTAACAAATCTTAACAAGTACTCCGCCCTATATGTGATAATTCCGACAAACAGGCACATCCGCTTCTGCCCAGTCGTAGCTTATAATTCGTTTATTGTATACCACGGAATTCCAAATTTTCCGTTGAAAATTAGGATTACTACATGATCCTTAACTTGATGATCCCTGAAAAACTTGCTGGAAACATAGATTGTATTCTTGTTTTTTTTAGGTCCCCACGGTCCAAGCAGAAAACTTGGTGAGCCGCGTCTCCCTCCCAAATGCTTTTTTAGGATCGTCGAGTAGTAAACTTGTGGAGTCGAGTCATCCAGTACCGCGTTTAAGGAAGTGATCGTACCGTAGGCATAACCTATTAGGAATACGTAGCTGGTTGCTGTCTTCAGGTAAACTTTAAAAGGTTGAAATTTGTATTCAATATTATTGAAGAATAAGAAACAGAGTATTAACAATGTAAATCCGAACACCAATAGCCACAGCAGGAAGTATTCCAAAATATTAAATAGTTTGAAACTTGTTAGAGTCAGACTCAAAGAAACGTATAGCATGGCATAGTATATCGTAGGTTTTACCAGATGACGCTCCGCATCTATTCTTACATACTTGCTATACAATTTTAATACGGCAATACATATCAATGGGATGGCGATGTTTACGGCAACAGCCAGTGGGTATGAGCTAGGAAAAAAGACAAGCCCTGCAGCGCACAAAATGCTCAGAGAATTCAGAAACTTGCAAATCCTTTCAGCCGTACGATGCTTAGCAACTTTTTTGTCGTAAACAGGGCCTTTGTTATTCCTGTAAATCATATAATACCGTCGTTATTTTCTGCGTATATCATATCGCTCGTATGCATACATCGGAGATTGTCAAAAATTTTTCAATATTCATATAACAGTTAATTAGTTCGTGCGAAATTAAAGCTTTTAACCTATATTTTTTAATACCCCAAACAAAAAAACAAAGCCTGCATTCCTTTTTGCCCGCGCGGTCGTTGTTGTTCGCGATGCGGTACTGGAAGTCCTCTGCCCCGACAATCCATAGCCGTTTTTAAACGTTTATAAACGACTATAAATGCTTATTTACCGGCTTTCACACTAAACATCGCTTAAGTTTGCTTCACAGTTATCAGAATTATGTACCATAAATTTTAATCATTATGAAGCAACACACAACACCTGTATTTATCGATCCCACGACAGACTTCGGTTTTAAGCGTATATTCGGTACCGAGGCGAACAAGGATCTATTGATCTCCTTTCTCAATGAACTGTTCCAGGGGCGGAAGCTTATCGAGGATCTCTATTACAACAAGAACGAACATGTAGGCGACACCGAAGAAGTCGGTACGGTCATATTTGACCTGACGTGCACGGCCAGCGATGGCGAACAATTCATTATCGAGGTCCAGCGGACCCCGCAGACGAATTTAAAAAAACGTATGCTGTACTATGGCAGCAAACTGATCGCAGACCAGGCGCCCAAAGGGAACAGAAGAGGATGGGGCTATACGATCAGTGAGGTCTATGTGATTGTGCTGATGGATGGCTTTCCCATGCCCGACGGCAGCGGCAGCACCGACTATCTCCATGACATCTGTCTATGCAACAGGGATTCTGGCGAAGTTTTTTACGAACATCTTGGGTTTATTTATGTGGAATTGATTAATTTTACCAAAGGAGAACAGGAACTGACCGTTGATCTGGACAGGTGGCTGCACGTTCTGAAGAACATGTCCAAAATGGATAAGCTGCCGACCTATCTACGTAAGCCGGTTTTTGAGAAATTATTTTCTATTGCAGCATATAGTAAGTTAAACAAGGAGGAACGCGATATGTACGATGCGAGCTTGAAGAATAAGTGGGATGCGGAGTCGATCCGCCAGACAGCCATCTTGGAGCAGAAAAAGGCGAGAGAGCGCGGGCTTGAGGAGGGTCGTGAAGAAGGTCGTGAAGAAGGTCGAGAAGAAGGTCGAGAAGAAGGTCTAAAAGAAGGCGCTCTTGCCATTGCTTTAAAATTGAAAAACATGGATATGGCTGTGGAAGATATAGTCCAAGCTACCGGTTTATCGGCTGAAGAAATAGAAAAACTAAAATGATAATCAAAAAATCCTGAAGCGGGGAGCCTCAGGATTTTTACTAACTAACCAATTATTAACCTAAATTATGAATTACTAAAATAACGTCAATTTGTGTGCCTTTCTTATTTTTGTAACGCCTTTTTAACAAATCTTAACGAAATATAGTCCTACTAGCATAATGCAATATTTCACTACGCACTTGGACTGATGGCAAAATATGCCAGTCAAGACGGCTGGCTACCTTTACACACGGTATCTACCGTCACATACCTCTGTTGTTTTACGAACAATTTTTTATGTTTGTACTATGACTGATTTATCTATCCCCGACCTTTACAAGTTTTATCGCGATCAATTGTCTTATCAAGCATTGATAAATGGTGGTGGCTATAAAAAGCACAGAAACCGGATACTGTGTGTTTTGATTCTTCCCCTAATTATTGTATTTGTATTCGGGCTAAGAACTTATAACTATCCGATACTTGATAGTGAAAGGTTGATTAATGTGATTATTTTTATTGGATTGTATATTATCTACCTCATCGGAATGGGATATTATTTCAAGTTCATGGACAAAAAGAAGGATAAATGGCTTCGTTCGCAAGAAAACCCAGAGCAGCTTTCCTTTCCAGAGTTTGTCCATAAACATCGACATCTAGCGCTTAAAGAATATCTTATGAAACAAGGTGTAAGTACACCCGAACAATGGCAACACACTATTGAAGAGTTGGAAAAGCACCGTAAGAAATCCTTAGAAGAAATACTGTTTTTAATGGTTCTGATCGGTGGAGCGCTGGGGCTGCTTAATGACGATATCAGAAATGTCTTGGTAGGAAATATTGGAGACGCGCCTCTGCAATCATGGATGTATATTTTATTTGTGTCAGCTTTGATATTTCCAGTCTATAAATTATTATTACTATTTCGTAATCAAGATACCGGGAAATGGCCTATGTACAAGGAAATGGTCAATATACTCAAGACTACCCAACCACAATCTTTGCCGAAGCCGTCCAAAGATACTCCGGAATAGGTTCCTCTAGCTTCCATTGGATAGACACCGGTTTCGATCCCGTATGGCTTACATAGTGAGCAGGGTCTATAAAAACATAACCATTATTAACAGGCCCTTCACCTTATATCCAATAATTCCCGAACAACCGGCACATCCGCCTCCGCCCAATCATAGTTCTTCAAGTCATTGTAAGAAACCCAGATGGCTTGCGCGTGCTCGGCAATAGCCAGCGAACCACCTGTCCATTTACATAGAAAAGGGTAGCGGTAGAGCGAAAATTCCGGATAATGGTGCTCCACATGGCTGAGCGCAGATCCAACTTCGATTTCCAATCCTAGCTCTTCTTTAATCTCTCTTTTTAGGCAATCCTCTTTGGTTTCTCCAGTTTCAACCTTGCCACCGGGAAACTCCCATTTCAGCGGAAGCTTCATAGAAGCCGAGCGTTGGCATATCAATACTTTACATCACCATTCCTCTCCTCCTTTCTAATCATCTAACACTGTTCAGCTTATATCCGTCAACTTTACGATCTTTCCGTTCTGCGAAAACTCAAAAATAGATTTGCCTTTTAGTTTTACCTTATCTCCTTTTTTAATGCCATTAGGGAAATCCATTGCCGCTATCGCCTCATAATCAATATCGATTTCAACAGAATTTCCATTAGGTCTAGTCTTTAGTATAGTTTGTTTTCTTGTCGAAAAGTAGGAGAGAGCTGTTATGGCTTGTTCTCTAAATGCGTCTTTACCTTGTATAGAAAGCGTAACTTCGTGATTGCTTATATTCTCAAATAATACGTCGTCAGAAAGGTTTTCAATCATCTTGTTTACATCCTTACTGTTGTAGGCATTAATATATTCTTGAATAATTTCTTCTTTCATCTTTCTAGTTTTACGGATCGTCTTAATCTTCTGCATACAATTCATCGGAAACCAACCCATCTAGGAGTTTCTCAAAATTATCAGCAACAACTGACTGCGATGTTTTCGTCATTATCATCCTTACTGCACCCAGTGAATAGGAGTGTGTCCACGCTCAAACATGCGGCATATTTTAATTTGATATTCATCTTCATTACTCTCTTTTTAGTTAGCATATCTTGATTTATACAGACTCATCCTTGTTTCTTACCTCTGAAATTATCGGGCTTCTATACGTCAAAACACTAACACAGTCACTAATGCCCAATACGAAAAATTCAGGGAAATTATGTTTAAACGGTAATCTTTCTATTCCGATTGCGATACTCTCTTTCATCATTTAGTGAGTAGCTAATTTGCCGAACTTCATATTATTTCTTTGAGGCCTATTGAATTTTTCAATTTTGGTTAGTTGTTAAAACTCACAGGAAGTTCCATTGTAATTTCTACATTCTTTCCATCCTGTACACCCGGAGTCCAACGAGGAAGGGATTTTATAAAGTCAAGCGCCGCCTTGTCCAGAACCTCATTCACGCTTTTAACAATCTTTGCATCCTTTGTCTTTCCACGCTTGTCGACGACAAACTGGACGATTACCTTTCCGTTAGCACCCTGCGCGCCTGTAGGATAAGAGAAGTGCTTATTTACATAGTCCGAAAAAGTAGATTTTCCGCGATTGAAAATCGGAGCTTTTTCTAATGCCTTCATTTCGTAACTGCGCTCACCATTTTCATAATTTACAGTTTTTACCTTTTCCTGCTGACGCGTTATCTTGCCATTGCTATCCCATTCCGTGATTTTGATAGCTTCACCCTCATCAAATATCATCCAACGATGCTTTTTTCCATCTTCATGCCACCAGGTAAACTCTCCATCTCTAATCTCCGGTTCTAATGAACGATACCAGCCGTCCATCTGCTTAACACCATTCGGGTAATAATCTTCTACACGGATTGGTTTTTTCTTGTCGTCGCGGTGTATAACGCGGTAGAAATGTTTGTTTTCACGATCTGTCTTTTCCCATTTGGCATTGTAATATACAGTATCGCTGGCTTGAGCCATTGTTTCCGTATAGGAAAAAATGCTAGCTACAATACATATAACAAACAAATTGCGCTCGTCGCTTAAGATAGCTTTCCTTTTCATCAATTTTGGGTTAATATTTAAAGTATCCAAGTATTCTTGCATCGTCCATATGTGGTCTCCAATTTTAGAATCCTTCTTAGACTGTTCGCCCCCTCACCGGCGTCAGCATATCGCTACAAACGCTTGGATAAGTCAATAGATCGGTCGTTATCCCTGATTCACATCTAAAATTAGCGACTTTTATTTTGGCTTCCAAATCAAAATTTTGTAAAGCCTCTTCGCTATCCAACTTTTTGTCATTGGCGATAAAATATTGCTTGCAGTTCAGTTCAGACAGATGCAGACCTAACTCCATAATTGCATTAGTTCATTCACAATCGGTACATCTGCTTCTGCCCAGTCATAGCGCTGCAGTTCCGCAGGCGAGACCCAAAGCACTTGCGCATGCTCAGTTAACATCAATTCTCCGTCGGTTACCGTACAACGAAAAGGGTAGAGGGTAATCTCGAAATTTGGATAAGCATGCGTCACCGCGGTCAGTTCTTCATGTACTTCGATCTCCAATCCGAGTTCTTCCCTGATCTCCCGCCGGAGACACGCCGATCTGCTTTCTCCTGCTTCGATTTTACCACCCGGGAACTCCCATTTGAGCGGAGGTTTCATGAAAGCTGAGCGTTGGCAGATCAAGATTTTATTATTGTGTTCTATGATGGCACAGGTTACGTGAAGCATAATGCGTTAAATATAGCAAATTCACCTTATTATAAGGCATCGACCGGAATTACGTGATCACTATTATACATGAATCTACGGAACTCCAAATTCATAGCCGTTTTTGAGAACGGCTACAAAATCACTTCTACATTTTGTACACTGATCTTAAATTTTAAACATTCTTTATGTTTTGATTATTAGTGTTTTGTGTTTGTTTGTTGTGAGTTTTTGTACATGAGATTTCTTTTTTGTACATATTGTCCATGCTTTTTATTGTGTGTTTAATCCATAGCATCCGAATGCACTTTTGACAGTTCAATGGCCTCCGATGTTTGAATCGATCCGCGATTGAAAGTATTTTTGATGAGAATAAACCATAAATCAAAAAGACGTACGCTATGCGGATATTAAAATTTGACCAGACCACATATCTAATAAGAACTATATCCACTCCTGTGTTTGGAGAAGTAGACGTTGCTCCAGTTTCATTGAACGATAAACTAATGGATGAAATTGGTACATATATCTCGGAAGAAGCCCTCCTGATAGATGAACAGATTTTCTTCTATGTTGACGATGCTGTGCTTTATAACCCTGACGAGTATCTGATAAAATATCTTGAGGAAGAGGTTTTGATTTAACTCTTACCCTAATGATTAAGGTCAAAATTCAACCGTAATCTATAACTACAGTCATCATTTATGTTAAGTCTATAAAAGACTGCTAAAGATTTATAAAATTCTTCTCAAATTCTGTTAGTTCGTTATTGTTCTTTGGATTTTTTTCGAATCCGAGATTCAAAATGAGCGGTATGCCATTTACTCGTCCGAAGCCGATTATGCGCGTCGTACCGTTAGCCAATAGATATTTAGATCCTTTCAATTTATGGTTCTGCGACGTAAATTTGATAGTCTTTTTAGTTTCATATGTAATTTGCTGCTCAAACTGTAAGAATATCTGTTCGTTAACACCCTGTTTGACCATCTCTTCGTTCAAATATAGCCATTGGGCAGAAAAACCATTACAATCCGAGATTTGATATTCGGATTTTGTCAAACAGCCTTCGGGTACCTTAATGGCTGTTCTGGCGTAGGTTAAATTGTCAATTCTTTCCTGTGCCCATGTCAGCGATGTGGTCAAAGCTATCTGGAGTATAACAAAAGCGGTTAATAATGTTTTTTGTAAATTCATAATTATGCTATTTATCGAATAAAGATATAGTATTCTTTCTCTATATCGATATCTTAAAGAAAATACCCCAAGGACATTGCTTTCGCTAATTCCACTCTAACTCCCCCTTTTATTCGTCCAAGCTCCCCCCTTTTTGTAAACCAGTATTTTGTATTTCCTTGAAAGACAGATCAATGGATTTTTAGAACTCCCCCCTAAAACCTATTTAAACACCCTCCTCGTCTCCAAGAACAGCTCAATCTGGTTAATCACCGTTGGAAGCTTTTTGAGGATATCCTGCGACCAGAAGCGGAACACCGTGTATCCCATATTCCGCAGGGCGCGGTTTGCCAGTTCGTCCTTCTGCATATTGCGTTCTATCTTCGGTATCCAGAACCGTCGGTTGGATTTAATCTGTGCCTGCCTTTTCTTCCACTCGAAACCATGCCAGAACTCACCATCTACAAAGATGGCAAGCTTGTATTTCTTGATAACGATGTCAGGAGAACCCGGTAGGCTCTTGTCGTGCAGGCGGAAGCGGATATTCTTCGCCCAGAGCGCGCGGCGTAGGATCATTTCGGGCTTCGAATTCTTGCCCTTGATGCGGGACATATTAAAGCTACGCTGCTTACTGGTATAGAAGCCGGCCGATTCCTCAAAACGGGGAACTTTTATCCTATGTTCCTCCTCATCGTAGCTTTGCATGACGTAAATTTACGTAAAAACTAGCATGTAATGGAAGAACGGACCTAGCGCGTATTTAGTTTTTCGCTAAATCTGTTGCCGTTAAACCTCCGTACTCACCGCTAACGGCATATCTCTTACGTAGATTCCGCCCATATTGCCATCCCAGCCCTCACGACCCCGCATCACTACAACAAAAACGCAGATGGCAGCATGCTCTTTTGAGAGCGGTTCGTAACCTTCCGCGATGCTGTCTTCATCACGGAAGATACCATGCACGTCATTCCAAGCAAGCCATTCGATAAGTTGCTCCCGAGGCATAGCGTTTACTTTCTCCAATAATGCATCTTCCGACAATTCCATCAGTTGGTATCGCCAGTCATGGTGCCGCTGTTCTTCCGGAACGATGGGATAGGGGCGATGAGCGTAGTAGTTTTTTTTCATGAGCAATATTTTAGGCAGTAAATAACCTGTTTAGATTTTAAATATACTAAAAATATTAGTTAAACACAAAAGATTTATCTACCTTTAGACAGTTATGTTCAATGGGAGATTATGAGATAATTAACATGCTGTTACTTAGATTTAATATACGGTTACAATGGATATTTCAAAATTAATTCAGGATGTTTTGGGAACAGACGACGTTCCCCGAATTGTTATAGTAGTCAATGCGGTCATGGTAATACTTGTAGCTATCGTCAAGTTTTTAGCTTTACAAGAGCACCTGCGCAAATGGATTTTAGGGAAATGGTCGAAAAGCAAACATTTGGTCACGATTAGTAGTTTTGTGGATCCTGTGTTACATTCCATCAAGCAGGATGCAGATAGAAAACTGAAATTTAAAGAACTTACTGGAATTAATTTGAATCCCGATAGGATCGATGCGCTGACGGCGCTAAGAAATAAATCTAACGGTTCGTTCGATTGGCCTCACATCAAGACGGCTATGCCTTTTATTAGATTTAACGGTCAAGAATACGAGGTTTCGATAAGCAGGAAAGCCAGAATACAGGATATCGCCGTTAGGACACTTTTTTTAGTGCCAGCTTTATTATTTTTCATGTTATTTGGCTTGATGATTGTCTCCCTCATTGTGGAAACCGACGCTAAACTTTTTCCACAGTTTTTAGGAGTGTTTTTTTCGTTGGTGGGTACTTTTATGACGTTGTTTTTTATCCAATATATAAGAAGTCCTTATTTATGTGCTAGGATTATCGAAAAGAACCTCATATAAATGTCACTATCTTTAACCACCAATGAGCGAACATTAATGAGCGTTGATGCCAACTATAGGATTTTGGTGTCGCCGCATGTAGAAGAGGATACTGCGCACCCTTATAGTTTGCGTAAGCTTGAAGGAAAACCGATTGTATTACCGGAACAAATTCGATATCAGCCTTCGCAGGAGAATCTAGAATGGCATAGGAGGGAAGTGTTTAAGGGGTGATTCATTGTAATTAACGGTGAAGATAAGATAAATTGGGATTGAGTTAGGTTAGAAATAATAGAAAATTATCAAAGAATCGTTAAATTAGTTTGTTGATTTTTTGTGGTACATTTGCGTGAAAATATAGACAATCACTTCGGCTTTTTGTAATGACAATTGTAAAATACGAAGGCTCTGTCTAATCAAAATTAGTGTAAACAAAGAGAAATTAATTCTAAATGAGTAAGATTTTAACTGCTATAGATCTGTTTTCTGGGTGTGGTGGTTTTTCATATGGATTTCAACAGGCAGGATTTCATGTTGTACTTGGCGTTGACAATACGGAGGTAGCACTTAAGACCTTCGAAAAGAATCATAAGAATTCCAAAGGGCTCAATCTCGACTTACATAAAGAAAGCTCTATCGATGCTATAATAGACGCAACAGGAGGGAAACAGATTGATGTTATAATCGCAGGTCCACCGTGTCAGGGATTTTCACTGACAGGAACAAGGAATGAAAATGATGAACGAAATTCGCTTTTCTACTCAGTTTTTAGGGTCGCAGAAAGGCTTAATCCGAAGGCGATTATAATTGAAAATGTTCCAGGATTATTAAAACTTTACGGAGGGAAAGCAAAAAAGGAAATTATCCGGCTTTGTGATGAAATGGGATATACATGTAATCCGCAATTACTGTACGCACCAGATTACGGAGTACCCCAGATTCGCAAGCGAGTTTTTTTTGTGGCTCTAAAAAAAGATCTAGGAATTTTTGAATTTCCTGAGCCGATATTGAAAGAGGGGGAATATATAGGGTGTGAAGATGCAATTGGGGATTTACCTGATCTAGTATCCGATTTAGGTAAAGAAGAGGTAGCATACGATAAAAAAGCATTTAGTGATTACCAGAAGATGATGAGAAATGGCAATAAAGTGCTGAAAAATCACGTGGGAACACAGCATACAGACCATGTCATAAATGTTATATCTCAAGTTCCGGAGGGAGGTAATCATAAGGACTTGCCAATGGGTGTAGGCGATTCCAGAAAGTTCAACGAAGCTTGGACAAGATATCACAGTAAAAAGCCTTCAAAAACAATTGATACAGGGCATAGAAACCATTTTCACTATAAATGGAATAGAGTGCCGAGTGTAAGAGAAAATGCTCGCTTACAGTCGTTTCCCGATGACTTTTTGTTTTTAGGAAATAAAACTGAACAATACAGACAAGTAGGTAATGCAGTTCCCCCATTATTAGGGAAAGTACTCGCAGAACAACTATTGAAATATTTGAATTATGAAATTTAATATAATTGATTTATTTGCAGGTTGTGGAGGGCTAACAGATGGGTTCCTGCAGACAGGAATGTTCAAGACCTTGGCAGCAGTAGATTGGGAATTGCCGACTGTCCAAACCTTAAAAAAGCGATTGATTACCAAGTATGGTTACGATTCCAATTTAGATAATGTATTGCATTTTGATATCCAAAGGACTGACGAGCTGATTAACGGGTACGCGGATCCCTTGTACGGAGACAGTAAAGGAGTAGACTCCTTGGTTGGTAATAACCAAGTTGATTTTATAATTGGTGGGCCGCCCTGTCAAGCATACTCCATTGCTGGAAGAGTAAGAGATACAAATGGTATGCAGGATGATTATCGAAATTTCCTTTTCGAGAGTTATGTATCGATGGTTCAACATTATCAGCCCAAAGCTTTTGTATTTGAAAATGTTGAGGGAATTCTTTCAGCGAAACCGGGTGGGGTTTCTATTATAGACCGTATAAAAGAAGCTTTTGGAGAGATAGGTTACGATATAGCAGATGATTTAAGAGCCAATGCACTTTTTGATACATCATTTTATCATGTCCCGCAAAAAAGAAAACGTGTTATCATCTTTGGAGTGAAACGAAGTGAAGGTGGTTTGAGCAAGGTAACAGATTTTTATGATAAGCTTCAAAGAAGAGCCACTAAAGAGCCTTTAAATTCTAAGCGGGCGTTCGATAATTTGCCCAAGATCTATCCATCCTCTACTCTCGCTAAACAATCGCATGCGGTCAAACTTAATGGAGTAGCCCTTCCTAAGAACCATGAGCCGAGGGTGCATAGTCGACGCGATATTGAGGTTTTTGAACTGTTAGCAAGCGATATTAAAAGTGGGAGAAACAAGTATGTCACTAGTAAAGCCTTGATTGAATTATACAAAGAAAGGACAGGTAAAGAATCAAATTTTCATAAGTATCATGTGATCAGGGAGGATCGACCTAGCAATACAATTCCAGCTCACTTATATAAAGATGGGTTAAGGCACATTCATCCTGACCCCGAGCAGGCGCGCTCAATAACCGTGAGAGAAGCGGCAAGATTACAATCTTTTGATGATGATTTTGAGTTTTTGGGGTCAAGAGGCGATCAATATAAAATGATTGGAAATGCAGTGCCACCACAATTTGCTAAAGTTATCGCAGAGACAGTTTTGGAAATTTTTTAATAAAGTGAGTTATCGATGCAATCTTTATTGTTGACTATCGATTGATTTATCAGTTAATTTTGCTATATTTAGGTCTATATTAATTATTTGCCATGGCCGAACTCACATTATTAACAGCAAATGGACGAATGCATTCAACTGGAGGGCTCAACTGGGGCTCTAATGCATTGAACCATACACGTCCTTATGATAGCTACATTCCAATACATATTGGGTTTATCCGTGCAAATCCCGGTTTAATTGATAGAAAGCCTCCCGTGCAAAGAATCCTCTATTTTCATTGGGATGACGGAACTGTTATGGAAGTATTATTTGAAGGAGATGGTCCGGATGGATATCCTAAACAGATAGCGTCAGCCCATCATAAAGATATTCTTGGCAAGTACTTGAGAAATCGTTTGGGTCTCCCTCTTAATAGAAGGATAGAAATGGCTGATTTGATCAGCTACGGAAGAACGACCGTGACAATTGAAAGGATAGATGCACTGAATTATAATGTAGATTTTAGTGTTTAATATATTTCTCTATGCTTTACACAGAAGATTTAGAAGAGCTGATTTTTCATCGTCATGAAATACATGAATCGGATGAGTTAATTGTGTTGTCAGGATATCTGGGCCCTAGCCCCGTTGCTAGACTAGAGCAGCTACCATTTAATTCTACCGTAATTTATGGGATGTATGGTTCCGAAGGCATCAAGCCTACGTTACATCATTCGTTGCTAAGAATTCAAAACAGTATAGATAATCTCAATGTTTTCTATTCCCAACTACCAGTTCATTCTAAATGCTATGCTTGGAGAAGACGGGGTGAAATTATTCATGCACTTGTCGGTTCAGCGAATTTTTCTACCAACGGTCTAAGTACTCCTTTTAGAGAAGTTTTAGCCGAAACCACCTACGACACTTTTAGGCCGTTGAATGCATATATCCAACACGTACTCAATAACTCTATTTCTTGTTTGGAGGTTGGCAACGAAAGAATGGTTGAGATCGAAGTTAATTTGGAGTTTTGCCGTATGACACTTCTTGGCAAAGATGGTGAAGTTCAAAATGCCGCGGGGTTGAATTGGGGGCAAAATCCTAATAATCACACCACACCTAATGACGCTTACATCCCAATCAGAGCCGAGCATATCAGAATATATCCGCATCTTTTTCTGCCTAAGCAATTGAATCCTCAAAATATAGATAAAAGAGGGCGATTGCAGCGGCACAACGATGCGATTGAAATTATATGGGATGATGGCCTTACTATGGAAGGGCTATTTGAGGGATCGCAACCAGTTGAAGGCGTGATTTATCCTAAACAGATTAGTTCATTTCCTATAAAAGCCCAACTTGGAGAATATATAAGGAATCGTATCGGAGTTCCGTTAGGACAACCTGTGCGAAGACACCATTTGGAAAAATATGGAAGGACAGATGTTACGGTGTCTCTATTGGCTGAAGGGGTATATAAATTTGATTTTTCAGTTTAGTACCTTGCTAATGATTAATTTGCTTTCCGCAACCTATTGTAATCACTCTTGAGTCGACCCCATACTTTCCGACTCTTAGACGACAGTCCTCCAAAAGAGGTTTAAACTATTTAACTGGTTAAGTGCATTAGTTTCGATTTCATCTGACAGTTAAAGTAATGTAGTTAAAGGCTCAAAAGTAATTGAATATTTGAGCCTTCTATTTTATTTCGGCCATCTCTTTATGGCCCAGTCTGCAATAACATTTGATCTTTCTAAGATGGTAACTTTATTCCATTCAGCATATGTACTACCTAATCTACGCGCGGATGAAAAAAGAGAATGCGATTCAAACTCCGTTTTTTTTATCGTAAATTCAGAATCAGATAGGTCGCAGTTCATCTTGCTAGTTAAAGGAATTAAATTACCCCACGTGTTTAATAAGTTTTGATGATCTTCTGCACTAATTACAGTCTCCCATTTTCTTCTTTGCTGTGGCATCACATGTTCAATCCAACAATCATTTTCTGGTATATCAGAACCTATACTTTTATCATACTCTAACAGCGCGTACGTACAGATATGACTGGAATAAAGATTTCTAGTTTTTATAGCAGTTATAAATCTGTTGTCATCTGGCCAATCAATAGTGTTTCTTTTTAAGATCACTTCTTTTAAAGCGTCTTTAGACGGTTTACCGTTCATATTGTGCCATGCAGATCTAAATACGGCTAGCAAACCTGTTGGTTCAATTCCTGTTATAGCTCTTCTGACAAGGAATGCTTCCAATACCTCCAAACATTCGATAGTGTCTTGTTCGGACACGGTTCCAGCTTCATATTCCTTTAAAAGCTTCATTACAAAAGGGAAAATGGAAGTAGGACTCTTCGACTTAACTAGTAAATCCAGAATTGCCTTGATCGCTTTGGTGTAGATGTTAGGATATTTGCCTGTTGCAATAGCGAGATATGGTGTAGAGTACTCTTCTAACGTATCGATAATATTTTCCGGATTACTTGTATTGCCCCAGATTTTTCGTAAGCCTCTAAAAAGATCAGCATTATTTATATTTGGTTCGCGGATTATTGCATAAGGAAAAAAATATTTATCAAAATGCTCTCCTAGCTTTTCTCTAAAGGGAATCCAAACATCCCGATGTATAGTGTGGGCGTAATCTGCATTATCGCTAATTTTAGAAAACACTTCATTTCGTACTAAATCACCAATTCCTATTGGAATCCCAGGGTCGTTTAAGCCCTCAAAAACAGTTGTAGCTGTAGCAGGGTCTTTCAACAAAATAAAAACGAAAGTTAGTTTAGTTTGTGCAGTGGTAATGATATCCTGTAAATGTCCAATTCCATTTTCATTATATCTCTTCTGTAAAAATGATTTAATACGATTAAATTGTGAAATATATCTTCCTTTTTCATTTCCACTTTTCTCCGGCAGTTTCACTTTGGTACCCAGCCAATCCGATAAATTTCCAGTATTTATTAATTGTTGGTATGCTTGGATAAATTGATTTCTATCTGCAAATGATGGAACTAACTTTGTATTTGTTCCGCTTTGCCACCAATCAATGATCAAGTTGGTATTTATTATACCTCTTGCATAGTCGTCATGCTTATTCCGCGCTGCTATATATGCCGCAGCTAACACGAAGAGATATAAAGTAGATAGCCTTTGTTGTCCATCTACAATTTCGTATGGTTGCGGTTCCGCTGGATTAGCATGTCTCCTTACAGCTATAATAGCTCCCAGAAATCGATTTGTGTCTTCGCCGTTTATTATAACATCAATTTCCTCAACCATCCTATTGAACTGTTTTTCGGTCCAAACATATTCTCTTTGAAATAATGGAATCTTAATTTGAGTTGTTTGAGAAAAAAGCTCATGAAAACTCATTTCGTGCGTATTATCGGTTACTTTTGATTGGGATAGACTCATGATAAATATATTAAGTATTAAATTGTTTAATTGTCGAATTCCGCCTTCGTTTTTTACACCTTCACCTCTCTATCTTGGGTTAGTCCCGTAGCCCATTTTTACCTTTATGAACATAAAAACTCCTCGGAATTATGAATTGATAGAAGATCTGATGTTTCTAAAAGCGCTTTGGTATTTATCCGGATTAGTAATATTCACTATAATCTGGTTATTTTATTTTCTTATAAAATCTTACTGGTCGCAATTCATATGCTATATTAGGAGCTTTGGCTAACACAGCACATACAATGGAAGAATATCTTTTCGGTAGCTCTTCGTTGATATACTCTCTGCTGATTGTACCATTTACCATGATATAGTTATACACTGCTTCAAAAATCTCTCTCGGTATTGTTTGTGAGGGCGAATCATTTTCGGAGTCTCTAGTCAGACTTTCGTTGGTCACTTTCAAAATCTCATTTGGTTTGCCTTCATCCAACGTACATATTGTTTTACCTTCCAAAGGTCTGATTGCCTTTTTCCAGATTTGGTCGAAACTTATATTCATAATTTTAAAATTTTACAAAACTCAATCTAACAACAAAAATTAACGGCTTCCTGATCAGGATCTTGGTCGCATACTTCGAATCCCGCTGGAGCATTTCGCTGTAAGCTTTTAAAAACAAATTTTTCCCACAGCATATTCATGTCAAACATTAGCGCCAGTACGTTTTTGTCTCCTTGATATATTTCAAGGTTTTGCAAATATGTATATTCTGTGTATGTCTCAATTACGTCAATGTCCTCATCCCAATTATATTTAATCTCCATTGTTATTAGCTGTTTTTGAGCACATGCTTCCTATGGTATTCCATATATTTCCTAGTGCCTTCATTTAAATCAATCGTTATGGATTCATCTATATCAAAGAAATCTGAATCTGAAAAAAGATCAGAGAATATAATAGATCCATTTTCTTTAAACGATATCAAGCCTCTATCAAAAAGTTTATCGTAGTTTGGTATTAAAAGCAAACCATTATCGGGGTCAAGCTTTTCAATATGGTCGCATTTGCTCCATGGTTTGATATGTGACGCTACTAGGAGAGAAGTCTCCGGATATCCCGAGATTGTACAGCCTTTCCATTTATTAATAAGGTCGTTTCGAAATTTTCCCTGACCTATCCTCGCTAAAATTAATGTCTCTTTTTCCGTACTCCCTAGATTACCTTGAACTATATCTGCAATATCCTTCTCTATTGAATTAGTGGGTCGCTCAGGGAGTTGCCAATCTGATTTGTAAGTATATAGTATTCTGGTAATCAGGTGGGTGATGTTTCTTTTGTCCTTAACTTTTGATACGAATGGTTTGAAATAGCCAATAATGGCATCTGTAAATGTTGCTGTACTATAGCGTTGCTGCAAAACATTTTTCGAGATAAGTCGTCGATGTGTATTGCTTAGAACATTAATCTGATCAGTTGGAGACAACAAATATTTAAAAGCATTCGATGTATTTCCCGCTTTTAATCGTTCGGGATAAAATTTAAAATTTAATAAATGCTTCACCCAAATGTTCATTCGCACAAATGCCTTAGCTATGGTACGAGGCGGATTGTACTCATTGTAGAACGATTTATCTCGGGCCTGGAAGTCCGCATAAGCAACTATTGAAAAAAGCAAATCGACTAGTGGAGACAGTTCGTCTTCTTTTTTGGACAACTCCCGCAAAGACCTGTAATTTTTCGATAGCTCAAAAAGTTTGATCTTAACTTCATCACTAACTTCAAGATTCAGCCATTCCTGTAACTTATCCTGTCCCTTTTTGAAGAAAAACTCTTCGGAATTACGAATTGATAGAAACTCTGGCGTTTCTAAAAGTGTTTTGATTTTTTCCAGATTGGTAATATTCATTATGGTTTAGTTATTTATTTCTTTCTTAAACAATCTTACTGGTCTCAGTTCATACGCTATATTAGGAGCTTCGGCTAATACAGTGCATACAATCGAAGAAAATCTCTTTGGCAATGTCTTGTTAATTTCCATTCGGGAAATCTCGCCTTTATCCATAATATAATTGTACACCGTTTCAAAAACCTCTTTTGGTATGGTTTGAGCGGGTGAATCATTCTCAGAATTTCTTTTTAAATATTCATTGGTCACTTCAACAATTTTGTTTGGTTTCTTTTCGTCAAGGGTGTGCACTGTTTTACCTTCCAATGGTTTTATTACCTTTTCCCAGATATCGTCAAAATTTATCTTCATAATAAACATTTTAAAATTTCACAAAACTTAATCCAATAAAAACCAATGGCGTTCCAATCAGTAACAGAGTGTACCATCCATACACCATCCACCAGTTCTTGAACTTAATTCGGCGCGCCTTTTCTTTAAACTCAGTGAAATAATCAACCTTGCTCACACGGAACATGTCATAGTCTATCGGAAGATGGTTTTCATATTTACAAAGTATTGCTTCGTAACGCTTCGTTATATCAGAACAAAATGCTCTATTTTCTTCATCTGTAGCGGGTGGGCCGAGTGTTTTAAAGATTCTCAGCTGGTTGTACAGGTCACTTATTTCTAAAGCACATTCATGAAATTTTATCGCGCGTAATTTGTAGTCCTGATTACTTTCATATTGGGAGAGTACCAAAAGTATAATTGATAGGGCCGTAACGAAATAGTTAATCAACTGAAAATTCATACTAGCATGACTACCTACGTACACCGATATTAGGCTGGCAATAATTAGATAGGCAGAAAAAATAGACATGCTGATACTAGACATTCTTGCTTTATCCCGCAGTCGCTCGTCAGCTTTGAAGCGAGCGCCTTTTGTTGTCCAGACTTTGTAGGCAAGTTCTTCCAAAAAACTTTTTTCTAAATAGGCCTTAGAGCCAGTAAATATTGATTTTTCTGCCATGTTTATCTTATTGCAATTTTATAGTATTCCTACATCCGGGATAATTTGTACATCCGAGAAAGTCACCGAATTTTCCACTTCTTTTAATCATGAAGCCACTTTGGCACTTTGAACATAGAATTTTGTCCTGCAAAATTTCAATATGTTTAAAAGTCTGATTACAAATTGGGTAATTTGAGCAACCTAAAAATTGCGAGCCAGTAGACGTGTTCTTTCTAATTACGAGCTTACCTGTTTTACAGTAAGGGCATTCAGTACTGTTTAGTTCACCATCATCAGTCGACGTTAACAAATAATTGTTGTCTTTTAGAAGCTCTTCTACAAATAAAGAAGCATCTGAGGGCGTAAGTAATACCACTTCATTTCTTGTTCTCGTCAGTGCCACATAGAACAATCGACGTTCCTCTGCAAATCTGTATTCTTCGTTGTCACTGAGCAATAGCGATAGGATAGGGTCATCTGTCATTTTGTTCGGGAAACCGAGCAAATGGTTTTTGAGCTTTAACACGATAACATTATCAGCCTCCGTACCTTTTGACCTGTGTACAGTTAAAAATTTAATGTCAATTTCTTCAAACCCCTTTACCTCCAATTTGCCTGTTTGTTCATAATATTTCACCCTGTTATCCGGCGTTAGTGCAATTAAATCATGGATATCAAAGGTGTGCCTTCCCAGAACTAAGACAGATTTGGAGCCATATTTACTGACGAGATATTCTAACTCCTTTATGAAAACATCTGTTATATCGGCTTCATCGTAATGAACAAATTTTATAGGGCTGTCCAATTGCTCTTTCATCGATTTCGGGCTCTTCAAAATCTGTCTTGGGTTCTTCTTAATGTACTTTGAACTGATGTCGATAAGCGATTGTGAGTTTCTATAGGTTTGTTCGATCAATAACTGCTCATACTTCCCCACATATTTTCCGAAGTTACTAAATAGTGAAATATCGCTACCTGCAAAGCGGTAAATCGACTGCCAATCGTCACCCACGCAAATTAGCCTAGCACCAGATAGGTTCCGGATCTCCATAATTAAATTAAACCTCGAAAAAGAAATGTCCTGATATTCATCGATGATGATGTACCTATAACCGTATTTCGGATTGTTATTCTTTATGAGATCCGTAGCGAGATTTACCATGTCGTTAAAATCAATCTCATTTCGATCTCTCAGCGTCTCATCATATTTTTGTAGAATTGGCAAAGCAAATTGCAGGAAGAGTTCTTGGCGTTCGTACATAAAATCGTTTTGGATTGTACGTTTATCCGAAAACAACTTAGATAGGTCACGGTGGTTTAGCCTTCTGGATTTGCTTAAGTTGATAAAGCTTTCAATGAGCTTCATTATTTCTTTGCCAAAATTTTTGTCATTATTTGAGACCTTAGTATAGATATTTTTGGTATCCCTCGGTTTGAAGGCAACATCCTCAGCCTCCAACATTTCTTGTAGCTTTTGCAATAGAACGTTGTCCCTGTTATAATAGGAGTATGTTTCTATTAGTTTGGTGTTGTATGTTTTGTGGGTTTCTCTTTTTACGAGCATATCCTCAACATATTTTTGCTCGTTAAATGGTTTCAGCCATTGCGCACGGTTGTGCTCATCGACACCGAAATGCTCGAGATAAATATCATAATCCGTGAGATAGAAGTCGGGTCTATACATTACATCTCCATGAGGGTAGGGGTGTTCATATTGATAGTTGATGCCATTCAGGTAAAGAAAATTTGCAATCATAAGTTCTTCAACACTCTTTACCCGCTCGCCTTGTATAGTATCATGCTTAGCTTTTGACACCATGTTCAATGACTCGCATTTTGATTTTAATGTCTGGAAGTCAATTCCTTTCTCCGTATCTATCTTTTCACCAAGCGAGTCGTAATTATCATATTCTTCCGGAATATTCATATAGCATGCCACATACTGAATAAATGCCTGCAGTGCTTCGTTGTTTTCCAGTATGCCGGTTTGTAAATATTCCTTGATTACTCCGGCAATTGTATTTTCATTCGTAACTGCAGGAATATCCGAACGGTGATTCTTTATTGTATCATATCCAAGTTTATGAAATGTAGTTGCTCTGGTGCCAATTCCAATTCTGATTAATCGTTCATTTAGCTCTTCAACGGTCTTTTTGGTAAAAGACAATAGTAAAATGTCATCTGGGCAGATACCTTTCTGTTCGATAAGGTATTGAACTTTAGCAAGAATAGTTAACGTTTTGCCTGAACCAGCACCCGCAATTATTAAATTTGAATACTCATCGGTAATTACTGCGGTACGTTGCTGCCTGTCAAGCCTTTTTCCTTCTATATTGGCAAAATATGCTTGCAGTCTTTTCTTTTGCGTATTGACATAGTCGTGGTTATACCGAGCAATATAGTTGTCAAAATCTTCAAATATTTCATTAAAATTTTTGACAGTTACGTCTTTCTTGTAATAATTGGTTTTATTTTTAAAGAATTGTCCGGCGGAGGCATATCTGGATTTTATCTGATTACGTTGTATCCACGTGACGTAATCGTTTAATGAGCGGATTACGTTCATAAACTCTGTGATTGCCTTCAGATTTTTTAGATATAAGGGGTTTTCATATTTCTTCTTCTCTTTTAGTAATATGTATGAAACCAGGATAATTAGTATTGAGATTGAGACGATGATAGGTAACTCCATGTTTACTCTTTTATCGAATATTTTTTCTCACGTAGTTTGAATGCAATATTTCCCCCTTCCAATACCTCACAAACGTGTTCTCGTGTTCCTTGGCATTCAAGAATTTCATCTCTATCCCCAATACGTGGAAAAGTATGCTCTAGACTACCGCTAACATACTGAAATTTTTTCTCGCCATTATTGACGTTCTTTTCTCCGTGTTGATTGGCACAAATGATTAATTCGCTATCTGCTCCAACAACAATATTTGGATTATGCGTTGCGACAATTACCTGCCTAAGCTTTTTCTTATTCCGTAGGTACAAGACAAGGTTGTTGTAAATTGCTCGGTTATCCAAATCATCTTCCGGTTGGTCGATTAAAATTGGACAGTTTTTATCACTAAAGTCTAAAAGCAATTTAAGTACTACAAATGCTTTTTTGCCATCAGACATCTTCCTGAAGTCATCACCTTCATATTCTATATCATGGCTGAGGCTAAAGAAATTTGTTGAGAGTAAAGCAGATACCAGACTTTGACCGTCATAGCCACCCTTTAAGGTTAATTGTTTGTTTTCTAATTTTTCAAACAGATTAAGTTGGTGTTTTTCGAATCCATCAAAATCATCGTAGCTATACTCTGCTAAATCTCTATTTGCGAAACCTTGTAAGTTTAAGCCGGAATACAAAAGACTCTTATATTGCTCTGCTTCAAATTTATATTTTGTTTTAATAGCTAAGCCATCTTGATGATCTGAAAGGTTTGCTAAAAGATCTGTAATCTTTTCATAAAATGATTTATGAGCTACAATAATCTTCTTCTTTGTTTCACTCGCCTGATTTTTAAGACTAGCAATTTCGGACAACAAGGTCGTTATTTCAAACAATTTGTCTGTTTGAATTTTAATTTTAGCTTCATACTCGGACAGCTGAGAATTGTGTTTGTATGCTTGAAGAACTTTCAAATAAACTTCATCTATTTCAAGCTCTGAAATTTTTTGAAACGATGATTTTTTGCTTTCCTCTCCGAAAGCTAATAACCTTTCCAATTCATCTATCCATTTCTTTTGCGCATCGGCCTTAATAGCACTTAGGGAAGTCGAAAGCTGATTTTTCACTTTTTCAGATAAGGATGTTAACTCATAATCGAGATTTTCTTTAAGTATACTAATCGATTTCAGTTTTTCAATTAATCCAGTCTCCCTGCCAATAAATTGTATCTGTTGATTTGAGGTAAGAATAGAAGATTTCACTACGTCATAGTGTGTTTTTTCTTCATCTGTTATCGCTGTGACAGAAAGTTTTTGCAATTCTTCCTTAAGCTTTGCAATTTCGTCATCTATACCTTTTTTGTCGCCCTTATCTCTAGCTTTATTTTCCTTTTCATGAATATCTCCTAGCAGTGTAAAATAATCACTTACGTAACTGGCTATATTCTTAGAATTATCAATTGAAAATCGTCTATACTCATCAAGAATTGATTCTTTACCTTTTTGAACCAATATGTCATTTACAATTTTATTAAGTTGAGATTCATCTCGAGCGATTTTATGCATGTACCCTTGCTCAAAATATTCAACTTCTCGGTTATTCTCTTCTTGACCGTCCTTCCAAATGACCTTTATCGTGTCAGATATTGATTGCACATATTTTTGATAGTCTTCATCCGAGAACTCAACGGTCCTTGTTGTTTTTACTTTTGTTGCGATAGCCCCCAACAAAACAGATTTTCCAGATGACCTGCCACCAATAATGGAATTAAGGTTTTGATTTAAATGGAGGTTATTGTTAAAAATTGAATTATTATCAATTTCTATATGGTCGATTATTTGATACCCTGCTTTTTCTTCAGGCTTATTCGCTTGAATTAGTACCCTATCTTCAGGCTCATAAATAACTTGCTTCAATCCTTCAAAGTTAGGGTCTGCTTTTATCCAACAAAATCTATTCATATCTGGAATACATATTAGTTTTCCATCTCTGGAGCCGTGATAATCGGAACCGTGCAAACATGGCTTAAGGTTTCCGTACTTCTGTCTTATTATCTCTTTACTATCTACACTATTTCCAAGAAAATAAATTCTATCATTAGGTTGAGAAGAGAAGATAAAGTGTACACCTGAATAAATTATTTCACGAATACCTTGAATATCTTTAATACCTGAAGCACCATCACCACTATTATTTGAAACTCCGATTAGTATGTTTTCCCTTACTTTGGCTGCTAAACCATTATAAGTTTCAAAGAACTTGTCGTAACTAATCGCAAACTCATTCAATCCTTTTTTAAAAGCCTCTTCTTCACTATAATTAGCATTAGCTTTTCTACCAAGTCGAATTAAGTCATCTTTTTTACAGGTTAATTTATCCGGACCGAATTCAAACTTGTACAAAAACCTTTCTATTTCATCTACACTTAAAACCTCGGTGTTAGGGATTATATGAAGATTAATCTTTCTATTATCGCTTGTTACGGGTGTTATTCTTAGCTCAATATTTGGTAATATTAAATCAAATTGGGGTAACTCATGAACTCGCGACAATACTAACTTATATCCATCCATAGAGAAATAGTCGGTGATACCTAAAACTGTAATATCATTTACATTTTTAAGTTCATCAATAAAGCGATTTTGTTTGTCGTGTAAATCACTTCCCTCATACTGGTCATTTTTTGCACACGTATATTTACTTGGTGCATGAAAATGTAGATCCCATTTTCGCCATTCGGATCCTTTATGATATTTATTAATATGTTCACTCATAATTTTATTCCCAAAAATCCTCTAAATTTTGCATGTCCATACCTAGTTATACATGATCAAATCAAGCCGCATTTCCCCTCTGCCTCGTCCTTGCATCGCCATTCTTGCCAATCGCCCAGTATAGGAGCCACCCCAGAAGGCTACCCAATACAATAATCAGTATCCAGAGCGAGCGCTGGTAAGTGGTTAAATTTTTATTGGTAACAGCATGATACAAAGTGTACACAAACGCTATTAATAACGGAAGGGCAATAAATGCCATTTCGGTTGCGCCGACATTCAAAAAAAGTAAGTTCATATTATTTTTGTTAGGTGGGAATCATTTTAACACTTACTTATAGTCCTCGTTTGCCGAACTTTCACCACGATCTCTCAGTGCCGCTGCGATCTGTCTCAAAGTCTCATTTCGCTCGCGCAGCGCAGCAGTCTGATCCCGCTTGGCATCAAGGTATCGATCTAGAAGGGTAGAGAGTACCCTATACAACCCATAAAGTACAATGGCGATAAATCCTGCCCAAACAACGTAAACGAATAATATTCCGATGGAAAACATATTTTTAGGTTTTTAATTTTGTCATCTATAAAGGTTAATCTTTCAGCTTCCTCAGGGCTGCCTCGTATTGCCGCTGGCTGTTCAGTTTGATTTTTGAAAATCTTTTCTTCACTAATGTCCCGATGGCCAGATCTAATGCTAATTCGATTTTTGTTAACTCGTCAATTTTTATTGTTTCATCTTCTTCTTCTATAATATAGTTAAGTCTTTGGGAAGTAAGTCCGGTCAATTTACTTAGCTCCTTTTTAGGAAGCCGTTCATAATAATACTGATCCGTTAAAATTTCACCAAGCTTGGTTAACTCTACGGACTTCTGAATTGGCGTGACCCCGGAAAAGTATTCTTCGCCAAAAATTTCATAAACAAACTTTTCATGGTCTTTCTTGAACAGTAACTTAAGTTTGACAAACTGTTCAACTTTTAGACTGTCATGCTTCTGATTACTCATATTACTAAGTACAGGTGTTGATATACTAGTCCATGCATGAATTTGTCTATTAGAATATCCTGATTCAGCGATAGCTTTCGCTAGATTTTCCTTCCAACTCATCAAATTTTTAAATTTCTATATTTTTATTTTTGATAAAACGTAAATTATTTTTATCTTTGTTTTGTACTAAAAGCGAATAAGTTATGTGGCTTATTTAAGCCGCTTATACGATGTTTTGCTCGCCCACGTTCCGCCAGAATAAACTCGCGAGTTAAGCCTTGAGTTCGCCTATTAACTGGATTTCTCATATCTTTACTATATGTAAGTCCAGTATGGCGTCCTCTTGATAAACTTGGGAGTCTCATATCCTTTGGATATGGGCGGTCTGGCGGCCGAAAAGTGGCCAAGCTAAAAGAGGTTCGTCTACTGGCATTTTTGATTTGCCAATAATAGCCCTAGACATTAGCTTGAAGAGCGGCATCGTTCTCATAAACTAGAAGATTATGAAAACGACAATATTTACCACCAAGCAAAACCCACAAGACCCGATCAAGGATCACAGTCACTGGTTTTCCCATTTATTGCTAATAAAGAACGTTAAGCGTTCGCCCGAATAACACCACCGACAAGCAGATCGCAAGGAGAGGAGGCAGTATGCTTTTTGTTAAAACCCCTATGCCTGGTTTGGGGTGAGACCTCATACGTCTCGACAAAAGCAAAAATGCCATCTCAGACTTCGCGTCTGCTACCGACCCCTGATAATCAAAACAAAACGTTTGCACAGGTCAAAAGATCGGTTGTTATTTAAGCGTAGCACCTAAAGTTATCAACTTTTCTATTTCCTTGCAAATAAATTTCCCGTAAAACGGAAATATTGTTTTTCGATAAAATTCTTCGGTCGGTTCTTTTCCCTTGAATGCGGCGATGCAAAACGCACCGTAAAACCATCGTAGAACACCGTGTAATCCGCATTTTTTCGAATTAGTTGTAAATCCGTGCCGCTTGGAGTGTAGGTTTTTCCTGCACGCAAGCGCCACTTTAAAACTTAGAAAAAATGAAAGAATTATGCGAAAGGGGAAGTTATGCCCTTTTTCCAGATCGGTTCCTAAGGTGCGGTCGCCCGAACATCCACGCCAAACCAGCGTGTAGAAGTAAAAAACGACTAACATATCAAGAATTTATGCCATCAGATTATTATACCAGTTATATACCTTTTATAACAGCAACACCGAAGGAGGATTTCATTCCCATTGGTAGCACCAATAGAAAGCAAATAGGAGGGAGGAAGCTACTGTCCACTTCCCGTATAGTATTATATATAGCCGAAACAGTGAAGAACAGAACCATACCTTTTGTGTTGGTATGGTTTTGTGTTTCAATAAGTTCATTGTTTTTAATGGCATTGAAGAACATAAGAATCCTTTGTCTGGGATTCTTATGTGTTTCGTTGAAGAGTTTGTTTTTTAAGGCAACGAAGAACAAAGTAGTCCTTTCTTATGGACTCCTTTGTTTCATGTTGTTTAATCTATCAGACGCCTGGGCGCAGTCCGCGGAATCGCGGACTGCCGAAGGGCAAACCGAGATTAAGCCCTTGCAGATAGGGGATACAATACCCGAGGAACTGTGGAACCTGCCTTTGCAGGTGGTAAACCACCCGGAAGGAAAGGATACGATTACGCTAAATGACTATAGAGATAAGAAGCTGATCATACTGGATTTTTGGGCAACGTGGTGCGGGAGTTGTATAGAGAATATACCTCATATCACTGAATTGCAAAAGAAGTTCGACAATGATTTTGCGGCGATATTCGTTAACTCGAAAAAAGGAGGAGATACTAAGCCAAAAATTGAATCATTCTTAGCAAAGAGGGAGAAATACACAGGCGATAAACTGTTGTTCACGTCAGTGGTGCGAGATACGGCGTTGACGGAATTATTTCCCTACCGCTTTATTCCACATTATGTATGGCTTGTTGATGGAGAGGTGGTGGCCATAACATCTGCCCACGAAGTAAACGAAGAAAACATCCAAGCTGCACTTCTCGGTGTTGCAGAGGACATCCATACGAAGACAGATATAGTCGATTTCGATCCAAAGGAACCGTTGTTCGCGTACCTGCATCAAGAAATGAAAGGCGAGAAATTCTTTCAATCAACGTTTACCGGTTACTTGGAAGGTGCCGGTATATGGTCGGGAAAGAATATCGATGCTAATAGCAAAGTTTGGAGATATTACATTATCAATAAACCGCTGATCGAAATCGTGCAGACAGCTGTTCCAGAAGTTCGTGTCCCCAAAAATAGGTTGATTATAGAGGGAGAGAAAGGTACGGAACGTGTTTTATACGATAGTCTATTTTGCTATGAAATCATTGCAAAGCCGACGACGACCGAACGCATGTTAGATTTTCTCAGAACAGATATAGAACGATATTTTGGGATAGGAGTGAAGAAGGAGACTAGACGACAGGAAGTATGGGTGTTGACAAAGATAGAAGACAATAAGAATTTGAGATCAACAGGAGAAAAGCCAATGTGGCGAATCGATAAAAAAGCAAAAGAAAAGTTCATTCGAAATATGCCTGTTTCAGCCTTAGTTGATGTGCTAAATACGCTTTCCCCGATTCCCGTGGTGGATGAAACGGGTATTACATCACCTATTGATATCGATCTGCCTCGGTCATTACATCAGATCCCGATCTCGGAAAGCAATAGTTACCTCATAAAATATGGTCTGCGATTAGAAAAGGAGGAGCGTGAAACCAAATTTACAATTATTAACCTCTAAAATGATGACGAGTAGAAAGATATTAATCATAGTTTTCCTGTTTCTCGTTTGCGGCAATGGTATAGAAGCACAGACGAAAACGCAGCAGCTGACGCTTGCCGGCAGAGTTGTATCAACTTCAGGCAATGTTCTGGAAGGAGCAAGAGTATATCTACTGAAAAGCAAAATAAGTACATACGCAAAAAAGGACGGAAGGTATGGCTTGACCTCTACAGTCTTGAATGACACACTAAAAGTAGAGAAAATGGGATATAGAACCGTTTCTTTAGCGGTATCTGATATGGCTGATCCGCAAGAGGTGGACATCGTGATGGATAGTGTCTCGTTTGAGATCGAAGGGGTCGAAGTATTCAGCACCGGATACCAAACATTATCCAAGGAGAGAGCCACGGGCTCTTTTGACTATCTGGATGAGGAAACACTCAATCAGCAGGTAGGGACAAATATTCTACAGCGGTTGGATGGGCTTGCAAGTGGTGTGTCCTTTGATACAAAGCCGGGGCAGTCGGGGCAACGGAAATTAGATTTCACGGTACGGGGATTCAGTACGATTGACGGATCGCCCGATCCACTGGTGATTCTCGATAATTTCCCATTTGAAGGGGATATCAATAACATCAATCCAAATGATGTGGAGAGCATTACAGTACTAAAGGATGCCGCAGCCGCTTCTATCTGGGGAGCACGGGCCGGAAACGGGGTAATTGTCATCAATACCAAAAAAGGGCGTTTTGGGCGGCCAACAAAGATCGACGTTGGTGCGAATGTTATCATCGGCAGTAAGCCGGATCTTTTTTCATTACCGCAGATGTCGTCAAGTGACTTTATAGATGTAGAAGAGATGTTGTTTAATAACGGTTTTTATAATCGACTGATCGACGCGAACCCTTCTTACGTAGCCTTGTCTCCCGCAAATGAGATCTTTTTGTTAAGACGGGAAAACAAGATTACTGCGGCTGATTCGGCCTATCGGATAGAGGAGTTGAAACAATGGGATAGCCGTACAGACTATCTGAGGTATTTCTATACAAATCCTGTTATACAGCAGTATTCTCTAGGTGTTTCCGGTGGCGGCCAAACCTATGCCTATTCCATTTCCGGTGCATACGATAAGAGCATACAAGAGACATACGGATTACATGATAAGTTTAACTATCGTATACACAATACATTCAAGCCAATAAGAAATCTGCAGATAGACCTAGGCTTGTATGGTACTGCGAGCAAGGATAAGAATGGTAGACCGGCTTACAATGAAATTAAGGTCACCGGTACGGAAGTGCCGTATCTCAGATTTGCGGATGAATTTGGTAACCCGCTTCCGGTGGCTACCAACTACACACCGAGATATACCGATCATGCCGGAGACGGAAAACTGATGGATTGGAATAATTATCCATTGGAAAATTACAAATATATCGACGCAACAAATAGTATAAACGCTATCGTGGCGAATCTAGGAGTGAGTTATGAGATCAATGACTGGTTAGGAGTTACCGCCCGGTATCAACATGAGCGGCAGGAAAACCGGACAAGAAATCTGGCTGATGAATATGCCTACGGTACAAGGGATATGATCAATAAATTTACCCAGATCAATCCAACCACAGGGGAAGTGACGTATAGTGTACCGCGTGGTGGTATTCTCAATACGACAGGTACGCAGATGAAGTCTCAGAATTTTAGAGGGCAGATTTCTGTAGACAAAGATTGGAGATCGCACAATCTGTCTGGGATAGTAGGGGGAGAGATCAGGCACACGGTAACCGATGGTATCTCTGATACAAAATACGGTTACAACGATAACCCACTTGGGTTTGCTCCTGCAGATTTTGTCAACACGTATCCTACATTTATTCGGGGTACCAGAGAACGTATACCGGTCGGATCGGTTTTTTATGAAGACCTTCATCGTTTTGTTTCGCTATTCACAAATTTTGCATATACCTATAAAGATAGGTACATCGTTTCTGCCAGTGCCAGAAGGGACGCGTCCAATATATTCGGGGTATCAACGAACGACAAATGGACACCACTCTGGTCCGCAGGCTTGGCTTGGGACATCACCAAAGAAGCATTTTTCGAGCAGGCGCTCTTTACACACCTAAAACTGAGAACTTCTTATGGCTATCAAGGAAACGTTGATTTGAGTCGATCTGCTAATACGATCATCAGCTATGCCGGTCGAAACCGGGATACCGATCTGGAACAGGCTAGGGTACTCCAATTGGGTAATCCTTCGTTAAGGTGGGAAAAAATAGGACAGTACAATGTAGGGGTTGATTTTACCTTAAAAGGGAACAGGCTTTCTGGAAGTATAGATATATATCGAAAGCGCGGTGCAGATCTATACGGCCCTGAGGCATTTGATTATACGGGGTGGGGTGCATCCAATGTGATGACTAAAAATGTCGCCGAGATGAGAGGTACTGGATTTGATATTTCTTTGCTTAGCCGGAATATAGATGGCGTATTTAAATGGAGAACACAGGCACTGGTCAATATGAATAAGAGTAAAACGCTCAAATATTATGGCCCTTCGGGATATTCTGGCGGCATGCTAGGAGCCGGTATGATCGTTACGCCATTGGAAGGGAAGCCATTGTACAGCCTGGCAAGTTACCGATGGGCAGGATTAGATAACAGCGGCGATCCACAAGGCTATTTGGACGGCGATCTAAGCAAAGATTACAACGCTATTATTTTGGATGTTAACCGGAATGGCGAAGCGAGCAACTCCATGATCTACCACGGCTCCAGTGTCCCGGAGCACACCGGATCTCTGATCAATACACTCGAATGGAAAGGACTAAGTCTTTCTTTTAATCTCGCCTACAGGTTTGGATATTACTTCAGAAAGCCGACTATCGCCTACATGCAGCTATTCAACAGCGGTAGGATGCATACGGATTTCGCGAAGAGGTGGCAGCAAGCGGGAGACGAGTTGAATACGGATGTTCCCGCGATGGTCTATCCGGCAAACTCCCCTCGGGATCAGCTTTATCTCTGGTCAGAAGCTACCGCTGCAAAAGGAGATCACATCAGGTTGCAATATGTGAATGTCAGTTATAGACCGCCTGCATTTCTTTTAAGCAAGCTGGGGCTTACTGATGTACAGTTGTATAGCAATATCAGCAACCTAGGTTTGATATGGGTAGCAAATAAAGAAGGGCTTGATCCACAATACCCCGGGTCATTGCCGCCATTGAGAACTTATACTATTGGCCTGCGGGCAAAACTATAGAGAACACGAAAATGAAAAATATTTTATATATACATATCATCTTGCTGTGTATGGGAAGCACGGGATGCCAGACATTTCTTGATGAAAAACCGAATAGCCGTGTGGCTATTCCAGAGACGTTGAACGATTTACAGGCCTTGTTGGATAGGTCTGAAAATATGAATGAGCTGAGCCCCGTCTATGGAGAGGCATCGGCTGATGATTACTTTTTGGCAGCCGAAAACTTTGCCCGTGTTGGAATAATTGGACAAGAAGCTTATGTCTGGGAGCAAAGCCCTTATGTTTTTAATAATGACTGGGCGAGATCTTATAATACAGCCAATATTGCGAACATCTGTCTGGATCAACTTGTCAAAATCGACCGAACACCACAAAATGCAACCGCCTGGGACAATGTAAAAGGATCGGCATTGTTTTACCGCGCTTATACTTTTTTAAATCTTTTGTGGATACACGCCAAGGCTTATGATGAAGAAACAGCAACGGAAGACTTGGGAATTGTACTGCGTCTAAATGCTGATTTTAATGAAAAATCTATTCGGGCTAGTGTAGCGGAGAGTTATGGTCAAGTGATACGTGATCTGGAGGAAGCGGTAGATTTATTGCCGCAGCGTCCCCGTCATGTGATGAGACCATCTAAGGTAGCGGCTTTAGGTTTACTTGCACGAACTTATCTTTCTATGCGCGAATACGCTATGGCGTTGGATTATGCAGACAAGTGTTTGGAAATAAAAAGTGACTTGATGGACTATAATGAAATTGACCCTACCTTGATACGACCATTTGTAAGCTTTAACCCGGAAGTAATATTTCATTCTAGCGTTTCAACATTCTTTGTTGTGAACACGCAGCCAAATTATGCATATGTTGATACCGTTCTCTATAGCTATTACGACAATGACGATCTACGGAAGAAGTTGTTTTTTAATTCGGTAGACACATATCACACGTTTAGGGGTAATTACATGAATGGGTTGTTTTCGCACTGGATGTTTACGGGGATCACCACAAGTGAGATGTACTTGGTGCGTGCGGAATGTAAAGCGAGGTCTAATGATATAGAAACCGCTATGAAGGACCTCAATGTGCTACTGGATAAAAGGAGAATTAATACGAAGCCTTATAGGGAACCAACGCCGCAAAACAAGGATGAAGCATTAGAGATTATATTAAAAGAGCGGAGAAAAGAATTATTATTCAGGGGGCTGCGTTGGATAGATATCAAGAGATTGAACAAAGAAGGCGCAGAGATTATTATTACTAGATTCGTTGATGGCACAGAATATAAACTTATGCCAAATGATAACCGTTATGCTTTACCGCTTCCCGCAGATATTGTAGACATTGCAGGTATTCCACAGAATCCTGCTTAAATTTTCTCCAATCCAGATAATGCCTTTTCTGGATTGGAGAATTTGAAAAGATTAATCCGATAATTTATGGATTTCTATTCGATGCAGAGAGGATCATACTGCTACTGGTGTCAGGATTGAGATGCCCCGAAGCATTGACTACTGGCACAGGTTGCGTCAGAATTCGTTCGTTACTGCTATTCGTAGTAGTAAAATCTCCGTCAACTTCGATTAGACAGCCATCATTAGCTCCGCTACACGCTTCGGCGCCTGGATTGTCAGTCTGTTCCCACAAAGTCTCATCTGTTTCCTGACCGGGAGAGCCGTTGAACTTGAAATAATAAGAGTCTGCTTTTTTAGTTTCAACTGGCGTTGTGTTTTTCGCGTCATCCTTCTCCTCTCCATTTCCATTAGGAGCAGCAGATACTGTTCCGATTAAACATAGTGCAAATACCGTAAATGCACCTTTTAGATATTTTATTTTTAATGCTTTCATAGCAAATAACTTAAAATTTTGAATTTGGTTGTATAATTTGTTAGAGGGCATGCCCGTACCGCTAAGAATAGACACCTGCAAGTGCCTGGGGCATTGATCAGCACACCCCGCGGGGAAACGGCGCGTACTTACGCCACCGCCATACTGCAGGACCAAGATGTAAAACTGGGGTTATATGTCTTATACGTGTTTTCATTTCTTCTGTATCAAGCACTGGCGTTTAAGAACCAGTGTCTGATACAAAAGTAGGGCAACTTCAGAGGCAACGTTTGTCTATGTTTGCGATACGGTGTTGTCCATTTTTGACAGCCGATATATCTATCTATAAATTTGTTAACTTAGTACAGCTATAACTATTGTTGATATAAAGATCATGATGTAGTATGTCAATTAAGCAAAAAGATTGGGTATGGATGATGTTTCCGAGAGAGCCACAACTCGGGTTGATTCTTGCCGTACGCGAACATACCGTCGTTCTTCGATTGCTCGCCGGACACAGAAGGTTGCATGCTGCACGCGAGGTAGTAGCCAAGCGCATGGTGTGCAAAGCCGAACTCAGTGAGGAGGAGACCCAGCAGTTGCCATGCGGCAAGCGTCCTCTGCTCTTGGGGCGTGCACAACAGATTGTAGCGGTCAATCGTATTTTCCCGGATAACGACCAACGAAAGGAAAGACGCGTGTATTACTGCAGGCGCTGCGAAGCTTTCCATACCACGGCACAATTTAAGATACCCGTGCAGATACTCAAGAACCTGGCCGCTAATCCCTATGCACCACAGTCTCCAGAAGATTACAGCAGGGGGCAAGACCGAAAGAACGTATGGCGCTGGCTACGTACCGATATAGGCGTCGTCGTTTCCTTGCGATTGTTTGATTATTCGCTGCCGGGCTATGGTAACGATAGCAAACGCGATGCAGTAGTCAAGATCCTGATCGATCCGCTTGATTACCTCCACTATCTTTTTCTCTTTCTATATAACCGCCGGAAAGAACGCATCAAGAACCGAAATATACCGCAGCACTAAATAGGCCTGCTTTTACAGCTGGCTTCGGGCTGTTTTATCTGTTTCGGAATGCACCCGGCGTTTCACCTGTATGCTTTTTAAAGAACTTGCTAAAGGCAGCCGCACTGGAGAACCCACAACGTTCGGCAGCATCGCCCACCTGCCCGTAGGCAAGCAGTTCTTTACGGCAGCGTTCGAGCACAAAGCGATCCTTATATTGCTTGGCCGGGATACCGGTCTGCCGTTTGAGGATGTGGCTCATGTGCGATTCGGAAAACCCCATTTTTTCTGCAACTTCCTGTAGGCTAAAATTCTGACCATACATATCTACATATGCTTTTATTAGACTTATGTATTTATAAATCAGATTTTTATACATATCTTTATGATCATATTCTTCATGTATCTTTTGCCTGGAAAGTTCGATCAATTGGATCAATCTTTCCAAGATAAAACTTTCGTTGTGCAATTGCTTGGCCACTAGATTTCGGCACAGGGTCTCGATATAGAGCTGGGTGATTGGGCCTACGCGGAAATCGATGCTGCATTTCGGCAAAGGCGACTGGCTGCGGTAAGCATCCAGTAGAGGGTGCAGAAACGTATACTTGGTATCGTTGCCGTCACGGAAAATCGAGGCGCGGAAGTAGAAGCCAAAAATGGTCGACTTGCCAGGAGGCAGTGCAATATGGTAATCTTCGGGAGGTAAGTACAGGTATTGGGCGCGATGGTTGGCTACTTTGGATAATAAGTGGGTATCTTGATTGTAAAGCTTGATGGGACCGCTATCCGAAAGCACATACAGGATATGCAGATCGGCATGATCTATTTCAAATGGAATGTGCCGCTCATCTTCCAATAGTATATCGATAAAGTAAAGGTACCCCTGGTGTCCGTCAAATTCTTGTAATACAGCTTCTTCTTGTTGATTCTTCCAGTAGGTTTCTTCGGCGTTTCGCATAGGCGTACTACGTTTGATTTCATCTAGATCGCTAAGGAAGCTCACTTGCTCGAAGTATTCATGCAAGCCCAGATGCATGCTCTTTTTCATGATGTTAGGTTGTTTTTAATAGTTTTATAATACTTGGTTTAAGTGGTAAAGGTAGAGGATTTTTGGATTCCCCTGGAAACCCTGTTCGACTAGTTTCCAAGGGAAATTGGCAAATGAGTTAGATGGTTCTCTTGTAGCGTATCCAAATGGCAAGCTCGGGAACCGCTACACTGGGTTCTGAACCAAGAGTGTACGTAACTTGATCCATCCCATTTAAAATTAGGTCTTTGAGATCTTTGTTGTCATCCTCCGCGCGCGTCTCTTTGTAAAACTGCACGGCCACACGCTGCTCATAGTGATCAGCAATCGCATTTGCAAGCCGTTGGGCAAAATCATCCGGCATGATCTCCAGTTGGTGTTCCTGATTGGGATGCAAGTCAAATTTGTCTCTCATCCATCCTTTAAAATCGCTACGGATGTAGGCCACCTCTGTAGCCAATTCAGCCGCCGGAAGCTCGATCGTAGACGTCTGCACATGGGCGACGCCTGCATTGTCAAAAAGCTGTTTCATGTTTTTTTTGTTTAAAATTTTGCAGCCAAATAAGAGCTTCTAATAATTTGAAGCAAGCCGGTTGCACGGAAAAATCGCCCAGATGCCGTTTTTTGGATATGGGAGGAAAGAAAAAATCCCCAGCTAGTTGTTTTTGTCTTTGGGGAGATTAACGATGACGATAGACCAAGGGCTAATTATTTGGTTATAGGGGGATTTTTATTTGTGCTTTTAAAGAAATTTATTACTTTAGTAGTTGAACCGAAGAATGACGTGTGCGGACGTACCGTAGTAACCAAAATATAAGAATTTGAAGTCTTTTATTGTTTTTCTTTTTGCATTCGTAGCGGCAGCCCTTTTTAATTTAAGATTGTTGCATCCCGGCGTGCTGGACAGGGTGAGCAGTGGAAATTTCTTACCGTTGACACTCGGTACCACGATGCTGTTTTGCGCATTTGCGGTATGGATAGGTACACAGCATCTCTGGATAAAGGACAATAGATATGGATGGACGAAAGACAATCAAAAGATAATTTTAATATCAAAACGCCTATGGCCAATCTATTTGATACGTGTGGTGCTGCCGGTGCTGGCCACTTATATACTTATCATTTATCTGGCCGCCGCTGCCACCGATGATCCCGCGGGTCATATATTTTTTCATATTGTAACCTATGTTCCTATATTATTCCTCTTTATAGGGGGGTATAGTCTATTTTTATGGTATTACCCCGGTTATATATTGGCAACGAACTTTTTTAGGGCAAAGGAAAAGGCCAAAACAGCGGAAGAACCGGACGGTGAGCAGGGAGATCTTTATGTATATATGCCGTTTTATGATATAAAGAAGCATACGGAGATGGGACCTGTCAGGAAAAACGGGCAAGTACGTTTTCTGGATATTTTCGCGATTTACGGTAAACGGGAAGGTCGGTTTGTGTTCCTCACCAACGGCGAGAAAGTGTTTGCCGATAAGATTATGCAGGAACTCAAGGAACGGGGCCTGGACCGATGGATCTTGAAGATATCACGGAACTACAGCATCAATATGTTGCTGGTACTGTATACTATAGATACGCGCAGTAAAACGTTGAAACTGCATCAGGAGGTGTACGATAATCTGTTGAAGAACTTGAGTGCTGCCGAAATTGAGGAGATATCTACAATTGGTCCGGGAATGAAAAATACGCTGGTAGAGGATTTTTTGGTCGGTAATGACGGAATGGATTACGAAGGTTGGGATGACTTTATTCCATTGCATTGATTTTTTTCATCCTTATTTGTAAACCTATTCAACGGGAGTGGGCTGGTCATGTGTTGACCTGTAGGACGGCTGTTCGGCTGTTGTTCTTTAATATTTCCAATTATGCAAAGCGGACTGAATCATGTAATCGAACTACTAACTGCAATCAAGAACCTCCTGAGCGAACTTGTCAAATTGTTTCGCGAACTTGTCGATATCAAGCGGCAACAGCGCGTGCCGTTGCAGGATCGTCACATCTGGACAAAAGAACAGGTACTGGAGAAGATGAATATGACCGAACCGACCTACAACCGTAATCTGAAAAAGAAGTTGTTAAACCCGATGCGCTTAGGCGGTTCGGATATGTATTTTGAGGAAGACATCCTTAAGGCGATTGATGAGAGCAGAAGAAAGGGAAAGATATAACGCCTGTTGGAGCGATCGGCGTCGCTATGTACATCTACACGTGGATGCACGCACGGGACGTAAAGGTTTTGTACCACGACATAGCCGTTATATCACACGTGTTAATGCTTTTGTCACTGGACATGCGCGTTATGTACTGTGCGTTAACGATGCCTGCACGCTACATGTGAATTTTGTTGGATGACTTATTGATCAACCATAGATAGTGGTGCGCGATGTCCCGTAAGTGGACGCATTTGTTGCCGGATTTCTCGACGATGTGCCTTGCGTGGTGTGTTTTGTGCCGTGACATAGCCGTCAACTACATTGCGGTAAACACGATGTATATGTACAAAATGCGTTTCTTTTCGGTTAATTTTTATCAAATCTTATCAATTTCTATCAAATCCTATCAAAAGTTCATTCGGGGCTAGGTTGCTTTTTACGTTTGTACTGTTCGATCTCGCGAGGAGAACATAAAAAGCAAAAAAATGGCTATAAAATTTAAAGCGCTTATCGGCTTTACACGAATGAAAGACGATGAGCTCATGGTAACCGCTGCAACGATCATCGGTGCCATGACAGACAATGTACATTTCGAACAACCGACGCCTGAACTGGCGACGGTACAGGAACTGTTGGATGATTTCTCGGCGAAGCTGTCGGCTGCCAGGCGTCGCGGCTCACCGGAGGAAACGGCCCTCAAGAACGAAAGCCGACTGCCGTTGGAGGCCGCATTAAGGCAACTGGCATATTACGTGAACAGCGTGACCGAGGGGCACTTATCGACACTGCTGAGCTCGGGTTTTCCGACCAATGGAGCCGGCGGCTCGGTACAGGTGCCGTTGAAAGTGGAAGGTGTGAAACTCGGTGACGGTAGACAATCCGGGCAGATGAGGCTGGATTTTGATAAACAGCGGAACGTATTGCTATACGAGTATCAATACCGCCTGCAGGGCGAAAATGAGTGGAGTGAGCGGTTCGCCACGAGCTCATCGCGAGCCAATATTATTGCACCGCTGATGGCAGCTGAACGCTATGAAGTTCGGGTACGTGCGCTAAATACGCAAGGAACCGGGGACTGGAGTGATCACGCAACAATGATAGTTAGATAATATGGCATTGAAGAGCACCTTGGTTCTCCGACGGACTTACGGAGAACAGGGAACCAACGGAACGATTTACTTCGACGGCGAGAAAATATGCCATACGATCGAGCTTCCTTGGCGTAACAACTTACAGCGTTTAAGCTGCATCCCGGAAGGGTGCTACAAGCTGGAAAAGCGGAAGTATACCAAGCATGGCGAACAGATCGGCATACCCGCCGTTCTCGGACGAGAAGCGATCCTGATCCACGCGGCCAACAATGCCATGAAGCAGTTGCTGGGTTGCATCGCACCTGTCACAACCCTCACGGGTGAAGGCACCGGTGATGAAAGCGCTAGAGCTTTGGAAAAACTGAAGGCACTGGTCTATAGCTTGTGGGAGCAGGGCGATGAAGTGTTTCTTTTAATCCGGGAGGGGCGATGAAAAAGCTCATCGGCAAAATAAGCCAAGCAGTACAGGTGGTACTGCTGGCTCCGATCAAGCTTCCCGCGAAGGCCATGAGCGTGTTGAAATACATCGCGGTAGGTCTGGGCATCATCGAGCAGGTGATGCAGGAAGAGGAGCGCAAACCGAAAGCTGAAGGAAAGGAGGGAAGCAATGCGGATGATGAGTAATGTGCAGTTTGGTACCTTGGGCGGTACCATCTGCTCAGTCTGGAACAGCTTCGACTGGAGCAACCTCTTGCAAACAGCGCTGGTAGCCGTGGTAGGTGCTGCGGTGAGTTACCTCACCAGCCGATTGCTCGAAGGCAGGCGACGAAGGCGCGGCTAGTAAATTGTTTATTTAATGTTGTGGAGAACTCCCGGGGTGTGAACCTCGGGAATTTTTTTGCGGAGCGTTGTTAACCCGTCGTTAAATAAACATGTGCTGGTATAACATGTATAGTCTTGTCGTTCTTCACAAATTGGTCTGTCTGGGAAAATGTCACGATGGTGCCTTCCTGGAGCCCGAAAAATTCCATGGCTTCCAGTAACCCGTTCATTTCTCTCTCAAGATTGTCCTGATTTAGCGTGTAACAAACTTGTATAGCTGCTTGGATGTCCGTCTTGTTAAAGACGACGAAATCGCACTCTCGTTGTTCTGAGAAATAATAGATCTGCTGATATGACCGTCGTAGGTGTGTATAGACAAGGTTTTCTAAAAGTCTTCCATCATCTCTTGTAAAAGAGGAAGAATTTACCTTGATGAGTCCGGTATCAATAGCATAGACCTTCCGTGGATTGATAGCCTGTTTTCGGAGAGAATAATCAAACTTAGGAATCAATTGTATCAAATAGCTATCCTCAAGATAAGATAAGTATTCTGTAACGGTGCTGGTGGATCCGATATCAACTATACTTTTAAGCCTATTGGCACTAACCGGCTTCCCCACATTGGAAATAAGGTATAGGGCCAGTTTTTGAAGTTTGTCTACGTCACGTATATTGTGTCGTATGGCGATATCACGTAATAGAATGTCTTCTAGAACATAATGCAGAATATCTTCAATACCCTGTTTGATGTATTCTGGAAAGCCGCCTATTTCTAGATAATCTGCCAAAGACTCTGGTGAATGATTTTTAGTAGTAAATTCAGCAAACTCTTCAAAAGAAAACGGAAAGAGCTCTTTTGTAATATGTCGTCCGGTGAGTTTCGTGCCAAGTTCTTTACTCAGCAAACTGGCATTTGATCCAGTAATAACAATCTGAAAAGATTCGTCGAGTTTCTGCCGTACGTAACGTTCCCAGTCGTCTATTATTTGTATTTCGTCAAATAGTAAAACCCGGGTTCCTAGGCGTGTAATGATCTTATCCAGACGTCCAAAATCTTTCAGGTCAAACCCATATAACCTAGGGTCTTCAAAGTTTAGATATAGCGCATCTTGATATCGCTCATCCAAAAGCTGATAAAGCAGGGTGCTTTTCCCACAACGTCTTACGCCGGATACGATTAGTGCAAAGTTAGTCAAGTCGGGTAACGAAGATAGCGCTTTTCTGCGTTGCCCTGTACCGCGATGTGCCATGTTTGCTCGTTGAGCCGTGATTACTTGTTCTATTGTTTCTTCTATAACCATCGTGTCTGCGTATTGGTGTCCATTACAAATGTACAAAAGTTTCCATTACAAGTGGATAAAAGTTTCCATTGTAAATGGATACTCGATCTTATTCGGCATGATTTTTCGTACGCACTTTCATTCCCCCTCTTTAAATTTTTGCAGTTCTTTTTTCTCTACCCGGATGTTAAGAAACTCCACCAGAACCGAGAAAGCCATCGTGAAGTAAATATACCCTTTCGGAATATGCTGGTCAAACGCCTCAGCTGTTAACGAAACGCCGATAAGTAGTAGGAAGACTAATGCAGCATTCTGACGGAAGGGTAATCGTTCACAAACTTGGAAATGGTCCGATATCAACAAATTTAAAGTTCCGTAAAAAAGATGGCGTGAGCAATCCACGAAAACAGGGGTTTTACGGATAACATTTACGGTGTCGACCACATCCAAAATGATTGCGTAACAATTCAATTGGTATAATCCAACGATCGAGCGATAGCGGTATGTGGATATAAAAATACAGATGACACTCATCCCACTTATTCGGAATTTGTACTTGCGGTGTGCGGGGAAAATAAGGTTAACGTCCCACAACGACACGCTGTTTGTACAGGAGCTTTATCCACTGCCCATAGTGGATAATTTTGAATTTGAAGAAACGGTTTGGACAACAGAAAAGATTTATTTTACGGATAATAAAGTTAACCGTAAAAAGTCGGTTAACAGCGGTATAAGAAGATATAGCGCAGCGGAAATTCAAGAAGTTCTTGAAACTTATAGAAATGCGGGTTCTGGTTTTGATGAAAGCAAGATGAAAATTGCCAACCAGTTATTTGTTGCAGCCCTATCTGGCAGCAAACAGGCATGGATGAGCTTTACAGAGTTCAAAGATAGATTCGATGTTCCTGATGGCGCATATTCGCAGGAATATCGGGTTCTTAAGGAAATGTTAGCGCAGTGGGAGGCACAAGAGGGTCATACCCAAATTGTTTCTTGAAAGCAAACGAAAAATCCTTGCAAGGCGATATAGTTATTTACGATGTCAAGGTATTTATCCCACCACTGCTTTTTTTACTAATTAAATTGATTTTTTAGCTTTTTACTTCTATCCATTCCTTCATTCCGGCAGCATAGTTTTTTACGTTTTTGAATCCATACCTTGCTAACAAAGATTGTGCGATTGTCGCTCTGTCACCACTTTGGCAATGGATCACGATTTGTTTGTCTTTACTGAGCTTATCTAAATTATCAGGTAATGTGCCTACAAAAACATGGTCCGCTCCCTCTATATGGTACGTGTTATACTCGGAAATACTTCTCACATCTACGATCTGAGCATTTGGATTACCGATATAAGATTTGAATTCTTCGATATCGATAATGTCTTCGGTTTCCAATTCCAACCCTAAGTCTTCCACATTGGAAATATATCCGTAGATATTATCCAAACCTATCCGCATCAATTTTCTGGTCAAATCTTCAATTTGATGATCTTCGGCAACTAAAACGAACTGTTCCTGATAATTGAGTAACCAACCTGTCCATGTGGAAAACGAGTTGTTGCCTTGAATATTGATACTTCCCGGAATAAAACCTTTAGCGAAATCTGTTTTTACTCGGGTATCGATTACTTTCAAACCGTTATCGTATGCCTTTAAAAATTGTTTCTTTGACAATTTTGGATGCTTTGGCACTTCCACTAATAAGGTTCTACTGACCTTATTTAAATGCTTCATCATCGCAAAATACTTGGGCGGTTCCGGCTGACCCTCTAACAGGTATTTTATAAATCCGGCTTCGTCATCTTCGTACTGAAATGCCCAGTTGCGTACTTTTTCGTACCCTACCGTAGAACTTGGCACTGCTCCCAAAGATTTACCACATGCCGAACCCGCTCCGTGTGCTGGCCATACCTGAACGTATTCAGGTAATTCGGCAAATCGCTTAATGGATTGGTAGATCTGCTTAGCTCCTTTTTCTTGTGTGCCGATAAGTCCTGCCGCTTTTTCCAATAAATCGGGACGACCAATATCGCCTACAAAAACGAAATCTCCGGTGAATACCATAACCGGTTTGTCTGTAGCCGGATGATCCGTCAATAAAAAGCTGATGCTTTCTGGAGTGTGACCTGGTGTGTGCAATACTTCCAGGCTAAGATTACCTACGTTAATTTTATCTGCGTGCTTCAATCCTACATGCGGAAATTGATATTGCCAATCCGCTCCACCTTCGTCTGAAAGATACATTTGTGCTCCAGTCACTGCAGCTAATTCGCGTGAACCGCATAGAAAATCCGCGTGGATGTGTGTTTCGGTAATATGCGTGATTTTCATATTGTTTTGCTTTGCAATTTCCAAATACACATCAATATCTCTTTGAGCATCAATTACGATGGCTTCACCTTTAGCCTGACAACCTATAAAGTAACTTGCTTGCGCTAAACTTTTATCATATACGTGTTGAAAAAACATAATTTTTAAGATTTTAAAACTTACATTACAAAATTATAAACTGATTATACCCTATACAGTAACATATGTTACAAGCCTATTTTTTATAAGAATAATTCTTTGATAAGGATATAAATTCCCATAACCAACACAAACCAACCGAATGCGGATTTGAGTTTGTTGCCTTTTATTTTCTTGGACAGGAAGATTCCGATAAAAATTCCGACAACCGATAATCCGGTAAAAGTAGACAACAAAGTCCAGTCGATGGTTTCACCGCTTTGCAAATCGCCTGTAAACCCTAAAAGCGATTTCGCAGCAATGATAAACAACGACGTTCCTACGGCTAATTTCATCGGCATTTTTGCCAGTAAGACCAATGCTGGAATGATTAAAAATCCACCACCTGCACCGACTAATCCCGTGAGCGTACCTACTGATACTCCTTCCAGCAAAATCATTGGATAATTGTATTTTATTTCACTAGCGTCTGCATCTTTACAATCGGGACAAGGACGTATCATGGATATGGAAGCAAATATCATCACAATGGCAAAGAGCACCATTAAAGCAATAGGTTTAGTAAATTGAAAATCTCCAAGGGAAAACAGCACATCAGGAATTAATGGCATCAGATATGCCCGGGTTAAATACACCGCAACTATAGATGGAATACCAAAGATAAACACGGTTTTAAAATCTACTTTGTTCTGAAGGGCATTCTGAACACCACCTACGAAAGATGTAGTCCCTACCACAAATAAAGAATAAGCTGTGGCTAATACGGGATTAACGCCCATTACATACACCAAAATAGGGACGGTAAGTATGGAGCCTCCGCTACCGATAAGTCCTAATGAAACGCCTACTAAAACAGCTAATACATAACCTATAAGATCGGTTGCCATAATTATCTAATTATATGATACGACAAAATTAGCCGAACGCTATAACACAGACGGTAACAATTGTTACAGACTTAGAAAGGTGTCGATGTCTTTTTATAGCAATAATGCTATGTTATTACGGTTCATTTTTATTTTACCTTCATTTTCCAGTGCTTTCAGTAATCGTGAAATGACCACTCTCGAACTGTTCAATTCGTAAGCAATCTCCTGATGGGTTTTCGTGATAATACGCGAATTGTTGATCTTGCTTTTTTCCAGGAGATATTTGTAAAGGCGTTCGTCCATGTGCATAAAGGCAATATTGTCTATTGCTGCCAGCATTTCATTAAAACGGTTATTGTAACTTTCAAAAACAAACGCACGCCAGCTTTTGTATTTACCCATCCATTCTTCCATTTTACCAACCGGAATCATGGCTACTAAACCTTCATTTTCTGCCACGGCACGAATTTCACTTTTTTTATCACCCATACAGCATGTAAGTGTCATGGAGCAGGTGTCGCCTTTTTCGATGAAGTATAACAGAAGTTCGCCAGTGTCAAAATCTTCCCGCATAATTTTAATGGCCCCGCTGATCAGCAAAGGCATGGTTTTTATGTACTTGCCAATATCTATCAATACATCGCCTTCTTTAAATTCGACAATTTTAGCGACAGAAATGATTTCGTCAATCAACTCTTCTTCGAATATCCCCCGGTAGGTTTCACGGATTAACTCTTCCATATTTATTTTGATTTAATGTGGTCGTTTTTTTCTTATCAGACCATAGAACCAAGTCCCTAATAGCGCTCCTAAAATTACGACTAAAATTGGGAAATAGCCAGCTCCGGTCAATACAAACATCGGACCGGGACAAGCTCTTGCCGATGCCCAACCTAAACCAAAAAGGGGAATTTGGTATGTTTACACATTAATACCGTTGGACTAACCTTTTGCATACGGCTTTGATCGCCGTGGTAGGTGCTGCGGTGAGTTACCTCACCAGCCGATTGCTTGAAGGCAGGCGACGGCGCGGCTAGTAATCTGTTTATTGAATATTGCTATGAACTCCCGGGGTGTAAAAGCCTCGGGAGTTTTTTTATATACCTTTTTTCTTATATCTAAATGCATATAATTTAATGTGAGTAAATATTTTTATATGTTTTTACATATAATACAGTGTTTTTTCTTAAATTCTTTGCAAAAGCATATAATAATGAGAGTACTTGCAGATTTCGTAAAGCAAAAAAGAAAAGAGGCAAATCTTACACAGGAAGAGTTTGCTGAACGAGCGGGTGTTGCATTAACGGTAATCCGAAAAATAGAACAGGGAAAAGAAAACCTGAATCTCGAGAAAGTAAATCAAGTACTTAAAATGTTTGGGCATACTTTGGCTCCTGTAAATGCAAGAGAACTAGCAACGACAAAAGAATAACTGATGAGGAAAGCGTCTATATATTATAAAGATCTTTTAGCCGGTATCCTTAAGGAGACTGACGATGTCTGGATTTTTTCGGCACAAAGCAGCAGCCGGTGTTCGAACATTCATTGGAACAAATGGCTGAATTGGCGAAGAACGTAGTGAAGCGTAGTATAGCTGTTCCCGGAGTACAACCCAAACTTTCTTTATCGTTAGTGAAAAATACGATTCGAGACGGAGAAAAGGGGCGTCTAACTGTGGTCGGAGCTTTGGGTGGAAATTATATCTTCAAACCACCTTCCGATCATTTTCCTGAAATGCCGGAAAACGAACACGTCACTATGCGTATTGCCGAAGCTTTCGGCACAACGTGCCGAAAGCCTGCCTTGCTTATTTCTTATTAAATCAATGCAGCCTTAACTGATTCGGTTAATGGTGTGGTAGGATGTCCTATTAAATTAGATAGAACTTTCTTATCTTCGAATAGATCGCCCTTGGAGGCGCCTACATCCCAGCTGGCGATTGCTTCTGCGATACCTTGGGGTAGACCTAGCGAGGTGAGCACATCAGCGTACTCCGCTTCGGGGAGGTTGTTGTACGGGATGTTTTTACCCGTTTGCTTGCTAATTTCGGCTGCAAGGTCCTGTAGGGTATAAGCTTCGTCGCCGGCTAATTCGTATACGTTGCCGATATGGCCGTCGCTGCTCAGTACGACTGCGGCTGCTTCTGCATAATCGGCGCGTGCGGCAGAAGAAATCTTACCTTCACCCGCGCTACCGACAAAAGCGCCCGCCTGCAAGGCTCCGGGAATTGAGCCTGTATAATTTTCGGTATACCAGCCGTTTCGTAAGATAGTGTAGGGGATGCCCGAAGCCTGAAGTAATGCTTCGGTTTCGACATGCTCTCCTGCTAAACTCAATGTGGATGTAGCTGCATGGAGCAAGCTGGTATATACGATCCATTTAACACCGGCCTGACGTGCAGCATCGATAACACGTTGATGTTGTACTTTGCGTTGGCCTACCTCGTTTCCGGAAATGAGCAGGAGATGTTCGATACCGTTTAACCCTTCGACTAATGTCTCGGGCTTGTCGTAGTCAAACACGGTTGAAGCAATACCAAGATCTGCTGCTTTCTCGGGCGAGCGCACCAAGGCGACGAGGCTTTCAGCGCCTAGACGCTGTTTTAATTGTTCTACTACCAAACGACCTAGTTGTCCGGTAGCTCCGGTAATTCCTATTTTCATATTGTATTGTTAAAGTTATTGTAATAAAAATTGTTACATTAATATGGAAAAAAATTATTAAAACTGTTGCACAAAATTTTCGAGTGTTCTGTGGGATAGAGACGCATATAGCAATTCGTCCGTTTCTGTAAAGAGCTGCTCTAACCGGGTGTTAACTACTTTTCCTACAGGGCATTTGGGATTGGGGTTCTGATTTTTTTTCCCCAGCACGTGCGAGCTTTTTACCGCGCGGTAAACATCAGCTAGGCTTATTTCACTGCTAGGCACACCCAGCATGGATCCACCTTCCTTACCTTTTTTGCTGATCACCCAGCCCCGATCCTGCAACACACCGAGCTCCTTACGGATAATTGCTGGGTTTATCTGGATGCTGCCTGCAATCCAATCGGAACTCAACCATTCGCCTGGCGCTTTGGCCAGGAGCGTCAAAATATGGATAGCCGTGGCAAATCTTGTGTTACTCATAAGGCAAAGATACAATAAATTTTTAAATGTAATAATTGTTATTACATTTGAAGCAAGCATTGAACTTGCCGGTGAGTGCCGCAGTCAGCTCGCCGGGTGTAGTCATTGCTTTTTTGAATGAAAAATTAGGCCATAGCCTATACAGGTGAAATCCAGGACATAAGCCATAAGCAATTTGTGTTATTTTCATCTTTAGGTATGGAGGCAAGAAGAAAATTCCAATACCTGCTGCCTTTACGGACGAGCTGATGAAAGAGATCAATATGGTATAGATGATGGCTATCAAATACCCATTTGGATGCCCACACTGATATTTCGCCCAGGGAGCGGAGACAGATACTTTAATATCGACTGCTGTGGGCGGGCCTCGCTATCGAGGAGATTACTCCCTTGCACATACGCTTCTAGCTGATATTTTGCCCAAGGCAACCGACGACCAATTTTCGCGTGCAGGAGCGTGAATGCCGGCATGGGCGGTTCGGGATTGATGTTCTTTCCCAACAGTTTTTGCTTTAGATAGCTGTCAGCAGCAACATATAATGACCAGTTTTTTGCCTGGAATTCGGTCGAGAGGCCAAAACGGCTGGTCGGCATATTGGGCATGAAATCGCCTTCGGCCCATTGACGCAACGGATCGTTGGAGGTGTTCCGGTTTTTGACGAGGTCGAAGTATCCTTGATTAAATAGCTTGGCTCCGCTAGGGAGGGTCGTTTGTTGTTTGAGCGCTACTTCCCAACCCGAAATCTGGGTGTCTGCCGCACGCCATTCCTTAACAAGGAAGCCGCCCGACCGGGAGATGCCGGTGTGTGCTAGGTAAAGGTAGTTCTGAAAGGTGTTGTGATAATACGTGGATTTAACGTTCCAGCCGGTTATCCCGATGATCTCCAGACCAAATTCAACCCCGTCATTGATTTCGGTAGGCAGTCGGTCGTCGCCGTTTTCTTCGATCATGATGGCAAAATGGTTGTTGCCGGCATAGAGTTCGTTCACCTCAGGCGCACGTTCGGCATGCTGATAGCTCCCCATCACCTGCAGGAAGGAAAAAATTTCCCAAACCAGTTCGCTGTTGAACTGCTGAAGGTTAAAGCTCCTTGGAGAAAGATTGCCGCCCGCTAATCCACGACTACGTTTGTAATCCACATCGAGCATCGCTTCCCGATTGGCCTGTTCGAAACGGTACCCAACGTTAAGGCGTAAGGTTTTGACGGTAAACTGCTGCTGTGTAAAAGCTCCCCATTCCCGACTATGGGTGTGTGGCATATAGCGCATGCTACCCGTACCGGTAATCTTTCGGGAAGAAAGATCCAATCCGGACAGCCCTTGCCAGAATGAATAGGGTGTATGGTGAAGTTCGAGCCGGTTGCTGTGCAATGTACTGTTGAACTTGTTCATTTGATAGATTCCAAGAAGCTCCCTATCGTCCGAAAACTGTAGGCTATAACTGTTTTTGATGCTGTACAACCAAGGCAAGCCTACCTCCAACGAGGCTTCGCTAATGACATTGTTGGAGCGTGCTCTCGTGTTGATGGGCGAATAGCCGTAATCCTGCGCGCTATGCTGATGGCCATGCCCATGGTTGTGCGAATGGCTGGGTTGTCTAATTTGTGCAAATCCCGGAATCCCGAAATATCCCTCGTTGCCGCGATAGCCAACGCCTAACTGGACACGGGAGGTTTGCCATGCATAGCCGATGCTGATGGATTTATGATCGGCATGGCTGTTGGGGATATAGCCTTCGCGTACGGGGGCATAGTCGTGTACCCCGTGGACAATGGTCGTGAACAATGGGGTGCTGGGATCTTGATCGGGGATATAACGTGGATTGGCTAGATTTGGAACTTCGTACCCGCCGATAACCGAGTGGGGTTTAAAAGTATAGAGTTCACTTTCGGATAGGCCTAGGTTGGGATTGTCAATGTTATCAAGGGTGTATTGGCTGAGGTAGGGGTAGAGGGTGATATTTTGTCGAGTCTCTTTGTCAATAAAGACTTGAGCCATCGATGCTTGCAGGTCGTCGATGGTATGGCTATACGCCCAGTCTATTTTTGGGTGGCCTGGTATCTGGATATCCCCATTTCGGCGCCACATCCCATCGATATGCCATAGGGAGTGCTTTCCTGTTTTGCTGTCCATATCGAAAGCCAAATGGTGGCCCGCATTGCTCTGCCATGCTGTCTTGACGGATCCGGTGATCGGTTTCGCCGGTAAATCTTTGGGTATGCTATTATCCATAATATTGATCGCGCCGCCGATAGCTCGCCCACCATAAAGCACACTAGACTGCGATTTATAGATGTGTATGTCGGCGATGTTGTCTGGGTCAAAACTGATGGCGAAATTGGGGCTGATGCCCGAGAGATCGGAGATGCTGTTGTTGTTTCGGAGAATCTTTACCCGGTTGCCCGACATACTGCGGATCATAGGGGCTCCGGCATGTGGGCCATGATAGCTATTTTGGACCCCGGTGGTGCCACTGAGTAGTTCACCGAAGGAGGTAACGTTTCGCTGGGTCAGGTCGTTCTTGTTGAGTACGGCTCGATTCCATGATGTATTGACCGGGGCTTCTACCACTATGGAGTCGATGCGGAATACCGTATCCACTTGTGCCATACAGTTTATAGATAAAAACAAGAAAGAGATTAGACCGGTTAGGCTTTTTTTGATCGAGTTGGATGTATTACCGCTATTCATGACGGGCAAAAGTAGGTATAAATTATAAAAGCAACAATATTGCTTTTTATAAAAAAATGCCTTTACTTTGCCGCAAAGTTATTAGAGAATGATGAATTTGAACAACTACAGTAGAAAAGCATGGATTGGATTGTCCTTGTGCTTTGTCTTATTGACGGCCTGCCAAAAAGACAATTTTGATCCGCGTAAGCCTGAAACAGTTTCGTTTCCGGAGAACAGCTCAATGACCTATGGCGAGCAGCTACGTATTCCGCTTCCGGAAGGGTATGGTCATGACAACAATATTCAGGTCGAGTTTTCCGCTGACGAAACGAAGGACTACGTCTTTGCCGATGGGAGTACTTTGCGGCAGAAATTGGTAAAAGCGGCACATTACGACACAGAGCAGAGAGCTATCTTTGTAGACAGTCGGTTATTATATCCTACAGGTACTTCCTCTATAACATCTGGTGAGGTATTGCCATCACAGTATATCTGGACGGTCAACCTATCCACAAACCCGAAGCAGGATGTAGGGTTAGGCTATTTACATGTTACAATCGATCAGGCTGCTGTTACTATTGAGGAGACGGAACAAGACGCTGGAACGGCATTTGCCTATGGTTTGCACGGTGATATGGAAAGTTCGTTTTCCTTGTCGGCTGCGGAGGACGTAAAAAAGGATGCAGATTGGTATTTGCCGGCTACAGAATTTGTAGAGATTCGTGAGGGAAAAATAGTATTTAGTCCAAGCATCTCCGAAGGTAAAGGAGAGGAAGAGACGGTTATCAATAGCCAGCCTTCCTTAGTTAAAGATGGTTTTTTGGTGGCAAGTACGCCTTTTCGTATGATGTTTATACCGGAGATTAAATATCTTTTTGGACAGTATTATCCGGATCTGGATATCACTATCGATTATAGCACCGTGCACATTGGGTTAAGCAACGGGTATCTATCAGCTGCTCCCGTGTTTTATCCAGAGAAATATAAATCAACGTTCCGTTTGAAGGCGGTCGAGAAGGATGGGGCCCCCTTTGCGAATTCCAGCGACATCTTCGAGGTGGAAGAATCTTCCGGGAAAGTCCGGGTTAAACCGTCGGAAAGCTTAACAGCAGGTTCTTACAAAGTATATGTGGAGGCCATAAGCTCGACGGGATTAGTCTTCGTGACGACCCTGACCTTGGGGATGAGTTAAACATTTTTTTACTGAAACACCCGAGGCTTGCCTCGGGATTTTTTTTGCGGTTGTATCGGTTCCACTTTTGAACTGGAGGCGGAAAGCGTGCAATGAAAACGCATGTACTTTTTTCTGTTCATATTTCGTACTTTGTAAAAAAAATAACAAACTCCATGAATGACTCGTCCTATTTCATTGTCGCTGGCCTCGTGCTTTTTGCCATTGTGCTTATTGTTTTTATCTTTAGGTATGGTGGTACGAAGAAAATCGCAGTACCTGTTGCCTTCACGGACGAGCTGATGGGACAGATCCTCGAGAAGCAAGTTCGGTTTTATCGTCATCTGCCTACTGATGAACAGCAGACTTTCCTGAAAAGAGTACGTTACTTTTTGGAGCATACCAAAATATCGGCAGAAAAAGGTGCTGTGGTTACCGATGAGGACAAAGTACTTATTGCGGCGAGTGCGACCATTCCGCTTTTTCATTTCAAATTATGGGTGTACCGAAACCTCACCGAAGTACTGGTATACCCGGATTATTTTGATGAGCGTTTTAATACAGCGAGCGAAGGGAGAAATGTCGCTGGGATGGTTGGCTCGGGTGCCCTCAGCAGTAAGATGATCCTATCACAACAGGCATTGCGAAATGGTTTTTTGAACATGTCTGCATCCAATACCGCCATCCATGAGTTTGTACACCTCATCGACAAGGCCGATGGCGAGGTGGATGGTATTCCGGAGTATCTTATCCCGAAGTCGTTGATCGAACCTTGGATCAAAGAGATGCATAAAACCATTCGCGAAATCAGAACGGGCGAATCAGATATCCGGGAATATGCAGGTACTAATGAAGCAGAGTTTTTTGCGGTTGTATCCGAGTATTTCTTCAAAAAACCCAGCCTGCTGAAAGAGGACCACCCAAAGTTATACCGTATGTTGGACGATATCTATGGTGGATCTCAAGAATCCTGAAATGTTGTGTTAACGAATAGAATGCCTCATGTAAGGTCTTGTTTCGTTTTCTCGAACAATAGTCCGCGATAGATCAAATTCTTCTTTCCATTTCTTTGTACGGTCAAAAAAATGTTCTACTTGTGTGTTCATCGTTTTTGATATACAGGTAGGATGCTAGCATAAATTTTTATTTGATCAGGCCAAATTTTATAAGAAATTAATCTTAATTTTAAATGCGCGTAACAATTATTTTGTCTATTTGGCCATAAAACAAACCTATGCTATTTTAGATGGTTTTATTTAGGATGTCTTGTGATTTAGAGGTTTTTTCGCAGTTTAAATCTGGGGATGAACTTGCTTTTCGGCAAATCTTCGACCAATACCAACCGCTACTTCATGCTAAGGTAAGGCAATTCTGCAAAGACCAGTGTGAAGCCGAAGAGGTGACGCAGGAAGCCTTTGTACAGCTTTATCTTAAGAGGAGCACGATTGAAGGGCCAGAGGGAATTTACCCATTCTTGCAGGTCGTCGCCAAAAGAATGGCAGTTACGCTCTTCCGTAAATATATTGTACAGCAAAACTACCGCCAAGAGCTACAGCATGTGTGGAAGGAAGAGCATACGAACCTCGAACAGGAAGTACTTTATAATGACCTGCACCGTATTCTTCAGGAAACGATCCGTCAGTTGCCTCCCCAACAGCAGCTGGTTTACCGGATGAATAAACTCGAACAGTTAAGTTCTGCAGAGATCGCGAAGCATATAGGTTTATCCAAAAATACGGTTAGGAACCATTTAAACATGGCCTGTAGATTTGTCCGTTTTCGACTGGAGAAAATAATCGGGATGATTTGCTTCTTTATTCTTTTCTATTAAAAAAAATTTGCTTCTCGTTGGTACATCTTTCTTGCTTATGCGATTTATATGGTAAGAGCAACAGAAAAACATGTCACAAAAAGAGAAATATCAATCCATTATCCGGCGTTTTTATAACGGTACCGCCTCCGATAAGGATATGCAGCTTATCCAGAAGATGATGGATGATGCAGAGTTTCTCGCTGCATGGGAGGAGGTATGGTCTATAAGTGTACCCGCGAAACCCAGCGCCAATACGGCAGATCAAGAAAAATTATTTGATAAGGTTATGCACGATGAGCGTGTCATAGCGGATCGTACAATACACGCAGTTAGACATAGCAATCGCTATAGACGGCTCTGGAGGTATGCTGGGGCAGTTGCCATGTTCCTATTGACGATAGCTATCGCATTTTGGGTATACCATGATCCGAAAAAAGAAGCGCTGCTAGTCGCCGAGCAGCAGAACGAGGTAGAAGAGGTGTTGCCGGGGAAAGAGCGTGCGATGATTGTATTGAACAATGGGAAAAGTATCGACCTTGAAGCATTACCGGGAGATACAACGCTGCAAATGGAGGGCTTCTGCATACATAAGAGTCGCGACGGCATCATTTCTTACCAGGCGGACAAGGATTACCAAACGGCTGGCCGATTGGTCTATAACAGAATCGTAACACCCAAAGGAGGTGAGTATGCGCTCCTATTGCCCGACGGAACAAAGGTGTGGCTGAACGCGGTCACTACCCTCCGTTATCCAGTAGTTTTTGACGACAAGGAACGGGTAGTACAGATGGAGGGGGAAGCGTATTTTGAAGTTAGTAAGGCGGAACGCCATGGTAAGCGTATTCCGTTTATCGTAGAAACCGGGAAACAGCGTTTGGAAGTGCTGGGAACCGTATTTAATCTGAATACGTATACTAACGATCTCGTGACAACACTGGTTGAAGGAAAAGTGAAACTATCGTTCTCGGGTACGGATGCCGCGGATAAGATTTTGGAAGCTAACGATCAGGTGCGATTTGATAGGGAGAAGGAACGTTATACATACGCGAAAGTGGATCCGTTGTATTTTACTTCCTGGAAAAACGGCAATTTCGCTTTCTCTAATACGGATGTTCATCAGGTAATGGAAGACATCGCTAGATGGTACGATATCGAGGTAATCTATAAACTGTCCTCACAACATATTCGCTTTTCCGGGCGTATCTCCCGGTATGAAAATATTGATAAAATGTTGGAACTTATAGCTATGACTGGTGAAGTCCGGTTTAAAAGAGAGGGAAGGAGGGTGTATGTGTTAGACGAGTGATAAACCAACTATAGCTAAAAAAATCAGGAGCGGTTGCAACGCTCCTGAAAGTAGTCTTTGGTAAAGACGATTGATTGAATGTTAACGAATAAATAATCAACCAGATGCAAAGTAACAAAAAAAATCTGGTAGGATATCCTTATGGAAAGAAGGAAAATACTACCTCAATCCCTATATGTATGAAGTTGTCATTGGCAATACCTCTTTTATTGGCTGCAACTCTACAAGTAAATGCGCTTACCTATGGACAGCGGATAACGCTCGCGAAAAAGAATACAAAGCTTAGCACGGTGCTTCAAGATATCCAGCTACAAAGTGGCTATAATATCTTCTATGCCGAATCTGTATTGGAAACGAGGGCTAGGGTTAATGTTAACCTGAAAAACGTGACGCTAGAGACTGCATTGAAAGACTTGTTGACAGCCAACCAATTGGATTATAAGATCGTGGACAAGAATATTATTGTAAGTCCAGCGAAGTCGGCACGTACTGTGCGGCTAGACAAAAAAGCAGTAACGGTCGTTGCACAACAGCGAACCATTAGTGGTAGAGTAACCAATAGCGCTGGCGAACCGATGTACAATGTGACGGTAAGTGAGAAGGGTACAGCCAACCGTACAGCTACACAGGAAAACGGCCGTTTTGAGATCGTATCCAGCGAATCGGATCTCGTTTTGGTTTTTTCTATTGTGGGCTATAAATCCCAGGAAGTTCAAGTGGGGAATCGTACCAGCATGCAGGTCCAGATGGAGGAGTCGGTACACAGTATGGATGAGGTCGTGGTGGTTGGCTATGGACAGCAGAAGAAAGTAAACTTGACGGGAGCGGTAGATCAAGTTGGTGGCGAAGTATTTGAAAACAGGCCGATTACCAATGTAGCTCAAGGCCTGGTTGGAGCTGTCCCGAACTTGAATATACAGATGTTGGACGGAAAACCTACGCAATCGCCTGCTTTTAATGTTCGGGGAACTACGTCAATTGGTCAGGGTGGTAATGCTTTGGTGTTAATCGATGGGGTAGAGGGAGATCCTCGAATGTTAAACCCGAACGACATCGAAAATATCTCGGTACTGAAGGATGCGGCCTCGGCATCTATCTATGGCGCACGAGCTGCATTTGGTGTTGTGCTGATCACGACAAAATCTGCGAAAGAAGGGCGTACAGCTATTACTTACAATGCAAATATGTCCTTAAAGTCGCCGACTACTGTGCCGGATAATATTACGGATTCGTATCCCTGGGCGAAAGGATTTAATGATGCGTGGTCCAATTGGAATGACAGCGGAACGAACCCTACGGCAATCAATAAAACTTTACCATTTTCTCCAGCCTATTTGGCCGAAATCAAAAGACGTTGGGAAGACCCTTCCCTGCCGCGCGTGGAGGTAAACCCAACAACCGGCGAGTATATGTATTTTTACAGTACGGATTGGTACAGGGAATTGTACAAAGATAACCTTATGGCTCAAGATCATAATATCGCCGTCTCGGGTGGTAGCGAGAAGGTGGTGTATTATCTGAGTGGTAGATATAATGGACAAGACGGGCTATTCCGCTATAATAGTGATGATTATGGGATGTATAATCTGCGGGCGAAGGGCGCAGTAAACCTGACGTCATGGTTACAGGTCGATAATAATACTGAGTATTCTAATATGAAATATTTCCAACCGATCAATGTTGGTGAGGGAAGTGGTATATGGCGTAACTTGGCGGATGAGGGCCATCCATTAGCCCCACTTTTGAACCCGGATGGTACACTTTCTTTCTCGGCAGCTTACACCGTGGGCGACCACTACTTAGGCAGAAACGGCGTAGATAGTGAACATCGGTTCTTAAAAAACAGAACCGGGGCTGTGGCAAGTTTCTTGGATAAAAAATTGAATATCCGCGCAGATTTTACTTTCCAGACTACGGATATTCGCGCGCAGCAAAACCGGGTACAAGTGCCATATAGCCGCTATGAGGGCGTGATCGGCTACACCGGAACAAATACGAACGATCTGCAAGAAAGAAGACAGACTACGCAATACATGGCGACGAATGTGTATGCAGATTATACCACGACCATTGAAGATAAACATAATTTCTCTTTCCTCTTAGGATATAATTACGAACAGTCTCGCTACGACAATTTGACTGTACGGAGAAATGGTATCGTTTATCCGGATGCGAAGGATATCAATTTAGCCCTGGGGCAAGGCATTGTGACGACAGGTGGCTTAAAAAAGTGGGCAATAGCCGGTGGGTTTTTTCGGATGAACTATAATTTTATGGAGCGGTATCTGCTCGAAATTAATGGCCGCTATGATGGATCATCTAAGTTCCCCTCAGACCAACAATGGGCCTTCTTCCCTTCGGCTTCGGCAGGTTGGAGACTCTCGGAAGAATCTTTCTGGAAAGTGAATCCTCGATACCTGGCAAATGTGAAGATTAGAGCTTCATACGGGATGTTAGGCAATGGCAACATCGATCCGTATACGTTCTTGGAAAACTTTACGATTAGCCAGTCAGAACGCATTATTGCGGGATCGCGCCCGCAAAAGACAAGTCAGCCGAATGTTGTCCCCGCCGGATTGACATGGGAAAAATCGGCAACCAGCAATATCGGTTTGGAATTTGCACTACTGGATAATCGCTTACAATTTGTGGGGGATTATTACAAACGTACCACAACGGATATGTTTACCGTTGGCCCCACACTGCCAGCAATTTTCGGAACGGACGTACCAAAAGGTAACTATGCTGATTTGCAAACAAAAGGATGGGAAGTAAATGTTACCTGGAAAGATAGATTCCAACTCAGCAATAAACCGTTTAACTACGATATACGTTTTGTATTGGCAGATTATACGGCTGAAGTCACCAAATACAACAATGCGGACAAACTGCTGACCGACTACTATGTTGGCCAAAGAATCGGTGAGATCTGGGGATATCGGGTAGAGGGCCTTTTCCGTTCGGAAGAGGAGATTGCCAATTCAGCTTCTCAAACGAATGTTCCGAATACCAATACGCGTAAAAACTATCCTGGAGATCTAAAATTCAAAGATCTGGATGGCGATGGTGTGATTTATCAAGGCCTTAATCAGGCTGATAATTCCGGTGACAAAACAATAATCGGTAACTCCACCAGCAGGTACACTTTCGGGATCAATTTAGGAGGTGATTGGAACGGTATATTTGTATCTGCATTTTTACAGGGTGTGCTGAAACAAGACTGGTATCCTTCTCCAGAGTCCCGCTTCTGGGGGCAGTATAACCGCCCATACAATGCTTATCCAAGGTGGCATGAAGCCAATATGTACCGTGAAGAGTTGGGTAACTTTGATGCGTATTTGCCTCGTCTTGTAGGCTATATTGCACAGGGTAGTGGTAGGGTGTTAAATGTCGCTAATGATCGCTATTTGCAGAATGCGGCTTATATTAGGTTGAGAAATCTCCAAATAGGCTATAATTTGCCGCAAAAAGTCACTTCCAGAATCAACGCATCCACAGTAAGGCTGTATATGTCAGCAGAAAATATATGGACTTGGTCGCCAATGTATAAATGGACGAAAGATACGGATGTGACAAATATCTACGGATCGGATAGGGATTTAAGTGGAGGAAATAGCGGTGACGGGTATAATTATCCGGTTCTGAAAGCTTTCGCTTTAGGTCTTACAGTTGGATTTTAAATATGATAATGATGAAAAAGCTACAATATATATATGTGCTACTAGCCCTTATTGCTACGTCGTGCGAGTTGGATGAAATACCCGTAGATACGGCTTCCAATGAAGCAATTTTTGGGTCTGAATCGGGCATGCAGCTATATGCCAACTCTTTTTATGATATCTTACCCACTCCGGATGTAGGGGTATTCCAAAAAGATGATCTGTCGGATTTTGTTGCACGCAACGGAGTCGACAATTTTCTGTCGCCTAATGCGTTGAGTCCTATCACCAGCACGGGATGGGACTGGAAACCCCTGCGCAATATCAATTATTTTATCGAAAACGCACAAAATAGTCCGGTTCAGAATAAGGAGCATTTTATTGGTTTGGCTCGTTTCTTTAGAGCGCTGTTTTATTTTGATAAAGTTAAACGCTTCGGAGATGTTCCTTGGGTGGAAAACACCATAGATATTGATAATGAGGGTGTACTATATGCTGGAAGAAATGACCGCTTTGAGGTAATGGAAAAAGTACTCGAGGATTTGAATTATGCGATTGAACATATCAGCCTCGAATCGGATGCGACCTCTACGCGTGTAACAAAAAATGTAGCTCGGGCTTATAAAACGCGGATCTGTCTGCATGAGGCTTCTTTCCGTAAGTACCACACCGACTATCAGCAGACAGCTACGGCTGAGCGCTGGTTTAGGGAGGTGGTAAAAGAGGCCAATCAGATCACGGGCTTCACTTTGCATAGAGCTGCTAACCTAGAGAACGCTTACCGGGAGCTCTTCATCACGAAAGTGCCATATGCAGATGAAACGATGCTTGCCGTGGCATTGGATGCTGGATTACAGGTATTCAGTTCGGCAAATCGACGTTTCATCAGCCCGACTTTTGGAAATAGGCCAAGCTTAACACGGGATTTTGTTAAGATGTATCTAAATTTAGATGGCTCTCGTTTTACGGATGCACCCGATTATATCACGACAACTTTTGCTAACGAGGTGCAGGATCGTGATTTGCGGCTTAAACAGACGATACGATCTGGCGATTATCACCGGACAGAAAATGGCGTACCTGTTATTTCTCCACCGAATTTTACACAGACTTATACGGGGTATCAACCTATAAAATGGTGTTATGACGAACGTTTTCCCTATGATGATGAAAGCAGAAACGATAACGCGCATATTATCATGCGCTGGGCGGAGGTTTTATTGAATAAAGCGGAAGCTTTGGCGGAATTGGGAGAAATGAGTGTCTCGGAGTGGGGTAATACCATAGGTGCACTTCGCGAACGAGCAGGGATCGCTTCATCGGCAGCGTCGGTATTACCTACATCGGCTGATCCGTACTTGGTCAATTACTACAAAGGGAAATTCACCGATCCAGTCATGTTGGAAGTATTGCGCGAACGTGCCGTCGAAATGATTTTTGAGGGATTGAGAACAGATGATCTAATTCGGTGGAAGCTGGGTGAACTCTTTCAGTCTTCGAAGATGAACGGTATATATGTGCCAGCGCTCGGAGAATATGATTTGAATAACGATGGGGTAATGGATGTGTGTTTCTATCAAGGTGACCGGCCGAGTTCTTCTACGCCTGGAATTGCGTTTGTCAGAGTGGCTACGTCCGACACGGCTGGTCAAATACGGCTATCCAATGGAACCTCCGGCGAGATTATCTGGAATCCGGGACCGCGTGAATGGGCTGATAGAAAATATCTCTATCCTATACCACTTGTAGATATTGAACGCAATGAAAATTTGGGACAGAATGAGGGTTGGAAATAATTAGATGGAAAAAAGCTATGAAAAGATTTAAGAGTAGTATATATGGAGTATGGTGTTTGTTGTTGTTATACACGGCATGCAAGCAAGAACAGCCGGCTGCGGAATTTACGGTAGCGAGTTTTAATCTGAGAATGGACACGCCCCGGGATAGTCTTAATGCGTGGGAATATCGAAAAGAGATGGTTAAAAGCCTCCTGATCTTTCATGAGATTGATATCGTGGGTACGCAGGAGGGGTTTATTCATCAGCTTAGGGATATAAACGAGATTCGAGATTTTGAATATGTCGGTGTTGGGAGAGATGATGGGAAAATGGAAGGGGAGCATTCGGCAATTTTTTACAACAAAAATAAGTTTGAGATGATGGATAAGGGTGATTTCTGGTTTAGTGAAACACCCGATGTGCCTGGGCTAGGCTGGGATGCTGTTTGTTGCAATAGGATATGTTCATGGGTAAAGCTGCAAGATAAAAGAAATGGCAAGGTGTTTTTTGTTTTTAATTCGCACTTTGACCACCAGGGGGTAAAGGCCCGGGAGGAATCCGCTAAGCTCTTAGTGAATAAGGTGCGAGAGATTGCTGCTGACTTACCGGTGATTGCTACAGGAGATTTTAATTCGACTCCGGAAACGCAGCAAATCCAGACGATAAAAGAACAGCTGAGCGATGCATATGAGGTCAGCGAAACGCAGCCATATGGCCCTGTTGGGACGACCAATTCCTTTGATTGGCATGCGCCTGCAAAACATAGGATAGACTATGTGTTTCTAACGGACGATGTCGCAGTGGAAAAATATGGTGTGCTGGTGGATGCACTGGATATGCGCTATCCCTCAGACCATATGCCTGTGGTAACGAAGTTGCGCTGGAAATAATACGAGGTCTTTCCTGAAATCCTATCAACACCCGAGATATTCGTCTCGGGTGTTTACGCTTGGTGGGTTTTCCCGGCTTGCCTTTATTACCCGATATTTCCATCTATCCCGCATCGGAAAAAAACTTGGAATCTACTTATTTTAGAAACCAAAAGCTAGCGCACCGCCGTCTACACTAAAATCCTGTCCGGTGATATAAGTTGCCGCCGGCGAGGCTAAAAAGCATGTCATGGCGGAGAGTTCTTCCGGACGACCGAAACGGTGCAGCGGCATTCTATTTAATATTTTTTCTTTTCGGTCTGCGTCCATCACCTGTTGGTTCATAAGGGAGGGAAACCACCCCGGTGATATGGAGTTAACAAGAATATTATCATGACTCCATTCTACCGCTAACCCCCTTGTGATTCCCAGCACGGCCGATTTTGAAGAAGAATAGGGAACTACTTCGGAAAAACCAAGATAGGATGCCATGGAAGCGATATTGATAACTCTTCCCACGTGAGCAGATTTTCTTAAAAATGGATAGGCCGCCTGCGAACACCGGAAAACACCGTCTACATTGACGTCGTGGATAGATCGCCATTGTTCTTCACTGATCTGCTCCGCTCTCACGCGTTGCGTTATGCCGGCATTGTTTACCAAAACGTCTATGCCGCCAGTGTCTCCAATTTCACCAAATTTGCGACGGATGTCCGATAAAGACGAAACGTCAAGCTTATCAAAGTTGATGGTTTTGGGAATTGTGGTGTCTACTTCGACTTTCGGCGTTCCCGTTCTGCTTAGTGCAAAGACAGTCGCTCCACAATTGGCCAATGCAATAGCCTGGCTCAACCCCAAACCACTAGAAGCACCCGTAACTATGATTCGAAGTCCCTTCAAAGAAAATATTTTTTCAAGATAATCCATAAAATTACTTTATCTGTTATATTATATCTCCTGCATAAGGCTATCTTTAAAGGAGAAACCCCATCCCGGCCGGTTGTGCGGTAACGCTAATCCATTATTGATTTCTAGCGGATAATCGATTAACGGATCTATCCAATCAAATGATTCGGCACCGGTACCATTGGTAATGGTACATAAAAGAGGAACATCATAATCTTTATAATAATGGGGTAAAACTGGAATATGGTTGCTTTTCGCCATTGCAGCACTTTCTCTCCATGCTTCGACTCCGCCTAGCCGAAGAATATCCGGTTGCCATATATCGATCGCATCAAGTTTAATCAATTCCCGCAAAGGGAGCGAACTATATTCTCTTTCACCCATTGCTAACGATATGCCGGCCTGATGGCGTAAATGTTTATATCCCTGGAAATCAGTATGGTCGATAGGTTCTTCGAACCAGTGAATACCTAGTTCTCGGGCGGCCCTCGCCAAGGATAACGCATTTGGCACCTCCATCCCTTGATTAGCATCCATCATAATCCCTATATCCAGACCCACAGCATCTCTAACACACCTTAACCGTTCTAAATCTTCTTTCCAATCTGGTTTTCCTACTTTTATTTTTACCGCTTTAAAACCCCGTTGTTTATAGTCCGTGACTTCAGCAATAAGTTCGTCGATGGTATATGAGGTCCAGCCACCGCTTCCATAGATAGGGATGGGACGCGCAGCTCCACCAAGAATTTTCCAAATGGGTTGTCCTAATATTTTGCCCCAAGCATCCCACATGGCAATGTTGAAAGCTGATTGCGCCCACCGGTTTATCCCCTCGAGCCCGAAATATTCGTTGGTTTGATTTATACGCTCAAAACAGCCTGTCATATCATGTACCTCTTCGCCTATAACCATCTCGCCTATGTCTTTCAAAGCGCCAATTATCGCTCTAGGGCTGTACTGAAAGCTGAGAAGGTAGGATTCTCCAATAACCCCTGATGTGGTTTCGATCCGTAAAACGATAAAGGAGATTTCTGTGAGTGTATGCGTTGCGTCCGATATTGGCTTGCTCAACGACGCATTTGCCTTGAATAACTTGAAGTTCTTAATTTTAGTCATAAATAATCTACGGGGTTTATGAAAAGATTTACCGGTGAGTATTCAACCGCTATAAATCGAGCTTTACAAGGTATATAATATAGTAGAGATAGGTGTCCTGTGGCATCCTGTTAATCCGTCATTCATCCAGACCATGTAACCTATAAAGTAGAATTACATCCATAATACGGAAGCTCCCAAGACAATCGTCTCGGGAGCTTCCGTATTTTTGTGGATTTATAATGCAAATATCTTCGCCAGCTCTTCCTCAACTTTATCGCCGCGAAGGTTGACAGCTATTATCGTTCCGGTGGGATCGACCAAATAGTTTTGTGGTATACCACGTACACCATACAGCACAGCAGCCTCATTGCTCCAGCCTTTTAAATCAGCCACGTGTATCCACGGTAAACCATCCTGTTCGATGGCTTTTAGCCAAGCAGCCTTACCTTTATTGTCGTCCAGGGACACGCCCATAATTTCCAATCCTTTGGCATGGTATTTTTCGTAAGCTTTCACCAGATGCGGGTTTTCCGCACGGCAGGGTGCACACCAACTAGCCCAAAAATCAATCAACAGGTACTTGCCCAAGAAATCGGAGGTTTTGACCACCTTGCCGTTTACATCCGGTTGGGCAAAATCAGGTGCTTTCGCACCAACCTTAATGGTTTTATCGGCTAATATCCTCGCCTCCAGTTCCCGTGCAGCGCTCAATTGTCTTACTTCTTTTGACAGCTGTTGGAATACGGGTTCTATTTCGGAGAGTTTTCTTTTGTTGGCCACATCCTTCAGCGCGTCGATCGAAAAGATAGACTGGGGATTGTTTTTGGCAAACGTAAACTCTTTTTCGCGCCGCTCATCAAACTTGGCGTCGTATTTTTTTCGTATCGCCAAATACTGCGCGTCTTTATCGGGTGCATTTTGATCTACGCCGGAAAACTCCTTATTGGCCGCGTCGATGATATCCATAAACCCGCCGCCGATTTCTTCTTCATAGGCGGTGTACGCCTCGTGTGTGGCGGACCCTGTAATGTTGGCTGTCCGCAACGAATCGGTAATCGCCATCTTATAGGTTTCGTTTGCGAGATAGAAGTAAAGCCGATCCCCATCGTTCTGGACCATCATCTTTCCTTTACCTTCAGGGTCAAATACCATACGCGAATAGTTGGGTTCATTTACCGCCCCACTAAAGGAAAACGTACCATTTTGGATGGTTGCCGAGTCTGCCATGCTATGGCCATCCCGCATGTAGTCGAGGTAGATTTTTTTTCCGTTAAAGTTTTGTGGCGCCGTGCCTTGCAGTTGGAATCCATTCTCTTGCGCCTGTAGGGCAAGCGGAGAGAGGAGTACTAATGCTGCTGTTAATTTTGAAATGTTCATATACGATTGTTCTATTGTTTTTTATTTATCTTCTCCAGACCATATCTATCGGCTGCCCGGGTATACCGTCTATTTTGCCGGTGATATTGCCATTTCTTCCTGTCCGGATATCCAGGTTGTATATACTGTTGCCTGATCCGGCAATAAGGGTATTCTGATCGTCATCCAACTTAAGCATGGTAACCGGATTGCTAAACGTTGCTTCCAATTCCAGAATCTGTTCGTTTAACGGATTGTAACGATATATCTTGTTCTCAGCAGCTATATAGATATAACCGGTTTGGGTTGCCAGCAATTTGGTGTCGGCGTGCATCCATTCTTGGCGCGCGAAAAGCCGCTTGTGCATAGGCCGGAACGTAAATGGATTTGCATTAAATGCCGCCGTAAATTTCAGTTCAAATAGTTGACCCTCGGCGTCTTGCATATAGGCATAGGTATCTGCACTGTTGATCTGCACGATCTGGATCAAATCGAGACCGACATCTTGTGGATCAAAGGCATCTGTATTATCGACACTATACTGTGTGCCGAAATAAACCGGTCCTAACTGTACTTCCAGGCGTACGAATTGCCTTCGCTCTTTTTCGTAGGCAATCATACTGACGTTGCTGCCAATGGTCGTGAGTATAAATTGGGGTGCTAGCGTATAATTTCCTGGGGCGTATGCTCCAAACATGCCGTAATTATCATTTTGATCCCAAGTACTCGTTGTCCCTCCATAGAATTTATGATTAATAATCCCCATGAGTACGCCCTGACGATGATTTTTTAACGATCCTACTTCAATATTTGCAGGCGGAAGAAAGAAGTTCTCCTGCAAGGTGCCTGGTTTGATCTGTTCTTTTTGCAGATCATTGACGTTAAGTCTTACACCGCCATGTTTCGTGATGATCCAATAGGCTAAAGGAAGGCCGCCGGTGTTCATATTTCGAAGATAGTGGATATGTAATGGATCATTGGGCAGATGTTCATTGTTGATAGCTTCATATATATTGGGTTGCACGGTGCCATCCGGTTTTATAAAGGAGAGTTTCGTTACACCGCCATCTTGGCTCAACACGAGCGATCCGACGGAAAATTCCGTCACACCTTGGATGTAGAACGTATGAAAGTACTTCATGCCATTCTGGGTATTGGTGACGGTAAGACGCGCTCTATAACGCTTCGCTTGAAGACCAAAGGGGATGCGTAGGCTGTTCCCTTCATAGCGGTTATGTTCGGGCGACAGTTCTTCGGGTACTGCGATACGCCACGTACATTGGATATGCTCGCTAGGAATGCCCGTAATCTTAGGTTCGATAATCAGACTGTCACCGACCACGGCGTGATAGAGTGTATCCAGACCTGTTACCTGGGGCTCGAGAGGCATGTCAATATCATAATTCCCTTTGTCTTTATAACAGCTGGCCAGGCAGCTCATCATGATTGCTATGCATGTGATAGCATATATTTTAAACGGTTTCATTGTATTCATTTTATCGAACCTCCATTCCATTTTCATCAATAAACGTGTATTGGCCTGTACCGCTGTTCCGTCTTAATAAGATGGTGCGATTTGGATTATCTTGGTGGTAGAAGTGATAGGTGGCACCATTGTCTGGGCTCGTCAGTAGGTATCCTTTTTCTGGGTGATCGTTTACCCAGGTAAACGGATTATTGAGCATCATGGTCAACATATCCCGGAAATAGAGATTTCGAGGAGCATCTATACCTGCCATAGTCAAGCTGCGCTGCTCGGTAACCAGATAAAAAAGCTCATGTTTTACGCGGGAATAACTGCCAAGCCACATGCTCCACCATTCCGGCTGTTCTAGCTGGGCAGATAGAATGACCTTGGCACGAATACGCTGTAAGTTTTCAGTACCAAAGTCTTCGTTTTCACGTAATTTGAGTAGGAGGGATACCGATCTGTTTTCTAGATCGGGGGTGTTGTAGACAATGAGTGGCAGACTATCACGTCCCTGATCGCCTGGCATCGGGTATTGTGTTTCTAGGGGTTTATAGTGTTGCCCGGCTATTGCGGTAGAAGAATCTTGCTCAACATACGCGCGGTAAGATCGGTCGGACGGTATGCGATGCCCGATAATCTGAATGGGAATATAGAAGGTGTCCACGGTTTTGCTCATATCGTACGCGAAAGTGAATATCATGCTGTCACGTAAAACCGAATCCAGACTAAAATAGATGTTTGAATGGTGGTTGTATGTTTCTAATGGTGCTTTCTGGCAAGACGATACGACGATTAGACTAAACCAGCATATGCATAGTGCTTTCGTATATTTCATAAAATTGAGGTGTTTAACGCTGTCCATAAATAATTTCATCATTGGGTAGGGGCCATACGAAGATATTTTGGTTTGCCGAGATAATTTCACCGCGTAGCCCGATAATGGGGGCGTTGAGTCTCTTGTAGGCATAAAAGAGCTGTCCTTCGGCGTACATTTCCTTTCGGTACTCCTTTAGTAATTCCGTTTGGAACTGGGCGAGGGTACTGACTTCTAATTTGCTGCCGATTCCACGACGACTGCGTACCTCGTCGAAATAGTTCAATGCGCGTGTTTGATCTGTATCGAAGGTGCATTCGGCTGCGATGTAGTAGATCTCGCTTAGTCGGATGCCGGGAGTTACCAAATAGTGTAGGTTTGCAGCAAATGTGTCACCAAGGGGATTTCGCCTATACTTTATGACGGTGGAATAGAAGGAGCCGCTGGCACTGGAAGTGGAAAACCACTGTGTATATCGCATATCACCGCTGATATCGGAGGTTTCGTAAATGGTTTGTGTATCGGTATCATCGAGATACATACCATACTGTGTTTCGGTGAACCAATTGCTGTTCAGCGCGTTATTTAAGGTGGGGGTATACCAACTGAAAAGCAATTCTTTATACAATATACGATCTTTCTTATCGTCGGCAACGGCTAAGAAATCGGTGGTATTGGTCCACGGAAATTTTTGTGCATTAATGATGATAAGCGCATTTTCTAATGCTTTGATTTTATCTTCTTTGTAAAGATAGACCCGTGCCAAGGCACCACATACGGCGTAGTAGTTGAGCCGATGCCGCCTGTTCTGCAGAAAAAGCGCCGGATGATGGAGCTCTGTATGACGTAGCGTATCACTTACGGTGGGGTAATTTATGATATAGGCAGCGGAACGTATGGGATCGTCGGTAAGTAATTCTTTTGCGTGCTCGAGATCCCTTATGACCGAGTCTAATGCATTGCTGACAGTCGCCATTTCCGTGGCTCTGTTAGAATAGGACGTGACATAAGGGATGGCCGGTGCTTCAGGCGCGACACGGTGAGCGGGGGCAAACATACGCAACACATCAAAATGCAAGTATCCACGCAATGCCAATGCTTCACCTTTGATTAGGCGGTAGTTATCTCCCGTGAACAAATTTTCTTTTCCATCGATTTCTTCCAATATCAGGTTGGCATTGACGATCCCATTGTACATGCCGACCCAAATGGCGTCTTTTCTTCGGATAAAATCGGTATCGTTGTATCGGTAGTTTTTTGTCTGTAGATACCGATAGTTGTCAGCAGGTTGTATTTGATAGTTTTGGGCCAGTACCTCCGGCGTGCCTACCGTGAGCTCGCGTCCGTAGAGATCGGTTTTTGAACAACGTATGTAAATGCCAAGTAAGGCTTCTTTGAAGCCGGCTTCGGTCGTAAAAAGGAGCGACCTATCAATTTCACTTTCGGGTTGTATATCGAGCCATTTGGAGCAAGAGACAAACCCGATCGTAAATAGGGCCAGTGTGTATATAATCGTTTTTTTCATTTTTTTATAGTCGACTAAAAGGAAAACCATCATGTTATAGCGATGCTTGCAAACTAAAGCTTATGCTCCTTGCAAAGGGATAATTGATTCCACGCTCTACCTCAACGGACGAGAAGCGAAGGATATCGTTGGCCGTCAGTCCTAGGCGCAGATTACTGAGCGACATTTTTTTGGCAAACGCTGGCTGCAAATCGTAGGATAGAAACACGGATTGTAGCGTCAACAGATTGTCGGGCATCACGAACCGGGAGGACACCTCCGTTTTGCCGTAGTCCCGAATGCTCTTGAAAAATGTGACGTCTCCAGGTTCTTGCCATTTTTCTTCGAGTACACGTCTATCCACATTGTATCGTGGATCCGCATTTTCTACGCGGTCTATAAGCGTTTGGTTGTACATATCGCCTCCCAATCTTGTCTGGAAATAGACAACGGCCGTAAACTGCTTATAACGAAACGTTCCGCCAAATGATCCTTCGAGCTTGGGTGTAGCGACTCCGACAACAGTAATGTCGCGTGGATCCCAGATATACGATAGCGTGCCGTCTTGCTTGACGAAAACTTCGCGGCCGCTCTCGGGATCGATACCTAAAGAAGGGGCGGCGTATATCGCATCAATGGATTGCCCTTCCTTAAAACGTAAGAGCGGGACACCTCTTAGATCTTCCCCTTGTTGTGCTTCGTCTACACGGTTGTTGTAGCTATTTAAAGCATTGGAAATACGGACAATTTTGTTTTTGTTGTGAACTAGGTTCGCCATAAAGCTGACGGTCCAGTCTGCGGTCTTGACAGGCGTTAGGTTCATATTGACTTCGATACCCCGGTTTTCGATATCGCCTAGGTTTTCCTTGTAAGACACGAATCCGGTCGAGGGGGGCAAATTGATGTCCGAAAGGAGATCCTTGGTTTTGCGGTAATAAAACCGTGGAGAAAGCATAATCCGGTCACTGAATAGTGCGATGTCGAATCCAATATCGGTATTTTGCGTTTTCTGCCACGACAGGTTCTGATTGCCGTAGTTCGCAACGATGGCTCCGACTCCGGAAGAGTACCAGTTGCCTTGTTCGTATATGTAGGTAGTCCTAGACATGTAGGGCGCAAATTGTACAGATCCTGTTAGTCCGGTAGTTGCACGTAAGCGCAACTGGTTGATCACTGAATTCTCGAACCAGCTTTCATGATGTATGTTCCATCCGGCGCCCAATGACCAAAACGGAGCCACGCGATTGTTACTTCCAAATTTGGACGAACCATCTGCGCGTATGGTGGCATCTAGCAAATACTTGTTGGCAAAAGAATAGTTGGCGCTCATAAACGCACCGAATAGCCTCGAGGCGACGAAGTTACTGGAAGGGCTTGCGTTCTCGGCATATCCCCGCGCAAACCCAATGCTGGTGAACCGATCATTTGGAAACCCAATGGCTGTAAACGACCGTTCATCCAAGCTTTCGGTGCGTATATTGGTTCCCGCAACTACATTAAAGTCATGCTGGCCTATTCGTTTAAGCCAGTTCAGCCGTATATTGGCATCCCAGAATAACTCGTCGTTACTATAACTCGTATAGCTTCCCTTTTCATTCGTACGGTCGGTGGAGTAATTAAAAAATTGATTGGCCAAGGGCGACCGAAAATCGTCGCCGGTGTGCATACGCTTTAACAAGCTAACTTGGCCACGTAAACGTAGACCGTTTCCAAGATCAAAATCTCCGGATAGGTTGTTCATCACTTCGGTATAGCCTAGCTGTTCAAAGCTATTGAGCGTAGCGTTGTAAAGCGGATTTAGCACGAACTCATTGGTACCGTGTCCCGTTGCCGCGATCCGCCGCCAGGTATCTACCTGTTGGATAATGTTGCCGTTGTCATCCGTCATTCGGTAGTAGGGGTTCATGCGGGCATACTGTGAAAAACTGCCATAGGGGGATTCGTTTCCATTCACAACCGTAACGGCTAATTCGTTTTGGAACCGTATCTTGTTTTGTAGGTTATAGCTAAAATTTAAGCCGCCAGAGTATTGATGTCTGCTGGATCCTTTCATCACGCCAGGACGCGTTTGATAACGCATGTCTACCCCGTAACGGAACACCGGGGAACCACCTTCCAAAAAGAGACCGTGTCGTTGGCCAACTGCCGTCTGTAGGGGTTGTGATAACCAATAGGTATCAACGCCACCCAATACATTGGATAGCTTTTGGTAGTACAGCTCGTCCAGTGTTTCCTGGGGTTGCTGTTGTAGTGTGGCGTCGAATAAACCAGCCAGCCGTTCATACTCCAGTTTTTCAGTGGCATTCAGCAGATTGTATTCGGTTAAATCCGGCATATTGACATTGGTCTCGTGGGTATAGGAGACACGCAGTTTACCTTCTTTGGGGGTCTTTGTGGTAATAACCATCACGCCATTGGCAGCGCGCGACCCGTAGATAGCAGTCGCAGCCGCGTCTTTCAATAGTGTTACGGTCTCGATCCGGGTCATGTCCAGGTCGAGTACCTTTTGTACATTGACTTCGTAGCCATCCAGTATAAAGGCGGGCATGTTGGTGGTTCCCGTAACATTATCGCGCCGCAATATTTCTCCGCTACCGCTGGGAAGTGACGATGCGCCTCGAACATTGATGTTGGGCAAAGCATTGGGGTTTGAACCTGCAAGGTTATTGTCCAGTAATTTGAAAGAAGGGTCAAAGACCTGCACGGCTTGTAGCAGATTCTGCGGGCTTACCTGCCGAAGTTCTTCGCCCGTTTTGGTAATGGCCGTACCTGTATAGGAATCCCTTTTGATAACTTGGTACCCCGTAACGACGACTTCGTCTACATGGGCTACTTCTTCTTTTAGTTGGATGGTATACGAGAACTTATTTTCTTGTACGGATACCGTCACCGGTAAATAGCCCACCATGGTCACGGTGAAGGATTGACCAGGGGGCATCGCCGGTAAGGTAAACCGGCCGTCTGCATCGGCAACGGCCACTGTTTTGCCGTCTATGGCGATGCTGGCGCCATTCAAAGATGTGCCGTCGCTTCGTAGTATACGGCCGCTCCGTATTTGCTGTGCGGGCTTTTCATGCTGCTGCGACGGCGTGGAGGCTGGTTTCGTCCGCAACTGTTCCAAGATAATCGTCCGGTCTACGATGCGGTATGCAATCTTTCTTGGGAGTAGGACCTTGTCAAGAAATGCCGATAGCGACATATTTTTTGCCACAATGCTTACCGGTTCTTTATTTATTAAAAGGTCCGTTGTACCAAGCACCTCGTAGGAAACTTGTTTCTTTATAGCCTGTAAGACGGTTTCAAGAGATTCGTTTTTGGCAGTATAGGTAATAGTTTGTGTGTATGCGGCATATCCGAATTGCAGACATGCGATAAAATACATAATTGCACTTAGCTTGATCACGCTGATAGAGTAACTTAAGTTCATTAATTTTGTTAAGGTTGGTCATTAGACAGTGTTCGATTCAATCTTTATAGGGGTACTTTCGTGTTATTAGGTTTCGATAACCTCCTTTCTTTTTTTATTTTCCTGAAATAATTAATTTATGGTCTTCGGTCATCCGATAGTGTATCGCATTACTTTCTAATATGCTGAGGATCGTTGATAGCTTGCTGGAACGAAAGGTCCCGCCGAAGAAATGGATATCTGGCACTTCGCCTTTGTAAACGACATCCACGTTATACCACCGGGATAAATCGTCCATTACTTCTTGTAGGGATTTTCCGTCAAAATTAAATTTTCCTTGTAGCCAGGCAAGTTCTTGATCCACGTTGACCGCTCTTTTGGATAACCTACCTTCATGCAGTACGACTTGTTGGCCTGGCTCGAGGATTAGCGCAGTCTGGTTGACGGTTTCTTTGACGTGCACTTTTCCTTCTGTAAGGGTTGTTTTCGTAGGGGATGGACCCTCGTAGGCTGCTACGTTGAAGTGCGTGCCTAAAACGGTGATGATCTGACCCGAAGTTCTGACGGTGAACGGTCGTTCGCGCTGTTGGACAACTTCAAAGTAAGCTTCTCCTGTTAGTTGTACTTCCCTGCTGTGCTCCTGAAACTTCGTGGGATAATTTAACGTACTTCCAGCATTTAGTTTTACGCGCGTTCCGTCGGGAAGTGTCAGGTTATATAGGCCTCCTCTCGGTGTTGTAATCTCGATAGAGGCGACGGCCTTCGTTTCTGCAACAATTGATCCGTCTCGGTAATTGACTCCGTCTTCGTCGATGTAAATTTCATTTTGTACTTCATCGAGATTGAACACGCGGCCGTCGGAAAGCGTTACCGTCGCTTTGTTGCCAGCTGGTCCATAGTCTACGCTGGCTGCTGTCTTTTCCATCGGCGCCTCTTCAGGGTGCTCGAAATATAATGTATAAAGACCAAACATTCCAGCAAGAAGTATGCTGGCGGCAAGCAGGTAAGCGGACAGCCGTTGTGTTGTCGACGTTTTCTTGATGCTTTTATCCGCAAGTCTATTTCTCTTAAAACGCGCAAATGCTTCAGGAACGTCTATGGATGACAAGTAGGTATAGCTTGCTTCCTGTTCTTGCCTGTCATTACATCGCTCATAGATTTCTCGATTTCTAGGCGAATCAGCGAGCCAATTTTCGATTGATTCCTCTTCGGCACCGCTAAGCGGAAGGCCTTGGATTTTCTTGGCTATAATACTGCCTATGGTAATGTGTTCGTTTTCTTCTTTATCGTACATAATTGTAGACTATTCTTTAAGTATACCGCACGAAATTGAAAAAGTACTAAAGAAAAATAAATTTTATTGAAAATTTTTCGCGATAAATGCACCAAGTATTAATAAATTGAAGGTGTCCCGACTTAATCGCGCACGTAGGAGGCTCAAGGCACGCAACTTTTGGTTCTTTACGGTCTGTATACTTATCTGCATTGCTGTTGCTACTTCTTCATTGCTTTTGCCTTCCAGGTATGTAGCTCTAATAATTTGTTGGGCCTTAGGGGGTAAGCTTTGAATGGCGTGGTAAAGTTCGCCCATTGCTTCGGCATACACGATCTGCTGGAGCTGGCTCTGCTGGGTCTGTTCTTGTGAGGAGACGTAATGGTCGGCGCGTACGATCCGGCGGAGATCCGATGTACGCTTGTTTAAGCCGATATGGCGGGTGGTTTGGTATAACGAGCTCTTAAAATGATCGATGGATTCAAAAGATCGTTGACCACGCCATATTTTCATAAAGGCTTCGTCCACGATGTCCTCTGCTTCCCCTGATTTATCGATAAATTGCGAGGCAAAAAGGCAAAGTCTACTATAATACCGATGAAAGACGAAAGAAAAGGCTTCTTCCTTCCGGATATTCAGGTCGTCGAGTAGTTGCTTCTTATCTTGGTAATGCATGATGTGCGCGTTATTGATCCATATAGTCCTAGGCTTTGATACTGCAAATATAGCTATATTTTGGGAGGTAACGCGATAAGCGGGGTATGTAAAAGAATGCACCTACCCGTCACAATAAACAAGGGAAATAAAAAATCAGGATAACAAACACATCAAAAAGATATTTGTTCATCATAGTATGATAGTATATTCTTCTGGTATTCCCTTACGCTACATACTTAATAAGGTGAAAAGGGAAGTGGGCACAGTGGCTATAGTAGGTTTGATCTTCAATGCCTTTACGTATTTTCTGGGTGATCGGCTTCCAGACATGCCTTTGGGTGTTCCGGCATTTTTAGGTACAGCAATATCGGTGTTGTTGTCTTTTAAGATGAGCCAGTCTTACGAACGGTGGTGGGAGGCACGCAAAATATGGGGTACCATTGTAAACGATTCTCGTTCGCTGGTCATACAACTTCAAAGTTATATGGACAGTGCATACGAAGACGTGATTAGGGACGTCGCTTACAAACAGATCGCGTGGTGTTATGCCTTAGGCGATTCGCTGCGGGGGCTGAATCCATTGGCTAGACAACTGAATCTCACGTCGGTAGAAGAGGACACGCTTCGACGTCATAAAAATGTGCCGTTAGCCATTACCCAGATGCAGGCAGCCCGTATAAAGGAAGTCGCAGATAAGCAGTCTATCCCCGAATTTTACAGAGTGCAGCTGGATCAGACCTTAGTGCGTCTTGTGGATTCTATGGGAAGGGCAGAACGTATAAATACGACCGTATTTCCAGTGACATATCGTTTTTTTCTGCATGCGGCTATTTATCTTTTTCTGATAACGTTATCGATTGCGATACAAGATGTCCACGCAATTTTCGAAATTCCGCTGTTGGTACTTATCGCCGCTTTGTTTTTTCTTGTTGAAAAAACTGCGTACAACTTGCAAGATCCTTTCTGTAACCGACCCAGCGATACACCTGTAACGGCCATAGCGCGTAATATCGAGATCAATATAAAGCAATTGCTAAAAGAACCAGAAATTCCTGAGCCGCTAAAACCGAAGACCTTCTTTATTCTCTAAGGGGACGAAATACTAATGGTGCATTAAAACGATTGGTTTCCCTGCGCGTGCAGACGGTACAGGACGGATGTACCGATGAGAGTCGTAATTTAGTTGAACTCCTATGTTTTTGCTTTTATGATGGCGGCTATAAATCGGAAAACGAGCTATACACAAATACGGAACGATAGTTTGATTTTTCAATAGTTATGGCTAGTGGGTGGACTAGGGGAGAAAACGATATGAACCGGGAAATGGAGAAAGCAATCTTCTTAAATGATATGGGTAACGGAGAGGTGGAAGGGCTTACGGCCGCATACCGCCTCTATCGGCAACCTTTGCTTTTCTTTGTTATACGTTATGTGGGGAGTCGAGAAGTCGCGGAAGATATCGTGGCGGATGTGTTTGTTGGGGCCTGGAATGCGCGGAATAATCTTCGAAGTGTAGATAGTTTAAGGGCCTATCTGTATGTCACAGCGAAAAACGCCAGTTTAAACTATCTGCGTAGACCACAGGCCATAGCTTTAGAAGATGTGCCTGCCGATTTCGAAGAAACACTCTTAGGGGATGATGACCTATTCGGGAACATAGTGCGCACAGAACTGATCAAAAGTATTATGGAAGAGGTCGATAAATTGCCGTTGAAACAACAGGAAGTATTTCGGTATACGTTCTTGGAAGATCTAAGTGTAACGGAAATCAGCGAAAAATTGCAGCTCACGGCTACTGCGGTATATGCTAACCGATCCCGGGCCATTGCGACCCTTCGCGAATTGCTTATGAAAAAAGGCGTTGTCGTGCCGCTCTCGTTATTACACGTCTTGTTTTCGTAGTAAGGTTATGATCTTCGCTGAATAAGTATTTCTAATTAATAATCAACTACTTGCAATTATTTTTAGTTTTTGTGTAAGATATCCGGTAGGTATGTGTCTTACTATGACAACACGATTATAAATCCATGAAACGAATAGATCAAATTGTCCATCAATGGAAGCGATATTTCATAATTCGACCGCGAGATAAGGCGACCGAAATCGATATCAATACCTTTGGTGAGAAACATCCATCTTTGAAGGAGCTACGCGAAGAAATGGAGGACAACCAGCGGTTTCTAGAAGCCGCTAAGTTATATAATAGCCTATCTCAAGATCCTGACCAGATGGCTAATGATCCTGTTTTGACCAAGATTCTGGAGCGCATAGATGAAATCGAGGAAATACGGCCCGTTAACAATGTAAAACGATTGAGGTATTGGTTGGCAGCTGTAGCGGCCTGTGCTGTTTTTATAGTAGGCTTATTATGGCTGCAACCGTTTCAGCGGGTCGAAAAGCCAGACGTTATGGAAGTGGCGACGAATATCCTACCTCGTAGAGACGGCGTCACTTTATCGATGTCGGATGGACGGAACGTGCAACTACGTTCGGAGGAAGGCGGAATTATTACCGGTGAGCAGCTGCGCTACAGTGATGGAAGCCCTTTGTTTGATGACCGGACCCAGGTGCGCGATGCGATGATGACCTTGTCGGTGCCACGAGGGAGTGATTTCTATGTTGTCTTGGCCGATGGAACCAAGGTATGGTTGAATGCGGAAAGCGAACTGCGCTATCCACAGACATTTACTGGCGGTACACGTAGAGTCCAGCTCACGGGGGAGGCCTATTTTGAGGTCACGGGCGACGAGTCGAAGCCGTTTATCGTAGAAACGACGAACCAACGGATTGACGTAATGGGTACTCATTTCAATGTTAATGCCTATCCGACAGAAGATAAATCAGCAGTGACACTGGTGGAAGGACAGGTGAAGGTCTCGGTACCGGGACAGGCTGCACAGATACTGTATCCCAGTCAGCAAGCGGTGGTAAAACAAAAGCGCTTGGAGGTTCAGGACGTAAACGTGGATGAATATATTACTTGGAAGAATGACGAGTTTATGTTCAATGAAGAGAGTCTGACGGAGTCGGCCCATAGAATCGGTCGGTGGTACGATTTGGATATTCACGTTGATCCAGCTTTGAAAGACATCTATCTGTGGGGTTCTGTGCCGCGACGTGAAAACTTTGGTCAGGTATTGAAACTAATCCAGCTAACGAATAAAAATGTAAAAGTGGAAATTGAGGGAAGGAGGGTACGTTTTATGAAATAGAGCCTTTTACTCCTTCGGAAGGTAAACAAGAAGCTGGGAAAGGTGGAGCTTCCCCAGCTGATGGTCAACTTCCATAAAATGCGTTATAAACTATTTATGTAAACTTAAAACCAATCAAAAGTAAGGAATCCATCACGGTTTCTCGCACATCACTTTTGTAAACAAATTATTCAGATGAAAATTTACGTTTTATCCCTATGGCGGAGCCAGCTGTTGCTACGTTATAGAAACTTAATAATTATGAAATTAATCCTATTTCTTATCGTTGCCTTTTCGGTGCAGAGCTATGCTAACGCGCTGGCTCAAACCATTAGTTTGAATCGAACGGATGCCGCAATGAAAGATGTTTTTCGGGAGATCAAGACGCAAACGGGGTATACGATTATCTGCGATGCGGCTGTTCTGAAAAAATCGGGTCTGGTTACGGTGAACTTACAAAATGTGCCACTTGAAAATGCACTGAAGACCATCTTCGACGACCGCGGTTTGACCTATGTGGTAGATGGCAGGTCAATCGTGGTACACCAGGCGGAAACAAAAACGGCTCCAATGGTGTTTTCGGCAACGGCGGCGCAACGCGAAGTGGCTGGGCGAGTAGTTGATGGGAGCGGGTCTACATTGGCTGGTATAAGTGTATCGGTAAAAGGCAAAGCGATCGCCACAGCGACGAATGAAAGTGGTCAGTTCACCATCCAAGCGCAAAACGGTGACGTACTCATCTTTTCTTCGGTAGGTTACGCTGATAAAGAGGTAACGGTGGGCTCGGCAACGGTCAACGTGATCTTGGAAAGCGAAGATTCGAGCCTCGATGAAGTAGTTGTGGTTGGATATGGTACGCAGAAGAAAAGATCGGTGACCGGTTCTGTGGCGTCCGTTAACTACGATGAGTTCAAGGACCGTTCTTTTAGCAATGTGGTACAATCCCTTAGCGGAACGGTTCCCGGGGTGAACATTACGCAATCGCAGGGAGCACCCGGCGCAGCGCCGGTCGTACAGATAAGGGGGATCAGCTCCATTACCGCTGGTACCAACCCGCTGTTCGTGGTAGACGGCGTACCCTTGGAAGATTTTAATATGAATATGATCAATTCACAGGATATCCAATCCGTAGAAATATTGAAAGACGCATCGTCGGCCTCGATATATGGCTCGCGTGGCGCCAATGGCGTGATCATGATTACCACCAAATTAGGAAAGCCGGGCAAGGCCATTGTCTCCGCTGGCTTTGATTACGGCATCCAAAAGGTAACCCGGATGGTGGATATGATGGATGCGCAGGAATGGATACGCTATTACGTAGCTGCCAAAAATAATGCTTGGGTGGACCTGAATCCGGAAATAAATAAAGCTAGTGATCCGAACAGTGCGAGGGGAGGTTCAACCTTATACAAGATTCCGGAGGAATTTATAAACAGCCCTGAACAATTCGGGCAGGGAACTGATTGGCAGGACGTGATGTTTAGAACGGCGCCTATGACCAATGCGCAACTATCGGTGTCTGGCGGTACGGATGCAACACAGTATCTGTTTTCGGCAGGCTTGCTGGATCAGGACGCCGTTCTGGACCAGAATTATTATCGCCGGTTGGGTTTGCGTTCCAACATTCGGCAAAAGCTATCTGATAAAGTATCGGTGGGTATGAATTTGAGCCTTACGGGTATACACGATCGAACCGAAGGTGTAAATGGAAAGAGCGATGTCATTAGTTTGGCATTACAAAGCGATCCATTTTTCCCGCTGTATAACGAAAACGGTAACTTGGGCATGGTCGACCCTAATTCGATTTGGTATCGGTATCCGCAACAGTTCAACCCGGTAAACTTATGGCATCCCTATGCGACGACCAGATTTACAAATAAAAAGAATAAAGCCTATAATACGTTTGCGCTCGGTTTCTTGGAGTATGATATTATCGAGGGCTTGAAGTTTAGATCGAGCTTGAGTGCCAACTTGTCCAACAACACGTACAATTTTTATAGGATGCGAAATCAGGGATACGGATTTAACCAAGATTTGGCTAGTTCTGCTGCGACAGCGGATGCTGGAAATAAATTGAATTGGCTCTGGGAAAACACCGTAACCTATGATTTCGTAATGGCAGACCACAGCTTTAATGTCTTAGCCGGTTATACATCCCAAAAGGAGCGCACGGAGTTCCAGTCGGTCACGGCAGCAAATTTCCCGAACGATCTCGTCCAGACGATTAATGCCGGTACGGTTACGGGTGGTACGTCCACTGCTAGCGAATGGGCCATCCAGAGTTACTTGGGAAGAGTAAATTATAATTTTATGAATAGATATTTCCTGTCGGCCAGCATACGCCGGGATGGTAGCTCTAGGTTTAGTAAAAACAACCAATGGGGTTATTTTCCATCGGTTTCTGCAGGTTGGGTCATATCTGACGAAAGCTTTATGAAGGGGCTTACCGGATTAAATCTCTTAAAGTTAAAGGCCAGTTATGGGCAGGTGGGTAACAACCAGATTCCCAACTATGGATCCATCAGTTTACTAGGCGCGGCAAATTATGTATCCAACGGCAATATTATTGCGGGCTTAAAGCCCATTACACTGGATAATTCGGCCTTGCGCTGGGAGAAAACAAGCCAGCTGAACGTGGGGCTTGACGTTGCAGTATTGCAAAACCGGCTTTCAGCGACGGTCGAAGTTTACCGCTCCATCACCGAGGATATGTTGCTGAATGTGCCAATACCGGATATTACCGGTTTTTCGAGCCAATTGACGAATGTGGGTAAGATGCGCAACAGTGGAGTGGAGATACTCGTATCATCGAAAAATGTACAGGGTAATTTTACGTGGTCGACGGATGTAAATTTCAGCTTGAATCGAAACAAGGTATTGCAGCTGGGTCCGGGAAATGCACCGATTTACTATACGGACAACGAAACAACGGTGCGTACTGCCGTGGGTTCGCCGGTTTCGGATTATTTTGGGTATGTGTTTGATGGGGTGTACAATAATATCACGGAAATTGAGAACAGTCCGCATGAAGGTACTACGAGGCCCGGCGACCCGATTATTGTTGATATCAACGGCGATGGGCAAATTACGACAGACGACAGAACGGTCTTGGGTAACAATCAGGCGAACTTTATTGCCGGCATTACCAATCGGTTTGGGTATAAAGGAATAGAATTGTCTTTCCTATTACAGGGTCGTTCGGGCGGCGAAATTGTCAATCAGAACTATCGTTTTTTGGGGTTCTGGAACAGCGGACGGAACCTATTTGCCGGAGCATCCAATTTTTGGGAATCCGAACAAAATCCGGGCGACGGTGTAAATCCAAGGCCTTCGGCCAACCGCCGACCGTTTCAGCAGGGTTTTTCGACGCTTTGGGTAGAGGATGCATCCTTTCTTCGGGTGAAGAACATTACGCTTTCCTACAACATTCCCCAGTCCGTTTTAAGTAAAACGCCTTTTGATAGTTTCAGGGTATTCTTAAATGCGGACAACGTGCTATTATTCAGTAAGTATAGGGGATACGATCCTGAAAATACAACTTATAAAGCGACCAATTACAGTGCGGGTACATCAGCAGCAAATACAGGGGTGGCGACTCCGTCGTTTCCTTCGGGCTCGATGCTCGGTATCGATTATGGATCTTATCCTTTACCACTGGTCGTTACATTGGGTTTTAAAACTTCATTTTAAGGAGATAGCATTTACAGACATTATCTAAACGTTTTCAATAATGAAAAAGATGAATCATTTTAATAAGATTGCACTGTCGTTAGTCGTTTTGTTTATGGCTGGTTGTGGGCAATCGTTTACGGATCTGGCACCGATTTCTAACGCCAATACCGACAACTTTTATAACAGCGAAGCAGACTTTGAATCTGCCATTACGGCATCTATGAATACCTTGTACAGTGTATATGCTCCCGAAGGGCCGGTTTCCTACACGGGCGAGCTGATGAGCGACAATGCCACGTTGTACTTGATAGCTGGCGCTCAGGCTGATAAGTATGGGATTCGCGACTACACGATCCAGACAGCTAATGTCATGGTATACAGCTTCTGGAGAACATTCTATAGTGCGTTATTTAGTGTAAACACGGTGCTTGATAAGCTCCAGGAGGCTTCACAGCTGGATGTGGAATATAAAAAGACGGCAGAAGCGGAGATGCGTTTCTTACGGGGTTTGTACTATTTCTACATGGTACGGATGTGGGGTGGTGTACCACTCGTCACCAAAGCGGTATCGGCACAAGAGAGCTATGGCATTTTAAGGTCCACGGAAGCGGAAGTGTATGAACAGATAAAGGCCGACTTGCAATTTGCGGTGGAGAATTTGCCTTTGGCATCGAACGTAAAACTGGTCGGCCGACCAACCAAGGGTGCTGCGCAGACAGCTTTAGGGGAGGTATACCTGACCTTAGGCGACAAAACTAGTGCTACGCAAACGCTACTGGAAGTATACAATAGTGGGCAGTATGCATTACTTCCTACCTTTGCCGAGGTGTGGGGCCCCGACGTGAAGAACACCAAAGAGTCCGTTTTTGAAATCCAGTATTCTTCGGCGAACGCGAGCACCGGCACACACAGCCCATTTTATCAATTCTTCTTTCCGAATGTAAATTTATCCGGATTTTCGGGAGTAGGTATGAACCAGGTCACGGACGATCTGTATGATGAGTACGAAGCAGGAGATCCGAGGAGAGATATTACAGTCGCCCTAGGATATCAAAGTGGAGCAACCTTTGTAGAACAGAAGTTTTATCAGAAATGGATCCACCCGGGTGCGACCGTGAACGGTACAACTTTACTCGCGGATAACGATTTTATGGTATATCGTTTTGCGGATGTGCTATTGATGCTGACGGAAGCGACGGGAGACCCTCAATATATGAATGAGGTGAGAGATCGGGCCGATTTACCGTTGTGGGGCACGTCAGGATATCCGACAGCTAAGTATGGTACGCTTCCACTAGCGCTCGAACACGAAGCGCGTATGGAACTTGCCGGCGAATTTAAACGCTGGTTTGTATTGAAACGTCAAAACCGGGCTGTTCCGGTGCTAACAGCTAAAGGAAAACCGGTTACTGAGGAAAAACTGTTACTTCCCATTCCGGATATTGTACGTTTACAAAACAATCTGATTACACAGAACGATGGCTACTAAAATAAAAGCAAGAATAGGAACGCGTAATTGATATGAACTCCCGGGGTGTAAGCCTCGGGAGTTTTTTAATACGTGATAGCAAATGTGTAATATACTAATTTCATGATGGATTGTTTTTGCTAGTTACATGTTAAGTATATTTTTTTTCAAACATATATGAAAGTTTCTTCTTTCAGTAACGTTTTCGTAGACATTGTTGTTTATCTTTATCAAACAACTAAGTATTGGATAGTGCAAGATTTTAAACAGCGTATACAGCAGCATTTTGGAGAGCTTACAGATCAAGAATGTGAACTGGTGATCTCGTTTTTTAAAGAAGAGACCCTTCAAAAAAATGACTTCTTTACCGAGACGGGAAAAATCTGTGACAAGTTAGGCATCATTAGCTCAGGAATTCTTAGGGTGTATGCTTATGCGGATGGTAAGGATGTTACACAGTGGATTGCGACAGACGATTCGTTTATGACGGAGGTGTTAGGCTTCTTTTTCGATCAGCCTAACCGATATAATATTCAGGCATTTACAGATACCAAATTATGGCGTATTACTAAAGCAGATTACCAAAAACTGGCTGAGGTCTTCCCGAAATGGAAAGAGATTGAAAAGCAATTTATGATGAAGTGCTTCTCTATGATAGAGAATAGGATATTCGCGCATTTGTCGATGAATGCAGAACAACGGTATAATGTTTATTTTGAACAAAATAAAGACCTGTTCAACAAAATTCCGCTACATTATATTGCTTCCTTGCTGGGGATGTCTGCCGAAACCTTTAGTAGGATCAGAAAGCGCCAGATGGAAAAACCTTGACTTTTGTCAAGATGATTGGCGTAGCGATTGACGACCTTTGTTATATCAAAAATAAGATATCATGACAAAGCAAATGGATACACTATTGAAACTCGAAGAAATAGGACAGTTTTTACTTGCCATATTATTGTTTACGCAATTGGATTACGTCTGGTGGGTTTTCCCTGCTTGCCTGTTATTACCTGATATTTCCATGCTGGGCTATGCGATAAATCCTAGGGTAGGGGCTGTCACATACAATATTTTTCATCATAAACTCACGGCGTTGCTGGTTTTAGGTCTAGGGTTTATGTTTCATATCCCCGTATTGTCCTTGGCAGGTATCATCCTTTTCGGTCATGCGGCTATGGATCGGATTTTTGGATACGGCTTGAAGTATAGTGACGATTTTAAAAATACGCACCTTGGTCGGACTGGTAAAGTGAAATAACGTCGGAGACGCAGACGAATTAACAAACCAGCATATTGATATAAGCGAACTGATTAAAACCAATATAACTGACCAACTTTTAAATACCGCTACGGCCGAACAAAGAATTAAATTGCTGTCGTCCTTTTTAATACAGCAGACTGCACAAATGATCCGGTCGAACAGCACGACCTGAGTCAACATCAGCCCGCTATTGTAGACAAGATGAAGAAAGCCTATGCTGATGCGGCCTAGTTAGCGCTACGAATTTCCGTAGAGGTTGGATTCACCTCCGTCGATGGCAATAGTCTGTCCATTTACATAACCATTTTCTTCACTGATAAGAAAGGCTACTAGTTTAGCCACATCTTTTGGCTGCCCCAAAGCACGGGTGGGGTTGCGTTGCGAATATTCGCGTTCGGCAGCTTCTGGGTTATCAGGATTTACTTGTTTGAAAGCTTCGGCGACCATGGGTGTCAATATGGCGCCTGGAGCAATGGCGTTGGTCAGTATCCCATCTTTTCCGTACTCGATGGCCGCATTTTTTGTCATGCCGCTGACGGCGTGCTTGGTGGCTACATAGGGTGTCTGGTTTACGACACCTCGGATACCGCCTACAGAGGCCACATTTACAATACGACCGTACTTTTGTTTTTGCATAACGGGGATAACGTGTCGCATACCAAAGTACACACCCATGAGGTTAATATCGACGACTTTACGGAACACATCAAGATTGTATTCGGCAAGTGGAGCCTGACGGCCCTCAATACCTGCGTTATTGTATAAACCGTCTATCCTACCAAACGAAGATTCGGCAAGCTCAACATAGGCCTTTACGTCTTCTTCTTTGGATACGTCTGCGACGTGGGTTACAATTTCTGCATCAGGAAATTCCGCACGGATCTCATCTGCTGCTTTTTCAAGCGCTTCTTTATTGTAATCTACCAATACTTGTTTGGCACCTCTGGTAGCAAACTCCTGGGCAGCAGCAAGACCTAGTCCCATAGCTGCTCCCGTGATAATAATTACTTTTTTATCCATCTCTTTAATATTTAAACCAGACTTACAAAGCGTATAGTTGCTGGATGTCATATCAAATATACCACTTCTGTGTTAGTGTTTTGTTAAAGTAGGGTAATATCAAAATTAAGCAATAACAAAAGTTCCATTATTGAAAGTATAAAAGCTTCCATTGCTAATGGGTAGTTTTTTTGGATAGAATAGTTCCGTCAAACTTTGGTATTCCAACAGCGGTGATGAACAGGCGCAGTGGTAAAGCTATACTTTTAAATTAATGGTTGTTTTATATTAGGATAATCTTAACTTTATACCAATAACTTATTATTGCGGCAGTTTCTCAAACATGAATGCAAACGACCTAGGCACACTTAATCATACAATCAGCTTGCTAAAAGAAGGCGACTTGGATGCCTTTCGTGTCTTGTATGACCGCCACTTCGAAGTTTTGACGCGACGGCTGCAGACCTTTTTGCACGACGATATATTGGTTCAAGAGGTCGTGCAGGACACATTTGTGCAGGTGTGGCTAAAAAGAGAAACGATAGATCCGGCTAAAGACTTTCTGGCCTGGATCAGCACTATAGCCAAGCGAAAATCCATCGACATCCTCCGCCGTCAGGTCAAACTAACGCTTGCCATGGACGAACTTAAGGCCGAGGAATCGTATGAACCTAGCGCCGAACAGGCACTGATACAGCGGGAGGAGCATGAAAAGCTGTCCCGCCTATTGGATGTACTGCCGGAGCAGCAGCGGCAGGTACTGATGTTGGCTAAGCTCCATGAACTCAGCTACCAAGAGATAGCCGACAAGATGAAGATATCCAAGAATACGGTGAAAAACCACCTTGTAAAGGCGATGAAAGTCCTTAAATACCGGACAACGATTTTTTTCATCTTTTTTCTTTTCTGACTAGTCCTTTTTTTTCTTCCATTCGTATTAAGGATAACAAAACAAGTATGGATCAAAAAGAAAGAATAGCAGACCTGATCATCCGGTACGGCCAGCAGCAGTTAAACGCTGCGGAGCTCCAGGAACTATCAGTCTATCTTACACAGCAAACGGATAGTGAACTATCGGCGGTGCTTGACGATCTCATGGCGGGAGAAACGTCCGGTAGAGGTAACTTGGATAAAGAGCAAGTTTTTCAACTTATTATCAACGACAAGCGGATGGCGTCCGACCTTCCGCAGCGGTCACGCACACGCACGGCCAGCCTGTGGCCAAAGCATATCTTGCGCTGGGCAGCGGCCATCATCGTCTGTTGCGGCTTAGGTGTAGGTATGCAGCAATGGAAGAAGGGGACCGTAGACAGCAATACCGCCGTCGCCGCAGTCATCCTTCCGGCCAAACCCTCCGCCAACTTAATGTTGGAGGACGGGACGGCCTTACCGCTTGCTGCCGGGCAGCAGGAGATTGTACTGAAAGACGGTGGGATTTATTATACTAATGGCGAAACTGTCGGCCTCCCGCGGTTGCTTGCAGAAGAAACAGTTGTCCTGGCTACGCCGATGGGCGCAACCTACAGCATCCGCTTTGCTGACGGGACACACGTAAACCTCAATGCAGGATCTAAAATCAGCTTTCCACTCGTCTTTTCTGCCGAACGACGAAGGGTGGAACTTGACGGGGAAGCGTATTTCGACGTGCAAAAAGGAACAGCAGCAAGCTGGCCGTTTGAAGTGCATTCCGGAAACCATGTGGCCCGTGTGTTAGGTACCACCTTCAACATACAGGCGTACAGTGATCAGAATAAATACACGACGACATTGTACACCGGCAGTTTGGAAGTAGCGGACACCAAGCGGCCTGATCAGAAAATGAAGCTCCTGCCGCGGCAGCGTCTGGTCGCCGAAAAGGAGAAGGCCCCCACGCTTACGGCGCTTGCCGATACGAGGGAGACCGATTGGACACAGGGCGTCTTTGTTTTCAATGACCGACCGCTCTCCGACATTGTGGAGGAACTTGAGCGATGGTACAACGTAGAGTTTGTGTTCCAAGACAAGCTTCAGCAGGAAGTATTCACCGGTGTGGCTTCCCGCGGGCAAAGTTTGCAGGAGGTATTGGAACTTCTCGAGCTGACCGGTACGGTCGATTTTCGTATTCATCAGCGTAAAATTTCCATATTCAAGGGTATATAGACCTGTATCAAACTTCATAAACTTTTATTAACGAAAAATGAGACGACGATTTTCATTTCGCCGCCTGTTGGACATCCAAGCGAGGAATGGCTACAGGCTGGCAGCGTCATGCCTGCTCGCTGCAATATTACAGCTGGGGGGGCAAACGACGGCGCAAGAGATCAACCTGCAGAAAAAAAACTATGCGCTTAGCGACTTGCTTGAGCGGATGGAGGAGCAGAGTGGCTACAACTTCTTTTACAACAGGAAGCATGTCGAGGATAAAAACGTATCGATAGGAATTCCACGGGGCACGGTGATAGCGATCCTCGACAGCGTGCTGCCCCCGCTGGGACTCCATTATGAAAGGAGGGAGGACGCTATCGTGATTTCGCAGCGGAGAAATCCGGCCGTGCAGCCTGTAAACCAGCAGATGCTCCAAGGTCGGGTGCTGGACAACCAGGGGCAACCTTTGAAAGGCGTAACCGTCCGCGCAACGGATGGGGGAGCTTCGACATCGACAGACGAGAACGGTAGCTTTAACCTTAGCGGTAGCGTTCCGATGGAAGTCTCCTTCCATATGGTGGGATATAACGCGCTCACCCAGACGCTTACTAGCGAAGTTGGTCAAGCGATCACACTTAGCCCGTCAAACAGCGAGCTCGAGGAAGTTGTCGTCGTCGGCTACCGATCTGTGCGACGCGATCAGGTGAACGGCGCGGTATCCGTGGTGAAGATGGAGGAGAAGGAGAAGCAGACGATTACGCACTCCTCGCAGGCGCTGTACGGGACGAGCGGTGTCTGGATCAACCAGGCGGGCGCCAAACCAGGAAGAGATGGGGCGACCATTCGTATACGGGGAGTAAATACGCTGAATAATGCTAACCCGCTCGTGCTGCTCGATGGGATAGAATATTCGCTCAACGAGATTGATCCTGCCGATATCGAAAGCATCACCGTGCTGAAAGATGCTGCCGCAGCAATCTATGGCTCGCGTTCTTCGAACGGAGTAATCCTTGTCACCTCCAAAAAAGGCGCTGCCGGCAAAACGAAGATCGATTTTAGAGCGCACACAGGTATTCAAGAAGCGAGCTTCCTTCCTGACGTGGTGGACGACCCGATATTGTATATGCAGATGCGGAACCGTGCGGAAGCTAACTCAGGTAAGACGGCGCTTTCATACTCTCAGGCGCAGATCGATGAATACCGCGCAGGACTCGGGACAGATCCGTCCGTTTATCCGGCATCCAACTGGTTCGACATCGCCTTGGACCGCGGTATGCTTCAACAGTATAATGCGCGCGTGACGGGAGGAAGCGAGCAGATCAACTTTACCGCCGGAGCAGGATATATGGATCAGAAAGGAATCTTCATCGCTAACGACGATGCCAAACGATATTCTTTTGATATCAAAGTATCGGCACAGGCGACGCCCCGTCTGAAACTGAATGCCGGTTTTATCGGAAACCTCAGGGAATTTAATGAGGTGGGCTATGGTACGAGCACGGTAATGAGCGTGATCATGCGGGGCCTGCCCATCATGTCGGACTACCGCAGGGGCAATGTGTATGGTTCTACCTGGCTCTATACCCCGGGGCGTAACAATATCGAAAACCCGCGTATGGAAGTGGAGCAGGGATTCACCCTGCGGGATTATCAGGAAACGTTGACCAACCTCTCCCTCGAATATAAACTTCCATTGGGTATTACCTATCATAATACACTCGGCTACAGGCGTATTGATCATTTTAGTAAAGACTTTATTCCGCAGATGTATACGGTAGATCCGAAGACCGGTGATATGCGTAACTTCAATGGTTCTGCGCCCCGCGTAAAAGACTGGGACTCCCTAGATAAACAGTTTACCTTGTCGCACCGGCTGGTTTTTGAAAACCAATGGGATGGGCATAACGTGCACGTGATGGCCGGGCAAGATTATCAAATCAATGACGGACGTCATTTTCAGGCCTATAACTGGGGTTTTTACGACAATACGTTATGGGAGCTTAATGCGCTATCGGACCAAACGAATGCACAGGCGACGGGAGGATCCGCTGTCAGCAAGCTTGCGTCGGTTTACGGACGGGTGGCATACGATTATCAGGGTAAGTACACCCTAGAAGGAAGCTTACGCTATGACGGCTCCTCAAGATTCGCCCCAGGCAACCAGTGGTCGTTCTTTCCATCAGCATCGGTGGGTTGGACGGTTAACAAAGAGTCCTTTTTTAAATCCGAATCCATCAACTTTTTAAAACTGAGAGCATCGGTGGGCAGGCTGGGTAACCAGGCCGTGGGTATCGGTGTTTACAATAGTACCTTCAACATAAATCCGAGTTATAACTATAGTTTTGGCGGGACAACGGTCGGCGGCGCCGCAACGGCAGCCCTGACAGACCGGAACATCCGATGGGAGTCGACATTATCGTATAATGCCGGCGTGGACATGAGCCTTTGGAATAAATGGAGTATTACGGCCGATTATTTTTACAAACGTACTTTTGATATCCTCCGAGCCATTAACATCGCAAGCCAGGTGGGGGGGCTGACAGGACCGACTGTAAACCTCGGAAAGGTGGACAACAGAGGCTGGGAGGTAGGATCGTCATTTACGGATAGAAAAGGCGACCTTTCGTATTCGTTTAATGGATCGATATCCTATGTCAAGAACAAGGTTGTCGATATAGGTGGGCAGCAAGTCATCTCCGGACGGCATATTATCAAAGAAGGCTACGGCATTAACTCGTACTTCCTGTACGAAGCGACAGGCTACTACCAGTCGCAGCAGGAAATTGATGAGGCGACAGCCGTGTACGGAACGCGGTCTAAATTAAAACCGGGGTATATAAAGTACGCGAATTATAATGGTGATAACTACATCGATGATGCCGATAAGATCATTACGGGGAGCTCCATTCCGACATGGACGTACGGCTTGGGGTTACGCGTGGGGTATAAAAGTCTAACGCTGGAAAGCCAGTTCCAGGGCGTTGCGGATGTCGATGTCTATCCGACGGGAAACGTCGCCTTTCCTTTCAACAATGGAGCCAACGTGACATATGAATGGGCGAGAGATTCCTGGACGCCCAGCAACCCGAATTCAAAACTGCCGCTCCTGACGACCTATACCGACGCGGGTGAGAACTTTATCAACTCTACTTTTTGGTTGCAGGATGCATCGTATCTGCGGATGAAAAACATCACGCTAGCCTATCAGATTCCGGACAGCTGGATGTCGCGTTTAGGCATACGGAAATTATCGATTTACCTTAGTGGTCAAAATCTATTGACGTTCAGTAAGTTCAGGTTGTGGGATCCAGAGCTTACGACGACCAAAGGGGATCTCTACGAGTATCCTAATTTAAAGACTTACAGTGCGGGAATCAATCTAAATTTTTAACGAAGATCATGAAAAAGAATAAAATAGGAAAGCTTTTACTCTTGGTTGCGACGACGTCTTTCTTAGGCTCCTGCGACCTGACCGTAACGCCTACCGACAGGTACGACCAAGAAAGCTTCTGGCTGGGAGCTAAGACGGCCCAAGCTGGTCTGGTGGGATGTTACTCAGCCCTTTCCAATCAATATCTGTATGGCAATGCCTCGGTACTCTGGGAAGAATCAGCATCGCCGAACGCTTACAACTATGATAATAGGCTTGGATGGAATAATGTGTCGTTGGGGACACATACTGCAGACATTGCGCTAGTGAACGGCAGGTGGTCTGCGGCATACACGGGTATAGGTCGGTGTAATGCACTGCTGGATAATATTGACGGTAATCTGGAGCTTACGCCCTCGCAGATCGCGCAGATGAAGGCGGAGGCACGCTTCCTGCGGGCGCTCTTTTACCATCTACTGATCAGCTACTATGGAGACGTACCCTTGATTACGGCCGAGGCGGACATTGCGCAGGGCTCCCTGCCGCGTACAAAACGGGAGGAGGTAGCCCAGTTTATTGTCCGTGAGCTGGACGAGATAGCCCCGGCTTTGCCGATACGTTACCTGGATAACGCAGATTTTGGAAGGCCTACGCGAGGGGCAGCGCTCTCCCTGAAAGCAAAAGTCCTTCTATTTGAGGCCAGCCCGCTTTTCAATGCGGACGACAGCCGCGAAAAATGGCGGCAGGCGGCTGATGCTGCGAAGAGTGTCATCGATCTTGGTGTCTACAGCTTATATCCTAACTACCGCACCCTGTTCTCCGCCGCTGCAGAAAACGGTTCGGAATCTATCTTTGATATCCAGTTTAATAACGAGCCTAATCGCGGCAGCAGTTTCGATGTGACGATCAGACAGTATGGTAATGCCGCACCGCTGCTTGATTTGGTGCAAAGTTACGTTATGGTGGACGGAAAGCCGAAAGAAGAGTCTGCATACAGCGAGTCGGATACCTATGAAAACCGCGATCCCCGTTTCAAGCAAACCATCGTTTATCCGGGCTCCACATTTTTAGGAGAGATTGTCCGCAACGACGGAAACAATACCAATTTTAAGGTGGTGCAAACGGGCTTCGCCTTTAAGAAATATAGTATATATGATGCGGGGACGGCGACGACAGCCCAGATACAGATTGGAGATAACATGTCGGAGATCAACTATATGGTGTTGCGTTATGCGGATATATTGATGATGTATGCAGAAGCGAAAAACGAACTGGGAGAGCTTTCAGAGGATGTATGGAACATGACTGTGCGTCCGATACGTCAGCGGGCAGGCTTCTCGCTGCAGAGTGTACTGGACTATCCCGGTAGCAATCCGTCGAAACTACGGGAGCTTATACGGTACGAACGCCGCATAGAGTTTGCCGGCGAAGGATACTATTACAACGACGTACGCCGATGGCGTACAGCCGAAAATGTGCTTAGCGGTACGATCCGTAAACATGATGGCACGCCGATCATAACACGGACGTTTGACGCGGCCCGCGACTACTGGTGGCCCATTTCAACGACACAGATGGAACTGAATCCAAATCTTAGACCTAACAACCCCGGCTGGGGACAATAAAAATAAAACAATGAAAGTAATACAATATTTTATTTTAAGCTGCATGGTGGTGTTATTATCGTGCAAGGAGGACCAGGCACCTATCCTCGATTTCTCGGATCCTTTTGGTGATAGCTCGGACGAAAATGTGCCTGTGCCCGGACTATGGGAGAGTGAACGTCCTATTCTGATCAGTGAACAATCGGAGAGCCAGGTGCTGATCATCGATTCGCCAAGTAGAGGGGAGCTATGGTCGTGGAAGGCTTCGGAAGTGCTAAACGCGCCAGAGGCCGCATGGTTCCGGCAGATCGACGAAGCGAAAGCGGTATACAATCGGGAGTATGTGCTGCTGACGGCGTCGAGCGGAGGTGTTGCACTGGTTCGGATAGCTGACAAGAAGATCATGTTCTATACCAATGCCAAGGGAAATCCGCACTCGGCAGAGGTGCTGCCCGATGGAAACATCGTCGTGTCTTGCAGTACGACCTCGGATGGTGAGGGGGATGCACTCAAGCTATATAAGGTGGATTCCTTGTCGGCATATGTGCCAAAAGAGGTAAAACGCTATAACCTCACGTTTGGGCACAACGCCGTTTGGGATCTGAAGCGGGATGTCCTTTGGGCGACAGACGACCAGAACCTCTATACCTATCGCTACAATGGCGACAGCGCTGATCCCGAACTTATAAAGCAGGAGGTTTTTTACGGCCTGCCGGATAAAAGTCCGCATGACCTGTTCCCTGTATACGGAAAAGATCAGCTTTACCTCTCTACGGCAACAGGAATCTTTATTTTCGATATAGCATCGGAAACATTTTCCCCACACCCGTATGCTAAAGCTAACATCAAGTCAATTTCTGACGGACCGCAGGGTTTTGGCACGCTGGTCATTGAGCCTAACATGTCTTACTGGACAGACAGGCTGACGAATATCCGCGGAGTCAGCGTTTTTTTCAAACCGGGGTATAAAATGTATAAGGCACGGTGGTTCATAGATAATCCCTTCAGCTATCCTAAAAATCATCCCTATGTTCAATCAAATTAAGGCGCTAAGAGCCGAAAATTTATTCATGTATTGATGCTTAAAATAACTTATTAAAATGGCAAAAAACATTTTTTTATATCTGCTGCTATCGACACTTTTAGTTGGCGCATGCCAGCGTGCTGACGATCCGCAGCCCTGGCAACCAGACTTTATCATGACGAACCTTCCCGCAACATTGTCTATAGAGGGTGGTGTCGAGTTTGAGTTGTACATCGCCGACGCAGAGCCCGGCGTGCAGTACTTTTGGACGATGCCACAAGCACTGGAAATCGTCGACGGCCAACAGACAAATCGGATCGTCGTACGGGGAAGCGCTGAGGGCGGCGTTATTCCGGCAAAATCTATCGGCGTACAGGGCGAGCGTAATGGGGAAAAGAGCTTTACACGCTGGTTCTACAAAGAGATCACGCTCCTTGCACCGCCACCGTCACTGGAGAACTACCGGACAAAGCGCTACGGTAGCAAGACCTGGATGATCGAAAACCTCAATGAGAAGGGCGCAGACGGCAACCTCGGATGGGACTACAATAACGATAATGGAAAGGCGTCGATCTACGGCAGGTTGTATACCTGGCATGAAGCGATGACCGGTATACCTAAAGCTACGGAAGCTGACAATCCTTTTACTTGGGGAGCGAGCGGCATTGACGATGCGGGCAACGCTTACATTCTCGATGGCACAAGTGCAAACGCGTTTAACATACAGGTTCAGGGAGGCTGTCCGACGGGATGGCATGTGCCCAATGTCAATGACTGGTACGACCTGTTGGTCGCTCTTAAGACCGAATATGTGATACCGGGTAATACATTGGCGGATATCGGGTCAACCAAAGATGGCTATACCATCGGCTGGGGCCGTGAAATAGGTGTGGTCAACTCGATCACCCTGACGAACTGGGGGATTGTCGCACCGTACCTGAAGGGTAGCAGCCCCGTGAGCAGCGGCGGACTGTGGCAGGGAGGAACGACGTTTTATTACGGGGGTAATGCCAACTTCCCTGGCGGAGACTATCCACTATATAAAGAGTTAAGCCGTGAGATAGATTTCAACATACTGCCTGCCGGCAGATGGAACGAGGGTTCCAAGATCTTTCAACAGGAAGGGGTTTACTCTTATCACTGGGTCGCGTTTTTAACGACGGCGGGGACACATAATCCACTTCGCGTTACGGTAGGATCGGGCAACGCGAATTTCTCGAACGGCGCCGAAACTGCCGCAAATGGATATTCGTTGCGTTGTGTAGCAAACTACTAGCGGTTAGGATATTGAGATCGGCTTGGAATTTCCAAGCCGATTTTTTTATTTCCTTAATGTTATGGCTTTATACTTTACACCTTCATAGGGTGTAGAAACCATCGAAAAGTTTTGGGTATAAGTTTTTTAGGTCCAAATGATTTTAAAACCCTAAGCTCCATGCTTGTTTAATCTTCACCCTACTCCTTGACCTCGTCTTTCAATTTTTGCAACGCTGTTTTTTCCGTCCGGATGTTAAGAAACTCCACAAGAACAGAGAAAGCCATGGCAAAATAGATATAGCCTTTGGGAATGTGCTGGTCAAACGCCTCAGCGGTTAACGAAACACCGATAAGTAACAGGAAGGCCAATGCAAGCATTTTGACTGATGGATAATCATTAACAAATCGGGAGATGGTTGAGGCAGAAAGGAGCATAATCCCGACTGCGACGATGACCGCTGCTATCATAACGCCTATTTGATCTACCATTCCAACGGCTGTGATGACCGAATCAAGTGAGAAAACTAAATCGAGAATGATAATCTGTATAATGACGCTCCGGAAGGTGAGGGGTCTATTTCGGTTGCTAGCTGTCTCTACATGTCCTTCGACCTTATGATGGATCTCTGTGGTTGCTTTATAAATAAGGAATAAGCCACCAATAAATAAGATCAGGTCTCGACCAGATAAGGTTAGGTATCGATACCATGAAGGATTTTCTATATTAAATGTATCTCCTAGATTGAGGAAAGGCTCGGTCAGACCCATAATCCATTTAATAGAAAATAATAAACCGAGTCGCATAACCAAGGCTAGCAACAAACCAAGTTGCCTGGCTTTCTTTTGTTGTTCTAGCGGAAGCTTACCACTCTGTATAGAGATAAATACGATATTGTCGATTCCGAGCACAATTTCTAGGAGCGTTAGCGTTAAAAAGGAAATCCAGATTTGGGGATCGGTGATCCATTCCATAATAGATGATTTTAGTTCTTAAAGTAATACACCGAATGTGCTAAAAATGTTTAATTGCGGATACAAATCTTTTCGATCTATACTGCATAAAATATTCGTGTACAGACACCGTAGGTATGGCGCTATTCTCAGTTTCGTCCTTTACATAGATCTTTTTAGTATGCTAATAACTCATTTGTACGATTTCGTATACATCATCTGGTGTCAGGGATTTGTACTCACCAATGCCGGTCAAGTTTCTGTTGATGAAAGTCTGTTTGATACGTGCTGCGGTATCTTGGTAATCCGTTACGTAATCGGAAAGCTTGGTGGCAATATCCATGCTATGGAAGAAGTGTTCCATCTGCGCAATTCCTGCCTTAGCTTTTTCTTCAACCGTACCTTCGGTGACTCCCCATACACGTTCTGCATATTGCGCCAACTTTTCTTTTTTAGCCTCAAAATTATAACGGTAATGGGATGGAGTAATAATCGCCAGGGTACGTGCATGGTCTATGCCATAATAGGCTGTGAGCTCATGCCCCATAGCGTGTATTGCCCAGTCGGTTATTACCCCTTTTTGAATGAGACCGTTGAGCGCCATGGTACAGCACCACATAAAGTTCGCCGCGGCACCGTAATCAAATTCCGGTGTCATTAGTTTGGAGGCTGTTTCCTGCAGGCTGATCAGAATACTTTCGGCGATCCGTTCTTGCAGATCGGCAGCCGAAGGTGCGGTGATGTATTGCTCCAGCACGTGTGTATACGCATCGGTGATACCATTGATGATTTGCCTTCTGGGGATTGAGCGTACAACTTCGGGATCCAATATCGAAAACTGCGGAAATACCCCCGGGCCGCCAGCAGCCAACTTTTCGTTTGTTTCTTTTCTGGATACCACATATCCCGAGTTCATCTCGGAACCGGTGGCTGGTAGCGTCAGGATAGTTCCGAAAGGCATGCCTTGATCTTCCTCTGTGCGGATCCGAAGTTTCAGGATATCCCAAGGGTCTCCTTGGTAACCTACTGCAGCGGAGAGAAATTTGACGCCATCGATCACAGATCCGCCGCCAACGGCCAAAAGATAGGTTACTTTCTTCTCTTTGATAAGGGCCAAGGCCTGTAGCAGTATGTCATATTCTGGATTGGCAGGAACACCCCCGAATTCATAAACTGTATGCTTATGCAGCGCGTTCTTAACTTGCTCGTAAATGCCATTTTGCTTAATGCTCCCACTGCCGTATACCATCAATACGATGGCATCCTGTGGGATTTCGAGCGCGACTTTAGGTATCTGGCCCTGGCCGAAAAGTATTTTTGTTGGGTTCTTATATTCGAAATTGATCATGTTTCTTACGTAGTTTATGGTACAAAATTAAAGAACAAAATACTTCTCCGTGTTGTTTTAATGTCAATTCCGAAACGTTCAATTTGTCTGGCTGATTCTATTAACTAAATAACGCGCCGTGATACTTTTTTTTGACTTGACAATCTCGGTCGGCGGGCCTTGGGCAACAAGTTTGCCTCCATCGCTACCGCCTCCCGGACCTATGTCAATTACCCAGTCACTTTGTGCAATAACGTCCATGTCATGTTCAACAACAATAACGGTATTGCCAGCATCGACTAGCCTATTGAGTTGAATAAGCAGTTTTTTAACGTCCGAAGGGTGTAGGCCTGTAGTAGGTTCGTCAAGAATGTAAAGGGTATTCCCGGTTGACGCGCGCTGCAGCTCCGTTGCTAATTTAATTCTTTGTGCTTCTCCGCCGGACAATTCGGTAGCAGGTTGTCCTAACCTAAGATATCCTAGGCCCACTTGGCGTACGACGTCCAACGGTCGCTGAATCACGTCAATGTCGGCGAAAAAGCTGTATGCTTCATCGACAGTCATCTCCAGCACCTCCGCTATATTTTTATCCCTATAGGTGATGTCTAAAGTTTGCTCATTGTATCTCGAGCCATGGCAGATAGGGCAGCGGGAATATACGCTTGGTAAAAACATGAGTTCAACCATGATAAAACCTTCCCCTTTGCAGTTACCGCAGCGCCCAGTGGAAACGTTAAATGAGAACCTCCCAGGATCGTATTTACGTTTTTTTGAAAGCGGTGTGCCGGCAAACAAAGTCCTGATGTGATCGAACAAGCCGGTGTAGGTGGCAAGATTCGACCTTGGGGTGCGGCCTATGGGCTTCTGGTCGACCACAATTAATCGTTTGACCTTTCCACCTTTAAGCGCTAATGTGCCGGAACCAATCGCCGTTAACTCTTCTTCCAAGTGATCTTCCTGGCTGCCGAGATTATCGTTGAGTGGAGCATTGAGGTGTTTAGCTATTTGTTGGACTAAGGCCTGGCTTACCAAGGTGCTTTTTCCTGATCCAGAGACGCCGGTCACACTCGTGAAGACTCCTAGCGGAAATGATACGTCAAAGTCGATAAGGTTATTTTTGGTTAGCCCTGTCAACTCGATCCATCCATGTATCTTTCTGTTGAAGTGTGGAAACTTCCTTTTATTAAAGAGATATTTGGCCGTAACTGACGACGCTAAGCTTTTCAGACCCTCAGGAATTCCGCTGTAGAGTATGTTGCCTCCTTGTTCGCCTGCGTAAGGTCCTACGTCTACTATCCAATCAGCCTGTACAATTACATCGATGTCATGTTCGACAATAAATAAAGAATTGCCTGCAGACTTCAGACGATTCAGGGCACCCATCAGTGCTTGAGTATCCGCAGGATGCAATCCCGCCGAGGGCTCATCCAATACGTAGGTAACGCCGAATAGATTAGTATGTAGCTGGCTTGCCAACCGAAGGCGCTGAAGTTCACCTGCTGACAAGCTAGGGGCTGTCCTTTCAAGGGTGAGATGGCCTAGTCCGAGGTCCAGTATAGTGTTTAGTCTTCTACAGATATCTTCTCCTATCTGGGAAACTACGGTGTCATTGTCAGTGCCGGCCTCCATTTTTTTGCTTTCTGAAGAGAAAGAATGTGCATAGGGACTAAAAATTTTGTACAGATCTTTCATCGAAAGACGAGACATTTCTGTGATGTCAAGCCTCTCGAACTTGACGGACAACGATTCATTCTTCAATCTTTTACCGTCACAAATCGGACATTCGATACTCGTCAGATATCGCTCAGCACGTTTTTTCATAGCAGCGCTTTGGGAATTACGGAAAGTATGTAAGACGTATCTCTTAGCGCTTGTGAATGTTCCCATGTAATTCGGTTTAACATTGTTGGCAATAGCGTCCTGTACTTCTTTCGCATCCATTCTGGGATAAACAGGAACCTCAGGTTGCTCGTCCGTAAAAAGAATCCAGTTGCGGGTCTTTTCGGGCAAGTCTCTCCATGGTATATCGATATCGTACCCTAAGCTGATAAGGATGTCCTTTTGATTCTGCCCTGCCCATCCAGGAGGCCACGCTTGAATTGCTTTCTGGCGTATGGATAACGTGCTGTCAGGAACCATAAGCTCTTCTGTGACGTCAAATACCCGACCTAGCCCTTGACAGTGGGGGCAAGCTCCGGCGGGGTTATTGGGTGAAAACCCTTCGGCATATATAATTTTCCCGTTTGGCGGATAGTCGCCAGCTCTGGAATATAAAAGCCTTAAAAGATCAGAGAGATTGGTAATGCTTCCTACAGATGAGCGGATACTGCCAGCACCCCGTCGCTGTTGTAGGGCTACCGCGGGAGGCAAGCCGTCTATTCGATCCACATCGGGTGCTTCCAACTGATTTATGAGGCGTCTCGCGTATGGCGAAATGGATTCCATATATCGCCGCTGCGCTTCGGCGTATAATGTGCCAAATGCCAAAGATGATTTACCCGAACCGGAAATTCCCGTAAATACAACCATCGCATTCCTGGGAATTTCGACGTTCACATTTTTCAGGTTATGCGTTCGCGCCCCTTTAATTGTTACAAATCCTGACGCATTAAATTCCTGCTTATTCATCGTTATTTCAAACTTTTGTGTTTTTTCAATTGCACCGATCTATCAGCATCGACATGCGTTTATGTTAAATATCTTGTCCACGCTGGCTGGCGTATGCTATTGCCACAAAGGTATTGCGTTCATCCGAGATGGCTTAATGATAGACATCAATATTTATCAACATGTCGTTAGATCCGTCGTGTAACCATGTCAAGTGAATTTCTGTTGTCGTTTTGACAGTTCCCGAAGTGGACGACGTCACGCCCGCGGGTAAAAGATTAAGACAAATGTTAAAATACGTGAAAAGGCATTTTTTAATAAAGTATACAGTGACACCTCCGAACTATTCGCATGACCCCACCTACAGGGTAATATAGTAAAGGTTGTCCGGTTCTATTGTTTTAGAAAAAATTACTTATTTGTTGTGTGTGCAACTATACAGGCTGGCGAAGTATCTTTTTTTTTGGCTTAATTTTAGATATATCCATAAAACATTGTTATAGAACGATAGGGGCATGTGGTAAGTAGTAAAAAAATAGAAAACAACTTTCTGAAGAGATAATTCAGGAAAAATATTTACTACGTTCCTGTGTAAATGTTGTTTATACGACATGTGTTCTTTTTGGATACAAAATACACCTTTTGTCTATAGGAATGAGCAAAGAGTACAATGAAAAAGAGCAGAAAAGACACACAAATAGAAGCTGTGAAGGCTATTCTTGCAGGAGAGTTATTATTGGAAGAAGCCATGGAGAAATATGACGTTAGAGATAAACGGACAATTTTAAACTGGATGAAATCCATTTCGCCCTTAATCCAGAACAAGACTGAACCAGTCCCCGATGTTCACGAGTACGTGATAAAAGAGAACTCACTATTAAGAAGAGTGATCGGCCTGCAGGATCAATTGCGGGAGCTTGAAGAGAAAAACGCGCAGATCCTAGCGCAACGGAATGTCTTGATGGACAAGGTAACCCGGCTAGAGCTCAAACTACAAGTCCAAGACAACTACGAAACAACTTCGGACGTATAATTTCTATCGACGATCGTGGATGCCTTCTACTGCCGTATTTGGCAATACTGCGTTGAACAGGATACCTCTAGATATGTCCGATCTACCGTCATGAGCGATAATAGACTACTGTTACGGGTATGTTTGTGAATGTTAAAGCTGATCCTGGTACGCAAGTTTTCAAAGAGCTTTGGGGAAACTTTTTGATGGATTTTAATCAGTTTACTTTTTCCGACCCTGCCGAATCTACATACTTGGCTTGGTATGCTATGGCTGATGGTTTCGATGGCTTTTTGCGATGGGCCTTTAATTCCTGGGTGGAAAACCCGTTGCATGATTCCCGATTCAGGACTTGGCCCGCCGGAGATACATATAAAAGTTTTTATGACTTGCTTTCTACATTCTTGCTTGCTAAGGAACGGCTTTGTGAGTAACTTGGGGTATTCATTTTAAAAAATATTGTTCAAATTAGCATAACATGGCTAAACTATTCAGTCCACTATCAATTAAAGGAGTTACTTTAAAAAATAGAATCGTCGTTTCACCGATGTGTCAATATTCTGCCGTGGATGGCTTTGCCAATGACTGGCATTTGGTGCACCTCGGTAGCTTTGCGGTCGGTGGAGCCGCCCTAATTTTGATAGAAGCAACCGGTGTTTCGCCCGAGGCTCGGATATCAGTATCCGATCTGGGACTATGGAAAGACGAGCAGATAGAAAAGCTGGCGCAGATCAACGCATTTGTAAAACAGCAAGGGGCTGTTCCCGGCATCCAGTTGGCGCATGCAGGTCGAAAAGCCAGTACGATGGTTCCGTGGGAGGGTCGTGATGAAGTGAAGCCGGAGAACGGTGGTTGGCAGACCGTCGCTCCGTCAGCGATACCGTACGCCGGCAATTACCCAAAACCCTTAGCGTTGGATGCAGAAGGTATTCAAAAGGTAATTGCGGATTTTACAGCAGCGGCCGAGCGGGCATTAAAGGCGGGGTTTGAGGTGATTGAAATACACGCGTCGCATGGCTACCTGCTACATCAGTTTCTTTCGCCCCTGAGCAACCACCGTAGCGATGCATATGGTGGTAGTTTTGAAAATCGGATTCGGTTGTTACTAGAGGTGCTGGATGGTGTACAGTCGGTTTTACCGCGCGAAAAACCTTTGTTTGTACGTATGCCGGGTTCGGATTGGGCTGCAGGTGGATGGACGCCAGATGATGCCTCAGCACTCGCACAAATTTTAAAAGACAGAAGCGTAGACGTGATGGATGTGACCAGTGGTGGTGTGGTAAGCCATCAGAAAATAGCCGTTGGACCGGCTTATCAAACACCTTTTGCAGCAAAAGTAAAACGGGAAACGGGCGCATTGACGTCTACCGCCGGATTGATTACGAATGCGGTACAAGCAGAATCTATCTTAGTCAATGAGGAAGCGGATTTAATTATGGTCGCTCGGGAGTTTTTAAGAGATCCCCATTTTCCGCTAAGAGCAGCCCGCGATTTGAAAGTGCACATCGACTGGCCCGTGCAATATGAACGGGCGCAATGGTAGTGGAAAAACTTACAAACAAAATTAAGCCACTATGGTTTTTATTAGGTAAACCCTTAGATTAGTTGTATGAAAACTACGCTTCCCATAGCTAATGGTGTCGCTCTGATTATCACCATTTTTCTCAATTATTATGCTAATACAGGCATATTTAACGGCAATACTATGGGAACGGTGTCGGATAGATACGCTAATTTTTTCACGCCGGCTGGATACGCATTTTCGATCTGGGGGATTATTTACCTCGGATTATTAGGTTTCGTTATCTATACTGGGCGCAGTCTTTTCACAAAGAAGGAAACGGATCTTACTGTTTTTAAAATAGGGTGGCTTTTTGTGCTGAGTTGCCTAGCCAATGTACTCTGGGTTGTCGCATGGTTAAATGATTATTTTGGGCTTTCGGTAATCATTATGATCGCACTGTTTGCTTGCCTTTTGAGGATTATATTGGTAACACGGATGGAATTGGATCATCACCCGTTTAGAAAATATCTTTTTGTATTCTGGCCGTTCGCACTGTACGCGGGCTGGGTGTCTGTTGCGTTGATTGCCAATATTGCTGCTTGGCTCACAAAGATAAGCTGGGACGGCTGGGGCATTTCGGCGGTGACATGGACCGTTATTATGATAGGGGTGGCGGGCTTAGTCAATGTTTTTATGATCGTAACGCGTAATCTTCGTGAATATGGCTTAGTCGGCATCTGGGCCCTGATCGCGATTTCCGTGGCTAATAACACGGCTGATGGGAGTAGCACCGTGGTCTATGCGTGTTATATTGTCACGTTTGTTATCCTTATTTTTATCGTGCTCAATGCCATGAAAAACCGTAGGCTTTCAAAGGATGCTCTTCATTGATTCTATGCTTATCGCGGTAAGGATTGAGATCTTCGCCTGCGGTATCCTGTATTCGTATGTATAGATACGATACGTATGTTGCTGCCGGCAATGCCATAATCTTGTGGACCGATATGGACGTTATTTCCCTTGCTCTACTCGTTTTAATGCTTCGTCGTGTTTGGATCTAAACTTAAAGTTTTGAAAACCGTGATCTGTCGGTATATCCAATTCGAAGCTTTTCAGTTCCGAAATTTCGATTTTCAGGTTCTGGCCGTTGAAGTCTAACACGTGTCCGCCTTGTTTGGTGTCGGCAGAAAGAAAATGCAGATGAAAACCGCTTATCTGTATTCCTTGCAAATATTCTGGGAGATGATAACCAATCAATGTCCCTGCGGTGTTTTGGATGTCAAAAAATTGTTGTCTGTCTAAAATCGTGGAAAGTACGGGAAAAGGCTCTTTTTTCACGGGTGGAAACGCTCGTGTTTTCATTTTATTGAACTCGCCCGTGATTTTAATGGCGTACATGCCATTTACACTCGACAATTCGTTTTTTATAGCTTCCAATAGATCCGTTTGTTCAGTAGCATTATTAACATGGAATACGGTGTCTGCCTTGAAGAAAGTAACCGTGGAAAAAGCGGTTTTGTAAACGTCGTCTAATTGTACGGTTTCGCCTGAAGCCTTTGTCTGATATGCTTTTCCGTCAAGCATCGTCAGTTCGCCGTCCAACATATCAGGAGCACCGATGCCAAAATCGCCTTTTAGTTTTAAGTCTTTGATTGGTAACGTACCTTTGTAAAGACCACCGATAAAAGCCTCGATAACACCATAATTGTATAATATATTGTGTCTTGGTGCCGTGGTTTGTTGTGAAAAGCCGTTTAGACTAACGCAGATGAAGACTGCAGTCAGCATATTGCTTAATTTCATTTTTCTTATCGTATATATTTGATTATCATTTTTTCCAAAGCACCTTTGTCTTGTTTTATACCGCTGTATAGCCACCATCTATATTGTAGTAGCTACCATTAATGAATGTGGCTTCATCCGTGCTCAAAAACAGCGCTAGGTTAGCTACTTCTTCTGCTTTACCGAGCCTGCCAATCGGGTGTTTCGCTATTAAGGCATCCTTTTGCTCTGCAGGAAGAAGATCCAATAGAGGCGTATCAATATAGCCTGGGCCGATTGCATTGACTCTGATGTTCTGACTAGCATATTCCACACCAAAGTTACGCGTTAATCCCAGCACAGCATGTTTAGCAGTGGCATAACCCACCGAAGCCGGCACCGCTGTGATGCTGTGGATAGATCCCATATTGACAATGGCACCGCCACCATTTTTCAGCATTTGCTGTGTCGCGTATTTGCAGCCATAGAAGACGCCATTAAGGTTGATGTCGATAATGGTTTTCCAGTCTTCGATGCTCACGTCTGCACCCATAGCCTGCGTGCCGCCAATACCCGCGTTGTTGCATGCAATGTCCAACCGGCCGTATTGTTCGACGGTCCTTGTAACCAGGCGTTCTACATCTTCTGCTGATGCCGTATCTGCTTTTACAAAAATAGCATCACCGCCTTCTTTCTTGATAAGTTCAACCACCTCATTTCCGTGAGGTTCGTTGATATCTGAAACAACTACTTTAGCTCCTTCTTGTGCGTATAGCATTGCAATGGCTTTGCCGATGCCGGAACCGGCTCCCGTGACATAGGCCACTTTATCTTGTAACTTACTCATAGTGATTAATTTTTATTGATTAAATTTACGAAAATTTAAATAGGTGCGAGATTCTAATCTTCTTTTTCGGAAGTCTAGTTTCTTACTTCAACCTAAATTCGTCCTTCAACTTGCCGTTCAGGTCAAATGCTTTGTATATAAGCGAATCGTCATTGACGGTAATAATCTGATACATTTGCGTGTCGACGTAGGATACTTTACTGTCTACATAAGCCGATGAGTGAAAGGACGAATAGATGGGCGGCGCTTAGGTTTCCGTCAATATGCGGGCGGATCTGTTGCCGAAGCTCTCGTATGGCTTTTACCATGCGTGTTCTGATTGCATCGTTTCCGACCTGCCTGTAGAGACAAGTTCCCACCATCGTATAAACGTTGCTTGGACGATTTCTTCAGCCACATAAGTGCTGCCTGTTCTTTTTAGCACGAAGGCGTACAACATACGATGTTGTTGAGCGTATAAAGTTTCAAACCGACGTTCTAGCAGACTTCTAGTCATGATGTTCTCTGAATCGTATACGATATGACTACAAATTACCGGTTTTTACTATTAAGATAGCGTTAAATTTGACGAATTAGTAATGTTAACACTATGTCTTTTAAATTTTAAAATTGTTTTGTTTTTATCTAGAATAAATCTAAATTCGCATAATTTAAAATCAGTCTAAACAATTTTGATTTGTCATGCGAAAAATATTAATGGTTCTCTGCGTCCTAGCTCATACTGTTTTGTACGCGCAGCGAAAAGTGGAAGTTAAGGGTAAAGTTCTTTCCGCCGATAACGAACCTGCTATGGGGATTACGGTTAAAATAGACGGTTTCGAGAAAATTTCATTTACCGACCAAAATGGGAATTACACATTTAACGGAATCGATACGGGAAGGTATGTTTTAGTTGTTTCGGCTGTGGGGATAAAGCCACAGTCACGCCAAATTTATATACGACCGGGTGGAACAGTAGTCCCCACAATTTATTTATCGGAAAACAGATCTGCGTTGGAGGAAATAAATATTTATGGCGTATCGAATAAATACAGTAAGAAAAGCAGTCCTTATGTGGCTAAGATGCCCCTGCGTAACTTGGAAAATCCACAATCGTATGCCGTTGTTACCAAAGAGCTGTTGCAGAGCCAGGTGAATACCAGTTTTGATAATGCTTTGGCGAACGTTTCTGGTGTGGATCAGTTGTGGGGTGCCACCGGCCGCCCCGGGGATGGGGCTTCCTATTATACATTGCGTGGCTTTACATCACAGGCTGCTATGGTGAACGGGGTGGTTAGTATCGCGAGTACAAGCCCGGATCCGGCAAATCTAGAGATGATTGAGGTTATCAAGGGCCCCTCCGGTTCTCTGTATGGTGGTGCCGCGATTGGTTTTGGTGGTTTGATCAATAACGTAACAAAAAAGCCATTGGATACGATCGGCGGACGTATAAACTATATTTTTGGCTCGTTTGATCAACATCGGGTAACGGCTGATGTGTACGGTCCACTATCAAAAGACCGCAAACTTTTGGGACGCGTGAATGCGGCTTTTACTAATACGGGTACTTTTCAAGATGCAGGATTCAATCGATCTTTTTTCATCGCTCCGTCGTTGATGTACAAGGCGAATGACCGGCTGGATATTCAGCTTGATGCGGAAATTTATCAAAATAAAGCAACAAATCCCTTAATGGTGTTTCTAAACCGCCGTAGGGAGCTTTTCGCCCGTACACCCACGGAACTCGAATTTGATTTTGATAAATCGTACACACATAATGATGTCACGTTTAAGAACCCAATGGCCAATATACGTGGAAATGCTGTGTATCGGATGAATGATCAGTGGACTTCTAATACAACGGTAAGCTTCAACCAACGGAAATCGGATGGATACTTTCAGTATGTGATGTTTTTGCAACCAGACAATGACACCTTGATCGATCGCTTTGCGGCGGATCAGGACTATGTAGCAAAAGTGGTGAACGCGCAACAAAACTTTGTGGGAGACTATAAGATAGGGGCTATGCGCAACCGCACATTGATTGGCGTAGACTACCTTTTTCAGCAGGCGGAAACCCATAATTCCCCATACGTTCTGGTAGACCGGATAAATACCGCTTATGATGATCCTAATTATTATACGTTCAACGCAGCGAAAATAGACGCGGCAATCGCGGCGTCTAATGGTGCGGAAACAAATAACCGTAGCCGTAATGGGGTTTTTGGAGCATATGTATCCAATGTGCTAGATGTAACACCATCGCTGCATGTGCACTTGGCGTTGCGTATGGATTATTTCGATAATAAGGGAACCTATGATTTTGATGCCGACACCACACGCGGAGCCTATAGCCAGACGGCGTTTTCACCTAGGGCCGGGCTCGTATATGAGCTTGTGAAAGACCGGATGTCAATCTTTGGAAATTATCAGAACGGATTTAAGAATGTAGCACCTATCGTACAATCGCTGCCAGACATTTCTGGCGATTTTAAACCCCAACAGGCGGAACAATGGGAAGCGGGTGTTAAGCTGAACCTATTTAATAACCTTATGGTGCTGACTGCAAGCTACTATGATATTTCCGTTAGTAACATAACAAGGCCAGAATCAATTGAACGTGACGGGCAATTCTATAATATTACGGTACAAGACGGTACAAGGTTGAGCAGGGGTGTTGAATTTGATTTGACCACTGCTCCCATGGAGGGATTGGATATCATTCTTACCTATAGCAATAACAGCAGTAAATTGACCAAAGCTGATGCCAATGTAAATAACCTGCGCCCAACGGAAGCTGGACCGAGGAATTTATTCAATGTGTGGGCTAGCTATACCGCACACCGAGGTTTGTTGAACGGTGTCGGTATCGGCGCGGGAGTTAACCACGCAAGTGAGAATTTGATTACCAATAGCGTACCCACAGGTGCGTTCATAATACCTGCTTATACATTGGTCAATGCGAGCTTATCTTATACCTATAGGAATTATGAGCTGGCAGTAAAAGCTAATAATTTGACTGATAGAACGTATTATAAAGGATGGTCTACGGTAAATCCCATGATGTCTCGAAATATTCTCGGAAGTATCGCTTATCGGTTTTAAAATCCATAAATGCGCAAATTACTAATCAGGGCAGTGGCATTATTTCGGTATTTTTCCGTGGATAAGAAAAAGTGCTTGGGTGCACTAGGATCCAATACAGTAGCGTCTAGCACTTTATGCTCGTCGATATAGACTTGCATACGGCTACCATCTACGGACACCGATACATGCATGATTGCGTTAGCATAGTTACTCAATGGAAACTCAATCCTGCTTTTATTATTGTTATTATTACTGGTTGTATTGATGGTTTCGTAGTAGTATTGTAAACTGGTGTACACATTTGTTTCATTCGACGTTCCGTAGATATACTTTCGTGTACTGTTGTTCTTGGAAAATCCGAAATCGATTGACCGTAGATCACTTGCTTGATCTGCGCGTGTCAGTAAATCAAACTCAAGCGTGAATTTTTGAGGTAGATGTAATAAAGTATCTAGCTGGTATGAAGCTTGGTCGGCGAGTTTTAACCATTTTCCGGCAACACCCTTGATCTCTACTACGGAGCCGGTACTGTTCGTTTGCCAATATTTTGCCATACGGCCAGGAATATCATCATCTAATCGATCTTCAAAGATGAGGACATTACCCGCTAAGAACGGCTCAGATTTAGTCTGGATATCAAATGTTCCGGAAGTGTTTGCTGCCCCAGTATTCCCGGCGTTAGGCTGTTGTCCCTGATCTTTACTATTTAAAAGATCGTCAACCGACTTTTCAATCTTATTTTCCATCTTACGCTGTACCTTCTTCAAAAGTTGTGCATGGCTACTGAGCGTAATACTTAATATAGAAACTAGAATAAGGACCTTTTTCATAAATTTTCTTTAGTGCAACTAATGTACTATTATTTAGAAAGAAAAGCGAGCGCGTGGGATCGTGCTTAAGGATTCGCCTCTAGGTTTTGAGGATTTGAGCCTTCTAGGGTCGACCGAGGTACTTGATGATTTCTGCGCGACGGCTTTGTGCGACGGGTAAACTTTCTTGATTTCGGATAACGAGTTGGTTCGTCTTCTTGGTGAATGATGTGATGTATAGCTGGTTTACAAGATAGCTTTGGTGAATACGTAAGAAACCGAAATCGCGTAGCCTGTCATGGTAGTGTTTTAGTGGTTGCGAAATTAGGAGTATTCGGCCATCGGTTAAATGGAAGTTACAATAGTTGTTGTCTGCCGACAGGTATAGAATTTCGCCGAGAGGTAAAATATGGGTCGTTTTTTGGCTTTTGAGTACTAAGCGCTGTGCCTCATTATCTTTCTGTTGTAGGTTTTGCAGTGCTTGTTCTAGTTCGAGTTTTCGAAATTCATCGTTGATCGATTGCAGTACCCGATCGATTGCCGTCTGGAGGTCTGTCGGCGAAAAGGGTTTAACTACAAAATCTAACGCATTGAAGCGAAATGCCTTGGCGGCATAAGTCGAATAGGCAGTTATAAAGATGATCCGGAACGGACAGGTCGTTCCGTCGAAAATACGTTTCAACCAATCAAAAGAATTCCCGTCCGGAAGATTGATGTCTAATATACAAAAATCAATTTTTGTGGAATGAAGGTGTTGCTCAGCTTCCGCAATTTGGTAGCAGGAAATCATGTTGATTTTTGGATGCATGTCCGAGATGATAGCTTTCATCATCGCCATCGTAAAGTGATCATCTTCCAGAAGCAGACAGGTCATGTTCGGTTTCATCGTCAATTTTTTGAAATTTGTTTGATATCAAAGATAAACTGAACACGTGTACCCGGGTAGGTTTTATCAGGATATGCTTCTTCGGTATGTAAGTGTATAAATTCAGGATACTGTTTATTGATTTCGCGGATTCTTTTATTAACGAGTTGCGAACCCATGGATTTGTGTAGATTGTTGGAGCGATCTGGCGAGGTCGTCGATATACCCTTTCCGTTATCGGAAATACTGACGGTCAATTTTTGTTGCGCTAAATGGATACTGATCTCGATATTGGCGTCAGCCTGATCGGTAATACCATGTTTAATCGCATTCTCAACAACGGGTTGAAGGAGCATCGGCGGAAGCTGTATCGTGGAAAAGTCTACCTCGGGACCGACATGCAAATTAAAGTGAAAAGGTTTATGCATAGCCAGGCGTTGTAGGTAAAGGTAATTTTTTAACAACTCGACCTCTTCCTCCAAGGAAATCCAATCGGTATCCGAATGTGCTAGGGTCGATCGGATGAGACGGGCGAAGTTGCTCAGATACGCCATGGAGGTTTCTTTGTCATTTTTGTAAAGATAATGTTGAACGTGCTGCAGCGAATTGAATATAAAATGGGGGTTCAATTGCGCAAGCAACAACCGGTTTCTTGTCTTGGTGTGGCTAAGCTCTCGCTTTGCCTGTTCGGTTTTAAGATAAAGGTATGTTGCTAAACAAATCAACAGGATCAGGAGGACACTACCAATTATAACGAGGATGAGCTGTTGTCTTCTGGTCTTGTTTTCCAGCTGTAATGACTGGATCTGCCGGGATTTTTCTGCACTTTCATAAGTCTCTGTTATCTCGGCAACCCGTTGCGCTATTTCTTGCTGCTGGATGGAGTCTTTCAGCTGGTCGTATTCCTCGAAATATTGCAACGCCGCGCGGTGATCATTCTGTAATAGTGAAAGTTCTTTTAAATTTTTGAGTACTTGTTGCCGTTGCGTGCCCTGCGCGACAGGAAGTGCACGGAGGTAAGCTTTTTTTCCGTCTTCTAGTGCTCCAGACTGTGTCAGTGCATATCCTAAATTGTTGTACGTTATGATAGAGGGTGGCTGCTGCAGTTTTTCTCTAATTTGGAGGCTCTCTTTACTATGGATAATGGCCGCCTGCCAATCCTTCGCTTTAATAAACAGATTACTGAGGTTGGTATGGATAATGGCTTGTATCGTTTCTTGACTTAGAACCTGGGCAGTTTGTAACGAACTTTGGAGATACGGAAGAGCTTCTTCGTCTTTATCTGCCTCCATAAGGGAGTTAGCTAAATTGATCCTGATCTGTAGCTTCTTAACTGATGGCGCTGCTGTGAGGCTATCGGCTTGTTTTAAATATTGAATTGCTTTCGGAAAGTTTTTGGCATGTGCTTGTAATACCCCTATCCCCATGTATGCGTCTGCCTGAAATGACGATGCGCCGGCCGACTTAGCCAGTTGCAGTGCTTTCAAGTAGGATTGGAGTGAACTGTCTAGTTGTTGATTCATATGCCAAGCACGGGCGATACCGAGATGCGCTTGTAACAGTAGGGTGTCCGGCATATCGTTAATTTCAGCTCGAGACAGAATGCCGTTATACATTGATTTACTTTCTTCGATGAGGCCTTTCCGGAGCAAGAGGTCTGCACTGTCGATAAATCCCGCCATGCGCTGATGTTGTCCTGCGGCGGTTTGTACATACATATACAATAGGAAGCATCCTAATTTTAGGAAACATAAACTAAAGCTTTGGGCTTGCATGTGTTAGAAAAAATAATTCAAAATGTATGCAGTGTTATCAACAAAAGTAATAAGATTGTTGAAATTACCGAAATGTCGGAAGTATCTAATCTAAAATATCATTATCTTCGTTTGGGGATAAGGTTACTTTATGCGACCATATCCTAAAAGAACATGGCCGAGAATTTTTGAGGGGCGAGCTGTGTAAACAGGACTTAGAACTTTGCTTTTACGATTATGAACAGAAAAATAGTTAGCTGCATTTTTACTGGATTATTATTGAGTGTGTCGTTATATACCTTCGGTCAACAGCTGGATTTGGTTAAACGTAAACGACCGAATATCATATTCATCTTTTCGGATGATCACGCTTACCAGGCAATAAGTGCGTATGGAAGTACGCTGACGCAAACGCCGAATATTGATCGGTTAGCTAACGAAGGGGTGATCCTCAAAAATCAACTGGTGACAAACAGTATCTGTGGACCTAGTCGGGCGACTTTACTGACTGGAAAATACAGTCATAAAAACGGTTTTAAGGCAAACGAAAATAGTTTTGATCTGAACCAGACGCTTTTCACGACGGAGTTGCAAAAGGCCGGTTATAATACGGCGTGGGTTGGTAAATGGCATTTGGGAACATTGCCTACCCAAGCTTTGAATTATTTTAAGATACTACCCGGACAAGGACATTACTATAATCCGGATTTTATCCATAATAATGGAGATACCGTGAGGCATGAAGGTTATGTAACCGATGTCATCACGTCCTTCGCTAGGGATTTTATTGAACAGCAAGATGGCGATAAGCCTTTCTTATTGGTCGTAGGACACAAAGCTACACATCGGGAATGGATGCCTGATATCCGAGATCTAGGGGCTTTTGATAGCGTAGATTTTCCTATCCCGGAGTCGTTTTACGACGATTACACGGGTAGAGCAGCTGCTAAGGATCAAGACATGACCATTGACAAAACCATGGTATTAAGACAGGACTTGAAGGTAGGACAAGTATTCAAAGGCCGGTATACGTCCGAACAAGCAGAATCGTTGTCGGATTACTATGGGGAAATATCGAAGGAATTTATAGATAAGAAATTGAAAGGAAAGGAATTGGTCGAGTGGAAGTATCAACGCTATCTAAAAGATTATCTTTCTACCGCGAAATCGTTGGACCGAAATATAGGCGAACTATTAGATTATTTGGACGAAAGTGGTTTAGCAGAAAATACCGTAGTTATATATGCTTCGGACCAAGGATTTTATTTAGGGGAGCACGGTTGGTTTGACAAACGATTTATTTACGAAGAATCGTTAAAGACGCCCTTTGTGCTCCGATATCCTGGGGTAGTAAAACCAGGGTCAGAACTTCAAGATCTTGTGCTGAATATTGATTGGGCACCAACTGTGTTAGATTTGGCCGGTGCAGCTATTCCCGACGATATCCAAGGAAACTCATTTTTACCTTTGCTGATAAACAATCAAGATAGTGTGCAATGGCGGGATGCTGGATACTACCACTATTATGAATTCCCACAGCCTCATCGCGTTCATCCTCATTTCGGTATTCGTACAGACCGATATAAATTGGTTAGATTTTATGGTGAATTGAATAATTGGGAGCTTTTTGATCTACAGAAGGACCCGAATGAATTATCGAATGTAATTGATGACCCAGACTACAGTTCCGTACTAGACTCCTTGCAGGACAGGTTGCAGAGGCTGATCCTAAGATATGGAGATAGCGAAGCCGAACAGATTCTTCGTGCTGCTGGCGAGATTTAACAACACAGGACCTATTCCATAAACCTTATACCGATTTAACAATAACATAATATGAATAAGCTATCAGTCGAAATCTGAAAAGGATATTTTTGCCATGCTCGAAAATCTTGCTAAGAGATCCCTATGGAGACAAAAGAGATGGAATGTTATTTACAGTTAGATGAAACGGAAGCTATTATCCAGCTAAACCATGGCAGTGAATCCTCTTTCACCTCCATATACCACCGCCACCACCAAAAAATATATGGAAACATTCTTAAAGTTGTACACTCGCCCGAGCATGCACAAGAAATTTTGCAAGATGTTTTTCTGAGTTTGTGGCAAAATAGGTATAAAATCGATAAAAATAGGCCGCTAGAGAACTGGTTGTTCGTCGTTAGTTTCAATAAGTCCATGGACTTTCTCAAAAGAAAGCTGAGGGAACACATTGATTTTGTTGAAGACTATGATAAGCTCTACGTGAATATTGAAGATGTACAGGAGCAAGACGACATCATAACGGAACAGTTACGCATATTGGAAGAGGCTATCGGGCAATTATCACCTCGTAAGAAGGAGGTGTTTCGACTGTGCCGCTATGAAGGATATTCCAAAGAACGCGTAGCGGAGATGTTGGATTTATCGGTCAATTCTGTATCTGAGTATCTTAAACAAGCAAACAAAAGTATTAAGCAATATGTAGCCGGGAGTAATCCGTATGCCTACGAAAATGGAGTCTTATTGCTTCTGTCCGCTTGTATCTATATGTAAGAAACGGTAGCGTCGGTTGCTTTTATTTTTACGTTTTAGTAATGATTTCTTAACTAGCTAGACCATTGCTTCCTGATGCGACCCATCGTATTTATATATGATGGGAAACAAAACGCGAAAGAGTATCCAGGCTTTCTGGAAGGGCCGGCTAACGAAAGCCGAAGCAAAAGATCTGCTTGATAAATTAGATGGCCAGCGGCCAGGCCTACAGCGGCACTTAAAAACAGAATTTGTCGATGCCGGCGAAAGCCCGGAGTTGCTCAGCGCGAAGCAGTCCGCTAAACTGTTGCAGGCAATCCGCAACAAAGCGGGTATGCAAACGCCGGTAAAAAAGATATACCCCTATAAATGGGTGAGCGCCGCTGCGGTGATTATGCTCTTCGGTGTTCTTGGGATATTTTATAATCTAAAGAATACCGAGATCGCACCGGAAATTGTATACACAGAAACTCCGCCGCCGGAAACCTATACTGTTAGTTCACAGCAAGATTCATTAAGACATGTATTGAGCGACGGGTCTGCCGTATTACTCTCGCCACATAGTGCGGTCTGTTATGATAAAAATTATGGTATTCATAACCGCAGTATACAGCTGAAGGGCGAAGGAAAATTTGTGGTGGTACGCGACAGTATGTTACCTTTTGAGGTAATGGCCAATGGATTTACAACGACAGCATTGGGTACGGAATTTATTGTTGACGGCAGAAACCTAGATAAGACGACGGTGCACTTGCTTTCCGGAAAGGTAGTAATCCGCTCTTCGGAGGAAGCTCGGATGGCTATACAAGACACTTACCTAGCGGCGGGAGAAAAGTTGTATATCGACGAGGCGGGTAAAACAGTATTAACGAATCACGTAGTGGCACCTAAACCAACTATGCAACCGGCTAACGCAGACCAGCGTATAGCCAGCAGTGATCAACGACAAAATCTCCGATTTGATCGACAGGATCTGACAGAAGTGCTCCGCCAGATCGCAATAAAATTTGATACAGCTATCCGAATAGATCCAGCGGTGCCACGGAACTTAACGTTTACAGGCGAGTTTTCGACGGATGACGACTTGGAAACCATATTGTCTACCATCTGCTTGGTCAATGACCTACAACGGGGTAGCGGGGATAGGGATGAAGTGCTAATCCTTTTAAAGAATACTGCTGTACACCATCAGACACTGGACACTACTAGAAATAAAGTAATTGAATAATAAATAAATCCAAACAATATCAATACACATGAAAAAAAACAGCTTTTTTCTTTATTTATCTTGGCTATGCATAGCTTATCTGTTCTTTGGGGTGGATGAGTTGCAGGCACAGCAAACCGGGCAAGTAAAAGGGCGTGTGCTCGATGAGGGAGGAAATCCCTTGAACGGAGTTTCCGTGTCAACGAAAGGATATGGAAGTACGAAAACCACTGCATCGGATCATAACGGCGTTTTCCTATTGAACAACCTGCAAGTGGGGCAACGCTACACAATTGTTTTTTCACTTGTCGGTTATCAAAGCCATGAAGAACTGGATTTTCTGGTCAGTGCAGACGACAAGAATTCTTTGTTGGTCCGGTTGGCAGAACAGTCGTCGGAGCTGGAAGAAGTGGTCGTTACGGCGCTAGGAATCACCCGTGCTTCGAAGTCTGTAGGATTCTCTGTGCAGCAGGTCGACGGTGACATGATACAGGAAGCACATGAAACTAACCTTGTGAATACGTTGAGTGGCCGTGTGGCGGGAGTGCAGATTACCAACTCTTCGGGCGGTATCGGTGCTTCATCCAATATACAGATCAGGGGGCAGAATTTTGTAAGCGGTTATAACTATAACAATTCGCCGCTATTTGTCGTTGACGGTATTCCGATAAGTAATAACAACGAACAATCCACACGTGCCTTTACCGGAAGACAAGACTTTAATAACCCCAATTTTACAGGAGGGGAAGGTGAGGTAGACTATGGAAATGCCGCTGGAGAAATTGACCCGAATGATATCGAAAGCATTTCGGTGCTCAAAGGGCCAAATGCAGCGGCGTTGTATGGTTCACGTGCTTCGAATGGGGTGGTGTTGATCACGACCAAATCCGGTAGGGGAACGAAAGGGGTTGGGATTAATTTTAATTCACATGTTGATTTCGGAACGCCCTTGAAACTTCCAGATTATCAGTACGAATATGGCCAGGGACGTTACGGTGTTTACGAGTATGTAGATGGCATGGGAACGGAAGCCAATAAGTACGACAACGTTATGGAAAACTGGGGGCCGGCCCTGAACGGCCAGCTTATCAAGCAATGGGATTCGCCTTTTGATCCAGCGACGGGTGAACGTATCGCGACTCCTTTTATTGCACATCGAAATCAGCTGAAGGATTTTCTACAGACTGCCAAAACATTTACAAACAGTCTCTCGATAGCCAATAGTAACGACAAGCTCAACTATCGTTTCTCGTACACAAACTTATCACAGTCAGGAATGGTCCCCAATACTGACCTGAGCCGAAATTCATTGGGTGTGAACGCAGGGTATCAGATTCTTCCTAATTTAAGGTTAGATGTAGCGATGAACTGGGTAAACAGTGGAAGCGAGAACAGAGCAAGTTACGGTGCCAAGAACGACGAATCTGTTATGCGCATGTTTTTATACATGCCCCGTAACCTCGATATCAAATCGCTGCGAGATTACTGGCGGCCTGAAAGTGGCAAGACGGAACAGCATTCCCCCATTTTTAACATGAACGGTACCATCTGGAATAACCCTTATTTTGTCGCTCACGAAAACCTTAACGGGAATAATAGAGACAGGATATATGGCAATGTAAAGGCTACGTACGACATTCGTCCCGATCTGAAGCTGATGCTGCGGTCAGGTCGGGATTTCTACAACGATAAACGTACGATGCGACACGCCACCTCGTCCAGTCAATATAAAAATGGATACTATCAGGAGGATGACGTTTATTTTATCGAAACCAACCACGACATGCTCCTGAGCTATAGCCCGAACCTAAATTCGGATTTCTCTTTTGATGCTTCATTAGGGGGCAACTTGATGACGCAGATTTCGAAGCGTCTGGGTGCTATTGCGCCTCGTTTGGCAATTCCGAACGTCTACAACCTGACGAACAACGGAGAGCCTTTGTTAGCTGGAAACACCTATCAAGAGAAACAGATCAACTCGATCTATGGAACCACCCAAATAGGATATAAGGATGTAGTCTACTTAGATCTAACAGGACGTAACGACTGGTCGAGTGCTTTACCAAAAGCTAACAATTCGTATTTCTACCCATCCGCGTCGTTGAGCGTCATTGCTTCCGACCTGTTGGGCTGGACCAGCGAAAAATTCAATATGCTGAAATTGAGAGGTGCTGCCTCTTCGGTGAGAAGGGATTTGGAGCCGTACCGGACGTTGCCGAACTTCTTGGTGACCCAGGGTTGGGGAGGAGAGACAGTAGCCATTCATAATAACAACTATCCTAATGAAAACATTCGGCCCGAGAAAGTGGTTTCCTATGAATTTGGATTTGATTCGAGATTATTGAGCAATCGTCTAGGACTGGATCTGACCTACTACAAAAGTAGGACAACGGACCTGATTATTCCCGTAACACTTAATCCGTCTGCTGGTTACGATACTAAACTCATGAATGTAGGGGAGATGACGAACCATGGACTAGAACTTATGTTGAGTGGTACGCCTGTACGGACTACCAATTTTTCCTGGGATATTTATATAAACTATTCCTTCAATAGAAACAAGGTGGTTTCTCTTGCGGAAGACCGTGGTATTTCCCGCATCCGCCAGTTGGAACGCTGGGCTTCCTTAGAACTCCGGACCGAAAACACAAAAGGCGATGGCTCTTCGGGCTCGCTCTACGGAGATTATCTTATTTACAATGACAATGGTCAGTTAACGCATCGTAATGGTCTTCCTCAAGAAGAAAATGGCGACTGGGGGTATTTAGGTAATGTTAACCCGAAATGGATTGGCAGCATCGCCAATGATTTTAAGTATAAAAATTGGAATTTGAGCTTTTTGTTTGCGGGCCAAAAAGGAGGGGTGGTACACTCCAGAACTTACATTGAAGGTATACGGGCAGGTAGTCTTCCCGAGTCGCTTCCGTTCCGGGATGAAAATGGGGCAGGTACCATTATAGGCGAAGGGATAGATATCGACACCGGACAGCCCAACGCTGTCGGTATTCCCGTGCGGGATTATTGGAGAGAGTATTATAACAACGACCGAATTGCTACGTTCGATGCATCTTATCTCAAATTAAGAGAACTGAAAATAAGCTACAGGTTGCCCCAAAGTCTGTTACAGCGAACAGCGATAAAAGGAGCTTCTGTATCATTTATCGGAAGAAACTTAATGCTGTGGTCTGATGTACCGCATATCGACCCGGAAGTATCGGCTTACGACGGTCAGTTTGTAGGTGTGGAAGCGATGTCATTGCCGTCGATGCGGAATTTTGGAATGTCGGTGAATGTGAGTTTTTAATTGCGTGTGTTAAAAATAACTTATTCTAATGAAAAAATATTTAACTTGTTTAGCCGTTGCTGTCTTAGCTTTTCAATCATGCAACGATTTCGAAGAAATTAACATTGATCCCAATAATCCAGCTGTCGTGCCGGTGGAAATGTTGCTTCCGCCTGTCATCAGCGGAGGGGTAAATACTATGGTGGGTAGCGGCCGTAGAGCAGGGCAATATGTACAGCACCTGGCGTATCCAGGTGGCACAAGCGAAAGTGATGGTCGTTTTAACCTCACGGGAGCTAATTGGCGAGAAGAATGGAACGGCGCTGTACGGTTGATTAAGGACATTAATCAGATGAAGCTGCTGGCGGAGCAGAACAATCAACCGGAATATATGGCCTTGGGACACATTAATAAAGTGTACATTCTTTCGCTGGTAACGGACGCGTTTGGCGATATCCCTTATGATGAGGCAGGAATGGGAAACGTGGACGGATTGGAGTTTCCGAAGTTTCAGGCGCAAGAGGAGGTTTATCAACGGATGCTGGAAGATTTAGAAACGGCGAATAACTTGCTCGCTGAACTTCCTGCGGGCGTTTCCGTTACCCGGGATATTCTATACAACGGCGACCTGCAGAAATGGCGCAAATTTGCAAACGCATTAAAGATACGAGTACTGATGAGGCAGTCGGCAAAGAAAGACGTTTCGCAGCAGGTTGCCGAGATATTCAATAACCCCGATCGATATCCGGTGTTCTCAAGCGTTGATGATGGTGCTACGTTAGTATATAACAACTCCAGTGATTATTATTCATGGTTTATTCAAAATCCTTCGACAGATGGCAGTGGTGTTGACTTTTCAGATAATGCCCGGGTAAGCGAGGTGATGGTCGACTTATTGGAAAAGGGTGGTGACCCACGCCTCTTCATTTATGCTGCCCCGACAAGGAATTCGTTTTTGGCGAATGCAGCCGATGTGAACAAAGCGCTAGAATACCGTGGGCAGGTTGCGGGCTTGAGCTCGGCAGAACAGGAAGGACTTTACGAAAGAACTGGGCTAAAGGAGGGCGATTTTTCTGTGGTGGGGCGCCGCATCCGACGGGACAACCGGGCTTTTTTAATGACATATAGTGAACTGTTGTTGTTAAAAGCGGAAGCAATCCAACGAAATATGGGCGTGACGGGACAAGCAGCAGAGGTGTATCGAGAAGCTGTTAATGCCTCATTCGGAAAATGGGAACAAGTAGGAAATCAAACGCAGACTCAAAATCCTTATATTAGTGAGAGCCAGCGCGAGGCCTACTGGGCAAACGCTGTAAATCAATATCAATCCGAAAAGGGACTAACGATGATTGCGGAGCAGTATTTCATTGATAGCTTTCTGAATGGTTTTGAGGGCTGGGCGTCGTGGCGTCGTACCGGTGTTCCTAAAATAAAACCGGGGCATTCCGTCTTGGCACCGATACCGGTCCGGTATGTGTACTCCGACAACGAACAGAATAACCCAAGTTTAATCGAATGGGTAGAAAAGCACATGGATGGAAAAATGCCTAATCACAATGTGAAGGTTTGGTTTCAGCCGTAGTCAAAACAAAATTTAATTAGATGAAAAAAACATTTCTTTCGGCATTTGTAGGCGCAGCGATCTGGATCGCTGTGCCTACACTTGCGCAGGTCAGACCTACAGGGTATTTGCAGAATTTGCACTCCCATAATGATTATACCAGAAATCATCCTTTTTCGCAGGCATACGGCTTGGGCTTTGGATCGATTGAAGTCGATCTCTTTTTAAAAGACGGTGAGCTTTTTGTGGCACATGAATATCAGGAAATTGCTGCAAACCGTACTTTCGATAAACTGTATCTGGAGCCCATCTTAACGGCATTTGCAGATAGCGAAGATGGCTACCTTTACCCAGAAAAGGGACAGTTACAGCTCTTGATCGATCCCAAAACGGACGGCCAAGCGGTGTTGAAAGTGCTGAGCGAGAAAATCAAGCCCTACAGAGATCTGTTTGACAGTAAGTACAACCCCAAGGCGGTAAAAATAGTTGTCAGCGGAAATCGTCCGGCGCCGGACGATTTTCATCTATATGATGAAATTTTCTTTTTCGATGGCGAGTTGGACAAAACGTATACGGCCGCACAGCTGGAAAGGATTGGACTCTTTAGCGCACCGTTTCCGCGATTCTCTGAATGGAATGGGCTGGGCCGACTGACTCACCCTGATTACCGTAAGGTAAAGACGACGGTGGATTCGGTACATCGCCTTGGGAAAAAAATCAGATTCTGGGCAGCACCTGATACCAAGACAACTTGGTATGAATGGATAAAAATGGGTATAGATTACATTAATACGGACCAGCCAATGGCGGCGGCGGCGTTTATACAAGCATACCCCAAAAATAGCTATATGAATGATGATTTCTACGAGCCTTACTTGCCCCGTCGGGAAGAAAACACGTTCCCCGAACGACCAAAGAACATTATCCTGTTGATCAGTGATGGGGCAGGTATGTCGCAGGTTTGGGCGGCTGCGATGGCTAACAAGGGGCAACTGAATGTGTTGAATATGCCCTATACAGGCTACCTGTTCACCGGCTCTACGGATAACTACCATACGGATTCTGCTGCTGGAGGAAGTGCTTTGGCGACCGGGGTAAAAACAAAAAATCGATTTATCGGCGTGGATACCTTAGGAAAGGCTGTATCAAACATTCCCGATCGTCTATACGAAAAGCAGATGGTGAGCGGTATCATCTCAAACGACCGTGTTACGGGCGCTACGCCTTCCGCTTTTTATGCCCACGTGGACGAACGAAACATGTCCGATAGCATCGCACACAACTTGTTGGATAGCAAATTATCGCTTATCGTCGGCGGATTCCATCCGGTGTTTACCAAGGCAGATAGTGCGCTATGGAAGGGGCTTGAAGAAAAAGGATTCGAAGTTCAGCATGGTGTAGCGGGGATTGATAGGGCAGCTGGTGAACGGTTATTAACGTTCGCAGCAGACAGTGCTGATCGGGAATGGAACAAACTGGATGCGGATCAGAACAGTTTACGGACTGGTTATAGGATGATTGAGGACGCATTCTCTCCGAGCGTAAACTTCTTGAAGAAGCGTAGTGAGAACGGCTTTTTCCTGATGGTAGAAGGGGCGAAAATAGATGGTGGCGGGCATAGCAACGCTATGCCGTTTACGGTATCCGAATATTTGAGCTTCGACCGTTTAGTGGGACAAGCACTCCAATATGCCGACGAGGACGGCGAGACTTTGGTTATTGTCACATCGGATCATGAAACCGGAGGACTGGTGCTCCTAGATGCGGATAAAGATAACGCACACGTATTGGGCGAGTTCGCCACAACGGATCATACCGGTATTCCGGTGCCGTTGATGGCTTACGGGCCCGGTGCAGAGCTTTTTCAAGGCTTTCTGGATAATGCCGACATCGCAAAAAGGATTTATCAGGTGCTCAACCTTCCCGCTGAATCGGAGCTTTAATAGTATATCAAAAAAGCAGGCCTTGTTAGCCTGCTTTTTTGATCTGTCACGAATTTTAAGCTAATCGAACGATAATGTAAATTCATTCCTTTCGTCGTTTTTCCACGCCAGTGATTCCGTTTTTGGCGATGCGCCGAATAGCGGTGAAAACGTTTTAACTTTAACGGTCTTGTTGTCGGGGAAGAATTCGAGAATACGGATCCAGCCGTCCCCTCCATTACCATTACGATGTCCGCCGCCTTCAGACTGTGTATCAAATAGCATCTGATGTACTGCTTTGCCTTGTTTATTTCGGTCCATGCGATAGCCTTCGCCAGAAATGTGCCCAGAGATGACCATCTCTATGTTACCGGAAGGATTAACCAGTTTTTCCCATATTTGCTCGCCGTGATTAGCATCCGGAAGGGGGATCATCGGCGACTTTTGGACAACCCGATCAATGGCATAGGGCTCGTAAGTAAACCATTTCGGATGTTTGCTTGTTCGTTGATCTTTGTTATTGAGATACGCGTGGGTCAGCAATATGACCCGGTGGTTTTTGTATTGCGGCAGGCTGGCTACGCGTTGTGCCCAGGTTACGATCGTGTCCCGTGGTGCAAATTCGATATTTAAAAATAGATAATCCTGCCCATGAAGCCGTTTAATCTCGAATGCGCTATTCTCCAGCGTGGGTTCTCCGTGTTCGTTAGTCGCATTCTGTACAATGGCTTTTCGGTTAAGCCAGTTTTTTTCGATAGTGATGTATTCGTTATATCGGCTGTGGCGGATACCCTGTTTATCGACATTATAGTCGTGGTTGCCGGTGGCCAGTATGTAAGGCACCTTATTGTCAAGCCGACCGAACGAACGAGATACCATTTCCCATTGTTGTTTGCCGGTTTGGTTGCCGTCATGGCCTTGATTGATGAGATCATTTTGTTCGACGAGGTCGCCAACACAGAGTACCATTTGTATATTCAAGCTGTCGATATTTTCGGCAATCCACGCGGTCATTAAATCTAGGATAGGTTGATTACGCTCCCATTTCGAGTAGTTCTGTATATCGGGCAGCACAATCATGGACCATGATTTTGGATTTTCTAAGATGGGCCGCTGCGCTACCACCAGCTGAGTGACGTAGAGCAGGGCAATCATAAGGAATGTTGTTTTTTTCATATCAGTAACCTGGATTTTGTATTAATTGCTTATTGGCGTCCATTTCGCTAGCAGGAATCGGCCAATATTCATCTTTATTTTCTTTGTAGATAACGGTCTGTGTGGTGAAGTGTTTTGTGGCTTCGTTGTGATTATACACCGGATTATGGTTCTCGTCGATGTACTGTAGCGTATTTGTAGACCACCCGTTGCCTGCCCGGTTTAGGTATAGATAACCATTCATAACGTCAGTTGCGATTCCCCATCGACGTAGATCATACCACCGTAAACCATCATTCGCAAGTTCGATCTTGCGCTCGTAGCGAAGCGCCGAACGCAATTGCTGCTGGGTAAGCCCCTCGGTAAGAGGTGGCATATGTGCGCGTTGGCGGATCTTGTTGATAGCGCTGTAAACAGAGCCATCAAGCTCGTTTGCTTCGATCTTTGCTTCTGCATAGATCAAGAACAATTCTGCTAACCGGAAGATGCCTACGTTCAGTTCGGACTCGCCGCTTACGGATGTGCTGTTGAAATCATTTAGATCGAGATGTTTGCGCCACAGATAACCGCTAAAGGAACGATAAGCATTGGTGGCATCCGTATTTGTTACGGAACTTGGTTCTGACGAACTTCCGTTGTTTACTGGCCAATAATTAAATACGGTGCGATGCTCCGTTTGCGGTTGGAATTGATACCCCATAAACCTTGATGCTGGTCGTACACAATAGAGATCGAGGCGAGGATCTCTATTTTCGAACGGACGCTGAGCATCGTATAACGGTGATTCGTCGATTGGAAGTCCGTCAAGAGCCTGAAAAGAATCGATAAAATTTTGGGTTGGCCCCCAATAACAAACCCCCTTCCCCAATCGCGATGCACCATAATACTGGCGATTGTGCGTATTACCAGCAGCTATACTATATTCGGCAACCCATATCCACTCCGCGCTATTTGCGTATCCTTCGTGTCCGAAAATGTTACTGACATCTGGTTCCCCGGCGCGATGATCTTTTCCGGCAACATCGATGGTCGCGTTGAACGATGTGAGGTCATGGATTCCCTCGGCATATTCCAAACCTTTTTTTGCAGCTTCGGCAGCTACGGCATAGCGTTTCGCATATAATGCCACCCGCGCTTTAAGCATATAGGCGGCGATACGGCTAGCTCGAACATGACCGTATGCCGATTGGTTGATAGGCAGATGCTCGGCGATTTCACTCATCTCGTCGAGAATAAACTGCTGTATTTCTGCTTTGGGCGTACGCGGAACATCGGCATTATCAAGTCCTACCGCATGCCGAAGAAGAGGAACATTGCCGTACAGTTCAATGAGTTGCGAGTAACAGTATGCCCGTACAAAACGCAATTCGGCTGCTAGTTGTAAGTAGCTGCCTTCGTCCATGGATGTTTCCAGATTGGAGAGGTTATCCAGCACGAGGTGTACCCGGGCGATGGTGCGGTAGTGGTACTGCCAGGGCTTGGTGGCCAGAGCATTGTCGGTGGTCACAGAGCTGGTAATCGGAGAGGTATAGTTGTTTCCGGGGCGCGCGTAACCGACATCGGTTATATTGTCCATAACGTGCCATATCGGCGTGCTGGCAGCATCCAACGTGGAAATAGATTGATAGGCTCCGTTCAAACCTAAAATTGCTTCCTGTTCGTTGGCTGGAAAATTACCGGTAGAGGGGCCCTCCATCGGTAATCTATCTAAATCACATGAGGTGAATAAAAGTCCGTATAAAAGACTGCTTATCGTGAAATGTTTTATTGTTTTGATCATCGTTCTTAGAATTTAATGTCCACACCAAATGTATATACCTTAACTTGTGGGTAATAAGCTCCCCCGCCCAGAGAAACGCCGGCTGCCTGTCCTGCGTCGTAATTAATTTCTGGATCGTAACCCTCATAAAAGTTGGTGCTGGTAAAGAGATTTTGTCCATTGGCGTATAGATAAATGCCTGCTAGTTTGCTATTGGCAAAGAATTGCTTAGGCAACTCGTACCCGAGATGTATGTTCTTCAAACGAAGATACGCGCTGCTGCGCATCCAGAAAGTGGAGTTTTGGGTATTATTGCTTGAAGTGATAGACAGTCTTGGTAATGAGGCATCGCGATTCTCTTCGGTCCAGTAATCCAGTTGCCATTCTTTTACTGCGCTGGAATTCACTGCCGGAATAACATAGTGGGAATTGAGATAACCATCGGCTTTACCAACACCTTGCAAAAACGCACTGAAACGAAGACCTTTCCATCCGAAATCGAGATTAGCCCCGTAGGTATAGCGAGGTATTGTGCTACCGATAATGATCTTGTCGTCATCAGTAATACGACCGTCAGGTATTGGATTTCCAGCATCGTCGAAAGCGCCCGCGATATCGCGGTATCGGATGTCGCCAACTTTAAGCTCTCCAATCTGGGTAGGTCCGTTATCTATCTCTTCTTGTGATTGGTAAAGGCCGTCGGCTTGATAACCAAAAATAGAATTAATAGCATAACCTTCCTGTTGCCGCAAGAGTGTTCCGGAGGTCTGTCCCCGCATGTCTACGATTTTGTTGTGCACATCCGATAGGTTCAAACCTATGCCGAAGGTAAAATCTCTCCAGGAATCGTTATACCGTGCTGAAACTTCCCAGCCCTTGTTCGAAACTTTAGCTGCATTCTGGAAAGGTGCGCCCAAGCCCGTGAGCTGTGAGGTATTCAGTTTCAAAAGAATGCCTTCCGTCATTTTATCATACCAGTCAAAAGTCAAGTTTAACTTATTGAAAAATAATGCGTCCAATCCGACGCCGCTCATCGTCGTCGTTTCCCAACGTAGATTAGGGTTAGCCATCGTAGACAAGGTAACCATCTGATGGATGTTCCCGCCCATAGCGGTACTACCTAGGTTAAGTGTTTCGATAAACGGATAATAGGAGCTCCCAATATTTTGGTTACCCAGTTTACCCCAGGATCCGCGTAGTTTCAGTTCGTTGATATAAGATTTTACGGGTTGCATAAAGTTTTCCTCTGAAATACGCCATCCAGCCGAAAAGGATGGAAAAACGGCCCACCGATTGTCTGCCATGAACCGAGAGGTGCCATCGTACCTGAAATTGGCTTCGAGAAGATAGCGATCCCTAAAATCGTAGTTCAGACGGCCAAATGTTGAAACCAACAGCCACTGTTCTTGAGAGCCATCGTTGTTTTTTGTTTCGTCGTCTGCTCCGGCACGCAGTACCTCGTAAGTATCGTAGGTAAAATTACGGCGGTAGCCCATCAGGTATTTTTCGTCATACGTTTCCCGTGAGGCACCCAAAAGCAACTTCAGATGGTGATCGCCCCATTTTTTTTGAGCATTTGCCGTAAATTGATAAGTGCCGTATAAATAGCGATAGCCGGTTTCGGTAAGATCGGTAAAGGTATTCGCTGCACCGGCCTCCGAACCATCTTCGTTATAAGTCATTACGCTCCGTGTAAAAGTATGTGTATTGCGGGTAAGATATCGAGGCGCCACCATACCCGAAAGTGACAACCAATCGGTAGGTTTATAGGTGAGGTTTAGATTACCCAGAAGTTCGAGATTATGAAGTTTACGGTTACCTCCTTCCTCTATAAAGGCAATGGGGTGGCGATTGACCCAAGCTTCAGACCATAAACCGTTATGTTGTATGGGAATGTTGGTAGGCATCCTTCCCAGATAATTCCAAACGACATTTTCTTCTGCAATTTGTAAACGGTCTTTGTTGGTCATGGATAGGTCTAGTCGTATATTCCAGTTTTCATTAGGGGTGATATCCATATTGTTGCGTAGGGTGTACCGCTCAAAGTCTGTGTTTTTTATGATCCCGTCTTGTTTGACGTAACTGATAGAAGGGGATACCTTTACGATACCAGTATTCGCCATCAGGGAAACATAGTGGTTATGTGTAAAGCCGCTACCTTGGAGGATTGCTTTTTGCCAATCGTAATTGGATGGATCTTTTGCGTATGCAGCGTTGAATTGCTCGATATCTTCTTCACTATATATGGCAGCACCACCATCGTTGATATTGGCTTGATTGAATACTTCCATATAGGTTAGCCCGTCGGTAACTGTCGGAACGTTGGTAGGTTCTTGCCATCCGGCGTAATTTCGATAATCAATTGCTAAACGCTCTTTGGCACGTTTGGTAGTAATGAGGATAACGCCGTTCGCTGCTCGCGAACCATAGATGGCTGCGGAGGCTGCATCTTTCAATACAGAAATAGATTCGATATGATTGACGTCTACATTATCCATCGAGCCCGCTACACCATCAATGATAACTAAAGGGGCGTTGTCTGATCCGCCGAAAGAATTGATACCGCGTATATTGATGTTGGCGCCATCCCCACCAGGAGCCCCGGTTTGTGCGGTCACGGTTACGCCAGGAGCAAGTCCCTGCAAAGCAGTAGACGCGGATACGGTCGGTCTTCTTTCCAGCTGTTCGCTTCCCACCGTTGATATGGCTCCGGTTAGGTTATTGCGGCGTTGCGTGCCGTAGGCTACAACGACGACTTCTTCCACAGCAGATTGCTTCTGGCTCATTCCGATAGTAAACTGACTTTCCTCGCGTAAGGTGTACTGCCGTTTCTGGTAACTGATATGACTAAACTCTAAAATGGTACCGCGTGTTGCGGAGATTTGAAAACGTCCATTTTCGTCTGATAACGCTACTTCATTTTTATCTTTTACCGTAACGTTTACGCCGGCGATGGGTTCGTTATCTTCGTTGACGATAAGGCCTGTATATTGTCTTTGTCGGACTGCATCGGCTTTTTGATTAGCGGACGGCGATCGAGTTGACGAACGTGCCACGATAATATTTTTGTCTCTAATCGTGTACGTAAGCTGTTGCGGATACAATATGTCTTCGAGAAAGTCGGATAGTTTCTTGTTGTCGGCCACGATAGTAATTGGTCTGGTGGTCTCCATAATATCAGCACTGCATATAACGTTGTAATCAGTCTGCCGTTTGATCTCGCGGAACAATTGCTCGATGTTAGCATTGCGCTGATTCACGGTGATGGTCTGAGCTAAGATCTCGCCATGCACCTGCAATACGCAGACGATTAAGGATGTTAAAATCATCTTCATGATTAAAAGTGTTTTCAAACGGCGTTTGCGGGCCATCTGTGACATGAATTTATTTTTTTTCATTAATTTTGATAGCTATGTAATTATAATTCCAATCTCTTTTGTGGTTACTATGGCATTCTGCCGGAAAAGTTGGCGCTTTTCCGGTTTTGTTTATGTATTATTTCATGATTTGAACCCTCCTCCCGTCGATATTTATTATCAAATCGTTATCAATCAATTGTAGTATATCCAACACTTTGTCGAACGTGTCGTATTTGCTTAAGCTGCCCCAAATCCGCACTTGCCTGGCACTCGACGCGATTTCAATTTCGATATCGTACCAGCGGCTTATTTTAGCAGCTACGGCTTCTAGATTTTCATTTTGGAAAACGAATAAACCGTTTTTCCAACTAATGAAATCTTCAATATTAACTGGTCTAACGCGTGTTGCCGTGCCGTCCGATATGCCTTGCATGCCGGGTGTTAGTTCAGGGTTATCGTGTCCATCTTGTAGCCTAACTCTTCCCTCAACCAGTGTTACGTAGCTTAAAGTTTCTTCTTGATACGATCGGATATTAAAGCGGGTCCCTAATACCACGACCTCGTTATTATTGGTACGTACATGGAATGGTTTTTCTTTATTGGATGCTATTTCAAAAAAAGCTTCTCCATTTAAAGTAACCTCTCGTGTTTTTCCATGGAACGTTATCGGATAAGCTAGTTTACTTTCGGCATTCATGTGTATCCGGCTACCGTCGGAAAGGGTTAAAATATATTCACCACCACGCGGCGTCTGCAACGTGGCCATCATATTTTCCGGTTGCACCGTACTTAGTTCTATTGGCCGTCCGTCCGCATAGTGTAGTCCTTGGTCTATCACGATACCGCCGGGAATAGAATCGAGTTGGATCACTTGACCATTGCTCAGGGTTAAAACAGCCCTAGAGCCTCCCGGCTCAATGATATGAGCTGCTGTTTGATTTACCGAATTGTGACGGTTGTTTAATTTAGGCGTGAACAGAAAGCTGCACACGCCTAACACGACTATTGCACAAGCTGCTGTCAGGTAACGGTAGAAGGCGATCGTATTATTGCGTTTACCTTCGCACACCTGTTCACGGATGTGACGGAGCACGGTCGCCCGTCGAGCGTCGTTTTCTTTTTTGAAACGACTGTAAGCCGCGGATTCTTGGAGGATGTCTTTTGCTTCCAATTGCTCCACTATCGCTCGCGTTTCAGGAGGCAGCTTGTCCAGCTCGTCTTCTAGAGAAGACGGATTCGTTGTGTTATCCTTCTTGGAAAAAAGGTAATTGAATACCGTACTGACTAACTTTTCGAAGTCGTTCATGTATGTTCTATGATTTACCGATAGAACACCCTATAAGAAGGAACCTTTCATTAAACTTCTGTTAAATGAGATTAATAATTATTTAATATAGCGGATAGATCGTTTAGAAATTTGAATGACCGAAAAGATAGACTAGCAGGAAATAGTCCAATTTGATATTTTTTTTAAGAAAACGCAGTGCACGTGATTTGTGAATGTAAACAGCCGCTACACTAATCTGCAACTCGGTGCTAATTTCTTCGTGTGTAAGGTCTTCGATATAGGCCAATCGAAATACTTCCCGTTGTTTTTCAGGCAGGTGGTTTATTTTGTTGTTAACGAGCTCTAGAAGTTCAATCCGGATAATATGGGCGAGCAAGTCTGTATCATCTTGAAGAATAGATTCTATATTTTCGGGTCCTTCGATAATACGTATATTCTTCGATTTTCGGATATGATTGAGACAGGCATTTTTTGTACAAATATATAGGAAGGACCGAATCTGATGATAGTTGGAAAAATCGCTTTTCTTTTTCCAAAACAGAATAAAGGAATCGGATACAATTTCTTCAGCGATTTCAATCGCAGGCACATATCGCGTAGCAAAATATAGCAATGGGTCATACAACTTATGGAAAACTTCTTCCAACGAGCCATCTGTTAAACCATTTGCTTCCTTTTTGTTCAATTGAGATCGATTGTGCATCCGTATTCCTTAATGCCGATAACGTTAGATATTTGCCAAAGTTAGCGCTTCAATATTAACGTATCGTTAAGTTTACGGATGACAAAGGATACAGGCGTAATGCAATTGCCTTATGTTTTCTTGTCCTAAGACAAGATTGGGCACCGGCTATAGACCTAACTTTGCAAGCAGTCGGACAGTGTACTCAAAAAATAGCTAATAATGAATCGATTAATGGCATCCGTAACGCTGACAGCCTTGGGACTGATTTCAAGTAATGCGAGTAAAGCAGAACGTATAATGACAACAATAGCGGAGGAAGAGCAAGTGACCAGAGATAGCACCGCCAATCAGGGATATGTAGAAGTGAACGGACTCAACATGTACTATGAAATTTATGGGGAAGGAAAGCCACTCGTATTGATTCATGGTGGTGGATCTACCATCCAGACAACTTTCGAAAAAGCTATTCCGCTATTGGCAAAAAATAGAATGGTAATTGCTATGGAGCTCCAGGCGCATGGCCGTACCGATGACAGAAATACTGCACTTTCTTTCGCACAGGATGCCGATGACGTGGTCACGCTTTTGAAAAAACTAGGGATTGATAATGCCGACTTTCTCGGTTTTAGTAATGGTGGCACAACAACACTGCATATTGCGATACGCTATCCCCACTTGGTGAACAAGATTATCTTAGCATCGGCGCTAGCTAAACGGGATGGTGTACCGGAATGGTTTTGGGATTTTATGGATAATGCCAGATTAGAAAACATGCCTCGGCAGCTGAAAGAGGCGTACCTGGAACTTACACCGGACGTGAAGCGTTTACAGGTGATGCACGATAAGGATGCAAGGAGGATGGTGGAGTTCGTAGACATTCCCGATGAAAAAATAAAATCGATAAAAGCGCCAACGCTAGTACTGATAGGGGATAAAGATGTAATTACAGTGGAACACGCCGTAGAAATACATCGTCTGATAGCCAATTCTGAGCTGGCAGTCATTCCTGGAGGGCATGGCGAATATATCGGGGAAGTGACAACCCTGAAGCCTGATTTTAAAGAAGCGGAACTCGTTGTTCCGCTACTCGATAAATTCTTGGACAAGAGTTGGTAACTAATTTCTTTTATTTGCAGCTTCCCAGATATCTTCTCCTGAATAGATTTTTACTCGCCCTATTGGATTTTTAGACACTTTCGTTAGCGCATTTGCCAATACGTCGGTGGGAAGAGGACGCTGGGCACAAAAAAGTCCGATGTTGTTGAAGAATCGGATGAATTTTATGCCGAGTAATTCACCCTTGCGGTCACTGTTTTTCCGAATTAGCGAAGGCGGCCTGAAAATATGTAAATAAGGAAAGCCTAAAGCTCGTATATCATCTTCGAGTTGACCTTTCATTTTGGTGTAGAAAAAAGGAGATTTAGCGGATGCAAACCCAGAAGATACCAAAACCAAGCTTTGCACATTGTTTTTTCGGGCGGCACAGGCGAATTGATATTGATAATCATAATCAATCTTCCATTGGGCCTTTTTGCTTCCGGCGGCTTGCAACGTTGTCCCCAGACAGGAAAACAGCACATCACCTTTCACTAAATGTTCCCATTGCTCGGGCCGGTCAAAATCGATCAAATGTACGTCAAGCTTTTCATGTTGTAAGGCCACTGGCCGTCTCACAAAAATACGGATTCGTTGAAAGGTGTCATCTTCTAACAATAAATCTACTAGATCGCTACCGGTGGCGCCTGTAGCGCCGATTATCAATGCATGCATAGTTCCCCCTATCTTTACGCATATGGATTACAAAAAAATCGTGCCAAGGATGTAACATCTAACGGCGCGTCCACTAATGGGTGGCCAATCTTACGCTTCTGAAAACATAGGCCGTTGCAACGGAATTTCGAAACTGTCGTATAATTTTGCTTGTGTATCATTCGGTTGGGTCAAGGTATAATACGCTCCCGTCAGTTTCAGACCCGCATCCGTTCTGACAATGCCCATTTTGAGGAAACCAAAACGCTCATCACAATAAGCCGCTAGTCGAACGTCGCTATTTACCCTTTCTAACGGTTTGACGGTAGTAGTATCTTGAAGCGCTATGGTGTGAAGATCCGCATAGCCTCCTGCACCAGCTACAATATAGGGTACCACATTTCCATCGGCATACGTTTTATGAAACCGTTGGTAATTGTGTACGTGGCCACTGAACACGGCATCCGGGATTACGGAGGCTTCGGCAAATGCATTTTCGAGAAAATCAATCATAGCGATACTCGATCCGTGGTTCGTGTCAGCAGAATAGGGGGCGTGATGTAGACAAACGATAATAGCCTGGTCGTCACGGTATATAGCTGCGTCTTGTAACTCGTTAACGAACCAATCGCGCTGTTCATCGGTGATGGTGCCGTGTTTTGTGACGTTGGCATACAAACCTATAAAACGAGCGAGTGGTGTTTCCAATGTCCAATATACATTGGGCTGTACCATACTCTGACGATTGACATCTGTACCATAGCTGATAGGCCGGCTGTGCGTGTCACAGAAAACATCCATAAAGGCATCTAGACTTTGATACGGACTGGACGCGCTGGGGTTGATATCAGCATCGTGATTGCCGGGGATAGCGAAAATAGGAGCTGGATAATACTGATAAGGCTTTAGAAATTGCGCGGGGTACTCGCATGCTTCGCCATAATTATACACAATATCGCCTAAATGGAAAAGGAAAGCGGGTGGTGAACTGCGATGTTCCGCTATTTGTTGTCCCAAAGTGTGGGCAACCGTCGCCTGAAAATCAGAATGACGGACACTACCGGTGTCGCCGACCATGTGAAAAAACATACGGTCTTGTATCTCGCTTGTTGTACTCCCTAGGATTTTTTCTACGTTCAAGCGGTATGGATATTCGCCAGTGGGCGCAGGTAATGGCTTAAAGTTGTGCGCATCATTATTGATATGGGTTAACACAACGGGAACATTGTATTTTGTATTTTCCATACAGCAAACTTAACAAATCCATGTTAACTAAATGTGAAACAACGATGACTTAACACCTTCAGATAAAACTTGTAACACAGTGATGACAAATACTTGATGTTTCATCAGAACATTTTTACTATGTTCGCAGCTTTTGGATTTTGAAGTTATATCAATACTATTTCTGTACATGATCACGCAATTAGAAAGCAAGGAGACTAAACAAGTTTATAAAACGTCTATTATTCAACAAACGGCCTATTGGTCAGAAGTAAAAAAACTACAAGGGCTGCATACCAAAGCATTCAATTTTAAAACGAAACACGCTGATTTGTACACGGACAGCAAAAGTAATGCTTATTTTATCGGAGATATCTTAATTGTTATCCAGCCAATTGATAGAGAGCACAGTATTGCGTACGTCCCGTATGGCCCTGAAGTAGAACCTTCCGAAGAAAATCAAGGACACTTCTTAGAACAGCTGTCCGAAAGTTTACGGACGTTTTTACCATCGAAATGTATTATGATTAGATATGATTTGCCTTGGCAATCACTTTGGGCAAAAGATGAAAGTTGTTATGATCTGCATGGCAACTGGCTGGGTGTACCGGAAAAAAATATACAGGAAATTCGACTTAATTATAGCACTGACCATTGGCGTTTGAGAAAAGCAAATACGGATATCCTTCCTTCGAACACCATGTTTATGGACCTGCGGCGAGAGAAGGATAAGCTCTTAGGTGGGATGAAACCGAAAACACGATATAATATCAATCTCTCAAAGAGAAAAGGCGTCCGTGTGCGTTCCTTAGGCATTGAAAGTCTGGAAATATGGTATGATTTATATCGTCAGACAGCGACTCGAAATAATTTCTTCTTGCATGATATCCATTATTTCCGAATTGTACTCTCGGCGAGAGCGAATGATACATCTTCGCCAGCGGACGTATACCTATTGGTTGCCGAAGTCGATGACATACCTTTAGCGGCGATGTTTTTGGTGATTTCGGCCAATCGGGGAACCTATCTTTACGGCGCGTCTGCTACCGAAAATCGAAACTATATGGCTACCTACGCATTGCAGTGGCGCGCAATGGAAATAGCGAAGGAACTAGGTTGTACAGAGTACGATTTATTTGGAACCGCTCCCAATCCCGATCCATCTCATCCCATGTATGGGCTTTATCGTTTCAAAAAGGGGTTCGGTGGAGAGATGTACCACCGTATGGGATGCTGGGACTACCCTTTGGATATGGAAAAATATAGTTATTATACCTCCATGGAATTCAAAAACCAACGTTACCACCTAAGTTAATGTTCTTTAAAAAGAGGCTTTTTTATCGACAAGAAAACGTCTTTTGCCATTGCACAATCCCATCTTTAATATTCAATGTCGCATCCGGAAATTTGACAACTGTAGAAGTCCATTTTTTGTACTATCCTTGATGTCAAATATCCGAAGCGACGAGCTTTTTGGTTCTTTTTCGCGGAGAAAAAGAACAGACTTACCCCTCCAAATCCATAATCTCTTCGGCTAACTTTTCCCAATCTTGTTGGAGTTGCTGAAAAGAAGCTTTGGTGGAATTATACGTTCGGGTAGCTTCTTGAAGTTTCTGCGCATCTGAATAGACTTCCTCTTTTGCTAAATGTGCTTCAAGTTCCTTAACCGATTTTTCTTTTTCTTCTATTTGTTGTTCAAGTGTTGCCAGCTCTTTGTTTTTGCGCTGAATAAGCCGGTTTTTATCTTCCGATGGGGGAGTCTTTTCTTTTTTTGGCCGTTCTTTCTCTTTTACGGCTTTTTTTTCCGCCTGAGATTCTTTCTTCACCAAGCGCTTTGCACTCCATTCTTCGTACTCTTGGTAAGTTCCCGGGTATTCCTTGATTTCTTTATCTTCGATGAACCAAATTTTATTGGCCACTTGGTCTAAGAAATAACGGTCGTGCGAAACAACGATAAATGTACCTTCATACTGCTGTAACGCTTGGATAAGGATATTGACCGAGGCCATATCCAAATGGTTGGTAGGCTCATCGAGTACTAAAAAATTCGCATCTGCGGTCAATGCCTTCGCTAACGCTACACGGGATTTCTCACCACCTGAAAGTACCTTGATTTTCTTAAACACATCATCGCCCGTGAACAGGAAGCATCCCAAAATGGAACGTAATTCCGTTTCGGTATGCTTGGGAGCAAAGTTGACTAGCTCCTGTATGATGCTGTTTTCCAGATGCAGCGCTTCTAATTGATGCTGCGCGAAGAATGTCTGGGATACATTATGCCCCTTGATGCTCTTACCGTCGAACTCTTTGTCAGCATCTGCTACAATGCGGAGCAAAGTCGATTTACCTTTGCCGTTCGCACCAATCAGCGCTATTTTATCTCCTTTTTCGATAATAGCGCTCGTATCTCGTAATATTTCCAAATTCGGGTAGGATTTGGAGATATGTTCTAGCGTAACGACGTGCCGTCCCGAAGGTTTGGAGAATTTAAAGCTGAAATTTACTTCCGGGTTATCGTCATCGATGTCGTCCACTTTTTCCATGCGATCGAGTGCTTTGATGCGGGACTGTACCATTTTTGCCTTGCTCGCTTTAGCACGGAAGCGCTCTATAAGTTTTTCTTCCTGTTTGATCTTCGCTTGCTGGTTTTTAAACTGATTGCTCTGGATTTCCTCCCGTAACGATTTCTCCTCAAGATAGAAAGAGTAATTGCCTGCATAAGCCGTAAGTTTGCCTTTGCGTGATACCACCGTTTTATTGACAATTCTATCCAGAAAATAACGGTCGTGCGACACGATAACGATAGCGCCCTCAAACGCTTGCAGATAATTCTCTAACCATTTGATGGACGGTAAATCCAAGTGGTTGGTAGGCTCATCCAATAATAAGATATCCGGTGCTTGCAGAAGGATACGTGCCAACATCACACGCATACGCCAACCTCCTGAAAAGGTGGCTAAGGGCCGTTGCTGCTCCTCTTCAGAGAACCCTAATCCAGCTAAAATTTCATGTGCACGAAATTCGATGTTATAACCATCCAGTGCCTCAAATTCCGTCTGCTTATCGCTGAGTTTGTTTAGTATCTCATCGGAATAATCTGTTTCCATTTTTTTGAGCAGCGTTTCGATCTCTGAATGCAATTGGTTTTGCCGTTCAAAAGCTTCCATCGCTACGTGCAGGATACTTTTATCGGAATGATAAGACAATAAATCTTGGTTAAGATAACCAATCTTTAAGTCTTTTGCCATGGAAATGGTACCCGAAGTGGGAGCATAATCTCCTACGATTATTTTCAGCAAAGTAGACTTTCCTGCGCCATTTGCACCGATTAATCCAGCCTTGTCTCCGGGTTTTATATGCCAATTGGCTTCGTCATATAGCGCGCGCGAACCAATCTCGAATGTTAAATTATTAATTGATATCATTTGCTGCAAAAGTAATGAATATTTCTGCTTCTTTGGCTACCTTTGCACATATGTATAAAATCGTTAAACCTATATTCTTCACGATGGACCCCGAAACAGCACACCACAGGGTGACGGGAGGGTTGCGTACGTTTACTAAAATCTGGGGCGCGAAATCGTTACTAAAATCGCTCTATACGATCGACAATCCTCGTTTGGAGCGTGAAGTGTTTGGATTAAAATTTAAAAATCCGGTGGGGCTTGCTGCGGGGTTTGATAAAAATGCGGAGTATATCGAGGAGATGACAGGTTTGGGCTTTGGTTTTATCGAAATCGGTACGGTAACGCCGCGTCCACAACCGGGAAACGATAAGCCTCGGATGTTCCGCCTGGTGGAAGATGAAGCTTTGATAAACCGGATGGGTTTTAACAATCAAGGCGCTGATGTGGCTGCAGGGCGCTTGAAGCAGTTAAAAAACCGGGAAAATTTAATTATCGGTGGGAATATCGGTAAGAATAAAACGACACCTAACGAGGAAGCAGTCCACGATTATACATATTGTTTTAATACTCTTTTTGAATATGTAGATTATTTTGTAGTCAATGTGAGCTCGCCTAATACACCAGGTCTACGCGATTTGCAGGAAAAGGAGCCTTTAAAGAAAATTTTAAACACACTTCAAGATTTGAATCATGCCAAATATATCCAACGGCCGATTCTACTTAAAATAGCGCCGGATTTAACGGACTCACAATTGGACGATATTGTGGAAATAGTATCGGAAACAAAGATAGCTGGTGTGATTGCCACAAATACCACTATTTCTAGAGAAGGGCTAGTAAGTGATCCTATATTGGTGAAAGAAACGGGGGGCGTGAGTGGAAAACCGCTTACTAAACGCTCCACCGAAGTTATTCGGTATTTAGCGGATCGCAGCAATCGTTCATTCCCTATAATAGGAGTAGGGGGGATACATTCGGCGGAAGACGCTCGTGAGAAACTAGAAGCAGGGGCGAGTTTAGTGCAAGTTTATACAGGATTTATCTATGAAGGTCCGGCTTTGATTAATAAAATTTGTAGGGGCCTGCTGAAATAAATGTGGCATTCAGGGCTTTCAAGTCGCCGACTAATCGGTAATTTAAGTTAATCCCGATCCAAAAACTTACGATCCTCCTCTGATAAATTCGTGTGGGGGGATGGGGCTTGTGTTTCCGGGTTATCATCTATTGCAGTTGTATTATTAATGCTATACTCTTTCGGATGACTCTTTTTTCGACGGAATATAATTCCACCGGTAATAACGCCCAAAATAAAGAATACACCCAAGATTAGCAACTTCGAGGTACGTATCTCGCCGAAAAACCAAAAGCTTGCTTCTTCTTTGTTATTAAAGAGAATAACCAGCACAAATGCCGTGATAATACCAAATATGACGGTTTTGGGTTTCATAACGCTGTTGTTTTCTGCAAACCTAAGTAAATTCAATTTTATATACAATATAATTACGTCACCATATAAAATGAATCTATTCCCTGTCATCTATCAGGGGTACCAAAATTTTTTGTCTAGTACGGAGGGATTACTAAATTTAATATTCAATTAACTTGTATGCGGTATCTTTGAAGACACAAATCGACGAATGACACCAGAGAACCTGCAACACGAAGCGTGGCTGTTAGCTATTCGGGAGCTAGACGACAAAGAAGCCTTCGGTAAACTGTACCGTTGCTTTTGGGATGGACTCTATGCTCATGCCCTGCGCCGCATCCGCGATGCCCAACATGCGGAAGATATAGTGCAGGAGCTTTTTATACAATTCTGGGAGAAACGTAAGCGGTTGGATACGCAGATAAACCTGCCGGGATACCTTTACGGTATACTCAAGCATAAAATCATAGATTTCTTCAATGCCAGCAAGGTGAAACCGCAGTTATTAGACTTTTGGGCGGAAGATCTATATACTTTTGTACAGCAACATCCCGAAGAGCTGGAAACCTATCTCGCTTTGGAACAGCTTTTATCCGAAGAATTAAACAAGATGCCTGCCAGCATGAAACAGGCGATCTTGCTCAAATGGGATAAGTTCAGCATTCGCGACATCGCTAACCGATTAGAACTGTCCGAACAGACGGTGAAGAATAATATTAGTGAAGGCAGCAAACGCTTGAAGCATGCGTTGTTGTCCAGGGGAATAGATGGATATAATGCTACGTTGGTATTCCTCGCCATACAGTCTATCGCTGCTGCCACCTCATAAAAAAGTTACTTCTGCCAATCGGTATTCTGGCATAGACACCACTGATATGAGGTGCTTCATAATATCTTAACAGAATATTAACGATTAATCAAAGTACCTTTTTGCCTTTTTTCCGACGTAGGGTAAAATGAGCAAACTAAAAGCAAAACGCAGACTATTTCAGTTTTTAGCCAATCGCTACCAGCAAAAGAAGGTGGGGGAGCAGGAGAAGCATTTATTCGATGCTTGGTATGATAGTTTAGACCGGCGTATAAATATGGAGGCCGCTGACAACGCGGAGAGACGCAGCCGATCGTGGCAAAAAATACAAGATGCAATTGGAGTAGGAGAAAACTCAGTAGAGACAAAACGAAACCGATTTGTGGTTTTCAGACCTTGGATAGGGAGTGTTGCGGCGCTTTTGTTGGCCACTATTGGGTTTTTCTATTGGAATCTACAGCAGGAAATCGAACAAACACAGGAAAGTGTGTCGATGCCGGCCTACCGTATTTTCACAACAGGCGTAGGCGAACGTAAAGTGGTTAATCTTCCCGACGGATCGGAGGTTACGCTAAACGCACGGACAAGTCTCCGTGTTGACGAAAATGCCTACGGACGATCTACTCGGGAGGTAGAACTCCTCGCCGGAGAAGCCTTTTTCGAAGTAGCGAAGGATAGTAGCCGGGCATTTATCGTGCAAGCCGGCCACTTGCAGACAACCGTTTTAGGAACTTCTTTTAATATACAGACCTACGCAGAGATGCATGAGCAAGTGATTTCGGTGTACACCGGACGGGTGCAGGTGCAGCGCGGCAACAGTAATCTGGGCACGCTCGAAAAGGGACAGCGAATCCGCTTCGAAAAACAATATGCCAATAGTACAACAGAAGAATTTGATACGCAACAGGTTTACAGCTGGACAAGCGGAAAATTGGTGTTGCAGGACGCCGGATTTGCCGAATTGGCACTGGCCGTTAAAAATACCTATGGTGTAACACTTGTTGCCGACAACGATCGTATTGCCCGCCAGCAATACACCCTGCCGATCCGCAAGTCGGTGCCGCTAGATGAGTGTTTGGATGTACTACAGTCCATTCACCATAATAAAATCAGAAAGGAGGGGGATACAGTGGTGCTTTATTAACCTAATATTACAAAAAGGAGCCGGCGACCGCCATCACCAGCTCCTAATCATCGTTTTAACATCGTATCATAAAATCTATAACACAATATTATACATAACAAATTTATGCAAATTAATCTGTACTATTTCCATTTAATTATGCGAATATTCATGCTTAGTGTCATCAGCATCCTCTGTTTGACGGAGATATTGCTTGCCTCGGGAGCGAACGCCCAACTTTTACAGAAGAAAATAACCTTGGAAATACAAGAAGGCAGTATAGCAGAAGCTGTCAAAAACCTGGAATCGAAAAACATCCTCATTGCCTACGATGCAACTAAATATGACTTCGATGGCAAGAGAATCGGTGCCAGGCGGTTTAGCGGCAGACCGTTGCGTGAGGTGCTGACATATGTGTTTAAGGGCATTGACCTCGATTTTCGCGAAACCGGACCTTATATCATTTTGGAAAAGAAAGTGCCGCAAACGCCGGGTCGTATCAGCGGTACAGTCTACGACGAGCGCGGTTTACCGCTGATAGGAGCCAACGTCCGGGTGATCGGGAGTAAATCGGCCCAAACCGGGGTAGACGGTACTTATAATATGGAACTGCCCGCTGGTACCTACGTCGTGGAAATCAGTTATATCTCCTACAAAACGCAGCGCGTACAGGGAGTGAAGGTGGAAGCGGGGCAACGTACAGCATTGGATATCGCGATGCAGATCAGCAACCAACAAATCGAAAATGTGGTCGTGACCAGTACCTTCAAGAAGGCTTCTGTAGCGGGGCTTTACGCCGCCCAGAAAAATGCCGCCAGTGTAACCGATGGTATCTCCGCCGAGCAGATTGCCCGCACGCCGGACATCAATATGGCAGGATCGATTAAGCGGATCAGTGGTGTCACAACTATAGATAACAAGTTTGTTGTGGTCCGTGGTATGACCGACCGCTACAACCAGGCGATGCTCGATGGGGTGAATATTCCGAGTACATCCATGATTAAACGTAATTTCTCTTTTGACGCGATTCCTACCGAGGTGGTGAGCTCTGTCGTGGTCAACAAAACCGCTACCCCGGATATGTCCTCAGAATTCTCGGGGGGGCAGGTGTCGGTCAATACATTGGATATTCCCGAAGAAAACTTTACAACGATACAAGTAGGTACAGGGGGGAATAGCCAGACCACAGGCAAGGACTTCTACCGCTTGGGCGAGAGAAAAGCTAGCGAATTTTTTACCTTTCAAGGAAAAGAAAATAGACTGCCGGATAATATGTTAACATGGTACTGGCATAATGAAGCGATACAGAAAGATCTACCCCCTCCCGGAGATGACGAGCTCGGTAACCTGCCGTTGAATCCCTCAAATCCCAACGGGCCGAGATACAGAGATCTGGATGCTATTGCGCAGAGCCGTCGACTAAATTCCGACGCCTTGTCGCAATATCAACTAAAAGGAATGCCCGATCAAAATTACCGTCTTTCTATGGGGCGCGTATATAACTTGCCTAGGGAGCAACGATTCGGGTTCGTGGCCAGTGCCAATCTGCGGAGCGAACAGAATATTGTGAATTTTAATAATGTCCGCGGACAGGAATTGGGTCTGAACTACTTAGACAGTACCGGTTTTGCTCAGAACGGTGGTGGAATATCCTACCGATTTATGAGCGCTATGGGGGGCGTAGTGAATATAGGGTATCAAAATCCTAAACTTAAGGTAGCGTTAAAGAATATGTACTCCCGTGTGTATAACGATAGCTATAATGAAGCATACCGCCTACCATACAAGGACGTGGGGAGCCAAATGTTTAAAGAAGAATTTCAGGAACCGGAACTGCTAGCACTGCGCCAACACAAACTGGAATTGCAGTATCAACTACCTGCCGATGTACGTCTGCATGTCGACGGGACAATGAACCGTATCGATCAGGAGATCATCGATCAGCGCAAGCTCAAGTACAATCTCACTGCACGAATCGGAGATCAGTACTATTTCCAAACACCGAACATCGGTATGCATTCCAAGTCCGGTGTAGCTGTGGTGGACGACGATTCTCGCATGTGGGCGAATATAGATGAGAAAGCCTATCTGTGGAACGCGGCCCTATCTCGTATGGTAGGCGAAGGCAATCCGGTAAGCGCCCTGATCAAGGTCGGCTACTCCGGCTGGAACCGTCATCGGGAAATGTCGGTTTTCCGTATGCTGCCGTTCAAGAAATCTTTTGATGAGCATAACCAAGGATACGAGATAGAGTTGCCTTACGATGTTGCCCTTGCACCGGAAAATATTGGTGCGGGAGTCCAACAGGCGTATTATTATGCGGACCGGAATGGTGGTGCTATTTTTGATGGCCGCATGACTTCCCATGCGTTGTATGCAATGGCCGACCAGAAGCAGTTTAACGGGAAGCTGCGCTTGGTATACGGTGTGCGGGCAGAATATTTCAACCTGCTCAATCAGCAGGAAGAATATCTTGCTAAACGGTACCCGAATGGTATTCCCGAATATGTGAAGGATGATATCGAGCCTTCAGAAAAAGGTTGGAAGCTATTGCCTTCGATCAATGCGACCTACAACCTTACACCCGAACTGAACCTGCGGGCGTCTTACGCCAAAACGGTGGTGCGCCCCGACCTACGCGAAACTTCCCTGTTTGGTATGTATAGCTATGAACTCAACGGTACCGTCAGTGGGCGTAATCTGAAGTCGACCACTATCGATAATGCTGACCTACGTGTAGAATGGTATCCTTCGCCGGGCGAAATTGTCTCGGTTTCGGGATTTTACAAGTATTTAGATAAACCTATCGAGCTGGTACAAGATGAGAATCCGAACTCTAGTCACGACTACAGATACCAGAATCAGCATTCGGCCAAAAATTATGGCCTGGAAGCCGAAGTACGCAAATCTCTCGGCTTTTTGGCTGAAGGAACCTGGTTGGATAATTTATTTCTGTACGGCAATGGTACCTTGATGAAATCCGAAGTGTCTGCTATGTCTTTTCCGCGCTATGTACTGGAACCGGAGCCAGGCGTTCACTCAGAGCGCCGTCCGCTGCAGGATAGACCCTTGATCGGGCAATCCCCTTGGTTGTTAAATGCTGGTATCGCTTATTGGGGCGATTTGGCAGGGGTAACGGTAAACTACAATGCCGTAGGATATCGTACTAATATTAGTTCTGATCAGCCGTTTAAGGCCGAATATGAAGTTCTACCTCGCCAGCTGGATCTGCAGCTGTATGCTCGTTTTTTCAAAAAGCGGGCGGAACTGAAATTGAACGTTGCTAATCTCCTAAACGAATGGGGTTTCTTTTACCAGAACAGCTTCTCCGATTTTGAGCAGTTGAGACCAGGGGAGAGTGGAAATACATTAGGTTATCGGCTGATTGGGGATTTAAAATACGAACCGAATGATGGCGACCGCAAGGTTTATCGTAAACGTGACGGGCGAAGATTGAATCTTACCTTGACCTACAACTTTTAAAATATTGCTCGAAGCCGGTGACTTAATACTTATTTAATAGAATAGCAACAATTAATCAAAGTACTTTTCCGGGTTTTTGAAGACATATATATAAAGTGTGATGATATAAGTGATGAATGAAAAAATAAAAAAATTTAATTACCGGGCTTGATTCCTGGTTATCCTGAAGAGATGAGAAACGAAAAAACGGTTCCGTGCATTGGTCGAAAGCACAATCCGGAAGTCAACTACAGGAAAACGTTTATCTCGGAGGAAAATCAGAAAACGAAGGAAGTAATTAAAAAGCTATACCGCCTTTCGAGAATTGCCGCGCGAAAAGCAGTATAGCCAAGCTAAAGATAATGGCGGCAAATTTATAAATTATTTAAAACTTACCGAAATGAAAAAAGTTTTAAGTTTGACTGTATGTGCTGTGGCTCTATTCAGCTCATGCAACAAAGACGTAGCAACGCCGGAAGGTGATTTTAATGCTAGCTTGCCGGCTGGTAGACCATTGGTGGAAATCCCTGTGAATTCAAACGGGATCATCACCAAAAGCCGCTTATCGAAAGATACGGTATGGACCATCCCTGGTGTTGCTTTTGTGAATCCAGGTACAACGTTAACGATTGATCCGGGTACGTATTTGACCACTGGCCGAGCTATCGAGTACGATGACGATGCTACTAGTGATACACATAGTATCGCTGGGGTGTTGGTTGTACCTAAAACGGCAAAAATCCATGCGGAGGGAACAGTTGCCGAACCGATCGTATTCACTTCACCGAAAGTTTCCGGTCGCGCAGCTGGTGACTTTGGTGGTATTATTTTGTTAGGGAGGGCAACAACGAACCAGACAAATCCACGCATCGAAGGCATTCCGGCACCTATAGGTGTCGACGTAACGTATGGTGGAACTATTGATAATGACGATTCCGGTATCTTGAAGTATGTCCGTATTGAGTTCGCAGGTTATGAACTTGCGCCCAACAACGAAATCAATGGTTTAACCCTAGGTGGTGTCGGTAGCGGTACAACCCTATCCCATATCCAGGTTTCTTGGGGCCGTGATGATGCGTTCGAGTTCTTCGGAGGTACGGTAAATGCGGATCACTTGGTCGCTTTGTCTACGGATGATGATGATTTTGATTTCGATTTCGGTTACTCCGGAACAATTCAGTATGCTTTGTCGTTAAAAGATCCCAACTCAACCAACAGTACTTCCGGTGGTAGCTCGGATTCCAATGGTATCGAGTCGGATAATGATGGCTCTGGTTCTTCGGCTTCACCAAAAACCAATCCGAAATTGGAGAACTTCACCTTCTTGGGTATCAACAACGCTGGTACAGCTGCTACGAAGTTGAGATTTGGTAACCGTTGGAGAAGAGCTACGGCAATGACCATAACGCGTTCGATTATTGCCGGTTATGGTACCGGTGTGGCTTTCGAAAATATCACCTCGTCTGGAAGCACGTTCAGCAACAATGTTGTCCATGGTTACACAACTGCGATTACCGGTACGCCTACGCCAGTTAATTACACAGGTAATAGTACAAGTACAGCGGCGAATGCGAATAGCTATTTGAGATTGGGTAACGTTCTTGGAACAGTGAATCCTTTCTATTCTACGGGTAGTTCGTTTAACATTGCTAACCTTGTACCAGCTACTACTTCTCCAGCTTACGGGACAGCAAGCACATATAAAGGTGCTTTTGCTCCTGGTGCAACAGCTACAACTGCATGGACAGCTGGTTGGACCGAGTTTCAGCCAAAAACGTATTAATCAATCGCGGCTGAATAATAATTCTTGAAAATACGTTAGTCCTGTCGGTGATGAACCGACAGGCTATTTAAAAATAAAAATTTATTTCTCTTTTTAAAGGAGACAGAATACATTATATGCAAAGAATTTTATACTTATTTATCGCTTTTTATAGCGCAGTAGGTCTACAATCCTGTGAAAAAGGAGAGAAGCTGAACCCTTATGAAGAATTAGTGCTGTTGCAATTTAATGGACTGCCCAATGGTACAACTGTTTTACGGAACGGAGCAAGTGTGCCCGCATCAGCATATCAATCTTATAAAGTTCCCTTCGGGAGAGCTACCTACCGCTTTGAGGATGCAGAAGGCAATATCTTGCTTGAGCAAGAACTGAATGTCGATAACGATAGCAAACCAATAACCGTATTCGACAGCGGTAATGGGTTGCTTTTGGTGACTCCGATTGACGACGTGGAAGTAAATCCAACCAAGCTGAAATTGGATATTGCAAATGTGAGTGATATTACGGATAAGGACAATGTGACTTTAGCAGTATACCGTCTGAATCTTAATCTCGAAGCTGTAACAGAACCAACGATAATAAGAAATGTAACGTCCAATTTTACGGATGAATTCACAGAAGTGGATTTTGGCGATTTATCCGTTTTTGAGAATGGGGAATCTGGGGTTATTTACGTTCTGGACGATAATATGGAGCCTTATCGAAAAGAAGGATTACCCGTGGCCTTTATTTTCTCTCCGACTGTAAGGTATAGCCCAGAGGGCTCGGCAGAACTTGACAAGGTCTACAAGGTCATTTTAAAAGAAGAAGAATATGATATCCCTTTAGAAGGACCTTTTGGGGTATATCCGGAAGGGTTTTATATGTGCACCGCAATCGTGCTGCTAAGTAAATAAACTAGAGATGTCAGATTGCTGTCTAAGTAGTTGACATAGTGTATATATAATGCCTTATGGATAGTAATTTAGCATAATTTCTATGAAAGCCATCACCAAGCGAGAACACGAAACACTACAAGCCAAGCTGATGCAGGTGGCACGCGATGCGGAAAGCCCAGAAACCCGCCACACTGCGGAAGAGGCATTGCTAGCGTTGCAGGAGCAATACCAAGCTTACCATGAGATGATCGAGCAACTCAAGACTTGCATCATGGAGTACCGCGAACTACAAAAAAGTCTACGCTCGGATATTCTGGTTCCCGCGTTGCGGGAAGAGCGTAAAGCAACAAAATATAGTGTTCGAGATTTTCAGTTGATGGTGACAAAATAATATACGATACAACAAAAGCGAACACTTGCGGGATGATGATGGGTCTTTATGTAGGCGGTACCAGTCGGTGCCGCTTTTTGCGCATCCCGTCTACATGTCTATTCTTCAACACGACTGGTGCGTTCTTGTTGGTGAATTATCAATTCTATTTTACTACTTCTTTATAGTTTGTATCTCGATCGGCTGGGCTTGGTAAGGTGCCGACTGAAATAACAATTGGGGTTCTGTTGGCGCGTTTATGCTGGGCTTGATGTCAGACTTTATCTGCGCTTTACGATACCCTAGGTGTACGAGTGCCTCGGCAACCAGCGCGTCATGTTGGTCGCCGAAAGGGTAGAGGGGTAATACGCTGTGTTCCACTTTTTTTTGTTGGGGTTGTAAGCCGTTCGCGTATTCTCCCTGACCTTGGGCATTGTATATCTTGTATATCATGGGGACAATATGCCAACCGGGGACCGTTCCGACCACAGATGCTGGAGTCGTCAGTGTCGTACTTGCCATATCCTTACCGTAGGTGGATCCGCCGATATGGACCACCTCGATATAAGGACGAAGGTTGTTAATGAGCATTTCCGAAGCAGAAGCCGTGTGTCCAGTACCCAAAACGAGTAGTCGTTGGAGTCCCAGTCCTTTTTGGCGTACGTCACTGGCGGAAAAGCTATAGCCATCCGGTTGCCTGGCCAGTGTCTGTGCAAAGGTTTCTTGTAGATCTTGTAGGCGCCCGTTGCCCTTATAATGCACAAACACGTCGCTAGGCTGTATATCGGCTAATGCCAATGCGACAAAGGACGCAAAAGCGACGCTTCCGCCGCTATTATAGCGCAGATCGAGGATTAGTTCTTGTACGCCATTAGCCTGTAATTTCACTATAGCTTTCAGCAGATCGTAGCCGCCAGAGAAGTCAAAATGGCTGAGGAACAGATAACCAACCCTGTTATCCCTATCGGCCATAAACATCTCCGAAGGGTAGATAACGGGCTGGGAAATATAGGCAGCGGGCAGGGTATAGGTCTTGCCATTAGCCAATGTAAGCAAGATACTGGTTTGCTGAGTCGCCTGCTGTAACCAGGAGGATAGCCTGTTTTCCGTAGGTAATTGTCCGTTGACATGCTGCAGCGTGTCTCCGCGTTGCAAGCCAAGTCTATCACCGGCGCTACCAGGTACCACATGGCTGATGAGCGAAACGGTGGCATTCTCTTCCTTAAACTGCATAAAATCGAAGCCAAAGGTGTTTAATAGCGTTGTGCCGTAAGTATCGGTTTTTCCGGATGGCATCATGTTGGAGAAACGATCCTCTTTAACCAATAACGAATGGAAGAAATCCTTCGGTAAATGGTTATAATTGGCAGCTGGCGGAAGTGCAGACGACCAGTAATAATATTGCTCCATCTGGTCGTAGATCCAACCGTTGATAGCTTCTGACGAGCCTGTGGGGAAATCGGGTGCATCTTTTTTGCAGGAAGTGGCTAACAACATGCATATTAAAAGCACAGCATAACGGTTTAATCCACTGACGAACATGGGATATAAGTTCGTTAAAAACTATAAATATACCGTTAAACTTATGTGAAGTTTTTGAGTGATGCTAAAATCTACCCAAAAACTTCACTTTTAAGAGGTAATTAAAACTTAGCACCCAATGTTAACACCACGTTGGTGCGCTGATGTTTGATATCTGCCACAGGGCTCGCGCTGCCCCAAAACTCTTCGTTAATAAGATAAGGACTTACTTTATAATCATTGACTAGGTGTACGACCGCTAAGTCGAGATAAAGCGTGTTTGTAAGCTTCGTTCCCAATCCTAAGCTACCACTGTACTGTGTATTATCAGCGTTTTTGTACGGATTACCGAAATAGTTTATACCTGCACGACCGCTGATGGTATTGGTAATCAGATACTCACCACCGATACGAAGATTTACAGCACCCTTATAAGCTGCTTTGAAATCTTCGTCCCATAGCTCATCCTCGGATGAATTCACGCGTCCGATATCTCTAATTTTTATATTAGCATGGTTAACGTATTCGGCATCTGCCGATATCAACCCGCGACCGAAAAACTTAGACACACCGAGCCCAAATTTCCAAGGGGTAACTAAACGGTAGCTAAAGTCGTCGGTAAATTCGGTTTCGCCGAAATCAAAAGCTTCTCCAGCATCCTCACTATCATAATAATCGACACCGATATAACTTTCCGTATATTGATCAATGGTATACCAAGTAGGAGAAGTAATGGTAGCCCCGATGTTCCAATCTACTGTGGGTTTATACATAGCGCCGATTTTGAAATCGATTCCGGTCCCCTCTGAGCGCTGGTAGTAATCATCCAGCATCTCGTAATTTTTTCCCAAAAAACGATTGTCCTCATGATCTGGATCAACAAAGTTGGAATTGGGATTATTGGCGGTTACGGCAGCCGCATCTTTCGTCCAGCCATATTCAGAAAACTGCGCAGAGTTTTCATGTATAAACGAGGAGAAGCCGATATTACCGCCGATGTAGAAGACGTTGTTATAATTACCGCCAAATGCCAACGATGTCCGGAAACTATTGCCCGTTGTTAGTATATCACTAATCTGGTCTTTGTTCCCTCGTTGATTTGTCATAGGAAAATAGCCCATATCGGCATCGGCAAATCGTTCAATCAGTTTGATGTCGTATAAACTGTTGGCGAGCGCTTGATCCCCAAAATCAGCAATATCGTCTGTATAAGCGCCCACAATAGAATTGTCGGGGTTTATGCCTTCATAACGCACATTGTTCGAAAACCGATTTGTGTTTTCATAGCTTATCCCCACGTTGAAATTTTGCCATCCATAATACCCTTCATTCTTTGGGAAATGGAAAACAACACCCGCTTGGTCTAGACCAAATCTACCTTTGTTCCGGGTAACGCTGTTTCCAAAATAGGTACCCTTGTTGGCCGCGTTATTGTAGTTAAATGTGACCGATATATCGGATTGGCCGAAGAAACCTAAACCGGCGGGGTTACCTGTAATGGAACTGATATCGCCGCCCAATGCCGTGTTAGCGTTTCCTAATCCTCTAAATCGCGCCGAACCACCATTGGTCTCTTGCGAAAAAATTAACCCATTGCCTACAGACTGACCATAACCTGAAAAGCTTATTCCCGAAACTAATAAAGATGTAAAAAGTATGTTTTTTATACGCATAGCTTGTTTTAAATAGGAGAGACGCAAAAACCTTGCGTCTCAACATTATGTCCATTATACTTATTCAAAAAAAATTATCTTGTTCTTCCACCTCTGGAGCTGCCGCCACCGCCAGAACTTCTGGACGATCCACCACCGCTGCTACCTCTTGACATGGAACCTCCTGAAGAACCTCTAGAAGGTGAGTACGAAGGCGTACTTCTTGTCGTCGGTCTAGATGGTTGAGTCGTCGTTGGTCTAGATCGTTGCGTTGTCGGACGAGTGGTTGTTCTCGTTCTATTTCCTACGGCTTCTCTATTGGTTGTACCACGAGTGGTACGGTTGCCAACACGAGAAGGGTTTGTAGACCTGTTAGAGGTACCTCGCGTAACTCTACCGTTTTCAGACCGCACACTGCTTCTGTTTCCGACGGCCGAACGCGTTGTGGTACGCGTGTTAGCTGCAGCGCGGGAGCTGCGTCCCGTTACAATACGACCGTTTCTATCTCGAGCTACACGCGAGTTGGAAACACGAGAGGTATTACCAACACGTGTATTATATCCACTTCGGGAGGCTATCCTTGTGGGCGCGTTACGTGGTCTTACGCTATATCGGTTTCCGCCATAATAATGGTTACCATAACCGTAATGAGGATGTCCCCAAGCATTATAGCCAAATCCGGCGTAAGGGTAGCCACCCCAGCGTCCGAATCCGTAATAAGGATTTCCCCATCCCCAACCAAAGCCGAAGTGAGGGCGACCCCATCCGAAGCCCATAGACCAACCTGGTCCCCAACCCCAGTTAGACCAACCTAGGCCAAAGCCAAAACCACCATATCCATACCAAGGGTCAAACCAAGGGTCGAAATAAGGCATACCCGGTGCACCGTAATAAAAACGATTGATCCGGTTAGCATACTCCAAATTATTATCATATTCAAATCCTTCGACATACTCTTCATCGGAATACTCGTCAGCATAATAGTCGTTTTGGGCGTATTGCTCCTCTTGTGTACCTTCGTCCGTGTAATAATAATCCGGACTCAGGTAATCTTGTGGAGCTTGGGATTGATTATTATACACATCATCTCGGTGGGCGATCTGCCTACTTGTTGAACACGAGCTTAATGCAAAAAATGCTGCAAGTGTCAAACTACCGAATAATAATCTATTTGTTTTCATAATGTCCTCTACTGTTCTACTGTTAAACTTCGCTAATACAGTCTTTATTTATTAACTTAGACCCGTTTTTTAGGGTAGGGTTTAATCCAATGCCAAAAATATAAATAAAACTTGAGGGCTACTTAAAGTCCTTATAATAATACGAATAAATTACAGTAATTGTTACAGAAATAATAATAGAAATAAATAATGGGAAAAGGTATAACAAGTCGTAGTGAAGATTACTCACAGTGGTACAACGACTTAGTCGTCAAGGCTGATTTGGCGGAACATTCTGCGGTTCGGGGTTGTATGGTTATCAAGCCTTACGGATACGCGATATGGGAGCGTATGCAGGCGATATTAGACAAGCGATTTAAAGATACCGGGCATTCAAATGCTTATTTCCCCCTATTTATCCCCAAATCCTTTTTCTCCAAAGAAGCTTCACATGTGGAGGGATTTGCAACGGAATGCGCTGTAGTAACACACTATCGATTGAAAAACGATGGAGAGGGAAATATCGTAGTAGATGAAACTGCTAAATTGGAAGAAGAACTTATCGTACGGCCTACCTCAGAGACCATTATTTGGAATACTTATAAAGGATGGATTGAGTCGTATCGAGATTTACCGATTTTGGTAAATCAATGGGCGAATGTGGTTCGATGGGAAATGCGTACTCGTTTGTTTCTACGCACAGCAGAGTTTTTGTGGCAGGAAGGACATACGGCGCATGCCACGTGTGATGAAGCAGTTGAAGAGGCAGAACGTATGTTGGAAGTATATGCAGACTTTGCGGAGCAGACGCTCGCTGTTCCGGTTATTCGGGGGGTTAAAACAGAAAATGAGCGCTTTGCGGGGGCGTTAGAGACGTATTGTATAGAAGCGCTTATGCAAGATGGAAAGGCGTTGCAGGCCGGTACTTCACATTTCTTGGGACAAAATTTTGCGAAAGCCTTTGATGTAAAGTTTACTTCGAAAGAAGGAAAATTGGAACACGTTTGGGCAACTTCTTGGGGAGTCTCTACTCGATTAATGGGCGCTTTAATTATGGCCCACTCGGATGATCAAGGGTTAGTATTGCCACCAAAATTGGCGCCGATTCAAGTGGTTATCGTACCTATTTATAAAACAGAAGAGGAAAAAGCGAATATTGATGACTTTGTGCGTACGCTGACAAGCGAATTGCAAGATATGGACATATCGGTAAAGTATGACGATAGGGATACACAGCGTCCCGGCTTTAAATTCGCAGAGTGGGAAATGAAAGGTGTACCTTTACGCGTAGCTGTAGGTGCTCGTGATATGCAAAATGGTACAGTGGAATTAGCACGACGTGATACGCAGACTAAAGAGACCGTGTCCCAAGAAGGACTTGCGGTGACCATTGAAAACCTCTTGGGCATTATCCAGGAAAACATATACCATAAGGCGTTGTCGTTCCGCGACGAACACATCACGGAGGTTAATTCTTATGCGGAATTCAAAGAGGTATTAGAGCACAAAGGAGGCTTCATTTCCTGCCATTGGGATGGCACGGTAGAGACCGAAAAGCGTGTAAAAGAGGAAACAAAGGCGACTATACGTTGTATTCCTTTGGACGTAAAGGAAGATGCAGGTGTTTGTATCTTTACGGGTAAACCGTCTGCTAAGCGCGTATTATTTGCGAAAGCGTATTAATATCTAGCGATGTAGTATCACGCTACGTAGCTGTAATGAGTTGGAAAGAAATATGTTTAAAAAAATAGTGGCCGTTGAACCACTAAACTTAATCCCTTCGGCGGAACAGGCACTGTCCAATTATGCGGAAGAAGTTATCTTTTATCCGAATAGTCCACAGTCTGCAGAAGAGATGGCTTTGCGGATTGGCGACGCTGATGCTGTTCTGATTAGTTATATTTCGCGACTAGGAGAAGAAGCATTGGAGAAATGCCCAAATGTAAAATATATCGGTATGTGCTGCTCTCTGTACAACCCGGAAAGCGCCAATGTGGATATTCGGTATGCCAATTCAAAAGGTATCACCGTTTTAGGGGTTCGGGATTACGGGGATGAGGGCGTGGTAGAATATGTAGTGAGTGAATTGGTACGTTGTTTACATGGTTTTGGTGATCGGAATGATGGAACGTCACATATGCCATGGGACGGCGTGCCGCGGGAAATCACAGGGACGAAAATCGGTATCCTCGGTTTAGGCAAGTCGGGTGGTATGGTGGCGGATGCGCTGCGTTTCTTTGGTGCAGAAATCTCTTATTTTGCGCGTTCGGAAAAAGAGGATGCGAAACAGAAAGGCTATCGCTTTTTACCGCTGCGACAATTGTTGAAAGAGAACGAAGTCATTATCGCCTGTTTAAATCGTGGTGTCGTTTTGATGCACGAAGAAGAATTTGCGGAAATGGGGAATAGGAAAATCTTGTTCAATACAGGACTTTCTCCTGCTTGGGATGAAAAACCTTTTGAAAAGTGGATAGGAGGGGATAACCGTTGTTATTGTGACACGCTGATTGCATTGGGAAATGAAAAGTTTATGACACACCCGAATGTACACTGTTTACAGGTTTCCGTAGGCCGTACCCGCCAGGCGTTTGTACGCCTGAGCGAGAAAGTATTGGCCAATATCGAGAACTATCTTAAAACACAATAGGGGAAACAATATTTCGTAATGTATTAACGATGCTCCAGCCCGCAATCTGGGCGGTAGCACTATATACATCAACTACCGCGTGGACTTGTTCATTTTTGATCTCTATGCGGTGGTTGTCCCCCACAAAATCAGGAGTTGAGGTTATCGATACCCGCATGTTTTCCGGGCCGACAGATGCAATTGATGCAGCTACAGAGACGTTGACGCTGGTCGGGAAGAGAGCAATAGCCTCGATTGCATTCCCTTCGAATACCTTTTTTTTCTCGTGTTGTAGCGATTCCTGATACACCGATGATTTCCTAAGCGAGTTGGGACTTTTTTCGGTTTGAAAAGTTGCTTCGCATTTACCCATTAAGGAAACTGTCCGTAAAACATCCAGTCCGCCAATAGCACCGGATGCGATGTGTACCTTCGTGCCATGTGCTTTTGCGGTTTTAGTGACCTCATCATAGAATGCCTGGTCTGCAAAAGCCCCGATGGAAAGCGTCACAATAGAGGAACCGTTTGCTAAGGCATCCAGTGCAAATTCTTTTAGGGCATTCGGTGAGGCGGTTTCGATAATGTAGTCGGGTTTCATCGCTAAAACATCTTGAATCGACGCATAAGATGTACAAGATGATCCGGAATCTGTCGTGTTTACTTTATCGGCAATATGTTGCGCTTTTTCCTTGCTTCGGGAATAAGTCGCAACCAATTCATACTCTGGAAGTAGATTGGCATTATACGCGTCCACAACAAGGGAGGCCAATTTGCCACAACCGATGATAGCTAAAGTCTTTTTTTCCATGTTGTCCAACATACGGCTTTTTTCAAGCAAAGCAAAACCGTTTCTGCTTTTAGGCCAAAGGCCACTCTATACTAACGCCTCCTTAATAATACGAAACGATTCGAGTCGCTTCTGATTGTCATAGATATAATTTGTCGTCATGACTTCGTCGACATGATAACGGTTGACAAAATCGTCGATGTCTTGCGTAAGTGTTTCCTGATCTCCTGTGAAAGTACAGGCCGTCATGCTATAAACGGCTTTTTCGATTTCGGGGATGCCGTGGTATATTGCCTGTTCCGTGGGAGGGGATAGGGGGCGGCGATGATTGGTGATGATACCGGCAAACATATTTAATAAACTAGTGGAAAGAAATGCTGCTTCCTGCGTTGTTTCAGCACCGATAATATTGACGCAGGCGATGAAATAAGGTTCTTTTAAATGTTCGGAAGGTTTAAACTCCCTTCTGTAAATTTCAGACGCTTGTGCGAGCATGGCGGGTGCGAAATGTGCAGCAAACGCATAAGGCAGACCTAGCTCGGCGGCCAAATGTGCAGAGTCTGTGCTGGAGCCCAAAATATAAAGTGGGATATCCAATCCTTCGCCTGGGAAGGCACGTACTTTCTCCGATGGATCATCGTTTTTAAAATATTGTTGGAGAGCCTGCACATCGTCCTTAAAATAAAAGGCGGTGTTCAGGTTGTTGCGCCGAAGCGCCATTGCTGTTACCTGATCCGTTCCGGGGGCACGCCCTAGTCCCAAATCGATTCTGCCGGGGTATAATGTTTCCAATGTGCCAAATTGTTCGGCGATGACTAGAGGAGAGTGGTTAGGTAGCATAATTCCTCCCGAACCAATCCGAATATGGTTGGTTTTATCCGCGATGTGTCCAATCAAAACAGCTGTCGCAGAACTGGCAATATGTTCCATATTATGATGTTCTGCAAACCATATCCGTTCGTATCCTAACTCCTCAATATATTGGGCCGCTTCCACACTTCTAGCAATAGCCTGCTGTGTATTTTGCCCTTTGCAGACAGTTGCTAGATCCAAAGCCGAAAGTTTTATTTTTTTCATGCCACAAAATTACAGGCTTTGTGACGAAATATAGTAATCCTTATGTAATACCATTTGTCATCTCGCGTAATATTTTGGGGTAATATATACCTAGCATAATGGCGCGGGCGACGACATAAACAATAAAACTGATCCATAGACCTGCATTACCATATGAAGCTGTTAGCAATACCGCCGTTCCGATAAAAATAAATAGAGCCATCAGTGTCGCATTTCGCATTTCCACGCTTTTTGTCACGCCGATGAAGATACCATCTAGCTGGAAGGCTGCGAACGAAAAGGCAATATAAATGGCAGCATACAGGCTGTGGGCAGCAGCCACCGTTTGAACTTGCACGTCTTTTGTAAGAAGCGGAATGAACACATCACTTAAAATGTATACGCCGGTGGCTAGTATAATGGCGGTAATACCAGCCAAAACGGTAGAATGTTTTACCTGCTCGATAAAATATGACTTATCTCTTGCTCCATAGGCTTTGCCTGTCAGCATTTCGGCAACATGTGCATAACCATCTAGAAAAAAAGCAGAAAGAGACACAAATTGTAGTAAAACATGGTTAGCAGCTAGAACTTGGTCTCCGAAAGCCGCCCCTTGATTGGCAAACCAAGCAAAACCGCTAAGAAGGGCCAACGTACGAATCATGATGTTACCATTTACTTTAAATAGCGCAATAAGTTTTTCCTTATTGAAGACACGAGATTGTAAATGCTGTAAACGATGAGCGAAATCAGCCAATTGCATCTTTTTGATGAGTAGGTAGGTTGCAAAAAATAATATAGACCATTCTGCTATGACGGTGCCGAGTGCGATACCGCGCACGCCTAAGTCGTATCCTACAACAAAAAGTACGTTCAGTAGAATATTTAACCCATTAAGAAGTAATTGTATGAACAGCAAATATTTCGTCCAGCCCATCCCAATAAAGGTGCCCAGAAGCGTGAAAGTGATTAGGGTTGCGGGAGCTCCCCAAATACGGATATAAAAATAAGATTTTACAAGCACCTTAATATCATCGCTCGCTTGTAGTAAGTTAACGGCGGTTTCGCCGATCAATCGCTGGAGTATGATAAGGATTATACCGATTCCTGCTCCTAATAACACGGCCCGAAATAACAAAGCATGCGTTTCGTCGACGTCATTGGCTCCGGCGGCTTGCGATATAAAACCAGTTGTACCCATGCGGAGGAAGCCGAATCCCCAATAAACAAAATTGAAAATCAACGAAGCTAAAGCAATGGCTCCTAGGTCCACTGCAGCTCCAGTTTGTCCGATAGCAGCAGTATCCGCCAGACCCAAGAGAGGAACGGATGCATTTGCCAGAATAATCGGGAACGCAAGTTTGATGATGCGTCTGTAGTTTTTTTTAATTCGACTCGTCTCTGGTGTTGAACTCATTAAATATAGTCGTGAATTCTTCCTTTTGTCTTTCTTCAATTTGTGAGTCAAAAGATAAGATTGCTTCATAATCGCTCACCAAACGACCTTCCGGTAGCGCAGCGGCTATATAGTCGATATGGTCTTCGACCGCTTCTCTTATTTCGCTTTTGTCCGTGGTCGACTCATCTTCTATAGCGATTTCCGTCCCATTATCTGTTTGATCGTTCAATGCCCATTTCAGTCGTTTAAATTGTGTCTGATAAAATGATGTGACATCAATATTTAGTGTGCGTTTCATGTTTTGTAATTTGTATGCTTGATGTAAATAGCTACATCTCGGGTTCATAACTAAAGAACAAAGAACAAAAGAAATGGTTTCTTTCGGTGTATGATTAGGAAACCGTATTTTTTTCGCGTTTGTCAACTAAAAAATATATTAAGCACGCTATTGACGCGCTGGAGCCCATCACGGCAGCCATAGGCAACATGGATCCATCATGGAAGTAACTGACAGAAGCAGAAGTAAACGCGCCCAACGCCATCTGGATACAACCTAAAAGCGCAGATGCGATACCAGCAAGTTTTCCGAAAGGAGCTAATGCTAATGCGGAGGTGTTGGGGAAAATAAATCCTTGACTACAGAGAAAGACGCATATAAGGGCTAGCAGTACGTAGAGGTTCATTCCTCCCGATAGGGTAATAACCACGAGCAATACCCCTGCCGAGGCCTGTATAAAGCTTGCTTTTTTGGAAATTCCTTCACTATCCCATCTATTGAGTAAAACACGGTTAAGTTGCGTTGCCATAATCAAGGTGGAAGCGACTAATGCAAATGCCGCTCCATACTCGGCCTCAGACAGACCAAACAAACGCTGTAGCACAAACGGTGAACCAGATAGATATGCATAAAGACCGCTTGAGGCGAAGCCGCCAACCGCCGCGTATAGAAGAAATACCGGATTCCGAAAAACATGCCAAAAGTCTGCTATAATAGCCCGAGGCTGTAAAGACATTTCCTTATTTCCCTGATACGACTCGGGTAAGATGAAAATAACACTCAACAAGATTAAGAAAGCGAGTACAGCCAGTATGACAAAAATGATATGCCAATCAAAATTGGTCAGAACAAAAGCCCCAACGCTCGGCGCCACAATAGGAGAGATACCTATAACCAACATGAGCATGCTAAATACCTTGGCTGCCTCCCTTGGCTCAAAAATATCCCTTACCATGGCTCGGCTGGCTACCATCCCGGAGCAACTACCTAAAGCCTGCATGAAGCGTAAAAAAATGAGGTGGTTAGGTTCCTTTGTATATGCACATAATATAGAAGCACCAATGTAAATTACTAAACCGACAAGTAGTGGCTTCTTTCTTCCAAATTTGTCGAGCAGTGGTCCATAGATCAGCTGACCAAACGCAATTCCAACGAAGAAAGCGGTCAGCGAAAGCTGTATATGCTCAATCGTTGTTTCAAAATCCAGGGCTATGGTTTCAAAAGCAGGGAGATACATGTCTATCGAAAATGGACCGATAGCTGATAGTAGTCCCAGTGTTAATAATATTGCAAATCGTTTTTTTCGGGAAACAGCATTAATATTCATGTGTGGAATGTCTCTTTGTCGTGGGATAATGTCGGCACAAAATTAAGATAATATGCGCACTATTATTTACCAGTTTTGTCAAAATTTGCTAACTTATTCAAAATATAGTTCATTTGCATTTCATGACGGGATTACCAAAAGAATACACATTAGCGAATACCAACATAGAAAGTCTTTCGGTGTTTGAGCTGCTTAAACATACAGCAAGTGGAGATTTTATGGAGAAGCAGGATTTTCAGGATATTTTCGCTATCTCCTTAGAATTGAATGCGGGTGTATTCACGAAAATAAATGTGGTAGGATTTCCTCATGTTGCAGTGAGCCAGGTGGGCAACACGGTTATATCTTCATGCTCTTGTGGGCTTGGTTTTGCCGCATTATGTGCGCATCAAGCCGAGATTATTTATGGTATTCTAGAGCGAAAAGACTACCGTATTTTCTTTGATAAGACGCTTCGAAACAGCACATTGTTGACGCGGGCGAAGCGTTATGGTGTGGAAAACGAACCACATTTGGACGACTATTTCCGGTTGAACCATCAAGAAGGAAAACTTCGCATCGAAACCCAAATAAAAGAGTTGCTCTCTATGGATGAGCAGCTTTTTAGAAAAAATCTAATACCTAAACGACGATCGATTTTAAAAGAATTGAATGCGAAGGACACATTTAAAAGACAGCTATTGGTAATTGGTAGACATCGTTATTACCAGCAGCTGAATTTCCTGCTGATGGAAGCCGATACTACCCGAACCAGTAAGATTAAAAACCCGATAACGAATGTAGATCCTATGCAGTTGGTCTGGAAAGCGAATGACCCGCAGGAGATCAAATTCTACACGGCTATGATGGGTTTTCAGCATAAATATAGTGAGGACCATACGGAGACTGAACTGGAAGCGTTAAAACTGATTGCTAAAAACCCATTAGAACTGGAGGTCTACTACCACGACCGGAATATCTCGGAAGCAGTTACAGCGAAATCTCTGATTGCTGTCGAATTAAAGGTTTTGACAGCGGATATACAGTTGCGGGTATTTAAAAAAGAACCGTTTTATGAGATAACGGGCGAATTGCGATTTGATAATACGTCGCTGCCATTCACAAACGTCGATATCCGATATGATCATTTCGTCTATCATAAGCAAGTTTTCTATTTAGTGGACCACCCAGATATGCTTCGGGTAATTAAATTCTTCAAATCGAATAACGAGATTTTGTTGGTGCACGCTTCGAAATATGAGGAGTTCTTTCAAACGGTACTTGCACCATTGGAGGCATTATTGCATATTGATTATAGTTATATACAGGTTGCTACGCAGGGACAACTCACAGAAAAAGAATTCCAGACCGAACGCATCATATACCTACATCAAGAGGGGAATTACATATCGATTACACCGGTAATGAAATATGGTGCTATCGAGATTCCAGTATATTCTCGAAAACAGGTGTTAGATACTGACCAAAACGGGAATGAATTCAAAATCGAACGCAATAAGGAAGCGGAAGAACGCCTGACCTCTATCGTTATGCGCCAGCACCCATACTTCCGGAAACAAATAGAAGAGCACGAATATTTCTATTTGCATAAAGACCAATTTCTGGATGAAGATTGGTTTTTAGAAACCTTTGAAGTGTGGCGAGCGAAAGGAATTACGATTTTAGGTTTCCATGAACTCAAGAATAACAGATTAAATCCACATCGGGCAAAAATAAGCATCGAGGTAAATAGTGGCTTAGATTGGTTTAATGCCAAATTGAAGGTCCGTTTCGGAAAAAATAATGCCAGCTTAAAACAAGTGCACCGGGCCATTCGGAACAAAAGCAAATTTGTCCAATTGGATGACGGCACACAGGGGATACTGCCTGAGGAATGGATAGCCAAAATTTCGCGTTATTTTCATGTGGGAGAAATAGACAAGGAATTGTTGAGAATTTCCAAAACTAACTTTTTGGAGGTAACAAACCTATTTGAAAAAGAAATGTTGAGCGAAGAAGTACAAGCCGAAATTGAGGTTTTTCAAAAGCAGTTCGCGGAGGAAAATAATTTCCCGGACGTTACGGTTCCTGCTGCGTTAAGGACGCAATTGAGGGAGTACCAATGGGAGGGATTGAAATGGTTAAATTTTTTGGACAATTTCAATTTTGGAGGATGTCTTGCGGACGATATGGGCTTAGGGAAAACAGTGCAAATTATTGCCTTTATCTTAACCCAACGGGAAAAACACGGACATACAACCAATCTGATTATTGTACCGACCTCCTTATTATTCAACTGGCAGGAAGAATTATCTAAATTTGCGCCGTCTATAAAGACATTAGTGCATTATGGAGCTGAAAGAGGCAACACTGTGGAGGAGATGGGTAAATATGAAGTGGTATTGACCAGTTACGGTATGTTGTTGTCCGATGTCCGTTTTCTGAAAACGTTCCATTATAATTATATCTTTCTAGATGAGTCGCAGGCCATTAAAAATCCAAATTCTGAACGATACAAGGCTGCCCGACTGTTGCAATCACGTAATAAAATTGTGCTGACGGGAACCCCTATCGAAAATAACACATTCGATCTTTTTGGACAACTCTCGTTTGCCTGTCCGGGATTGTTGGGAAGTAAACAATATTTCAGAGACACCTACGCCATCCCGATTGATAAATTTGAATACAGCAAGCGCGCGGTGGAGCTTCAGGAGAAGATTAAGCCATTTATATTACGCCGAACAAAAAAGCAAGTTGCAAAAGAATTGCCGGAAAAAACAGAGATGATCATTTATTGTGAAATGAATGTCGAGCAACGCCAGATTTACGATACCTACGAGCGAGAATTACGGGATTTCATCTCAGCGACAGATGAATCCGAAATCCATAAAAGCAGTATGCACGTATTGACCGGGCTGACCAAGCTTCGCCAGATTTGTAACTCACCTGTGCTGCTTAAAGGGGGGTATTCGGGTGATAACGCGATTAAAATCGAGGTGCTGACAGCGCAAATCGAAAGCCAATCCGCAGCGCATAAAATTTTAGTTTTTTCGCAGTTTGTGGAGATGCTGGACCTGATTAAGGCAGAGCTTGAACGAAAAGATATTCCATTTGTCTACTTGACCGGGCAAACAAAAAATAGAAGAACGCAGGTGCAAAATTTTCAGACAGACGAAAATATCCGTGTATTTCTGATCAGCTTGAAAGCAGGCGGAGTGGGGCTCAACCTTACAGAAGCGGATTATGTCTATCTTGTTGACCCCTGGTGGAATCCGGCAGTAGAAAATCAAGCCATCGATCGCAGCTACCGTATCGGCCAGCAGAAAAATGTAATGGCTATCCGACTAATCTGTACGGATACTGTTGAGGAAAAAATCATGCGTCTGCAAAAGAAAAAGAATACGTTAGCGCAAGCGTTAATTAAGACCGACAAATCTTTGTTAGATGGTCTATCAAAGCATGACTTGCTAGAAATATTAGGTTTTATTCCAAAAAAAGTGTTATCTTAGTCCCACACTTTAGGGGTGTCTGCAGATTTAGCAGACTGAGATTTCACCCTTTGAACCTGATCCGGATCATACTGGCGTAGGGAAAAGTAAGATGTCTTCATTGGTGCGTTCTGCATCGTCGTAGTCATTCCTAAAGTTTTATTTATTGAATAAAATGTCAGCAGGAATGGAACTTATTATCAATCATGAAGTAAAATTTTTCGAATCGGCTCCGGTTTCACTCGCGGAGTTAATGCAATTGGAAGCGCCGGGGAAAACCAAAGGTGTCGCTGTTGCTATTAATAGCCAAGTTGTGCCCAAAACGGCATGGGCATCTACCGAATTGCGAGATAGGGATTCCATTCTCATTATTACCGCTACACAAGGTGGTTAATTCTATAATCTATCAAATCAGCATATTATGATCAAGCAAACAATCACACACAAACCGTTTCCTAATTCCAGAAAAGTGTATGTCGAAGGAAAGCTCTTCCCGATTAAAATTGCCATGCGCGAAATTGCCCAACATCCGACCAAATTGAGTACGGGGGAGATCGATATTAATCCGCCGATTACGGTGTATGACACTTCGGGCCCGTATACAGACGAACATGCCGATATAGATGTGCGCAAAGGGCTTCCGAGACTTCGTGAGCAATGGATATTGGACAGAGGAGATGTACACGTGTTGGACAATATCAGCTCCGAATACGGAAAAGAACGTCTAGCCGACCAAAGTCTTGACGAGCTACGTTTCGAATATAGCCATAAACCGAAGATCGCTAAGGAAGGATGCAACGTAACGCAATTGCATTATGCCAGAAAAGGTATCATTACCCCTGAAATGGAATATATCGCTATTCGCGAAAACCAGCGTATAGAGCAATTAGAAGCAGCCACTATGGCTATGCGTCAGCAGCATGCCGGTGATAGTTTTGGTGCACGTACCCCTAAACAAAAAATCACACCGGAATTTGTACGCGATGAGGTTGCAGCCGGAAGAGCAATTATCCCCAATAATATCAATCACCCGGAAAGCGAACCGATGATTATCGGCCGCAATTTTCTCGTGAAGATAAATGCCAATATCGGAAACAGCGCAGTTTCATCCAGTATCGAAGAGGAGGTGGAAAAAGCGGTATGGGCTTGTCGATGGGGAGCAGATACCATTATGGACTTATCTACCGGGAAAAATATCCACGAAACCAGAGAATGGATTATCCGTAATTCTCCGGTGCCCATTGGTACAGTGCCTATTTATCAGGCGCTAGAGAAGGTAAATGGCGTTGCTGAAGACCTTACCTGGGAGATCTTTAGGGATACCTTGATAGAACAGGCCGAACAGGGCGTGTCTTATTTTACGATCCATGCTGGTGTACTCTTACGCTATATCCATTTGACAGCTGAGCGCGTAACGGGTATTGTCTCCCGCGGTGGCTCTATCATGGCAAAATGGTGTTTATTCCATCATAAAGAGAGTTTTTTATATACCCATTTTGAAGAAATCTGCGAAATTATGAAACGCTACGACGTAGCCTTTTCATTGGGCGACGGCTTACGGCCGGGATCCATCGCCGACGCTAACGATGCGGCTCAGTTTGCCGAATTGGAAACACTGGGAGAGTTGACTAAAATTGCCTGGAAGCATGATGTACAGGTGATGATCGAAGGACCAGGGCATGTACCCATGCATATGATTAAAGAGAATATGGAAAAACAGTTAGCGGAATGTGATGAAGCTCCTTTTTATACATTGGGACCGCTAACCACCGACATCGCACCGGGATACGACCATATCACATCAGCCATTGGAGCCGCGATGATCGGGTGGTATGGTTGCGCTATGCTTTGTTATGTGACGCCGAAAGAACACCTAGGCCTGCCCAATAAAAAAGACGTGAAAGATGGTGTCATCACATACAAACTAGCAGCCCATGCTGCTGATTTGGCAAAGGGTCATCCGGGAGCCCAATATCGAGATAATGCATTGAGCAAAGCAAGATTTGAGTTCCGCTGGGAAGACCAGTTTAACTTATCGCTCGATCCAGATACAGCACGTGAATACCACGATGAGACGCTACCGGCCGATGGTGCCAAGGTCGCCCATTTCTGTTCCATGTGTGGACCGAAATTCTGTTCGATGAAAATCACGCAGGAGATCCGGGATGTGGCTAAACAAGGAATGGCAGAGAAATCCAAAGAATTTGTAGAACAAGGCAAAGAAATTTATTTATGATTATTCTGCTGTCGCCAGAACAGCCCGTAGCATATGAAGTAGCGGTTATCAATGCGCTTTTAGAAAGAGGGCTGCCGCTGTTTCATATCCGTAAATATCAGTTTAGCGATACGGAAATGATGGCGTACGTGAACAACATAGATAGCGGTTATAGGCAGCGCTTAGTTCTACATTCGCATTTTCACTTAGCAAACGAATTGGGAATTGAGCGCTTGCATTTTAGAGAAGAAGACCGGGAGCAGAACCGGCACAAAGCATTTATGACTGGCTTTACGTTATCCACTTCGGTCCATACGATAGCAGCTTTCAATAGCTTAATGGCTGTATGGGATTATGCCTTTTTATCGCCAATTTTCCCCAGTATCTCCAAAAAAGGATATGGCGTAGGTTATACCGTGCTAGACGACCTGTCGCTGCGGCGCAACCTGCAGGTGCGGCTAGTGGGGCTGGGCGGTATAGATCAGCGAAACTATTCCCAGGTTATGAGCGCAGGTGCAGATGGCGTAGCCTTATTGGGGGCGATTTGGAAAACCCCAGCGCCGATACAGGTATTTGAAACAATAAACAAACACATCCCCAATGGGATTTCATCATCATGATGCGAAGTAAATTACAATATATATCACAAGGCGCTACAGCGAAGGAGCAGGAGCACAATATCCAGCAGGCATTGGATAATGGAGCGGATTGGGTTCAGCTGCGTTGGAAGAACGCCGCCGATGAGCAACACCAGAAGCTCGCCGAAAAGGTAAGAGTACAGTGTGCGCATTATCGGGCGACCTATATTATCAATGATAGCATAGCGCTTGCCAAGCAGGTCGATGCCGATGGTGTGCATTTGGGATTGGAAGACGAGGGTATTGAAAAGGCACGACGTATTTTAGGCGCAGGAAAAATAATCGGTGGTACGGCCAATACTATAACGGATGTATTAAAAAGAATCGACGAAGGTTGCGATTATATCGGCCTAGGGCCATATCGGCCAACGGGTACAAAGGAAAAATTAAGCCCGATTTTGGGAGTGGAGGGTTACCGGAAGATAATTTGCTATTTAAAAGAACACCACCTCCATTTTCCACCCATTTATGCCATAGGTGGGGTTAATCTTGCTGATATCCCGACATTGTTAGCAGAAGGCGTTTATGGCATTGCGGTATCCAAAGCCATAACGGATACGCCGGTGATTATTTCTGATTTTAAACAATTATTATCATGAGTAAACTACATATTGCAGATAAAATATTTAATTCCAGACTGTTTTTGGGAACAGGTAAGTTTGGTAAGCTAGAAGGGATGACAGAAGCCGTCCGGAGTTCTGGATCGGAATTGGTAACCATGGCTTTAAAGCGCGTGGATTTACAGTCTGGTTCGGACGATTTGCTGCAGGCCTTACAGATTCCAGATGTGAATCTCTTGCCGAATACATCGGGTGCGAGAAATGCGCAGGAGGCTGTTCTGGCAGCACAATTGGCTAGAGAAGCGCTCGAAACCAACTGGGTTAAATTGGAAATTCATCCCGATCCGCGATATCTTTTGCCCGATCCGATTGAGACGCTCAAGGCCACAGAACTATTGGCAAAAGAAGGCTTTATTGTGATGCCTTATATCCACGCCGATCCTGTCTTGTGTAAAAGATTAGAAGATGTGGGTACGGCAGCGGTTATGCCACTGGGTGCGCCTATCGGTAGTAACAAAGGTTTACTAACGTTAGACTTTCTAGAAATTATCATAGAACAAAGCGATGTTCCTGTGGTGGTCGATGCCGGTATTGGTGCACCCTCAGATGCAGCGAAGGCGATGGAAATAGGAGCAGATGCCGTCTTGGTCAATACAGCTATTGCGGTTGCAAACGATCCGACAGCAATGGCAATCGCGTTTAAAGAGGCAGTCATTGCTGGCCGAAGGGCTTATGAGGCGGGCTTACCTGCTTCCCAGACGGTTGCGGTAGCATCTAGCCCATTGACGAACTTTTTGTTGGATTAGAAAAACAGATAAAATGCAATCATTCCAAAAAAAATTCCAAGAATACAGATGGGATTCTATTCACGAAAGAATCTACAACGTTGGTCATGCAGATGTACGGCGAAGCCTTCATAAGACTAAAAAAACAATGGACGATTTTTTAGTGCTTTTATCGCCTACGGCAAGTCAGTCGTTGGAGGAGATGGCATATATGGCGCAACGGCTTACTCAAAAGCGGTTTGGAAAAACCATACAGCTGTTTGCACCGCTGTATCTTAGCAACGAATGTCAAAATATCTGTACATATTGTGGTTTCAGCATGGACAATCAGCTCAAACGTAAAACCTTGAGCAGCATAGAAATTATGCAGGAGGCAGGTGCATTGAAAGCCATGGGTGTAAATCACGTTCTTTTAGTCAGCGGCGAGGCCAATAAAACCGTGGGTTTAGATTATTTCCTCAAGGCGATAAAGTTGCTGCGTCCCCATTTTGCAAACATCTCGATCGAAGTGCAACCCTTATCGCAGGAGGAATACTATGCTGTCCATCAAGCTGGCGTGAACGCCGTCTTAGTATATCAAGAAACCTACCACGAAGAAGTATACAAGCAATATCATCCGAAAGGTAAAAAATCAAACTTTGCATTCCGCTTGGATACGCCTGATAGGGTAGGGCAAGCAGGATTGCATAAAATCGGATTAGGAGTATTGCTGGGTTTGGAAGATTGGCGGGTAGATAGTTTCTTTAATGCTTTACATATTGATTATTTGCAGAAGACGTATTGGCAGACCAAATATTCGGTTTCTTTTCCCCGATTGCGACCGGCTGAAGGGATTATAGAACCAAACTTTATTATGGAAGACCGGGATTTACTGCAGCTGATTTGTGCGTATAGAATCTGGAACCCGGACTTGGAAATTTCTATTTCCACCCGGGAGAATGAAAAATTTAGGAACCATATTATTTCGCTTGGTGCTACGACGATGAGCGCAGCATCGAAAACCAATCCTGGAGGATATGTGGTGGATCCACAATCGTTGGAACAGTTTGAAACCAGCGACGAACGTAGCATGGACGAAATACGAAATGTAATTTATCAGGTGGGCTACGAACCGATCATGAAAGATTGGGATAATTATTGGTAATTTTGGCTTCTGCTCCAATAGTTTTTGGAGATAAAATAATGAACAGAAACAATGCATGCAGATGACGTTTTCAGCCGATACAGCAGACAGATATTTATTGACGAAATAGGTGTAGTTGGGCAGCGAAAAATTGGCGAAGCCAAGGTACTTGTGGTAGGGGCGGGCGGACTGGGTAGTCCGGTTATACAATATTTAGCAGCAGCTGGCGTAGGTGTTTTAGCTGTAGCCGATTTCGACGAAGTGGAACTACATAATCTCAATAGGCAGGTTATCCACCGGGAAAGCACGATTGGAAAATCCAAAACGGAGAGCGCAGCCGATTTTGTAAAAAATTTCAATAGCCATATAACCTTCATTCCTATCTGTCAAAAAATAGATGTGGAGAATGTACAGGGTATCATTCATGATTATGATATTGTGGTGGACGGTTCCGATAATTTTACAACACGCTATATTGTTAACGATGCCTGTGTAGCACTGAATAAGCCGCTGATCTACGGGAGTATTTTCGCTTTCGAGGGACAAGTGGCTGTTTTTAACTACAAGGGGAGCAAAAACCTCAGAGACCTGTATCCTGAAGCTCCTAATCCCGAAGACGTGCCCAATTGCGATCGAAATGGCGTACTAGGCCCATTGCCTGGCATTGTCGGTACGATGATGTCCATGCAGGTACTTAAAATGATTACGGACTTACCCATCGTGACCAATCAACTTACTATCGTCGATACGTGGCAGTGGAATTTTATGACAATTACATTTTGATGTTGCTATTTTATGACTTTTTAATGAGATGTAATCCGCTAATTTTGGTTGCATAAATGAAAAAGTTTTTAATTCGAAGTATGCAGATTTTACTGATCCTGATTGTACTGCTGGTCGTTGGCGGTCTTCTATATATGCGGCACGATCGTTTTGGAGCTAACGCTACAGGAGAGCGCTTAGCGCGGATGGAGAGCAAGCCCAATTATAAAAATGGCGCATTTGATAATCTCGAACCTACGCCAGCTTTAGTAGAAGGTGTCACTTACCGGGACATCATTAAGGGGTTCTTCTTTACAAAGAAGGTTCGTAATGCGCCTCAAGATTCCATACCCGTTGTCATAAATGATTTGCACACGCTTCCTATCGACAGCAATGTGTATGTGTGGTTTGGACATTCGTCCTATTTCATTCAATTAGATGGGAAGAAAATTTTAGTAGATCCTGTATTCAGTAAATACGCTACTCCGATACGTGTCAGCGTGCGTGCCTTTAATAGCACTTACGATTACACGGTTCAGGATATGCCCGAGGTCGATATACTCTTTATTACGCATGATCATTGGGATCACTTGGATTACAATACGTTCGTGAAGCTGAAACATAAAATTAAACATATCGTCACTGGCTTAGGAGTGGGGGCACATCTGGAAAAATGGGGATATCCTGCCGATCGGATTACGGAATTATACTGGGGCGATAGTGTGAAGCTTGACGGTATAGATATTACTTCGACTACGGCAAGGCATTTCTCAGGCCGCACTTTTAAAAGAAATACAACACTTTGGTCGTCGTTCGTCCTGCAGGGATCTAAAAAATTGTTTTTGGGTGGAGATAGTGGTTATGGTCAGCATTTTAAAGAAATAGGACAGCAACATGGGCCTTTTGATTTTGCGATTCTCGAAAACGGGCAGTACAATGAAATGTGGCATTACATACATATGATGCCTGAAGAAGTCATCATAGCAACGGAAGATTTACGAGCAGCTCATGTAATTCCTGTCCATTCCGCGAAATTTCCGTTAGCAAATCACGCATGGGACGAACCTTTAATTAGAATTACCGAAGCAGCTCAGGAAAGCCATGTCGAACTTATTACCCCCAAAATCGGGCAAGTGATATATATGGACAGTATTGCATCAAATACAGCTTGGTGGGAAGGGCTCCGGTAGTGTTGCCGATCACCCTTCCTCTGCAAACTTTTATTTCTTCTTTTTCTTTCCTTTTGTCGCTTTCTTTTCCTTTTTATCCAATACGTCTTCAATCAGTTTTTTTAATTTCTTTTTGAGTCCGCCAACCGGTTTTTCATTTTTTATTTTTGTTTTCTTGTCAGCCGTTTTTTTAGACTTTGGCTTGCTTTTTTTGCTGTCTTGCTTCTTTTCCTTCTTTGCCTTTTCCTTCTTTTTGTCCGGCTTCACCTGCTCTTTTACCTCACTTTTATAAGATGCTTCTTTAACAAGTTTCTTAGCGTCGGCTGATTTTCCTCCTTTTTTTAGACTTTTCTCAGCAGATGAAGATGCTTTAGGGGTACTTTTTGTCGGTTTAGCTGCCACAGTTTTACTCTCCGAAGTTGCCTTAGGCTTTGCAGTGCTTCCACTTTTTGGTGTTGTGGTTTTTGCTGCGGAAGGCGTCTTAGGCTTGCTTGCGGTAGCTGGCTTAGCTGCGGTGGTCTTGCTTGCGACTGTAGCAGGTTTTGCGCTACTTCCGGTATTTTGTGCTGTTGTTTTTGTCGCAGAAGTTGTCTTAGGCTTGCTTGCGGTAGCTGGCTTAGCTGCGGTGGTCTTGCTTGCGACTGTAGCAGGTTTTGCGCTACTTCCGGTATTTTGTGCTGTTGTTTTTGTCGCAGAAGTTGTTTTAGGCTTGCTTGCGGTAGCTGGCTTAGCTGCGGTGGTCTTGCTTGCGACTGTAGTAGCGGGTTTTGCGCTGCTTCCAGTATTTTGTGCTGTTGTTTTTGTCGCAGGAGTTGTCTTAGGCTTGCTTGCGGTAGCGGGTTTTGCAGGAGCAGTTTTGTTTTCGGGAGTTGTCGTAGGTTTCGGAGTACTTTCGCTTTTTGCCGCTGTCGTTTTCACTGGCGAGGCCGCTTTTGGTTTGCTGGTCGCAGCGGATTTGGTTGCTGCGGTCTTACTTGCCGGTGCAGTCGCAGGCTTTGCAGTGTTTCCAGTTGCAGTTTTCGTTGCGGAAGGCGCCTTAGGTTTGCTCGCAGCCACAGATTTAGTAGCGGTGGTTTTATTTACGGTTTCTGTAGGTTTCGCCGAGGATGCCGCTGTCTCGTTAACCAGTTCAGTTTCTGGAGTCGTTTTCTTTTCTGTAGCCATGAAGATATGTTTAAGTAAAACTAAAATTAGTGTTTTCGTCTTAAATATAGCGAAAGTAAATTAATTTTCGTAATTTTGTAGGCTATATAATCACGGGGTCGACTGGAATTGACAGGATAGCGATGGTTATGTAAGCATGCAGTGCATTGTTAGTCTAGCACTTAAATCTGAACTTTCAACTTTACAACTGGCGAAGAAAACTACGCCTTAGCTGCTTAAGTTAGACTTAACATAGCTATTTGTCCCGTTAGATCCTGTTCTTTGGTCTAACATCAGGGGCATCGAACAATAGAACTGGCCGATGTGATTTTGCTAAGCATCGGTGAGACACAGCAAATACGGAGAACGGTATAGGTAAGTTTTTCACCTTCCCTCTCTCGACAACCAAAGAGAAACTAAGCATGTAGAAAGCGTAAATCATACTATGTTTGGACGAGGGTTCGAATCCCTCCGGCTCCACAAAATAAAAGCTCAATCGAAAGATTGGGCTTTTGTTTTTCAGGAGGGATGAGAACCCGATAGGAGGGTTCGAAATACATTCGCTGCGGGTAGTGTGCGGGATTTGTGAGGCGCAAGCAATCCCTCCGGCATATATTATCGGCCCTACATGTTAATAATTCTTCTGTATATTGTGAGGTGCGTACTACCAATGTTGACCCTGAAATTTATGCCGATAAGATTTCAAGGCAGATCGACAGTTTAATTGGTCTAGGACTTCAACCAAGAGATATTACTGTTGTGGGCGCTTCAAAAGGTGCAATTATCGCCAGCCACACCTCTTCGATGAATAGACACTCGGTTAACTATGTATTTCTTGCTGGAAATAATGATTATCAAGAACAAAACAATAATTGGAGATTTCATGGACAAATTTTATCTATATTCGATTCATCGGACGATATCGCAGGTAAAAGCTATCAATACTGGAAAGATAAAGATAATTACACCACTACTTTTGAAGAGATTAAATTAAATACAGGGTTAAGTCATGGGTTTCTTTATAAACCGCTAAAAGAGTGGGTTGAGCCCACGAAAAAATGGATAACGAAACAAAAATTGTAAAAAATTATGAAAATAGCACTCGCGTCACCTCCATTCCCAACATCCATCAATCACGGATTGGAATTGCTAGAAGCGCTTTCTTCTGATGCCGTTTCGCAAGGTGCTGAAATCGTCTGTTTTCCCGAATCTTTCCTTCCCGGCTATCCAGGTATGGGATATCTTGGGGAAGATCGAAAGGATGAAAGTTTGCAAAAAGCCTTGAACGAAGCAAGATTAATTGCAGAAAGAAACAAAATAGCGCTTGTATTACCCATGGATAGTTATATTGAAGACAAGATATATAATTTGGTCTTTGTAATTGACAGGAACGGCAATTTGTTAGGCTTCCAGACAAAGAATCAATTAGACCCAAGTGAAGACAATCTTTGGACGGCGGGTGAAAAACGTCAATTGTTTGAGATTAATGGATTAAAATTTGGGATTACAATCTGCCATGAAGGTTTTCGATATCCAGAGTCTGTTCGGTGGTGTGCATGTAATGGTGCTCATCTAGTTTTTCATCCACATTTTTCTGGTAGCAATGAACATGGGAAGGTTTTAAAAACTTTCGGTTCGATCAAAAACCCGTATTATGAAAACGAAATGAGTAACCACTAAACAAAACCACGGCGACCCTATCCAAGATCGATGTCACCGGTTTTCGTATTTACCATTGATAATTCGTATTTACTCTTGATAAAGAACGTCATTCGCCATCCAGAATAAACGTCACCGACAAACAGACAAAAGGGGAGAGGAGATACGCCTTTTAGAGTCAAACAATACGATAGCTTACATGGAGATGCTCAGCATCCTGCCAAAAAGGAGAAAAACTTCTCAGACCTGTAGTCTGTTAACCGACCTCTGAGTATCAAAACAAAACGTTTTGCGAAAGCCAATAGTCGGTCGTTGTTTCTGATTTACACCTTAAAAGTTACGACTTTTCTAATGCCTTGCCAATAATTTTCCCGTAAGACGGGATATATTGTTCTACAATAAAATTCTTACGTAGGTTTTTCCTCGCAATGCGACATATGAAACCGTTTAAACCGACGCAGTCCGCGGAAACGCGGGATAGAAGAAAGGGGAAGATATAACGCCCGTTGGAGTGATCAGCGTCGCTACGTACATGTACATGCAGATGTCTGCACAGGACATAAAGGTTTTGTACTGTGACATAGCTGTTATGTTACGTGTGTTATTGCTTTTGTCACTTGACTTGTGCAATATGTACCGTATGTTGACGATGCCTGCACGCTACATGTGCATGTTGTTGGGTGCTTTGTTGGTTAACTACAGGTAGTGGTGCGTGATGTCTCGTAAGTGGACGATTTTGTTGCAGGACTTCTCGACGATGTGCCTTGCATTGTGCGTTTTGTACCATGACATAGCCGTCAACTACACTGCGGTAAACACGATGTACATGTACAAAATGAGGCTTTTTTCGGTTTAATTACAGGTGGTACTTCTGGGCATCTATCAAGCTTCCGGCAAAGGCCATGAGAAGAGATCACCTGAAATTGATCATATTGGGAATACATCCATAAAGGGGCTGTCCGCTAAGTCTATTATTGATATACTTGTCGGTGTAGCGCTTGAAGAAGACTTGGATAGACTTATCCAGCCCATATAAAAACTTTTAGGTTATGCCAACGTTCTTTATATAGAAGTAAACAGGAGATTTTTTGATTATAAGATACATCGTTATGAGTAAAGGAAAAAACGCAAGAAACAAAGCACCTCAAGGTAAGCCATCTTCGGACAGAGGAGCGGGAAGTGGCTTAAAAGAAATAAATCTAGATGAAGCCACTGCGCAAGAGATGGAAGATAAGTATCTGGATGCGGACGGACAATTAGGTGAAAATGTAAGTACCACAAATGACAATCGTAATGTCGATAAGGGCCGTGAAGAGCAAGGTAAGAGTGAAAGCCGAGAATAATCAGGCAAACTAAGATAAGAACAACGTTAGGAGAAACAACTTCTTAAGGAACAAAGAAAGCTGCGAATATCCAAACTATCACAAGTTCGTATCTCCAAAACACAGCTGTTGTAGCTGTCATTTATTTTCAAAAAAAAGACATCATTTTTAGATGTCTTTTTTAGGAGTGATGAGAACCCATTGGAAAGGTTTCTTAATCCTTTTTATGCCCAAATTCACCATCGGCTTTTATCTGCACCTCATCACTGATCATCGGCGCAGGAAATTTCGAACCTAAACCAAAATCAGACCGCTTAATGACTCCGGTAATTTGGATACCTGCTACGGGAGCTCCGTCAGCATTTGGATTTTGCGTAGTTCCGCGATGTTTCATCGTCATGGTAACCGGTTTTGTAACGCCTAGTAAGGTGAGATCTCCTTTAAGCGTATACGTATTTTGTCCGGATTTTTTGATAGACGTGCTTTTAAATGTCATGGTAGGATGCTTTTCAGCGTCAAAGAAATCAGCACTTTTGAGATGATTATCCCGCGGTTCCACTCGGGTGTCTATCGAATTAGTCTGTACAGTCAATTCGATAGCAGCATCGCTAAAGTCTTCTTTGGACGAAACGATCGATACGTCATACGTGTTGAAATGGCCGGGGACATCCGCAATACCCAAGTGGGTAACCGTAAAACCTAATTTAGAATGGTACGGGTCTGCCGTCCAAGTTGTCTGGGCAAACAATCCTATTGAAACGAATAGAAATGCAAAAAATAAAGTTAACTTTTTCATCTGTATATAATTTTAAATAATTAATTCTTATTGAAGCTCCATTGGAACTTCCATTAATAATATCTCTGCGTCTGCAGTCGCTTCAAGTGTGAACCTTTCAATTTCCCACAGCCCGTAACCGTCTCGTTTGTTTAAAATTTGATCACCAACTTGCACGCTACCGGTAAGAACAAAAATGTATACACCATTGTTTGCCGAATCTTTGAGTGTATATTCCGTGCTATTGTCTTTTTCAAGAATCCCAATATGAAACCAAGCATTTTGATGTATCCACACACCGTCATCCTCTGGGTTAGGAGAAAGAATCTGTTCGAACGAATTTGGCTGTTGCTTATAGTTTATTGCGGCTTGATCATATCGAGGTTTAACATTTTGCTTGTCAGGAAAAACCCATATCTGAAGGAATTCGGCAGCTTCATGAGGTAAGTTATTGAACTCCGAATGATAAATGCCTGTACCGGCACTCATTACTTGGATTTCGCCAGGCTTGATGACGCCCTGATTTCCCATATTGTCGCGGTGCTTCAGTTCCCCACTCAACGGAATGGAAATGATTTCCATATTATTATGGGGATGTTCGCCAAATCCTTGTCCACCGTCAACCCGGTCATCATTTAATACGCGTAGCGCGCCGAAATGTACGCGGTCAGGGTTATGATAGGAAGCGAAGCTAAAGGTATGAAAGCTCTTTAACCAACCGTGGTCTGCTTTTCCTCTGGAATCTGCTTGATGTAAAACTGATTTTGCCATAACTTTATTGTTTTGATAACACAAAGTTATGGCAAGTCTTTAACTAAATTATTGATGTATGTTAAGAAGTTAACTAACCATGAATATTCGTTCTTACTTCATTGTTGTCCCGCTTACGTTCGCTACGGATGATTAAACGAAGATCCGAGTTTGCAGAATAGAAAGACCAAACCCAGTTTCCTAACAATTTCCACCTATTACGGAAGCCAGCGATAGGGAAGAGATGAATAAGCAACCACGTGAGCCAAGCAAAGAAACCGGTAAAAGAAAATTTAGGTAAGTCGGCAACAGCTTTGTAACGGGCGATAATGGCCATGCTTCCTTTATCCACATATGAAAACGGTTTTAATGTTTGTCCTTGATCTTTGGCAAGAATGTTCTTGGCCAATAAAATCCCTTGTTGAATAGCAACTTGTGCTAACTGTGGATGACCATTCGGGAATTTTGGGTCTGTGTCTTGATAGCAGATGTCGCCGATGGCAAAAATGTTGTTATAACCTTGCACACCATTGAACTGATCGACTAAAACCCGACGTCCCCTCCCAAATTTTTCTGCAGGTAACCCCGGTAACTCGCGCGCTATAACACCCGAAGTCCAGATTAATGTCTTCGTTTTTATTTCAGCACCATTCGCTAAGATGACCGTATCATCCACATAATCTTTGACTGCCGTATTCAATGTAATGTCTATCCCCAGTTTCTCCAGTACTTCAAACGCTTCTTTCTGTGCGACGCTACTCATAGGGCCTAAAAGAGCTGGTCCTGCATCTACCAGATGGATTTTGGGTTTCAATCCCACTAATTCTGGATATTCTTTTTTGACAATACGCTCACTCAGCTCGGCAATCATACCCGATACCTCCACACCAGAGGGACCACCGCCGGCAACGACGATGTTTATATACGCCTCCCGATCCGGATCATCTGTCCGTTGAATGTAATCTTCGAGGTTCAGTAATAGCTTATTCCGGATAGCGAGTGCATCGGTAATATTCTTCATCGGAAATGCCCTTTTCTTGACGTTCTCCATGCCGAAGAAGTTTGTTTCGGTGCCGGTGGCTAGAATTAGATAATCGTATGATAGATTGCCGGTATCAGTTTCGATGAGATTACGCTCCGCGTGGATATTCAATAATTTTCCGAGATGGAAAGAAAATCCTTGGTGCTTTCTGAACATTTTGCGGAAAGGCATGCTGATATTAGAAGCTTCAATAAAAGCGGTAGCGGCTTGGTAAATTAAAGGGGGAAAGAAGTTGTAATTATTAATATCCACCAGGGTCACGTTATAGGTGTGGCTTTTTCCTAGAGATTTGACGAAATTTATGCCCGCAAATCCGCCACCTACAACGACGATGTGTTTTTTATTATCTGCCATAATAAGCTGTTCGTTTGTATAAGTAATACCCAACAGTGAATAGAACAAAGCCTTCTACGCTTTTGTTTGGGAAATATGCTGCAAAGATAGAAAAACCAATAAGAACGCGCGCGTTATTTTCGGATACTTATAGCATTCTTATGCGCATGCAACCCCTCTAGTTCGGCCAAAGTTTCCACGGTGGAGCCAATATGGCGTAACCCGTCAGGAGAGATATGCTGAAATGTGATTTTCTTAACAAAAGAGTCTACAGAGACGCCAGAATAAGAACGAGCATAACCCGAAGTAGGTAAGGTGTGGTTGGTTCCTGAAGCGTAGTCACCAGCACTTTCCGGTGTGAGGTGTCCTAAAAATACCGAACCCGCATTGGTGATGCGCGGAAGTAAGTTTTTCCATTCATCTGTTTCCAAAATTAAATGTTCGGGAGCATATTGATTGGAAAAATCGAGGGCTTCATGTAAGTCAGCTACCTCAACGGCATACGAATTTTGAATGGCCATAGTGGCTATTTCTGCTCGAGGTAACACCTCAAGTTGTTTTTTAAGTTCCGCATTGACCTGCTTGATAATAGTGGCTGATGTGGCAACAAGAACGGCTTGACTGTCAGGGCCATGTTCAGCCTGGGCTAATAGGTCAGCAGCAACAAAAGCCGGTTGAGCAGTATGATCGGCCACCACCAAGACTTCCGAAGGGCCGGCAGGCATATCAATACTGACATTTACCATGCTCTGAATCATGCTCTTTGCTTTGGTTACAAACTGATTTCCAGGGCCGAATATCTTGTCTACTTTAGGTACGCTTTTCGTACCATAAGCCATTGCAGCAATGGCTTGTGCTCCGCCCACGAGGTATATCTTTTCAATTTTTAGCAATTGCAGACAATATGCTACAAAGCCGTTTATTTTTCCAGTATGTTGTGGCGGCGAACACACGACAATCTCTTTGCACCCTGCTATACGAGCTGGGACCCCGAGCATCAACAACGTACTAGGCAAAACCGCCGAGCCGCCGGGAATATATAGGCCCACTTTCTCTATAGGACGTACCTCCCGCCAACATGCTACCCCTGGCATGGTTTCAACCACCCGTTCCTTTCGAAGCTGGCTGCTATGAAATTTATGGATGTTTTGAAAGGCGATCTCCAGTGCGCGTTGTTGATCACGTGTAATAGTAGCTGCTAACGCCTCAATGTCTTCTCTTTCTAAATAAAGTTTTTCGAGCTTTACCTTGTCAAACTTTAATGCAAACTCTTGGAGCGATTGATCGCCGCGTTGACGTACATCATTTATGATTTGCGATACGGTGTCTTGGATGGTATGGGTGGCATCCGTATTACGCGCAACTAATTGCTCGATATCAGTAGCCGTTAAGCCCGCATATGAATACTGTTTTAGCATTATAGTATTATTTTTTCGATAGGCATAACCACAATACCTTGTGCGCCTGCAGCTTTCAATTTATTGATTTTATCCCAAAAATCATCTTCGGGTATAACGGTATGGACGGCTACCCAACCCTCCTCTGCTAAGGGAACTACTGTTGGACTCTTTACACCCGGTAGTAGGGATGTTATCTGAGGTAGATTACTTTTTTCCACGTTTAACACGACATATTTCGTCTCTTTGGCACGTAATACCGATTGTACACGTTGTAATAGCTCGCATAGGATCGGGTTTTCCGTCAACCCATCGCGACCAATCAGAATCGCTTCCGAGCGGCGTACGTCAGCAAAGGGTTTAAGCCCGTTACTTTTTAAAGTTCCCCCTGTAGAAACAATGTCGCAGATAGCGTCACTTAAGCCCAGACCCGGGGCGATTTCGACAGAGCCAGAAATTTGGCGTATCTCCGCCGATAGGTTGTGTTCAGCCAGAAACTCTTGTAAGATGTTAGGGTAGGTAGTAGCTATCGCCTTACCCTGTAAGTCCTGAAGTTGCTGTATAGGTGAATCTTTTGGAATACCGATTTTTAACGTACAGCGGCCGAAACCGAGTCGTTGTAAATACGTAACTTTTTCTTGCGATTCATCAATGACGTTTTCACCAACGATACCGAGATCGGCAATCCCTTGTGCAACATAACCAGGGATATCATCGTCACGCAAAAATAGGATCTCCAGGTTGAAGTTATTAACCGTGGTAATAAGGGAACTTTTATAGTTTTCAAAATCAAGTCCGCAATTTTTTAGCAATTGAACCGATTTTTCATTTAATCTACCCGATTTTTGGATAGCGATCTTAAGATTCTTCAAAATGTAGGATTTTTAATGTTTACTATTATTAATAAAAGAAAGATAACTCGGGGTTTTTGCTTCACGTAGAAACACATTACATTACATATCGCCAAAACGGCGATGATGCAAATGGATGTGATGTGTAAACAAATAAGTCATTTTACTAATAATGAAACAAAAGTATATTATTGTGATGTGTTTTGCAAATTATTTAATGATCCTTTTAATTTTATTGGATTTCTTTATGAGCTTATGCAGCCCATCGTAATCTTCCTTGTCTAATTTTGTATATAGCTTTTGCAGCTGTTTGATGTGTTCTTCCAATACTTCTAAGACATTGTCGCGATTCTGTTTAAAGATAGGCGTCCACATGTCTGGAGAAGATTTCGCTAGTCGGACAGTGGATTCGAATCCAGATCCTGCAAGCTCAAAAATACGACCCTGCGATTTTTCTTTTTCCAGCACAGTTAGTGCGAGCGCGAAGGAAGTAAGATGCGAGATATGCGATACATAAGCCGTATGCATGTCGTGTTCCTCCGCGGTCATGAATGTTGTTTTCATTTCCAACTGTTCTGTCATCGCGTCGGCTCGCTCAAAGGCATCTTCATCCGTTTTGAACGCTTCGACATACACCATCACCTTATCTTTGTACAAATTGGGAATAGCTGCCTCCGGACCGGAGTATTCAGTCCCCGCCATCGGGTGGGCAGCGATATATCGGCCTCGGTTTGGATGATCCGCTATCAGGCGCAAGATGTTTGTTTTGGTAGACCCCATATCAATGACCACCTGATCGGTCACCTTATCTAAGATGTTTGGCAGGATGTTCATGATCGCATCTACGGGCACCGTTAAAATAATAATCTTGCTTGATGCAATAGCATCATCTAAGGGCTGGATTTCATCAACAAGTCCCAACTGCAACGCTTTTTTTGCATTGGCTTCGTTTTTTTCTACGCCGATTATCTTTTCACCGAATTGGGTTTCTTTCAACCGAATGCCTATCGATCCGCCGATTAACCCAATTCCGACAATAGTTATATTCATTTTCTGAGTTCTGAGTGATGAGTTAGGAGTTATGAGTGGAACTCATTATTCTTTCGATTGCCTGGTCAAGCACTTCCTCTTTCGCGCACAAGCTGATACGGATATATTGTTCGCCTGCGCTACCGAATATTCCGCCAGGTGTGATAAATACATGTGCATGATGCAAGATGCTATCGCTAAGCGCGTATCCATCGGCATATCTGCCAGCGACTTTTGCCCAAACGAAAAGCCCTACCTGTGCAGGGTCGTAAACACAACCCAATATATCCATAATACGAAAAACCTTTTCCCGTCGTTTTGCATACACCGCATTGAGCTGGGTGTACCAAGATGAATTCAGTCGGAGTGCTGTAGCTGCAGCCAGTTGTAGAGGCAAAAACATACCCGAATCCATATTGCTTTTAAAACGCAGAATCTCGTTTATACGATTTTCGTCGGCTATTAACATACCAATGCGCCAACCCGCCATATTAGACGACTTACTCAGCGAATTTAGTTCGATGGCTACGTCTTTTGCACCTTGTACAGCCATTAAGCTGAGCGGCTTGTCGTTTAATATAAAGCTGTAAGGGTTATCATGGCAAATCAATATATTATGTTTCTTACCAAAAGCCACAATCCGCTCAAATAGTTCCATCGTTGCAGGGGCGCCCGTCGGCATGTGCGGATAGTTAATCCACATCATTTTCACGTCGCTCAAGTCACTATTTTCCAGCGCCTCGAAATCAGGTTGCCAGTTGTTCTCGGCTTTAAGTTCGTAGGAAATAGCCGTTGCACCGCTTACGCGCACGGCGCTTGTATAAGCGGGATACCCTGGATTGGGAATCAATACTTTATCACCTTCTTGTAAATAGGTCATACAGATGTGTACAATGCCTTCTTTCGAACCGATAAGCGGAAGGATTTCATTTTGCGGGTTCACGTCTACACCGTAATAGCGTGTATACCAGCCGGCCATAGCCTCCCGGAGAACAGCTGCTCCTCTATAGCTTTGATAGCCATGTGTATTATTTTTACTCGATTCTTCGTTTAAAACACGCAGTACCTCAGGATGGGGTGGCAAATCGGGGCTTCCGATACCTAAGTTAATCACCTGTGCCCCACGTTTATTCATATCGTCAATCTCCCGCAACTTCTTAGAAAAGTAATACTCCTCTGTATGCTGCAACCTTTGGGCAACCTCTATATGCATATCAATAATTTCAAATTTAGCGCCTAATTTACAGATAAAATGCAATAATAAACCGAATTTAAAGGGAAAATATCAAATGAGTGCAACAATAGGAAGATGTTGCCGCTTTTAAATTAGGTAAAACGCTTTTGTTTATTACTTTTGTAGTCTTAATATAGTAAATGAAGACATACTTTAGACTATTATCTTTCGCAAAACCTATCGGGAAATATGCTGTTCCGTATATAATATGTACCGTTATTACGGTAGTTTTCGGTACCCTTAACCTAGCTTTGTTAGCACCCTTATTGCAGGTATTGTTCAAAGGGACGGGAGATGTCAATGCTACAGAGACCGTCACCAAGCCGGAAGGCTACAATATGGGAGATTGGTTTATGTACTTAGCGGACAGATTATATTATGATATCGGACCGTACGAAGCTTTAAAATACGTATGTATCGTCATAGTGGCATCGGTATTTATCAGTAACCTGTTTCGTTACCTGTCACAGCGCGTGATGGAAAATTTACGGATACACACGCTCTTGAACTTGCGTAAAGCCGTTTTCAACAATGTCATGGACCTCCATCTGGGATATTTTACCAACAGCAGAAAAGGGGATGTGATGTCTAAAATCGCATCGGACGTGCAAGTTGTACAGTTTTCGGTGACTTCGACCTTGCAAGTCGCCTTTAAGGAACCTTTGCAGCTGATTGCATATGTGGTCGTGCTATTCGCGCTTTCTACAAAATTAACCCTGTTTTCTCTTGCTGTTATCCCTGTTTCTGCGTTTTTGATATCCTTGATCGTAAAAAAATTGCGTGAGCAAGCGAGGGAAGGACAGCAATCGTATGCCAATATGATTTCCTATTTGGATGAGGCACTGTCAGGAGTCAAGATTATCAAGGCTTTTAACGCTATTCCATTTGTAAAAGATCGCTTCAACGGCGAAAGTGAGCGCTATTCGAGGATATTAAGGCGGATGGTCCGCCGACAGCAGTTAAGTTCGCCCGTTTCGGAATTACTTGGGGTGGTGATGGTGGCGATTATATTACTCTATGGAGGAAATCTAGTCCTAGCTGGTGAGGGAGAACTCGCTGCTTCTGAATTTATCACGTATATCGCTATTTTTTCACAGGTGATGCGCCCGGCGAAGGCACTGACGGAGTCTTTTTCGAGTATTCATAATGGTATCGCTGCTGGAGAACGTGTATTAGAACTTATTGATGAACGTAATAAGATAACAGATAAGCCTGACGCGAAGCCGGTAAATAGTTTCAACCACGGGATAGCATTTAAAAATGTGGATTTTGCGTATGATGAAAAGCAAGTGCTGAAGGATATTACGATCGAAATTCCGAAAGGAAAAATGGTAGCCTTGGTGGGCCCTTCAGGAGGAGGAAAATCAACCTTGATTGATTTGATTCCGCGGTTTATGGATGTAACCGGAGGAGCTATTTTAATGGACGGAAAGGATATACGTGATCTTCAACAGGATTCGCTACGGACATTAATTGGTACTGTGAATCAGGAAACGGTGTTGTTTAACGATACCATATTTAACAATATAGCCTTTGCCCAGCCAAACGCTACGATGGAAGAAGTAGAGCGTGCTGCGCGCATTGCTAATGCACACGATTTTATTTTAAATACGGAGCACGGATATGAGACGAATATCGGCGACCGTGGCGCGAAGCTATCGGGCGGTCAGCGGCAACGTATATGTATCGCTAGAGCGGTATTGCGAAATCCTCCGATCATGTTATTGGACGAGGCTACCTCCGCATTGGATACCGAATCAGAAAAATTAGTGCAAGATTCACTTTATAAGCTGATGGAGAATAGAACGACGGTGGTAATTGCCCACCGTTTGAGCACGATTCAAAATGCAGATAATATCGTCGTGATTGAAAATGGACAGGTTGTGGAGCAAGGGAACCATCAGGATTTAATTGCGAAAGAGGGGTTGTATAAGCGGTTGATTGATATGCAGCAGTTTATTGATTAGCTTTCTTCTTCATTTTTTTCTTGATAAAAAAACAAAGCAAAAAAATGCAAGGTCGTTTTATACCGAGGAATCACAACGCTGTCATTGATCGCATTTCTTCCGCTTCGGAAGGATGCCAGTGGGATGGGACAATACAATTGTACTATCCTTAATTAACATTAAAGGTCGCATCCGGATGTTTGAGATATGTAGAAACTCATCCTTAGTACTATCCACTATCTCAAATATCCGAAGCGACGATTTTTTCGTTCTTTTTTCTAAAAAAAGAACATAAATTTGTTTAGGAGGCAGAAATGAACGCAACGGAGAAACTTAATTTTTTAATTCAAGACAAAAACTTAGACGCCGAACTCAAACATATCGCCGAAAAGGTACTTCAAGGTGAGCGGGTGAGTTTTGAGGAGGGTGTTATACTATACGAACGCGGTGAACTGGGATACTTAGGTGTGCTAGCCAACTATATCCGTGAAAAAAAGCACGGTGATTATACCTACTTCAACAGAAACTTTCATATTGAACCGACCAATGTATGTGTGTACGATTGCAAGTTCTGTGCTTATTCTCGACTGATTAAAGAGCGAGAGCAGGGATGGGAGATGGATGTAGCTGGTATGATGGAGGTGATAAAGAAGTATGATGATGAGCCTGTTACCGAGGTGCATATCACCGGGGGTGTCGTGCCCAAACAGAATTTAGATTTTTACGCTGACTTTTTCCGCCAGTGTAAAGCACATCGCCCTGATTTACATATCAAAGGGCTTACGCCGGTGGAGTATTACTACATCTTCAAAAAAGCAAAAATGAGCCATTACGATGGTTTGAAATATTTGCAGGAATGTGGTCTTGACTCGATGCCTGGAGGCGGGGCGGAGATTTTCCATCCAGAAATTCGGGAGAAAATAGCAGGCGACAAATGCACGGCCGAGCAGTGGTTGGATATTCATGAACAAGCGCATAGCTTGGGCATGCGTACTAACGCCACCATGCTGTATGGGCATATCGAAGCATTTTGGCATCGTGTAGACCACATGGAGCGATTACGCCAATTGCAGGATAAGACAGGGGGCTTCCAGGCATTTATCCCATTGAAGTTCCGTAATCAGGGCCATCAAATGTCGCACGTCCCCGAAGTATCAGTGGTGGAAGACCTGCGCAATTACGCAATCGCGCGGATTTATATGGATAATTTTGATCACATCAAAGCGTATTGGGCCATGATTTCGAGAGACACGGCACAGCTATCTTTAGCATTTGGCGTGGATGATATAGACGGTACATTGGACGACACGACTAAAATCTATTCTATGGCGGGTGCAGAAGAACAACACCCGGCACTGAGTACGCAGCAATTGGTCGAACTTATCAAGCAGGTAGGCCGACATCCTATTGAACGCGACACGCTTTATAAAATAGTAACTGATTATAAAGATGTCGTTTTTGACGATGGAAACAAACCAAATTATTATTCGTTACCCGTAGTAGAATAACCGTTAGACATTGAAAAAGACATTTTATTTTATCCGACACGGACAAACAGATTTAAATTTGAAAGGTATTGTTCAGGGGAGAGGTGTAGATTCTCCGCTTAATGAAACAGGACATAAACAAGCACAAGCTTTTTACGAAGCGTTTAACCATGTGCCTTTCGATAAAATATATACATCCACCTTATTGCGGACCAAACAAACCGTAAAGGCCTTTCTTGAGCAAGGCATACCAAGTGAGGAATTGGTGGGCCTGGATGAAATCTCTTGGGGAATTTATGAAGGGAAGGAGCAAGACGACGCTATTATCACGGGTTTTGAGGAAGTCGTGAATTCTTGGAGGGAAGGAGACTTAGACTTACGAATCGAGCAAGGAGAATCTCCGAACGAGCTTGTGGCTCGTCAACAAGAAGCGATTGCCTACATGTTGCAGCAGCAAGACGAACAGACGGTTCTGGTATGCATGCACGGCCGTGCAATGCGTATCCTGCTCTGCCATTTGACCGGTATTTCTGTATGCCTTATGGATGATTTTCCGCATACCAATACCGCCCTTTATGTTTTGGAATATAATGGTCGTTATTTTGAAATAGTGGATCATTATAACGTTAAGCACTTAGAAAATCTATAATGGACAAAATAGCCGTATCCGCGGTTTCTTATACGAATACACTACCGTTTTTAAATGGTATAAGAAACTCGGAGGTGATTCATTCGATAAACCTTTCCGTGGACTATCCGAGCGAATGTGCGCGAAAAGTAATTGATGATGAGGTTGATATGGGGATTATACCTATCGCTGCTTTAGTTAAACTACGTAACTACTATATCATCGGCGATTACTGTATTGGTAGTGATGGTGCAGTCGATTCTGTTTTTATTTTTTCAGAAAAGCCAATTACCCAAATCGAAACCCTTTTATTAGACAAGCAATCTAATACCTCCAATGGATTGGCGCAAATTCTTTTAAAGCATCATTGGAAAAGAGATGTGCAGATTCTAACCGAAGGGGAAGCAGACGCTTACGTGTTAATTGGCGACCGTACGTTTGGTGAAAAAAATAAAGTACCGTTTGCCTACGATATGGGGTATTACTGGAAAGAGATGACAGGACTACCTTTTGCTTTTGCGGTGTGGGTTTCGAATAAGGAACTCCCCGAAGATTTCAAAGAGGCATTCAATAAAGCATTAGCAGCAGGGGTGGCCGACCCAGAAGCGGTTATACAAGGATTGCCTGTTTATGAAGGTTTCGATTACCATAAATATCTTAAAGAAAGTCTTGATTTTTATCTCACTGCGGATAAAAGGAAAGCGATAGATCTTTATCTGGAGTTATATGCTAAATTGTAAGGAATAAAGGTTTAAAAAAGCTTAAAATTTTTAACCTTTTGTGCGGTATAAATGCCGTTCTTCCCAGAAATGATATAACTGATCAGACAGGTTATTAAGAAAAACGTACCGTATTGCCAACCAAATAATTCCATTGCCATTACGGTACACGCAATGGGTGTTTTTGTGCAGCCTGCAAAAACCGAAACAAACCCGGTAGCAGCAAGGAGAGCTAAAGGAAACGGAATGAAAGGAGCCAATGCGTTGCCTAAGGTGGCGCCAATGAAAAACAGCGGCGTAACTTCCCCTCCTTTGAAGCCAGCGCTCAAAGTCAGTGCAGTCAATCCTATTTTGATGAGAAAGTCTGTTGGGGGAAGTGGTTGCTCAAAAGCATCCATGATCGTTGGGATACCAAGGCCTAAATGTTTGGTGGTTTGTAGAAGATGAACGACTAAAATGATGAGTATGCCGCCGACAAAAGGACGAAGTAGCGGTTGCTTTATTTTTTGGAATCCTATGCTGCATATAGCACCCGTATACCGAAATAAGATAGACGCTATCCCGAATAAAATACCGGCAAGCAACAAATAAGCAAAAACAGAAACCGACCAGGCTGGCACTTCGCCAATAGTGGGGTACTGGGTATGTAAATCACCGTAGAGACCACATGTCCAGTTAGAAAGTAATGCCGTCGCCAATATGGCGCCTACACCTCGCCAGCGTATTTTGCCAAGCTGAACCATCTCCAGAGCAAAAATAGCACCTGCTAACGGTGTTCCAAAAAGCGAGGCAAATCCGGCCGCTATCCCGCATAATAAGAGAATACGTTTATCTTGCTTCCCTAATGGAACAAACTTGCCGAATTGGGCGGCAATCGTACCACCGTATTGTACGGCTGTTCCTTCACGTCCGGCCGAACCGCCGAAAAGATGTGTAATCAACGTAGTAAAAATGACCATAGGAGCCATCTTCCAGGGAACACCCTGTTCAGTAGGGTAATAATATTCTTCCAATAAAAGATTGTTTCCTTTTTGTGCATTTCCTCCGTATTGTCGATACCACCATACAATACATATTCCGGCAAAAGGCAGCAGCAGGATAATCCAAAGGTGCGTTTCGCGAAACAGTGTAACGTGGTTTAGCGCGTACAGAAATACCGCAGAAAGAGAACCTACCAATCCGGAAATAGCCAATATTACAAACAACCATTTACAAAGGAGGCATACCAAAGGAGTAACTGACTTTATCAATAACTATCTTGTTTGAAGATTATTCAAATAAAGTAGACGTCATCAGCTTTTTAAGGCGGTTCAGGGCAGACATCATTGCCGCAGCTGCAAATATAGCCATTTCAGGAGAAATCCGCAATAAGCCAAATATGTGGCTAGCCATCCTTACGAAATCGATTCCCGATACGCAGCAGGCGTTGAGCCCGTAATGGATTTAAATATTTTATGGAAACTGACAAAATTGTGAAAACCACATTCGAAACAAATTTCTTTAACGGGCGCGTTGCCTTCCGATAACAATTTGCAGGCATAGCCTATTCGAAGTTCATTAACAAAAGCGATCAGTGTTTTGCCTGTACGTTGTTTAAAGTAACGACAGAAGGAGTTCGGCGTCATTCGGGCTATTTGGGAAATCTCATCAAGCTGAATTTTAGATCGATAATGCAAACGGATGTAGTCTAAAGTTTTATTCATGCGAAGATAATCCCCTTGTTGCTGCGGATTTGTATAATGGTGACTGACTAGCGTTGCTGGGGCAGGCATGGTGGCGGCATAATCAAGAATATCAAGGAGCATAATGAGTCGCTTTGTTGGCCTTTGAGCAGGCAGATTTTCAAAAAATGTAATAAGATTAGGGTCATTTGGGGGAAACAAAATTGTCCGCTCGGCCAGTCGGTAAACTTGCTTGACACCGGCAGCCTCTGGCAGTCCTAAAAAATCGGTGCCAAGAAAATCGGGTTTGAAATGAACGACGTGGATGTCGGCAGGACGAGGTGAGTCTGCGTAAATATATTCTTCATCAAATAACCAGTAGTGCGGTGTTTTAGAGCCTATTAAAATTATAAAATTGTCCGTAAATTGCTGTATGCAATCACCTACAAAAAATGTTCCTTTTCCACGTTTGATATGAATAAACTCCAGTTCTTCGTGATAATGCCAAATATTGTGGTTTTGAGGTGTGTTATCATGCCGGACGGAAATGGTGCGAAGGGTGGAGGAAGTATGATCTAGCCGTTGCATCGTAATTGTGTAATTTATTTATTCGTATTAAAACTTAAATATATACAACTTGTGGTAATATCGATTAGTAAATCGGTAAAATAGTTCAATAACGTTACGTCAATTTGTGCTAGTTTTACTTTCCAATATAATTCCTATGGTGCGAGAAAAAAAATATACACTGACAATTGCTTTAATAACCTCATTGTTTTTCTTATGGGGCCTTGCAAATAACATGACCGACACGCTCCTTGCAGCCTTTAAGCGAATCATGTCAATGACTGATGCACAGACGTCATTGATACAGACAGCATTTTACGGAGCATATTTCGTTTTGGCGATACCTGCGGCTCTTTATATCAGGAGATTTAGTTATAAATCCGGAATATTACTTGGTTTAGGTCTTTTTATTATCGGTGCATTGCTGTTTTATCCTGCCAGTAAGACGATGATGTATGGACACTTTTTAGCGGCGTTATTTATTCTGGCCGGTGGACTTTCCATTCTAGAAACCTCTGCAAATCCGTTTATCTTGAGCTTAGGCTCTGAAGAAACGGCTACACAGCGCTTGAATATGGCACAATCATTTAATCCGATCGGATCAATAGTAGGTGTGATAATCAGTAAATTTGTGATACTTTCGGAATTAAACAGTGCCAGTCAGCAGGAGCGGGAAATAATGGACGGACTAGAATTGCAGCAGGTACAAGCAGCCGAGCTCAGTGCCGTGATGCAAGCCTATGTTGGATTGGCATTTTTGCTCGTCATCTTTTGGTTGGCCATAAGAATGGTTAAGATGCCCTTAGATGTCGATTCTGACCGGGGGAATCTAGGACAAGCTTTTTCCAGGCTGTTTAAAAACCGAAACTACATATTTGGTGTGGTAGCACAGTTTTTTTATGTCGGTGCACAGATTGGCGTTTGGTCGTTCACTATCCGCTATGTGATGGGTGAACTTGATTTGGATGAAGATCATGCAGCCAACTATTACATTGCTTCGCTGGTTGCCTTTACGATATCCCGTTTTATAGCCACAAGCCTCATGCGATATGTTAAACCTGCTAAATTACTGGTTATTTTGTCGCTGATGGCAGTTGTATTATCCCTATTCGTGTCATTTGGTAGCGGTTTTATCGGAGTTTACGCATTGGTGGCTATTTCTGGTTGCATGAGCTTGATGTTTCCGACGATTTATGGACTAGCTTGTGAAGGCTTAGGTACCGATAGAAAAATAGGGGGGTCGGGGCTGATTATGGCCATACTTGGAGGAGCGGTGATTACCTACTTCCAGGGCGTGTTGTCAGACCATTTTAACAGTGTTAATATATCTTATTTGGCTCCTATGGTATGTTTCGTTGTTGTGGCTATATACGGAGCTGTTCATCTGAATAAGCAGGCTGGTAAATTGCGAAGTTAGAAGTAGAATAAATGAAAAGATACGCATTAGCACTGGATCTGCTGGACGATCCAAAATTAATAGCTGAATATGACGCCCATCATCGAGCTGTCTGGCCGGAAATCCGTGCCTCGATAACACATGCCGGTATAGAGAATATGGAAATATACCGTTTTGGAAATAGGCTATTTATGACGATGGATGTGCACGATGATTTTAGTTTTGAAAAGAAAAATGAGCTGGATGCGGCGAATCCGAAAGTGCAAGAATGGGAGGCATTGATGTGGCGATATCAACAAGCGATAGCAGGTGCTAAACCAGGAGAGAAATGGGTATTGATGGATAAAATTTTTGAGTTGTAAAAATGGAAAAAGAGCGATTATCGTATTTGCAAATACACCCAAAAGATAACGTATTGGTGGCGTTACGCGATTTACCGAAAGGATTTGAGGTGGATTTTGGCGGACAAAGGTTCGCCTTACGAGAAGGGATCCGAGCGAAACATAAATTCACGATCACGGCCTTAGCGAAAGATGCAGACGTGCTGATGTATGGCGTTTTGGTCGGCAAAATGAACTACGCGGTTACCGAAGGCGTGGTTATCAGTACGGAAAACTTGCGCCATGCTTCCGACGACTTTAAATTAGGCAATAGAAAGTTAGCTTGGGAGAAACCGGATGTATCCGCCTTCGAAGGACGCACCTTTAATGGGTTCCACCGTAGTAACGGCACCGTAGGAACGGCCAATTACTGGTTGGTTATTCCATTGGTGTTCTGTGAAAATAGAAATGTATTAACACTGAAATCTGCATTGGAAGAAAAATTGGGCTATCAGGTAGCGTCAAAAGACTATTCGGACGAAGTGGACGAATTAATCGCTCGTTATCAAGCAGGCGCTTCTGTAGATCAACTATTGGCCGTAGACCTTTCCTCAGCGAAAGCCGGTAAGGAGAAAATGCGCTTATTTCCAAACGTCGATGGCGTGAAGTTTTTGAATCATAACATGGGTTGTGGTGGTACGCGGTTAGATTCGGATGCCCTGTGTGGCTTGCTGGCGGGCTACATTACGCATCCTAACGTAGCTGGTGCCACGGTTTTGAGCCTGGGTTGTCAGCATGCTCAAGCTTCGATATTGCGAGACGAAATTACAAAGCGGGACGCGGCATTTGATAAACCGTTGTATATTTTCGAACAGCAGTTCGAGGGTACGGAACAAGAGCTGATGCAAAAGGCTATTAAAGCCACTTTTGCAGGGCTTGCGCAAGCAAATAAACAAACCCGCCAACCGGCAACTTTAGATAAACTATGTATCGGCTTGGAGTGCGGAGGGTCGGACGGATTTTCGGGTATTTCGGCGAATCCGGCTTTAGGATATGTATCCGACATGCTGGTGACAATGGGAGGCTCTGTTATCCTAGCCGAGTTTCCAGAACTTTGCGGTGTGGAACAGGAATTAAGCGACCGGTGTATTGACGAGGTCACCGCCGAGAAATTTATGCATCTGATGAAGACATACAATGCAAAAGCGGAGGCCGATGGTTCGGGCTTTTATATGAATCCGTCGCCGGGAAATATCCGGGACGGATTGATCACGGATGCTATAAAATCGGCAGGTGCGGCGAAGAAAGGAGGAAATTCGCCCATAACGGCGGTGGTGGATTATCCGGGAGTGGTAAACACACCGGGATTGAACCTATTATGTACGCCGGGCAATGATGTGGAAAGCACGACTGCAGAAGTCGCGGCCGGCGCAAATGTTGTACTTTTTACAACCGGATTAGGAACGCCAACAGGAAACCCGATCGCACCGGTAGTCAAGCTGTCTACCAACACAAAGATGTTCGAACGGATGCCGGATATTATAGATATCAACTGTGGTACAATCATCGATGGCGAAGAAACCATCCCAGAAACAGCACACCGGATATTGGATTATGTCATTCAGGTGGCAAGTGGTAATACAAAGCCTAAGGCGGTGCAGTTAGGACAGGATGATTTTATTCCGTGGCGGAGAGGAGTATCACTCTAATTTAATCTTAAAATTAATACTTAAATAATATGGCAAAGCTAGATCATAAAGTAGCGATTGTTACAGGGGGCGGTAGCGGTATAGGAAAAGCGATCGCGGAGATTTTTGCGCAAGAAGGAGCTTATGTGCACATTGTAGATTTAAATGCAGATACGGCACAGTCGGTGGTCGATGGTATTATCGCAACAGGTGGAACAGCAAAATTGCATACCTGTAATGTAGCGGAGCAAGCTGATGTCTTGCGTGTAGTGGAAAGCATTGGCCGGGTGGATATCCTTGTCAACAATGCCGGAATTGCCCACGTCGGTAATTTGGAAAAGTGTTCGTCAGCAGATTTCGAACGGGTGTTTAACGTAAACGTAAAAGGAGCTTACAACGCTCTTTTCGCCGTGGTACCGGTTATGAAGGCCAACGGTGGTGGTGCGATTTTGAACTTAGCTTCCATAGCATCTGTCGTGGGTATCAGCGATAGATTTGCGTACTCCATGAGTAAAGGTGCTGTTTACGCCATGAGCATGTCTATAGCGCGAGATTACATAGCGGATAATATCCGTTCAAATTCAATTTCTCCAGCAAGGGTACATACCCCTTTTGTGGATGGGTTCATTGCTAAAAATTATCCTGGGCAAGAGGAGGAAATGTTTGAGAAGCTCTCCAAATCCCAACCGATAGGTAGAATGGCGAAACCGGAAGAAATTGCTAAATTAGCATTGTTCTTATGTTCTGATGATGCAGGGTTTATAACAGGGAACGATTACCCTATCGATGGGGGATTTATTAAGTTGAATAACTAGATAGTATAAGTAGTAAAATTTAAATATCCAATATTATAAAATGAAATTAATACGATTCGGAGCGACTGGAAAAGAAAAAATCGGTGTACAGATCGATGGTGTAAATTACGATGTTTCTGCTTTTGGTGGAGATTATAATGAGGCGTTTTTCGCTGAAGACGGTGTAGCTAGATTAACACAATTTGTGGAAGAAAATAAAGGTAAATTGACGGAAGTGCCGGCAGGGACACGTTTAGGAGCACCTTTTGCACGCCCTTCTAAAATTGTTTGTATAGGTTTGAACTACAAAGATCATGCTGAAGAAACCGGAGCAGCTATCCCTAGCGAGCCTATTATCTTTATGAAATCAACAACGTCGTTGGTAGGGCCTAACGACCAAATCGTTATTCCCAGAAATTCGACTAAGACTGATTGGGAGGTTGAATTTGGTATCGTCATTGGAAAGAAGGCTTCTTATGTAGATGAAGCGGAAGCATTGAACTACGTGGCCGGGTATGTGTTACATAACGATGTATCGGAACGAGCTTACCAATTGGAACGCGGAGGCACTTGGGATAAAGGAAAAGGCTGCGACACGTTTGCACCAATGGGACCCTATATGACTACAGTAGACGAGATTCCAGATATCAATAATGTACGTCTTTGGTTAAAAGTAAACGGTAAGACCTATCAGGACGGTAATACCGCTAATTTGATTTTTTCCGTGCAGCATGTGGTATCCTATGTGTCACAATTCATGACTTTGTTACCAGGTGATGTGATTTCAACCGGGACGCCTGCAGGTGTAGGGTTGGGATTCAATCCTCCAATATACCTGAAAGCGGGAGATGTCGTTGAATTGGGTGCAGATTATCTGGGCGAATCACGTCAGGAGGTGGTTGCTTATGCGAATTGATTCACACCAGCACTTTTGGATATTCAATGCCGAACGAGATGCATGGATAACCGATGAAATGAAGGCCATTCGGCAGAATTTTCTGCCGATCGACCTGGCCGCCGTACTCAAATCGAACGGGATAGATGGTACTATTGCCGTACAAGCGTCGCAATCACACGAAGAGACACAATTTTTAGTGGATTTGTCAGCGATGTATGCGATGATCAAGGGAGTGGTCGGATGGGTCGATCTGCAATCGGAAGAGATAGCAGCACATTTAGAACACTTTAGGCAATATCATATCATTAAAGGGTTCAGGCATGTGATCGAGGCAGAAGACGATCCCGATTTTTTGATCCGCCCGGCGTTCTTGCGAGGGATTAAGGCATTGACGGCATATGATTATACGTACGATTTATTAATCCGTCCAAGACATTATGAAAGCACCTTAACTTGTGTTACACAGAACCCGAATCAGCGATTTGTTTTAGACCACATGGCGAAACCAGCTGTCCGGACGAAAGAATTCGATGACTGGGCCGAATTTATAACGAAGTTGTCATCCTTCCCAAATGTGTTCTGCAAGGTCTCTGGATTGGTGACCGAAGCCGATTGGAACAATTGGACAATCGATGATTTCAGGTCTTATATACAGTATGTTATATCTTGCTTTGGAAAGCAACGCATTATGTTTGGAACGGACTGGCCCGTATGCCTTGTTGCAGCCACATATGAAGATGTGATGAACATAGTAGAGACGATATTAGTCGATTTTTCCGAAGCAGAACTGCAGGCCTTTTGGGGTGGAAATGCTGCCCGGTTTTATGGTATAAAGTGAAGCGTAAGAAATGGATTTAAATTTAAAAGACAAGGTAGTCATCGTAACAGGCGGCGCAAAAGGTATTGGTAAGGCTGTTGTTTTAGCATTGGCAAAAGAAGGTGCATTGCCCGTTATCGTCGGAAGAAAACAGGAGGATAACGATCTGGTGAAGGCAGAAGTAGAGGCTTTAGGAGGAAGCGCATTTTGCGTTGAAGCGGAGCTCTCCAAGCCCGAAGAATGCAAGAGAGCGGCGGAGGAAACGTTGACTGCTTTAGGGCGTATCGATGGGCTGGTCAATAACGCCGGCCATAATGACGGGGTAGGACTGATCACCGGAAGCTATGAAAAGTTTATCGAATCGTTACATAAAAATCTGACGCACTATTATTTAATGGCTCATTATTGTATTGATGCTTTGCGTGTATCTGGCGGCAGTATGGTGAATATTAGTTCGAAAACTGCGGAAACCGGACAGGGAGGTACGTCAGGCTACGCTGCTTCCAATGGTGGACGAAATGCTCTTACGCGCGAATGGGCGGTAGAGCTTTTGCCATACCGCATTCGGGTAAACGCCATCGTGGTCGCGGAGTGTGCAACGCCGCAATACGACTCCTGGATACGGACGTTGGATAATCCGGAAGAAACGCTCAAAAAAATAACCGATCGCATTCCGCTGGAACACCGTATGACTACATCTGAAGAAATAGCAAATACCGCTGTATTTTTGTTATCGGATAAGTCAAGTCATACCACCGGACAGCTTATCCATGTGGATGGCGGATATGTACATTTAGACAGGTCGTTAATCAAAGAAGATTAGTTTTCCTCAAAAGGCTCAATATGTACAAAGACATTTCCAATATTGTCTAAGTTGGCGATTAGGTAGTCTTTAAGGTCATGGGCTATCGCGTGTCCCTCGCGTACAGATAAATTGGGATTGACAACGGCATGCAAATCTATCTGGAAAAGCATGCCGATTTTTCGGATATAACATTTCTCTATCAATTCGACACCCGCCACATTTAAGGAATGTTGTCGAACTTCCTCCTCCAGCTCTTCATACCGGTTTTCATCCATAATTTCCGCCAAAGCCGGACGGAATATACCGTAACAATTATAGAGGATCAATCCTGAAGCGAGCAATGCTGCCCAATCGTCTGCACTTTCGTATCCTTCACCGAAAATTACAGCAATCGATATGCCGACGAAAGCCGCTACAGAAGTGATAGCGTCACTACGATGGTGCCACGCATCGGCTTTAAGCGAGGAGCTGTTGAGCTTCTTGCTTCTCCGCATGATGACCCGGAAGCAAATTTCTTTCCAGAGTATGATGGCTCCCAATACATATAATGTCCACGATCTTGGTGCTTCATGTGGGTTTTGAATGTTATAGATGCTCTCTTTGGCGATAATGAAAGCCGAAACAATAAGGAAAATAACGACGATAAAGGTAATCAAAGGTTCTATGCGCCCATGTCCATAGGGATGGGTGTGATCCGCGGGGCGCTTAGCATATTTTAGCCCTAATAATACCAAGAAGGACGAAAAAATATCCGCGGTAGATTCAATGGCATCGGCAATCAAAGCATGGGAATATCCGAAATAACCTGCAAACCATTTCACCAGTGCCAACAAAAAGTTGGTCAGTAGACTAAAATAAGTAGTTTTAATGGCCTTATCCGAGTTTGACATTATTTCGCCTGATTTTCTTTCAAAGGTAAGGCATTTTAAAATAGAAGTGGGTTGGAGTGGAAAACTTAATTTGTTATTAAATGATCCTAGCGCACGTGTTGGCAAAAATGATTATCAATACAACGAGTGCTACAATGGTAATTGTGGTATAGGGTGTTCTTCTCATAACTTCATCCTTTCAGTTTTCTATATATACTATAACAAAAGACATGCCCCGCGTAGAGAAAGGATAAAATAAATATAATTTCTGTAGATCATCGTTGACCTATGGCTTTATTCCAGCCCCGCGCATGTCGTTACAAATAGGAGCACCACCGCTATTATAGCGAGTATCACGAATGTGGTTGCAGGTGTTCTTTTCATCGTATATGACTGTTAGTTTTCTGTTAAAGACTGCAAAAGCTATGCCTCGATAATAAAACGATATAAATTACTAAAAAGCGACAGGCTAGGACAGTTGTTCCATCAAGTTGTCGAATTCTCTTTTCAATGTCGCTAATTGTTCCTCCAAAATGCTTACTCGTTCTTCTAATTCCTGCACGCGGCCTGAGGAACTGTTATCCGAACCACTGGATAGGTTTTCATAATCTTCTTCGTTTATGTCGCCAAGCAAATGTACATAACGAATTTCCTTTTGGCCAGGGCGTTTCGTTAGTTGTTTTACAAAGGGAGGATCTTGTTCTTGCAGGCGGTTCAATACATCCTGTACCTCATCGATACTTTCAAAATTAAACAATCGACCGGCGTTAGAATTGATTTCGCCGGGAGTTAACGGACCTCGTAGGATGAGTAGACACAATGCGGCCAATTCTTGTGGAATTAAAGGATACTGCATTGCCAGGTTGTGTTTGTATTTGGTGACGCGACTGCCGCCACCCACTACCGTCGATATCAAGCCTCTTTTTCGTAGCGTATCCAAGGCTCCTATAATTGTATTTTCATCATAGGAAACGACGGGTTTTCGGGAAGTTTTCTGGTTACACGCTGTCTGTAACCCGTTCAGGGTCATCGGGTAATATTCTGGTGTCGTTTTGGATTTCTCCAAAAGTGAACCTAAAACCCGTAACTCTTCCGCACTTAAAACAGGTAAATTGTTCGTTTCTTCCATATTTTGATGAATTGATTCGGTCTGTCGGCTTCGAAGATAAAAAAAATATCCTTTAACTTCGCGAAAAATAAAACAAGAAACATGGTATTACCAATAGCTTACCATCCGGCTTATGTGCATCCCTTGCGGACAGGACATCGTTTCCCTATGGTGAAGTATGAGCTTATTCCTGCGCAATTGCGTTATGAAGGCATCGTGTCGGCGGATAGCTTTTTCCAACCGAACCTTGCCGAAACGCCGACGATTACATTGGCACATGATAGGCAATATGTCGATAAGCTAATGGACTGTTCCTTGGATGCAAAAATGGTGCGCAGAATAGGGTTTCCGCTGTCGCAATCGTTGGTAGACCGTGAGCGGTATATTCTGGATGGCACCATTCAAGCAAGTTTATATGCTTTGGAACAGGGTGTCGCCTTTAATGTTGCCGGCGGTACACACCACGCCGGACGCGATTTTGGCGAAGGTTTCTGTTTGTTTAATGACCAGGCCGTAGCTGCCGCTTATCTGCTGGATAAGGGATTCGCAGCCAAAATCTTGATCATCGATTTAGATGTACATCAGGGCAACGGCACCGCCCATATCTTTGAGGGGAACCCGCAAGTCTTTACTTTCTCGATGCACGGCGATAAGAACTTTCCCTTTATCAAGGAATGCTCAGATTTAGATATACCGCTGCCGGATGGGATGGAAGATGAGGCTTACCTAGCTGTATTAAAACGAAACCTCGATAAAATATTTACCATTTTTGATCCTGATTTTGTGTTTTATCAAGCAGGAGTTGATATTTTAGCGACCGATAAACTCGGAAAGCTTAAATTGACGGCAGCGGGTTGTCAACGCCGGGACCAAATGGTACTGGATAAATGCCAACAGAAAAGGCTTCCTATACAAATCAGCATGGGAGGAGGTTATTCTGAGCATATAAAAGATATTGTGAATGCTCACGTGAATACCTATAAGGCAGCCGTTGATATTTTTGGCTTTTGATGAATGAGAAGTTTTGCATAATATCTACATACTATACTAAATACTAAAAAATGTTCTTTCACCAAGACGCAACTTTTGAACAGCTTTCCATACACCGTGTAGGGAATAAAGCACAGGATGAGTTTTACGTATTATCCGATACACCTATTGATATAGCACAGGACGAAGTACTGCCCGATTTGCTGATGCAATACTTTATGAAACCTTTTGGCAAAGCAAACGAGGTATATCGTTTTTATCATCCAAATGATGATTTACAACTCAACGAAGTCTATTATTTTGCAAAGCAATATTTTGAAGCGAAAATCCCATTCCACGAAATGTCTCAACAGCTGGCGAAACATCTGTATGAGGTATCGGAACATCCGAAAATCAAAGCAGGGGAGCTGTACGTAGTTGCCCTGAAGAATGTGCAACTTGAGGGTGAGGAGCACGATGCTATCGGTATCTTTAAATCGGAAAATAAGGAAGCCTACTTAAAGGTCTATCCAAACGCGGGCGGTTTTGATCTGGATTATGAACAGGAAGCCATCAATATCAATAAATTGGATAAAGGCGTGGTGGTAGTGAAGACAGAAGAAGAGGAGGGATATAAAGTGTTAGTCGTAGACCAAACGAATCAATCGGAAGCGGTCTATTGGAAGGATGACTTTTTGAAGATCAAAGCCCGTAATGACAATTTTCAGCAGACCGGAAACTTGCTTAAGGTCTATAAGAACTTCGTCAATGATAAGCTTGATGAATCGTTTGAATTGGAAAGTGCGGATAAAATTGATCTTTTAAATCGTTCGATGAATTATTTCAAGACTAAAGAAACGTTTGATCAGGGCGAATTTGAAGAAGAGGTCATTGGCAATCCACAGGCAGCGTCGCTATTTAAGGAATATCAAGAAAATTTTGCGGAAGAATTCGATACCCCGTTTCAATCCAATTTTGAAATAGCTTCTCCAGCGGTAAAGAAAATGACCGCTTCCTATAAGTCAGTCCTTAAATTGGACAAAAACTTTCATATATACGTGCACGGCAAGCGAGACTATATTGAATCTGGTTTCGATGAAGAACGGGGTCTACATTATTACAAGCTGTATTTTGAAAACGAAAGTTAACCTCCCAAAGGGTAAGAAATGGTACTTGGTCGCGATAGTGACTTGTCTCATCGTGATGTTGCTTTTATCCTGGGTAAAAGCGTCACCGACATTTGTTGAGCAATATTATAGCCGCCAGTTTTACCCGCTTTTTTCGCATGTGCCGAAACTACTGTTCGGTTGGTTGCCGTTTAGTATCGGAGATGTGTTCTATGTAGCCTTATTTGGGACCTTGCTTTTGTTAGCCATCTCTTCGATAATCGGGCTATCTAAGCGCAAGTGGGCTACAGCGCAGAAACGGTTGATGCAGCTGGTTTTGGTTTTGTTCGGAACCTATATCTATTTCTATGTGAGCTGGGGGTTACAGTATTATCGGGTGCCGTTGCAGCAGCAGCTTGGTCTAGAGATCGATACCATTGTTCAAGCAGATTATATCGACATATTAGATCGCTATATCGTCGAAATCAACGGGCTCCGGAAGCAACTGGACACCAGTAAGATGGATAAAGCCCGGGCCCGACGGGAATTGCAACAGCTAATGGCTGAAAGTAGCGATCGGTTACCGATGCTGTCCCGTACGCAGGTGAAAGCGAAACAGCCGGTCTCCAGTGCGTTGGCGTCCTACTTTACGGTTACGGGTTATTTCAATCCTTTTACGCAAGAAGTGCAGGTCAATGGTGTAATGCCCGAGACGTCTTACCCCTTTACAGTCGTGCATGAATTAGCTCATCAGATGGGAATCGGATTTGAAGATGAATGCAATTTTATCGCTTTTTTGATGCTACAGGACCATCCGGATAAATGGTATCGTTATGCCGCCTACTACGAAACGGTTCAATACCTGCTTCGGCCGTTATATTTTCAAGATAAAATGCTTTATACCGTTTACGTGGATAAGCTCTCCGCGGCTGTCCGTAGCGATTACGAGAACGAACGCCTCTTTTGGCAGCAATACTATGGCACATTTAACCGCTTGACCAACCTGTTCTACGGAAGCTATTTAAGGCACAATAACCAGCCAGAAGGTATGGCGCGTTATTCGCTAATGAGCCGATTGGTCATTGCCTGGGAGAAGCAACGCTCGCCTTAGATATTCATTTTCGGTCTTACCACCTTTCTCCAGAAAATATAAGCCAATATCGCTCCCATACTGGCCATGACTACCCCCACAAGGGATGGGTAATTGTAGGCATATCCAAGGGTGATAGGAATAGCTCCTAGGTAAGCGCCCAGTGTGTTACCGATATTAAAACTAGCTTGTCCGGCAGCAGCGGCAAATGTTTCTGCGCCCTTGGCGTTGTTGATAAGCATCATTTGCAGTGGCGAACCAATCGAAAAGGAAATCATGCCGGTTATGAATGCCATGGGATAGGCTAGGTATGTGTTATGCGCGATGAAGAACAGCACGAATAGGCACGTTGCCATCGAAATAAACCCGATAATAACCGCTTTGGATGGTGATATGCTATCAGCGAGTTTACCGCCCAAGATATTTCCGAAAAACATGCCCAATCCGACCAATATCATGATAAGAGGTACACGGTTTTCTGGAATATTTGATACATCGGTTACCAGTGGCGCGATATACGATATCCATGCGAATAGACCACCGGTCCCGATAGCGATAACAGCCACCATTAACCAAGCATCCCAGCGCACGAAATAGCTGATTTGTTTTAACACGTTGTTTGTTTTGCTAGCTTCCATCTTCGGCATCCAAAAATAGATCGCCAAAAAGGTAATAAGGCCTAATAAGCTGATTACTCCATAGGTTATCCGCCAGGAATAATGATGTCCGATATAGGTTCCCAACGGCACGCCCGCTAAGTTCGCTATGGTCATTCCGGTAAACATGATGGATATTGCCTGCGCTTCTTTCCCTGGTTTTGCCAGCCGTGCCGCAACGACAGAACCAACGCCAAAGAAAGCACCATGTGGAAAGCCGGAGATGAAACGTGAGGTGAGCAGCAACACCTTGTTGGGCGCGATAGCGAAAATACCATTAAACACGAAAAACAAGAGCATCAGAAACAGCAAGATGTTCCGCGGGGAATACTTTCCACTGAAAGCAACGAGGGTAGGAGCCCCTACAACAACGCCCAAAGCATATAGTCCAATTAGGTTACTGGCTTCCGGAATAGTAATTTGTAAATCTTTGGCGATGTCTGGAAGGATGCCCATCATAGTAAATTCTGTCATCCCGATAGCTAATCCGCCAAATGCTAACGCGATAAGTGCTTTGTTCATTTGCATGTGCTGAATAGAGAGGGCAAAGGTAAATATTTTTATGTTCTTTTTCCCCGTGAAAAAGAACCAAAACCGAACGAAGTGAGCTCATGGATACCAAAATATACACTTATCCATAAAACTCGTCGCTTCGGATATTTGACAGGGAGGGAAAGTGCAAGGAAAGGATTTCTACAGTTGTCAAAAATCCGTATGCGACATTGGCGTGTTAAGGAGGGGATTGTGCATAGTGAGGGTTAATACTAAGCGTTCTTGTTTAAGGTTTTTTATTTCTAATTTTACGTGTAAAGTATAATTGTTGACTAAAATAATGAGTTATGCAGTATAGAAATTTGGTTTTACAGTTAATTGGTCTTGGGGTTATGGCGTTTTTTCTTTCTTGCGATTCTGGGGATAAGCGAAAAGAGGAAAATGCGGAGGATACTGTTAAAGTAGCACAATTGACCTTAAATGAGGAGACGGCGAAACGAATTTTCGAACTGCCCACACACTGTTTAACGATCGAATATCCAAATAAATTAGGACAGGTGCTGGGAAGCGATACTGACCTAAAATCTCCTAAGGCCTTACGTCCTATTTTTTATGGTTGTTTTGATTGGCACTCGTCGGTACATGGTTACTGGTCTATTGTCCGGTTGTTAAAGCAGTATCCGGAACTGGATTCGGATGGCAAGGTTCGCCAATTGTTGAAAAGTCATATTACAAAGGAAAACTTGGCGGTGGAACTGGCTTTCTTTCAGGATGAAAATAACTTGAGTTTTGAGCGTACTTACGGTTGGGCTTGGTTATTTAAACTGCAGCAGGAGTTAAGATCGTGGCGGAATACCGATGCGCAAGAGTGGGCAGAGACACTGCAACCTTTGGTCGATCTGCTATCGGAACGCACGCAGCAATATTTGTCTAAATTGGTTTATCCTATCCGCACGGGGCAGCATGACAACACGGCTTTTAGCCTTACGCTGATGTATGAGTATGCGGAAGAAACGGGTGATATGGCGTTGCTTAACGCGATAAAAACCAATAGTATACGTTTTTTTGAACATGATAAAAATTGTAACCTCGCTTATGAACCCAGTGGTTATGATTTTCTTTCGCCTTGTTTGGAAGAAGCCTACCTCATGAGTAAGGTCATGCCGAAAGACGCGTATCAAAATTGGTTAGTGATTTTTATGCCGGTGTTATTTGAGACCGAAATCGAAACGCTTCAACCGGCTATCGTAAGTGATCGTACGGATGGTAAGCTGGTACACTTGGACGGCTTGAATTTCAGCAGGGCAAATTGTTTGTATGGTATTGCCCGTGTGTTACCAGAACTAAAGCATACTTTGGTGCCGCTTGCCAATGCGCATATTGATTTTTCGCTGAAAAATATTTCGGGTGATGATTATATGGGAAGCCATTGGTTGGGTTCGTTTGCATTGCTAGCGTTGTCTAATTAGCAGTACGCAGGCGGTAATAAAAGTAACCAATGCCGCATATCTCTGAGAATCAAACCACGGATGTCATTGCAGATAAGCAAAATTTATCTATGTTTGTGTTTACCTCACAAGGTAGGTGTGACAGATGTATGAGACGAAGGGCGTAAGAATCTAAATAATTTAATAGTGGGTAAAAAGACTTCGATCACGAGTATTGCAAAGCATTTGGGAATATCGACAACAACCATATCCTTTGTTTTAAATGGAAAAGCGCAAGAGAAACGAATCAGTGATCAACTGGTGAAAAAGGTCCTGGATTATGTTGAAGAGATCGACTACAAACCCAATGCACTAGCCCGTAGTTTACGGACAGGCAAATCCAACACCATTGCACTTATTGTGGAAGATATTTCTTTCCCGTTTTTTTCGGCCATAGCTAAAGAAATTGAAGCAAAGGCTTACAAAAGTGGTTATAAGATCATATACTCGAGTACGGAGAATGATACGGCCAAAACCGAGGAATTAATTGAAATTTATCAAGAGAAACATGTAGACGGCTATATTATCGTGCCGCCGACAGGCATACAGGCAAAGATTGTCGAACTGTGTGCGTCAGGAAAGCCGGTAGTCGTGTTGGATCGATATTTAGAGGGTGTACAAACCGATTATGTTCTCGTTAACAATGATGAAAGCGTTTATTCGGCGACAAAATACCTTATTGATCAAGGTTATAAAAACATCGCGTTCATTACGTTGAATTCCTTACAGAGTCAGATGCTGGACAGACTGTCGGGATATGAAAAGGCTATCCTGGATAATAATTTAACACCTATTATTCAGAAGCTTACACCCGCAGGCAGATTGGAGCGAGAAAAAGAGCTCCTGTCCTTTTTAGAAAAAAAATGTAGCAGCATTGAAGCGATCGTTTTTTCTACAAATTATATTTGTGTGGGCGGTCTCAAAGCCATAAAACAACTGGGATTGCGCATTCCAGAAGATATAGCCGTCGTCAGCTTTGACGATTATGAACTCTTCGAGATGTACAGCCCCGCCATCACGAGCATTGCGCAGCCTATTGAGGCTATTTCAGAAAATGCGATCAATTTGCTGTTGTCTAGATTAGGCAAAAAAGCTTCCGAAGTAAGTCAAAATCCGCAAAAAATAATCTTATCAACTACGTTTGTTCCGCGTGATTCGTGCACAAAATAAAACTATTTTTAAGTTCTTTTTTGATTTTGCTAAAACGTTTTATATAATTGTACCGCGATTTAGCTAACATAGTTATGAACACAAGCGAGCGAAAAATTATTGTAGTAGATATCGGTGGGTCGCATATAGCGGCAGGCGAACTGGATTGGGACAAACGTGAAGTGCGGTCCGGATCCCAGTGCCGTCGGAGTGTGGATTCACATGCCTCGGCCGACGTGATTATAAGTTCCTGGGCAAATTTACTTTCCGATTTCATCGATGAGGTGAACAAGGATCATGTATGGGTGGGCATTGCGATGCCCGGACCTTTTGATTACAACGAAGGTATATCCTATATCAACGAATTGAATAAATACGATGCGTTGTATGGTATGAATGTCAAAAAGGAGCTGGCGCAAGCCTTAGGTATATCTCCAGATCATATATTATTCAAGAACGACGCGGAAGCTTTTTTATACGGAGAGGTGGTGCACAGAGGGGATTTAGATGAAGCGAAAGTGGTGGGCATTACATTGGGTACTGGATTGGGGTCTGCTGTGTATAACCACGGGGTATGCAGAGATGTCTTTCGTGCTATAACCCCCATGAAGCACGGTATTGCAGAGGATTATATATCATCTAGATGGTTTAAGCACCGATATAGCCAATTGAGTGGAGAGCAACTAGAAAGCGTAGAGGCTCTCGCCAAAGGTCAAGATCCGCTGAAAGCACAGATTTTTAGTGAATTTGCGACACACCTAGCTTTTTTTCTCAATGATTTTATCGAAGAGGAGTCGGCATCGGCCGTCATCATTGGAGGGAATATCGCCCGGTGTCTAGATTTATTTATCGATGAGCTGCGCGCAAAATTGAAGAATAAGCAAGTACAGTTGTATCAAAGTATCTTATGGGAGGATGCGGCTTTATTGGGCGCCGGTTACCTGTGGGAAAATAAACTGACCAAATCTATATAAACAGAATTTTTATAAACCAAGGCAGCTTCTTGGTGCTTTTCTTCGGAATGATGTTATTAGGTCGTTTCGTCGGCACATGTAGAAATTACTTTTGCGTCCATTTTTCCTGACGATTTACATAATTGTGATTGGAATTCTTTAGTTTTGGCCATAGCTAGTTAGGTAAAGATTTCAATACAAATACAAGCTAATGGAACTGACTCGTTCGTTTGAACTGGAGGAGACAGTACTAAGTATTGTAAATAAAATATTACTTTTTTTTTTATTTTATTTTTTTATGTCTATATTCGTTCTGTAGAACAAATTGTGAGGAGCATTTATATGATGACCATAAGTAAACCGCTTTTTTGTATGATTCTGCTAAAACGATTTAATTATCGTTAGTTAAGTGTTTCGAATAAATCTTTATTTTTTTAACGTACTAACTAAAAGAATGATAATGAAAACCAAGATAGAAATCCGAGTTATTATGTATCTGAGCCGATTAATCGAAATTTAATGTAATAAGCAATTTAATTTTTTACTTATTTCTTGGCAGACAAGTCTTTTGATAATATCAGATAAGAAGGAGAAATCAATTCTGGGCCAAGGCAAATCAAAAAGAATAACAACCAAATTAAAACATTTTACTACGTTTTTGCTAAATCGTTTTAATATTTATGAACTAAAAAATTAGACCAATGAAGTACATGTATGAAACATACCTTTTTAAAGCTGAATGTCTGTGACATAAACCTGCAATACCCACATGATTGTGTCTATGACCAAGGTAAACATGCGTATTGCCAGACCAAGTAAATTATAAAATAAATTAACAATTGTAATAACGTTTTAAAAACCTAAATTTATATGAAGGAGAAATTTCCAACCCCATATAATGTCGGGATAGTTGCATTTATTTTTATGTCATTGCTTCAGCTTCAACTATTTGCAAGCCATAAAGATGGATACATCAATCGATCTTCCAAGCTACGCCTATTGCAGGATACCGTTCCGAAACTTTTAGATTCCGTTTTTGAGTTGAATTTCAAAAGCGTCAGGATCAATTCTGTGCAGAAGCCGGTGGCCGATATAGAAACCTCTGGCAATGCAACCATTCACCAGTTTTTGAAGGGTGAGGCAGCCGGACTATATGTAACCGAGAGGAGTGGAGAGCCTGGAACACCAAACTCTATGTTCATCCGTGGCATATCAACACCAATATTCAGCCATAAAGATGTCTATCACAATCAACCATTAGTTGTACTTGATGGTATACCGCTAGTGGGTACCCACCCTTTTTCTTATATGATACAAGCCTACGATCTCGATCGGATTGGCCCAGAAAACAACCTGCTGAGCAACATTGATCTGAGTAACATAGAATCTATAGAGGTGTTGAAAGACATGGCTAATACAGCTGTTTATGGCCCCATGGCCGCTAACGGAGTCATTAAAATTACAAGCAAAAAGAGCGTTACAGACAATAAAAAAAGAATTAGTTTGCATAGTTTCGTCGGAGTGTCTGCCAGGCCACAGGTTACCACGATTAATGGGGACTATGAAAACCGGTTCAGGCAACAGTTTTACGATTTATATACCACCAGTGGACGGTATAATGACGATGATACGTACCCTGTTTATTTGAGCGACTCCCTCAATAACCGATATTACGGTCCCTCCAATTGGAGTGATAGCTATTACAATAATGGGCTTAATTATGGCGTTAACGCTAATATTTCGGGGGGTGGTTCACGATCCAATTTTCAGTTTTCACTAGGTAGCCTACAGAATGCAGGGATAGCCGATGATGCCAAGTTCCAAAAGTACAACGCGCGTTTTCAACTGGATCTGCAACCGTTAAAATGGTTGTTTTTCCACACCAGTATCAATGGTACACGGCTAAATAGAGATCGGAACCGGAACCTACGAAACCGTTACGCAATGATGGCTTACCTGCCTGATCTTAGTGCGCCATTGGCACCGAATAAGGAAACATATGATGCTTATTTATTGGAGCAAGACAAAGGCTTTGACAACAACTTTTCAAACATTCTAGATGGTAACGTCGGGATCAGTGTTCAGTCTGGAAAATTTCAGTTGAAATCTACATTGGTTGCCGACTATAATGAAGGCTTCAGGGATCTTTTCTATGCCAGGACCCTTATGGAAGAGAATAGCTTTGCTGCCAACTACTATGGATATAACCAAAGACTTGTTTTTAACAACGTGGCGTTGTATGACTGGAAGCTGAACGACCATAGTAGCCTTTTCCTTGAAGGGGCGAGTATTTTGCAATGGGATACGCATAAATATAACTATGCGTACGCTTATAAAGGAGTGAATGATTTTATTAAGATCAATTTGCTGCGTTTTGACGACACCCATGCTGATCACTTAATTTCTAGGGCATTCCCAAGGCAGTTAGTTTATAAATTTTTGGACCGTACCCGTCACAACTTGGTATCTTTCTACAGCCGGGGAACCTATAATTTGCAGGACAAGTATACAGCGAGTCTTTTGCTACGCTATGATGGTTCTTCCAATGCCCAGCCGACCGAACGATGGCTGTTTACACCCACATTGGCCTTGGGCTGGAATCTTAAAAATGAATTTTTGCAGGACAATAGCCTCTATGAGAGCTTTAAAATCCGAGCTAGCGCAGGAAGGTTAGGTGTATTGAACCTTTATGACAATGTGGCACAAGGCCCCAATTATACAGCACAGATTGGCTACACGGGTAATGTAATTGTACCAGGTTATAATGCTTTTGCCGGATTGGTCCGTCCGTATGAAGATGGCTGGATAGGCTATGATATGCCTTGGGCTTATACCGATCAATTGAACGTTGGTTTTGATTTTCAACTCTCCAAACGTCGTATCTATTTCTCTTTGGATGCGTATGTCAAACATACCAAAAACCAGCCCCTTGGTATCCCTTCTCTGGCAGAGTACGGTTATGCTTATAATCTTGCGTCTGGGATGGATGTCAAAAACACGGGGATAGAGGTCTCTGTCGGCGGAGACATTATCGGAAATACCAATCGAGATTTCCGTTGGAACTCGGGAATTAACCTCGGATTTAACAACAACAAGCTGACGGCATTGCCCGGTGGATTAGATGAAGTTGTTATTCATGATCGCAAGTTAAAGGTAGGTGAAAGGATCGATGCATTCTGGGTATTGGAGAATCAAGGGATGTTCCACGCCGATGCGGAAGTGCCCCAAGTCAATGGTGTGACGAAGAATTACAATGGAATTACCTTCAAAGCCGGAGATCCTATTTGGGCCGATCAAAACGGAGACAACCGTATTTCCTCGGAGGACCGGGTGATGCAGGGAAATTTTATACCCAAAGTAGCCGGCTCTTGGCAGAACAATTTCTTTTACAGGAATTTTGATCTGAAAGCGAGTTTTTATTTTAATCTAGGCCGTAATATCCTGAATCAGGAAATGTCCGATCGGTTTAATTTTATTAATAACGAGAATGCGAATAACATGAACTCCGTAAAAGAGATTACCTATTGGGAGAAACGTGGTGATTATGGCCGTTATCCACTGTACAACCCTTGGAGTGCGGTGAATGCTTACCAAGCCACACAAGATTTATTTCTAGAAAATGGTTCCTTCCTAAAATTACGTCAGGTCTCGTTGGGTTATAATCTTTCCGATATCGTTGGGGCTTCGTTGGATGGCGGGAATCTATACATCTATCTCGCCGCCAATAACCTGTTTACCTTATCTAAATATTCGGGACGCGATCCGGAGGTTGCTAATTATATGGGCATTGATCAAGGCCACAATATGCTTCTTCCACGTACATATTTGATGGGTTTTAAATTAAACTTTTAACCGTAACCGCATGAAGAGAATATTATTTTATCTACTGTTTTTATCCATCCCATTTTCGGGTTGTGAGAATATGCTTGATATTGAACCCACTCGGGTCGTTTCCGAAGAAAATATGTGGGAGAAAATGGAAGATACCCGTGCTGCTCTGATGGGCGTGTATGGGCTCACTAAGTCCGCTCTGGTCGACCGCAATGCTTTTTGGTTATACGGAGAGGTCCGCTCCGGAGAGTTTGCGATCCCCGTGCGGAGAGATCTACGAGCCATTGCAGCTAATGAGCTGAATGCGAATGATGTCACGCTGGAGACTCTACGGAATTGGCGCAGATGGTATGCTGTCGTGAATGCCGCCAATATCTTTTTGGAAAGATCGCCAGAAGTCCTAGAGAAGGATGCTCGTTACACCGTCAACAATCATCAGGTAGATATGGCCCAGGCTCGCTTTCTACGTGCCTTCGCGTATTTCTATATGTCGAGGATTTGGGGAGACGTACCCTTGATTACCAGTGCTTCCGAATGGTCTTTTAACAATAAACCACGCGAGGAGAAAGGCAAGCTGTTGGCTTGGGTTGAGCAAGAGCTTTTAAAAGCAGCTGAAGACATGCCCTTCAGATATAGCAACAATGATATTAAGCAACAAGGAAATTATTATAATGAGCAAACTTCCCGTTGGGACGGGGCCTTGGCGACCCAGAATTCGGCTTACGCCATTTTAGCGCACTTATCGGCATGGCAGGGAAATTATCCGAATGCCGCGGCCTATACCGCTTACATTGACGAGAACTATTCACACTCCAATATCAATTATGCGACGACCGCCAACCTCACGAGCAGTAGTGGATTTTTCTATGACAAGCACAGCAGCCAGATGTTCGGCTTTCCGGGAGTGTGGGCGCATGTAGAGGCAGCCTTTACAGGACATATCGAAGAATTAACCTTGGCGGCGCCCGTGGTCAATAAATCGATTCCGGATATGTACATGACAAAGGAAACTGTTGTACGTGTATTTGACGAAGCAAAAGACCAGCGCTTTAGTATAGATACCTTGGGCAATCCGCTGACGGAGGTTTATTTTACAAATTTTAACGGTCGTTACCCGATTTTTAGCAAGATCAAGTGTATTATGGCAGGCGTGAGCGATCCCAGTTTCCGCATTTTTTCCAGTGCTTTGGTATTTACGCGTTTGGAGGATGTCACGCTATTGCGGGCAGAAGCTTTGGCTGTCCTGGGTGAACGCAATGGGGCAGTGGATATGCTGAATAGAATACGGGAGAATAGAGGCCTGTTACCATATTCCGAGGAGGCCAATGGTGATTTGATTGATGCGATTTTTCAAGAGAGGCACCGAGAACTGATGGGTGAAGGTCATCGTTGGTATGATATGGTTCGATATCACAAGATTAAGAATAACGACCCAGATTTTGTCAAATTGATCAATGAGGGGGGGATCTATTGGCCAATAGCCGAACCACTCTTGCAACAAAATACGCTTCTGGAACAGAACAATTATTGGAAATAAGCTTAAAGGAATATTATGAAACTCCGAATATTAACTGTTTTTAGTTGTCTTTTCGTGCTGTCTTGTGCGAAAGACAATGGTTTCTATAAACACGAGCTCCACCAAGTTCGTTTTGAGGGAAATACCTATGAATATTTGAAAAGTAAGCCCGGCGTGTATGACTCGTTAGTGAAAGTAATTGATCGTGTCGGATTAGCTGATGCACTTAAGACGGGCGATGTGACGGTTTTTACCCCTACCAATGAAAGCTTTCGTTTGGCCATTGAGAACCTCAACAGTATTCGTCGTAGAGCAGACAAGTCCCCCGAATTTTTATCTACTATAAAATATGAGCATCTGGATACAATGATGTCACAATATATTCTTGATGGTCGTTATACCAGTGATTCCCTAGGGCAGCAAGACGGTCGGTTTTTTACCGATTACCGTCATGGGTATCAAATGCATGCCAAGTTGCGAGACTCCTATTCTTCGGGCTATATTTATGGGGGACCATCGGTTATTGAGTTTACCGATCCCAAGAGAAGTCAGTTTGTTCGAAACTGGGTAACAACAAGTACCTCTTCGATCAATATCGAGACGAATAATGGGGTGGTTCATGCTCTCGCGCCGGATCATGTTTTTGGTTTCAATGATTTTGTGAAAAGGTTGACACTAATCCCGCCACCAACCAACTTGTTTTTTACAGTCGGTGGTACATTTACCGCATCGCATGAGCATAGCGGAGGGCCTAATGCAGTGGAAGCATCTAAATATGTTTTTGATGGAAATCCACAGACCAAGTTTTTGATTTCTTTTCCAAATACGCTTTGGTTCCAAGTGGAATTGAATGAACCTACAGTAGCCAATGCCTATACATTGACATCGGCCAATGATGCACAGGAGCGGGATCCTATAGACTGGCGGCTGGAAGGCTCGCATGATGGTGAGGCATGGACGATGCTCAACTCCCGGTCATCCGAAGAGTTTGTTGACCGCTTTATGCAGCGTGTATTCCGGTTCAACAATACAACGGCGTATACCTTTTACCGATTGAGCGTCACCCGAATACGGAGTGGTTCGACGTTCCAGTTGGCTGATTGGTCTATTAATTATGAAGAATTAGATTAAAATACATGTGAGAGACTTAATGATAACCTAATATGATGAGATATACGAAATATAAGATCTTGGGAGGTATAGCAGGGCTTTCATTGGCGGTGGCATCCTGCAACGACATATACAATCTGCCGGAGGAAAAGGATTTTATCAGTACCAATTTAACCTATACCACCAAAATATTGGAGCCAACGTTGGGCCGTACTACTTTTTTTAATCCATTGAGTGCCGATAACTCGACGCGACCACTCACTTTTGAGATTACCAATCCGCGTTATGGGGATGGTCGGCCCGCAACAGATTTTTTACAAACTGCGCCTACTTACGAATGGATTGATGAATATACCGGATTAGAAACTTCTTTGGAAGAGATTGAAAGCAAGCGGAGGTTGGTCGAGAAACCTATTTTCGAAGTCGATGAAGGGGGGCGTTTTATCCTATGGGCATCCGGGACAAATGAAACGGTTGCCCCGCGGCCAAGTGATACCACCCTGTTGACGCAGGATATCCGTTTCTTCGATCTTAAATTATCTAATTCTGGTGGGGTGCGTTATATTCGAGATTTTCAGTTGATCCCCTGGCGCGAGATTCCTTACTTGCCTTCTACAGACATCAATCCCTACACAGGAGGGGTTGCCCCAGATCCTGTAAACCCCTTGGATTCACGTAAACGGGCATATATAACACCGAGTCGGATGAGTAATGTTATTGGGGAACTGACTAATGTTCCCCTGGTCAATAACAACGATAAGAAAGATTTGGTAGTCTATATCCGACCTTTCGAGGGAGGCAATGGCAATACCCTTCGTTTTGTGGTTCTAGACAAAGATGAACAACCGATCAATCCAGAAATGTTCAATGAGACCCGATGGGATCAAATGATCCATGGTTTTAACCGACGTATGACCGGCGAGTACGTCGAGTACGATGTCGCCTATCCCATCCCGGTAGTCGACATTAATACCGCATATTCCTCGGGCAACCGGGCGCGTGCTAATATTTCCTATTCTCGTGTTGGCTGGGGCGGTGTAAGGACAACAGCCACATTTGGTTTGGACTTTAAGATCTTTAAGAAAGGCGACTGGGAAATCGTTTTTCACTTCAGAAATGATAACCCAAAATTTGACAACGAATAATGCGGCTTTTTATGAAAAATAACATTATACTATATGGCACGTTACTGTTTTTTTGGATGAGTTTTGGGCTGCAGGGGTTGGCACAAACGACGCTTCGTGGACGGGTGTTGGACGCCAGTGGCAACGGACTACCCAATGTGACGGTGACCAATACCTCGACCGGCCGTAACCTTGTCGCGACCGGCAGTAAAGGCGAGTTTTCAGTCGCAATCAGGGGAAATACCACCTTGTTATTTAGCTTGGTAGGCTATACCGACAAGCGGGTCAGTGTAAAGAGCACAGAGACAAGTCTGACCGTGACCTTGGAGTTTGCTGATGCATCTATAGAAGAAGTGGTGGTAACCCGGGGCTATGTGCAACGACCGAAAGAGACTTCTACTGGGGCTTCGACTATTATTACGGGTAGAGATATTCAAGATATTCCCGTCCCGGTAGAGTCCTTGTTGCAAGGTCGTGTGCCCGGATTGAATGTGCAGGTCAATACCGGAGCACCCGGTTTTCGGGGGACGACACAAATTCGTGGTTTGTCTACCTTATCCATGACCGGCGAGGGAGATGCTACAGCATTAATGCCTACCTCACCATTGTTTGTGATCGATGGGGTGCCCTTGGATGCGGATAGAGCCAGTGAGTTCGGCTTTGACCAGCAGGGACCGGGTATCAGTCCCTTGTCTATGATTCCACCGGAGGATATCGAAAGTATCGAGATTCTTCGCGATGCCCAAGCGACCTCCCTGTATGGTTCGTTGGCTGCATATGGGGTTATAATTATCAACACCAAACGGGGCAATTCCGAGATACCACGAATTACCTATATCAACAACACCTACTTTAAGACTCCACCCCAATTGCGGGAGACTTTGGGCGGGAATTTAGAGCGAAGATTAAAGCTACAACAGATTTACGGCAACGCCTTTTCACAGGCAGATATTGATCGTATTCAAAGTATACCTCATCTTACCGATAGTTTGAATGCCTATTATAACAATTCGACAGATTGGCAGAGCCTTTATTTTCGGACTACTCTAAATCATAGCCACAACCTGATGTTTGACGGTGGTAATAGAGTTCTTAATTACAAAGCTAATTTTGGCTATTCCAATGATGAAGGTATTATTCGTAATACGGGATTTACACGGTATACAGCAAACTTGCGGATGGACTACAGCCCTGATACCAAGTTACGTTTCACAGGTCAGGTCTTTGCTCAGTTAGGAAAAAGAAATCGGGGGGATGGTATTGGTGTCTTGCAGACTGGGGTGGCTGCTGGTGGGCTTTCTTCCACACTTTTACCACCACCATCCTTTTATTTGGCCTCTTCCGAATATATGTCTTCCATCAGCACACGGAATAGTAATAATGCCCGGGTAATTCGGCCTTATATCGAAGGAGCCTATGAGATTATTCGCGGACTACGTTTGACCTCAGCCTTGAGTTATGAATTTACGTCTAATACCGAAGACACCTTTACGCCTGCGGCAGCGAACAACCAGTTTTCATCGGTTTCCGCCCGACAAGAAAGATCGACGCAGCTCTACAGTCGTAACTCGTTGAACTACAGTAAGACGTTTGATGACACGCATAGTATCTTTATCAATCTCTTTAACGAGATCCGTAATATTACCCGTCAGGAGACTTTGATCAGGCAGGAGCGGACCCCCAATGATTTTTTTGAAGGACCATTGGGTTACGATGGGTATTTTTCCCGAGGAGGAGGGATATTGCCCGGTTTCAAAGATGAGCGAGCGCTGTCCTTTGCCCTATCGACTTCCTACGATTACAAAAGAAGATATATTCTGGATCTTTCCTACCGGATGGACGGCTCCTCCGCCAACGGCTTTGGCAATCTCTATACCCGTAACCCAGCCGTTGGATTGCGTTGGAATATCCATCACGAGGAGTGGGGACAGGAATTGTCTTGGCTAAACGAGGGGTCGATTCGAGCGAGCTGGGGGGTCAATGTGATGCCTAATAGCACCCTGGAACGGATTTATGGGCGTTACGATATATTTGGTAATTACAACCAACAGCCTGGTCTGGGGATTGATTTTAACCAAATTCCCAATCCAGATCTGCGGCCGACTACGTCCATGCAGTACAATTTGGGGGTCAACATGATGTTATTCAATAATAAAGTGGATTTTGTATACGATACCTATTATAAGAAAGTCGACAACATGTATTTTGAAGAACATTTGAACACTTCTACTGGCTTCAGCAGGTTGGCCTCGAATGATGCGGCTATTGCCAACTACGGACATGAGCTGGCGATCAATATCCGCCCGTTACGTCAAGGAGGAAATTTCAATTGGATCTTTTCTGTAAATGGTGCTTTCAACCGGGATATCTTATTGAAATTGCCCCAGCATTATGGCGGACAATTCGTGCGGTGGGAACGTGACGGTGATAATCGGGGGCAGCATGTGGTCTTTCGGGTTGGTACTTCTACATTGTCCAACTACCTGTTGATGAACGATGGCGTCTATAGCCGGGATCAAGATGTTCCCATTGATCCTGTGACCGGATTGCGTATGATTTCGCAAGGCGGAGCCTATTTTGAGGCTGGAGACCCGATTTGGGTGGACCAGAATGGCGATTACCGGATAGATGAGAACGATTTTGTGCGGACGGGAAATTCACAGCCACTCATTACAGGGGGTATGAATAATACATTTACTTACAAGAATGTGAGCTTGAATGTTTTTATATCGTATACAGCCAAGCGAACCATTCTGAACAAGGCGCTGGCCGAGCGTATGAGTTTAATGGCCAATCCGTTTGGCACAGGGGATGATAATAAAGTGGTTGTGCCATTGGATCAGTACAATATGTGGCAGCAGCCGGGGGATGTGGCCAAATTTCCCTATCCCTATGCCTATACCCGTAGTAATTCGGTCCAGCCCTTCCGAATTGATCAGACGTTATGGGCTGAGAGCGGATCATACCTTAAGGTCAATAATATTGTCTTGAGCTACACCTTTGATCGTAATTTGATGAAACGCTATGGGTTAGAACGTCTCCGGGTCTATGGATCCTTGGATAATGTTGTCACTTTCTCACCTTACAGTGGACCGAATCCGGAAAACGTAAGTAGTTTGGGACGAGATGTATCCAATGGTTATCCGGTACCCCGAACATATAATTTAGGTATAAATCTTTCTTTCTAACTAGATCATGGAGAACAATATGTATAAAAAAAAATCATGTAAAGCAGCCGGGCAATTATTGCTTTTGGGTATTATACTGGTGTTATCAGGTTGCCAAAAATACCTGACAGTCGATCCAATCGATCGTTTGACGGGGAATAACTTCTATCTGTCAAAAGCTGATGTAGAAGCGAACTTTGCCTTCATCTATTCCAAATTCTTCGAGAAAATCCGTGAAAGTTGGGTGTTAGGGGCGACAGGCGAAGCACGTTCTGGAGAGATCAGGGCTACAGTCGGATCGGGGGATGCCCGCACACGTCCACTGCGTAGCGCCAATGATATGGTCGAGGTGCTAGGTACAAACAACCTTATGTTTGCTATAAGCTTTTCCCGATTTGAAGATTATCAATTGAGAAAGATTACGGACTGGCGGGGGTATTATGAAGTAATACAAAGTACCAATATCTTGATTTCCAAATTAGAAGAGGGGATCCCAGGGGTAGAGGGGGCGGATCAGGTACGGTATATTGCGGAAGCCAAGTTCATGCGGGCGTTTACCTACTTTTGGATGGTTCGTATATATGGGGATGTGGTGTACTACACGGAGCCTTACTATAGGGACAAATTGCCGCGTGAAAATATGATATCGGTACTCAATAAATGTATTGCCGATTTGGCGCCTCATAAAGAACTGATGCCATGGACACACAGCGATCCAGCGCAACGGGGTGCCCGTCCGGCAAAAGGTGCCATTATTGCCCTTTTGATGCATATGAATGCTTGGAATGCGTCCTTTGATCGAGCAAATAGCCAAGCGTACCATACACAGGTGGCCGCATTGGGCAAGGAGCTCGTGGAAAGCAATGCCCACCGTCTTTACCCCATGACGGAGGAGTCTTGGGCTTTGGTTTCCAAAGGAAGGACCGAGGAGTCCTTGTTTGAGTTCTACCGTAGTGTGAATTACGGGGATGCAACGCTGTTCTCGGAGAGTTGGGATCGGTTCGATATACGCAACCATTATACGGTATGGAGCCATTTTCTGCGTTGGCCCTATCTATTCCCTAGACACGATAAATCCATCAGTCCTTGTTATTATGTCTCCGAATACATGAGGAGTATTTATCCGGAAGACGAATCTGATCTGCGTCGGGATCTATGGTTTGAGGATATAGATGCTGACGACGGACGTTTTGCGATGAAAAAGTTTGGTCTGAATGTCTTTGCCTCTGGTAATGAACAGGGATATCCTGACAATACGATAAGTATTTTTCGATATGCAGATGCCATCCTCTTACATGCCGAATCCTTGGCCGAGTTAGGTCGAGATAGCGAAGCCATTGCATCCCTAAATTTGGTACGGGAGCGTTCACAAGCATCTGCCTTCGCCGGTGCCGGTGGAACCGAATTGAAGGATTTTATTTATGAAGAGCGTTGCCGCGAGCTGATTGGCGAGGCTCACCGTTACTTTGACCTCATACGAACCCGCAGGATACTGAGTTCACAATGGACCATGAGACCCATGAATCTGGACGAATATAACCGGGGTGCATGGACTTGGCCGCTGGATCAAAGTGCCCGGGCGAATAACCCGAATATTGTATTAAATGAGTACTGGATCACAACAGGGAGATAATGATGAAAAAGATAAAAAAAATAAGAGGAAATTTAATCCTTCTGCTATTGGCGGTTGTTGCTTTCTTGGCATGCAGCAGAGACGATTATTACACCGACGGTGGACGGGCTGAGGCTATCTTTGACGGGTCTATCATGGAATATCTGGATGCGAAGCCACGTGAGTTTGATACCATTGCGCAAATTGTCCGTTTAGCAGGCTTGGAAGATCGTTTTAGAAGCGACGAATTTACCTTTTTTGCGCCTCACGATGCAGATATCAAGGAACTGATCGGAAGTTACACGGAAGGCGGATTGAACAGAAGCCTTTATGAACTGATGTTGGATACCATTGTAACGTTGGCGGATGTCGATCCAGAGATATGGGCTTTCTACCTCCAGCGCCATATGTTTCGAGGCAAAAACTTGTTGGCTGATTACCCCCAGATAGACCTGAATTTAAGATCCGTTTATGGCGGACAGAATTATTATTCCCTAGGCGATGCGGTATGTAATATTGGCGTTGAGTTTCAGGATGCGGTCAGTTCGGATGGTAGCTCGAGATTACAATACATGGGGTACAGACAGTTGGGGATCGGGTATATTCGAGACTTATCCAAACCTACTGAATATGGTCGGATTAATGTCTCCTCATCGGACATTCAACCCCGCAATGGCGTTGTGCATGTGCTGGATTACAGAGATGGCGAATTTGGTTTTTCAAACAACCAAGTAATAGTAGACATTATAGAAAGTAAAAGATAGTACGTATGAAAAATTTACGAACAAGATATATTTTAGGCATCCTGTGTTTATCCATTATGCTGGGCGGATGTAATAAGGAAACGACATTTTTCTCTGAGCCTTACGGAGAAGGAAAACCGCCGCTGGGGATTACATTTGATCCTGCGCAGGTACCTTCACCCAATGTTGGTGATATTGGATCCATTATAAAACTTAAGGCCAATGGATTAAATGAATACCTGGATAAGGCCGTCTTTAAGTTCAACGGGCAGGAAGCGGAGATTGTGCGTGTCAACGGAGATGAAGTCGAGGTAAAGGTCCCACCCTATGCCAGTACAGGCGTGACGTCAATTACGGTGGATGATGTCATTATTTTTGGTCCAGAGTTTACGGTCAATGGAAAGGTGCGTATCGACCCTACCTGGGAAGCCATTGCGGGGGCCAATGGGTCGGTGAACGGACGGTTACTGACCAACGACGGTAAAGTGATCTACGTCGGCAATTTTACGGATTACAACCGAAGAGGACTGGTACGGCCGATCAATCGGATTGCCCGGACATTCTCCAATGGGATCTATGACGTGAGTTTCCGTACCGGTCAAGGCGCCAATGGTTCCCTAAATAGTATCGTACATATTGGCAATCATTATTACCTATCCGGCGGCTTTTCGGCATTTGGACAGAAAAGAGATAATATATCTAATATCACCCGCATCCATTTGCATGGCGATGTAGACACCGTCGGTGTGCATCCTTTCCGGAGACCGGATCAGTCGGATACCTTAAAATATGTCCCTGCATTCAACGGAGGGTTCAACTCAGCCATATCACATCTTTATCCCCAAGAAAATAAGCTAATCGCAACCGGTAATTTCAGGTACTATGTCAGTAGACGGTATGATCAGCCCAATAGGTTAGAAACGCGTGATTCGGTTATACTCGATAGTGTGGAGATACGTCATGTCGCGCGTTTGAATCTGGACGGCACGCTGGATAAGACCTTCCGCTTTAATGGGGATATCCCTTTCGCAGGAGGAAATGGAGATATCGGGACGTTGTTACACGAATCGGGACCTCACCAAGGCAAAATTTTGGTGCACGGTTGGTTCAATCGTTTTGACGGAAAGGAAGTAGGTTATGTGACCCGACTGAATGCCAATGGCACAATTGATGAAACATTTAACCCCGGAGGATCGGGAGCCGATCTTTATATTACCAATATGACATACAACGCTGTGACCAATAAATATGTCGCTGTGGGATCCTTCCGGACGTACAATGGTAAACCAGCTATGCGGTTGGCTCTGCTCAATGATGACGGTACTTTGGACGAGACCTTCCAGGCGCAGACTTTCCTGAATGGACTCCCTACCTACGCCAAACAATTAGATGACGGGCTGATTGCGGTGGCAGGAACCTTCCTGACGTATGGAAATGTCACCCGAAACCGATTTATGATCCTGAATCCGGATGGTAATCTGGCAGATCCATTATTGAATGCAACTGGACAACTACTGGGAGGGGTAAACCAAATTATAGAGACCCGATCCGAGGACAATAAACGGGCTTTGCTGTTTTTTGGTTGGAACCTGTCCAAATTTGACAATAAGGATGTGTCGAATATATTTAGGGTGATTATTGAATAATATTTGGAAGATTATGAAAAGAAATACACAATTGAAAAACGTAAGGCTTTGGGGCCTGATATTCTTAGCGGTAGGCGTTTTTAGTCAGTGCAATGAGGACTTTACCAAGGTAATCCCGAAGGATGGAGAAGAAGAAGAAGTCGATGTCGTATATGGTTCGCCAAAGGTGTTGTTGCTGGTTGTCGATGGGGCTAGAGGTCAATCGGTACGCGATGCGGATATTCCTAACATGAATAGCTTACTCCCTAAATCTATACACACCTGGTCAAGCTTGAGCGAAGAGAATGCGCTTAGTGTCGCCGTCAATTGGACGGATCTGATTACCGGTGTCAATTATAGAAAGCATGGTGTCGTGGACAATGATTTTTCGAATAATAAATTGGAGACATATCCTTCTATTTTCAGTCGGATCGTTAATTTTGACGAATCCTCAAAGATCGATTTGATCAGTCCCAATCAGGCTTTCTTAGATAATTACGGCGAACATACTGAAACCAGTCTGGCATCCCAAGATGAAGATGTGAAGAATAAAGTAATTGCTAGTTTAGGCGTGGAAGATAAGACCATGATCGCGGCACACTTCGAGGCTATAAGCAAGGCCGGTTTAGAAAGTGGTTTTGACCTTTCCTTTCCTGCATACCGTCAGGCGATTGAGACCTTCGATGAACAGGTAGGTGAGATTGTGCAAGCATTGGAAAAACGAGAGAACTTTCAGCAAGAGAACTGGTTGGTGGTAATCACGTCCAGTCAAGGTGGGACATTTACCATTCCTCCAGACCAGGATGACAACACCGTATTCAGTAATCCAGCGTTGAATACCTTTACCATTATGTATTCACCGGTCTATGGCTCTAAATTTATTGATAAACCCTATATCGGAAACCGCATGTCTGGAGAGTTTTTGCGATTCAATGAGGGGAAATATGGGGAGTTACAGACAGAAGATAATGATCTTTTTGACTTGGGGTCGAGCAAGGATTTTACGATCGAGCTAAAAGTCAAGAAAAACAGGGGTCCTAATAACAATTGGCGGTTTAACTACGCGTCCTTAATCGGTAAAAAAATTGCTTGGCAAGGTAACTGGGGTAGTGAAGGACAGTCAGGTATGTATGGTTGGGTCATCCACTTGGCCGATGATTTCTGGATCTTCAATGCCCGGGGAGACCAAGGTACAGGAGAGGTTAAGGCCGATCAGCACCAACGCATGAACGACGCCAGTTGGAATGCCCTTACCATTGTTGGTCTGCACAGAGATGGTAGACGTTTTGTCCGATTATATACCAATGGTGTATTCAATCGTGAGGGAGATATCACAGATTGGGGGAATCTGGATAGCGATGCGCGTTTACGCATCGGACTGGTGCCGACATCGGAAACTGGCTCTGGATGGCGTTCGGATGTATATATGGCCGATGTCAAATTCTGGAACATTGCGCTGCCCGAAGATATGGTACAGCAGTATAGCTGTGAAATCGGCGTAGATCCTAACCATCCTTATTACGCCAATGTAGCGGGCTATTGGCCAATGATCGGCGGGGCTTCGGACGGATTTTTAATGGATGATGGGCCTTTGGGGCTTCACCTCAAGACAGGAGGCGAAGACTATGGCACGACCTTGCTCAATGATTACATTTGCGCGCCATCCACCGAACAGCTGGGACAGTTAGTACCCCGGACTTATGATGTTACGGCGCAGATCATAAGCTGGTTAAAGATACCTCGTCAATTGAGCTGGCAATTGGATGGACGTGTATGGTTGGATAAATAACCTTAATAATGTATGAAAAGGATAGTAAATTTTGGAGGAATACTAGTGTTATTGCTGAGCTTTGGAGCCTGTAGTGATGCTGATTTGGAAGAATTTGATCATCAAGAGAATAAAGCCGTAGAGATATCTGCCGGGGCGACTACGGGTACGATCTTGAAGACGAATGAGTCTTTGATCATTCCAGTAAGCATCGTGCTCAATGGTGCGGCCGGCAAAGCATTTGAAGTCCCTCTGTCCGTTAATCAGGATACGGTGGTCAAGTTGATTGAAGCAGGTGAGTTGGCCGATGTGACGGCTTTGTCTGCAGCATCCATTATGATTGACAATGTAGCCAAGTTCAAGTTTGGATCGGAAGCCGCACAGTTTAATATCGTGGTGGCTCGCACAGAGGTTGAGCAGCATTTTGGTAAAAAATTGGCCATAGGCTATTCATTGCAGAACGCAGGAAAGGAGAACTTGATTAATAATCAACAGAACACCGGGATCATTATTTTTGATACCCGAGAGGTCCTCACGGCCGAAGATATTCATTACATTTCGTTTCGTACCGGTGGTGCAGTTATCGAAGCCCGTAACAGGCAAAATTACGAAAGCTCCTCCGGAGGAATGACTATTCCGCTGATGGCAAACTTAGCCAGTTTTCCAGGTAACCCATTCACGGTTGATGTCCTGACAGATACAGATACTATTGCCAAAATGATTATGGATGGAATATTACCAGCCAATACAATTGCTTTGCAGGAGGATGACTTTACGATTAATCCGCGGGTGAATTTCCCGAGCAACACCAGTGAGGTCCGCTTCGAGGTCAGCGTGCCGTGGCATGTCATTAATGACAATATCGGAAAGAAATTGGCCCTGTTTATACGGTTGGAGAATCCTACCTTACACGTATTGGACACCGAGAGAAACTTTACAACGATACTGATTGACAGTGAAAATGTCATTGAAGTCGATGTAACTGATATGGGTGAGTTCTCGGTCAATCGGGACAATAATAGCGGACCGGATGGCAATGAAGGTTCAAAAAAATTGGTCGATGGCAATTTCTCCAGCAAATTTCTGCAATCGAATTTCGTTGGAGACTTGCAATGTATCATGGTCTTTGATGAGCCACAAAAAATAGGTGCCTATACCTTTACGTCTGGAAATGATGATAACAGAAGGGATCCTAATGGATGGCACTTGGAAGCATCTAACGATGGGGTGAATTGGACAACAATCGACACACGAAGCGGTGAAGTTTTTGCTTCACGACTGATGACACGTCGATTTGATGTCGAGTTTGCAGCAGCTTATACCCACTACAGATTAAATATTACGTCTATTGTTGGGGGGGTCGCCCTGTTTCAGATGTCCGAATGGCGAATGATTAGAATACCCTAACGAATTTAACACGATGATTATGACAAGGAAATTTTTATATATGATTTTGGCCATCGCAGTTGGCTTCGCTTCCTGTGAAAAACAAGAAACTGGAGGTATGGATGAAGACGGTGGTGATGGGGTCTTGCCCAAGCCTACAGCTTCGTTCTCGTATGGTACCCAGGATCCAACCGATCCCTTCACCATTCAATTTACCAACAGCTCGACAAATCTGTCAGAAAGCCGTTGGGCATTTGGTGACGACAGCACGTCGGCCGATGTGTCGCCTATCCACACATTTATTAAAACAGGAATATTCAATGTCAAGTTGGTCACTCTTAACGAAGAAGGCTTTTGGGCACAGCGTGAAGAGATTATTACCATCTCGCCGAGCAATCTCGTGCAACTTATTGCAGCACGCTCTGGAGACGAGCTTCAAGTGTCCTATCAAACCGGTATAGATGTGGCACAATCGGAATGGTTTGTTAAACAGCCTGACGGAACCTATTTTTTTGTATCACAAGAGGACGTTCTCTCCTTAGAATTAGCGGCGGGCCAATTTGCCGAAGCTTATGTGGAATTGACGACTCCAAAAGGTTCAAAAACCAGGTTAGACATGACCCTAACAGATGTAGGGATCGTCACTGATCTGACGAATCATAACAATACCTTCACGGTATCCCACGAAAATAGCGGCGGTAAAGAGGCGGGTGAAGGATCGTTAAAACTCATTGATAACAGCATCACCTCGAAGTTTTTAATATTCGATATCCATCTCATAGGAGGTCCATTTCACTGGCAGTTTGAATATATCGAACCACAGGTAATCAACGCCTATACCATGACTACGGGAAACGATGCTCCGGGCCGCGATCCAAGGAATTGGGAGCTATTGGCGTCAAATGATGGGGAGAATTGGGTAACGCTCGATACACAAAATGAGATCACTTTCCCTACTACGGGTGGTGCTAACAACAATGGGCGTCGGGCAACCTATACGTATCTCTTCGATAACACGACTCCCTACCATTATTATCGTCTGCAGGTGAGCGCGGTAGGATCTGGAAACCTGTTCCAGATGTCCGAATTTAGGATGCTACAGTTGCCGCAATAGAGGTAAGATTTTAACAATAAAAAAGCTGCACATACATTGGTATGTGCAGCTTATAGATTACGGGGCTAGGTTCTACGATGCGAAGATCGGACGGTGGAATGGTTACGTTTCAACCTGAACTAATTTTCGATCCTACCGAGCAAGAACAACCCGCCTTCCATACACAACCACAAGCCGATCATCAAATAGCGTCGTAAAGTACAAATACTCTTCCCCGCCATCTTTAATTTTGAACTTCTTTCGGATCTCTTCCACTTTCAATGGAAAATTTTTGGCGACGATATTCGCTTTTGTAATATCAACGTTCTTTTTAAAGACGGAAAACGGAATGACCTGTTGTATTTGAAAGATGCGTCCGGGAAGTTCCGCGAGGAGCTCGTCGCTGGTATACAGATGGCTGTGCTGATGCAGTTTCTGCAAGCCGAAAGTGGTCGCTACAGATTTGAAAGCGCCGGCTTTGGTTATCGCCACATCCGGATCGTATAGAAAGCCTAACGGTTCGCCGAATATTGGTTCCGATTCCTTTTCCTGTGTATAGTTAAACGAAAATATTTGTGGTTCATCCGACGCTAGGCGTACAGCATGAATGCTAGGTACACCCTGAAAGGATTTCTCTTGGACAAATAGCAGTTCCTTGCAGTCGTTTTCGATGCTCACCACATAAATATCTTTGACATGCGGCAATGCATTTAACGCACCTGAGATGTCGAGCAGGGGAGCTAACTTGGTGATGACCTTATTCGAATGTTGGAAAAATAATTCCTGATAGGCAAGGATGTTGGGTTCGCAATCTTCCAACCGGAAAACCTTTTGGTTTTTTACCCTGCGGGATGGATCGATGTAAATGTAATCATACCGTTTGTTGGACGAAGCCAAAAAAGCAATGCCGTCTCCGGCGTGGCATTGCACATTGTCAATGCCTAAGGCGTTAAGGTTATACGCTACGATTTGTGACAATTCCGGGTTGATTTCGCTGTGTGTTACCCTTTTTGCTTGTTGGGCAAAATAATAGCTGTCTACGCCAAATCCACCCGTTAAGTCTAATACGGTACTGTCCGGCGAGAGGAGCGAAGCTTTGAACTTTCCGGTTCCGGCTGAGGAACACTGTTCCAGATTCAATTTCTCGGGAAAATATAGTGCTTTGTTTTGCTCTGTCCAATCGGGGATCTTCTTACTTACTTTTTGCAAGCCGTGTATCTGTTGGGCAAGCTCCGATGACGATACCTGTGTAAAAGGACTTTTCTTCAAAGCGATGCTACTGGCATCCTCGAGGGCATGCTGCCGGATAAAATCCTGGACCTCCGATGATAAAACGGTATTATTCAACCTTTAACTCCTTAACTAATAACTGACAGGTATAGCTGTCTTTAAGTTCCCGAATTATTTTTTTATTTACGAGTACGCGGTCGATGGTTTCTTGATTGAAATAGCGGATGGTAATAAGTTCCAAGCCTTTTTCGACACTGACCTTATAGCGTTTTTCGAGTTCTTCCAATAAGGTGTCTACATTAGCTCCGGTATCGTCGATACTGACGCAGAAGCTGATGGCACTGTTATGCATCATATTGATTTTGATGCGATGGCTATGGAATAGGTTGAAGATATGGCTCAGATTATCCTCTACAATAAAGGAAAAGTCGCGTGGTTGTATACTCACAAAAACTTGATTGACCTTAAAAATAAAGGACGGAATAAGTAGGCCGTTATTCGTAGTGCGGATAAGTGTTCCCGGTGCTTCGGGATGTACGAAAGAACGTACATTTAGGGCGATTTTCTTATTCTGTAACGGCTTGATGGTTTTCGGGTGAATAACCGTTGCTCCGTAATAGGTAAGCTCAATGGCATCGGTATACGACAGTTCTGGAATAAGTTCTGTTGGGTTGAACCATTTGGGGTCTGCATTGAGTACGCCGGGTACATCTTTCCAAATGGTGACATCATCGGCCTGAAGGCAGGCAGCGAATATGGCTGCGGAATAGTCGGAACCTTCACGGCCCAATGTTGTCGTGAAATTTTCCGAAGTGGAGCCGATGAAACCTTGCGTGATAAGGATTTGCTCGTCAAGGAGGACAGGTAGTTCCCTGCGGATTTTCTCTTCTGTTTTTTGCCAATCGACTTCCGCTTCCTGATACGTATTGTCTGTAAAGATATAGTCACGCGCGTCTAGCCATTTAATGGGTAAACCGGTATGAGCACAGTAAGCAGCTAAGATTTTGGAGGAAACCATCTCGCCGGTGGAGACAATTTGGTCATGTAGGTAGTCGTATGAATCTTGTGGTTCTTCTTCCAGTATCCATTCAATTTCGACGAAGCAATTGGCAATTTCATCAAATATAGGATGAGGCGACATGCCGAAAAGATCGGTTAGAATTTGCTGATGTGCATTCTTTACGTTTTCCAATAGATCGAATGCTTGTCCGGTTTGGTCAACGAAATGTTGGGTTACGTCGGTCAGCGCATTGGTAGTTTTGCCGAGTGCAGAAACCACGACGAGCAGTTCGCTGGTCTTATATTTTTTGATAATATGTGCTACATTGCGTATGCTGTCCGCATCCTTTACTGATGCTCCGCCAAATTTAAATACTTGCATTAAACGTTTATTTTATAGCTTTTAACAACCGCTTGCCTTTGTCTGTCATGACGTCCGTCAATGCATGATAGGGAACAATCAGCGTTGTGGGGCCCTCCGCATAGGATTTGATTTCGTACGGGTTATAGTGAAACAAAAGCCCTGCCCGGGTCAGACCAAAGTTCTCTGCCAGCGTAAAAGTTTCGTCTTCAAAGAAATAAGCACTCCCGTAAGAACTGGTATCGCTTAATTGTTCCTGTTTTTTGAAATGATGCTCTACAATTTGACGCAAAGCAAGTGTGTCTTGAAAAAGATCGGTTAAGGCAAGCTTACTTCTATTTTGGATGTCGTAGTTAGACCAGATTTCGATTTCTATGCCGTGGGCGCCTCCCGTATATTCACTGATGGCGTTCTTTAGGGTGAGAAAGCCCGGCACATTCAAAACGACTTCGCAATCTTGGTTTCTAAACCAGGCGTGGAAGCTCGGCTGGTCGCTATTTATTTGCTCTTCCGCATATTCATTAAATCCACCGAGAAAGCTTTCTGCTACTTGGCTGGGGGTATGTTCGCCATCGACAAAGATGGCTTCGCGGACCAATGTATCAATCGCAGCAGAGAACACAGGATAACGTGCGGCATAATAGGTGGTATCCAAAGCCGTTCCGTCGGCGGAGAAATAGGGGCTGATTTCCTTGAAAGCCTCCATGTGGTAATCCAATGTATCGGTCACAGGCGCAAGGCTGTTTTGTACTGCAGATGTATCTTCCTGTGATGTATTTCTATTGACGCAATTATAGGCCGATAAGGTGGCAACCAATCCCATACTAAATAGCAGTTTTCTTTTCATCTATCGCTAAAATTTAAGGTTACGTTAAGCCATTCCCCATCAAAGTCGGCTTGGTATTTTTTATAGAAATTGATGGCTGGCTGATTCCAGTCCAGCACCTGCCACAGCATGCCGCTATAATTTTGTTCTTTAGCGTAGGTTATCGTCTGGTCTAGTAATTTTTTTCCGATACCATTGCCTCGTTCGTTTTCTGTTACGATAAGATCTTCCAGGTATAAGCGCCTACCTTTCCATGTTGAATAGCGGATATAGAAGAGTGACAGGCCTATAATTTCTCCATGACGTTCTGCTACAAATGCTCCCCAAACGGGTAAGGAGCCAAATCCGCTTTCCACAAATTCTTCCATCGAAACCGTCACGGCGTCTGGTGCTTTTTCATAAACAGCTAATTCTTGGATCAATGCCATCATCGCCGGACAATCTGTTTGTTTTGCCTTTCTAATCGTTACCATTTGTATTTATTTGGATGCGATTCGCTCTTAATCGTTGTTTTTATAATGTTTAATGACACGTTTGCCGAAAATAGTGCTTCCCAGCCTGACCATATTGGCGCCTTTCTCTATGGCCAGACTGTAGTCTGACGACATGCCCATAGACAGGGTGTCAAACGCATCATCTTTACGGAAAAAGCTCACTTTGATCCCGTCAAACAACATCTTTAGTTCATAAAACTCTTCCTTGATCACTTTTTCGTTTTCGGTGTTTGTGGCGATTCCCATGAGGCCCCGGATCCGTACGTGCTGCATGTGCTGATAGTCTTCACTGCGCAGCATTTCGATGAGCTCGGCGTGATCGAAACCAAATTTGGTTTCTTCGTCTGCAATATGTATCTGTAGGAGACAGTCAATGACACGGTTGTGCTTAGAAGCGTGTTTGTTGATCTCATTTAAAACTTTTAAAGAATCAACGGACTGTATCATGGATACAAAAGGAACGATATATTTTACTTTATTTGTCTGCAAGTGGCCAATAAGATGCCATTCAATGTCTTTGGGTAAGGCTTCATACTTTTCGACCATTTCCTGTACCATGTTTTCACCGAATACGCGCTGTCCTGCGGCATAAGCTTCCCTGATTTCATCATTAGATTTTGTTTTGGAAACGGCAACAAGGCTAACGCCGATGGGTTCTAGATCAATTTTTAAAGATTCAATATGTGTTGCAATACTCATTTTGCTGTAATTTCAAACGTTCGGAAACTGAAAAAAGCGGTTATTAGAATGCCTTTTTGTAATTTTGTACAAACTTACGAAATGCAGCGCTTAATACTTATTATATTGTCGTCGTTTTTTTTGATGATTTCCTGTGATCGATCGAAGCCGAAAGGCATTCTTTCGGAAAAAACGATGGTGGACTTGATGACCGATGTACACCTGGTGGATGGTTACCTGAACACGTTGCAGGTTGATAGTACCCGTAAAGTTATTGATGGGTTGTATGATGGTATATTTGAAAAATACGGTATTGATTCGGTTACGTTTAAAGAAAATATAAGTTATTATTTGGGTAATCCGATTGTTTCAAAGGAATTGTATACGAAAGTGACGAAAAAGTTAAATACTTATGAGGACGATTATCGCCGGACGGATTCGTTAAAAAATGCGCGGATTTCAGATAGTATACGGGTGGTACGGCGATATGAACGTTTGAAAGAGGATGCGCGCAAATTGATTTTGGATGTACAAGTGGACACAATACCATTGACCTATAGGGTTCATCAAAAGGAATTTATGGCGGGCGCGGAGCTCTATGCGGTTCAGCTTTATCAGCCCACGATTCAACCGGATGTACCGAACGAATCTGCAACAGAGGAATCGAATCTGGAGACGCCGACCAAGATTCAGGTGGATTCGAATAAGATAGCTGTCGAACAGAAGCCGGCTACTGTACCCCGGCGGGTGCGGCCGACACCGACGCTAAAAACCGTGCCGACGAAAGTAGAAGCGGAGCCGCTCGAAAATTAAGATTTTATGATTTTTCCGAAAAATGCAATAGATAAATTGGGCTTTACTGACATTAAAGACCTGATTAAAGATAAATGTTTGAGTGAATCTGGAAAGGAGATGGTGGAGAAAATCCAGCCTCAGGTAAAGCTCGAACAGATAGATAGATTTCTGCGTCAAACACAGGAGTTTAAGGATTTGTTGATTAACGATGCTCCGCTACCTGTAGACCACCTGTATCCGATAAAACCGCTGGCAGAAAAGGCGCGTGTAGAAGGCTCTTTTTTAGCAGAAGAGGAATTTCATCGTATTTTGCTTTCATTGCGTACGGTGTATGCCATTATTCGTTACTTCAATGAACGAAACGGACAGTATGTCCACTTAGAGTTGCTGTTTGAACATCTGCCGATTGAAACGAAAATTATCCGGCAGATCGAAGTGGTGATTGACGACCGGGGTAAAATGAAAGATAACGCCTCTCGCCTGTTATTGGATTTAACACAGCAAATACTTAAGAGTGAGCAAGAAGCGCGCAAGCGTATTGATCAGGTATTTAAGCAAGCACAAAATAATGGTTGGACAGCGGACGGGAACTTAACGATCCGGGACGGTCGCCTATGTATTCCGATACTTGCGGAAAACAAGCGCAAGATGAAGGGCTTTATACATGACGAATCTGCTACTGGACAAACAGCTTATATAGAGCCAGAAGAGGTTTTTCACCTTAACAATAAAGTAAGGGATTTAGCCTTTGAGCGCAGACGGGAGGTTATCCGTATATTAACGGAGCTAACCACCGAACTGCGTCCACATGTTCCGCTACTGCTGGCGTATCATGGCTTATTGAGCAAGCTCGACTTTGTTCGCGCGAAAGCGTTGTTTGCCATTGACATCGAAGCGGAGATGCCAGAACTGTCAAAAGAGGCGGAGATTAATCTGGTCAATGTCCGGCATCCGTTATTGTTATTAAATGCGCGAAAAGAAAATCATCCGCCCGTCGTTCCTTTAAATATCAAGATAGATCAGGAAGACCGTGTAATTTTAGTGTCCGGGCCGAATGCTGGGGGTAAATCGGTTTGCATGAAAACCGTTGGCTTGTTGCAGCTTATGGTGCAATCGGGATTACTCATCCCGGCAGAAGATACCTCTAAAGTGGGTTTTTTTCGACAGATATTTGCCGATATAGGCGATGACCAGTCTATCGAAAGCGACTTGAGTACGTATAGTGCCCATTTGTCAAAAATGAAGCATTTTACGGAGTTTTCAAACGCGCGGACACTGGTGCTAATTGATGAGTTCGGTACGGGAACAGATCCCTTGTTTGGAGGCCCCATAGCAGAGGCGGTGTTGGAAGCGCTGAATAAAAAAGAGGTGCGCGGCGTGATAACAACGCATTACTCCAACCTGAAAGTATTCGCAAGCAATACGGCGGGTTTGGAAAATGCTTCCATGCTTTTTGATAATGTGGAGATGCGTCCGTTGTATGTGCTGCAGGTTGGAAAACCGGGAAGTTCTTATGCTTTTGAAATTGCGCAAAAAATTGGTTTGCATAAGGAAATTTTACATGCTGCTAAGGATAAAATAGGTGTTCGTCAGAAAAAAGTGGATACCTTATTGGTTGATTTGGAACGCGATAAGAAGGAGATCTACGACACGAAGGCAGCTATCGTGATGCGGGAACGTGAGCTGGAAAAACTAAAGAACGAATATGAAGGCTTACAGGGTTATCTGGAAGAAAATAAAAAGCAGATTATCCGGGAAGCCAAGGAGGAAGCGCGCCAGATATTGAAGAACGCTAATAAACTGGTCGAAAATACGGTTGCGGAGATTAAATCAGTACAGGCGGATAAAGAAAAAACGAGGGAAATAAGACGTCGCTTGCATGATGAAGTGGATAAACATACCGAGAAGAAGGCAGTCGATAAACAGGTGACGACTGCGCAACCGGATGAATCTATCAAGGTAGGGGATTGGGTGAAAATTCTTGACGCTGATACGGAGGCGCAAGTGATCGAAGTGTCGAAAGGTAATAACCTGATTTTGGCGCTTGGCGAATTGCGTACGGTTGTCAAGAAAAATAAGGTGGTTAAACTGCAAGGAAAGGAAAAAGCTAAAGTGATAAAGAAACACAAAACGATAGCCACGGAATCCGCTGCAGATTTTCAACCTGAACTTGACGTCAGAGGTATGCGGACGGAAGATGCGCTACGTCAATTAGAGACCGTGTTGGATCGCGCTGTCATGATCGGTTACCCTACGCTGAAAATCTTACATGGCAGGGGGGATGGCATACTTCGGAAATTCATTCGCGATTATTTACGCAAATATAACCATGTTTCCCATTTTGAAGACGAGCATGCTGACCGCGGTGGAGACGGTATTACATATGCGCATATTCAGTAAGAGTAGGGACGCTGGCTAGCCTAAATTATTGAATGAATATACGTAATCTAAGGCAAGGATGGCATCGTTTGCACGGCGGATATTTTTTTGTGTACCTGCGATTTCGTAGACTACGGTAAGATGTTCGCCGCTTTTTTCTACGCCTTTGCGTTGCGGCTTTACTTTAAATTCTTTAATGAAGTTTTCGAATTCTCCCAAATTCGATATTTCCATGTTTTGAAAAGTGACATGGATGGTCCGTACAAAATAGATGTTGGTAAGTAGGTTCTCGATTTTTTGAAACAGCGAAAGGATAATCACCATGCAAAAAGTGAGTATAAAGCCGAAGGTGTAATTCTCGAAGCCAATCATCATGCCTACCCCCGCCATAGACCAAATGACCGCTGCCGTTGTCAACCCCTGTACCGTAAACTTACCTTGGTAAATAACACCTGCGCCGAGGAAGCCAATCCCCGTGACAATATTGGCAGCGATACGATCGTCCGAAATATTGCCCATACGGGAAGTCAATGTAAAGATGGTGGAGCCTAAGCAAATAAGGATGATCGTACGGAAACCCGCAGATTTATTTTTAAATTCACGTTCAAAGCCAACGACGGCTCCACACAAAATGGATACCAATATACTCTCGATAGGAAGCTCTTCTAACCCCGCAAACATATTGTTATAGATAATGTAAATTAATTGTTATTTCGTACTGGTAGTAGAACGGTTTTCTACTGATAAAGTTTAATAGGGGGCAGTAAAGCCCCCAAAGTTGCGTAAAGCCGGAATACTAAAAATTCGGCTTCATTAAATACTTGTCGTAGAAGCGGAATATATGATCTGCTGCTTCTTCAGCGGTGTCCACAAAGCGATAGAGTTTCAGGTCTTCCTCTGAGATATAGGCGTTACCAAGCATGCTCTGTTCGATCCAATTGAACAACCCTTTCCAATACTCGGTTCCGACCAAAACGATTGGGAATCGGGCGATCTTTCCGGTTTGGATCAAAGTCATGGCCTCAAATAGCTCGTCCATTGTACCAAAACCTCCGGGCATTACAATGTATCCTTGGGAATATTTGGTGAACATGACCTTGCGGACAAAGAAATAATTGAATTCTAACAGTTTGTCCCGGTCTATGTATTTGTTATGAAACTGTTCAAAAGGCAGCTCGATATTCAGTCCAACAGATTTACCGCCTGCTTCGTGTGCGCCTTTATTGGCAGCCTCCATAATTCCGGGCCCGCCGCCTGAAATCACGCCGTAACCTTTGTCGGCAAGCAAGCGTGCTATTTCGACGGTGATTTTGTAATATTTATGATCCAATGGTGTTCGGGCGGAACCAAAAATAGATACACAGGGGCCTATTTTAGCGAGCTTTTCGAAACCATCAACAAATTCGGCCATGATTTTAAAAATCTGCCATGAGTCTTTTACTTTTATTTCTTGCCAAGTTTTATTGGCAAACGAGCTTCTGATTTTGTCTTCTTTAACCATATATAACAACTTATTGAGATTTCCAAGATAGGGATTTTTTTACTTATTTTTGTGCATGCATTTTTCGTCACGACTTTTAGAGCAGGCAGTAGATGAATTTGGGCGTTTGCCTGGAATAGGCAAAAAAACAGCCTTACGCTTGGTACTGCATTTGTTGAAACAATCAAATAGCGACGTAAGCCGTTTTACGCATTCCATAGACCAGCTTAAAGAACAGATACGTTATTGTGCAACCTGTTTTAATATTTCCGATCAGGAGGTGTGCGAAATCTGTACGTCTGTAAAACGGGATCATGAAACGATCTGTGTGGTGGAGGATACACGAGACGTGATGGCTATTGAGAATACAAATCAATACCAAGGGGTTTATCATGTGCTCGGTGGGCTTATTTCGCCGATGGATGGCGTAGGCCCTTCCGATCTGAAGATTGATGCGCTGATGGAACGATTGAAGAATGGTGAGGTCCGGGAGATTATTTTGGCGCTTAGTGCCACCATGGAGGGGGATACGACGATTTTCTATTTGTATAGAAAACTAAAGGATTTTGATGTGCAGGTCAGTACAATCGCTAGGGGTATTGCTTTTGGCGGTGAATTGGAATATGTTGATGAAATAACCTTAGGGCGATCTATCGCTACGCGTGTGCCTTACGAAAGAAATATAGGATAGGCCCTACGTTACATTTTCTTTAATATCCATGAAAAACCAATACTGGTAAAAATTAATAACCCGGCGGTTCCAAACCATAAGGTTTGGTAGCCGAAATGCGCCGCGACGTATGTGCCTAGATAGGGCGAAAAGATATTGGCGGCCGCGAATGCCAATGAATTAAATCCCATATAAGCACCTTGTGTATTCGGTGTAGCTCGGGATGCACTGATAGTCGCTGTGAAGGGTAAGGTAAGCATTTCGCCTACACAAAGCACGAACATTGCAAAATATAGCCAGGCTATACCCAAAGGAATAGATAGCATGAAATAAGAAATTCCTGCGACGGCGGTTCCGAAAATCATGACTTGCCGTGGGGAAAAGCGGCGTTCAACACCGTGTACTAACAGCATCTCAAACACGACAATGCTGAAGCCGTTGAAACCTAAAAGCATCCCAATTTGTACTTCTGACAGCTGAATAACTTCTTTATAATACAACGGAACGGTACTCAACAGTTGAAAGAAGGCCATGGAGAATAGACAACAGAAAACGTTAAAGACGATGAAGGGCACGTCTCGGTAGGCATTCCGGTCATTTTTTGTGATTATTTTTTCTTCTTTCTGTTGTAGGGGTGCGGTAGAGCGCGGCTTGCGGTTTCGGAAAAAGATAATGAAGACAACAGCTGCGGATAATGCAGCAATAGCATTACCGTAAAAAATCCAGCTGTAAGAAATCATAGCTAGAAAACCACCCAATGCGGGGCCTACAGAAAAACCGAGGTTAACGGCCATGCGGTTCAGGGAATAGGCTTTTGTCAAATTTTCGGGTTTGGCGTATCGGGCTACGGCAACGGAGTTGGCGGGGCGAAAGGTGTCGGCAACGAGGGTCAGCAAGAAAATCATACCCGCTAAGCTCTCGAAGGTTCTGAATTGTGGCAGTATAATAAAAATAGGAACCGCCAGTAATAAGCTAGTAGCCTGCACTCGGAAATTACCCAATCGGTCGGTCAGCCAGCCTCCCAGCCAGGAACCACATACAGAGCCCAGCCCGAAGCAACCTAATACCATTCCGACCTGTGCTTTACTGAAATGCAGTTCCGACGCCATGTACATGCTCAGAAATGGAATTACCATGGAGCCTGTACGGTTAATAAGCATTACTAAGGCTAATAACCAAGCTTCGGTAGATAAACCCCGATAGGAGTTCATATAGAGTTGTACTAATTTTTTCAAATCAGGAAAGAATGTGTAAAAAACAAAACGGACACCTTTTAAAGCGTCCGTCTATAACTTTTTAAATAAAGACTGACTAACTTTTTTTGTGTATTTTGTAAAGTCTACCGGCGTCTGTAATCGCAAATATTTCGCCGTTCTTACCTTGTGCGACATCACGGAAACGCTGTCCTTCTTTCTGGAGAAGCCTTTCTTCGCCGACCACCTTATTATCTTTTATAACGAGCCGAGCGATATGTGTGCTACTTAAGCCTCCGTTAAACAAATTGTTTTTCCATTCTGGAATTGCATCACTGGTATAGAACATAAGCCCACTTGGAGATAATACGGGATCCCAATAATAAACGGGTTGTTCTAATCCTTCTTGTTGTTGGATAGGTGGATTTCCAATTTCTTTTCCACTATATTCTAACCCATAGGTAATAATAGGCCATCCATAATTTTTTCCTGCTTCTATCAGGTTAAGTTCATCACCTCCACGTGGACCAAATTCTGTAGACCATAAATCTCCAGTTTCAGGATGTATTGCCAAACCTTGTACATTCCGGTTTCCATAGCTATAAATTTCCGGACGAGCTTCTTGGTTTGAAGCAAAAGGATTGCCAGGAGCTGCCTGACCGTCTTTTGTGATGCGGACAATTTTCCCCAAAGCAGATTGGAGGTCTTGTGCTTGCGGTCTTGTTTCTATGTCAGAGCGCTCACCAGTACCCACGAACAAGTTGCCTTCTTTGTCAAAAACAATACGTCCGCCGTAGTGAAGCCTACCATCATAAGTTGGTAGTGCTTGGTAAATGACTTGCGCATTTTCAATGGATTTTTCATCGTCTGCCAAACGGCCTTTGGCCACCGCGGTGTGGTTACCGCCTGCTACGGGTTCGGAGAATACCCAGTATACGGTTCTGTTGGAAGTAAAGTCAGGGTCGAGTGTAAGACCAAGAAGCCCACCTTGGCCACGTGCGTCCACTTCTGGGATGCCACCAATTGCCTCACTAAGTTCGCCGTTTTCGGAAACGATACGCATACTGCCTTCATTTTCTGTAATTAAGAGACGGCCATCTGGAAGCACGGCGATTCCCCAAGGAGATTCGAGCTTGTCTGTTACAACATGGCTTTCATATGGTGTCTGCGTCTTTACGCCCGGCGCTCGAGTTTGCCCTTCAAAAGCAGGTTTATAGTCTGTATTGGGTTTGTTTTTTTCTACTGGAGGATAGATACTGTCTGTTACAGCGTTGTTATCTGACGTTTTGGAAGCCCCATTACTATCGCAAGAAGCAACTATTAACGACGCTGTCGATAATAATAAAAAAGCTGGAAATGTTCGTTTCATCTGTTAAATATTATTTTTTAGTATGTCTTTTTATTTAAGCACTAAATGTATGAAAATGTTTTGGTAAAGCATAAAAAAAGGTTTTCAAACGGGGAGAATGAAAACCTTTAGCTAACCAATTATAAACCTAAATTATGATGCTGCAAAGATAAGGTCGTTTTGGTTAAAAAACAAATATTTTTTTATTTTTCTTACGAATATCTCTAGATCATCCATCGTAATAAACTTGCTCCCCAAGAAAACCCTGCTCCGAATGCCGTCAACATCAACAAATCGCCTTTTTGTATCAATTTGATATTTTCCCAAATACACAACGGAATGGTAGCCGCAATGGTATTACCGCGATATGCTATATTCGTTAATGTTTTTTCTTCTTGAATATTAATTTCCTTGCCTACGGCATCAATGATACGTTTATTTGCTTGATGCGGCACGAGCCAGTTAACTTGTTCTATGCCCAATTGATTGCGGTCTAAAATATGCTTGCAAGCGTTGCTCATTGATTGTACGGCTTGTTTGAATACAACCTTGCCATCCTGCCGCAGATACCTACGTTCATCATCTGGTGTTTCTTGACTAGTTGGGTATAAGGATCCACCGCCTTCAATATTTAGAAACTCACGTCCATCACCATTACTTTGCATAAAGGCATCCATCACACCGGCCTCCGCGGATGGTTCCAGCCAAATTACGCCAGCTCCGTCCCCGAAAAGTATATTGGTAGAGCGGTCATGGATATCCACGAATGCACTGATATTATCTGCTCCGACAATAAGTACATTTTTATATCGTTCTGTTTCTACCAACGAAGCACCCATATCCAAAGCATATAGAAATCCCGAACAGGCGGCGTTCATATCGAAGGCCCATACATTTTTTAAACCCAGCTTGCGGGCAATGATGTTGGCTGTTGCGGGCATCAACACGTCAGGCGTTGAGGTTGCTACGATAATGGCGTCGACATCAGCAATATCTTTGGCGTATCGCGTACACAAATCCTGGATCGCCATAACTGCCATATCCGAGGTGGCCAATCCCTGCTCTAGAATACGACGCTCTTTAATTCCCGTACGTTTTACAATCCATTCGTCCGACGTGTCGCATACTTGCTCTAAATCGAAGTTGGTTCTTCGCCCTTGCGGAACATAACCACCGATAGCAGTAATGGCAGCATGGGGTCGGGAAGAATAAATGTTTTGCATAAATTTGGTTTCTCAAAATAAAAACAGGGCAAAGATAGGAAATTTTATGATTAGTTTGGATAAGATAAAAACATTGGAACTATTTGTTTTTGGTAACTTAAACGTAAAAAAATAGAAACATTCAAAAAAAGCAAATCGGAAGTGCTCCCGCAAAGCCTGTAAAATGTATATTTACCTCACAGGCAAATGTTGGTCACAGGCAAGTGTTGGGGGATGGCAAGGATCAATTTTTTTATTATTAACGGAGAAGGGGTTTGGAAATACTTTTAATAGAAGATGAACCGTCGGTCATATCGTTGATAGAACGCGGACTTAAGGGAGAAAATCATCGGATTAGCATAGCCATGGATGGCTTCACGGGCCTCAAAATGGCAGGGCTGAATCGTTATGATCTGATTATTCTCGACGTGATGTTACCAGGAATGAATGGGCTGGATGTTTGTAAGAATATACGCATGGCAAATGAAGAGGTACCTATTCTTATTTTAAGTGCGCTGAATCAAACGGAGGATATTGTTGAAGCATTTAATCGGGATGCCGACGATTACTTGACCAAGCCTTTTAAGCTAGATGAGCTCCGAGCGAGGGTGAACCGGTTTTCACGTCGTGCAACGAATCGAAAATCCACGTCAAATACCGTTTCTATTGGTAACTTGGTGATTGATCGGGACAGCAAAACCGTGACTCGTGGCAACACACCTATTATACTGACTGCTACAGAATATCGTTTGTTGGAATATTTGCTCATAAACAAAAATAAAGTATTGTCCCGGGTGGACATCCTCGAGAAAGTGTGGAGTATGGACTTCAATATGGGTACAAATGTTGTTGATGTCTATGTGAATTATCTACGAAAAAAAATTGACCACCCATTTGAAAAGAAGCTGATTCACACCGTAATCGGTATGGGTTATGTGTTGAGAAATGAAAATTAAGACCCGGATTATTTTACTTTTTACGACGATTTCAATATTTTATATTGTGTCGTTCGCCATATATGTGTCGTATTTTACGCGTGACAGTCTGCAAACCAAGTTTTACCATCGCTTGGAAGAGAATGCGACAATCGTGGGAAATCATATCGTCCAAAATGACGAGTATAATAATCAAATATATTATGAAGTAAGGCGTAAATACTTGGCACAGCTGTCAGCGGGCAAGGATTATCTCCTGAGGATTGTAAAAGATAGTACGAATTTACGGTTTAAACCCGATCTTCCGATGCCTGCTTCTTTTTACACCGAAGCGATTGTAAACGGCAAAGCACAATATCTTGATGGAAAAACATCGTATGTGGCTGTGTTCTTTGTTGATTCACGGCATAAAGAAGATTTGTTGGTCATTTCGGAAGGCGTAGATGAGTATGGGCACGACGAACAACGTACGTTGGATAGGACCGTCGTGTCGGGCGCCTTAATCGCCGTTGCACTAGTTTTTTTATTGTCTTTTTATTTTGCAAACAAATTGCTGGTACCTATCCAGGCGATTAACAACGACCTTACCCAAATTGATATTTCCCGTTTGGATATGCGGTTACAAAATAAATTTAATAACGAAAACGATGAAATAGGCACTTTAATAGCTAACTTTAACTCAATGATGAGCCGCCTAGACATTTCAGTTAAATCCCAACAGAGTTTTATCGGGAATGCTTCGCATTCTTTGCGTACCCCACTAACGATTATTGGAGGGGAGGCAGAGTTGGCATTACAGAGTTTGGATAAACAACATGACGCTTATTATTCTGTAGAAACGATATCAAATCAAGCCAACAAAATGGATTTGATTGTCAATAATCTCTTATTGCTTTCACGTTCTGGCTTCGATCGGAAAATAGAAAACAAGCAACTCATACGGGTAGACGAACTGCTTTATGAGGTGCGTCGTAATGAAAAGGCCGTTAATCCAGAAGCCCGTATCCATTTGGATTTTTCGAATATTCCAAATGAAAGTCATCGGTTGAATGTATTTGTTAACCCGGATTTGTTTTATATTGCATTTAGCAACATTTTGTCTAATGCGTGTAAATATGGGGAAGACAACACAGTAACGGTCTCATTGGAATGTCATTTAAACAATATTGTGGTGAAAATTACGGACGATGGTATAGGTATTCCTAAGCAAGATCAACCTCATATTTTCGAATCGTTTTTTAGAGCCTCTAATGTTGGACAGATATATGGAAACGGTCTGGGACTCGTTTTAACGAAGAATATTTTCGACTTACACGGTGCCAAACTCACGATTGCTTCAGTTGAAAATCATGGAACTACTGTGACGATTGAAATTCCTGTTTGATTTTCTAATTTCGTTCTAATCTTAAATTAATGCGGCTCTTATATGGTGATAGTATACTTGTAGAAAGTAGGTTTAATTATAATTCATGAAAAAAGTTTTACTGTTTTTGACTTTAGGCTTAGTCGTAAAAGCCGGCTACACAAATGACGGGGATAAAAAGTCAGATACTGTTAGGACGCAATCAACTGCTGTCCAGGACACGTCGGAACGCGAGCCCGATCAATCTAAGCTGTTTAATTTTGATGTGCTGTTTCGAGGTGCGCTTATTGGCGACAACCTAGGTACGGACGAGGCCCTGACCAGGGCGAAATTGGAAGAAATCCGTCTCCATCTGCATGGAAACTATAATGAAGACCTTTCTTATAAAGTTCGTTTCCGTTTGAATCGTCCATTTTCGCCTACTTCGTTAGATAACAGTGCAGGCGCGTTAGATTTTGCGTTAATCGAATACAAATTTGGTAGGAACCGAAACTGGGACGTGACGATAGGTAAGCAAAGTGCGATGGTGGGATCGTATGAATTTGAAAATAACCCTATTTATGAATTTATGTTTACCGATTACGTCGACCGGATATTGAACTTATTCGTAACGGGAGCGAAGTTGGGCTACCACGTGAACCCACAACATTCGTTTCATGTGCAGGTGCATAATACGGTGAATGACAATTTCGATGACCGCATCTTAAATAATGGTTTTGCTATAGGCGATTTGGAACGTTCAAAAGTGCCCATGGGTGCGTATTTTACTTGGGTGGGAGCTTTTGCCGACCAAAAAATACATACGAAATGGTCTTATCATGTTTCTCAGTTTGCCGACAAACATACCAATCATGCTATTTCATTGGCGAATAAGTATAAAACCAATAAGCAAATGGTCTATTTAGATCTGCAATATTCGCACATGGGCGTAGACCATGCGCTGATTGCATCCAACGGAATCAATGATTTTTATAACCATACCGGAGCAGACAGGGTATTAGGAAAAGATATTGTTTATAAATCAGCGGTGTTGCGTTATGATCAATTTCTAACAGATAAGTGGGAAATCGCGTTGAAAGGTGCTGTAGAAACCGCCGGAAATGCAAAGGACCAGGAACTGGGTAAGAATTTTAGACAGAACTATACTTACTTTGCCGCACTACAACACAAGCCATTCCGAAAACAAGACATGCGTTTCTATTTAGGTTATATCGGCAATAGCATCTCTTATGCAGATAAAATGAATGTGGAGCGGCAACAGCTTAATAGATTAGCATTGGGGGCTTATTTTACGATACCTTTATTATAATAGCTTTAAGGAATATTAATAGAATAAAATAAAATCGATAACTATTATGCGTTTAACACCACGTGAAATCGAAAAACTAATGCTTCATACAGCTGGCGAACTTGCGGCTAAGAGGCTAAAAAGGGGAGTGAAACTCAACTATCCTGAATGTATCGCGTATATCAGTATGGAACTGATGGAGCGCGCGCGAGACGGCAAAACCGTTGCGGAATTGATGGAGTATGGTACAACATTGCTCAAAAGAAAGCAGGTGATGGAAGGTGTGCCGGAAATGATACATGATGTACAGATCGAAGTCACTTTCCCGGACGGCACGAAATTAGTAACCGTACACAATCCTATTCGTTAACCCTTAAAATCTAAGAAAATGGTTCCAGGAGAATACTTTTTGAAGAATGACGATATCAAAGCAAACATTGGCTATAAGACCAAGACGATATCGGTAGCTAATACAGGCGATAGACCTATTCAAGTGGGGTCGCACTATCACTTTTTTGAAGTGAATAAAGACTTGGAGTTTAATAGAGAAGAGGCATTTGGCATGCGTCTGAATATTCCGGCCAGTACAGCGGTCCGTTTCGAACCGGGTGAGAAGAAAAATGTCATATTGGTAGAGATCGGCGGAAACAAAGAAATCCACGGCTTTAACGGCTTGACCAATGGTAAATATACCAATGCGAAGGTGAAAGCTTCGGCTATCGATAAAATGAACAAACAAAATTTTAAATCTTCTAAATAATTAAAAAAACATATTATGGGAGAATGGAACAGAAGAGACTGGATTAAGATTGTCGGACTGGCAACTGCAGGAGTTGCTACGACAAAACTAAACGCCTTAGGTCTCGAAAAACTAGGCTTGGATAAATCGTCGATTCATTATGATGATGACGGTGCTTTGTATATACCGCGAGATAAATACGCTTCGCTATTTGGCCCGACTACGGGTGACCGTGTTCGTCTAGCGGATACGGAACTGTTGATCGAAATTGAAAAAGATTATGCCGTGTATGGCGAAGAAAATAAGTTCGGTGGTGGTAAAACGATCCGTGATGGTATGGGGCAGTCGGCACGTGCCTTGCGCGACGATGACGTGCTCGATTTTTGTATTAACAACGTGATTATCATCGACCATTGGGGGATTGTGAAGGCGGATGTTGGTATCAAAGACGGCAAAATTGTGGGAATAGGTAAGGCAGGGAATCCGGATGTGCAGGATGGTGTGACTCCGGGTATGGTTATTGGGCCGTCAACCGAGGTACACGGTGGCGCTGGTTATATTCTTACGGCTGGCGGTGTGGATACACATATTCACTTTATCAGTCCGACGCAGGTGGAAACCGCGCTATATAGTGGCGTAACGACATTTATTGGTGGGGGTACAGGGCCGGCTGATGGTACGAATGCAACTACAGTGACGCCAGGTAAATGGTTTATTCATAAAATGTTGGAAGCATTTGAGGATCTACCGATTAATGTTGGTTTCTTTGGTAAAGGAAATGTAACGGGATTAAAAGCGTTAGAAGAACAGATTGAAGCCGGAGCTTTAGGATTGAAAATCCATGAAGACTGGGGCGCGACACCTTCTGTTATCGATGCCGCTTTGAAAACGGCAGACAAGTATGATATACAGGTGGCTATCCACACCGACACATTGAACGAAGCTGGGTTTTTAGAAGACACTGTTGCAGCTATTAATGGTCGTGTAATCCACACGTTCCACACGGAAGGTGCGGGCGGAGGTCACGCACCGGATATCATTAAGATTTCCATGTATCCCAATGTTATTCCAGCGTCGACGAATCCAACAAAACCGTTCACGATTAACACCGCGGAGGAGCATTTGGATATGTTAATGGTGTGTCACCATTTGGATAAAAACGTAAAAGAAGATGTGGCCTTTGCTGATTCGCGTATCCGTCCGCAAACTATTGCAGCAGAAGATATTTTGCAGGATATGGGCGTTTTCTCGATCATGAGTTCGGATAGTCAAGCGATGGGACGTGTGGGAGAGGTAATTTCTAGAACGTGGCAGACGGCACATAAAATGAAGGTACAGCGCGGACCGTTAGAGCAAGACAAAGCTACCAACAACGATAACTTCCGTGTGAAACGCTATGTCTCTAAATTTACGATCAATCCGGCAAAAGCGCATGGTATCGATCAGTATGTGGGCTCGGTAGAAGTAGGGAAATTTGCAGATCTAGTGCTGTGGAAGCCGGAAATGTTTGGTGTTAAACCGGAGATGATTATCAAAGGTGGTATGATTCTGAGTTCGAAGATGGGGGATGCGAATGCTTCTATTCCAACACCTCAGCCTATTATTTATCGCCAAATGTTTGGTAACTTTGGTAAAGCTAAAACCAAAACATCGTTTAACTTCGTGTCAAAAGCTTCGATCGATAACGGTACGATCAAGTCTTTGGGGTTAGCCAGAGCATGTTTACCGGTAGAAGGTTGTCGCAATGTCATGAAGAAAGACATGGTACATAACGATGCAACTCCGAATATCGAGGTGAATCCGGAAACCTATGAAGTAACGGTAGACGGTGTGTTGGCAACTTGTGAACCGCTGGCGGAGCTTCCGATGGCACAACGTTATTTCTTGTTCTAAATGATTGTGTCCAATGGCATAGCAGGCAATATACGGACAGACGATGCGCTGAAAGAAAAATCTACTGATCGAGTTGAACTGGAATGGTTCGATACCGAAAAACGCATCTTGAGGGTGCGTACAGTGGGTGGTCAGGAAATTGGCTTTCGGAATCTACGTGGTGCGCCGCTACAGGATGGCGACATCCTGTTTGAGGACGAGCAGCGACGTATCGTTGTTAGTATATTGCCTTGCCTTTGTCTAATATTTCATCCCCGCGACTACATAGAAATGGCCAGAATCTGTTTTGAGATCGGTAATCGCCATTTACCGATTTACATTAATGAAACTGCGGAGGTAATATTGGCCTATGAGTCACCCCTGCATCAATTATTGATCAACGGTGACTATAGGGTTACGGTAGATACACGAGTGATTCTGCAAACGCATACGTTAAAAATGCACGAGTGGTCAACAAAAACAAAATTTAATATAACATTAGCAAAAGGCGAATGAATCCATTACTGACGTTGCTGCAAATTAATGATTCTGTTTTCCCGATAGGAAGTTTTACACATTCCTATGGCTTGGAAACGTATATCCATAAAGGTATAGTACACGATAGTAAATCTACCGAAGCTTATGCCGAAAAGATGTTGCGCTATAACTTCTTTTATAATGACGCGGCATTTTTCCACGAAACTTGGAAAATATGTGAGAAGAAGGCATTGAAGCAAAAATTGATCGAACTTGACAGCTTTATTACATCGCTTAAGTCACCTTATGAAATTAGAGAAGCCAGTAAAAAGTTGGCGATTCGGTTTCTGAAAGTGGTTGAAAGCTTCCAGTCGGTAAGGCGCTGCAAAACCTATTTGGAAGCTATTCAAGCGGGCGAAGCACACGGGCATTACCCGATGGCATTTGCGATGTATGCCCACGCTCAAAATATCACTTTGGAGGATGGCTTGAGTGCTTTTTATTATAATTCTTTAAATGGAATTGTAACCAATTGTGCCAAACTTGTTCCGATCAGTCAAATGGATGGGCAGAAGATTCTTTTTAAACTCCAGCCTTTGATAAAAGAACTGGTCAATAAGCAGGCGGATATGGATCCAGACATGATAGGGAACTGTTGTGTCGTACAGGATATTCGTTGCATGCAGCATGAAAAACTTTATACAAGAATTTATATCTCTTAATCATCAAGATGGAAAGAAATTATGTGAAAATAGGCGTGGCCGGTCCGGTAGGTTCCGGAAAGACGGCCTTGATTGAAAGATTAACAAGATCGATGTCAGAAGATTACAGCATCTGTGTTGTTACAAATGATATATATACGCGCGAAGATGCGCAGTTTCTACAGAAAAATTCGGCATTACCGGCGGAACGCATTGCAGGCGTGGAAACAGGCGGATGTCCACATACGGCTATCCGTGAAGATGCATCCATGAATATTGAAGCAGTGGAGGATCTGGCGCAGAAGTTCCCGGATACACAAATCATCTTTATAGAAAGTGGGGGTGATAATCTTACGGCTACGTTTAGCCCCGATTTAGCAGATGTAACCATCTTTGTAATTGATGTGGCCGAGGGCGAAAAGATCCCACGGAAAGGCGGACCGGGAATCACACGTTCGGATTTATTGCTGATTAATAAGATAGATTTGGCTCCTTATGTGAACGCTGATTTGGGCGTAATGGAAAGTGATGCTAAAAGAATGCGAGGCGAACGGCCATTTATCTTTACGAACCTAATGACGTTGCAAGGACTCGAAGATGTCAAAAATTGGATTAAAAAACATGCTTTATTAGAGCAATAACGGTCGGTATTGATGGATAGTATAATCAAGATTAATGTAGAACGGGAAGGGCATCGGAGTCTGTTAAAGGAGAGCTACCATAATGCACCATATAAACTCACGCATTATGGTTCGCCCCGAGCACAGGATCATTTGGAAATGATTATCATGAGTGCTTCTCCGGGGATTTTGGACAAAGATTCGCTGGTAATCGATGTACACGTAAAAGAAAATGCGCATTTGAAACTTTTTACGCAGTCTTTTAATAAGCTACATCCCATGAAAGAGGGTGCTTCTCAAGAGACGAATGTACGATTGGACAAGGATAGTGTTTTTAACTACGTGCCACATCCCGTAACCCCTTTTAAGGATTCTATTTTTAAGACGGTCAATACGATCCATGTCAATGATGATGCAACCTTGATTTGGGGTGATATTATCAGTGCTGGAAGAATACATCGAAACGAAGTGTTTGCTTTCCAAAAATTGCACAGCATCACACGTATTTATAAAGATGGCAAATTGCTGGTGACGGATAATCAGTGTTTATTACCCCGGGAGCAACCGGTATCTGATATGTTGTTTTTTGAAGGATATACGCATCAGGCGACTTTGTTTTATTGTGGCCCATTCGCGAAGCTAATGAAAGACGAGATGGATGAGATTCTAACGATGGAGTATGAGGATGTCTCGTTTGGATTTACTGAATGTGCGAATAACACACTCTTGCTGCGTGCAGTGGGTACCGATGGTGAATTATTGTATAGTTTTTTAACCATGTTGGCGCAAATGTGTTGGGTCTTTACCCATGATCAATTAGCGGTAAAAGCGGAAGAAGCGATGAAGCTTGAAGCTGAAACAGCACAGCGAGATGTGGCGAGTACGGATCTCGAGGATACACCAAAGAGAACAGAGCCGAAAGGAATAACCTCCAAAACGGTGGATACGAAAACGGCTGGCAAAAAGAAGACGGTAAGTAAAGGAAAGAAAGCAATAAAAAAAGACACTGAACGGAAGACAAGTAAGAAAGCGGTTTAAATATACAGATTGATATGCACGAGTTAGGTATTGTTAAAGATATTTTTAGAACGTTAGAAGAGGCTTACCCGGATAAATATGAAGCTATTATCAAAATTAATCTGGAGGCAGGCCTGTTAAGCAGCTTGCAACCGATATTGATTCAGAACGCCTTTGAAGCGTATGTATTGGATGATACAAGGTTTAAAAATACGGAATTAGAAGTATCTATATTACCTATCATAGCGTATTGCAAAAGTTGTGATAAACAGTTTGAAGTGAAATATCACCGATTTGTATGCGACTGTGGGGAACCATCAGATCGCATAATACAAGGTGAAGAATTAAGAATTAGTCAAGTAACATTTCAGGAGGATAAATAATGAGTAACCCAACAACCCCAAAGAGTAATCAAATGCCGGTAGGTTCGGTCCAGTGTGATAATACCACCCTGAATCTATTGAAGGCCAACGATTTCGTGGCGAAAGCAATTCGAGAGCGTCTGAAAGATGTCTGTGTTATTAACGTATGTTCTTCGCCTGGAAGCGGAAAAACGACTTTGATGCAGGAAACAGGTAAGCGTTTAAGTAGCGAGTTAAACATCGCGGTTTTAGTGGGCGACCCCGAAACCGAACGGGATGCTGTACGTATGCGCGAAGTTGGCATCAATGCTTTACAAATTGTGACAGGCGGTATGTGTCATATCGAAGCACAGATGGTTTTGCAAGCACTGGATCATATCAATTTAGAGGGCGTTGATTTGTTGTTTATTGAGAATGTAGGCAATTTGCTTTGCCCTGCTGCATTCGACTTAGGAGAGGATTACCGCGTCACATTACTGGCTTCTACCGAAGGTGATGATAAACCAAAGAAGTATCCGCGTATGTTCCTAACAAGCGAATTGATGCTCGTTTCAAAAGCAGATTTATTGCCTTATGTCCCGTTCTCGATTGAAGCGGTAACAAAAGATGCACGTGAAGTTAATCCCAATTTGGAAATGATATCAATCAGTACACTAAATGGTGACGGTATTGATGCATGGTGCAACTGGTTGAAAGAGAAAGTGGCTGCAAAAAAGGCTGTGAGCCTAGCATAAAAACGATAAAAATGCATGCTTCCGATCCAAAAATAGACTTTTTACCGCTCCAATGGTATGAGGTCAATCGAACAGTAATCAGACGGAAGACCGAGGGAGGCAGTGATGTTTCCCTCTCTCGGTTTCCAAAGATGCCTATCCACGACGGCGAGGTTGTCTACGCTACAGATGAGGTTATTGTGAAAGCGCGGATTCAACCTTGTACATGTATCGTGTTATATACGGACGATATGGCGACCATTGGAAGCTTTTGCTTTGATGTGGGCAATCGTCATTTGCCTATATTTTGTATAGACGATAAAATCGTCGTGTCTTACGATGGGCGTCTGTTTCAAGCGCTATTTGGCAAATATGGGGAAAAGGTAAAGATGGAGACCAAAGTACTTGATGCGGAATATGCCATCAAAGCTTTCGGAAATTATCTGTAAGAAGATTGGTACAATATAAAATGATACAAAGATATACAGGTCTAGGTTTTAGATACGCGGCGTTATGGTGGGGTATTGCATTGCTGATGGCGAGCTGTCAACAAACTACACATAGCCATAAGGAAGGCAGCGCTTATATTGCGGAAGACAGCAGGGGCTTAACAATAACACTAAGCCAGCCTGCAAAACGAGTGGTGGTGCTGTTTGAACCGATGGTGGACGAACTGTATATGTTGCAGGCAGGGGCAAGCATCGTGGGCATTCCTGAACAGGTGTATCAAAATGAGTCTTCTTATCAGTTTTTGTCTAAATTAGATAAACGTATAGCGCGTAAAGAAATTGCAACACCCACCTATGGTGGGCGAGCGAATAACGTGGAGTCTATTGTAGGGTTAAGGCCGGACTTGGCTATTGTGTATGAGCAAGATAAGGAAACCATCGTTCAGTTGGAAGAGTTAAACATCCCCGTTTATGCTGTTTCCAGCAAAAATAAAGAGCGTATTTACAAAGAATTACGGGGTGTTGCTACATTAGTGGATAAAGAGGAGCGAGCCGAGGAGCTTATTTCGTATGTAGACGAAGAGTTGATCAAAATGGAAAGACCGGTGGATAGCGTTCGTAAAAAGGTATATTATGCCTGGTCCAAGGGGCGTATACTCTCGACTTCCGGCAAGGGTTCACTGATGGATTTATCAATCGAGGCGGCGGGCGCGACAAATGCTTGCACGTTGGAAATGGAAGCTCCGAATATCGGAGCCGAATCGCTGTATAGCTGGAATCCGGATATTATTGTGCTATGGAATTCTAAGCTGGCGGATGTCTATACACTTAAGGAGTTAGCTGCCCTTCCTGCAGTGAAAAATAAAGAGGTGTATGTATTGACACCCACGTTCAATTTTGATCCACATACCCTTAAATTTATGCTTTTTGCCAAGCAGTTGCGGCATTGGTGTTATCCGGAAGAAAGCGTGGAACTTTTGGAAACCCAAATCCAAGAGGCAATGGACAAGCTCTATTACAGTGCGAAGGAGGAGGCCTAAATGATGCAACAGCGTTTGAAGATCCTTCTACTCGTCTTAATGCCACTTGTGGTGTTGTTTTTCTCACTGTCTTTGGGGAGCACAGGCTATATAGGCATACTGGATTTAACCCACTATACTTGGATGGCTGTACAGCGGTTTTGGAGTGAGATGTTGGGAGAATCGTATACTGATACCGAGACTATCCTCTGGCAGGTCCGCTTACCCCGTATTTTACTTACTTTTATGGTTGGAGCTGCATTGGCGGTTTCGGGAGGGGTGTTGCAAGCCATCTTCAGAAATCCAATTGTCGACCCGTTTTCATTAGGTATATCTTCCGGTGCGGCTTTCGGTGCGGCATTGTCCATGTTGATACCGTTGATACCAATTAATCTCTCTGCATTTTTATTTGGGGTGTTAGCGGTGGGAATTACTTATCTCGTATCTTATTCGGGTGTACGGACCTCGCTGATAACGATGGTACTGTCGGGAATGATTATAACAGGGGTTTTTACTGCATTCTTGACCATATTGCAGTATTTGAGTGACCCCTATAAATTACAGGCCATTGTGCAATGGACAATGGGGAATCTGCATACCGCTTCCTGGGATAAGGTGCAAACGGCATTTTTACCGATAGGGGGTGGATTGGCGGCTATTGCTGCACTTCGCTGGAAGCTCAATTTATTGGCGCTTGGTGATCAAGAAGCATTGGCAGTGGGGGTCAATCCCCGAAATATTAAATTTATTATTGTAGGACTTGCAACCATGATTACAGCATCGGCTGTTGCTTCGGTGGGCATGATTAGTTTATTCGGGTTGATTGTGCCTCATATCAGCCGTATCGTTTTCGGACCTAACAATCAAATAGGTGTTTTCGCTAATATGAGTATCGGTGGGACATTTCTGCTGCTGATTGATGATTTCTCACGTGCTGTTATGCCATTTGAAATTCCGGTGGGTGTATTCACCATGATCTTGGGTGCGCCTTTATTTATTTATCTAATGCGTAAAAATGCTGTAAACTGGAATGCATGAAAGAGTTGATACAGATTCATAACCTCTCCTTTTCATTCGGAAAGCAGCAGGTGCTGGCTGAACTGACGGCAAATTTCTATGCGTCGGAGCTGACGGTTATTCTCGGCAGAAACGGGAGCGGAAAATCTACTCTTTTTAATATTCTATCGGGTATGGAACGTCTCTATAAAGGCGAAGTGCTGTTTGGCAGTCAAGACCGGAAACACATCAAATCGGGAAAGAACAGTGGTTTTCGGATCGGCTTCATGACGCAATTTCACCAGACTACTTTTCCGTTTACCGTGTTCGATGTGGTACTAACAGGTCGAGCCGCATTTTCTAGATTTGCTCCGAGTCAAGTAGACTTGGATTTGGTGGCGGAAAATCTGCGTGCTTTCCGGTTGTGGCACTTAAAGGATAAACCGTATACGGCGCTTTCGGGAGGGGAGCGGCAATTGGTTTTGCTATGCCGCATCTTAGTGCAACAACCGGATGTATTGCTACTCGATGAACCGACAAATCACCTGGACCTGCATTACCAAGTCGCGGTGATGGAACATCTCAAGCGTTTGGTCGAAACCGGTACAACAGTGGTGTCTGTGATGCATGATCCTAATCTCGCACTTTTATATGGCGATCGATTTTATGTGATGCAAGACAAAAAATTACATGAGTTGGAAGAGAAAGACCCGGCTGTGTTGCTTTCCACTTTAGAAAACACGTATAATGTTGCTTTAACAGATGTCCAGCATGCCGGACGAACATTTATAATACCTAAACGGAAGCCTTTATGATAAACGATATTGAAATATTACCGGTAGGTGTACGAGATCGTGAGGAAGTTATCGCGTATGTATTGAAAACACGGGAACGTCTATTTCCCATGTTGAACCATCAAGTTATACCGAAAGATTTGGAAGAATTTTCTTCAACATATGTACACACGAATATAGGTGCTTTTTTGCAAGCGCGTACCAAACAAGGAAAGCTTATCGGCACCATAGGCATGATGGCATATGATAATCGTTTCCCCTATTTTTCTTTTACAGGGAGCAAGATTGTCGAAGTTGCGAGGTTATATGTTGAGCCCGACTACCGGAAATCGGGTCTCGGGACAGCACTTGTACAGCGATTGAAAACTATAGGACAGCAGCAGGGTGTTGAATTGCTGTATTTACATACACATCCTTTTCTGGAAGGTGCATATGAGTTTTGGTTAAAGCAGGGGTTTGATTTGGTATTGTCATGTGAAGAATCTGGTTTTGAGACGTTGCATATGACACTGGATAAGACGAAAGTGATAACGACGGATACGTTTAGTTCTTTTATGGAAAATCGCTGATGGCCAGAGTTTTTTATACTTTTTGTTTACTGTGTTATGCAGTAATGAGTTATGGGCAAGTGGATACAACCGCCGTAACGTTAGAAGAAATACTGGTTACCGGTAGGCGGAACAATTCGTATTTAATCAATACGACGGAGCTTGGTGGTAAATTTTCGGGAATTTTGAAAGATCTGCCTCAATCGGTATCGTTAGTGAGTCGTGAATTCATGGAGGATAGACAAGCTTTTCAGATTACGGATATGGTACAGGACCTGGCGGGTGTGAGCCAGGCATCTGTTTATGACGACTTAACCATACGAGGTTTTAATAGCGGGTATACAAGTGGTCTCCGTCTGGTGAACGGGATGCGTTCAGCCTATGGCTACGGGACTAGTTTTTGGCGCGCACCATTAACAGCAAATTTGGAAAGTATCGAGGTGTTGAAAGGTCCAGGGGCTTCGCTCTTTGGTGATATCGTACCGGGTGGTACAATTAATTTGGTGACGAAAAAGCCGCTTGAAGAACAAAAAACGAGTATTGGTTTTAGTGTTGGAAGCTTTCAAACGCTCCGATCTACACTGGATATGGGTGGTCCTTTGGATAAAGACAACCGATTTTTGTATAGACTCAATCTCGCTTACGAAGCCTCGCGTACATTTCGAGATAATAACCAGCGAAAAAATATATTGATTGCACCCTCTTTTACATTTCGTCCTGCAGAAGGAACACAGATTGATGTGGACTTAACCTATGATGATTTTGATGGGTTTTTGGATAGAGGTCTAGGCATCCGTAATAATGATTTTTATGCGCAGGATAGGGCGTTCAATGTAAACCAGCCGACAGATTTTTACCGTTCCAAGTTCTTGACATTTTCGACTCGTTTTTCACAAAGCATCACCAGCGATTTGTCTTTGCATGTAAATTACATGAAATCAATATACAGTGAAGAATTGAATGAACTCCGTACACTGAATACGTATGCTAATCCGCCCGAGAATACCATTATGAACATGCGCTTTCTTTCGAAGAAGGTGAAGGATTATACGGATAATCTCGTAAGTTATCTAAGCTACAACCTGCAAAAGCCAGGCTATGCACATCGTTTCGTGCTGGGGGTAGACTATGCACAATATGGAGGGGATAAAAATAATGTACAGCGCGAGGCTAGACGCCGTGTGCTAGATGGAGAAGAAGTGCCGTTGACCATTGATCTAGAAAGCCCGGTACGGGATGTTATCGATGTAAGTTCTTACGTGTGGCTAGCCCAGGCTGAATTTCCGTTTTTGAACCCGTACAAAAGCATAGGTCTTTATCTGCAAGACCAGATGACTATTGGTGAACGCCTAAACGTTATTGCCGGCTTGCGACATGAATATTACCGGTCAAGTAGTGCGGATTTGGCGCGGTCGTATGAAACGAGCCAACACGCTTGGTTACCGCGCTTCGGGTTGACATACCATATCAATGACCAAATGAATTATTTCGCCAGCTATTCGCAAGGATATGTTCCGGTGGGAGCAGATTTTATTCACAACCACGAACAATACGGTGCGGATCGCCCGTTTTTGCCTGAGCGTAGTTTTCAAGTGGAGACCGGATTGAAAGCAGGTTTCTTTAGCAATCAATTGCAAACAGAGCTTTCTATATTCCATATCGGTAGAGAGAATATGCTAATTGCTACAGGTGAAATGAGCGATAGTGGTTTTCCGGTATATAGGCAATCGGGCGAGGTTATCTCGCAAGGGGTAGAATTGGATTTCAGAGGGCAGGTAACGAAAGAATTCCAGGTGATGGCAAATTACAGCTTTAACCGTACAGAGGTGAAATCTTCATCGAGAGAAATGGAGGTCGGTATGCCGTTAGCTAATGCACCAAAACATATGGGAAGCATATGGATGAAGTATGTTATTCCGGATGCCACGTTAAGAGGACTGGGATTTGGTGGTGGAATGAATTTTATGAACAGCAGGCGGATGGAGAACCCTATGGCAATAGACGATCATGGGAATATGGCCTGGGGAGAATGGCCTGCGTACCAAGTCTGGAATGCCGCATTATATTATCATATAAATGGAGCCCGGCTGAGCCTCAATGTCAATAATATATTGGATAAGTATTATTATTTAGGTGGTTTTGATTATACAAGGGGTTTTGTAGGGACGCCGCGCACAGCGATGCTGTCTTTAGGCTTTTCGTTTTAGTTTCGCTCATTGGTGCTATCTTCAACAGTGCCAGGGAATACGGTAAACAATTTGGATAGTTGTTTGTACTATTATATGGGGATAATTCATAAACTCCGTATAACAAAAAGCGCGCATGAAAGACACGCAGAACTTGGAAGACCGTCTCGAAAGTATAACACAACCGAACGACAGTAAATATTTTACCAAAAAAAACGTTAATACCAATAGCCCAAAACCGCGTTTACGTGTAGTAGACGCGATCGTCGTTATCATTGGTGTCGTCGTAGGAGCAGGTATTTTTCGCACGTCATCCATTGTTGCCGCGAATACAGGCAGTTCGGAATTATTTCTCGGTGTGTGGGTTTTGGGTGGCGTGATTTCCCTTATTGGTGCGATGTGCTATGCGGAATTGAGTACAGCTTTTCCCAATACGGGCGGGGATTATCATTTTTTACACCGTGCTTTTGGTCGACGCTTTGCATTTCTGTTTGCTTGGGCAAGGATGAGTATCATCCAAACGGGTTCCATAGCCTTGTTGGCGTTTATAGTAGGTGATTATATGAGTGAGTTGTACAGGGTTGGCGCGTTCTCTTCTTCGATTTATGCTGCACTGGTTGTCATAGGGCTTACATGTGTTAATGTTATCGGCGTGCACGTCGGAACCGGTGCACAAAAGCTGTTTGTTTGTTTGCAATTCATCGGTTTACTCGTTTTGGTTATCGCTGGTTTTTTGTTCGTGCCCGAAAATAACGTTAGTACAGCCCTAGAACCTGTCAGTTCGGGTATAACACCGGCAATAGGAGGCGCTATGGTGATGGTGTTATTAACTTTCGGAGGCTGGAATGAAGCGGGGTACATATCGGCAGAGATGCGTGGAGGCAGTAAGAAGATGGCGTTGGTTATGATAGCCAGCATCCTAATCATCACGGCCATTTATATATTGATTAATTTAGCGTATCTCAACGTCTTAGGCATTGAAGGACTGGCGTCGTCGGAAGCGGTGGGGGTAGAAACAATGCGTGTCGTTATGGGAGAGACGGGGGTGTTTTTTATAGGTTTATTGGTGATTCTCGCTTCGTTGACATCCACTAACGCTACTATTTTTACCGGCGCGCGTACCAATCACGCGCTGGGTAGGGATTTTCCAATTTTTTCTTTTATGCGGACATGGAAATCCGAAACCTCCACACCTGTAAATGCACTTTTGGTGCAAGGGGCAATTGCGGTTTTACTGATTATTGTCGGCTCGTTTGCCCGAAGTGGATTCGAATCTATGGTGGATTTTACAGCACCAATTTTTTGGTTTTTTATTTTGTGTACTGGGTTGTCACTCTTTGTCTTGCGTTACAGAGAACCCGATGCGCCTCGTCCGTTTAAGGTGCCATTGTATCCCGTGCTCCCCATTATTTTTTGCCTTACCTCCTTGTATTTATTATACTCTAGCCTAATGTTCGCTGGAAAAGGAGCGTGGCTTGGCGTCGGTGTATTGTTACTGGGAATGGTGTTCTTCTTTTTCATACCGAAATTAAAAAAAAAGGTATGATTTAGGAGTACCGTACTATGGTACACTTGGTTTGTATACTTAAATGAAAAATAATGTTTGACTCTTTAAATTTAAAAAAAAATGAATGCATTGAAAAATTATTTACTGGTCTTTTGTTTATTGGTAGGCTTCCAGGTATTTGCACAGAAGCCTAATTTGGACGTTCCATATGTGCCTACTAAGCAAGCAGTAGTGGATGCGATGTTAGATCTGGCGGGAGTGAAGGCAGGGGATATCCACTATGATTTGGGCTGCGGTGATGGACGTATCGCAATCTCCGCTGCCAAACGTGGAGCTACATCGACAGGCGTTGATCTAGATCCAGAGCGTATTAAGGAGGCAAACGAAAATGCGAAAGAAGCAGGTGTAACTGATAAAGTTAACTTCATACAGGGGAATCTATTTGATTTTGACTTTAGCAAAGCCGATGTATTGACGCTGTATTTACTACCACAGGTCAATTTAAAGTTACGTCCGAAAATCCTGGAAGAATTAAAGCCGGGAACGCGCATTGTCTCACATGCTTTTGATATGGGTGACTGGGAACCTGAAAAAACCATTACCGTAGATGGTAGTACCATTTTCTTATGGACTGTTCCGAATCGCTAAATTATATTTATAAAGCCGTAGATAATGCGGCTTTACAAATATAATTACCAGCCTCTTATAGCTCCACCTTTAAATACCTTGTTTGCTACTGCTTCCACTTCTTCCGATTGATAAGCTTTTGCAAAACTCAATACTTTTTCGTCCTTCTTGTTGTCTTCCCGACTCACGATGATATTCACGTAAGGCGATTTCTCGTTTTCTACAAAAATACCATCGTCTTTTGCTGTCAGATTGTGGCTTGCTGCAAAATTATTGTTGATAACGGCTACGGCAACCTTGTCATCATCCAATGTCCGTGGTAACTGGGGAGCTTCTAATTCAATAATTTTAAGGTTCAATTCATTTTTAGTAATATCTTGTAAACGAGGGAGTAATCCTACATTATCTCGAAGGCGGATAAGACCAACTTCCTGTATAAGTAAAAGGGCTCTACCCAAATTTGTTGGATCATTAGGAATAACCACCGTATCTCCGGATTTAAGTTCGCTAATGGTCTTTATTTTCTTGGAATAGCCAGCCATCGGATAAACGAAGGTGTTTCCGACAACGGACAGCTTGTATCCTCTACTTGCCATTTGATCGTCCAAATAGGGCGTGGTTTGGAATACGTTGACGTCAATATCACCTTGATGTAAAGCCTCGTTTGGCATGACGTAATCGTTAAAAGAAACCAATTCGACTTCCAGGTTGTACTTTTCTTTTGCTACCTTTTTCGCTTCCTCTGCCAAACTATATTCAGGGCCTGCCTGTACACCTACCCGAAGGATATCCGAAGAACGATTTGCGCCACCACAGGATAAAAGGGAAGCTATGATAATCGCTGAACTAAATAAAAATTTGATTGTGTTGTGCATATTTTTAATACTTTATAAATAAGCCATCTATTAACCATTAACAATTGGCATCATTTCCTATGGTCTACATATTTTGATAATCGGTCACCGATAAACTGTATCCCGAATACGATACCAATAAGTAGTACAAGCACCATATTCATAATCAACGCATCATAGCCGACATAACCGTATTGATACCCAATATGTCCTAGCCCCCCGGCACCTACGGCGCCACCCATTGCGGAATACCCCACTAGGGTGATCAGTGTTAGGGAAGCGCTGTTTATTAATGCCGGAAGTGCTTCTGGAATAAGTACTTTGCGAACAATCTGCATCGTCGTGGCTCCCATGGATCGTGCCGCTTCGATAATCCCGTAGGGTATTTCTAATAAGCAATTCTCTACTAACCGCGCGACGAACGGCGCAGCACCGATGCTCAACGGCACGATAGCAGCGTTCATGCCGATCGATGTCCCTACTAATGCACGGGTGAACGGAATCATCCATACGATGAGGATAATAAAAGGAATTGAACGGAAAATATTTACAAAAAATGCAATAGTACTATTCAACGGTTTGTTTGCAAGCAATTGCCGTTCACGTGTTAAGAATAATAATATGCCTAGTGGAAGTCCAAGCAGAAAGCTGAAAAATCCGGAGGAAAAGGTCATCACGATCGTTTCCCACGTACCCTTTGCCAATAGCCAAAATGTTGCTTCAGACATATTCACTTTAATTAATCAATAGTCAATGTTGGGTTCAACAATTCCTGGGTGATGGGGGATTTCGGATGGTCAAATAATGCGTTTACTTCGTTTTCTTCCACCAATTCACCTTCGGATATAACAGTGACGCGGTTGCATATCGCACGTACTACTTCCATTTGATGAGTAATCAATATGATGGTAATACCCAGCTCGCGGTTGATACGTTTCAGTAGAGACAGGATAGAACGTGTGGTTTGTGGATCCAACGCACTGGTAGCTTCATCACAAAGCAGTATCTCCGGATCAGAAGCTAATGCTCTGGCGATAGCCACGCGTTGCTTTTGTCCGCCGGATAGCGCGGCCGGATATTCTTCTCGTTTTTCCGATAAGTCCACCATGTTAAGCAGGTTATCTACTTTTTCCTTTATTTCCCCTTTGGTCATCTTTGTTAACTGCAGTGGAAAAGCCACATTGTCGAAAACGGTACGCGATGAAAGCAAGTTAAAATGTTGAAATATCATCCCAATTTTTCGACGAAAAGGAATCAATTCTTTCTCCGAAAGCGATACAATATTCTTATTGGACAGATATATGTTTCCCGAGGTGGGACGTTCTAACAAGTTAATGGTTCGTACAAGCGTACTCTTTCCAGAACCGGAATAACCGATAATGCCAAAAATATCTCCCTTCTCGATGTGGAGCGTAATATTCCTCAGGGCTTGAATTTCCCTTTTTTTCTTATAGAATATTTTGCTTACCTGCTCTAGCTTAATCATATAATCTAGTGCAAAGATAGTGTTTTGTTATTTTGCTTGTATAAAAAAAGTCGGTATACCCTATTGATATACCGACGCGGTAGTTATCCTCTATAGGCTTTTTTTAATTTAAGGTGAATTTAAACCCTAATGTAAAACGAGCTGGTTCGAAGTTACTTCTGTTGGAGAGGTTCCACCAAGGTTTCCAGTCGAAGTGGAAAGCGAGTGGGGCTGACGGAATTTTGAATTCCAATCCTGCCGCCGGACGAAGCGCAAAATAGGTACGGTCATCATTCCTGTCGTCATACCACCAACGGCCACCGTCGATAAACGCAAGTTGAGGACCGACTCCTACATACCAATTCAATCCATTTGTCCCGGCAATAGCCTGGTTATATGAATAATCCACGCCTAATACCGTCACGTCATCTCCGAATAGTACTTGGGCATTTCCTGCGTTTGCACCATCAAAAAAGTGCTTTATTTGTGGCCCGACCAAGGTCGGTCCATCTCCTAAGTCGATTCCTAGCCCCAATGCCGTCCGATAACGTGCCTGTGCATTCACCTCGTTTGTACCGATGGCCAAGAACGAAGCGGCTAATAAAGATAAAAATACTTTCTTCATATTATTTGTAATTTCAAAACTTATCGGTTATCGATAAATGTGTTCTATAAAAACAGAAAAAGAGCAAATAGTCTGCCAAATCTTTTCCTTCGTTCGTCATCCGACTGTTTGAAAAAAAAATATTTTTTAGAAAATAACAAAAATTCGTATATTTGTCCGGCAAATAGAAACTCCAAAGATATTTGCCATATGCAATTAGATCCACAAAAATTCGTAGCAGAAGGTCTCACCTACGACGATGTTTTATTAATTCCTGCTTATTCAGAAATTTTGCCTCGCGATGTTGACACGAGTACGCAACTTACCAAGAAAATACGCTTGAATATTCCCTTGGTCTCTGCCGCAATGGATACCGTGACGGGAGCTGATTTAGCGATAGCCATCGCGCAAGCTGGCGGAATAGGAATGTTGCATAAAAATATGTCCATAGACGAGCAAGCGGCTGAGGTGCGTAAGGTAAAGCGTTCAGAGAGCGGAATGATACAGGACCCTGTTACCTTGTTGGAAGGATCGACCGTCGGTGACGCTTTCAAGATTATGAAAGAGCACAAGATAGGCGGTATTCCAATTGTTAGCAATAATAGAAAGCTTGTTGGTATTGTCACTAACCGTGATCTTCGGTTTCAGAAAGATATGTCTATGCCAATTACCGAACTAATGACAAAGACGAATTTGGTCGTGGCGCCGGAGGGAACAGACTTAATTCGCGCAGAGGAAATTTTACAGGATTATAAAATTGAGAAGTTACCTGTAGTAGATACAGAAGGAAACTTAAAGGGACTCATTACTTTTAAAGATATTCAAAAATATAAGCATTTTCCGAATGCCGCCAAAGATAGCCATGGTCGTTTGTTAGTGGGTGCTGCAGTAGGTGTAACTGCGGACACGTTAGAACGTGTCGCGGCATTGGCGAAAGCAGGTGTGGATGTTGTGACCATCGATACGGCGCATGGGCATTCTAAAGGTGTAATCGAGAAGTTGAAAGAGGTCAAATCAACATTCCCGGAACTGCAGATCATCGTAGGGAATATTGCTACAGGAGCGGCGGCAAAAGCGTTGGCAGAAGCCGGAGCAGATGCTGTAAAAGTAGGGATTGGTCCAGGGTCTATCTGTACTACACGGATTATTGCAGGCGTTGGTGTGCCACAGTTATATGCGGTGTATGAGGTGGCGAAGGCCTTGAAAGGTTCTGGAGTACCATTAATTGCTGACGGTGGTATTAAACAAACTGGAGATATTGCCAAAGCTATCGCTGCTGGAGCAGATACCATTATGGCAGGCTCGTTATTTGCCGGAGTAGAAGAAGCGCCTGGGGAGACCATTATCTATGAAGGACGTAAGTTTAAATCGTATAGAGGTATGGGTTCGGTGGAAGCGATGGAGAAAGGCTCTAAAGACCGTTATTTTCAAGATGTGGAAGAGGATATTAAAAAATTAGTGCCAGAAGGTATCGTGGGACGCGTGCCTTACAAAGGGACGTTAGCAGAGGTCGTATATCAATACATCGGTGGGTTAAGAGCATCTATGGGATACTGCGGTGCGGGTTCCATCGAAAAATTGAAAGAAGCACAGTTTGTACGGATTACCGGCGCAGGTCTACGAGAGTCGCATCCGCATAACATCTCCATTACGAAAGAAGCGCCTAACTACAGTAGGGGATAAAGATTCGATATATGCCTATAGTTATTTGGATTTGAATGCTGTAATTACTAAATTGCTTTTATTCGATCAATAATTGTAAATTTAAAATACAAAACTATGGGTAAAGGAGATAAAAAAACACGTAGAGGGAAAATTATTATGGGATCGTATGGAAAGAAAAGACCAGGAAAACGTCCCAAAGCAAAAGCGGAAGATAAAAAAGAGAAAGCTGTCTAAAAAGACAGCTTTTTTATGAAATAGATTTAAAGCACAGGATCGTACGCTTTAAACTGTTCTCTTGGCTCAAAGTAATTCCACAAAATATTGGATATTTTTCTGATTAATACCTCAGCTTCGTTATCGGGTGTCCAGCTTTGATCGTTGTTGTTTTTTGTTAGAACAGCAAAAGCATAATCACCCGATGGTGCATGGACAAACACGATTTCATTACGTGTCTGGTTCAATGCGCCTGTCTTGGAGGCTGTTGCGATATGCGCCGGAAGTTGTGACAGCGCCTCTCCGTTATAGTATTGATTTTTTAAATAGCGATACATTTTATCCGAAAGACGTGGAGTGATGGCTTTACCTTCTCTTATCATGGTCATTAGCTGTACGATTTCACGAGGCGTGGTTTGTCCCCAACCGTATTTTTCCCAAATTTCCTGGCGACCCGCTGTGCGCGAATTCACTTTGGTATTCGGGAGCCCCAATTTGTCCATTAGCTGATTGATCGCCGTTCCGCCGCCCGCAAGTTCCTGACACCAGATCGAAGTTACATTGTCACTATAGGTAAGCATCAAGGAAACCATTGTAGAGAGATTGGTTTTAGAGCTATCTTTATAAAACTGCATCAGTCCTGAGCCTCCGTATATACGGTCTGCATCGTAGATATGCGCGTCGCTAAGTTTTAGTTGTCCGCGTTCTATCTTGTCGAAAACACCTACCAATATAGGGACTTTGACAACGCTTGCCGTTGGGAAGAGGGTATCTGCATGTATAGCTACGGTTTTATTTTTTTTAAAATGCTGCACGAATATACCTACATCACCTTGGAAATCTTTGATTTCCTTTTGTAACATGCGCTCCAATTTGGCGTCACTTTTTTGCGCATAACTAACCATAGCTATCGTAAAGGAAAAAACGAATATAAACAAACCGTGTTTCATCTGTATAGTATAGATTTCTTATATAACATTGTCGTATTGTTTATACGCGCCAATCATTGCCTTATTTTGCCTTAAATTTGCCGTAAGAATCAAGTATATATGCCCGTACGTCTTCAGGTGATGCTGTCTCTATGAATTCCAACGATGGGCGGAACTGTTCTCTGAACAGCGCCATTTCTGTATCGGTAAGGGGCACCGTTGCACGAATTACCCGTTCGTTAAATAACCGATCGACTTTTCGATTATTTTGTTCTTCTAGCAGGAGATCCAGATTTTTTCGAGCGTTCTTGCTTTGTCTCCCAAATAGGCGGGAAAGCGAAATCCGTAGACCACCACGATTTTGCGACGCTTCTGTTACTTGTCCCTCGTTTTTGGCCTTTTCTATTTCAAGGGCTAGACGACTGTCTGTAAGACGACTTATTACAATCTCGTCGATCACGATAGATTTGCTATCCCGGACAAGATAGATGCGTTGTAATCCTTCCTCATAAATAAAAGCCGTGTCTACCTCGTATCCCGGTTGAGTAAAGGTTAATAAGTCATTGATGTTTCCGGATATGGTAAAATTCCCTTCCACATCCGTCTCGGTTGTCTTATTCGTCCGAAGGTTCTTTACAGTAACTTCTCTCAATCGCTGGCTGCTCTCCAGTTCATGCACAATACCCTTTATCTCCTGCGCATTTACTACAAGGCCTGTGCCGAACCCAAAAAGCAATAAAAAGAAAAGGCACGTGTAATGTTGTATCTGTATTCTCATCATATTTTCAATCTTATATCTCATAACTACTTGTCACTCATCACTAATTTCTCGGCCAGACGTTATTATTCGGATCGATATCCGGATAAACGTTATCGGGGTCGATAACTACTTTTACTAGCTTTTCCGTGGATTTGAGTTTAAAACGCCAAGACGTATTACGTTGCCATATTTCCACCGGAAGCTTTTTCCTTATTTTTTTTCCAGACTCAGTCGTTGCTTCGATAACGACGGGCATGGGCAGTTTTTGCAGATTGTCTATCGTGATGACGGCGCCATTTTTAGGGTCTAGACCGTCGTATTCTACCGATCTGATGGCTTGGTCCAAAGCCCAATTATGCTTAAACCAGCCGCGCCAGAACCAAGCTAGGTTTTCACCTGTTTCATTTTCCATGGTGCGGAAAAAGTCGTCTGGTGTGGGATGTTTATATGCCCAATACGCGATGTACTGGCGAAAAGCGTTATCGAAGCGTTCTGCGCCAATCACTTCATCGCGTAGCAGCCGAAGACCGTAAGCAGGTTTATAATAGGCGAGGACACCGATGTTTTTTTCTTTCATATTTTGCGGGGAAGACATAATAGGTTCTAAATCAGGTCTGGAAAATGCGGGTGTCATGCTGTTACGGTTACCGAACTTTTTATGATATTCTCCCTTGTTGAAAGCTTCGGTTGATAGGCCATTAATAAATGTATTAAAGCCTTCGTCCATCCAGGCATGTAGACGCTCGTTGCTCCCAACAATCATTGGGAACCAATTGTGCCCAAACTCGTGATCAGTTACGCCCCACAGATTACCTGCTTTCGCTGTATGGCCGCAGAACGAGATAGCGGGGTACTCCATACCACCTACGTTGGAAGCAACATTGACAGCTACTGGATAAGGATACGCAAACCACTTTTTGCTGTAATGCTCAATGGATGCTTTGGTGTATTCTGTCGAACGTTCCCATGCATTGCCTCCATTGCTTTCCGCAGGATAAGCAGACAGGGCCAACGCATTTTTTCCGCTAGGGTTGTTGATTTTGGCTCCGTCAATAATAAAAGCTTTTGAGGAAGCCCAGGCGAAATCATGGGCATTATCTAACTTGTATTTCCACGTCAGGCGCTTTTTGTTCGGACGTGAGGCAGGATTGGTCACTTCTTCTGCTGATCGGATTAAGACCGTTTTTTCGCTTCCAGCAGCTTCTTTATATCGGGAAAACTGTTCGGACGTCCACACTTCGGCTGGGTTGAGAAGCTCTCCGCCCGCAACGACAATGTGGTCGGCAGGCGCATCGATCTCCACTTGATAATTTCCAAATTCAAGATAGAATTCACCTGGACCGGTATAGGGTTCTGTATTCCAGCCGGCAATGTCATCATAAACGCACACTCGGGGGTACCATTGGGCGATGGTATAGATCTTACCATTTTTAGTGTCCAATATTCCTGTACGGTCAGCTCCGTATGTCGGAACGGTATAAGAGAATTCCAGTTCCAAACTAACTGAGTTCCCACCAGCTTTTAGTACTGCCGGCAATTCCAACCGCATCCGCGTATCAATGACCGTGTAGGATGCCGTTGCGCCATTTGAAAAACGAAAGTTCTTCAATTGGAATCCTCCCTTAAATTCAGATTCTGCTGAGCCGTATCGACTATCCTCTAGGGGGATGGTCGCTTGTCCACGTGATTCCGCGTGGAAGAGGTTTTGATCTAATTGGAACCAAAGATATTCTAAGTCGTCTGGGCTATTATTGGTATAATTGATTGTCAACCGCCCAGAAACCTCGTCGGTTTGCTCATCCAATGATACTTTAATCGTATAATCTGCACGGTTTTGCCAGTAGGCGTGCCCCGGTTTTCCACTTGCAGAACGGTAGGGAGAGCCGTTTTGTGTATAAAAAATGGGATTAAAAGCCTCTGTATAATTGTATACGCTGTTGGTCTGCGCATCTACTTGGCCAGCAGCCAATAGCACCGTCGTAAGCGATGCATAGATAAATTTTTTAATCATCGTGCTATTTAAGTTTTGCTTGATACTCCTCTTCATCAAATCCTATTATAATACCTTTAGGTGACTCTATTAAAGGCCTTTTAATCATGCTGTTATTTTTTAAAAGGATTTGATTGGCTGAATCGGCGTCCACTACTGTAGTTTGTTCTCCTGGACTTAACTTCCGCCAGGTCGTTCCTTTTTTATTTACCAAAGCTTCCCAGGATATCTCGTTTTCCCACGCTTCCAATTGCTTTAAAGTAGCAGGTTCTTTTTTGTAATCGTGAAAAGTGTAAGCGATTTCGTTTTCATCCAACCATGTCAATGCTTTTTTTACCGTATTGCAGTTCTTGATTCCGTATACCTGTAATGCCATTTCTATTCTCTTTGTGTTTGTACGTGATAAAGATATTAATATTATTAAAAATTAATACTGTTCTTATCGAAATCATCGAGGTCTTAATTTCTTTAATACCGCTACTTTTTGAATTTTTCGTTTATGCTCCTGACTTTGGATCGCTACTTACCGTGTATTTTTTACACTAAGTGTTGTATGGTATAAAAAAACTCCATACCTTTAGTCTCAAGTAACATAAATAATAGAAGAAAAATATGAGCCTAAAAGATTTTAAGGGTGTTTTAACTGGCGATCAGGTACAAGAGCTATTTGAGATTGCTAAAAAACATAAATTTGCTTTACCTGCGGTAAATGTGATTGGGACGAATTCTATCAACGCCGTCATGGAAACAGCAAAAGCTGCAAACTCACCAGTAATTATCCAATTATCCAATGGTGGTGCACAATTTTATGCAGGTAAATCCTTGAACAATGACGGACTGCAAGCCTGTATTTTGGGAGCAGTATCTGCTGCTCAGCACGTTCATCTGCTAGCAGAGCACTACGGCGTGGCAGTTATATTACATACAGACCATGCAGCTAAAAAGTTATTGCCATGGATTGATGGTCTTTTGGATGCGGGCGAAAAATTCTTTGCACAACACGGAAAACCATTGTTCTCTTCTCATATGCTGGATCTATCGGAAGAACCAATTGAAGAGAATATCGAGATTTCCAGGAAATATTTAGAGCGGATGAAGCCGCTTGGCATGACTGTCGAAATTGAATTGGGTGTGACTGGAGGAGAAGAAGACGGTGTTGACAACACGGATGTAGATAGTTCAAAATTGTATACACAGCCAGAAGAAGTGGCGTATGCTTATGAGGAGCTATCCAAAGTGTCTGATAAGTTTACCGTAGCAGCGGCATTTGGAAACGTACATGGCGTATATAAACCCGGCAATGTGAAACTGCAACCGGTTATTTTGCATAATTCTCAAGAATACATTCGGGAGAAGTTTAAGCTGTCTGCAGAGAAGCCGGTAAATTTTGTTTTCCACGGTGGTTCGGGTTCGTCGCCAGAAGAGATTGCGGAAGCTATTTCGTATGGTGCGATTAAAATGAACATTGATACCGATATGCAATGGGCATTCTGGGATGGTGTCCGTGCCTATGAAGCGAAAAATCGAGATTACTTACAGGCGCAGATCGGTAGTCCAGACGGCGCGGATTCTCCTAACAAAAAGTATTATGATCCACGTGTTTGGTTACGTAAAGGGGAGGAGACCTTTGTAGAACGTCTAAAACAAGCTTTTAGCGAATTGAACGCTATAGACGCGAATACGAAACTTTAATTATTATTTATCGGTGATTTTCCGAGATCTAGCTCACGGCCCTAAAAGTCGTGAGCTATTTTTTTTGATCTTTCTTTTTCTTAAAAATTCCTTAATAATTTTTTTTGTGTCATGCTTTTTGTTATATTTATAGAAGAACGATGTAGATATGAATAAGCAGCGATTTTTGAGTTTTTTAGAGTTTGAGAAACGTTATTCTGCTCATACCATTTCGGCCTATGCCCTAGAGATAGACCGTTTCTTAGATTTTCTATCAACTGAAAAAATAACGTTTGAGGACGTGGATTATCGCGTTATCCGACATTATCTGGCAGTAATGAAAGAGAACGGTAGACAAGCCTCAAGCATCAATCGCTCTATATCGTCCCTGCGTTCTTTTTATAAATTCTTAGTTAGAGAAGGCTTTGTGACTTCAAGTCCTATGCAGTTGGTTCAAGCACTCAAAACACCAAAGAAATTGCCCGTGGTGGTCGAACAGGAAAAAATGGTGGATTTATTAGATATGGGCAGCACGGATCCCGATAGTTTTGAGGAGGCGCGCGACTTCGTTATTTTAGAATTACTGTTCGGTACGGGGATGCGGCTTTCCGAATTGCTAGCAATTCGTGAACGCGATATCGACATCTATAATAGGAGAGTACGTATATTTGGTAAACGAGGTAAAGAAAGGCTAGTACCTGTTCACCAAACGCTGTTGGAAGAAATTAGGCGCTATTTGATGTTGAAATATGCACAAGATTTTAAAAACAAATCCATGCATTTAATCGTTACCAAAGAAGGAAAGCAGGCGTATCCCTCGTTGGTTTATCGAACTGTACAGCGGTATCTAGGGCGCATTACTTCGCAACAGAAGAAAAGCCCACATGTATTGCGGCATACCTTCGCGACTACGCTCTTGAATAACGGTGCGGATTTGAATGCAATAAAGGAACTGCTGGGGCATGCCGGGTTAGCGGCAACGCAGATTTACACACACAACTCTGTGGAAAGATTGAAATCTATTTATAAACAAGCCCATCCAAAGGCTTAAAAAAAGGAGGAAAAATGAACATTACTGTGCAATCTATCAAGTTTGATGCTGATCAAAAATTAGTTGAGTTTATCAAGAGGAAAACAGTTAAACTAGAACAGTTTTTAGACAACATCATCGAAAGTGTATGTTATCTTCGTTTGGAAAATGTTGACGATGAAGCCAACAAAGTTGTGGAACTGAAGATGAACATCCCCGGTAACCAGTTATTTGCCAAAGCACAGGCGAAAAGTTTCGAAGAAGCAACTGATCTTGTAGTAGAATCACTCAGACGACAGATAAATAAACATAAGACCAAAACGCGAACGGCTGTAAGTAATCACAAAGAATTACTGAGCAATCCTGAAGAGGAATTTTAAAATAATGAAATTGTAGAAAAAGAGAAGCTGATCGAAAGGTCAGCTTTTTTTATGTATTATTCTCGAAATTTATTTGGATTGAATCTTAATAACCTATATATTTGCTCAGCGAATTCAAAAGAGAAATGATTTGTCCATTAGCACAAGTAGAAGAAGTATTTAAAACAAAGCACGGCGCTGTATACCAATGTAGTCGGAAAAACTGCTATTGGCTAGAATTCCAACAAACAACGACCGCTTTTAAGATTTCTGATTTTTTTCTATTGAAAAAGCGTATAGACGCTTTGGATATCGCTCGTATGCTTGCCGACACCTCGCGCAATGCTGATTTTGAAATTATAATGCCTCACCGCACCGAACGATGCTTTATTCTGTCCGTTCAAGATATACTAAACTTAAGGGAAATTTTAACCGGTGCGAAGTTTATGATTGAGTTGAACAGCGAAGTGAAGAAGATTCTCCGTAAAGATGCTGTTCTTGCTATTTAGTTTTAAATTGTACTGATTCTAAACTACTTAAGATCGTCTACGTGTAATTTAGACTTAATTTGTATTGTGTTTTCTTTCTGCTTTTTGGGCTTTCTTAGTTTATCTTTGCATAAACAATGTGAGGAATACATTGTTATTTAGAGTATATCAGATTATTAAAGAAGAATAAACATGAAAGATTTATTGAAATTAAAATCCTCACTAACAGAGGAGATAGAAAATATATTAAATGCGCAGGTAAAGGTAGAAGCACATGCTTCGGCACTTTATTTAGCGATGTCTTCTTGGTGTGACGATCAAGGACTTGACAACTCAGCTACGTTTTTTGCTAAACAGGCGGATGAGGAACGCGAGCATATGTTGAAACTATTTAACTACATCAATAATCGCGGAGGACGCGCTATTTCTCCTGAAATTACAAACATACCTGTAGATTTTGAATCTTTCCGTGGTGTCTTTGAACAAACATTAGAGCAGGAAATGCACGTAACAGAGCAGTTTAACAATATTGCGGACAGATGTATGAAAGCAAAAGATTATGTTACGTTTAATTTTGTACAATGGTTTTTAGAAGAGCAGGTTGAAGAAGAATACGTTGCTCGCCGTATCTTGGAATTGTTTGACGTGATTGGCGAAGAGGGCACAGGTCGTTGGGAAATCGATAAACATTTAGTGAAAGTGACATTTGACGGAGAATAGTTCCAACAAAGAAATATGCAAGCGGGTCGTTTCGAAATGGAATGACCCGTTTTCTTTTATACGGAATAGTAGCGATATAGCGTTATTATATAAATTTTTATTGAATTTCATTTTTTTTGTTATATTGACGAAAATGCGTAAATATTAGATTTTGTGGGACATCATCGGTATCTTATATTCTTGATTGCAACGCTCTTTTTTGTTGGGTTTGGTTCGATTAGAACAAAAGCCCAAACAGAGTCTCGCCAGATTCAGGGATTTGTAGTTGATACCGCCGGAACGAGATTAAAAAGTGTTACGATACGGTTGACGAGCACACAAGATACTGTTACTGTAATAAGCTCAAATGCCGGATATTATCGTATCAAGGGTATTAAAGGCTCGGATATTCGAATTTCTTACAGCATGTTGGGTTATCAGATTGTCAATAGGACGCTGTCATCGCAAAATGTATCCAGCTTTATCGTCATGCCCAATGTGGTGTTACGGCCACAGAGCTCATTATTAGAGGGCGTGTATGTCGTAAAAACTATTCCGATAGTGCGCGCTGGGGATACCATTCAATACAATATGGATGCATTTACCTTTCGGACGAATTCTCTCCTAGAGGAGGCCTTAAAGCAACTGCCGGGCATCCAGGTTTCTCGTGATGGTACAGTATACGCACAAGGGAAACCTATTTCGTCTGTACAAGTGGATGGTAGAAAATTTTTTGGGGGTGATGTACTGACGGCCACGCGTAATCTACCTGCCGATTTTATCAAAAGCATACAGATATTAAACCACAGCGACAATAATGCGGCAGATCGAAGTTTTACGACAGAAGATCCCGAGAAAATTCTCAATATTGTCCTTAAGGACGACCGTAAACGTATTTCTTTTGGACAATTGACTGCAGGCATGGGAACTAGAGAGCGCTATATCGGTAGTGCGGGCCTTAATCGTTTTGATGATGGACAAGAATTTTCATTGGTAGGCTCCATCAATAATACCAATACGAGCTTATTCTCTTTTGGTTCACCGACTGGGATGGGAGAAAGGGAAAAATCGCTTTTTGATGTTAATGATTTTGTAGATCCAACAGATGGTCTCAACAATATTAAATCATTGGGACTTAGCTTTTCAGACAATCTAGCTGAACATACGCAGTTCAATGCAAGCTATAGCTTCACGAAGAAAAAAAATATGACAAATGGAAACTCTATTTTGAAGTCATATTATGATCAATTTGATCGGAATTCCATCTCTAATGCAGAAGAGTATCATACGATCAATGATGATAATTTTCATCGGCTCGCGGCTGAACTGAAACATCGTTTTAAGAATCACGATATTTTAGAGGTAAAGCCGGTATTTTCGTACAACGAAGTTTCCGTTTGGAATCAGAGGACTAGGTTGGTAAAAAATAATAAAATAACAAACGACGGAAAATATCAAGATTCATCTTCTCACAAAAATCCCAATTTGGATCTTGATATATTGTACGCTAAAGTTTTTAAGAAACGAGGTAGAAAGTTAATGGGAAGCGTTTCCTTTAACTTTAACAGCCAACGTAAATTAGAAGATGTGCGGGATTACTATTTATCTGTCGATTCTACGCCCGTAGACCCAATAATAAGCCGATTCGAGCAACGCTATTTTATTCAGCAACGTAATGGTACGGATGGTGCTAGAGCCTCACTATCTTTTGTTGAACCTTTTTCCGAATATAGTACATTGGAGTTTCTGTATAACTATGAAATAACGGATATGACGACACAGCGAATCGTTGAAGACAAACTTAAATTTACGGAACCCGACGATTTTTTCTATGTTGATTCCCTGGGTGTCAATTATAATTACCGTTTTAGAAATAGTCGTATGGGGCTAAATTATCAGTACACACCAAATAAAACTTTTAAAGCTAATATTGGATTTGCTGTGCAACCGGTAAAGTTGACTAGTTTCCTTCCTAGGGATGATATGCAATATACCTACGAAAATGTTAATCTAGTACCTACCGCAGGTTTTAAATGGAGATTGAATGACGAAACGGACTGGAGTGTTGATTATATGGGTAAAAACAATCAGCCTAACTTGCTGCATATCATTCCGATACGCGATAATAGCAATTCGCAAAATGTTATCATTGGAAATCCAGAACTGAAAGCAGAATTCTCTAATAGAATCAGTACGACGTTACGAAAATTTGTGACCTCGAGAGGACAATATTTTGAGACAAATTTTGCTTACAACTATGTCGCAAACAAAATTGTATCCGATAAAACAGCATTCTCCGGTTCTACTATTCAAGAAACCACATTCAAAAATACAGACGGATATTACGATATTAAATGGTATTATCTCTTCAATACATCGTTATTCAATGAGAATGTACAACTGGATATTAGTGGAAATGCGGATTATTACAACAACTTATCGTATGTGAACGACCAACGGAATACAACCAAGCAGTTTATATACGCTCAGTCTGCTCAGTTGCGCTATACGTGGAGCGATTATCTGGAGTCGATGTTTAATGCTAATTATCTTTTAAACAATGCGACCTATACTTGGCCCTTTCGCACGGAAATCACAGGGCATAGCTTGCTTGCAAGTGCCGCTACGAAAGGTTATATAGGAGAGTACATCACGTTAGGTGCGGAGATGTCGCAACGGTTTAATTCCGGCTATGCCAGTAGTTTTATGAATATTAATCCTACAATTATTAATGCATACTTGGAATTTTCGTTTTTGCACAATAAGAGGGCGTTGTTACGTCTACAGGGGTTTGATTTGTTAGATCAGAATAAAAATATGGGTACATATAGTGAATACATAGGTAATGATGTATATGAAGCGCGGAATAACCGACTTGGACGTTACTTTATGGTCACATTAAACATGCGTTTGCAGAAGTACCCCAAAAAAAGATAATACAGTGAAAGCGATCGTTATTACAGAAGCAGGAGGTCCAGATGTTTTACAGGTTCAGGAGCGCACTATACCGGCGGTAGCAGAGCGTGATGTGTTGATAGAGGTTAAAGCTGCAGGAGTAAACCGTCCGGATATTTTTCAGCGTAAAGGAAACTATCCTGCTCCTGAAGGTGTCGTTGCGGATATCCCGGGGCTTGAAGTGGCTGGAATTATTACACAGGTGGGTACGGCGGTAACCGAACGAAAAGTAGGAGATAAGGTATGTTGTCTAGTGGCTGGCGGGGGCTATGCGGAATATGTAGCGGCGCATTCCGATATGTGTCTTCCTATTCCCGAAGAAATTAGCTTTGAAGAAGCGGCGGCTTTGCCGGAAACAGTATATACGGTATGGGATAATGTGTTCCGTCGGGGCGCTTTGCAAGAGGGAGAGTCCATTTTGATTCATGGAGGCGCAGGTGGAATCGGCAGTACAGCCATACAACTAGCGAAAGCCTTTGGCGCGAGGGTGCTGACGACGGTTAGTAGCGTTGAAAAAGAAGCTTATTGTCGGCAGCTGGGGGCTGATAAGGTCGTCAACTATCGAAACACTGATTTTCGGGAAGCTTTACAAGATGAGACAGTGAATATTATATTAGACAGTATCGGTGGTGATTATTTCCGGAGAAACCTCGATTTGTTGGATACGGACGGTCGCCTCGTCTATATCAATGCGGTGAAAGGAAATATGGTGGAACTTAATATTTTGAAATTGATGCAAAAGCGTATCCTAATAACGGGAAGTACATTGCGTGCTCGCGATCTTTCTTTCAAAATACCACTGACGCGGGATATATACCAGCATGTTTGGCCGCTCATTGGAAAGTCCTTTTTGCCCCAATTGTTTAAAGCGTTTCCAATAGAAGATGCGGCAAAGGCACATGAATTGATGGAGGATGGCACTTTTTTAGGAAAACTGGTGCTCGTCGTTTAATACGAACTTGAAAATCCGTTATTAAAAAATATAAATTATGCAAAATATAAGATGGGGTATGATTGGCGTCGGCGATGTAACGGAGGTAAAAAGTGGTCCAGCTTTCTATAAAACTCCGTATTCGTCATTAATGGCCGTTACTTCCCGCACAAAAGAGAAAGCGGTGGATTATGCGCTACGGCATGGTGTGCCTAACGTGTATAGCGATGTAGCAGCGTTATTGACTGATTCAGACATTGATATCGTTTACATAGCTACCCCTCCAAGCACGCATAAGGAATATGCGTTACAAGTGATACAAGCTGGAAAACCAGTATATGTCGAAAAACCTATGGCGATGTCATTTGCGGAGGCTAAGGAGATGTATGATATTGCAAAGCAAAGGGGGGTTCCGATATTTGTTGCTTTTTATCGTCGAGCGTTGGCCTATTTTATGCAAATAAAACAATGGGTTAACGAAGGGAAAATAGGAAAAATACTAGCGGTAGCGGTGCGGTTGATACGTGCGCCCCACTTTTCTGACTTACACCCCGATACGCATAGATGGCGTATAAAAAAAGAAATAGGAGGAGAAGGATACTTCGTGGATATGGCTCCTCATACACTTGATATATTGGATTATATTCTTGGTCCCATAGCGGACGTAAAAGGGTATGTTGCGAATCTTGCCGGAAATTATGAAGTGTCGGATAGCGTTTGTGCAAGTTGGCGACATAACAATGGCGTTTTAGGAATCGGCACGTGGACATTTTCCGGTTTTAAAGAAGCGGAAGAAGACCAAATCATTATCACTGGAACAGAAGGAGAGATACGCTGTAGCACATTTGATTTCTCACCGGCTACTTGCATAACAACATCCGGTAAGCAATTCTATGATTTTGAAAAACCGATACATATCCAACAACCCCTAATAGAATCGATCGTGCAGGAATTACGCGGCGAGGGATATTGTCCCTCAACCGGTGAGAGCGCCTTACGAACAGCAGCAGTAATGGAAAAAATTTTTACAATTTAAATGCTTGTCTGGCCAAAAGCTGCCAGCTGCCATTCGATTTCACCCATGTCAATATGATACCTAAGCGGATATCGGCAGGCCCTTTTCCCGGGTCGTTAGTTTTGGCATTTAATGTATGACGAACAATAGCCGTACTGTCTTGAACCTCCACTTTTTGGTCGGTGATTTGAATTTCTTCAAAAACAGAAGCTCCGGAAACAAGTGTATGCACAAATTGCTTTTTTGTTTCTATCTTACCACTGGAATGACCATAGCTAAGCTTCTCCGAAGCGAGTTTATCTAACACCTGAGCGGCAGGTCTTAACATGGCTTCCGTAAGTGCTCTTGTAACAATCTCCACCTCTTCTTGTGAAGAATCATTTTTTTGGGCGGATGTTTTGGAAAAAACCGTTGTTATGACGATAGTTAATATGACCAAGGGTACGCTGTTATTTAATATCATATCGTGATAAATTTTATTTGACAATCGAATTTAATGACTCTGGTTCGATATTCCAAGAGATATATTTTCCAGATACGGATCATAATCACATTTATCTTTTGGTTTAGTTTAAAAATCATTATATTGCTTTGTATAGATACACAGTATCGGAGAAAAACGTGTACAAAAATTCATACTTCGGAATTAACAAACATTATTATCGACGAGATGGAGACCAACAGATACCAAATACCGGAAAACACAATCGGGCATATTCATATCGAAGAACAACACGGCGCTCACAATTATCACCCGTTGCCAGTTGTGCTAACAAAGGGACTGGGGCCATTTCTTTGGGACGTCGAAGGCAAACGTTACTACGACTTTCTATCAGGATATTCTGCGGTTAATCAAGGACATTGCCATCCAAAGATTGTGGAAGCTTTGACGGAGCAAGCTAAGCAACTCACCTTAACATCGAGAGCTTTTCATAGCGATAAGATGGCGGAATACACGCGATATATCACGCAGTATTTTGGTTATGATAAAGTGCTGCCCATGAATACGGGAGTAGAGGCTGTGGAAACAGCGTTAAAATTAGCTCGTAAATGGGGTTATGTTGTGAAAGGAGTACCAGATAATCAAGCTAAAATTATTACGGTAGATGGAAACTTTCACGGTCGCACGATCAATGTTATTTCATTTAGTACGGACCCAACGGCGAGAGTCGGTTTTGGGCCTTTTATGCCGGGGTATATCACTATTCCGTACAACGATCTGAACGCACTTCGTGATGCCCTCGTAGATGAAAATGTCGTCGGATTTTTAGTTGAACCTATTCAGGGTGAAGCAGGCGTATATGTTCCCGACGATGGATATTTAGCGGCTGCCAAATTGCTCTGTGACGAACACCGTGTGTTATTTATAGGTGATGAGATTCAAACGGGCCTATCGAGAACCGGAAAATTATTGGCATGTGATCATGAAAATGTCCGACCTGACATTCTTATTTTGGGAAAGGCACTAAGTGGGGGAGTCATGCCAATTTCTGCAGTGCTTGCAGATGACGAGATTATGTTGACAATAGCTCCTGGCGAACATGGATCGACATATGGAGGTAATCCCCTGGCTTGTGCTGTTGCAATAGCTTCATTGGAAGTTTTAAAAGAGGAAGAACTTGCAGACCGCGCCGCAGAACTCGGTAATTATTTCCGATCAGCACTGATCAAACTAGCGCACCCGGCGATTTGCCAAGTAAGGGGGAAAGGACTGCTCAATGCTATCGTTATTAACCATCCTATAAGTAATGCCGCTGATATTTTGTGTTTGGAACTGATGAGAAATGGGTTGTTAGCGAAGCCTACACATGGTGATAAGATTCGTTTTGCGCCTCCCTTAGTTATCTCTAAAGAAGAATTGGAAGAATCTATTGGTATCATCCGAAAATCGTTAGTAGTGCTCGGTGAGTGAAAAGTAGGGACGGGTGAAAGACGTAGCTTAAAAGTAATTTGGATGTCTTTTTTCGTCGGGAAACGGAGCGCATGTTGTGAACATCAAAAAAGATCGGTATTTTTAGAAGCAATTTTAATTACTAAAATTAAGACATTTATGAGAAAGATTTTTTTATCAATGGTGGTGGGTACAGCCATTCTGTTCGCTTCTTGTGGAGGAAATTCTTCAAAGACGCAAGTATCCGAGAAGCAAGAAGTAGCGGAGAAACAAGGAGACGTATACGTTGCTGACGTAGAGGCTTCCAAAGTGAATTGGAGAGCTACGCACAAGGGTGGCCTTGCTCCCCGTTGGGGAACACTTTCTGTAAGTTCCGGTGAATTGTCGGTTGCTGATGGCAATGTTAAAGCGGGTGAATTTACCATTGATATGAAATCCTTGCAGGTTGATGCAGCTTCAGTAACGGAGGCCGATAAAAAAGCTATTGATTTGCAAAACCACTTGAAAAACGAAGACTTTTTTAATGTTGATAACTACCCGACGGCAACCTTCCATATTACGGAGGTCTCTGATTTAGATTTATTGGCTGTGAAAGATGCAGTGGAAGGAGCTAATAAACTCGTTAGCGGTAATCTTACTTTATTAGACAGTACACTGAATATTTCTTTTCCTGCTAAAATTGATGTTCAAGGTGAGGAAATAGCGGTAGAAGCTAAATTTACGGTAAACCGCGTGGATTGGGGAATCAAATTTGGCACTTCCGAATTGGATCCTGCGGAATGGGGAATAAGCAGAGACATCGAAGTGGGTATTAATTTGGAAGCAAGGAGATAACGACGAGTATCTAAACAAAAACTATTCAAAACGCCCTCTCTCTATTTGCAGGGGGCGTTTTTTATTGTGTTCATAAAATTTTCCAAATAAAAAGGGCTTTCAAACGGAGAGAATGAAAGCCCTAACTAACCAATTATAAACCTAAATTATGAAAGCACAAATGTAGTGTATTTTTCACACTAAGTCAAGCGTTTTCGTGTATTATTCTTACTATGTTTGTAACATTTTTATGTGACCTATTGTGCCTATATAGCATCTGTTAGCCTAATATGTTGTTAGTAAACCGCATTTTTATCCCCATCTGAAAATTGCCAATCGTCTTGAATATTTCTTTCAAGGTTGCCTTTTCGATTTTGGTTAACGTATTGATGCGGATATAATTATTGGGATCTGACTTTTGTACTAGTATTTGATTAGCTTGGTTCTCCAATCGTAGAGCCATTAGATAATAATAAGACTGATAAAGCTCGTGGTACTGTTGAGGAGTGAAAACCCCCAATTCCATTAGCTTTTTTAATCTTTCTCCTGTATTTTCTTGGTATATTCTTTTTTGTAACGCATATACTCTAACCAGATCTACAATAGGTGTCATGGCATTTTTAATATTAAAAACCTCGGTTTTGCCCACGGTTTCGGTTCTAATATTCCTGAAAAAGGTTAGGGGTGGTTCATATTGTAAGGCGTTTTTGGCCGTGAAAGCAAAAAATCGATCGTTTGGCTTTTGTAGTTCCTGTTCCAGAAATTGTTTGAGTTCTTCTATAATATTTTTTTCACCATATAGAAAACGGCAATCGAAAAATGTCGAAAATTTGATGGCATTTTCGGGTACACTTTCCTCAATCCATTTTTTATAATTACGTTTCCAATGAGATAATGAGTGTGTCCATTCGGGATTGCTGGCCATGTATCCTCCTTCACAATAACTGAACCCTATTTCACTTAAGTGATCGGATACCTTGTTGGCAAATGTCAAGAAATATTCGCGGACCATTTCTCGCTGTTCGTTGGCTTTGTCTTCGTAGATAATGGCATTATCCTGATCGGTTTTCAAAGTTTGTTCCTTTCTTCCCTCACTTCCGGTAACCATAAAAACAAATTTAGCAGGAGGTTCTCCTATTTCCCGGATCACCCTTTCTATCACTTTAATAGCTATAGTGTCGGCTATTGTTGTAATGACTTGATTGGTGATCTCGGCATTAATACCCCTGCCAAGCAACTGTTTGATGATTTTTGGTACGTAGTTCCACTTTTGACGTAATTCTTCAATCGTTTCCGCTAATTTTACGGACTGGATGAAGACTAACGGCGATTGTCCTTGTTCACTCAATATACGATTGCGACTCAGGAAGCCTGCATATTGACCATCTTTTTCCACTAAAAGATAACGTGTTTTTGTGCTGAACATCATGAGTACAGCTTCGTATAGATAAGCTTGATAAGATATCGAAACAATGGGATTATCCATGACCTCTGCGATTGGTGTATTGACATCGACGCATTTTGCAATCACGTTGTCGCGGAGAGTCATATCAGTGGCATAGCCTACGATGTTTCTATTTTCGTCTTGAATGAAAAGGCAGCTTACGCGATTGTCAGCCATGTGCTTCGCGGCCTTGTAGATGGGAGTGTCCTCTGTACAAGAGACAATGTCTTTGTATGTTATCCCATCAATTTTTCGAGAATACAGTTGTTCAGCAGCGATATAACTTTCCTCAAAAGAAGCTGGCGTTTTTACAAAATGTGAAAATTCTTCATCCAACATCTTTCTGCCGAAATCAGTGGTATAATATTGAAAAAAATCTTCATAAGCATGGCACAATTCAAGAAATTCCTTGCGTGGTAAATTGAAGACAACGGTACCCTTCTTTGCCATGACCGATTTTAACGCTTTCGTTCTGTTGAGAAGAATGGAGATTCCACCAAAACAATAAGGCGGATGATGTATTTCTATAGAACGTTTATTTTCAGAAGAGTCGAAAAAAAATGTCTCATATTCTCCCTTGACGATAATGTCAACGCCCTTTACCTCAGTTACCTCTTGTCTGTAAGCAAGCGTATCTCGTGTATATGAAGTTTGTATCAACGAATCGGAAACGCCCCGAAGTACACTATCCGGAAGGTTATCAAACGGCTTTGTGTTCTTTAAAATTTCAATCAAATTTGACATAATTTGCTTTTTAACACAATGTTAGGTATTCTATTTATCTAAAAAGTTAAGTTTCTGTGAAAACATTTTTTGTTGCCGTTCCATATCCGACGCTGTTATTTCATGACGGTTCCATAGTTCGAAAAAACATTTTGCCGTTGCACTGGCATCCTGTTCTGCCTCATGAATTTCCGTTAGTGGGTTGTCGAATAGGTATTCGTGAAGCTGTGGAAGTCGGAAATACGTAATCGAAGGGTTGGCGACGTACTTTTCGCTATCGAGCATAGTGCAAAAAAAAGACTGGTGGATGAATGGATTCTTGAGGTTCGCTCTGTAATAATCCGCGCTTAGTACTTGGACGTCCAACTCGACAAAGTGACCGATGATAAGTGGTTTATATTTTTGTATGTCGTGAGCCAACTTACGCAACACTTCTTTCCTTTTATCTCCGTGCTGTTTCAAAAAGGTGCTCGTGATACCGTGCACGTCGTAAGAAGAAGGCGTAATGTCAATATCGTTTTCATAAATATATTTACTTGTACGTTTTATCTCGACGCCGCTGGCTTCATAAACAATCCAAGCTACCTGGATGACATGTGGCCAATTTTTTTCATCGGAATAGGGCCGATTCCAACGTTGGGGGATACCGGAGGTTTCTGTATCGATAAATAATAGATGGGTTTTCAAAAACGTGATGATTTATTCGACATAAATAAAGCAACTTGATATGATTCAATTGCTGCGTACTAAGATAAGGACTGTTTGTATATTAAACAACAAAAGCCTTCCGTCAATAAGGAAAGCTTTATCATCTGTCGGGATGGCCGGATTCGAACCGACGACCTCCAGCACCCCATGCTGGCGCGATACCGGGCTACGCTACATCCCGCGTACTTCAGGGGCAAACCTAAATAAATTTATTTTTATATGCAATATGAATTGCATCTGCATGTAAAATAAATTATTCATGTCAATAAATAGAATTTATTGCAGAAAGTCCTTTTTAAGGAATTTCCGCAATAAAGTTTCCTGGCTGGTTGATAATGTCTCTTTTTGCAATAATTTCCTGTAGATTAATTTCACCGATGACATATTTGAAATCCTGCCCATAAAAGCGTTCTACTATGGCGCCAAATTTTACCAGATCCAAAGTTTCTTCTTCTGCATACCGAAAATAGACCTTTAATTGATAATCCGTACTGTATAGGACTTGCGATGCATCTAAATGCTTTTTATATTCATAACGGTAGCCATAACGTAATGCAGCAATATCCGAAAGAACTGCTGAGCCGGTAGGATGCCCGCCAGCGCCTTTTCCATAGAAAAACTGTTCATCTGCAAAAGCTGCTTTCACTAAGACTCCATTGTATTCATTTTCTACATTGAACAGGATATTGTCGGAGGTAATTAATCTTGGTAATACGTACAAAACTACTTGATTGTTGTTAATCTCTTTTGCGAAAGGCAAGAGTTTAATCTTGAATCCCTTTTCTTTAGCAAAGCGGATGTCTTGATTGTCTAATTGATCAATTCCTATGTTAAGGATATCATTGGGGTCGACATAAATTCCGTAAGCGTGGGACGCAATAATAGTTAGCTTGTACTTCGGATCGAATCCGCCAACGTCTAATGTGGGATCGGTTTCCGCAAAGCCTAGCTCCTGCGCTTGTTTCAAGGCTAAATTGTAACTTTGATTTTCATTGAAAACCTTTGATAGGATATAATTGGAAGAACCATTGAAGATACCGCTTACCGAGTGGAGTAATTCATTATCGTAGTATTCTTCTAAGTTACGTATAATTGGGATACTCCCGCATACTGCACCTTCGTATAATAAGGACGTTCCGTATTCTTGTTGAATAAGTGTCAGTTCTTCTAAGTGATTGGCAATCATTTTCTTATTGGCCGAAACCACGTTTTTTCCGGATTTCAACGCTCGCCTAGTGATCTCAAAAGCTGCCTCGGCATCATCGATAAGTTCAACGACGGTATTAATCTCGTCATCTCCCAAAATAGCCTCCGCATTTGTCGTAAATAGCTCTGCTGGCAATGTTCTCTCCTTATTCGCATTTTTAATAACGAATTTTTTGATTTCTAAATTTAATTTTTTTGTTTTTATAATATCATATAACCCCTGTCCAACCACACCAAACCCAAACATGCCTATGATTAATCTTTCAGTCATTGTAGTTATTTAAATGTTATTTGTTTTTTTCCTATATTATGTATTATCCCATCCTTAACCATTAACTATTTGATCTTATCAAATGCTCGTTGCAAATCGTCTTTAATATCATCAACATGCTCGATACCTACGGAAATGCGTAATTGTCCGGGGAATACGCCAGCACTTCTTTGTGCTTCTTCGGGAAGCTGTTGGTGTGTAGTCGCAGCAGGGTGTATGATCAAGGTTTTGGCATCACCGACATTGGCAAGGTGACTAATCAGGTTCAATGAATCGATAAATTCATTTGCTTTTTCTGCACCGCCTTTAAGCGTAAACGACAGTACCGAGCCGTAACCATTCTTCAAATATCGCTGTGCGTTTTGGTGATAAGGGTGACTTTTTAGACCAGGATAGCTGACTTTCTCCACTTGGGGGTGTGCTTCCAGCCACTGCGCAATTTCTAGGGCATTGTCGATATGGCGCTGTACGCGTAAAGAAAGCGTTTCCAATCCTTGTACTAACAAAAATGAATTGAATGGAGAGAGGGCTGGTCCGAAATCACGTAGACCTTCTACACGCGCACGAATAGCGAATTGGATATTGCCAAAAGGTCCTTCTGGACCAAAAACGTCAGCAAACACTAATCCATGATAACCCTCCGCAGGTTCCGAGAATTGCTTGAATTTACCATTTCCCCAATTATAGTTTCCGCCATCGATGATAACACCCCCGATACTAGTTCCATGGCCGCCAATCCATTTGGTGGCCGATTCCACGACAACATTGGCTCCGTATTCTAGGGGTTTAAATAGATATCCTCCTGCCCCAAACGTATTGTCTACAACCAATGGTAAGTCGTATTTTCGAGCCAAAGCTGCTATTTTTTCGAAGTCTGGAATGTTGTAACTGGGGTTTCCGATCGTTTCAACATACAGCGCTTTTGTTTTCTCATCAATTAGCTTTTCCATGTTATCTGCGTCACTTTCCGCCGCAAGACGTGCCTCAATACCTAACCGTTTAAACGATACTTTAAACTGATTATATGTGCCACCATATAAATTTGCTCCAGCAACGAAATTTTCGCCACTTTCGATGATATTGGTCAAAGCTATAAATTGAGCGGCCTGTCCCGAAGCCACCGCCACTGCTGCCACACCACCCTCCAATGCTGCAATGCGTTTTTCAAAAGCATCTGTAGTGGGGTTCATGATGCGGGTATAGATATTACCGAATTGCTTTAATGCAAAAAGGTTAGCGCCATGTTCTGCATTATCAAATACGAACGATGTTGTTTGATAAATGGGCAATGCTCTAGATCCCGTGGTTGGATCGGCTTCCTGTCCTGCGTGGACTTGTAATGTTTCGAATTTTAGGCTTTTACTTGTTGACATAATTTATAATATTTTAATGTAATAAATATAGTGAATTAAATATGTATTCCAGTCTTTACGGAAGCTGGTCGTTCATAGAAAGGGCAATGTGGGAATAGGGAAGGAATGTTTCCAGAGGTAACATTACCGGAACGACTAACGCATTCGCATAGACATACACGTACAACAGCAATCAGATGTTACCGAGCGAAATAGTGTATTCTCAGAAGTGCTTAGTTTAAATGTTTCCATTGTCTTATTATTTATATATTCCAAAACGATATTGTTTTGGACAGGATTTGGCACCTTTTCAATTTCTCTTGCTGGTTGCCAGTGGGTCATTGAGCCAGTCTCTCGCCACTTCTTTATAAACCAAGACCTAACACGATGCGAGGCGTTGATTAGTATACTTCAATAAGAGTATAGCACAAATATAGCAATTAACGACAAAAAGTAAAAATAAAAATAAAAAAAGCCTTTCCGATTTGGAAAGGCTTTTGTGGTGCCAGCTGGATTCGAACCAGCGACACAAGGATTTTCAGTCCTTTGCTCTACCAACTGAGCTATGGCACCTTTAAGTTTTTGTTTGTAATCTGTTACTTTCAGATTTTGTGGTGCCAGCTGGATTCGAACCAGCGACACAAGGATTTTCAGTCCTTTGCTCTACCAACTGAGCTATGGCACCTTCCACAATCGGTTTTTCCTTCGATTGCGTTGCAAATCTATGTTCTTTTTTTGAAATCTAAAACTTTTGTCTGCATTATTTTTAAAGTATTTTTCAACTTGTTGATTCATATGTAAATAAAATTAACGTCCAATAGTCGTACAGAATGTCTGGATTATTTAACTATGTCCTTTAATGTATAATGACATTCGTGATACTTATTAGCCTTCACATTTCATTATTATGGACATTTCTGGATGAAGATAAAATTACATCAAATAAACACTGCTCTGTGCCAAATAAGCTATCTTTGCACTTCACAAAATTGTTATGAGTAAAAAAGGCAGGGTATTGGTCGCAATGAGTGGTGGAGTAGATAGTTCCGTAGCGGCCATTATGTTACATGAGCAGGGTTATGAGGTTATCGGCATTACCATGAAAACGTGGGATTATGCCTCGGCCGGAGGGTCATCTAAGGAGACAGGTTGCTGTAGCTTGGACAGTATTAACGATGCTAGGGCATTGGCTGTGGGGTATGGTTTTCCACATTATATATTGGATATACGGGATGAGTTTGGCGATTTCGTCATCGATAATTTTGTTGATGAATACGTCGCTGGGCGTACACCTAATCCTTGTGTGCTTTGCAATACCCATATCAAATGGTCGGCGTTGATGAAGCGAGCAGATAAGCTAGACTGTGAGTTTATAGCAACTGGACATTATGCAAATATCCGTATGCACGATAATGGACGTTACGTGATATCAAAAGGGCGTGATGAAAATAAAGACCAGTCGTATGTGCTATGGGGGGTATCGCAAGAAAACCTAGCTCGTACGCAGTTCCCATTAGGTAATTTTACCAAACATGAGATCCGGCAAATGGCATTGGAGATGGGGCAGGAGGAACTAGCTAAAAAATCCGAAAGCTATGAGATTTGCTTTGTGCCAGATAACGATTATAGGGCTTTTTTGCGTCATAAACGACCTATGCTCGACGATGAAATTGGACCAGGGAATTTTGTATTGTCCGACGGCACGGTAGTTGGACAGCATATAGGCTATCCCTATTTTACCATTGGCCAGCGTAAAGGATTAGGTATCGCGTTAGGTAAACCGATGTTCGTAATTGAGATATTACCGGAAAGTAATACGGTAGTTCTAGGTGAGGAACGTGAGCTGGAAAAATCGCAAGCTTTTGTGCGCGATATCAACTTGATCAAATATGCTTCTATAGAGCAACCAATGGAATCCATAACGAAAATCAGATATAAAGATGCCGGTGCAGCATCGACGATAACGCAGCAAGGAAACACCATGCAAGTGGATTTTGCCCACCGTGTTAAGGGGATCGCACCCGGTCAATCTGCCGTTTTCTATGAAGGCAGTGATCTTTTGGGAGGTGGTTTTTTAATGAAATAAAGAAAGGCTTGCATGCGCAAGCCTTTCTTTATTTTAAGCGGTTATAATTTACCGACTTCTTGGGCTAAATCGATAATTTTGTTCGAATAACCCCATTCGTTATCATACCAAGATACGACTTTTACGAAGTTGTCATTCAATGAGATACCTGCCTTCGCATCGAATATAGATGTACGCGCATCACCGATGAAATCGGAAGAAACTACATCATCTTCGGTGTATCCCAAAATACCTTTTAACTCGCCTTCAGAGGCGTCTTTCATCACTTTTTTGATTTCTTCATAAGAAGCTCCTTTTTCCAAACGAACAGTCAAATCGACTACAGATACATCCGCTGTCGGAACGCGCATAGACATTCCTGTCAATTTTCCTTTCAATTCAGGAAGTACCAATCCCACGGCTTTTGCTGCACCTGTCGATGATGGGATTATGTTTTGGTAGGCGCCACGACCACCTCTCCAATCTTTTACCGAAGGGCCGTCGACTGTTTTTTGTGTTGCAGTTACAGCGTGTACTGTTGTCATTAAGCCTTCAAGAATACCGAAGTTATCGTTCAATACTTTTGCGATAGGAGCCAAACAGTTGGTTGTGCAAGAAGCGTTTGAAACGATAGTATACTCTGCTTTCAATTCTTTATGGTTTACCCCCATAACGAATGTTGGTGTATCATCTTTGGCAGGCGCAGACATCACGACTTTTTTTGCTCCCGCGTCAATATGTTTCTGCGCGGTTTCCTGTGTTAAGAAGAAACCTGTTGATTCAATAATCACTTCGGCACCTACTTCGTCCCACTTTAAGTTAGCGGGATCTTTTTCCGCTGTTACACGGATTGTTTTTCCATTGACTACTAAATGTCCGTCTTTAACTTCTACAGTACCATCAAATTTTCCGTGTGTAGAATCGTATTTTAGCATGTATGCTAAATAATCAGGTTCTACTAAATCGTTAATACCTACAACTTCGATATCACTGCGGTTGATAGCAGCTCTAAAAGCTAAACGGCCAATACGACCGAATCCGTTAATTCCAATTTTCATTTTCTCTATCAGTTTTTATTAATGTAATACTTTATTAAGTTTTGAACAGGTTCTTTAATGATAGAACCAATATGTAACCCGTGTTCTGCCCCCAATTCACGTAACCAATTGGCATAATTATTAGCTACTGATCCCGTAAAATTAAACTGGCTATCTGGATAACTTTCCGATAAGGGAATCAAATATGTTCTGATATATATTTCCAGCCCTCTCTTTATATGTTGCGTGAAATATGGCTCATCTCGATATTCATGTATAAAATCAGCAAAGCTCGTCAAAAACAAGTTCGGGTTAGGATTATAATACACACGTTCCAGTATAGAACGTCTATCTATATTATATTTATATAGTAATTTCTCGCGGATACTACCTGGCATTGTTTCTGTTAAAAAGTCTTTCAACAATTGCCGGCCTAACCAATTAGTTGAACCCTCGTCGGCTAAGATGTAGCCCATGCCGTAATTATTGGGTAACACTTTTCTGCCATTATAATAAGCTGCATTAGAGCCGCTACCAATAATGCCCACAATGCCTTTTTCGTCTCCGAAAGTTGATTTTGCAGAAGCCTCCATATCATGGCCCGCTTTCACCTTGGCATTTTTAAAAAATTGCGCAAATGTCTGTTCTATCTTTTGCTGTCGTTCGGGTGAAGATACGCCTGCGCCAAAAAAGAAAATTTTGCGAATCTTTTCAGCATTGTTTATCAAGTGGTTGCTTTTGTTCAATAGCTGGGTGATATAGCGTTCGTCTTGTATATAGGAGTTGATACCCGGTGTGCGAAAACCGTGAAGTACACGCTTTTTATCCGCAATCCGCCAATCCGCATATCTTGACCCGCTAAAAACAACTACAATCATTATAATATATCTAAGATGAACTTCAAAGCTCGCTTAAAAAGTCAAAAATAAAAAAATGAATCCTTATAAAGCCATTATTTTTGCAATTTCAACAAGGTCCTCATTTAGCTTTAGCTCTTTTTTACTAAGTGCTTCTTCTAAAGGAGTAGTAACGATTTCTGAGCCACGAACGCCGACGGTTGCCCTTGTATTACCTTTTAAAAGCTCGTTGACCGCTGCGTAGCCCATACGAGTTGCTAATACTCTATCAGCACTACTAGGGGCGCCGCCTCGTTGTAGATGGCCTAATATACTAACTTTTGTATCATAATAACCAACTTTTTCTTGGACACATCTCGCAACGTTATTCGCTCCACCATTTTTATCGCCTTCTGCGACAATCACAATCATAGACGACTTCTTTCTGTCAGCCGCCTGTTCTAGCATATCGATAAGCTCATCAATCGCGGTTTCCCTTTCGGGAAGAAGGATAGCTTCCGCACCACCCGCAACGCCGGCGTTGAGTGCTATACATCCAGAATCACGTCCCATGACCTCGATAAAAAACAAACGATTGTGGGAAGCTGCCGTGTCACGAATTTTATCGATCGCTTCGATAACTGTGTTATTTGCCGTGTCATAGCCAATTGTGAGATCGGTTCCATTCAGATCATTGTCGATGGTTCCAGGGATACACATCACTGGAATGTTAAACTCGCGTGAAAATATTTCCGCGCCTGTGAATGTCCCGTCGCCGCCAATAGCCACTAATGCATCAATCCCCGCTGTGCGAACATGCTCATACGCTTTTGCTCGTCCTTCCGTTGTTTTGAATTCCATGCAACGGGCTGTTTTTAGTACAGTCCCGCCCATTTGTATAATAGAACTAACCGATTGACTGTCCATATCAAACATGGTGTTATCGATCATGCCTTGATAGCCGTGATAAATCCCCGTAACTTTTTTGTCTTTATATAATGCTGTTCTCACAACAGCACGGATAGCAGCGTTCATTCCGGGGGAATCACCCCCTGATGTAAATACGCCGACTCTTGTTATTTTTTCCACTCGATTGCTCATTTTAGGTTCTACGAATATAGTGTGTATTTTTTACACTATTAAATTTTTTTTGTTTTTTCTGGATTATTGTGATAATATTGGATAAATATTAGCATACTTAAAAGAATCCACTTACAGATTTAAAAAATCACATTGTTTTGCAAACTCATTTCACCATAGACTGTGTAATATTTAGTTTTAACGAAGGCAAACTTCAGTTATTATTAACCGAAAGAAACGTGTATCCTTACAAAGATTGGTGGGCTTTGCCTGGCTTCTTTGCGGAGAAGGATGAAGAAATGGAAGATGCCGTAAAACGTATATTGTACGAACATACGGGGCTAAAAGACATCTTTATGGAACAACTTGGAGCGTTTGCTGGTGTGAAAAGACATCCGGAAGGTCGAATACTGACTGTTGCGTTTTCGACTATTGTAAAGTATGAGGACGTAAAATCTAAGATTAGACCCGTGACTTCCTATATGCGACAAGCAAAGTGGTTCGCCATAGATCAGTTGCCCGACTTAGCTTTTGATCATGCTCAAATCATTCAACAAAGTTTGCAGAAATTGAAACATACTATCAACTACTCAACTGCAGTTTACGAACTTTTGCCGGAAAAATTTACATTAACGCAGTTACAACAGGTATACGAAGCTATCTTAGGCAAGACGCTCGATAAACGAAACTTCCGAAAAAAAATAGCTAATGCCGGATTCCTCAAGGAATTGTCCGAGGTACAGAAGGGTGTTTCATATCGCGCAGCGAGATTATATCGATTCGATAAACGGAAGTTTCAGAAACAAATAAGCGCAATGTAAGATTAGGTACTTGTCGCGACCGCCGCTGGTTAATTTACAGTGAGATTACAATTTGTTGATAAATTTCTTATTGCGGTCTCATTTTGTTTTTATACTTTTGAACGTTTTTAGAAAAAAGTCAAAAAGTATAAATTCAAGAATGGATAGTAAAAGGGAACAGATTATTCAAGCCGCTCTTAAAAGATTCTCTCATTACGGTTTCAATAAAACCGCGATGAGCGAGATTGCAATGGATTTGAATATCACAAAAGCCAATTTGTATTACTATTATTCTGATAAAAATGCATTGATAAAAGAAGTATTAGCTTATATATCAGACGAGATCCTTACACAACAATACCTGATTCTTAAGCAGTATGATGGCAGCATATTAGATGTTCTATGTAAGTTATTAGAGGTCAAAGCTGATTTTTTGAAAGATTACTATGTTCTTCATATAAATGAAAATTTGGAATGGATAAAAGGCCAGGGGATAGGTACGCTTTTGGAACAGTTCCATCAAAAAAATATTAAAATAGTAGCGGATTTATTGGAGCGAGCAGCAAAGCACGGTGAAATCGAAATAAATTCTATAGAAGAATCTGCCACATCGTATACCGAGATCATGGAGGGGTTAAGTCTTATCCGTAGTGTGTCTGATATGATTTCCGGCATGCCAGACGCACGAAATGTAGATGTCATACTGGAAAGTCAAAAGAAGGCAACAAAATTTATATTTAACAATAAAATAAAAGTGGAAAATTAGTTTTACAGATCATGTTTTCAAAAATGGGATTTAAATATTTAGGTGTTTTAGCGTTGGGATTGCTGCTTCAGGTAGATCGTATTCAAGCGCAGGAGACACTTACGCTACAAGAAGCGATTAAATACGCGCTACAACATAAAGCGGAGGCTAAAACAGCTAAGTTGGACGTTGAAAATGCACAATACCAGATTGACGAGGTACGTGCGGGAGCTTTACCTCAGGTCAATGCGTCTGGGACATTAAAATATAATATAATTATTCCGGAAATGGCTCTTGAATTTGGTGGAGAAACGATTACCGCAAAAATGGGACAACCGTGGAATTCCACTGCTGTTGTTTCGTTGAACCAGCAATTGTTTAACCAATCACTTTTCACTGGATTGAAAGCAGCAAGGACAACCAGGGAGTTTTATCAACTCAATGCACAATTGACAGACGAACAACTTATTGAAAATGTGTCAAATGCTTATTATGATATTTTCCAAACGCAATTGCAATTGCAAACTATCCAGAACAATTTAGATAATACGAGCAAAACGCAGAAGATTATTAACGGTATGGTAGCTGCTGGTCTAGCCAAGAAGATCGATTTAGATCGTTTGTCAGTCGCTGTAAACAATTTGGAATCACAAAAGCAACAGATGCAAAGCGCTTTGCAGTTAAAAGAAAACGCTTTAAAATTTGCAATCGGTATGCCAATGGAGGTAGGTATTGAACTTCCGGAAGAAACATTCGAAGTTAATCCGGCTATTTCTTTGCAAACCAACGATATAGAAAATAGATCGGAAGTTCTTTTGAGTGAGAAACAAATAGAATTATACGAATTGAGCAAAAAAGCGGAGAAAGCGAGTTTATATCCTACTTTATCATTGGGCACGGACTTCGGATTCAGTGGTTTTGGTCAAGGTTTTCCAATTGGAGGAGATTTTATGTGGCCAAAAACTTCTAGCATAGGTTTGAATTTGTCGATACCGATTTTTACCGGAGGAGCAGCACGAGCTCGGATTAATCAAGCAGATATCGATATCCGAAAAGCACGGACAGCATTAGAAGATACGAAGTTGGGTATTTCGCTGGCGAATGAAAATGCTAAAACACAAATTAGGAACAGTTTATTAACAGTAGATGCAAACCATAGAAATGTTTCGCTCGCAAAAGAAGTTTTAAGCGATACACAAAACAACTATAACAACGGTTTGGCAACCTTAACCGATTTGCTGGACGCGGAGAAGGCGCTTGCAGATGCAGAAACGAATCTGAATACTTCGTTGCTCGACTACAAATTAGCAGAAATACAGCTTATCAAAGCAAACGGAAATTTAAAAACATTAATCAACGAATAATCAATTTATTTTATACATAACAATATGAAACGGGTAATTTTAACGGTAATCATCATTGCTGCAATTTTAGCAGGGATCGTGTTTATTTTGAATCAGAACAAAGCCAAGAACGAAGCAGATACGGCTACGGTGGCTATTCAGAACGCAGCGGTCACCGTTCGTGCCGATACAGTAGATTTTAGAGATGTGACCGCGCAATATATAACTAACGGTGTATTTGCCCCTAAACAAGAGGTGATGCTATCGGCCGAAGCTTCAGGAAAAGTAACACGCGTACTAGTAGAGGAGGGAGCATATGTAAGGGCAGGGCAGACGTTGGCTATTATTGATGGCGATAAGCTAAATGTTGACGTGACAAATGCGCAGGCAACATATAACAATGCGGAAGCAGAAGTTGCTCGTTTTGAAAGCGCATTTTCCACTGGAGGAGTTACAAAGCAACAACTCGATCAAGTGAAACTTCAATTGGAAAATGCGAAGAATAACTTAAAAACGGCACAGCTTTCGGCTTCGGATGTAAATATCACGGCGTCCTTCGCAGGTGTCGTTAACAAGAGAAATATTGAACCGGGTTCTTATGTAAATCCTGGGCAGGAATTATTTGAGGTGGTCAATGTCTCTACGTTAAAGTTGAAAATAAACGTAGATGAAAAAAATATTGGCCAGGCGAAGTTAGGACAAAACGTTAAAGTAGAATCACCTGTATTGCCAAATCAAACATTTACAGGGACCGTAACTTTTGTAGCGCCTAAAGCCGATGGCAGTTTGAATTTTCCTGTTGAGTTAGAAATTAAAAACAATGCAAATAACGATTTGAAAGCTGGTATGTACGGTACTGCATATTTCGGCAGCGAACAAGCAGTCAATGCCTTGGTGGTACCACGTAATGCTTTTGTAGGTAGTGTGAGCTCCAATCAAATTTTCGCCATCGAAGATGGAAAGGCCGTCTTAAAAAATGTGGTTTCGGGAAGAAGCTTTGGCGATTACGTTGAAGTTGTTTCTGGTTTGGAAAAAGGTACGGTAGTCGTGACTTCTGGCCAAATTAATCTTCTGGACGGAACGCCAGTAGAAATTATTAAATAGGAAGTAGCGTAGAAAAATTTATTTCAATGAAAATTTCTGAAATATCAATAAAAAGGCCAAGTATAATTATAGTATTATTTATTATACTTACGCTTGGCGGAATATTCTCTTATAGTCAAATGGGGTACGAACTCGTACCGAAATTTGAGGTTAATGTCATCACTGTGCAGACCATATATCCGGGAGCAGCCCCTTCCGAGGTGGAAACTTCTGTAACGAAGGTCGTAGAGGACGCGGTGGCTTCATTGGAGAACGTCAAAAAGATAGAGTCGAAATCTATGGAGTCTGTCTCTGTCGTCATGATTCAACTCAATACGGGAGCAGATGTTAACTTTCTGCTCACTGACGCACAGCGTAAAATAAATGCTGTCATCAATGAATTCCCCGATGATGTGGAAACACCTGCTTTGTCCAAGTTCTCTTTGGATGATGTGCCTATCATCAATTTATCAGTGACGTCGAATTTGTCTGAAAAGGATCTATATGATTTACTGGATCAAAAAATACAACCCGTTTTTGCCCGTATCAACGGAGTAGCGAAAGTGGATATGATTGGGGGGGAAGAGCGAGAAATCCAAGTTAGTATAGATCCAAACAAATTGGAAGGTTATGGCCTTTCCGTTTCGCAGGTACAACAGGCGATTGCTTCGGCTAATCTCGATTTTCCAACAGGGAACGTGAGAACGAGGGACAATCAGACCACTTTACGTTTGGCAGGCAAATTTACCAGTATCGACGAGCTACGCGACTTGCCAATCACTACCCCTAGCGGTGCAGCTATTCGTTTGCGAGATATCGCGGATGTGCAAGACGGTATTAAGGATATCGAAAAGATTTCACGTATTGACCGCCAAAACACAATCTTGATGCAAGTGTTTAAACAGTCGGATGCGAATGCCGTGGCTGTTTCCGAATTGGTGAAAGCGGAGATCGACGTGGTTAAAGCGGATTATCAATCAGAGGGAGTGGATATTGTAATCGCGAATGATACGACCGATTACACATTGACCGCTGCAAATAACGTTATTCATGATTTGATGATTGCGATTGCGTTGGTAGCATTTATTATGCTATTCTTCCTACACAGTTTACGTGACGCATTTATCGCTGTAGTGGCCATTCCCTTGTCCTTGATAGCTACATTTATCTTTCTGAATATGCTAGGGTATACGCTGAACCTGATGTCACTACTGGGCCTTTCACTAGTGGTCGGAATCTTGGTCGACGACGCTATTGTAGTCATAGAAAATATTCACCGCCATATGGAGATGGGTAAAAATAAGGTTCGGGCGGCATATGATGGCGCCAAAGAAATTGGGTTTACGGTATCAGCAATTACGCTGGTTATTGTAGTCGTATTCTTGCCTATAGCCATGTCTTCTGGTTTGGTCTCCGATATTTTGCGTCAATTTTGCGTAACGGTTATGGTGTCGACCTTGCTGTCGCTTCTTGTATCGTTTACCATTGTGCCGTGGTTATATTCCCGTATGGGGAAATTATCTCATATTAATAAGAAATCGTTTTTTGGTGGGATACTCCACGGTTTTGAGCGAGGCTTGACTGGACTAACGAATTGGATTTCGGGTATATTGAAATGGTCGCTGAAACGCCGGTTGAATAAGATGATTGTATTACTTGTTTCCATCGGTTTACTTTTTGCTTCATTTGCACTTGTCGGTATGGGCTATATTGGGTCAGACTTTTTTCCAGGAAATGATAAAGGAGAGTTCTATCTGCAAATGGAACTTAATAAAGATGCTTCCATAGAACAAACGAATTTCTTGGTTCAGAAAGCTGAAAATTATTTGGCTCATAAACCAGAAATTGAACGGATGATTACAACCGTCGGGCAAGCCTCTGACGGTATGATGAATGTTGGTGGCACAAAATATAAGGCGGAGATTCATATTATCTTAGAAAACGGGTATAATAAAACAGAATCTACCAAGGTTTATTCCGCGAAATTAAAACGTGAGATGGAAAACGTATTGGTAGGTGCAAAACTGAAAACCGTTAATATGGGTATTATGGGAGCAGAACAGGCTCCATTAATGATGACCGTCATTGGTGCTTCTCCGGAAGACGCGTTAGAGACTGCACGTACCTTCGCGAATATTCTTCGCAAAGTTCCTGGCGCTTCAGAAATCGAATTGACATCAGAAGATGGTAATCCGGAAATTAGCGTACAGGTAGATAGGGACAAGATGAACCGATTGGGATTAAATGTCGCTACCGTGGGTATGACGATGCAGACGGCTTTCTCGGGAAATACCGATACTAAATATCGCGCAGGTGATACAGAGTATGACATCAATATCCGTTTCGATGAGTTTGGACGTGGGGATATTAACGACGTAAGAAATTTGAAGTTCGTGAATGAACAGGGCCAGACAATTAAATTAGAGCAATTCGCGGATGTTTCATTTGCTTCCGGCCCAAGTCTATTGGAACGTCGGGATAAGTCGCCATCAGTATCGGTACAAGCACAGGTGGTAGGCCGCCCAGTCGGTACAGTGGCAACAGAATGGGAAACAGAAATTCAGCGTCAGGTTGACAACGGAACGGTAAAATTGAAACCAGGCGTATCTTACATGTGGGGCGGTAATATGGAGAACCAAGAAGAAGGCTTTGGTACTTTAGGTGTTGCGTTAATAGCGGCTATCCTTTTGGTATACCTCGTTATGGTAGCTCTTTACGATAGCTTTATGACACCCTTTGTAGTTTTGTTCTCTATTCCATTGTCTTTTATCGGTGCGTTATTGGCTTTAGCAATCGCAAACCAAACGTTGAATATCTTTACAATTTTAGGTATCATTATGTTGATCGGTTTGGTAGCGAAGAATGCTATTCTATTGGTAGATTTCGCGAATCACCGGAAAGATGCGGGTGCTAGTACGTACGATGCACTGATCGCCGCCAACCAAGCGCGTTTTCGACCGATCTTAATGACCACGATTGCGATGGTAGTGGGTATGACTCCAATTGCATTGGCGACAGGTGATGGTGCAGATATGAACAGAGGGCTCGCCATCGTGATTATTGGTGGACTGCTATCCTCACTTTTCTTGACCTTGGTCGTCGTACCTGTAGTATATTCGATTTTCGATAGTATAAGTAGAAGATTTAGCAAAAAGGAAAAGGTAGATTATACAGAATTGATGACTGCAGATTATGTAGAGAATGAAGACTATGTAGATGAGATGGAAGTCAAATATTAGTTTTTGAAATTAAAAATCAAATAGAAAGAGGTCAACGTTACTTTAGCGTTGACCTCTTTTTTTGTTAGCACGATTTTTGTGTAAATTTTTATAGCTTATAAACCGTGCCTTAAAATTATACAATGGCTATTAAATTGTAGATTCAAAAAAAGGAGGCTATATGAATGTTGTACAGAAAATTAGTCGCTGGGGCGATTCGCATCATCCGCGTTGGTTGGACATATTAAGAATCGTTGTTGGGCTTATTATCCTTGCTAAAGGAATAAGTTTCGTAAATGATCGTGATGCTGTCGCTGATCTTATTCGACAAACGAACTTCCAACTCTCTATCTGGTCGGCAGTTCATTATGTGGTATTTGCTCACCTTGTTGGTGGACTGTTTATTGTTTTCGGTTTCCAAACACGACTTGCTGTTATTTTCCAGATACCAATACTTATCGGGGCGGTGTTTTTTGTAAATATTACAAACGGTTTTAATTTTCTGAATTCCGAATTTTGGATTTCCTTGGTGACTCTGATCCTATTGTTAGTATTTCTAGTTGTAGGTTCCGGAAAGTATTCTCTAGACCATATAATGGATAAACCGGGATATAAACGGTCTATTTAAGGCGAAGACGTAGCCCATAGCTACGTCTCCGCTCATTTTATGCCCTTCTATAGATCGATAATTGCTTTTGTAGAAATTTTCGCGTATGGTGGATACGGGTTTTAACAGTGCCTTCTGGTAGACCAAAATGATCGGAAAGTTCACGATATTTATATCCTTCCATATACTGTACAAAGAGATCATAATGATCTGGCGGTAGCTTTTTTAACGCGTCCCGTATGTCCTTCATGATGAATTTTCCTTCGACCGTATTGGTTGTAAACGGTTCTGAGCAGCCCTCGTCTCTATATCCGGCACTTCGGAAGTGTTCGTATTCTGTATGTCGCTGGTTGCGTCTGTAGTGATTAATATATACGTTTTTCATAATAACGTATAACCAGGAAACTAGCTTCGGGTTATTAAAGAAATTGTCAAGGTATTTAATGGACCTCACCAAAGTTTCTTGAACAAGTTCGTTAATTTCCTCTGGGTCTTTAGTAAACTTGAACGCTATATTTTTTAGAATACTTTGATTTTCTAATAGCGCTAGATTTAATTTTTTGCTTTCCATAGTTTTGATGTTTTATCTAGTTTACATTTTCGCTTGTGTTTGAAATAGGAAACAAAAACAATGCAAACAAACTAGGAAAGAGCCGAACTATAGGCTGTGATTAGTGAATACGATAAAAATACGTATAGGGAAACGGTTTTATATAGAGGGCCAAATCATGGAGAAAAGTTCATCTTAACACATTTTCTTTTAAAACGGACATTTTCCTAGAAAATCAAAAACAGGTGTTTTACCGTTTTATAAGTATAAAAATCCTAAGACACAATACAGAAGTATAAACTGTATTGATAAATACGTATTTAACGTAATAAGTTGTCTTTTATTTGGTTGCACGTATTGTTTTTATTCAGTTCAGACGTACTTTAATCTATAGTGTTGTGTATCTATTTTAGTACTCTGGCAGTTTAAGATGTCTAATTATTTTCATTTGCGATAAAAACAAATTGTTCTGAACATTTGTTATATTGTGGGCGATACTGCCTACTTATCCGTGCACATGAATCGATTCGAAAATTTTATTTTACAAACCTTGCAGCAATCTAGAGGTGCAACTGCTATATATGATACTCCTGATATCCGCATTGCATTCGTCAATAATGCTATGTTTGAAATCTGGGGACGAGGTGGAGAGATAATCGGAGGCCATTTCGGGGAAGTTTTTCCGGAATTTACAGAGCAGGGATTTACGGAAATATTGAAAAATGTATGGGCGACAGGACAGACTTACGAAGCAAAAGCGTATCCGGCAGATGTCACGATTAATGGAATTACCGAATCGAAGTATTTTGATTTTATTTACCAAGCTGTTGTAGATGACGAAGGTAAAACGTATGCCATCATTCATACAGCAACCGATGTATCATCTCGTAGACATGCATTGGAAAAAGTAGAAGAACAAGATGCTATCCTTGCTTTCAATAACGAATTGGAGATATTAACCCGAACTTTATCGCACGACTTGAAAAATCCGCTATCTATAGCCAAAATGAGTGCACAATACGTTCAAACGAAAGATGCACTTTCCAAAGAGGAGAAATTTAAATGGACTTCCATTATCTTAGACGCGCTGACCAGCATTGAACATATCATAGGTCATAAAACACAATTGAATCAAGCTCGTATGTCAAAATACGATAACGAATGTGTTTCGTTAGAGAAGACTATCCAGAAAATATGTCTTGACAGCCAGACATTGTACAACAGTACCAATTGTGCTTTTAAAATTGGGCGATTAGAACGTTTATATGGTGATGAAAGTATTTTATATCAGATATTCTTCAATATAATTGGTAATGCCGTCAAGTACTCGTCCAAGCATAAAAAGCCTGTTGTAGCGATTAATAGCATAAAGAAGCAGGGATATATCGTGTATACAATTCAAGATAATGGTATCGGAATCCCTAAAGAAGAATTAGAATCTGTTTTCCAGCAGTTCCACCGTGCATCAAATACCGAAGGTTTTCCAGGAACAGGCATCGGGTTATGCGTAGTAAAGAAAATCATGATTCGTCTTAAAGGCAAAATTACACTTATAAGCTCGGTGGATAAGGGAACCACTGTCGAATTATCTTTTCCGGAGTTTGCTGAATGTCGGGAGCTCTTATGAATTGCTTGATAATTTAAAACCCCTCATCGTAAGATGGGGGGTATTATCAAATTACCAGATCTTGATACGCTTCTCTTTTAGTTTATGCATTTTATCGCCCTCTTTTGTGCCGAATGCTTCGTGGAAAGCATCTAGATTCACAATTGGAGCAAACGCGCGATACTGTGCCGGGGAGTGTGGGTCGGTTTTTACCTGATTTACGACGAATTCATCAGTCGTTTTTGTTCGCCAAATAGTAGCCCAAGATAAAAAGAATCGCTGTTCTGGCGTGAAGCCATCGATCGAGCTAGGGGCGCCCTTATCCTTCAGATACATTTTTAGAGCGTCGAAAGCGATCGACGCCCCACCGAGGTCACCAATGTTCTCACCCAATGTAAAGCGCCCGTTGACAAAAACACCTGGCACGGGTTCGTATGCTTCAAATTGTGCTACAAGTGCATCTGCTGCCTCATCAAATTTTTCTTTGTCTTCCGGTGTCCACCAGTTATTTAAATTTCCATCACCATCATATTGCGAACCAGAGTCATCGAATCCGTGCGACAATTCATGGCCAATAACGGCACCGATACCGCCGAAGTTTACCGCGGCGTCAGCACGATAATCGTAGAATGGTGGCTGGAGAATAGCAGCAGGGAAAACAATCTCGTTGAACAATGGGCTGTAATATGCATTCACCGTTTGTGGTGTCATACCCCATTCTGTTTTATCCACGGGCTTACCTTGTTTCGCAAGATTATCCTCAAAAGCCCAACGGTTAAGTGCATGAACATTCTCAAAGAGTGAGGTGCCCACCTCTAGTTTCGAATAGTCTTTCCATTTGTCCGGATAACCGATTTTAACGTTAAATTTTGCCAATTTTTCCAGCGCTTTCTCCTTGGTTACGGAAGACATCCAATCTAAGTCGTTGATATGTAATTCAAAAGACTGAATCAGGTATCGTACCAGCTCTTCACAAGCCGCTTTTGCTTCTGGCGGGAAATTTTCTTTTACATATATTTTACCTAATAATTCACCCGCAGATCCATTTACAAAATCTAACCCACGCTTCTCCATATTGCGTTGCTCTTTTTGACCTTTTAATTGGCGTCCGTAAAACTCGAATGCTAGTTCGTCGAGTTCGCTAGACAGGTAGCCGGTCGCGTTGTTCATGATATTGAACTTAAGATATTCTTTGATTTGCGATAGCTTTTCCTGTGCAACAATTTTGTCTAAATTCTTGTAATATCCAATTTCGCTAATGATGACCGTGTCCGCTTTAAAACCAAGGTCTGCAAGATATTTCGCGATGTCAATATTCTTTACCATCTGGCTCAAATCTGCTACTGCGACCGGATTGTACCTCTTTTGTGCATCGCGCGACTCCTCAATGGTTTTGAGATAAGAAGCGATCTCCTTTTCAAAAGCGACAATCTTTGGTCCTTTAAGATCTTTGGTGCGTTGATCTATTTTGTTATAGAGCGTAGATGCAAACGTTGTATATTGCGCCAAGGTTTCCGTATTTTTTTCGTCCACTTTTTGATAATACGAGCGACCAAGACCTAAGTTCCCGCCTCCCAGATAAACGGCGTTAACATCGCTGTTTTTCATGTGCGCATATACATAGCCACCGAAGAATGGATTCCCACCTTCCGGCCCCACTTCCACAAGGTAATCGTAGAGATCGTCCATGTTCTCGATTGCATCAATTTTTTCAAGATAGGGTCTGATTGGTCCGACGCCTAATTGATTCCGATTTTCTATATCTATGTAAGATTTATAGAGATCTCCAATCTTTTGCCCATCGGTGCCTTTTTCAAAGGTTTCGTTAAGTGATTCTTTCAAAATCTTCAATACCGCCTCATCTGTGTTTTCCCGAAGTTCGTCAAAAGAACCCCAGCGTGCCTTATCAGCGGGGATTTCTGCTGTTTTCATCCAGTTACCATTGACATAATGGTAGAAATCATCCTGCGGACGTACAGTTGTATCCATGTGCGACAAATTAATCGCCTGGTGTTGTTTCTGTGTACCGCTACATCCAGCTGTCATGGCCACAACGGTGGCCAATCCGAAAAATGTTTTGATCATAAGTTGTTTTTTATCTAGAAACTTCTCCTTTCGAAAAGTGGAGAGGATTTAAATCTATCCGAATTTCATCAGTGTGAGTAAGTTTCGTATTTTGTTATTTAGTTTTGTACGCAAACATAAGAAATCTTAAGAACATAAAAAGTAACGATTCTATGCTATGAATTGGATTTTTCCGTATATTGCTCTCATGATATGGGTGGTGGATGCTCAAGAAATTAACGTTGTTGTCAGTGCAAAAGGCGAGGTAGAAGTACTACAATGGAACGAACAAAAAAAGGTAATACAAGTACCGGTAAGCATGCGTAATGCTGAGGTTATATGGGCCATACGTAATCTTCTAAAAACAAAGCCGCCAAATACATCGCTAAATATAATAGAGCGACTGGAGGTGTTTGACAAATACTGGCCAATTAAGGTATTTGTTAATAAAAAGCCGGCATATATGGAAGACGGCATTATTCATTGCTATATTAGGGAACGCAGGATGTCGTCTACTGAAGAGATAAAAATAAAGGACGAGCTGTTACGATTGTTCGTGTTACGTCAAGTGGGGCAATGGGAAGAAACATTGGAATTGCTTATCCCACATATTACGTTCAGGAGGAATAAAAACAAACCCTATATAGTGCAGCGACGGAAGGAGAGTATTTGTTTCGATAAAAAGCTATATGACCTGTCATTAGGCACGATCGCTTATTGTCTGTTTAATGCAGTAGCCGATTATGTTGGCTTGAAAGACGGCTTTCGAAAGGAATTAATAAACCAACATTTTCCCACCTGGAAGACCTTAGAAAAAAATATCTCATATGCATACGCAACCTACGATAACCATTGAGCTACCGATCCATAAATCCTTATTTTATGAATGCTGGGAGCGACCTGCTCTTTTATTAGATATATTTACCGCACAGCAAATCGTACATATTAAAGCATTTGTTTTTGACAATTTGGAGGATAAAGACGGGGCTCCCGAAGTGGATGATTTAGCTGTTTCCATTTTTAAGTATAGCGAACATGACAAGGGAGGATATTTCCGTTTAAACTTTTATATTAATCGTAGGTTTTGTTGTTCCGATATTGAAAGTTCTAGACAAGACTATATCGATTTTCATTTTAGCTATATCAATGAAACCCTCAAGGCATCCGCGAATTACTTTAATTGGAACTTGATGTAAAATTAGAGACCGCCACAAGCCCCATACTCAGCTTTGAACCCTTTTCAAGTCGAACCCCGCGGCCGCTCATTCCTTCGGTAGCGAAATAAAAACGCTTTAGAAAATAAAAAAGCTTCAACCTTTTGATTGAAGCTCTGCGGAAAGGGAGGGATTCGAACCCTCGATACAGTCATCCCGTATACAGACTTTCCAGGTCTGCTCATTCGACCACTCTGACACCTTTCCAAATGCGATTGCAAATATACAATATTTCTCGCCCAAAACTAATTTTTTAATAGAATTTAGATAGTCGTAGTCCACTCCTTTTTTTAAAGTTGACATTTTTGAAATTTATGATAAGGATGAAATTGCTATTGACATACAGTTGTCACAACCCGGCATAACTTTGTTCTAGAAATAAACATTAAAATAATATTATTTATTGATTTAAGCATTTAATAGTATGGAAACTACAGCAATTTTAACAAAGGACGAGTTTTTGAGACATTGGTTGGGTCATCGCGATCTGACACGTCGTACACTTGATAAGTTCCCTGAAAAAGAACTTTTTGAATTTTCAATTGGTGGAATGCGACCATTTTCAGACTTAATCATGGAGTTATTGTCTATTGCAGAACCCGGTTTACGAGGAATCGTCGAAAGGAATGATCAGTCTTACGACCACCAATTGGCTTTGACGACCAAAGAAGAGCTATTAGCAAAATGGGACGCTGATACACCTAAAATTACCGAACTGTTCAATCAGATTCCGGAAGAGGATTTTCACCTTACGCACAACTTATTTGGAGAGTATAATTTCCCGATATACAGCAACCTGCTATATTTTGTGGACAATGAAGTTCATCATCGCGCTCAGGGGTTTGTATATCTTCGAGCGTTGGGTATAGAGCCGCCTTTCTTTTGGGATAGACCCTAACAAATCTTGGGAATTCAACATCAACTATAAATAGTTTGAATGGATGCCTCTACGTTACATTGGTAGCGTAGAGGTATCTTATTCTCTAAAAAATAAGTAATTAAACTTGGATGTTCGAAAGTAACTCTTTCACTCGTTCTTTCAATTCTTCCGGCTCTAAAATCTTAGCTTCATCAGCAAACATGAGATACCATCGGGCAAACTCGTGCTCCATGTTTTTACACGCGAAGGTCATGATTACGCTGGTGTCGGTTATTTCTTCCGATAAGAAACCATAGTAGGAACGTTCCCATTCCATATAACGCGCATATTGTAAAGGAACAGAGATACGGATAGTTGTGGTCGGTGCGGAGTCTTCTTTTGCCAAGTAATACGCCAATGGTTTATGCTTTTTGGTAAAGGGGGTCGAGGTTAATTGAATTTTCTGAATGCGATCGATACGGAATTGACGATAGTCCGCTCGTACATGGCAATACGCCATAAAATACCAGTAGTTTCCTTGATGAAAAACACCGACGGGCTCGATTTCCCGATGGACGGGCGTGACGGACGAGCTACTTCGATATTCCATATTAACCACGCGATATTGTGCGACACCTTCAAACAATATCGATAGTGCCGAGGGAACATTTTCGTTAAATCGATGTGAAAGAGAGCCCATTAACATGTTTTCTTCCAGTAAGTTGACATTGAGCTTATCACTATAACGAAGATAGGCTTTTATTTTATTAAGTGCCGAACTAAAATGTCGGAACAAATCGGGATCCACGAATTTCTGCATTAGCTTTTCAGCTGCTGCGAGTGTTAAAATTTCCTCCTTAGAAAACTTCGTAGGAGGCAGCCGATAGCCCTCAATCAGCCCGTAGCCTGTACCTGCTTCACCGTAAATGGGAATACCTGCTTGTTCCAAAGCTTTTATGTCGCGATAAATTGTCCGTTGACTAACCTCAAAATGCTCGGCGAGATCCTGTGCTCTTACGATAGGTTTTGCCTGAAGTTGGAAGTAGATGGCAATGATTCGGTTAAAACGCTTGGTGATATCCATGCAGTAAAATTAAGCATAAAAATGGCAAAACCGAGATAGCCAATCATCATCTGATCGGCTATCTATCTCGTGCTACGCATTAATTTACCTTGAACAATCAGCTGTCCATATTCGACCGTCCTTTGCGTATGCAATGTTCAAACGTGAAGCCGTAATTCGAATAGTTCCAATTTCTCCGCCTTCCCAGATCAGCATACTGTTATCTCCCTTCTCCATTTCAATGTTGCCAATCGATGGAATACCATCAGAAAAATTGAATGTATAGTTGTCTCCAACCTTCGTTACTGTCACAGAGCCATTTCTTTCTGCTACATCGTCATCATCTTCACTGGTAAAAGAAATACGTCCTTCGTACTTACCCAGGAAGAGGTCATTGTCTGCGGGATCATCATCTTTACTACAGGAAGTAAAGGCGATAAAAGTGATAAACAACAAACTTAAAATTTTAATACTCGTTTTCATATATCTGTTCTTTTAATTAATTATTACGTGTCACACATATGTGACAATAGGGGTGCCAGTAATCTTCTGTAAAGATTTGTTAACAATAATTAACACCCCTTTCTGCCTTAAGTCAAGTTATTATTCCCATTTCTCCAGTCTTTTAATACCTCATATATTTCTCGTTGGAGCGCTGCCTGGCTTTGGAGGGTAGCTGCCGTATTTTCAGAAAAATTGTTTTTAGGTAGAAGGATCTGCTTATAAATGTCTTGTACACTCTCTTCTATTCTTATACACGATTCAAGAGCCTGTTCCCGATCTGAGGTCTCCATACAAGGGTTCCGATTTTTCCATTTCTGGTATAATACGCCGGCCGTCCACGGTCTTTCTGAAGGGGATATACCTTCTTTTGGTAATATCACTAGCAGCTCCGATTTAAATTGCTGTGATAATTGCATACATTTTTCAAAAAATGCAATGAGGTTTACGTCCTTATTGGGATCTACCGAAGAAATAGCATTCGCATAAACTTCTATCCGCTCTGTCAAGATTTGAATAAAATCTTGCAATTGATCGTCGTGTATATCTTTGTTGTTCTTCATAAAACATATAAATGTTGTTATAGGTGAACAATTCGATGAGAATTCAGTTTATAACAAAATCATTTTTATCATGACAATTTTATAGCAAATAAATAGAACATCTTGTGAGTTCAGTTGTTTTTAAAAATATGTGAATTGAATATGGAGACCAATACAATTACAAAAGATCAGCTTGATAAGCTTGTAAACAGAATAGAGGAAAAATTTCACGAGTATTTTAAATCTAATACGTCAAAAGTTAGTTCCTTGCAGGAATGCTTTTACATCCCTGATATGTATAAAAAGGAGGGGTTATTAACGCTAAATCAAGAAGTATTTCATAAACTACCTAAGGATATCCAGGAGAAAACGCACGAATTGATTGCGGAATTTACGAAGGTAGACTAATAGATTGGCGAGCAAAGAACTTTTTTAGCTTAAAGGGGTTCTTAGAATATGGAAGAGAAATTGCCGGGACGACCTATCAGAATTATTAAAAGCGTGGAGGACAAAAACTTAGGTGTTTTTTTCGAAGAGCTTTACAAAACGTGTTTGGATGATGGAGAAGCGGTTCTTGTTTTAAAAAAGATCGAGCGAGCCTTTGTTGCTGACCCTAATTATGAACTCTTACATAATGTAAAGGAACATGCCTCTGTCAGTTTTAGAAACATCCATACCCAACAAGAGGTGCGCTTTTTTCCAGAAGATTAAATTAAACGTTATTTTTTTCTCCACTTTAATATACTCGAAATTGCGTAGTGATCGGAAAGGGCGATACCGGCGTTATTGGAGAAATATTGTTTTTCCACTTTATATCGCGAAGGAGAAAACTCAAGATATGCAGTATTCCGAAAAAAAATTTTATCAATACTTTCACAGCTATCCGTAAGGGCTAGTTTTTCCTTTGGGATGAAACTGGTACGGGCAACTGGACATTCTCCGTTTTTCATTAATGTCGTCCATACGTCCTTCAAACCTGTTTTTTGTGTAAACCAGCCGATGTTGTCCCAGGCAGCACTAAAATGGGCATTGAAATCCCCCATTACAATGATGGCGTTTCCAGCCGAATGCGCATTAATATATTCAGCTAATTGCAACAAATTTTGCTTACGCGCTGCTGCTGCCGATTCACTGTCGTGAGCAGTGGCATGGACATTATATACATCCACACTAACACCTCTTGCTATTTCAATTTGAGTAAAGGAAAATCCTTTGGCTGCAAGGCAATCAGAGCCACTACAGTGTTGCCAAGGAATGCGTTTCGTTTCCCGTATAGGGTATTTGGATAAGGTATTGAGACCATCGCCGTATGGTACTGCTATTTTATGCACCGTTCGATAGCAGTGTCTATTTTCGTCTCCATAAAGCATTTGATGATAATGGAAATCTTCTTGGACATTGACGATATCAAAACGGTTAATCTTTCCTGAAATTTCTTTTATACTGTGAGCGCGAGAACTTGTTGCGGAAGAAAGGAAATCCGGAAGACCTGCTACATTATACGTCAGTAGCGATAATTCACCCTCATCTATCTCTTTTAATCCACTCGCGTGAATTTCTGTATAAATTGAAGAAGAAGTACCGAAATGTGTGATTTTAGACAGGTAAAAACCAAAAAATATGGGGACGAAAGAAACAGATAATACTTTTTGCCAGTGCTTCTTTTTATACCAGACCCTATCGATTATCATGTATGTCGTTTTTATATCTCAAAACTACGTGATGTTTGTTATTTATTTGTAAAGGGACGGTTATGCTTTCATGTTGAAATTATGAGTAAAATATAAATGAACTTAAAAATTTCATAAATCATTAATATTCAGTTTCTCTTAAGAAAATATGAACTATTTATTTTCGTAAAATAAACATCTAGGCATATGATAAGAGTAGCTTTTTTTGCAGAGATATTATTTGAAGAATACGACGGGGCGGCCCGCACTATGTTTCAAATCATCAATAGAATAGACCCGAATCGCTTTTCCTTCTTTTTTATTTATGGAAAAGGTCCCGAACGAATCGACGGACATGATTCTATCCGCATACCCACGCTCAATACGGGCTTGAACAAAGACTATAGTGTCAGCTTACCAGCGTTAGTAAAGGGACAGGTTAAACAGGAGTTGGATGCTTTTCAACCACATGTTATCCATATCGCGACACCATCGTTCTTGGGTTTTTTCGCTTTACGTTATGCACAATCGCGAAATATTCCAGTTATCAGTCTTTATCATACCAATTTTCTTTCTTACATACCTTATTATTTTCGCAAGGTTCCTACACTTATCAAGCCAGTACAACGCTGGATGAGATCGGCCACTCGTCGATTTTACAATCATTGTGATGTTGTATATGTGCCTTCATGTGCGATGAGAAGGCAGTTGGAAAATCTTGGTGTAGGGAAACAGAAAATGGTTTTATGGCAACGAGGGATTGATCTAGAGCTTTTTAATCCTCGAAAACGAGATGTCGCATATATGCGAGAACTAACAGGAAATGAAAATCCGAATATTTTATTCGCTAGTAGGCTCGTATGGGAAAAAAATATACAAACATTAATTGACATTTATAAGCGTCTTCAGGAAACACAGCTGTCGCACAACTTTATAATTGTAGGTGATGGGCCGGCCGGAGAGGAGATGAAGCGGCAGATGCCGGCGGCAATTTTTATGGGAAAGTTACCGCATAGCGAACTCGCAAAGTTGTACGCTTCGTCTGATATATTTGTTTTTCCGTCTATTTCCGAAACCTACGGAAACGTGGTAATAGAGGCGATGGCTTCTGGTCTCCCTTGTATCATTGGTGATGGTGGAGGAAGCGCGGATTTAATACGCCATGGACAAACTGGCTATAAATGCTTACCGAAATCTGCCGGAGATTACCTTATCTATATTCGGATGTTACTCTCGGATTCGACGTTACATAAGTTTATATGTGATACCGGACTTAACTACGCACAAAAATTAAATTGGAAAAATTTAACAGATCGTTATTTCGACGAAGTGACGCGCTTAGGAATGGAACCAAATGAGGGCATGGTCTGGGCAGCATGTTGATAAATAAGAAAGGACTGAAAATTCTAATACTCATCTGTATCGTTCTTCCGATAGTTATTTTTATTATACAAATTGATTTTATATCTGTTTTTCAGGAACTTCTGAAAATAGGTGGCAAATTTATTATTATTTTACTAATTACGTTTATAGCATATTTGCTCGGAACGATCGCGTGGTGGGTATGTTTGGGGCCGCAACGAAACGAACTCTCATTATGGAAACTCTTCGGTGTCCGCCAGATTGGTGAAACGGTGGGACTCTATAATCCATCGAGCGTGGTAGGGGGAGATATGCTAAAAACTGAAATGTTGAAATCCTATATGGTTTCAGACGATAACGCAGCAGCGTCCGTGGTCATCTCTCGTGTTACGGCTGTTCTGTCACAGTTGTGTCTTTTTATCCTGTCACTATGCTGGTTACTAGTCACTGCGCGCGACCAGCTGCCCATATTTTGGTTGTATGGCGTGCTGGTAGCGATAGTATTGTCGCTGACGCTGAAGATATTGTTTTTCTATTTGCTCAACAAAAAACGAGTACAAAACGTTGAAATGGGCGATCGCACCAGTTTGTGGAAGCGACTTAGGTCGACTATTTCCAATTTAATTCATGACACACAATACTTTTTTCAACATAAAAGGTCACTCTTTTGGTGGTCATATTGTTTTTTCTTTTTGCATTGGTTAGTGGGTAGTATGGAATTTTATTTTATTCTTCGCTTCTTGGGTTTTGATGTCTGGCTAATGCAGGGGTTATTGGCGGATATGGGCGTTATCGCGATTAAAAGTATTGGAGCATTCGTTCCGGGACAAATAGGCGTTGAGGAGATAGGTAATAAAGTGGTACTGGCCGCTATTGGTATCCAGGCTACCACCGTCTGGATTACGGTATCGATACTTCGCCGGGCACGCCAGCTATGTTGGATTTTGATAGGAGCAGTCTGGTATATGTTAATTCGAAAAGATACATCTAAAGTTTTCAGACATGGAAATCCTATTCGTCAGTCATAAATACCCGCCGACTACAGGAGGTATGGAAAAGCAGAGTTATGAATTGATTGAAGGTATGCATGCCTATGCTACTGTACGGAAAATTGTATATAAACGAGAAGAAAGCTATTTTCACTTCTTTCGTAAATTGAACGGTCGCATTTTGGCTATGATACATCGATATCCTAAAATTGAACTTGTACACTTTAACGATGGTTTGATAGCAGCGGTTAGTCTTTGGCACGTAGGCTACGATCATTTGCGAAGGGTAGTTACGCTTCATGGATTGGATGTTGTTTTCCCTCTTAACATCTATCAAAAATTTATTTTACCACGTTTCAATCGTTATGATCATATTATAGCAGTTAGCCGTGCAACTGCCTCCGCTGCAATAAGTAGGGGGGTAGAGGAAAGAAAAATTTCGGTTATCCCTAATGGAATAGATCATCAATTGAAACCCAAAAATTGTGCAAAAAGCTGGGAAGAGTTTCGACAGAAGTATAACTTACCCGCTAGCAGAAAAATTTTGGTGACATTAGGGCGTCCTGTTAAACGAAAAGGATTCTCTTGGTTTATTCGGGAGGTATTACCCCAGCTACCAGATGACTATTACTTGGTGATGGCAGGACCATTTTCTAACGACTTGCCGAAAACAGAAAAATGGTTGACGCGTCTACCCAAACGTTGGCGTGAACTTTACATGTTATTTATGGGGTATCCTTCGGACCAGAAAGACATATATCGTCTGTTGAATGACCGGAAATATAATGAAAGAATAACACATGTGGGAAAATTACCAATGGAGGAACTAAAAGTTCTTTTAAGTCATGCTGAGGCATTTTTAATGCCTAATATTAAGGTAGAAGGAGATATGGAAGGGTTTGGTTTGGTGTGTTTAGAAGCGAGTGTGTGCGGAGCCGTAGTGCTCGCTTCGGCGGTAGACGGAATCACCGATGCGATACAGCATCAAAAAAACGGGATACAGGTGGAACCGGAGAATGTCGAGGCTTGGTTGCTGGCGATACAAGAATTGTTATATAACAACAAGAAAAAGCAACAGTCTGATTCCTTTCGTATCTATACATTGGGTCATTTTGGATGGGATAAAATGGTGAAAGGCTATGCGTCAATATTTGAAAAATTGATGATAACAAAAAAAAGAGGCTATTTATAGCCTCTTTTTTTTGTTATCACATCAAACAGTGTTAAACGCTTTCTTGGTTTAAGTGTTGTTTGTAGATTGCTTTCTTAATCTGGGTACGACGAGTTACTGATTTTTTCTCGTATGCTTGACGAGAACGAAGTTCACGTAATACACCAGTTTTTTCAAATTTCTTTTTGAAACGTTTCAACGCTCTGTCTAAAGATTCTCCTTCTTTTACATTTACGATAATCATGCTGTTAAATACCCCCTTTCGTGCCCTTTAATTTTTTTTGTGTGTGCAAAGATAGAGAAATAATTTGTACATCAAAAGGAATCGTCCAATAAATGTTTGCAATGTTAGTGTTTTATAATATTCTCGACGAAAATAGTATGTGTAGTTCGGTGATGTTAATTATGATATATTTTTCCTAATATATTGGTGATCTGGTGTCCTACGTGTGGTCGTCTTAATTAAGTATACTATTTTTAATTTTTTACGTATAAAATTTTGTTTTCTCCCAACAAATATCGATAATTGCATCATCAAAAGAGAACGGATGTAGCGCTTTTGAAATTTTATTAAATCTCGCGCCTATAGCTCAGTTGGTTAGAGTAGAAGACTCATAATCTTTTGGTCCCTGGTTCGAGCCCAGGTGGGCGCACAATCGAAAAAGTCGTTTTTCCGCAAGGTAAAGCGACTTTTATTTTTTCAGGTCAAAGGTTAAGACTATTTAATAAAAAACATTCACTTTCATGCTGCATAATTGCAAATTCACTGCTTAATGTAAGACACGAAAACGGGTTCACTAAACCCCGAACGAAGTTTTGTCAAATTGCCGTTTATGTACTTAAATAATTAAGTGTTAAAAGTCGCATCGGTATTGTATGCCTGTTTGGAGAAATTATAAAAGATATTTAATTTTAGCTAGCAAAATAATTTCACAGATGAATAAAGGAATCAAACTTTATAACGAAGCCTTGTCTATTGAGGAAGCCAAGATCTGTATTTTTCTGGCAGAAGAAATTGATCGTGCTTTACCCAGTGCCATAAGCAAAATTTGGCATAGGCATCCCGTCTGGTTTATTGATGATAATCCTATTGTAGGTTATAATAAATTGAAAAATGGTATTAGATTGCTCTTTTGGAGCGGCGAGACTTTCAACGAAGAGAAACTTGTTACGGGAACAGGCAAATTTAAGGACGCCCATATATATGTTAACGCTATTGATGAGCTGGATATGGACGATCTTTCTCGATGGTTGGCGAAAGCTCTCGATATTCAATGGGATTATAAAAATATCGTTAAAAGAAAGGGCGCGCTAGTAAGACTAAAATAAGATATGCTATCTTTTTGGAAATTTCAATTTTTACATTCTGAATGTTGTTCACATGGGATTGAACAATAAATTTGTAATTTAGATCAGTAATTACATTCGAAACATCAATTCCTATGAATAACACCCGAATTTACAAAATGTCGTTTGCAGGTGTCTACCCACATTATATCCAAAAAGCGGAAAAGAAAGGACGTACAAAGGCGGAAGTCGATGAGATCATATTTTGGTTAACTGGATATGACGAGCAGTCATTACAGAAACTGTTGGATGAGAAAGTTGATTTTGAAACTTTTTTCATGAAAGCGCCCCAAATTAATTCAAATGCTTCAAACATCACAGGTGTGATTTGTGGCTATCGTGTCGAAGATATAGAAGATAAACTTATGCAACAGGTTCGCTACTTGGACAAATTGATTGACGAACTGGCAAAGGGCAAACCAATGGAGAAAATTTTGAGGAAATAGCGGTGAGAGCTACTATTTAGAAGTATAAAATTCAGAAAAAACCGTATATTTGCAGACTCCAAATTAATAATAAACACATGTAAAATAATTTCTTTCAGACGTTCATAAAACAACGAGGCTCATTAAGGCTTTGCGCGATTTGTTCAACCGTTAAAAGAAAGAAATTATGCTTATTATCCAAAATTTATCATATATACATCCTAACAAAGAACCGTTGTTCAACAACATCAATCTTACCGTTAATCCAAATGAGAAAGTCGCATTGATTGGGAATAACGGAATAGGAAAATCTACGCTATTGAAGATTATTGCCGAAGCTCTAGAACCATCTGCCGGTATTTTGCAGGTAGAAAGTAAACCGTACTATATCCCACAGATATTTGGGCAATATAATCATTTAACGGTTGCCGAGGCTTTGGGAATTGACAAAAAACTGCACGCGCTCCATGAAATTTTAAATGGAAATGTCTACGAAGAAAATTACGATTTGCTTAACGATGATTGGACAATCGAAGAGCGTTGTAATGAAGTTCTTCTTGATTGGCAACTAAACGATCTAGACCTATCACAGAAGATGGAAACATTGAGTGGAGGACAGAAAACAAAAGTTTTTTTGGCAGGAATTGCCATTCATCAGCCCGAATTAGTTTTATTGGACGAGCCAAGCAACCATTTGGATATGATGGGTAGGCAGCTTTTGTATGACTTTATTCAAAAGACGAAGCAAACCTTTATCATTGTGAGTCACGATCGGAAATTACTGAACATCTTACATACCGTTTGCGAACTAAATAAAAATGGTATTACGGTATATGGAGGTAATTATGATTTCTATATCGAACAAAAACAAGTAGAAATCAATGCACTTACGCAAGATATCCACAGCAAGGAAAAGGCGTTGAGGAAGGCTAAAGAAAAGGAACGCGAAACGATTGACCGGCAACAAAAGTTGGACACCAGGGCGAAAAAGAACGTAGGTAAAGCCGGACTTCCAAAAATAGTTGCCAATACGTGGAAAAACAATGCGGAGCGAAGTACAGCCAAAATTGCAGGTGTACACACAGAAAAAATCGGAAATATCCAACAAGAGCTTCAAGACCTACGCTCTTCTTTGTCTGAAACCGATCAAATGAAATTCGGATTTGACAATTCAAAACTACATAGAGGCAAAAATCTGTTTATTGCAAACAACATTAACTTTTACTATAAAAAGGAAGAATATCTCTGGAACGAAAATATTAATATGCAAATCGTCAGTGGAGAACGTATTGCCATAAAAGGTGCAAATGGTACGGGGAAAACAACGTTAATTCAATTAATTTTAGGCAATATAGATCCACAGGTAGGGTCCGTTTACCGAGCTGAAAGCAGGTCGGTTTACATTGATCAAGAATATTCTTTGATTAATAATAGTTTGAATATCTACGAGCAGGCACAACAATTCAACGCGTCTGCCTTGCAGGAACATGAAATCAAAGTTAGACTAAGCCGGTTTTTGTTTACCAAAGATGATTGGGAGAAGCCCTGTAATATGTTAAGTGGGGGAGAAAGAATGCGTTTAATGTTATGCTGCTTAAATATTACGAACCAGTCACCCGATATCATTATTTTGGATGAACCGACTAATAATCTGGATGTTCAAAATATAGAAATACTGACGAATGCTATCAATGACTATCGTGGCACACTACTCGTCATATCCCACGATGAAACATTTTTAGAACAGATAAATATCGAAAGAATAATTGCGTTGTGAGGACAATTAATTCAACGCTCCTAAACTATCCACACCCATATCATGCTGAGCAAGAAGGCCACGGTTGTCCATATCCCGTACAATCTTCGTGCTCGCCATATATTCGGGGTTATCTGCATAAATATAAAGGAGCGTACCATTCTTTATCGTATTAATGATAGGCTTTGTCACATGACGAGGTAGCGCCGGGCAGCCGTAACTCCGTCCTAGACGGCCCGTAGATTTGATAAACGATTCGCTGCAATAGTCTGCACCGTGTATGACCACAGCTCTTGCTTTTGCTTGGTCATTAATACCTTTTTCAAGTCCGTTAAGTACTAACGAATAGCCATTTCCACCTTGATAGGTGTTTTCAGTTTGGTAAAAACCTAAAGAACTTTGATAAGAACCATGTCTATTCGAAAAAGAACGAGCATATTTATCACCGGAGTTACGTCCGTGCGATACTATCGTATGGTATAAAATTTCTTCATTTTTCATATCCAACACAACCATTCTTTTTTCAGTTGACGGCAGCGTGAAATCGATAACCGTTAGGATATGATCATACTTGGGGCGCAAGGTCTGGTATCCCTGCATGGCTTGTTCAAAGGCTTCATATTTTAAAACAGACCCCAAATTCATTTTACGATAAAGGAGTTTGGTATGGTCAATTTTTGGAAGAGGTTCTTTTTCTATTGCAGTTTCAACTGCTTTTTCTTTTGGAAGATGTTCTGTTAGCCTAGTCGGTATATAACTCACTAAAAACGACGTCAACAGCACCAATATAAAACTACGCATAGGCAAAAAAATAAATTCAAATGCAAAGGTAGCACTAATTTGGCTATCAAAGTGTTAAATTATGTCAAGATCATTCAATGACGATAACCAACGCATTGAAAGTTTCTGTCCAATCGTATACAAATTTAGCATGTGAGGACGCATTACGTACACACATGTGCGATCGTGGCGTCGTTCCCAGCGACCAGCTATGTTCTATAATAGGTGCATTTACACTTTGCGTCGGCACACCATGTATATAAGCTCCATTTGTAAAACGGCTAGCATAGGGTGCATAGCCGTGAATGGTATTGGTTCCATCTTTCAGATAAAACATTTTGGCTTTCTTTTCCTGGATTACAAATATCCCTAACGGAGTTTCATGAGCATAAGGCGGTTTATGAACACCGGAAGTAGCGGGATTCATACTTCGGATAACCCATTGACAATCCCCCGTGCGTTCTGTGGTAAGTATATTTTGATTTGTCACATCCACAAAAGCAACGCGATGGAATGTTACTGTGTCACCGATAGCTTTCACATAACGTTTGGGGGTCTCCCAAGTACCTTCAAAAGACACACCTTTTAGTTTTACCCTATCCAGTGTATCGCTAGTCACCAATTTTGCAAGCGCACCATCTCGTCCGTAAATCGTCGGAGCTTCGGTTTCGCCTACGACATAAAGGGGAGCGGCTTGATAGCGTTCTGTACCTAGCGAATCCGAAATGAGCTTGTATTCATTGCGGTGATAATTCTTTACCAGTGGCGCTTCCCGGTTTTTATTTTTCCGATTTTGTAATACCGCATAGGATGCAGTTTCTCGTTGAAAATTTTCTACAAACGCAAGTTTTTCTTTGATTTTGTCTAATTGAAAACGTCTTGTAGTATCCTGATAAGGATAGGTCTCTTCCAATGTATACTTATCATATGTCAATTCTTTGGAAAGCTTAATGTCATCAGCAGTCCTGGGTCTCTTTCGCTCTTCCTCTTCTGCTTTCCTGACCATTTCCAGCGAATCTGCTTTGCGTTGCTCTGCAGGATCAGTCGTTTCTGCGTGTTGATTGTGGTTACACGACCATGCAATCGCGACGATAATTAAAAGTGATAACGTAAAATATACTCTCATGTATTGAGTTAACAGTTTGCTGATAAGTGATTGCTCCAAAGATATATAAAATGTTGTTTACTTTTTACTTTGTTTAGGGTAGATGTACAAATTGTACTGACAATCTTTTATCTTCGTATAAGAGACTAAAAAGTAAATAAATGAAATGGTTTATCGGTATAGCAATGGTATGTATTTCCTGTTTAGCAAAATCACAGGGGATATTCCAGATTCGTGATGATAAACCAGTGTCCTTCAAATTTGAGTTGATAAACAATGTTGTGTTGGTGCCGCTCACAATAAACGGAATACCATTTTCTTTTTTGCTTGATACTGGTGTGAAAGAAACCATTTTATTTGTCAATGCTGAAGACTCGCTTTACTTAAATAACCAAAACAAAATGAAGTTCCGCGGTATTGGTATCGAAGAGGGAGTTGAAGGAATTCTATCGACAGGTAACGTTATCGAGGTTGGCAATGTAGCCGTGGATTCTCTGCATTGGATATATGTGATACAAGCCGTTGAACTGGATATCTCGAGTGATGTTGGTGTAGCTATTAATGGTATACTCGGCTCCAAATTTTTCAATAGCTTCGCTGTAAAACTAGATTATCAGAAACAGCGCATGACACTGTTTCCACCCGATTACGATTATGGGAGATTCGTTCGAAAATATAAATATGTTCCGTTAACTATAGAAAACGAACGTCCCTACGTCACCGCTAATATGTTAATTGACACCGCTTGGCTGAGAGGAAAGATGTTGCTGGATATGGGAAATACTTCACCTTTAATGCTGTTTGCTTTTTTGCTTCCAGATTTTCATATCAAAGAACCCTATGTAGAAGAATATATCGGTCGCGGTTTTAACGGCGCGGTATACGGAAAGCGTAATCGTATTAGAAAAATCGCATTGGAAGATTTTACTTTAAATTACCCGATTGTCGCTTATCCGGATTCTAATGCCTTATTTATGAGTAAACTGGCGGAAAATAGAATAGGCTCGATTGGAAACCAAGTGCTACAACGTTTTCATTTGCTCATAGATTATAGTAAAAATGCACTATATCTCCGTAAAAACAAGAAGTTTGCCAAGCCGTTTTTGTTAAATATGGCGGGAATCGAAGTACGACACGACGGCATGATCTGGAAAAGAGAATTAGTGAAAGCAGATCCCAAAAAGAACGATAATCAAATGAAGCCTGATCAGGGCATTACCATTAATCTCGCCAATGACGCATTCCAATATAAGTTTGTGTTGCAACCTACTTATTGTATAGCAGGAATACGAAAAGACTCGCCCGCCGAAAAAGCGGGCATCCTAGCAGGTGACATGTTATTGAAAGTGAATGGAAAACCGGCAGGTAAATTAACGTTAGTTAAGATTATGGCGGCATTACAATCGCGTCCTGGTGAAATTATTCGGCTTACGCTGCGACGAGGTGATGAACAATATGATATACGATTTCCGCTTGTAGATCCAATTCCTTTTTAATTTACCCAACTTAAAATAAATAGATGAAGAAAAGGCTTGTTTAATTTTTTTTATCAGAAGTGATGAAAATTATTGGCATTCCATTTTGAAATACCTTTATTTGCAGAAATCATTCATTATAAATGGCAAAAAATTTACTGATTGTAGAGTCACCGGCGAAAGCCAAAACAATAGAAGGATATTTAGGAAAGGACTTTTTGGTAAAGTCTAGTTATGGTCATATCCGCGATTTAGTGAAAACGGATGACGCCATTGACATAGAAAATAACTTTGAACAAAAATATGAGGTGCCCTCTGATAAAAAGGCTGTTGTCAGCGAGTTAAAGAAATTAGCTAAAAATGCAGAGACGGTATGGTTAGCATCCGATGAAGACCGAGAGGGAGAGGCCATCTCCTGGCATTTATTTGAAACGCTGTCGTTAAAAGACGATAAAACAAAGCGTATCGTTTTTCATGAAATCACAAAGCCGGCAATCATGAGGGCCATAGAAGAGCCGCGTAAAATTGATTATAATTTGGTGAATGCTCAACAGGCACGTCGCGTATTGGATCGTTTGGTGGGTTTCGAGCTTTCCCCAGTACTTTGGAAGAAGGTAAAACCATCGCTGTCCGCCGGCCGAGTGCAGTCAGTCGCTGTACGCCTTATTGTGGAGCGCGAAAGGGAAATCAATAAGTTTACCGCAGAAGCCTCCTTTAAGATTGTGGCGCAATTTACGCCGGGCAACGGAAGAGAGCAATTTAAGGCAGAATTGCCACAACGTTTCGAGCAAAAAAGTGATGCAGAAACGTTTCTGCGAGATAGCATACAAGCTTCTTTTGCGGTTAGCTCACTGGAAAAGAGACCCGGAAAGCGTTCGCCAGCAGCTCCGTTTACGACATCCACGTTACAACAGGAAGCCAGTAGAAAACTGAGCTTTTCCGTCGCACGGACAATGCAAGTTGCGCAAAGACTGTACGAAGCTGGGCATATTACTTATATGCGTACCGATTCCGTTAACCTAAGTGATACCGCTATTCAGGCCGCACAGCAAGAGATTGTGAATGCTTACGGCGAAAACTACTATAAACAACGTCGGTATAAAACTAAATCTGCTGGAGCGCAGGAAGCACACGAAGCTATCCGCCCCACTTATTTTTCGCATCATACTGTTGAAGGTGATCCCGCCGAACGGCGTTTGTATGAGTTGATCTGGAAGCGTGCCATAGCATCTCAGATGAGTGAAGCGGAGTTTGAGAAAACAACAGCTAAAATATCAGTTTCTACCCGACGAGAAGAACTCGTAGCTACGGGAGAGGTGATGAGATTCGATGGTTTTCTAAAAGTTTACATGGAGTCGACAGACGAGGAATCCGATAATACCAACGAACAAAACGGTGATAACACGTTGTTACCCCCACTAAACAAAGACCAGAGCCTGACATTAAAGGCGATGAATGCGACAGAGCGCTTTTCGCGTCCACCAGCCCGTTATACCGAAGCTTCGTTAGTGAAGAAGCTGGAAGAATTGGGGATTGGACGCCCTTCTACATACGCGCCTACTATTTCCACTATACAAAACAGGGGTTATGTGGTTAAAGAGGATAGAGATGGCAGAGAAAGACAATTTGTTGTACTCCAGATTGTGGATAATAAAGTCGTTGAAGAAACAAAGACAGAGACGACAGGAGCGGAGCGAGCGAAGATGTTTCCTACCGATATCGGTGTGTTAGTAAACGATTTTTTAGTAGAACATTTCCATGATATTATCGACTATAATTTTACGGCTAAAGTAGAGAAAGAATTTGATGAAATTGCCCAGGGTGGCAAAGAGTGGACAATGATGTTAAAAGATTTTTACGAACCATTCCACCAAGGCATTCAAGATACATTGGAACACGCTGACCGTGCAAGCCACGAAAGGCAATTAGGAACGGATCCCGCGACGGGAAAACCCGTGAGTGTACGTGTCGGAAGATTTGGCCCGCTAGTGCAGATTGGTTCTGCAGATGATGAAGAAAAGCCACGTTTCGCCTCCTTACGTAAGGGGCAGATGATCGAAACTATCACCTTTGATGAAGCTATGGACCTATTTAAACTTCCTAAAAAAGTAGGCCTGTTTGAAGATAAAGAGATGACAGTAGCTATCGGCCGATTTGGCCCATACATCCGCCATGCAAGTGCGTTTTATTCGTTGCCCAAAGGAATGGATCCAATGGACGTGACGGAACAAGATGCAATCCAGATTATCCAAGAAAAACGTCAGAAAGATAGGGAAAAAGTGATTCGCGTGTTTGAGGAAAATCCAGATGCTCAAATCGAAAATGGTCGATGGGGGCCGTTTATCCGGTTCGGCAAGCAAAACGTAAAAATTCCGAAAGGTACAGATATCAATAAGATTACCTACGAGGATGTATTGAAATGGGCAGAAGCGGATCCGAAAGGAAAAGCGAAGGCTGCTGCCAAAGCGGCTACAGCTAAAAAGGCGACAAAAAAAACAACTTCAACTAAATCGAAGAAATAAAGGGGAATGAAAAAGGATTTACCCGATAATATTGTAGAGGATATTTCCATTGCGATAGTGCTAGAAAACTCCACACCCTCAGAAAAGGTCTGGAATGTGTATTTGATTAATGAAAAGCAACTACCACTTACTAATGTCATCGTATCATCCAAGGGGTATGGTGAAAAAGACGGAAAAGAGGTAAAAACAACGGTTTTACGCCATTTTTTAGGTGAGATAGAAGCAAGGACATCCTATAAAATAGAAGCAATTGATCCACAGGTTTTTGGACTGACGAACGAATATTGGTTAAGCTACTATATTGATAAGACCATTTTCGATAAAAAATATATTTTCCTACCTGAAAGTATTGTTGACGAAAATCTAATCAAAGTTCCGCTAGTAAATAAACCAGGAATTGTAATAGGAGGGCGCAAATAATGGAGCGAGAAAATTTTATCATAGCAATTGATGGATTTTCGTCTTGTGGAAAAAGCACAGTTGCCAAAGCGGTGGCCAACAAGCTACAATTCGTGTTTATAGATAGTGGCGCAATGTACCGTGCCGTGACGTTGTACTTTTTGAGGCACCAAGTTGATTTAACGGATACAGCGGAGATTAATGCTGCTCTGCAACATATACATATCGATTTTACACCTCATACTGATAAAGTATGCATTTTTTTGAACGGTGAGGATGTTTCGGAGGAAATCCGAATGATGCACGTTTCTGAGAAAGTGAGTGAAGTGAGCGCAATCAAGGAGGTGCGCCATGCGTTGGTAAAGCACCAGCAAGATTTGGGGAAACGCCGAGATATTGTAATGGATGGACGAGATATCGGTACAACCGTATTTCCTGACGCGAATTTGAAGATATTTATGACTGCAAGTCCCGATGTACGTGCACAAAGACGACTAACCGAATTGCTGGCTAAAGGTGAATTGGTGTCAATAGAGGAGATAAGACAGAACTTAGCTCACCGGGATTATCTGGATAGTACACGTGAAGAAAGCCCCTTAAGGCAGGCCGAAGACGCTATCGTCCTAGATAATTCGAATTTAACGCAGGAACAGCAGCTACAGATAGTGCTACAAGAATATGAGAAAAGAAAGAGCGGATATTAAAATGCCCCTGGATCATCTCCTTCCTGTAGCACTAATGTCGCGGTATTCGCATGCATACGTAGCCGATTACTCATACTCGACTTGAATAGACGTTCCAATAGGCTTTTGTTCCTCTTTACTACACAAAGTAGATCGATGCGATTGCTTTCGATGTACTGATTTAAAGTTTGTTCTATTGATTGATCTAGGTCCAACAATACGAATTCAAGGTTGTCTTGCGGGAACATTTTCTGCCAACGACCGGTCACGGCAATAATATCAATGTTTTTTTCTTTTAAGACGTGTGCACATTTGACTTTCACACGAAATTTATTCGCAATCTCCATGATCTGATGCAGAGCGGCTTCGTCTTTTTCTCGGAACAGCGTCGTGAACAAAATTTCTTTGATACCATTATATTCTGCTTCTCTCGGCACAGATAAGACGGGTACTTTTACACCACGGATGACACCCAAAGTATTTGAACCAAAGATTTTATCGATAACACCATCGGCCCGGTTTGTTCCCATGACGATTAGGTGAATCCCTTCGTTTTCAATGATGCGCTGCGCATTAGCAACGACTGTGCCTTCCTCAAAAAGAAAGGTCAGTGGTACATCGGAGAGGTTGTATTCATTTGCCATTTTATGAAGATCCGCTGTATGTTTCTTAAAGTTCTCGAATTGATGCAATTCATAATTTTCATATACTTCTGGTACTAGTTCGGGTTGTCCAGCATGTGTAGCCGATAACACGGGCTGCATATACGTATGGATGACATATAGGCTTGCATCCATTTCCTTGGCTAGATGCAGGGCGTATACAAACGCATTGTTTGCTGCGTTTGAAAAGTCCGTGGGAAATAAAATCTTTCTCATAACTCTAAGTTTTATATTATATAGCAAGTTAAGTTATTTTCTTGATTTTTACAAGCTTTGCGATATCAAATCATTTTTTTTAGAAGCTGTAGCGTTTTGTGAAAAAAATGCGTTTCTTATAAAATAAAACAAAGATATATGGCAGAATGTTAGCTCTCTGTTCTGGTAATTGAAGATTAATTCATTAAATTGGCATACCCGAACAGGCGATTTTAAGTGAAAATTGTTCAGCAATATTGGAAAAAGGCGAGACCATTGACCTTACGAGAGGCTTTGGAAGATTGCGTTGTGGGTAAAAGTGAGCGTGGAAAATCGTTTGTCTATAAAAAATATTATGGATATGTCATGGCAGTAGTGCTTCGCTATGTTACAGCAGAGATGGAAGCAGAAGAAGCTGTGAACGAAAGTTTTGTGAAGGTATTCAGAAAAATAGCTTCATTTGAGATGCATGCTAATGAGCAGGCGTTGGAAAAGACATTTCGTTCGTGGTTAGCACGCATTGCAGTAAATACATCAATAGATTTGTTGCGAACGCGAAAACCAACCAGCTTTTTGGAGGATACTTCGGATGAAGAGATGAAATCCCACATGGTGATGATGACAGACAGGTTAGGGGTTGAAGATATTATGAAACTTCTAAAACGTTTACCGGATATCCAACGCTCTATTTTTAACTTGTTTGAGATAGAAGGCTATTCACACGAAGAAATAGGGGCGATGCTCAACATTCCGGAAAGTACATCGAGAACATATTTGACACGCGCCAAACAGCGCTTACGAAAATTGTATATAGCAGAGTTCAGCATCTCGAATAATATACATTCTTAAATGGTAAGGGTACATGAAAAATAGTAATAAAGAACTTATCGATCTCATTAGAGAAGGGCTTAAGAATGCCGAGGAACTTCCGTATAAAGAGGGAGCCTGGGAAGCTTATAAGGCAAAACATGAGCCAACTCGAAAAGTAAGGCGTTTTGCACCTTTTTGGGCGGCAGCGGCGATGGCTGCTTTCGTTGGTTTTATTTTTTTGTTTAAAGATTGGCAGAATTCCACCGAATCAATCCGTGTTGTTAGAACCGATCAGGAACCTATAACACCTATCCCCATGCCTATAGACGACCCGGCTGACAAGCCAACAGAAGGAGATCCCGTTCGGTTAGCGTCGGGTAAACCCGAAAATGATATGGAAAAAGAGAGGGAACTGATGAGGCTGGATAGAATAGATATACAAACGCCAAATATGGCACATCTTGCAAATCTATCTATGCTAACAACGGGACCTAAAGTACCTGAACCTGATTTAACAGTATTTCTCGAAGACAATAAACCGCTTGCAACTAGGCCTTGGGACGATGATTTAATAGAGGGCCAACAAATCGATCCTAATTTTGCTTATCAAAGCGAAACGGCCCGTCATTTGTCTCCTAAGAAACTGCGTTTGACAGAAAGGTTTGAATTAGGAGCTTTTGTGAGTCCATCGACTACTGACCGAAGCTTCGATCTAGGTGGAGGACTTGTGCTTGCTTATCGATTTAATGATAAGCTTGCCATTCGTACTGGTGCATCCTTTAATCAATATGAGGTGGGGATGCTGCAATCACACGTACAAGAAGTAGAAGAAGAAATAAGGCGGGCTGAAGCCCCTATAAAAGATGCAGACCAGGTTATTTCTAAGCAAGCCTCGATGCTTCGTACCGATAATTTCTTTGTTCCTAATTTAAATGCTGTAACTGGAAAAGTGCAAACTTTAGATATTCCCTTGGAAATACGATATACCTTAACGAGACAATTATATGCGACAGGAGGAATTTCTTATGCGGCTGTCTTGTCTCAAGAACGCTTTGACCACTATGAGCAGTCTGCTGGTATACCGACCTATTCCAGCGCATCCGATTCGGATATGCCTACTGAAAACTTAGTTAGTACGGTTGAAACAACCCGAAAAAGTGACGATCAAAATATAAATACGAACGGTTTTGGTGGGTTTATCAATTTTTCGGTCGGCCGAAGAGCAAATATAGGCAAAACAATGAAAATTTCTGTTGAACCGTTTGTGAAGTTTCCAGTAGGCCAGTTTAAGCGAGCCGATATGAATTACACGAATGGTGGTATACGTATTATGACGAGTTTCTAATAGGGTTCACTGACTTATATTATATTTTGTCAACCCGTACCCAGCCCATGCCCGCGGCTATTGCTCCCTGAACACCGGGTTCGCCGTCTTCAAAAACGAGACAGTCAGTAGGCGTTACATCAAGTTGCTGAGCAGCCAAAAGAAAAGGTTGCGGAGATGGTTTGCCTTCGGGCGTATCGCCTGCACACACCAATGTCTCGAATTTACCCATAACATTAATAACGTCTAGGGTTATGTTTAAAGTCGAACGAGAACCTCCCGAAACAATTCCAATTTTCTTTTTTCCTACATTTTCCAAAAGGTGGTTTAGCACGAAGTCAACGGGTTTGGTTTGATAGATAAATCGCTCGATAAATATATTGGATTTTAACCTTGCAAAAGCCAGCGTATCGATATTCTTTTGATAACGTTTACTGATTTCTGCAGCAACGTCAACTGTTGGCCAGCCGGCAAGTTCCTCAACGATATTGTCGTCCAGATCAATTCCATTTTCTGCTGCCGCTGCTACGTATGCAGCTTTATGTGCAGGCATATTATCGGCCAGCGTCCCGTCCACATCGTATAATAACGCGCTAAAATGTCTAGATTTTTCCTGTAAGAGTTCAAACTTTTTCTGTGATTCCGCATTCATGCGGCAAAAATACATAAAAATATGGTAGAGACGCGATTAATCGCGTCTCCTTTTTATGATTTTAGACGTCGTCTACGTTCTTTTTCTTTCTGGATCAACTCCAATTCACGGTTAGTTTGTCCGCCGACAGAAGTATTTTCTTGTGCACGACGGAATAAATAAGGCATGACTGCTGTGACAGGACCGTAAGGCATATATTTTGCGACGTTGTAACCGGCTTCTGCAAGGTTAAACGACAAGTTGTCCGACATACCGAGCAATTGGGAGAAGAAAATATGCTCATTTCGAGGGGAGATACCGCGCTGGATCATTTCTTCTGCCAATAAGCGAGAACTTTCTTCATTATGTGTACCAGCTACTAACCCAATGCGATTGATATGTTCCAAACAAAATTGGATTGCCTGATTGTAATCCCGATCACATGCTTCTTTATTAGCTTGTATAGGTGAGGGATAACCTTTTTCTGCCGCGCGCGCGCGTTCTATCTCCATGTAGGCACCGCGTACGATCTTTGCGCCCAAGTAGAAGTTTTGGTTTTGGGCATAAGCGAAGTCAGCCTGTAATGAAGCCCATTTGTCATGACGATACAGCTGGTATGTATTATACACAATCACGCTGTTCTTATTGTACCTTTCCATCATCTCGCGCGCTATATCGTCGATAGTGTCTTGTACCCAGGAATGCTCTGCATCAATCAATACCCGGTGTCCGGCGTCATAGCACGCTTTGCAGATTCGGTCAATGCGTTTGTAGATTCGATCGAACTCCGCTTTCTCTTTCGAAGATAGGTGTTCACCAGCATCCATTTTTGCAAATAAATCAAAGCGGCCTAGACCTGTCGGTTTAAATACGCAGAACGAAGTGTGCTTATTACGATTGGTATATGCCACCGTCCGAAGGATTTCTTCACAATTGGCGTCAAAGCTTCCTTCAGCTCCTTTTCCTTCTACGGAGTAGTCGAGAATAGTCGTGACCTTTGCTTGTCCAAGCTCCTCGATTGCTCGATCACAATCTTCAATAGACTCACCTCCGCAAAATTGTTTGTAAATGGTGCTTCGGATAATTCCCTGTATGGGAAGTCCTACTTTTAATGCAAAATTAGTCAGCGGTGTGCCGATTTTGATAAGCGCATTGCTTGAAACCATTTTAAAAAGCCAGTATGCTTTTTCCAGATCTTTATCGGATTTATTCCGAAATGCAATTTCAGTGTTGTTAAAATCCAGTTTAACCAAGTTATTGGCAGATATCATACATGTAAAATATTAACGGTCAAAATTAAATAATTATTTTCATCTATTTATTCCCTTTCGGCAACAGACAAGCTTTTATATTTAACGATAATTATCCTTTTTTTTACTCATATTATTTACTACTTCGTTTGATAACACTTATCTTTACGAAACTGTTGAAGATAGTAGAAGTAGGAATATGCAAAGTTTTATATTAAAAGGAGATTACATTCAATTAATTCAACTGCTAAAAGCCATGAGCTGGGTAGAACACGGTGCGATGGCCCAACTTGCAGTAGAAGAGGGATTGGTAAAATGCAACGGTCAGGTAGATTATCGAAAACGACTGAAAGTAAAAGTGGGAGACATTATCGAATTTGATGGTCAGCAAGTAAAAATTGTTTAATTTAGTGCAATAATTTTATTTCAAACATCACTATACATGACAAAACAGCTTGCCAGTCTTGGTTATCAGATATTTTTCGAAAAAAATCTTGAATCTCTAGAAGCGTTTGTTACTTCACGACACTATTCCCAAATATTGGTATTGGTTGACCGAAATACGAACGACTATTGCTTACCCATATTGCAGTCAGCACTTTCACAGATAACGGATTACGATATAATTGAAGTAGACCCGGGGGAGGAAAATAAAAATATCGATTTTTGTATTGGTGTCTGGAAAACCATGCTCGACTTTGGCGCAGATCGAAAAGCGCTTATGATAAATCTTGGAGGAGGAGTGGTGACGGATATGGGAGGGTTTGCGGCCTCTACTTATAAACGGGGAATAGATTTTATCCAGATTCCAACAACATTACTCTCGCAGGTAGATGCATCGGTAGGAGGGAAAACTGGAATAGATTTAGATAATGTGAAGAATATAGTAGGCACGTTTACCCAGCCCCAAGCAGTGTTTATTAGCGGACAATTTCTTTCAACGTTGGATGAACGTCAAATGCGTTCTGGTTTTGCCGAAGTGATTAAACATGGTTTGATCTATGATAGGAACTTGTTTATAAAAGCCAAAGAAGTTAATCTGGAAACAGATGATTTAGATGATGTCATTTTTCATTCAGTAGCAATTAAGAACGAAGTTATTACACAGGATCCGACAGAGAAGGGTATGCGGAAAATCTTGAACTTCGGGCACACCATTGGGCACGCAATAGAGGGATACTCGCTGTCTCACGATGTTGACCCACTTTTACATGGCGAAGCAATAGCGTTAGGTATGATTTGCGAAGCCTATATCGCACACAAGATTAACGGTCTTTCGACAGCAGATTTGTCCGAAATAGTTCAAGCGTTTGATAATAGATTCGAACGGTATTCCTTCTCGAAAGAGATATATCCGGAAATTATCACGTTGATGCAAAATGATAAAAAGAATGAAGAGAGGAAGTTGGGCTTTGCGCTGTTGTCCCGAATCGGCAAATGTGATTACAACATCTATATAGAAGAAGAACTGATTTTAGAAAGCTTGGATTTTTACAGAAATATAAAATCGTTATGAAACACATTGGTTTGCTTATAGGGCTGATTTTTGGAGGACAGCTGTTTTTGGGATATTGTCAAGAGCGTGTATTGATTTTTACGAAAACGGAAGGTTATCGGCACAAAAGCATTCCCAAAGGGGTGCAAACACTTACAAAGCTGCTTAAAGCTGAAAATATAGTGCCTGTCCATTCAGAAGATGCACGCTATTTTTCTGCTGATAGCTTGCGTCAATTTGCTGCAGTTATATTTTTAAATACAACAGGTAATGTATTAAATGAACAGCAGAAAGTCGCATTTCAAACCTTTATTCGTTCGGGAAAAGGATATATGGGTATTCACGCCGCTTCTGATACCGAATTTGAATGGTCCTGGTATGGTGAACTGGTAGGAGGCTATTTTACTCAACATCCTCCAGTGCAGGAAGCCAAAATTGATGTCGTTGACCACACACATGCCGCTACGGAACATCTGCAAAACGTTTGGTGGCATAAAGATGAATGGTATGATTTTAAAAATATACAACCGGGATTACATATCCTTATGACATTAGACGAGCAAAGTTACGAAGGTGGAACGATGGGCAAATTTCATCCGATTGCTTGGTTTAGGGAATTTGATGGCGGGCGCACATTCTATACCGCACTCGGACATACCGAGGAATCTTATGATGAAGTTTATTTTCAGAAGCACATAATAGGTGGTGTCAAGTATGTGTTAGGACGCTAAGTATATCTGACTACTTTTTCCTTATGAATAAATTTCTGTTTTTACTAATCGCTTTGTCCTTTTGGATTTCCATCGTAAATTCACAAGATATTAGCTTAATACAGAGGGAACTTGAGCGATCATCTATATTAAAAAATCACTTTTTCAGTTTCAGTCTCTATGATATCGAACAGAATCGATTCCTGTTGGGATTGAATGAAGATAAGTATTATACACCGGCTTCCAATACAAAAATATTTACCTTGTTCGCCGTACTTAAGCATATTGGGGATTCCATACCGGCAATTCATTATATAGAAAAGGGAGATTCTTTGTTGTTTTGGGGGACCGGTGATCCCACCTTTTTACATCCTAAGTTGGATGCCGGTATCGTGTATACTTTTTTATCAGCAACGGATAAAAAGTTATTCTATGTAGGAGAGGTGCCGACAGAAGAACCTTTTTACCGCAAAGGATGGGCTATGGAAGACTACGATGCATATTATCAGCCTGAAATAACGGCATTTCCGATTTACGGGAATGTCGTCACTTTTGGAAGTATAGGGAATAGATTAACCGTTTTTCCGCAGCGCTTCCAATTTGCGGCTGAAAAAGAAACCTCCGCAGAATTGAACCGGTTCAGAATTCGTCGAAAATTTGATGAGAATATATTCTTTATTAACAATGCGAGAGTTCCGGACAACTATCTGGCTCATAAACCTTTTAGATATTCCGATGAACTGTTTGTACAGCTATTGCAGGATACCCTACAGAAACCGGTAGAATTAATTCAATACCCTAAGCCTACGAAAGTAGACACTTTATTTTCTGTAGCTACAAAAGATTTATTACGGGAAATGATGTTGGTTAGTGATAATTTTTTGGCAGAACAATTGATGATGACTGCGGCAATGAATAAATATGGCGAATTTAATACTATTCGTTTAAGAAAAGATATGGAAGCAACTTACTATGCTTATTTCACGGATAAAATAGATCTATACGACGGCAGTGGCTTATCACCTTATAATAAAGTGACAGCAAGGAGCGTAGTGGAGCTCCTGTTAATGATAGCACAATCGATTCCCGAAGTGAACGAACTTCGTTATTTATTTGCCGCTGGGGGAAAAGAGGGGACCTTGAAAACAACCTATCGACTGGATGGTGGTATGCCGTTCGTGTGGGCTAAAACAGGTACCATAAAAAGTGTGTATTGCCAAAGTGGGTATATCCGCACACGTGGGGGGCGGACCCTGGCATTCTCTTTTCTCAATAATAATTTTTTAGGTTCAGCGGCTCCTGTACGTAAAGAGGTTGCCCGTATTATGACCTTTGTCCGAGAGAACTATTAAGTCTCCAATCACTATTTTTTTACTATCTTCGCTATTATTTATGCGTGTTATTGAAAAAAACGACAAACGCTTGATTCGCTCTTGGTCGATGTTTGACTGGGCGAACTCCGCTTACAATCTGGTTATCACATCGACCATTTTTCCGGCCTATTACACAGCCATTACACAGACAGCAGAAAATGGTGATGTTGTGCGTTTTTTCGGATTTAAGGTAATAAATACTGCTCTTACCAATTTTGCTTTGGCATTCTCGTATCTCTTCATGGCCTTTTTATTACCCTTTCTTTCGTCTTATGCCGACGTGCAAGGAAGAAAGAAGACAATGATGATGTTTTTCACCTATTTTGGAGCGGTAGCCTGCATGGGACTTTTCTTTTTTCGTTTGGAGACGCTTGAATTAGGAATCATATTGTTTGGATTGGCTGCAATGGGGTACATAGGCGGTGTATTATTTAACAATTCCTATTTGCCGGAAATAGCCACGGTAGATAAACAAGATAGTGTGAGTGCGCAAGGATTTGCGTATGGTTATGTGGGGTGTGTTACCTTACAGCTCATCTGTCTGGTGTTTATTTTAAAACCCGAATGGTTTGGTATAACCGAACCATCCTTTGGTCCGCGGTTATCGTTTTTGCTCGTAGGTATATGGTGGGCAGGATTTTCCATCATACCGTTTATAGCACTTCCCAATAATCAAAAATCAACGATCCGGGCTTCTAAGAAAATCTTTCGTACGGTAATTATAGAGTTTCGTATTGTGATGCGGCGTATAAAGAAAATGCAACGTATTCGCCGTTTTTTGCCAGCTTATTTCTTTTATTCCGCCGGTGTGCAAACGGTCATGATCGTAGCTGCTGCTTTTGGCGCGAAAGAACTTCAACTGGAGACCTCTAAACTGATCATTACCATATTGTTAATTCAGCTTGTCGCCATATTGGGCGCTTTTCTAATGTCCAAGCTTTCGGCGTGGTTTGGTAATATCAAAGTTCTAATCGCCGTCGTATTGGTATGGATAGTTGTGTGTGTGTCTGCGTTTATCATAAAAACAGAAGCCGAGTTTTATGTTTTAGCTTGTTTAGTTGGATTGGTAATGGGCGGCATTCAATCCCTATCGAGATCTACTTATTCTAAGTTCCTACCCGAAGACATGAAAGATACCACGTCGTTTTTTAGTTTCTATGATGTTACAGAAAAACTAGCTGTCGTGTTAGGATTGTTTTCTTTCGCTCTGATCGAGCAGTTTACACATAACATACGTTATTCGGCATTATTTCTTTCTGTATTTTTTATCATTGGATGTGGTTTGCTCTTTCGTTTACTGCGATTCAATAAGGCTATGACGATATGAAGGTAGAGCTATTTATCCCTTGTTTTATAGATCAAATTTATCCTGAGACCGCTTTTAATACCATTAAATTGTTGCAAAAAGCAGGTTGTGAGGTAGTTTATAATCCCAAGCAAACCTGTTGTGGACAGCCGGCTTATAACGGCGGGTTTTGGGACGAGGCTAAAAAAATCGGACTTAAATTTCTTAATGATTTCGCAGAAGATTGTTTTATTGTGTCGCCTTCAGCTTCGTGCACGGGTATGATAAAAAATGGTTACGATGATTTATTTACCAATTCTACGGTGCATAATCGCTGTCGTAATATCCAGTCAAACATCTATGAATTGAGCGACTTTTTGGTAAATGTGCTTAAAAAAGATTATTTTGGAGCGGAATTAGTAGGGACCGCGGTCTACCATGACTCTTGTTCCGCATTAAGGGAGTGCAAAATTAAAGATGAGCCTCGGCAATTATTAACGCAAGTAGGAGGGCTTGAGGTTATCCCAATGAGCGATCAAGAGACTTGTTGTGGGTTCGGTGGGACTTTTGCCGTAAAATTTGAAGGCATATCGGCGGCGATGGCCGAACAAAAAATACAGAATGCGATGGCTGTAAAAGCTGACTATATTATTTCGACAGATAGCTCTTGTTTAATACAACTACAAGGATATATTGATAAACATCAACTTCCTATCAAGACAAAGCATATTGCAGATGTGTTGACGTCTGGATGGGCAAATATTTAACAAAACCTAATAATCCATGAACTCAAGAAGAACATTTTTAAAAAACTTAGGTCTGGCAGCAGCGGGGGTGGCAGTAGCTCCTTCTTTAGATGTATTTGCAGCGAAAAAGCCATGGTTTGAGATTTCGTTAGCACAGTGGTCTCTTCACAAAACACTATTTGCCGGCGATTTGAAAAATATTGATTTTCCCGAATTTGCGGCGAAGAAACTCAATATATACGGCGTAGAGTATGTAAATCAATTCTTTAAGGATAAAGCCAAGGATATGGTCTATTTGAAAGATCTAAACAATAGAGCTAAAGATAACGGTGTTAAAAATGTGATAATTATGATCGACGGTGAGGGGAATCTAGGTGATGAGGATAATACTAAGCGCTTACAAGCGATAGAGAATCATTACAAATGGGTAGATGCCGCTGCTTTTTTAGGCTGTAAATCTATTCGTGTAAACGCAGCTGGAAAGGGAACACCGGAGGAAGTTGCGCAACGTGTCGTGGAGAGTTTAAGTACATTGGCGGACTATGGCAGAAAGGCGAAAATAAACATTATTGTTGAAAACCACGGTGGCATTTCGTCGCATGGAGATTGGTTATCGGGCGTATTGAAAGCGGTAGACAAGAAAAATTGCGGAAGCTTACCGGACTTTGGTAATTTCTATGAATACGATCGTTATCAAGGTGTGCAAGATTTGATGCCGTATGCAAAAGGTGTAAGTGCTAAATCACATGATTTTGATGCAAATGGTAACGAAACCGGTATCGATTATCATCGAATGATGCAAATTGTGAAAGATGCCGGATTTAAGGGGTATGTCGGAATTGAATATGAAGGTAAAAATTTACCGGAAGTAGAAGGTATCTTGGCTACCAAAAAATTACTGGAGCGATTTAAGACGCTGTAAATTATCCGTGTCACTAATGTATTTTAGATTTTTTCAGTAAGCCCGTAATTGAAATTTTACAAAATTAAAAATGGAGATAACGGAAAAAGCTAGAATTTTTATTTTCTTTGTAGCGAAGTTACCAAAATCAATTAGGAAAAACACACATCTAGATGATTTTGGTTTTGAAGACTATAACTTAAAAAGATGATTCAACAAAAAGAAGACGAAGTCCTGGTAAATCACCTTACCAAACAGGGCATTGACAACAAAATGGTGATGGGGCATCCCGCAAGTTTATTTGTCCTGTTTTTTACCGAAATGTGGGAACGTTTTAGCTATTACGGCATGCGCGCCCTATTGACGGTGTTCCTCATAACGGAGATTGTCAAAGGTGGTTGGGGATGGACAAATGCAGAAGCCATGCAACTTTACGCTTGGTACACCGGGTTAGTCTATCTTACACCGTTGATTGGAGGAATGATTGCAGACAAGCTTACGGGGTATCGGAAAGCAATTCTACTCGGAGCCTTAACCATGACCTTGGGGCACCTGGCGATGGCATTTGAAACCTTCGGGAGCAGCTTTTTTTACTTGGGCTTAGTTTTAATGATTCTCGGAAACGGTTTGTTTAAACCCAATATCTCGTCTATGGTAGGACAACTGTATCCCGATACCAGCACAAAGAAAGACGCTGGTTACACCATTTTCTATATGGGTATCAATGCGGGAGCCTTTCTGGGCATGTTGTTATGTGGTTATATCGGTGAAAAAATTGGTTGGCATTATGGCTTTGGTCTGGCAGGTGTATTCATGTTCTTTGGTATGTTACAATTCTTTTTTGCACAAAAGATATTTGGTATCATAGGGAAAAAGCCCGATACGACACATACACCCCAAGAACACGTAGAGAAGATTACAAACGAAGAAACACCTAAACATGTTGTTCGTGATCGACTTATCGTCGCCGGAGTCTTGATGTTGGCCAGTGTGTTTTTCTTCTTTGCTTTTGAACAGGCCGGTGGTTCTATGTCAATCTTTGCCAAAGATTATACACAACGGGTTTTGGAAGGCAATGCTGGTCTAACTTTTAAATGGATCGATGCAGCTTTGACGATTTTCCCTATTTTAATTGTGACTTGGGTATTGTATAGCCTATCTAAAAAAATTGCTTCCGCTTATCCGTTGACGATTACGTTTACGGCATTATCGTTCGCTATTATTTGGGGGTTGGGTATCTGGAAGGTATACAGAGAATTCAGTGCCGAACAAACAGAAGTAACCGTTTCTTGGTTCCAAATTCTAAACTCGTTCTTCATTATTACCTTAGCTTCTTCTTTTAGCAAAATGTGGGAGAAAATATGGAACCCTTCGGGAGCCGTAAAATTTGCATTAGGCCTATTGCTTGTGGGAGTAGGTTTTGTTGCGCTCGCTTTTGGAGCGAGCTCTATTCCGAAGGGAGCAACAACCGCTACGGTTAGTATGGTGTGGTTGATACTTGCCTATTTCTTCCATACGACGGGCGAGCTATGTCTGTCACCGGTAGGTTTATCGTATATCAGTAAGCTTTCACCGAAGAAATTTGTGGGATTGCTTTTTGGGCTTTGGTTTACAGCATCTGCTATTGCGAACTTTATCGCTGGTATGACAGGATCGTATATTGATAGGATTTCTGAAGCGTATTCCATGTCAATATTCTTTTATATCATTGCATCCATCCCAATTGCAGCAGCTTTGTTATTATTGATTTTTAGCAGCAAGTTGCGGAAAATGACGCATGGTATTGATTAAGAAAGACACCTAATATTTCATCAAACGTGGTAGACAGTTTAGTTATTATTCCGACATATAATGAAAAAGAAAATATAGAGAAAATCATTCGAAAGGTATTTTCCCTGTCTATTCCGTTTGATGTTTTGGTCGTTGACGATGGCTCTCCGGATGGCACTGCAAATATTGTAAAAATCTTACAGCAGGAATATCCTCATCGGCTGTCTATAGAGGAGCGAGTTGGAAAGTTGGGATTGGGGACAGCTTATATCCATGGATTCCGATGGGCTTTGCAACGCCATTACGCTCATATTTTCGAGATGGATGCTGATTTTAGCCACAATCCCGAGGATTTGATCCGTCTACGGCAAGCGTGTTTGGAAGGTGCCGACATGGCAATAGGATCTCGTTATATCAAAGGAGTCAATGTCGTGAATTGGCCCATGAGTCGTGTATTAATGTCGTATTTTGCATCGGCTTATGTACGGCTTATTATGCGTATTCCTGTCCAAGATGCAACGGCTGGTTTTGTCTGTTTTTCAAGGAAAGTACTCGAAAAGATTTCCCTTGACAAAATTAAATTTATTGGTTATGCATTCCAGATTGAAATGAAATTTACAGCCATTCAATACGGCTTTAAGATAGTCGAAGTGCCTATTATATTCACCGACCGGACCGAAGGTGTCTCCAAAATGAGTACGCGGATTTTTAGAGAAGCATTTTTCGGGGTTATCCAGTTAAAAGTAGGGAGTTGGTTTAAGAAATATAATTAGTTAACTTCGTATAAGTATGAATGAATATCTTGACCCGAATCCAGAAAAGCTAAATCCTATCGATAGGGATATAGAGAGGGCTTTACGCCCTCAGGTTTTTGAAGATTTTACGGGACAAGAGAAAATTCTAGAAAACCTTTCTATTTTTGTAAAAGCTGCCAAGCTTCGTGGCGAGGCGCTAGACCACGTACTGTTACATGGACCTCCCGGCTTAGGCAAAACTACATTATCCTATATTATTGCCAACGAAATGGGGGTGAACATTAAGATCACATCAGGTCCGGTGTTGGATAAGCCGGGTGATTTAGCAGGTCTCTTGACTAATTTGGAAGAAGGAGATGTCTTGTTCATCGATGAAATTCACCGCCTAAGCCCACTAGTTGAAGAATACCTTTATTCGGCAATGGAGGACTTCAAGATAGACATTATGTTGGAGACAGGGCCTAATGCGCGATCCGTTCAAATTTCATTAAACCCCTTTACGCTTGTCGGTGCTACGACCCGATCAGGATTGTTAACCGCTCCACTACGTGCCCGTTTTGGAATTAACTCAAGACTTCAGTATTATGATGCTAAACTATTAACTACAATTGTATTAAGGTCGGCTCATATCTTAAATACCCCGATTACGGAAGAGGGAGCGTATGAAATTGCAAGGAGAAGCAGGGGGACACCCCGTATCGCCAATGCTTTACTACGGAGGACTAGAGATTTTGCGCAAATTAAAGGGAACGGATCTATTGATAAAGCTATTGCACAGTATGGGCTGAATGCCTTGAACGTGGATGAAAATGGTTTAGACGAAATGGATAACCGCATCTTAGCTACGATCATCGAGAAATTCAAAGGCGGTCCTGTTGGATTGAAAACGATAGCAACTGCAGTTGGGGAAGATGAAGGAACGATTGAAGAAGTGTACGAACCATTCTTGATTCAGGAAGGCTATTTGATGCGTACTTCCCGAGGACGTGAATGCACCGAACTGGCTTTTAAGCATCTTGGAAAAAATACCTTCCAGAGGGGAAATACATTATTTTAAACCATCTTTTTCAGCACCCTTTTTGCTCGGCTGGCTAATGCTGGTGTGGGGTTTTTAAGTAGATACTGAATCTGCGCTTTCAATTCATCTTCTATCCAAGGGTTTTTCTTCCGTAGATTATACAGTATATCGAGACAATTGACGACAACAGCTACCGGACAATCGGTATATATCAACCAATGAAAACATTGCTCTACTAAAATTTCTTCTTGTTCAACGGAGTGGGGTGTGGCTGTTTTGGTATCTGTGGCGAGCATCGCTATCTTGGTGTAGCTGCGAATAGTTCCCCAGTGCGTTTGTTTTGGCAACTGCGTAATGAAGGCGTCATATATGGAAGAGATGAGATTCGGCTGTTGCATACAAACATGTTCCAGCAGCCATGCCGCCCGAAAAGAAACCTGGTTATCGGGATGATAGGAATATGCTAGTAAGCTGGATACAGTAAAACCATGGGTATGAATAAAACCTAGGCTAAATACTTTCGCCGGATATTGCCTAATATCGACTTTCAAAAAATTAACAAGTATAGGATCAAAATCGCTATTCGCCATAAAACTTAGGATTGAAATTAACCAAAAACAATTGTTCGGTAGCCCGAGTGACGGCAGTGTATAACCAACGTAGAAATTCTGTGTTGAGCATTTCATCACTCAAATATCCCTGGTCAACAAATACACAAGGCCATTGTCCACCCTGTGCCTTATGACATGTAATAGCGTAAGCAAACTTAATTTGCAAGGCATTGTAATAAGGATCTTTTTTGATAGCATCCAGTCGGTCTTTCCTGATCGGAATATCCACGTAATCTAGCGCAATTGACTCATATAGTTGCTGTTGTTGTTCGTAAGGCATATTTGGAGCATCTACGTGTAGACTATCGAGAAGAACGCGACATACCACTGGATCCAGTTCATCATCATCTATAAACTCCAAGGATATATCAGCAAAGCGAAAACCATGTTGATCGTGTATATTACTTACTTTCTGTACTTTCGCTAAATCACCGTTGGCAATGAATCCCGTATGTTTCTCGTCATGTTGCTGGAGCCAATAGTAATTGTTGCGTACAACCATGATCAAATCCCCACCAGTAATTTCTTCGTCGCGAAAGAGAATTTGATTGCGGATATGCTGGTTATATAAATTTGCAGATTTATTAGACCGGCATATTACGATGGTATTCGCGATATAAAACCGGTCATAGCTATAATGTAAGCCTTCAAGAAGCTTATCACCGTTCATACGAAAGATATCTGTAAACCCCTTTGTGTGGAATTGCGGAAACGGAAGATTTGCTTCTTGTTTTTCCAAATCAATATCGTCGCGTACTTTTGTTGCATTATAGAGGATGCCCGAAGCCTTCTGTTGTCTTACGACTTCCTTAAGTTCACAATGAAAGACCCGTAAATTATAATTCGCTTCAAGGTAATTCGGATCTAAGGCGGGGCTTTCCAACATGCCGACAGGTGGAAGTTGTGCCGTATCTCCAACGAACATGAGGCAACAATTTTCGCCGGATTGTACATATTGGATTAAATCATCCAATAAACTTCTAGATAAGAACTGCTCCCTTGAATCAGAAATCATAGATGATTCATCAATAATAAATAAGGTGTCTTCATGTTGGTTATCTGCTAGCGTAAAGTCTAACTCCAAGGTAGCGGCAGATTTTTTCCGGTATATCTTCTTATGTATAGTCAATGCTTTTTTACCGGAATAATGACGCATCACTTTTGCTGCACGTCCGGTAGGTGCCAGCAAGACTGTTTTTTTTTGTAGCGTAGGAAGAATTTTCACTAATGCGCTGATGATGGTTGTCTTTCCTGTTCCGGCATACCCCTTTAAAAGAAAACAAGTTGCCGGATGAAACGTGCCTAAAAACTCTTCCAAAAGTATAAATGATTCCTGCTGTTGTTGGGTTGGCTGCCATACAAACTGTTGGGTGAGCAGGTTCTGAATATGCATAATCAAAGTTAGGCAAAAGGTTGGTCATATCAATTGGAAAAGCTAATTTTGTTAAGATAAAAATAGCCAAACGGTGCTGAGAATGAAATACACATCAAAGAATTTCCACTTACATTATATACCGCAGTATAAACTGTTTGTAAAAGCTGACTTTTTAGAGGATACATTAATTGTTGTGGATGAATCGAACGAAGTTCAGGCAATGTTTTCTTATCCCACAAATGAACCCGACGCGGAAGCGATCAAGTTATTAGGTCTGCCATTTCAGTACGTATTTGTTAGCTTGCCGGTACAAAGCCTCGTGTTTATTCCGGCGGAAGTGTATCAAGAGGAAAATCACCCTTTATATCAGACGTTTTTGATAGATGATCACGTAGAACGTACGCAAGTTTATACATTGGATAACTTACAGATAACAGCAAGTTATCAATATGATCTATTGCTATACAATCGTTGGCGAGCCATCTTCCCTCATGCGAAGTTTGCAGCTGATTTTCAGTTTATTTTGACTGAAGTTCAAACCTATATTCCCATGCAAGGTACGGTGTTGGGTGCTCATTTCAACAATACACAGGTGGAACTATTTGGTTTTAAAAATGGAAAATTTTTGTTTTATAATGTATTCGATATAAACAATGTCGACGATTTAAATTATTTTGTTTTAACAACATGTCAAGCTTTTGATTTACCTATTAGGCTCCATAAAATACTTATCTCGGGCGTTAACGTCGAACACGAGTATAGTATAGCACTTTCTCATTTTGCAAATCGCACCGAGTTTTTGCAAACTCAGGTGGATTTGTATGCAGATGATGAAGACATAGCGAAGGAAGCCAATAAGTTTAACATTATAGCAACTGCTCTTTTATGCGTATCATAGCCGGACAATATGGAGGGTTGCGCTTATCTCCGCCATCTAAGTTGCCTGTTCGCCCTACGACGGATATTGCCAAGGAAGCATTGTTTAATATTTTAGATAATCGGATTGCATTAGACGAATGTGCTTGTCTCGATCTTTTTTCCGGAACGGGTAATATTAGTTTCGAGCTGGTCTCTCGTGGCGCAATATCGGTGGAGGCTATTGATATCCATTTCAAATGTTTGCAGTTTATTAACGATACAGCGAAGAAACTAAAAATAGATGTTATTCATACGCGCAAAGCGGATGTACTAAAGTTTGTTGTTGCGTGTAAAACTCAATATGACTTTATTTTTGCCGATCCACCATATGATTTATCGTCCTTACCACAATTAGCCAACCTTATTATTGAAAATGAGCTGTTGAGAGCGGGCGGGATGATGGTTATTGAACATCCTTCTACACGAAAAATGGACGACTCTCCGTTTTATATAGAAACAAGGAAGTATGGGTATTCTTCGTTCAGCTTTTATAAATTGGAATCGTAAACCCGTAAATTTTGCCGCATATGAAAATCGCCGTTTTTGCCGGATCGTTTGATCCTTTTACTTTTGCCCACCAAAATATAGTCGAAAGAGGTTTATCGTTATTTGATAAGATTGTGATTGCAATAGGCGTGAATAGTACGAAAAAAGGATTGATGTCTTTTGATGATCGTGTAAAAGCTATTTCGGATCTTTTCCAATCGAACGAAAGGGTAGAAGTGACACAGTTTTCGGATCTAACGATAGACTTTTGCAAGGAAATAGGGGCAAAATATCTGCTTCGCGGTTTGCGTAACACCGGTGATTTTGAATTTGAAAATGCGATTGCACAGAACAACCTCTTGCTTGCACCTGAAATAGAAACGTATTTCCTCATGGCAAAATCCGGATTGGCTCACATTTCTTCGACGATTGTTCGGGATATTCTGTCTCACAAAGGTGATGTTTCTGCATTGGTTCCGAAGGAGGTTTTGCGGTATATATGAAAAGGAGATATATAGATACAAAACAATAACGATGAACATCCAAACGCACAAAATAAATAATATTAAGATTGCCGAAATAATCGCAGATGAGATCATTATCCAAAATGCCGAAGATGCGTTGGATTTAATGGGTAATGTGTATTATCAAGGATTTGATAAGATGATTATCCATCAGAAAAATATAATACCTGATTTCTTCGATTTAAAAAACAAGATGGCTGGAGAAATTCTTCAGAAATTTTCCAACTATCGTGTTTCTCTTTTCATTATTGGCGATTTTTCAAACGTTAAAAGCAAAAGTCTGAACGATTTCATTTACGAGAGCAACAAAGGAAAGCACGTTAATTTCGTGGCTTCCCTTAATGAAGCGTTAAACCGCCTTGGGCAGATAGATCAAAAAAACTAAGTTCTCCCAACCCGTATCTTCCGGCCTTTGATCTTCTGATTATTCGCTTGTTTGATAATACTAGCGGCTACAGCGCGCTCCACAGCGGCGTACGATTCTTTATCTTTGACTTCAATTATGCCGACCTGTTCTTTGGATATGCCATCGAGATTTAGCAGAAAACCAACGATATCGATTTTATTGATCTTGTCTTTTTTACCCCCTGTAATGTAAAGTGTAGCAAAAGGAGAATTTGGAGGAAGCGGGTATTCTTCATCTAGAAGCACGGTTTCACTATCTTCTGGTACATAGGGGTATTCTTCTTCCGGTTTCAGGATAACGTACACTTCACCGCTGGCTTGCATACGTGCTGTTCGGCCATTACGATGTATGAAGGCATCTTCTTTATAAGGTAGCTGGTAATGTATTATTACGTCCACTTCCGGGATATCCAATCCACGGGCAGCTAAATCCGTCGTGATCAAAATACGATTGGAATTGTTCCGGAATTTAAGTAACGCAAGCTCCCGGTCTTCTTGTTCTAAACCGCCATGAAACATATCGTGTATAATTTCCCGATTTTCAAGCAATTCACTGATATGATCTACAGCCTCCCGATGATTACAAAAAATAAGCGTTTTCTTTTCTCCATTCTTGCACAATAATTTAAATAACGTACTCAATTTATACTGTGCAGGGGTGATTACTTTTTTGATTGTGAGTTTAGGAGCCGTATCAGCATCAGCAGAAAAATCGACTGTAACAAAATCACCAATTCCAGTAAAACTTGGAATGTCGGTCATTTTCGTTGCTGAAGTAAGTATGCGATGTTGAAGTCGCGGAAGCTGTTCGATGATAAATTGCATTTGCTCTTGAAAGCCAAATTCAAGCGATTTGTCAAACTCATCCAAGACGAGTGTTTGTATAGTTGACACATCAATGTATGTTCTCTCGATATGATACATCACCCGTCCAGGAGTTCCTATTAATAAGCTTGGAGCTTCGCGAAGTTTATTACGTTCTGTCTTCGTATCATTCCCTCCATAAACACAGGTTATCTTAAAACCAGAAAACGCTTTGCGCATCACTTGTTCTATCTGAAGCGCTAATTCCCGTGTCGGTACTAGGATCAACGCTTGTACACCCTGCTTATCTTTTTCTAGACGTTGTGCGAGCAATAAAGCGAAAGCAAGTGTTTTACCACTTCCCGTAGGGGAATGTAAAACGAAATCTCTTGTACGATCATAGGTATTTAGGACTGCTTGTTGCATTGCATTTAATTCAGCAATCTGCATCCTATTTAATATTTGTTGAAGCTCCATGCGTCAAAAATACGGATTATTTTTTGTGTTCTTTTTTTAAAATTTGGCATATTAATTGTTGTTATATCGACAATTCATAATTTAGGTTAATAATTGGTTAGTTAGTAAAAGGCTTCAATCTCCCCGGTTGAGGCCTTTTTAATTTTCTCCTAAACATATTCAATCTCTGTACGTTTATTCAAAAAAGAGTAGAGGCATTCGTATGGGTATCAAGACACTATTTATCGGGTTGTTATTATTATTAGGTGTAGGTTGTAATCAATCAACACAGCAGAAAGAAGAACAACATGACGAACCTGATACGATGTCCAAAAAAATTGATCAGGATACAGAAACCCCATTTGTTTATGTACCTACGGATGCGCTTTGGGAATACCGGTTTGATACGACCACTAATAACTTTAAACCGGTTAAACTACGGAAAGTCCAAGCAGATACTTTAACAGCCGAGCGCATTGAAAAGATGATAAATCATACATGGCCGAATGTACAGGTCAAATATATCGAAACTTTCGGTGATACGGTGTACCTCGAAATTCCCGAAAGCACCGTGTTGACACAGCAAATGGGGACAGCGGGAGCACAACAGTTTATGGTGTCTACCACCTATTCATTCACAGAGCTGCCTAATGTACGATATGTCGCGTTTGGTTTTGAAGAAGGCGACCACGCCGTACCGGGGGTCTATCACCGAGGGTCATGGGATCGCCGGTAATGTCAAAAAAATTACTTTCCGTTATAGGTAATACAGCCATCAATTTCTAATGTAATACGATTTGATGATAATGTCGAGATCTCTATTTTAGCGTCACGTTGCTGTAAGGATCTGACGATAGAACCGTCCCAAGAACTCGGTATGTTCTCGAAATCAACCAGTAGGTAGAATGGACTGGATGTCCTTTCAAAAGTAGGAGAAAATTCTACCCGCTCATCGGTAGACAGCAGGATGAGGCTATCGGTATAAGTCTTGCTGAATTTATAGAATAATTTATTGGGTAGTGAAAAGGCAAGCTGTTCATTTCCTTTCCAGACACTTTCGATAAGCGGCACGCTGATTTCCTGTATTTCCTTTCTTTCTATACTATTAAAATCTTCGTCATAATCATACACGACAATAGTATCTTGTTGCATTATCATGTTATTACCAATAAAAAGGTCTGTATATCCATACGAGTTATTTATTAGTTTGATCTCTTCTATTCCGGAAACAGCAGATAAAAATTTGGTAATAACCGGTGTTTGTGCGAGTGGCAGCTCACTCCAAAACGATAGAAAAAGATTCGTATTTTCCTTTGGTTTACGAACCTGTATAACATCGGTCGGTATCTCCGTAGTGAGTTGCCATTGGCCAGACAATGACATTTGATTTTCAGCTATGTCGGCAAATAACTGAGACGTTCCGTCAATGTCGCGGTAGGTTATATGTGCATTTGTTTTTTTTGTCGAATAAGAAGGAAGGTTCCTTACATACATCCAATCTTTTTCTTCTGACCATATCATCTTCATTTCTTCCACGCTGTCCGGTTTTGAAAGACCAATACGGAATAACACATAGTGTTCATTGTGGAGCGTAGTCATAAAAGGAGGGAAGTGAGCTAATCTTAACTCCGGAGCGTTGTCGATAGCATGTACGGAGTCGTTAGCGTATTTATTTAAAAAAGCTTCCCATTTTCCAATATTATTAATGCGTTGGATCGTGAAGAACGTGAATGGGTCATTGTTCAATGAAAAAAAGTGAAGTTGTGCAGGAATAGAGATTCCCGCCTTCCACCAATTCTCTATATCCAACAGGGATAATTTATCTCCGAGTGTGTCTTGCGTTCGACTTTTAAAAAGTTGGTCGAGATTATCCAACAACAGATCGTCCAATGCAAGCGATATGATAGCCTGACTTTTAGAATGCACATATTGGTTAAGTGCCCTGTTTTTTCTGAATAGGTATAATGCAATGATGGTACTGGCTGCAATCACCAGTACCATCACAAAAATCCATAACGTGCGTTTCATTAACTCCGTGTATTATTTATCTATCGTCTTTAACAGTTCCTGTAAAAGATATTGTAGCGCATTTGTTTCCTGTTGAGGGAAATCGACAGCTACTTCTCCAGTTATTCTGCCTTTTTTGTTCCCTTGCGCGACGATAGTGACATCACCGTATTCCGATAGATTATTTACCAAGTGATCCCAACGTTTGATAACAGGTATCCCTAATTTATTAATAGTTTTGGGAATCTCGGAAAGATGCGTAACCGCTGTCATGGTATTGGAGAAAATCTGCTTTTTAATATGTTTATTCCGTGAAGTCTGAAAGCGGTTTGACCGGATGGCTGCGAGTTGCTCGTCATCGTTGCTTACAAATACAATGTTATCTTTAAACAAGACATATAGTATCTCATCACTCGGGTTGTCCGAAATACGATAGATACCGTCTGTTTGTGTTACTTTGTCTTTAGATTCTCCGAGCTTCAATATCTTTTTATAGATACGCTGGTCTTCTGATGTAAACATCCACAAGAAAGTAGGAATATAATCGTCTTTTGTTTTCTTTATCTCCTTATAATCGAAAGTGTTTTCGTCGTATTGGTAGTCGATATATTCTTTTTTTACTTTTTTCATCTCGTTGACGAACAGAAGGTGATCGCCCCCCATAACATTCGCAATAGCTTTCTCGTCCAAGGTTATTTCCAACGCTGTCACCACAATGTCGGCTACCTCACCAAAGGAAAAGTACATCGAAGATCCATATAGCCGCTCCATCATGAGCGGGAAGTTTTTTAAATAAGCTTCGGAGTTGACATTGAGAGACATATAACCAATATGGTTTTCAGGTATATAACGCGCAAACTTACGGTTCATTTTGTTTTTGTATATCGGCTTGATCATACGCTCCATTTCCTTTTCTAAACCGAACGACCCCTGTACTTTTAGTGTATGCTTTTCTTGTACTAAATCGAGGACGATGTCTTGATATGCATAGGCGAGTTTTTCGATTTGATCGGTTAAGGCATATTGCATCGTCGGCATATAGTAAGGTATGGACTGGCTGTAAAGGCTCATCATGTTCCTAGACCAAAAATGCACCAGGGTGTTTTTCTTATCAAACTTGTTTAGAAATTTATGTGACGTCGCGTTTTGGGCGGGGTGGAGGTAACGATCAAAATCTTGTGAAAGCCACGATGCAAAAGCGGCATTCCGCAGAGAATCGTTTTTCGCGTTCCGAGCCATCTCTTTTTGATAGGTGGAATCTGAATAGGTATCATATGCTTGATAATCTGTATATAGCTCGGGCTCCGGGACTGCCGGTGGTGGGGGGACATCTAACAAAACACTGTCTGTGGTATCGGCTTCAAAACCGTAAGCTTGCCAGGTTGTTTCGGCGCTGTCTGCAATGTCGTAATCAGCTTCCGCGGCATCTGCGGCATCCTCTAGGTAACCAGTATCCGGTACGTTTTGAAAATCGTAATCGGAAAACCCTACAGCTTTATTGTAATCTTTTAATTCAATACCATAGCGTTCAGCAACAGAATCATTATCGAAATAATAACGGCGTGCATCACCGGTCATTATAAAAACACTATGTTCATTCCAAGCAACCTGCGTTTTTCCATCGGTACTGACACGACGCTCATAACCCTGAGAGGCCGGTAACGGAGAAAGCTTACTAAAGAGATGCGTCTCTATCTGATGTCCTGCTTTTAATGGCAGAAGAATACCCGTATAGTAGGAACTATCCGTATCTGTCTTATAGATATAAGCACTTCTGTCGTATGCTAAATCAAGGTCATGGATGCTTTGTATCTGTACGCCTTGTTTACCAATATCATCAAACGCGCCAAACTTTTCTAGTACGTCGTTTATTTTTTGGAAAGAGCTATGTTGGATAATAGCCTGGTTATTGATGACCACCACGAATGATGCATTTTCTGGTACTTGTTGGATAAGGTCTTGCTGCCCGTAACTGGTAGCGACCATCGATAGACCTAATAATGTAGCAATATAACTTTTTTGAAATTTCATTTTTTATTTTACAAGCGTGATTGTATTTGTTAAACTGGTAGAACCATTGATCAGATCGGTAGCTTTTACCTTTAAAAAGACCGCCTGTTTATTGGCAGATATTTTCGCATTTTTATGGCTTTGTGATTGAATGTTTTTGTCAAAGCGAATAATATTGGTGTAGTAGGCTTCTGCAAAGAGACCTTTATCGTCGTTTGGAATTTTAGAAAACTCTTTCGCTAGATTTGGCGAGTAAGTATAAGAACGTGTGAACGTTTTTGTTGCTCGATTATATCGATAGCTGTTATAGCTTGTAATCGGCGTTTTAAATTGACCGGACAAAGCCTTGCTAAAATCATTTAAAGCCTGTATATGTTCGAAACTGCACGACAATGTGGCGATATAATTGTTGAAATCGAGGTTATATTGAACATTGCTGATCCCCTGAGTAGATTTCAGTGTCCGTACAATTTTTCCCATTTCTTGTTTGATACTTGTTTCTGACGGAATATCAATACCGTTGAATTGTTTCATTTTCAAGAGTGAAGCAACTTTTGTACGACTCTTGCTTAGATTCAAAGTCGCTTTAATCGTACCAGACCCTTTGTGGTTCATATCAATCTGCTCGACTAGATCGAAACAACTACTCAGTGTCAAACAACTTATTATTAACAATAGGAAAAGCGGGAGTCTTTTGATGTGTACATCGATATTTTTTCTCATATTATCTTTTGTTGAGCAAAGATAACAAATAGTTAGTACCGAAAAATACCTAGAATTTGGGATTTTCTAGATGTATATAGATTGTAGAGATGCGTTAAAAAAAGCTGACTATAATTTTTAGTCAGCTTATGCATATTTTTATTATATAGTTTCGTTGCCTACTTCTTTACTTTGATATCACAACCGATGGCTACCGTTTTTTCTGTTTTAATACTCACGCCTTCAAGTAATGCATCTACAGCATCTTCGACATAATGAACAGATACGTCGTTAGCATCTTCGTGGTTGTCGTCAATAGCACCAATATAACGAACGATATGACTATCATTTTCTTTATTCAGAATAAAAACGTGTGGTGTTCTTAGTGCACCGTACTGAGGATAGATATTTTGTCCAGAATCTAAAAGATACGGAAAACTAAACATTTTGTCGGCAGAACGTTTGATCATAGCGTCCATATTGTCCTTTGGTGAAAGCTCCGGGTCATTGGGGTTGATTGCTATTACCGGAAATCCAGCCGCCTTATATTTTTTGTCTAAAGCATTGATACGATCCTCGTAAGCAACAGCAAAAGGGCAGGTATTACATGTAAAAATAACAATATATCCTTTTGCATCGGCATAGTCTGAGAGCGAGACCATTTTGCCGTCTACGGCCTGCAAGCTAAAATCTGTTGCCTGATCACCGATGGCATACTGTGCTATGGCACCAACATGGGCGAGTAACAATATTAAAATAAATGCGAAATTTTTCATAAAAATATTACTTTAGTTTATGTATAATATGCGTTAATCCTTCTTCTGTCAGCACGCCTGGATTAAATTCCAAAAGAGTTCCGTTTCGATAGAACCCTGTGGCGGGTATATTCCCTTGCCAATCGGGATGAACCTTTGGAATCCATTCGTTGAATCGCTTTGCATCATCTAACAAAAGCAGCTCTCCTGGCATTTTATACCTCTTTGTAACTTTCGCTACTTCTTTTATATTGATAAGACGATCTAAGGAAACAAATATAATATCGAGATCTGCCGATTCTCTATACTGATTAAACACGGTTACAAAGTGTGGAATCTCTTCGATGCACGGAGCGCACCAAGTGGCCCAAAAATTTACAATGGTTAGTTTATCAACCTTTTGATCAATGATCTCTTCCATTTGTTCGTATTTAACAGTTTTAATATCTTGAGCAGATAGACTTGAAACGGTCAATACAACGAACAAAGTAATGCCTTTTAGTTTTCTCACTCCCTCATTTTTAGTTCTAACCTTACAATTACAACAGACAAACCCATTTTTTGTTTACATGTAATTAAGGAAATACAAGACGAAATCTATAAATAACAAAATCCCGAAGCGGGGAACTCCGGGATTTGTATTAACAAATTTTAACAGTTGATTAATCCTCTTCGCGGATATTTTGTCCAAGAAATATTTCATTTTTTTGATCGGAAGACAGACTAAGGAAGCGTTCATATTGTTTTAATACATCACTAATAATCTCGTCTTTCGTGAAATACTGAATGTCATAGCCTTTTCTGCTATCGCCGAAGTACGTCCGTGGGATGTAAGTTCGCTGGTGCTCTATATCCGGTGCATTGTCTTCATTTCGGAAATAATCGGAAACTGCCGTTTCGACGTTTTCCACCCCATACATGAAGTCAGCCATATTTTCGTGCTGTATCTTAATTTCTACGTGATGAGGTGATTCCGTTAGAGAGCTTTCAACCGTTGCAATAATACCATTTCCCTTAAAGGCTTCGGCCAGCTGTTCGAAAGCTACTTTTACGGTTTTGGACAGAAACTGATTAATGTCGCTCTTACCGTGGTATGAGATAATCCTATCCAACCGCTCTCTCCAATAAGTTCCCGACCAACTGCTGGTCGAGTGAGATAAAGGTCGCGTATAATATTCATTATCAATAAACAATCCTTTTACCAGGCTGTAACAAAAAAGCAGCATGATGATGGCAAAAGGTAAGGCGGTAATCAACGTCATCGTTTGAAGTGATTGGAGTCCTCCTGCATTAAGCAGTACCAACGCCACGAGGGCCAGCATCGACCCCCAGAAAACTAGTTGCCATCTAGGCGATTTCATTGCATTCTTCGTAGAGATATTGTTCATCACGAAAATCCCTGAGTCTGCCGATGTAATAAAAAAGATAACAAGAATAATGATAGCAAACAAACTGATTACTGGGGTAAGGGGGAGATACTTGAAAAATTCGAAAAGAAGAACGTCAGCGTTGTTAGCTACTTTAGTAAGAGCGCCCTGCGCCGTATGCTGGTCTAACCAAGTAGCGCTGTTTCCGAAGAAAGTCATCCATGCAAAGTTAAACAGCGTGGGGATAACAAGTACAGCACCAATAAATTCACGTATGGTACGACCTTTGGAAATTTTGGCAATAAATAACCCTACATAGGGCGACCAGGAAATCCACCATGCCCAATACAGAATAGTCCAATTAAAGAACCACTCCTTATGTTCCGGTTCGTATGTATGTGTAGCAAACGTAAGATTAAAAAATTCATTGATATAGTATCCCAGATTTTCTGAATAGCTCCCTAATAGATAAACCGTTGGGCCAAATATTAGGACGAACGTCATCAGCGCGATAACGGCTACAATATTGATCTGACTTAAGAACTTTACACCTTTAGCTACACCAGTTGTTGCCGATAAAACTGCGATGGTCATCACAATGATAACAAGGATGATCTGCGAACGAAAGGTAACCTCGTCCATTACCCCAAGGTAAACCAAACCGGCACTTAACTGCGAAACGCCAAAACCAAGACTGGTGGTGATTCCAAAAAACGTACTACACAGTGCGAACATATCGATAATATCCCCGCCTTTACCGTCTATTTTCTCTTTCAAAATAGGGTAAAAGCAACTTCTGAGCGATAAAGGCAATCGGTATCGGTAGGTAAAATATGCCAGACTTAAGCCCACGATGCCGTATATGGACCAAGCATGTATTCCCCAGTGAAAAAATGTATACAACTCTGCGTTTTTAGCCCGTTGTATGGACGAGGCCTGTCCAAAGGCCGGATCAGTATAATGCGACATAGGTTCTGCTACGCCGAAATACATGAGGCCAATTCCCATTCCTGCTGCAAATAGCATCGATATCCAGGAAAAAAACGAAAATTCGGGTTTGGAATCGTTAGTACCAAGCTTGATGCCGCCGTATTTACTAAAAAATAGGAAAAGGAGAAAAAAGACAAACAAGGTTACTACCATTACATACAACCAATTTAGGTTCACGAACAGCAAGTTCTTGACAATGGATAGATAATATTCTGTACGGTTAGGAAAGAACACAGATAAAATAGTTACACCAAATATAAATATAAGGCTAGGTATAACAATTCCCGGAAGGAATGTCGTTTTGCTTTTTTTTAACATATTTGATTGTCTATAGTATATTAAATAGTTATTTGATAAAATTGTTTTATTACACTATTCCTATTTTTGAACTTTTTTGAACCCGGCTTTTTCCTCCTAGCAACTGCTCGGTTCATTGAAAAACAGCTCGAATATAACTCTTCAGAACAAACCTAAATAAATTCAATTTTATATGCAATATAATTGCGTGAGCATATGAAATGAATTGTTCATAAGGCGTATACCTTCAAAGGCATTCATGAGCGCTACGCGGTTTATTTCGCTCTCCTCTGCTATTGAAGAATTATTTTATAGAGGAAATATAAAAAATCCTGGTGTACGGGGCACCAGGATTTAACTCATAAACCAAGTGTAAATTACGCAATAATGGCCATTTCCTTTTCAATTGCTTCCTGTGTTTGCGGACTAACCGGGACAAGTGGCAATCGGACTTCATCTGTTGTAATAATCCCCTGTTTTTTAAGGATATATTTCGCCCCACAAGGATTCCCTTCAATAAAACATAGATCGGTAATCTTCAGTAAAACATTATGTAATTCCCGGGCTAATGTATAATTGCCATCTGCACATTCCTTTACTAACGTTGCAACTTTTTTAGGGTAGGCATTTCCGACAACAGAAATAACGCCCACAGCCCCTAATGCCATCATAGGCAGTGTCGCTGGATCATCTCCAGAAATCAATAAAAAATCGCTTGGCTTATCTCGCATAATTTCGCCGAACTGGGCGAAACTGCCCGAAGCTTCTTTAATAGCGACAATATTGCTACATGCTTTTGCCAAACGGATAGCTGTGGTTGGTAAGATATTGCTACCCGTTCTTCCCGGTACATTGTATAAGATTATCGGAAGTTTGGATACTTCCGAAATAGCTTTATAATGTTGATATATACCTTCTTGTGTGGGCTTGTTATAATAAGGCGAAACGGAAAGAATAGCACAATAACCGCTTATAGAAAACTGATCAACTTGTCTTACAATTTCTCGTGTGTTATTGCCACCGATACCCGCCACAAGGGGCAGTCGCCCTGCTACATGTGTAGATGCAAACTCCCACACTTGTTTTCGCTCTTCGGCATCTAGTGTGGCGGTTTCTCCTGTTGTACCTAAAACGACCAAATAATCCATACCCTCTTTGATCTGATAATCGATTAGATTGCCTAACGATCCATAATCAACTGTTCCATCCGTGTTAAAAGGTGTCACCAATGCTACACCCGCTCCCTGAAGCTCATTCATTATATTATATATTATGCTATATTTTTATTTGTTTTGATCAATCATTTCCAAAATTTCCTTATCCGAAATAAGGGGTATTTTCAATTTTTCTGCCTTCGCTAACTTTGATGGCCCCATTTTATCACCTGCTACTAAGTAATTTAATTTAGCCGAAATAGAAGATAGCATTTTTCCGCCATGCGACTCAATGAGCTGTGCCAATTCTTCTCGCGAAAAATCAACAAATACCCCGGAAATAAGAAATGTCTTTCCTGCTAAGTTTTTGCCAGCCAATACTATCTCCCTTTCTTCAATCTCAAACTGTAAACCCGCGGCCTTCAGTTTGCTTATTTCCAATAGATGTTGCTCACTGTGGAGATAATTATATACACTCTCTGCGATACGTATTCCAATATCTTGCACGTTCGCAATTTCCTCTACACTAGCTTGCACTAAGTTATCTAAACTTTTGAAATGCAAAGCTAGTTTTTTTGCGATCGTTTCACCAACGTGACGGATACCTAAAGCAAAGAGAACTTTTTCAAAAGGTTTACTTTTCGAGTTTTCGATACCGGTCAGCATATTGTCAATAGACTTTTCGCCAAACCGTTCAATGGACTTCAATTCTTCCCGATGTTCTTTTAACGAATAAATATCACTGATATTACGTAGAATACCTAAGGAATAAAACGTTTCCATTGTTTCATTTCCCATTCCCTGTATATCCATCATTTTACGACCAATGAAGTGTTGTAGCTTACCAACGATCTGTGGTCTACATCCGGTTTCATTAGGGCAATAATGCACGGCTTCACCTTCCTGCCTCACAAGTGGTTCATGGCATTCAGGACAGACTGTTGGGTATACAACAGGAGAGGTGCCGACAGCACGCTTTTCATTATTAACACCGATTATTTTTGGAATGATTTCCCCCCCTTTTTCCACATATACCGTATCACCTTCATGCAAATCTAATCGGTCAATTTCATTGGCATTATGCAGAGACGCTCGTTTTACTGTTGTTCCTGCTAACAACACAGGTTCAAGATTTGCTACAGGGGTGACAGCACCCGTACGACCAACTTGATAGGTAACGTTTTTCAATAATGTCTCCACGCGTTCGGCCTTATATTTATAAGATATCGCCCAACGGGGTGATTTTGCAGTGAAACCTAGTTCTTCCTGCTGCGCATAGTCATTTACTTTGATGACGATACCATCAATATCGTAGGTCAGCTGGTGACGCATCTCTTCCCAAAAATCGATAAAAGCTAGTATTTCATCTATATTCTTGCACAATTTTGTGTGTTCACATATAGGAAATCCCCAGCTTTTAACCGCTTGAATACTTTCCCAATGGCTGTCGAAAATTCTGTTTCGATTATCCGCATACAAAAAATAAAGAAAACAGTCCAGTGGACGTTTAGCGACTTCCTTTGGGTCTTGTAATTTGATGGTGCCCGAAGCAAAATTGCGCGGGTTTGCATAGGGTTGTTCACCGTTTTTCTCCCGCTGCTGATTCAGCCTTTCAAAAGCGGCATGATGCATAAATATTTCACCGCGTATTTCAAATAAATCGGGATAACCATCCGTTTTCAACGAATGAGGGATACTCCGAATCGTTTTGACGTTATTGGTAACCTCATCTCCCTGTGTACCGTCGCCACGAGTCACGGCACGGACAAGCTTGCCTTGCTCATAGGTGATAGAGATAGAAAGCCCATCAAATTTCAATTCACAGACATATTGCACGTCATTTCCGACAGCTTTGCGAACACGTTCATCAAAATCACGCAATTCCTGCTCATTATAGGTATTACCTAATGAAAGCATCGGCCAGCGGTGTTTTATCGTGTTGAATTTATGCGTAATATCCCCACCCACCTTTTGTGTTGGAGAATTAGGGTCTTTAAATTGCGGATATTCTTCCTCCAGAGCCTCCAATTCTTTCAGTTTTATATCAAACTCATAATCTGATATAACGGAATTGGCAAGTACATAATATTGATAATTATATTCCTTCAACTCTTGTGCCAGTCGTGCTATTTTTTCCTGAATATCTGCAAGCATAGTGGACAAAACTAGATAAATTTAGGTGTATGCGCAAAATTAAACATTAATAAAAGTTCTTGTTGTTCAATTGGGAAAACTTCCGCAGTTTATTAACGTAAAAATCCCAGACAATAGATTTTTTATACAGCCCCGTCCGGTTTTCCTTTACAGCGTAGCGTTTTCTCTTTTTGGCATTCTTGAAGATGTTAAGAAAAATGTACTGATGCGCTCTACTGATAGCCCAGGCGTCACGTGGTTTGCCATCGATAAGAAACTTGATCAATGCTAATAGGTCCAACCATAGACGTATAAATATGACCCACCAACAAGCGAAAAAACCGGCATTCTTTTGTATCATCAACAGGTTGTTGCGAAAGTTAAGATAGGTCTTTTTAGGGTTGCTGGCGTTTAACGTTCCGCCACCTACATGATATACAGTAGAGTCTGCAACGTAACCAATACGATATCCCATCCGTTTAAGTCGCCAGCATAAGTCAATTTCTTCCATGTGCGCAAAAAAATCGTCGTCAAACCCGCCAGCTTCTTGCCATACGTCGGCACGAATGAATAATGCCGCGCCCGTTGCCCAGAAGATTTCCCGATTATCGTCGTATTGCTGTCGATCAGATTCCACCTTGTGGAATAACCTGCCTCGGCAGAATGGATATCCAAACTTATCGATAAATCCGCCACCTGCTCCGGCATGTTCAAAGATTCCTTTATCATGATAGGCCAGAATTTTAGGCTGTGCGGCGACCATATTAGGTTCTGTTTCCAAATAGCGAACAACAGGTAATATCCAATTGGGTGTGACTTCCACATCAGAATTTAATAATACATAATAATCAGCTTTAACATGCTTTAATATTTCATTATATCCGCCTGCGAAACCGTGGTTTTTATCGTTTTTGATAATTTTAATAGACGGATACGTATCCTGCACAAAAGATACGGAGTCATCAGTAGAACCGTTGTCGCCAACGACGAATTCGATATTAGGATAGGTGCTATTATAGATATAAGGAAGGAATTTCTCTAGGAAAAACTTCCCATTCCAGTTTAAAATAACAACGGCGACTTTGGGGTAATGTGTCATATTCTGCGTTTTCTTTTCCAACGTCTGTGTGTCCACAACCAGTATTCCGGCTGTCCTCTAATTATTTGTTCTGTAAAACGATTATGTAGTTGTGTAATTTCATGTTCTTGATAATCGTCCGGATTCTCAACCAAAGTTGTGAATTTACAAAAGTAATGCCCCCGTTTTGTCTTTCGTCCGATATGGCAATAAACAACCGGGTTCTTAGTTAATCGAGCAATACGTTCAGTACCTGTGTAAACCAATGTTTCTTGATTCAAGAACTCCATAAAATAATCGGAATCTTGATAAGTTGGGGTCTGATCCGCAACAAACATACTGATATAAGGCATATCTTTTAACCGTACCACATGACGTAAGATTTGTTTCATTGGAACCATTGTAGCACCAAAGCGACGACGTAGCCCATTGTAAACCTCATTGAAAGCTTTATCATTAAGAGGTTTGTAAATCACAAGCCGTGGGTTATTAGTCATAAGAGAAAGGCTATAAATACCCAACTCCCAGTTCCCGTAATGTGCCGTTACACCGATTACACCCTTATTATCCTCAAAATGTCGATATACTTCTTCCGGGTTGAGGAGTTCTATACGTTCTAGGACTTGCTCCGCCGACATGGTTCGCATTTTAATCGCCTCGATTACTAAGTCTGGAAAAAAGCGATAGAACTTCTTTGCTAGTTGGTATCGCTCCTGTTCCGACTTTTCAGGAAATGAATTTTTCAGGTTATCAAATACCACGTGCTTCCGATATCGAATAACATAGAAAAGAACATAATACAACGCGTCGGATATACCATATAATATCCAAAAAGGTAATAACGAGAGCATATATAGGAGTACGTCTATACTTCTTTTTCTCATCTCCAAAAATTTGCTTTCATGTGCGATGAAGCTATCTTTCTCATGAATACGGTCAATTCTAAATCTCCTCAACCCTAGTACAGGGTTATTTATAGAGAAAATTCCCTAAATAAGTTTATTTTTGCCTAAATTAGTTAAAATACATGGAATCACAGTTGCTTTTACCTGCTTTTTATTTACCTGCTGTCAGTTATTTTCATATCATTCAACAAAATGAGCAACCGCTACTAATTGAACGATTTGAACACTACCCAAAACAAACCTATAGGACACGTGCAAAAATAGCAACTGCAAATGGCGTGTTAAATCTTATTGTTCCTATTTTACATGGGGAAAATGAGCATGTTCCTGTGAGAGATATTCGGATTAACTATGACTTTAACTGGCAACGTCTACACTGGCTTAGTTTACAGACTGCATATCGTAGTTCGGCATATTTTGAATATTATGAAGATGATTTCTATCGATTTTATGCGAAAAGGTATGACTTTCTCTTGGATTTCAATATCGAACAATTACAACTGCTGTTGAAATGCTTGAAAATAAATCGTCCTATTACGTTTACACAAGCTTATACTTCCCGAATAGAACCCGTGGATTACCGGGAAGCTATCCATCCTAAGAAACCAAGCCTATTGGAACGTCCGAAACCCTATTATCAGGTATTTGAGGATAAACATGGTTTCTTGCCCGATCTTAGCGCAGTTGATCTTCTATTTAATCACGGTCCGCAGAGTAAAAGTTATTTGTAGTCATCGCGAAACATTTTGTTGGAGTTGCTTGTTGTATAAAGGCAATACAATTATTTCATGAAAATATTTTTTTCACTTCTTTTGCTATGTGCGGGCTGTCTTATGTTATCTGCACAGACAGAAGTAGACAGCTTACACCATCGTAAGATTTACTATATGGGGGGGACAGGGCTATCTTTTCCATTGGGAAAATCAAAGAACGTACTGGGAACAAAGCTATTTTCAGGGAGTGCCGGTCTCGATATTGCTTTAAAAGACAGTCGCTATTTTCTTAGTCCCACACTCTATATGTTGGCATTTCGTTATGACCAGCAAAAACACGATCCCAAATACAATTATATCATAGAGAATGGTCGAACTAATTTTTATATGCTTAGCCTAACGGCCGGGAGAAGATACCAATATAAGCGTCTGAATACCTTTGCCTATATCGGCCCAGTAGCGGGGTTAATTGTGGAGCCTAGAGGAAATATAGTTGCCGAAAAACTGCGAATGTCTAATAAAAATTCACTGACTGTTGCGGGAAAAGTAGGTATGGGAGCAGATTATAAATTTCCGGGTTTTTTCATTGGGGGAGAAATAGGTTATATGTATAATTTCAGAAAAATTGAAGGTAATCCTATACAGTTTCTAACGATAATGTTTGGACTAAAATCTGATATTACACGTTTAAGTGAAAAGGTTACCGGAGTAATCGGTATTGAAACCTATAAAGATTAGCGTATGTACGGTATTTATAAGTTTAAACGGATAGGATACATTCTTCAGGTATTATCCAAACACGGTTTGGAAGAAGTGGTGTCACGTTCAAACATCGACCGGATTATTCCAGACAGCTTCCTGTTATGGAATACGCATACGCGTCGGATTTTTGAAGATAATTTTAATGTTCGTGTACGCGCTGCTATCGAAGAACTAGGACCTACCTTCATTAAGCTTGGACAACTTCTTAGCAATAGGGCGGATATTGTCCCGCGTGATTTAAGACAGGAACTGGTAAAGTTACAGGACGAAGTACCTACAGATATTATCGATATAAAAGCAAAACTTCAGGAGGCATTCGATATAAACGTCGACGAACATTTTGAACATATTGATGAGATCCCCATCGCTGCTGCGTCTATTGCACAAGTGTATCGTGCAGTGCTAAAAGATGGAACGGTAGTCGTTTTAAAGGTGAGAAGAAAAGGAATAAGTGATATCGTTCATGCTGATTTAGATTTTATACAAGATTTGGTAAAGCTACTTCGTGACAAATACGAAGTTATTCAGAAAATCAACCTTTATGAAGTCGTTCAATCATTTGCCAACTCTTTACTCAACGAACTGTCCTTTACAAATGAGTTAAATAGCATCGAACGCTTTCGTCGAAATTTCAATGGAAATCATACTATCTACGTACCTAAAACATACCGGGCGTATTCCAACGATGAGATATTATGTATGGAGTACGTGGAAGGAATTAAAGTGAACGATATCAGCGGACTTCATTCTTACGGCATTTCGCCCGGAACCATTTTACAGAATTGTTTGGATTTGTACCTGGAGCAAATACTCCAACATGGTTTTTTTCATGCCGACCCGCATCCGGGAAATGTGTTTGTCAATAAACAAGGACAGGTAGTATTTATAGATTTTGGATCGATGGGGTTCATGATACCACGTGATCGTGATATTATTGAGGCTATGGTCATCAACTTTTTAATGAACGACGCTAAGGACCTTATTCGCAATGTTAAAAAACTAGCAGTGGTTCACCATATCGAAGACGAACGTCAGCTAGAACGTGATGCTTTTGAAATTTTTCAGATGATCGAAGAAAATGCGTTGGACGATATTGATATCGCTGTTATGTTCAGGAAATTAAATAAGATACTACAATATAACAGCATTTTGCTTCCGGATTTTGTCTATGTTCTGTTACGCGGAATTTCCTTGCTGGAAGGTACGGGGAGGCAACTCGATGCACAACTTAATATCCCGCAAAGTATCAAACCATTTGCTACGAAAATAGCAAAAGAGAAGACCTCTGCCGATTATCTAAAAAAACAACTTTTGGAAAAAGGTAAGTTTATAAAAGAAGTACTAACGGAGGTGCCGCAAGATTTGATTACCCTATTAGAGAAAGCCAAATCGGATAAGTTGACACTGAATCATAAAATTCAAGATTTTGACCGTATGCAATTGATTTTTCACCGGATAGGAAATAAATTCTTACTTTCTATATTAGCTATGACATTCGGTGTGGGCGCGAGTATCTTAGCGCATGGCAGGGTAGGTTATATACTGTTAGGGGTCCCGATTTTGTCTTGGCTCGGGTTTATAGCCAGTTTTGTGTTATCTACTATACTCATAATATACCTGTTACGTAGTAAATAGCCTGTTTTTTATTTACAAAGTTTTCTTAACTTCATCTTTCAATACAAACATTATGAGACATTTCATTCTATTTTTCGCCTTCCTGTGGGCTACGCACGCTGGCTATACGCAGAACATTCGTTATGAAACTATTGAAAATATAAGCTATGTTAATGAAAATGAAGTAGCGTCGGATTATGCGAAGGAACAATGCAAACTAGATATACATTACCCTACGTCGGGCGAAAATAAGCCTATTGTGCTTTGGTTTCACGGTGGAGGGTTGACGGGCGGCAAAAAAGAAATCCCCACTTTCCTAAAAGAAAAAGAACTTGTAATAGTCGGTGTAGGCTATCGACTGGCTCCGAATGTAAAGGTAGAGGATATTATCCGGGATGCGGCTAAAGCGACATCGTTTGTCGTTCAAAATGCCGACAGGTATCGAGGAGATACATCCAACGTATTTATTTCAGGACATTCCGCGGGAGGTTACCTGGCCTTGATGTTATCGTTGAATAAAACATATTTGGAAGCCGAGGGATTCGACGCCGATAAATTGGCAGGGATAATTCCGTTCAGTGCACAAACCATCACACATTTTACTGCTCGTAAAGAACAAGGAATAAAAGAAGAGCAACCAATAATTAACGAACTGGCTCCTTTGTTTTGGGTGCGAAAAAATGCGCCTCCCATTACGTTGCTGACCGGCGATCGCGAACTCGAAATGTTGGGTCGTTATGAAGAAAATGCCTATTTAAAACGCATGTTATCCATCGTCGGACACAAGCACGTAAAGCTCTTGGAATTTCAAGGATATAACCATGGTATGGTGTATCCCGGACTTCCTGTTTTGATAGAGGAGATAGGTCGCTTAGTGAAAGAAAGGAGGTGAAAACATTTTATCTGTGTCATTAATTTCGCGGATCACACGGCATGGATTCCCCACCGCGACGACGTTGTCGGGAATATCTTTAGTAACAACCGATCCCGAACCAATTACGGTATTCTTACCAATGGTAACGCCTGGATTTATAACCGCATGCCCACCAATCCAAACATTGTCACCGATGGCAATAGGTTTTGCAAATTCCCAACCTGCTATACGAGGCGCGGGATGCACAGGGTGTCCGGCAGTGAAAAGCGATACATTAGGTCCTATCATTACATTGTCGCCGATAGTTACGGGAGCACAGTCTAAAACGATGAAATTGTAGTTTGCGTAGAAATTATCGCCCAAAAAAATATTATAACCATAATCACAACGGAACGGAGGCTCAATAAAAAAGCGGCTGGTAGTCTTGCCAAACAATTTCTTCAGTATCTGATTTCGCACTTTTATTTTGGATGGTTCAAGATTGTTATACTGAAAAAGTTGTTCCTTTGCGTATTGACGTTCGACCATCAGCTCTTTTGCTGTTGCTCGGTAAAACTCACCTGCAATCATTTTTTCTTTTTCTGTTTTTTCCATTTTAATACGAAGATAACTTTTTTTTCCGACCCTAACCAGTTCTTAAAAAAGGAACAGAATAATTAAAGAACACCTTTTAATTTTACGTTATTACAACAGGATAATAATTGCGTATAAAACCAAATTTATCTAAGTTTGAAAGAAACAAGAAAACGACTAATATGATATTAGAACAGTTAGAACCGAAGTCGGTATGGGAGTATTTTGAAGCATTAAATGCCGTTCCGCGGGCGTCGAAGAAAGAAGAGCAGGTTATTCAATTTATGTTGGATTTTGGAGCTCGTTTGGGATTGGAAACTGTACAAGATAAAGTGGGCAACGTTATTATCCGCAAAGCGGCTACCAATGGAATGGAAAATCGCAAGACGGTTGTTTTACAAGCTCATGTAGATATGGTTCACCAAAAGAATAACGATACCGATTTTGATTTTGACACAAAAGGAATTTCGATGTTCATCGATGGTGATTGGGTGAAGGCAAATGGCACTACATTGGGCGCGGATAACGGGGTTGGTGTAGCTGCTATAATGGCCATTTTAGCATCGGAATCTATTGCTCACCCCCCTTTAGAGGCACTGTTTACGATAGGTGAAGAAACGGGAATGACGGGAGCAAAGGGATTACAAGGCAACTTACTGAAAGGAGAAATTCTATTGAATCTCGATACAGAAGAAGACACCGAAATTGACATCGGCTGCGCCGGAGGAGTGGATGTTACGGCTCGTCGCACCTATATCCCGGAAAAAATTTCGAATGAGGTTGTCTTTTATACATTAACGGTGAAAGGATTGCACGGTGGACATTCGGGGATGGAAATTCACAAAGGTTTAGGCAATGCCAACAAAATCATCAATCGTTTATTGTATAGTTTGCTGCCGTTGGATATCCGTTTAGCTAGTATCGATGGAGGTGGATTGCGTAATGCTATCCCGAGGGAAAGTGTGGCTGTTTTTGCCGCCGACGAAACGACAGATGACCTGGTTTTATCGGTAGTGGAACAAGAGAGCGCAGCTATAAAGCAAGAATTCACAACAGTGGATAATGATCTCGAAATCACGCTAAAGCGCCGCGAAAAGCCTTCCGCTGGCGTATTACCCGTAGACATACAGACAAAATTGATCCAGACGCTCTATGCAGCACCAAACGGCGTTTATCGGATGAGTGCCGATTTTGATAATTTGGTGGAGACATCGAATAATATTGCACGCGTGAAAGTCGGCGGAGGGAAGATCACAGTTAAATGTTTGACACGTTCATCTGTTGAATCGGCTAAAGTTGATTTGGCGAATGCAATAAAGTGTTGTTTTGAATTGATGGATGCCGAAGTTAGCTTTTCGGGCGATTATCCTGGCTGGACGCCCAATCCTTCTTCTGAAATCCTTAACGTATTGAAATCAACCTATACAAACTTATTTGGAGACGAACCCCATGTCGTAGCTTGCCATGCTGGCCTGGAATGCGGTATATTGGGAAGTCATTATCCCCAGATGGATATGATCTCGTTTGGTCCGACCATTTTAGGGGCTCACTCACCACAAGAACGCGTATCGATATCGTCCGTGCAAAAATTCTGGCGATTCTTATTGGAAATCCTGAAACAGATTCCGGTAAAGTAGGTTTCATTAAGGATGGGTTAGTACTAAAGTGTGAACCATGATCTTAAAAGGACAAAAGAAAGTGTCATTGGTACTTGGTGGCGGCGGAGCACGAGGTCTTGCCCATATCGGTGTCATCCGGTGGCTAGAAGAACAAGGCTATGAGATTGATGAGATAGTCGGTTGTTCGATTGGTGCACTCGTGGGTGGCGCCTACGCGATGCGGCGCCTTCCGGAATTAACAGATTGGATGAAGACCTTAACGCGAGCACAGATCTTTAAGCTTATGGATTTCTCCAATCCACGCTATGGCCTTCTAAAAGGTGAGCGTGTATTGCATACCCTGCACGAGGTATTCGATGATGTCAATATCGAAGATTTAAATATAGGTTATACCGCTGTTGCAACAGATTTAAAAAACGAACAAGAAGTCGTCTTTCGGAAGGGGAGCATCTATACCGCAATCCGCGCCTCTATTGCTATTCCGGGCATATTTAGGGGGGTCGCTCAGTACGATCAATTTTTAGTGGATGGAGGGGTATTAAACCCCTTACCATTAAATTATGTGTCCCGAGAAGGAAATATGATTGTCGCTGTAAGTCTGGATGGTATACCTCTTAAAGATGAACCAACATCGGCGACGAATTTTACGGCGAGAGCACTAGTGGTTGAATCCTATTACGCAATGCGACGTCGATTGAGTTCGTTAATGCTGCAGCTTTATAAGCCTGATTATGCGGTATGCATTCCCCATAATGCAGCCGAAATCTGGGAATTCCATCGTTCTGCTGAATTGATCGACGTAGGTTACGAATTGGCCCGCACGGTAATTAAATCCGATTCATAAACTCCTTTATCGCCGCATTAAATTCTGCTGGCGCTTCTAAATTGGGCAAATGTCCGCACCTTGCTATCTCCATAAGCTGTGCCGTTGGAATAGCCTCTTCTAAGTCCTTCATATCCTGTAAGGAGGTAATCCTATCATCGCCTCCGCGAATTAGCAGGACAGGAACGTTAATGTCTTTTAATGTATCGCTTGTGTCCGTTCTAGCGGCTAATGCTAACAAAGTTGAACAGATGCTTCGTATACTATTTCGGCGAATGGCGCTTTTGATGTATTCCACTGCCTCTGGTCTTTCTAAAACGCTATGTGGTGAAAATACGTTTTCTACAAATCCAATAGAAAACGGCCTACGTCCGTAGTTTAGGATGGCCTGTATGCTATCAAATCTTTTCTGCTTCGCCACATTGGTATCGGCCTTACTATGTGTATCGGCCAAAATGAGGCCAATGATTTTCTCTGGAAATAGCTGGTAGGCACGTAAAGCTATATACCCACCCATCGAAATACCACAGAACACAGCTTGTTCTATATGCAGTTTTTCCATGAAGACCCGGAGATCCTTTGCGAAAACATCGATGGAGAAGAATCCGTGCCCACTGGTTGTCAGCCCATGTCCGCGAATGTCTAACGCAATTACTGTGATATCTTCCGGTAGGGCTTCCAACTGATCACGCCACATGTTCTTGTTAAATGGGAAGCCATGTAAAAATATAATGGTTTTATTTGATGTTGTTGTCGTTTTTCTGATAAGATAGGAGATGCTGATATCTCCGATTCGTATTTTGTTGCTCTTTATTAAGCGATCGGTCATGTGGTAAAAATTAATGTTTATGTAATTATTTTTTAATCAGCAATATATATACCACGACGCTATTTTGATTGCATTTTTTTTGAAAATAATTTGGAAAAAAGGAAAAAGTAGCGATATTTGCATCACCAAAAGCAACGATCAAACGTTGTTATCGACATAAAAAGTCCGCGCTTGTAGCTTAATTGGATAGAGCACCTGACTACGGATCAGGAGGTTAGGGGTTCGACTCCCTTCAAGCGCACTTTTTACTATCTTCTTAACCTGATGGTATATTTAGAAAAACCTAGTTCACGCAGCATCCTTTGTGTTTTTAACTAGACCTATTCCCGAGGAAAAGAAGATTAATGCTATAACACCGATAACAGCGAGTGCTATATAATCTGTATTTTGGTTAATCAATTCGTAGCCTGTGTATACTAACCCGATAACGCCCAAAATAGTTAATATCGTTCCAAATATTCGTTTTACATTCATGATCTTTATTTTGATAATTAAACAATATTTATATCCGAAAGGTTTTAACGCGCTATAATATATTGATTTATTACTAGACTAAACAGCAATAAACCAACTACAAAAAGCAGTCCTATATCTTCTATCTGGCGTCGGAAAATCTGATATTGCAACTGAATGTAGTATTTCATTTCTCTTTGTTTAAGACAACTCTTTTTTGTCTTGTGTACTCTTTTCTGTTCCAAACAAATACTGATAAATGAGTTCAGGGCTTTTAAGTTCTCCGCCGTTTTTGTTTAGTTCATCGGCATATTCCAAGATCGATTCACATCCAGATTTAGTAAAAATTTTTCTCAAATCTCGATCTCCTGATATATCATAAGTAAGAAAGGCATGCATACGATCGAGCATGAGATATTTCGTGTCCAAGCGCTCTAGCTGTGTCAATTTTTTCAATTTATTCCCTTCCGGTGTACCCTCGTTGGTTAAAAATAAGAAGGTCCGTATTAACCATTTATCCTCATGGAGGGAAACCACAAAATAGCCCACTTTGAAGGGGCCAATGCAACATTCAAGTAAAATGTGTCTCTTTCTTACCACGGTTCTAGGTTGGTCTTGCGAGAAGATAAATCCGAGAAAAGTTTGGACATATCCCCGTGGAAATAACGCGCGTTCTTCAAAGCGGTCAAGTGCATGTTGTTGGGCATAGAGGGGTAAAGCGATCTCGTTTTCGACATCTGTAATCCCTAGTTGGCTAGGTTTGACCATCAGCCAGTCAAATTGGTCTACACGCGTTTTCCATGGGGAACGATCTTAATAGGAGGGTAGCGGTGTACATATAATAGTCGCAGGCTACTTTCGGGCAGAAGTTCAAAGTAGCCCATGCACACCATCTTCTCACAGATCGTCCGGAGGCGGTGGTAAAAAACCCGGCGGTGTGCCAGTTTCTTTTGGGCTAACGATGTTTTCCTCTTGCTGGATTTTGCCATCATTTATCGGTTTTTTTGGCGCTTTCTACGGTTTCGTATATCCATTAGGATGTAATACAGCCTAAATATAGCAAACTCTATGGAATTATCCTAGCTGAGGATGATCTGCTGATGGAAAAGCCGGGCCTTGTAGTATTCTCTTTCAGGGGGCCGTGTAATAATAGCAAGCCGGCAACGGTTTAGCCATAAAAATAATTATTAATTTAGTATTGTATTTAAATTATTTCAATACTAACCATATTTAAGTCAGGTTCAGCGACAGAAAATTGCCTTGAATTTTACTGAAAACTAGAAAAGCTACATCATGAAAAACCAAACTACCTTCAGACCGCCTTATTTATTTTTGATGGTTTTAATAAACTTACACCTTACAAGCGGATGCAAAAAAGAAGACCAGTGGGTGGATGCTGTTGTATTGGACTATGGAAGCCCTGCGGTTGACGGATGCGGTTTTGTATTGGAAATTGATGGCAATATTTTCTTTCCTGTTAACCTTGAAGAAAGTTGCCAAATAGACAAAAAAGAGATTAGATTACAATATAGCCTCTTCAAAGAGATGCAGACATGTGGATTTCCTCACTCTGGGATTGAATATCAAAAAATTAGCGTTAGGGACATAAGGGATAGATAAGAAGATGCCCATCGGCATATTGAACTTTGTTCTGGACCGTTCATTTGACGCAGTGTCTCAGTTTTGGACGGATTAATTAAAGGAAGAAGTTTGTTTTAAACACTAATTTTATGGCGTCGTTGCATTTAGGGGATTATATTCGTCGAAAGCGCGAAGAGTTGAAAATTTCACAGGAGGCAGTAGCGTTTCAACTGAATATGTCGCAAGCGGCTTATTCTAAAATAGAGCGGAATGAAACAAAACTTAAGGTAGAGCAGGTCTACGCGATCGCCGATTATTTTGGACTCAGTGTTTATGAATTGCTTCCACCGTCACTGGCGTCCGACATCACTGGCGAGAATATATTTGGGCTAATTTGGCAATATCTCAAACTTTTATTTAGAAGAATTTTTTCTCCTTCCAAGAAACAGACCTAATCTTAATTATTGTTAAATTCTTTGCTTTTTTTTGTTGTCTAACAATCATTTTTTGATATACACGTTTTGTTATAAAGCTGAATTTGATTCATGAAGCCTTCGAGATTAGCTGTTTATGTTTCGGATTTACAACGCATGACGGGGCAAAGCGAACGCAATTGCCGAAGACTGCTCAACAAAATCCGTGATTTGTTCGGGCTGGAAAAGCGACAGTATGTAACGATCTATCAAGCTTCAGAGTATACGGGGATGCCTGTATCGGAAATGATTCGTTTCATGAAATAGCTTGATAGCCGCAAAAAAACCGACCCTAGGCCGGTCGAGGCAGCAAAAAGACTTTTATCGCGACAACAGGATGGTTTGTCGCGATTTTTTTTGGATGACTAACTGTCCTTTCCTCAACACGAATAGTCCTTTCCTCAACACGAATAGTCCTTTCCTCAACACGAATAGTCGTTTCCTCAACACGAATGCCGCGGTCGTCAACAGGAATAGTCGTTTCCTCAACACGAATGTCGCGGTCGTCAACAGGAATAATCCTTTCCTCAACGCGAATGGTGCGGTCGTCAACAGGAATAATCCTTTCCTCAACGCGAATGGTGCGGTCGTCAACAGGAATAATCCTTTTCTCAACGCGAATGGTGCAGTCGTCAATACGAAATAATAAACAAAGAGCCCAAAAGCATGCAAATCGGTCAATATATGCCAAATACGGTCAAATCCGGACAAATGTAGACAAATAGGTCATAAACGGACAAATCGGACAGGCCTCATTTTTTTGCTTTTTACTTTTGAACCATACAGCCTCGGATATGCTGTAAGTAACAAATTGTAGGATGTAATAAAAGTAAAAATGAGGATACTGAAACCACCATAGGAATGAGAATAATGGCACAGGATGGAGCCGAGGAAAACAATAGTAGAAAAAAATAATATTATCAATAATAAAAAAGTAAGAATGAAATACACAAGAGCATTAGGTGAAACGCCCAAAGGAACGGGCGACACTGAAATTTTAAGAAGAGCTGGAGCGGTTCTGGAGGCAATGATCGTCAATGAAGAAATCTTTCCGGATCCGTTGCCTTCCTTAGAAGCGTTGCAGGCAGCTAAGGATGCTTACGAATCGAGGCTGGCAATCTCGAGCAAGACACGAGGTTTACAGGATATCAGTTTAAAAAATGAAGCAAAGGCTGCTTTAGCCGATACCTTGCAAAAGCTGGCCTTCTATGTCAATACGGTAGCGGATGGACACCTGCCTACACTTTACGCGTCGGGATTCCGAATTACTTCGCCGGCAATTAAAGGACAAGTTCCCTATTCGCCATCGTGGATAAAAGGTGGAGATGGACACCTCAGCGGTTCGGTGAGTGTCGATTTTCAAAAAGTGAATGGCAATAATGTAGCATACGAATATGCTTATGCCGTGACAGATGATCTGGATGGTATACCGGAGTGGGGGGATATTATCCATACGCGGACTACCAGAAAGAATATCATTGATGGGTTAATCCCTAGAACAGTCCTGCACATTCGGGTGCGTGCAGTAAACGCCAATGGTGTAAGCGAGTGGACCCCACCGATTAAACACATTGTTCGATAAATAGGAGGACAACACAAGAAGAGAAAAGCATCGGGCAACCGATGCTTTTTTAAAACGCTTTACTGATACCCCAGTAGCTTCATCACTTGCTTGGAGTTCTGCTCTTCCCCAAATACCTCAAAATTGAACGTCTCGTCTCGATTTCTACGAACGAGGACGTGTTTCGGTGAAGGAAGCAGGCAATGGTGAATGCCACCATATCCACTAAGCACATCTTGATAAGCACCCGTGTGAAAGAAACCCAAGTATTGCACTTTACGTGTTTTGGGCATAAAGATAGAATCCATGTGTGCCTCTTGGCTATAATAATCTTGGCCATCACAGGTAATACCTCCCAGATTCACCCTTTCGTATTCGAAATCCCAGTTATTTATTGGCAGGAGTATATATTTCTGATTCAATGCCCATACATCGGGTAGGTTGGTAATAAAAGATCCATCAATCATAAACCATTTTTCCCTATCGTTCTGCAGTTTACGGCCGAGGACCTTATACAGAATACCCGATGCTTCGGCTACTGTATATTTTCCGAATTCGGTGATGATATCCGGTTCCATCACTTCGTGATGGGCGCAGATTTGCTTAATACGATTAACAATTTCATTCACCATATATTCGTAATCAAAATCGTGTACCAACGAATCTTTGAACGGCATCCCGCCACCGATATCCAAGGTATCAAGATCTGGATTTACTTTTTTGAATTTGCAATATAAAGTCACATATTTCTCCAGCTCGTTCCAGTAATAGGGCGTATCAGAAATACCGGAATTGATAAAGAAGTGCAGCAGTTTTACTTTGAAATTGGGGTTGTCTGCAATCTTGTTGTTGTAGAAATCAATCACATCTTCCGAACGGATACCTAATCGCGAGGTATAAAATTGGGCATCGGGCTGCTCCTCCGACGCGATACGAACCCCCAAAGCACAAGGTTCGTCCAGTTCAATTTCGTCATCATAAAGATTAAACTCTTCTTTATTGTCCAAGACAGGGATAATATTGGTATACCCATCATGTATCATATCGATGATATACTGTTTATATTGATAGGTTTTGAACCCGTTACAGATCACGGTAATATCCTTGGACACGGTTCCGGCACGTTCCAATGAATCAATCATCGGCATATCGAAAGCAGATGACGTTTCGAGGTGAATGTCGTTCTTTAGCGCTTCTTCAACAATATGTTTAAAATGCGAGGATTTTGTACAATAGCAATATTTGTACGATCCCCGGTAGTCATTTTTTAAAATCGCTGTTTGAAATAAGATTTTCGCCTGCTGAATTTTTTTACTGACGATAGGTACATAGGTAAAACGTAAAGGCGTGCCATATGTTTCTATCATCTCCATCAAATTCAAATCATGAAAATACAATTCGTCGTCGATAATCTCGAATCCGTCTTGCGGAAAACCAACACTTAAGTCAAGAAATTCCTGATAGCTTTGCATTTTTTATTATTTTTGGCAAAGATATACTTTCATGATGAATACCTTACTATAGAGGTTTATATTTTTCCAATTCATTATCAGAAAGTTATAAAAATTACGAAATAATTACATGGCTAATTCTATACAAGAGACTTTAATTGCACAGACGATTAAAGCAGTACAGGAACTTTATAAAGCGGATATTCCTGAATCGCAGGTAACTTTGCAGGAAACCAGAAAAGAGTTTGAAGGGCATATCACTGTAGTCGTTTTTCCTGTGACACGTTTCTCTAAAAAATCACCGGAACAAACTGGGAATGATATCGGAGACTTCCTTCAACGTACTGTGCCCGCTATATCTGCTTTTAACGTAATTAAGGGCTTCTTAAATATCAGCTTCGCCGATCAGTATTGGGTAGGGTTGGTTAACACGAAGTTGATAGATACATCTTTTGGCATATTCCCTTCGAATGGAAAAAAACTGATGGTGGAATATAGCTCGCCGAATACCAATAAACCCCTTCATTTAGGACATATCCGAAACAACTTATTAGGGTACTCCGTTTCAGAGATTTTAAAGGCTTATGGCTATGATGTCGTAAAAGCCAATCTTGTCAACGACCGCGGTATCCATATCTGTAAGTCGATGCTTGCCTGGCAGAAATACGGAAATGGGGAAACACCTACATTATCAGGGCTGAAAGGTGATCATCTGGTAGGTAAATACTATGTTGTCTTCGATAAAGAATACAAAAAGGAAATTGACACACTGAAAGCGCAGGGACAGACAGAAGAGGAAGCGAAGAAAAATGCACCCTTAATAAAAGAAGCGCAAGCGATGCTCCAAAAGTGGGAAGCTGGTGAGGAGGAGGTTATCGAATTATGGAAGACGATGAACGGATGGGTATACGAAGGGTTTGAGAGAACTTATAAACAGCTGGGAGTAGATTTTGACAAGTTTTATTATGAATCGAACACGTATCTGCTAGGAAAGGATATCATTCAGGAAGGATTAGATAGCGGTGTCTTCTTTCGAAAAGAGGACAATTCGGTGTGGATTGATTTAACGGATGAGGGGTTAGATGAGAAACTGGTGTTACGAGGTGATGGTACATCGGTGTACATTACGCAGGACCTGGGAACAGCACAGCTCAAATATGACGAATTTAAGATGGAAGAATCTATCTACGTCGTAGGAAATGAGCAGGATTATCATTTTAAGGTGTTGTTCTTAATTTTAAAGAAATTAGGAAAGCCTTGGGCAGAAGGACTCTTCCATTTATCGTATGGTATGGTCGATCTGCCGTCGGGCAAGATGAAATCGAGAGAGGGAACGGTTGTCGATGCGGACGACCTGATGACAGAAATGATCGCAACCGCTAAAGCGCGTACCGAAGAATTGGGAAAAACCGAAGGACTGGATGAAGAGGAAAAATCTTCATTGTATAATACCATCGGCATGGGCGCTTTAAAATACTTTTTGTTGAAGGTAGATCCTAAGAAACGTTTGCTTTTCGATCCGAATGAATCCGTCGATTTTCAAGGACATACGGGGCCGTTTATCCAATATACACATGCGCGTATTAAATCGGTTTTGCGTAAAGCATCTTATGATAAATCGCTAGCGTTGGGCAACCCAACGGATCTCTCTGTTTATGAACAGGATTTAATACAAGCTTTAAGTAGATTTCCGGAAGTATTGGAAGCTTCAGCGAAGGAATTTTCGCCGGCCCAGTTGGCCAACTATGCCTATGAGCTTGCGAAGCTCTATAATAAGTTTTATCATGAAGAAAGCATCATAAAAGCTGAGGATAATACGGTCAAGAATTTCCGTTTACACTTGTCGGCGATAGCAGCGCGGATTATTTCGGAAAGTATGCGGTTGTTAGGCATTGAGGTGCCGGAGAGAATGTAGGTTTTTCTTTTCTTTTTCTCCGCGAAAAAGAAACAAAAAGCTCGCCGCTGGGAATCTTTGCATAAGGGTGAGGTGCAAAGGCAAGTTTTTACAGATGCAAAGTTTCCAAGGCGGCATTTAGTGTTAATAAAGGGTACAACAAATTGACTATAAATCAAAATATTATGGAATCTATGCAAACCAAATATAAAATAGGTTTAATCGGCTTTTCAATAGGTGGGCAGGTATTTCATGCGCCTTTTATAGCAGGAAATCCGTCACTTGAGCTTTATAAAGTAACCGCTAGAAAACCTGAACAGCAACAAGTTTTATCGAATAAGTACCCGTCGGCTATCGCGGTGCAAACGGTAGATGAAATTATCGATGATCCACGGGTGGATATTGTTGTGGTGGCAACTTCTAATGATGTGCATTACCCATTGACAAAAAGAGCGCTGGAAGCCGGGAAGCATGTCGTGGTAGAAAAGCCATTCACCAATACGACAGCGGAAGCGGATGAATTGATAGCGTTAGCCAAACAGAAAGGACGGATATTAACGGTTCATCATAATGCTAGGTTTCATTCTGACTTTAAGACGGTTAAAAAGATTATCGAAAGCAAGAGATTAGGACCGGTCGTTAACTACCAGGCGCGTTTTGATCGTTTTAGAAACTTTCTGCGGGAGGGTGCGTGGCGGGAGCAAGATTTGCCGGGTTCTGGTATTCATTATGATTTAGGAGCCCATCTAATAGATCAGGCCCTGCAACTTTTTGGAAGACCCGATGCTGTTTTTGCCGATTTACGAAAGCAGCGAGAACACGCCAAAGCAGTGGATGATTTTGAGTTTATATTAAGTTATCCAACACGTAAGGTATCTTTATTTGGGCAGATGCTTGCAAAAGAACCCACTCCTCGGTTTGCGTTGTACGGTTTAAAGGGTTCGTTCGTAAAGCCAGGAGTAGATCCGCAGGAAGCGCTATTGCGTAATGGTGTATTACCGCACGAAGAACCAAACTGGGGGGAGGAGTCGGAGCATACCTATGGCATATTGAATATCGTCGAAAACAGACAGGATATACGGGAAACTATTCCCAGTGAAACGGGAACAGGTCAGGATTTTTATAAAAATTTGGTAGCGGTATTACATGATAAAAGTGAGTTAATTGTTACACCGGAGCAGGCACGTGATGTTATCCGTATTCTAGAAGCAGCAGAACAATCTTGGAAAGAACAGCGAGTTATTCCCCTTAGGGACCAATTGATAGCGTATTAATGGATTACGATGCGATCATAATCGGTGGAGGAGCTTGCGGGTTGATGTGTGCGGTACAGGCGGGACTGTTAGGCAAACGCACATTGGTTCTGGAAAAAAATGACAGAGCTGGCGCAAAGATATTAATTTCGGGAGGTGGACGCTGTAATTTCACCAATTTATATACCGCACCGGAAAATTTTATTACGGAAAACCCTCATTTTTTGCACACTGCTCTTTCGCGATGGACGGTAGACGATACGATTTCTTTTTTTGAGAATTTCGGTGAAATTCAAGGTCAGGAAAAAACACTCGGCCAACTTTTTCCAAAGTCGAATAAAGCAAAAGATGTTGTCGCTGTATTCACGAAACTGATGTATGATACCGGACAGGACATTTGGCTGCAAACCGAGGTTAAATCTGTCGAGAAACAGGAAGAAGGGTATCTAGTGTCCTTTGTACGACAGGGAAACGAGCAACAGCTTTTTTGTAAGAATGTCGTTTTTGCTTCCGGAGGTTTACCTGTCGCTAAACTAGGTGCTTCGGATTTTGCTATAAGGTCGGCTCGTCAATTGGGCTTATCCATCGTGGAAACGGCACCGGCACTTGTTCCGCTGACTATAACAGGAAAGGATGCGCCATGGTATGCATCTTTAGCTGGGAGCAGCGTCTTTGCCCGTGTCTACAACAACAGAATCAGTTTTGAAGAGAACATACTTTTTACCCACTGGGGATTGAGCGGCCCGGCTATATTACAGATATCGTCTTATTGGCGCGCCGGCGAAATGTTTACTATAGATCTGTTGCCTAAATTCCGTTTGAATGAACTGATCAAAAATGAACGGACGGCAGGAGGGAAGCGGACTGTCGGACAATTGCTGAACGATTATTTTACTAGAAAAATGGTAGAAGCCCTAGGAAAATATCTTCCGATCGATCGGAAGATTGCCTCGCTCAGTAAGGCCGGCGCTAAATTAATCTATGATACGATACATGAATTTAGGGTAAAACCAGCAGGTGATAAAGGCTATGATAAAGCGGAGGTGATGCGAGGTGGTGTGTCGACGGATGAGCTTAACCCGCGTACGCTAGAAGCAAAAAAACAGCCGGGGCTTTATTTTGGCGGTGAAGCAGTAGATGTTACTGGATGGCTTGGAGGCTATAACTTTCAATGGGCTTGGGCTTCGGGATATTTGATTGCTCAGAACCTATAGGAAGTGAATTAATTCCGCCACCGCTTCAAGGATGGGTGGTTTTTCCCCGCAACCTCATATAATTTTCGTAACTTTGCATCGAAGCAAACTGGTTCTATCGCTGTCGCATCTTCGGATGGGAGAGAGGAAAGTCCGGGCAACATAGAGCAACACGCTTCCTAACGGGAAGGCTCTTACGTAAGTAGGAGACAGAAAGTGCCACAGAAAATATACCGCTCCGACTTGTCGGAGTAAGGGTGAAAACGTGAGGTAAGAGCTCACGGTCTTGCATGGCGACATGCATTGCGGTAAACCTCGTGTGTTGAAAGACCAAATAGGTTACGAAACTTGAAGGCTGCTCGTCTTCTTCCGACCTTTCGGAATTCGTAATGGGTAGGTTGATCGAGCTTGTGTGCAAATGCAAGCCTAGATAAATGATAGAAATCCACTCGCTTTAAGCGATGGATACAGAACCCGGCTTACAAGGTTTGCTTCTTTTATAAAATAGATAGTTTATTCACCAAGATAAATACATATATGACAACAATCTTAATCATCGACGACGAACGCCCCATAAGAAGCTCGCTACGCGATATTTTGGAATATGAAGATTATAAGGTGCTGGATGTCGATAATGGATTTGATGGCTTAGCTATTCTGAAAAAGGAAAAAGTAGACCTAGTTCTATGTGATATCAAAATGAACAAAATGGACGGCATGGAGGTTTTGACGGAGGCGCAAGGTATCTGTGATACGCCATTCATCATGATTTCCGGTCACGGCACTATTGAGACTGCGGTAGAAGCTGCTCGAAAGGGCGCTTTTGATTTTTTGGAAAAACCGCTTGATCTTAATAGATTGTTGATTACTGTTCGTAATGCCCTTGAAAAAGGAGTTTTGGTCAAGGAAACCAAAGTTCTGAAGAAAAAAGTTTCCAAAACAAAGGAAATACTGGGAGTATCTGCAACGATCAGCCTTATAAAAGAAACAATAGATCGCGTGGCTCCCACAGAAGCACGTGTTTTGATAACTGGAGAAAACGGCTCGGGAAAGGAATTGGTCGCGCACTGGCTTCATGAAAAATCTGCTCGCGCGAACTCACCTTTAGTAGAGGTCAACTGCGCGGCAATCCCATCGGAATTGATAGAGTCCGAATTGTTTGGGCATGAAAAAGGCTCCTTTACGTCTGCCGTAAAGCAGCGCATCGGAAAATTTGAGCAGGCCAACGGAGGAACTTTATTTTTGGATGAAATTGGTGATATGAGTCTTTCTGCACAAGCGAAAGTACTGCGCGCACTTCAGGAAAACAAAATAACACGGGTAGGAGGAGAAAAAGAAATTGATGTAAATGTCCGTGTAATTGCCGCGACAAATAAAGATTTGCTAAAAGAGATAGAAGATGGCAATTTCCGTATGGACCTCTATCACCGTTTAAGTGTAATCTTGATTCATGTACCACCTCTTAAAGAACGGGTTTCTGATATTCCGATTATTGCGTCTAATTTTTGTGAGGAAATATGCGGAGGGTATAATACGCCTACTAAGGAAATTACTGAAGGAGCAATGCAAGCGTTACAGGCTTTGCCATGGACTGGAAATATCCGCGAATTGCGGAACATGATTGAACGTTTAATTATTCTGAGTGATAAAAAGATTACCGAAAAGGAAGTATCTTTGTACGCAAACCCATCGAATGGCAATCTAACCATTGGGAATAACGCCGGTTCAAAAAAGGAAGAAATGCTTAATTTTGATAAATTTGAGTCTTTCCAAGATTTTAAGGATTACGCGGAAAAGGAATTTATCAATTTTAAATTGGATAAGAATGGGTGGAACGTTTCAAAAACTGCCGATGATATCGGAATACAACGCAGCCACTTATATCATAAAATTGAAAAGTTTGGGTTGAAACGTTCGGAATAATGAATAGCAGAAACTATGGACATATTAACCCATCGTTTCTACTATTCATTGAATTTTCGTTTTTGCCTTCTGTAAAGTACAATAATAATAAGTAGAAGAATAATTGCCCCCACAATAATCGCTGCTGTGGATGATGTTTCTTCTCCTTCCGTATTTATATGTTGTTCTGCTCTTGCAAGTAACGTGAAATAGCTAAATAAAATAATAAACCCCACTTTTCTCATAACTTAAATATTTAAAAAACACAATTAACGTAATCTAATGTTTCCGTACACAAATAACAAATGTGTTCGTTGCAAATATGGGTTGTTTTTTGTTAAAATATGTTAAATAAGTGTTAAAGTCGTTTTATTTTTTTGTTCGCTTTACCATTAACTTCTTTGGAAATAAACACTAATCCGTTCAAGCGACTAAATATCTTAAGTTGATGGGCTATGGATTAATTCTTGCGCTTCAGTTAAAATACGCTTTTTTTGTTGCCGATTAGTTTGTAAATACTCGAGGTACTCGGGATTTTGTACTAAATCGCGGACGAGTATACAACCGTTTTTGAGCAGCAGGTTTTTCTCTACACCATTTAGATTCGTTAAACAGGTTACAGGATACAGTTCTAAGTTATCTACTTGATGCTTAATGTTATTATGAACGGGGTAGTCCCAAGCCAACATATTTAATTTATAATACTCTCCAAAACTGATGGAGTCAGCGGTGAGATAAGCATTCGTTACCAGCCAACCGCCCGTGAATTGTCGGGCTGTCTCAAAAAAAGAAAAGGACAGGCCTTTCAGATCTTTTACCCTAGAGAGGAAATACATTGGAGTGGTTACAGAAATTTTCGCGTCCACGTCATTCCGGAATTTGCATTCTATCGCCAGCATCGCATCTCCCTTTGTAGCTATAACATCGATTTCGTGTGTTACGGCATGTCCCTGTACTGTTTTTCCGGTGATAGTATTATAGCCGGCATTGGCAAACACCTTCCCAATCCATTTCTCAAAATAGAAACCCTCCGGTCCTAAATCGCGGAGGGCCTTTTTCAACGAGTACCGTGCTGCGTATGAATCTCGAAAATCTTTTAGTAAATCAAAGGCTAATTCATAAAGTTCGCGTGTAGTGATACCCTCATATAGGCGAGGTTGTATGCGCTGGAAAACCCTATCGACCTCGTCTTCCGAGGCTTCAGATTTGGATAGGGAATATCTTAATTTATTTGGTTCGAAAGGAACTAGTTCTCCCGAATGTTTCTGTACGTGGATCGTCATTGTATTTGTTTGGGTGTCAAAAAGTACAATTTTTTATATAAACAGCAAAACATTTTAAACAAATAGTTTGTTTTATCTAAAAATTGAGTTATGGGAATAATAGAACAAGCCGCGGATAAAATGAAGACTAAACTGGATGGTGTTTGCGAACATGGTAAAATAGCAAGTTCAGAACGTATACTGTCTGTGATAGCAGGGGGCTTTATCTTGGGATACAGTGTCAAAAGGATATTAAAGAAACCTTTGCGTGCTATCTCTGGTGTTACGCTCGGAAGCACTTTAGTTATGAGAGGCTTAACTGGGAAATGCCCTGTAAAGGGTGCTATAGAAACTGCGGCAGGCGAAGAGGAGCGAAACCTTGCGTTGATTGAACGCCGCTATTTCGAGAAATAAATCAAAGTTTATTATATACTAATTCTAGCTAAACCATCATAAAATGGTTTAGCTTTTTTGTTAACTTATAAAACCTTTGACATATTGTTGCGTAATCTCATGTTGCGGATTTAACAATACATCTTCTGTCTTGCCAAACTCTATTATTTCTCCGTTGTACACAAATATGATGTAATCCGATACACGGCGTGCCTGGCGAAGAATATGAGTAACAAGTACAATTGTATAGTTCTGTTTGAGTGATATTAATAAATTCTCTATTGTTTGCGTAGATACCGGGTCTAGAGCGGATGTAGATTCGTCCCCTAAAATAATTTCCGGCTTAACGGCAAGACCCCGGGCCAAGCACAAGCGCTGTTGCTGCCCTATGGATAGTTGCGTTGCGGATGCATCTAAACGTTCCTTGACCTCTTCCCATAGACCGACATTACGCAGTTGCGTTTCCACAATCTGAGTCAATATCTGTTTGTTTTTCTCCCCATGTATTCGAGGTCCGTATGCGACGTTTTCAAATATAGACATAGGCAAAGGAAAGGGTTTCTGCGACAGTAGTCCCATCTTTTTTCGTATATGGGTAACCTCCGCATTTTTGGCATACAAGTCCTCGCCGTTCACTAGAACAGACCCCGTGATCTCGACACCTTTAGCATCATCTACCAGGCGGTTCAAGGTCTTGAGCAGCGTCGTCTTCCCGCCACCCGATGGCCCGATAATGGAAGTTACCGAATTATTGGGGATAGACAAATTGATATTCCTTAAGATACGTTTACCTTCAATCGTAACGTTCAGATCTTTAATTTGTATGTGTGGGATGGAAGTCTTCACTAAATCTTGTGTTTCTGCTGTCTGGATGCTAGAAGATGTGTACATATAACGATTATTAAAATAATAAATGTTAAAACTAATGCGGAAGCGTAGGCGCGCCCCTGCACTTCCGGAATTGGACTGCTCAACTGAAAGAAAATAGCCAAGGGCAACGTAGCAGCAGGCTCGTCTATATATTTTGGGAGATTATCGCTAAATCCCGTTGTCAATAAAACGCCTGCGACGTCGCCTATTGCCCTACCAAACGCCAACAAAATAGCGGTAAAAATACCTGGTTTGATATATTTTAGAAGAACCTTAGCTAATTCCCACCGGGTCGAACCCAATGAAAAAGTAACATGTTTTAAGTCTACGGGAATTGTTTTTAACAACTCATCTATGGTACGCACTACGATGGGGATAGTAAGAAGTGTAATCGTGATAATGCCTCCCAATAAAGATGCTCGAATACCCATCCACACCATGATACTGAAAGCAATAGCACCGTACACAATGGAAGGGATACCAAAAAGAACGTCAAATAACAGCTTACAAGAACGCTCCAAAAAAGATCCACTCTTTACATATACGTTGAGGAAGATGGAAATCGGAATTCCAATCATTGTGGCAAGCGCGGTGGAAAAAGTTGCTAAATACAGCGACCCTAAAATAGCATTCAAAATACCGCCCTCTTTTCCAATATAAAAACCACCTTTTGGAGCTTGGCTAATCATTTCCCAGGATAAATATGGAAGCCCTTTATAAAGAATGGTGCCGACGATAAAAAATAATGATCCCGTAATTGTGATCCCAGAAAGCTGCATTGCCGTTTTCGCTATTTTTTCTTTCAGTAGTCGCTTTTTTATGTTAGTCATTAGGATTTCCCCTCCAATCTATTAAGAATCAAACGTGATATTAAATTAAAGCCAAAAATGAGCACGAACAAGAGTAAAGCTGCGAACATTAAAGCAGAATCGTATAATGGTATGGACATCATCTCGCCAAAGTTATTTGCAATTAACGCCGGCAAAGGGTAACCTGCATCAAAAAAAGATTTCGGAATTTGTGGTATATTCCCGCAAACCATAAGCACAGCGATCGTTTCGCCAAAAGCCCGAGAAATTCCTAAAACAACAGCTGCGATTAACCCTGGTTTCGCTTTTACCAATATAACCTTAACAATGGTTTCCCATTTTGTTGCTCCTAACGAAAGAGATGCGGCTTTCAATTCATACGGTATAGTTTGTAGGACCTCCACCATTATACTGACCATAATAGGAAAAATCATTACAGCGAGGACAATTCCTCCTGCAAATACGGTATAGCCAGTGGTTTGTGCACCCACGATAGGTGCAATGTAATCGCTTAAAAAAGGAACGACGAACAATACGCCCCAAACACCGTAAAGTACGGGGGGGATTGCAGCTAACATATTCACCAACGGTAAAACCATTCTGCGCAGTGCTTCGCTAGCGTATTCCACTAGGTAAACAGAAGCCAAAATACAAAGTGGAGCAGCAATAATAAGGGATATAAACGTTACCCAAATGGTTCCCATGATGAAAGGAAGAAACCCAAAACTTCCATTGAGTGGCGACCATACACTCTCTGTGAGGATTGTACCTAAGCTTTCCGCACGAAGCAAAGGTAAAGATTTGAAACCGAGCCCTACGAGGATAACGACAATAACAATAAGGGATATGGCCAACAGCACGCCAAAACTACGCTGAATAAGCTTATCTTTTATTAATCTCCAATTCACTTTATAACGATAATTTATTTAGTTCTTTACTCTTAATCTCTTCGTTCAAAGGTACATACCCGTTTTCGAGTAAATAACCCTGTTGTTCCTTCTTTAGGACAAATTGTATAAAAGCCGTCAATAGCTTGGTCTTTTTCTTGGCATGAATAACAAATGTTAAGTTACGAGAAGGGGGAGAGGGATAACGGCTTGTTGCAACAGCATTTGTTAATGAATCAAGTTGGTCATAGAAATCTTCCTTTTCATCGATACGCCCGTTGCCGTTAAGATCTAGCGGAAGAATCGCAATATTTTCTACGGTGCGCTTTGTCTTAAGGTTATACACAAAATTAATATTGCTGAAGCCAATCGAAAGTGGTTTATCCTTGATTGCTTGTACCAAACCCGGATCTCCGAATATACCCACACCCTTCAATCCCTCTTGATGTACGCCGAGAAACTTTGCCCACGTTTCAGCAGCTCCCGCCGCGTCTGAACGCACATATACTTCGATGGGTTTATTCACAAAACGTGCGTCTATATCACTCCAAACTCTGTATTTTCGATGTACAAAAATGCCTTCTAGTTCTTCAAGCGTAAGACCGCGCTCCTTGATAAGAGCATAATTTGGATGGTTACTATTAATAGAACCTACCACAGCGTCTTTTGCGACATGGATTGGGTAGGCTTCACGATTAAGCTCCTGTTGATGTAGATCGCGCGACACCAAACCGATATCGACCATGTTTGACAAAACATCGGAAATACCTTTTCCAGCGCCTCCCGCCGAAATATTAAACCGTACATTAGGATGCTCTTTTTTAAAATCTTCACTCCATAATACAACTATTGGATACAAAGCGAATGCGCCCGAGATAGAAATATTTCCCGTATAACCATTCTTTTCATCGTATCCTTCTTTTACTTTTGGAGCGCAAGACGTCGTCAAGAATAAAAGGAATAAGCTGTATATTAAATATTTAAGTTTATTCACTCGTTTTGTCGTTTGAATTCCTTCAAAAAAAATTTTTACAAATATATACTAAATTGGTAGATTTTATATGATTAATAGATGAAAATTTTATAACTTTGTCATCAAGTTGTTGAGAAGACGCTATCAGATGATGGCAATAATTGACAAAATTAAAAAAATGAGAGAATAGATTATGCAAAGCTTTCGCACAGAATTAGAAAATCCAGTAGTAGAGCAGGAGATAATTGAACTGGAGAGAAAGATAAGGGCCTACCGTGAGGGGAAAGTGGTAGAAGATAAGTTCAAATCTTTACGTTTAGCTCGTGGTATCTATGGACAACGGCAACCTGGTGTCCAGATGATACGCATCAAATTGCCTTTCGGTAAGCTGACTTTTAAACAATTGTTAAAGATTGCAGATATTTCAGATGAATATGCTAGTAGTAATATCCATTTTACGACACGGCAAGATATTCAAATCCATTTTGTAAGTTTGGAACGCACGCCAGAATTATGGGCGAAGTTAGCAGAAGATGATATGACCCTCCGCGAAGCTTGTGGAAATACAGTTCGGAATGTCACGGCTTCGCCTACAGCTGGGGTAGATCCAGATGAGCCTTTTGATGTTTCTTCTTACGCACAGGCGACCTTCGAATATTTTGTTCGGAACCCTATCTGTGCTGAAATGGGGCGAAAGTTTAAGATCGCATTCTCTTCTAGCATAAAAGATACCGCTTTTTCCTATATACACGATTTCGGCTTTATTCCTAAGGTCAAAATAGTAGACGGACAGGAAGTTCGCGGTTTTACCGTGATGTTTGGAGGTGGTTTGGGGGCGCAACCGCTACTGGCACATAAAATCCATGATTTCTTGCCGGAGGATGAGCTGATTCCGTTGATGGAAGCAACAGTTCGCGTGTTCGACCGCTACGGTGAGCGTAACAATAGAAATAAAGCACGCTTTAAATACGTAGTACAAAAACTAGGGTTAGAGGAGGTATTAAGACTTGTTGAAATCGAACGAAAAGCAAACAAAAATAAACGGTTTGTAATTGACAACACTAAAATAGCGCAACCGGAGCCTCCGGCTGTATTTTCGAATATAGTAGATCCTCTCGATGCAAACGCTTATGAAATATGGTCGAAAACGAATGTTTTTGAACAGAAACAAAAGGGTTTTTACGGTGTATATGTCAAAGTGCCAACAGGAGATATTTCCACGGCTAACGCACGTTTATTAATAGCCGGAATTCGTGATCATGTTGCTGACGATATGCGGATTACCCAAGATCAAAACTTATTATTAAAGTATGTTCGAAAAGAATCATTGCCACATATATACAATGTGCTGCATCAGTTGGGTTACGCGAAGTTCGGATTCAACACTACGTTGGATGTAACAACCTGCCCAGGTACTGATACCTGTAATTTAGGCATCTCTAACTCTACAGAAATGGCGCGGGTTCTTGAGCAGTATATAGCGGAATTTCATGCAGATTTCGTCTATGAAACGAACCTGAAAATCAAAATTTCTGGTTGCATGAACTCATGTGGTCAACACGGTCTGGCACATATTGGGTTCCACGGAGCTTCCCTTAAAGCGGGCGGTAAAGTGCTACCTGCTGCACAGGTCATGATGGGAGGCGGAACTGTTGGCGACGGAATTGGCCGGGTATCGGATAGAATCACCAAAGTGCCGACCAAACGTGTTACACAGGTAGTGGATTTGGTATTGAATGATTTCAAGGTAAATAAGTTAGAAGAGGAGAATTTTCATAATTACTACGATAGACAGACAAAGGATTATTTCTACCGTTTGCTAAAGCCGCTTGCCGATTTAACTAACCTAACAGACGACGAGTTTGTAGATTGGGGACGTGACGATATCTACAATACGGCGATTGGCGTGGGAGAATGTGCTGGTGTAGTTATTGATTTGGTGGCCACCCTGTTGTTCGAAGCTGAAGAGAAGATAGATTTAGCAAAGACAGCGCTACAAAAAGGATTATATGCTGATAGTATATACCATGCATATAGTGCCTTTGTGTGGACTGCAAAAGCCCTACTACTAGATAAAGGAATAAATGCAAGTACACAAATAGCGGTTATAGATGAATTTGATACGCAGTATGTGCAGACAGAATTATTCACTTTCCCAACGTCGTTCAAGGAACGTGTGCTACAAATCAACAAATACGAACCGTCGCAAGAGTTTGCAGAAGCATATATAACACAGTCTATAGCGTTTTATTTTGACGCTGCTGCCCGAAGAGATGAGTTACGGACAGCGACGACGACGGCTTAATTTAATAGGAGAGAAAAGGAATGCAGATTAAACCATTTATCACGTTAGTAGGAGCGGGACCTGGAGATCCCGGCTTGATTACGCTAAAGGGTGTAAAAGCCATTCGTGAAGCAGACGTTATTCTCTATGACGCTTTGGTGAATGAAGAACTATTATCTTATGCCAAACCATCTTGCACATTGATTTATGTTGGCAAGCGAGCAGAACGTATATCAACATCACAAGATTATATCAATAAGCTTCTTGTTGATTATGCGTTAACCCATGGGCATGTTGTACGGCTAAAGGGGGGAGATCCGTTTATATTTGGCCGGGGAGGAGAAGAAATAGATTATGCACGCGAATTTAATATTCCTACCGCAGTTGTGCCTGGTATATCCTCATCTGCCGGTTTGACAGGATTGCAACAGATTCCACTAACCTATCGTGGGATAAGCGAGAGCTTTTGGGTGATTACCGGATCCACATCGGATGGGCGCCTTTCAGACGATTTAAAATCAGCAGTACATACGAGCGCAACGGTCGTGATACTCATGGGCTATGCTAAATTGGCGCAAATCGTAGATTTCTACCAGCAGCATGGAAAAGGCCAGCTACCTATAGCGCTTATTCAAAACGGTTCCCTACCAAATGAACGCATCGCCTTAGGACGAATAGACAATATTCTGGAGGAAGCAAAACGAAATCTGATTGGTGTTCCCGCAGTTATCGTATTGGGTGAGGTTGTCGCTAAACATCGGGAATTTGAAGATTTAAAAAACGGAATTCACTCTCTTACTGTCTAGATGAACGAATTGTTTCCCATATATGTAAAACTTCACCAGATTCAGATGCTATTGGTCGGAGCTGGAAACGTAGGATTGGAAAAACTGGAAGCAATTTTGGCCAATTCACCACAGGCAAACTTGCATATTGTCGCCGCAAACGTAAGCTCAAAAGTTTATGCACTGATTAGCGGAAAGGAAAATATAAGAGTTTCTGAACGGGCATTTGGCGACAATGATATCAAAAACGTAGATCTAATTATTCTTGCAACGAACAATACGACGTTGAACACGCACATTCGTCAACTGGCTACCAAGCACCATATTTTGTTGAATGTAGCCGACAAGCCTACTCTTTGCGATTTTTATTTAGGCTCGGTAGTTTCTAAAGGTAATCTTAAAATTGGTATATCAACCAACGGGAAATCACCTACCATGGCAAAGCGAATCAAGGAGTTTCTTAACGACTTGCTTCCCGAAGAAATTGACGAAACACTGGAGCTAATGGGCCAGCTAAGGGATAATTTATCCGGTGATTTCCAAGAAAAGATACGGGTTTTAAATGCACACACAAAAGATGTTTTAAATAAAAAGTCGTATGATAGCACAAATTAAGCAGGAAATACAAGGCTTGAACGCTGCGGAAATTATTGAATATGTGCAGCAGAAATACGGTCCGAGAGCCGTTTTTTCAACCTCGTTCGGTATAGAGGATCAGGTTATAACGCACTTAGTTGCGCAGTCTGGAAAAGAAATATCGCTTTTTACCTTGGAAACAGGGCGTCTTTTTCCAGAAACATATTATGTGTGGAACAGAACGTTGGAGAAATATAAACTTCCTATCAAAGCCTACTATCCAAACACCGACGCAGTAGCACAGATGGTCACTGAAAAAGGACCGTCAAGCTTCTATGAATCAGTAGAAAACAGGAAAGAATGTTGCTATATTCGTAAAATAGAGCCATTACACCGTGCCATAAAAGGCTTCGATATTTGGATTACAGGTATCCGTGCGGAACAGTCTGCCAATCGTGAGGATATGGAAAATGTCGAGTGGGATGCAGCAAACGCTATTATTAAAATACATCCGCTGTTTCATTGGACTTTAGAAGAAGTAGAACATTTTTTGAAAAAAAACGGAGTGCCTTATAATCCATTGCATGATAAGGGCTTTCCAAGTATAGGTTGTCAGCCTTGTACACGGGCCGTACGCGAAGGAGATGATTTCCGCGCTGGTAGATGGTGGTGGGAAGATAAGAGTAAAAAAGAATGTGGTCTACATGTTACAAAATAAACAGTAAATAGATTATAAACAGAAGATGGATTATTTAGATCATTTAGAGGCGGAGGCAATCTATATCCTGCGTGAGGTAGCGGGGCAATTTGAGAATCCTGCCTTGTTATTTTCGGGGGGTAAGGATTCAATAACTTTAGTACACCTAGCGAAAAAAGCATTTCGTCCAGGGAAATTTCCTTTTCCGTTGGTGCATATTGATACTGGGCATAATTTCCCGGAAACAATTGAATTTAGAGATTGGTTAGTAGAACAGTTAGGAGAAAAGCTGATCGTTGGACTCGTGCAAGAAAGCATTGATCAGGGGAAGGCCGTGGAACAAAAAGGTAAGAATGCTAGTCGTAATGCACTCCAAACGGTGACCCTTTTGGATACGATAGAGAAGTATGGTTTTGACGCTTGTATAGGAGGGGCCCGACGAGACGAGGAAAAGGCCCGAGCAAAAGAACGTATTTTTTCGGTACGTGATGAATTCGGGCAATGGGATCCGAAGCGTCAACGTCCCGAACTCTGGAACATCTTAAATGGAAAAATCCATAAGGGAGAAAACGTGCGTGTATTCCCTATTTCAAACTGGACGGAGCTTGATGTATGGAATTATATAAAACGCGAGCAAATAGCATTGCCTTCCATATACTTTAGTCACGAACGTGATGTAGTGCTACGGAATGGACAGTGGATGGCAGCAGCACCTTTTCTACAGATTGACGGAGAAGATATTGTTGAGCATAAATCAGTTCGTTTCAGGACAGTAGGTGACATGACATGCACAGCTGCTGTAGATTCAGTTGCTACCGAACTTGATGATATTATCGAAGAAATAAAGGCTTCTACTGTTAGCGAAAGGGGGGCGAGGATGGATGACAAGGTTTCGGAAGCTGCGATGGAAGACCGAAAAAAACAGGGATATTTTTAATGAAGTAAGCTAGAGGGAAATGAATATACTGAAATTTATAACAGCGGGTTCTGTGGATGACGGCAAAAGCACGTTAATTGGTAGATTGTTATACGATACCAATTCTATTTTAGACGATCAACTAGAAGCTATAAAAAAGGCCAATCGGAAGAACAACGATGGGACTGTTGACTTAGCAATTTTGACTGATGGCCTAAAAGCCGAGCGGGAACAAGGAATTACCATTGATGTTGCATACAAATATTTTCAAACCGAAAAGCGGAAGTTTATTATTGCCGATGCCCCTGGGCATATCCAATATACCCGCAACATGGTGACAGGTGCATCAAACTCGGAATTGATAATTATTTTAATCGACGCGCGTAAAGGCGTTATTGAACAAACTAAACGTCACTCGTTCTTAGCTAAATTATTATCATTAAAAAAAGTACTTGTTTGCGTCAATAAAATGGATATGGTCGGGTTTGATTCAGCTGTTTATGAGCAAATTAAAGCCGATTATCTAATGTTAGCAAATCGCTTAGGTTTGGAGAATGTCGACTTTATTCCTGTTTCTGCTCTGAAAGGAGATAATATTGTACTTCGCTCAGAAAGAATGTCTTGGTATACTGGATCTTCTCTACTGGATTACTTGGAAACAATTAATATAGAAGATGACAAATTGCAACCATGGCGCTTTCCAGTTCAGTGGGTAATACGACCGCAAACGGAAGATTTGCATGACTATAGGGGATATGCTGGACGTGTACTAGGAGAGGGTTTAAAAATAGGGGAAGAGGTTATCGTATTGCCAAGTGGCGTAAAAAGTACGATAAAAAGTATCGCATTAGCGGAACAGCAGTTGGACCAAGCACAAAACGGACAATCTCTAATCGTCCATCTAACGGATGATATCGATATTTCCCGAGGAGACATTCTGGTATCTGCAGATCATCCAGCATTAGCGGAAAGAAACTTTGAGGCCAATATTTGTTGGTTTGACAACAAATCATTGGACATCAATCAAATTTATCTTTTGCAAAACCACAGCACACTTACTAAAGTTAAGATTGCAGATATTTTGTATAAGTTTGACGTGAATACACAAGAAAAACAATATAGTGGAGATATTCATTTAAACGACATCGGTAAGATCGAAATTAAAGCTGCTGGAGAAGTCGTATTTGATTTGCACCAGGACTTTCCCGATAATTCACAAGCTATATTAATTGATCCCCGGACGAATTTAACCGTCGGTGCTGTTATGATTGAGCGTGTAGCATGATTTAGATTACAAATTATCACATCTATAGGTAGGAGCATAAAAGCGCGGTTGGGTAATAAACCCGATCGCGCTTTTTCGTGGACAGAAACACAAAGGAGACATATATTCATTATTTTCTATTTAACATAATGTCAATTATGATTCTTTAGATAACGTTGATTTTTATGCAACAGTGGTACGTTTTTCATAGATATTCGCTATTTGTCAAATATTTTAATAAATTAGCAAGCTGAGGGAATATAAAAAACATAATTTCTAACAAATGTCACTTAACTTTAAAAAGTTTATCAAATACGTTGAGGATAGAAATCCAAACGAGCCAGAGTTTTTACAAGCTGTTGCAGAGGTCACTGAAGATTTAGTGCCATATATCAATGAACGACATCCAACATGGAGCGACTTAAAGATATTAGAACGTATCATTGAACCAGAACGTGTTATTTCTTTCAGAGTTAGTTGGTTAAATGATAAAAATGAAGTCCAGGTAAACCGTGGATATCGTGTGCAAATGAATAGTGCAATAGGACCATATAAAGGTGGTCTTCGTTTCTCTCCCACTGTGAATCTCAGTATCCTTAAATTTTTAGCTTTTGAGCAGGTATTCAAAAATAGTCTGACTGGAATACCTCTTGGAGGTGGAAAAGGCGGTTCGGACTTTGATCCAAAAGGCAAGTCTAATATGGAAATTATGCGATTTTGTCAGAGTTTTATGACAGAGCTTTATCGCCACATTGGAGCTGAAACAGACGTTCCGGCTGGAGATATAGGTGTAGGCGAACGTGAAATTGGTTATATGTTTGGCCAATATAAGCGCATCCAAAATAATTTCACCGGCGTGTTAACCGGAAAAGGACAGCATTGGGGGGGCTCTTATATCCGTCCGGAAGCAACGGGGTATGGTTTGCTTTATTTTGTCGAATGTATTTTTGAAAATATAGATGAAAAAATAGCAGGAAAAACTATTGCTATTTCAGGCGCGGGTAACGTGGCCTACTATGCCGCAGAAAAAGCAATACATTTAGGTGCAAAAGTAATTTCAATATCGAATAGTACAGGAACGTTGCATGATCCAGAGGGATTAACACTAGAAAAATTAACCTATGTTGCCACTTTAGGGCGCGAATTAGCAAAATATCCTCAAAAGTTTAAGGCAGCATCCTTCCATACGGATAAAAAACCTTGGCATCTTAAATGTGATATCGCTCTTCCCTGCGCTACGCAGAATGAGCTGGACGAAGAAGACGCTAAGTCGCTCGTTAAACACGGTTGTGTATGCGTTGCCGAGGGTGCTAACATGCCGTCTACAGCAGATGCAATTAAGGTATTTCATAAAGCAAAAATTCACTTTGCTCCTGGTAAAGCAGCTAATGCGGGTGGCGTAGCTGTTTCGGGTCTGGAGATGTCTCAGAATTCGATTGGCCAGCAGTGGACTACGGAGAAAGTAGATGCCCGATTAAAAGGGATTATGGGCAATATTCATAAAACTTGCCTTAAATATGGAAGAGAGGATGATGGATATATCAACTATTTAAAAGGTGCAAATATCGGTGGTTTTATTAAAGTAGCCGTAGCAATGAAAGCACAAGGGTTGGTTTAATCCACAATTTCACGTAAATTCGAAAGCTCCACAAGTGTATTGTGGAGCTTTATTTTTATCTAATTTTTAATATATGAGAATAATTGCAGAACTCCCCCATCCCGATTGCAAAATTTCTATCTTTTCAATGAATCAAAAGTATATAGTTAAGTTTGAACAGGGAGCGCTTGAACAATCTTACAAACTAGCTGAGACGGATGTAGTTGGGGGTGTGAATGGTGTGTTTGAACTTTTAGATGAGACATTTATAAACGGTATATTGAAGCAATTTAAGGAAATGCGGCGACTGTTTATCGAAGCCCATAAAAGATATGAATAGACTGTTCTTGTAGTATTTGTAAATCACTGATAATCATCAATCTATTTATTTGCTAAGATCTATACAGAATAAAATTTGGCATAAAATGTATGCTGCTATTTTTATCTAGCGTGATAGCATACATCTATTGTTTAGATTAATTTTATAAGACGCTTATTTACAGGTCTATATATTATAAGAAAAATATAATTTGGCGTATGCTTACCCTCTAAAACCAGACATCCAAACAAGATGTTCTTGTTTGGATGTTGGGTGCTATTTACGTCAATTCCTAATAAATGGATTAAGACTAAGACGCAAATGCTCGATCTCCTTTTTTGTATGGATAATTTCCATCATATTTACCAGGAATTTTAACGTAGCGTAGTGCCTTTGTCATTCCGACCTCTGATGTGAAGAATCCAGTCAATGTTAATTGTTTCAACATATGGAAGAAATGGTTTGGAAGCTGTTCAATTTCTTCAGGACCCTTTCCGGTTTTCTCTGCTTCTTCGGTCAACTCTCGTTGTTTCTGTCCTCTTTCTTTCTGAAATTCTTTCGCTTCTTTATCTAACATATTGACAAACTGTAACTGTTCATCTTTTGACAATTCCCGGAATTTTTTTCCAAATTCCGTATTTGCTTTCGCATCGACTTCATCTAACCCTTCTAAGAAAGCCTTTTGATCCTGCGGATCATAACAATCTCGGATCATCACAGGAATAAACTCACCCACGCCAGCTTCTTTTGCTCCCGGCGTAGACGTTCTAGGCAGAATTGCTTCTGCAAGATCCCCTAGAAAATTCATTTTATCTTTTTCAAACAATACGGCGACATCCTTAGAGGCCGATCTTGTACACCCTTCTAAGAATAAGTTAGCTCCGATAACAGAGCCTCCGATAAGCATGGCCACACGTTGAATTGCTTCTCTTCTATTCATTTTAATCTGCTTAAAATTAAATATTATAATTTATATCCCATCCCTGACGATATTCCCGTTTCACAAACTGATTTACCAGGTCAAAGTTAGTCACTTTCATTTGGTCCTTATCCCATAATAATTTAAGATTCCTTCCAGGAAATTTATTGTCTACCTTAAGATCCGCACCGCGAATCGCTAAGTTAGCCATAAGGATGGCTTCGGTAAGCGGACCTGAAATTTCAAACGGTGCACTGACTTCCATATTTCCATATCCAGCGATACAAGCTTCTACCCACTGTGCATAGTGACCACTTGCTTTACCCGGAACACGTGCGTATTTCTGTTCTACACTTTCTTTGCGGGTAGTAGGAAGCAATCGGGCATTATCACCATAAGTATCTGCCAACAGCTTTCCTTTTGTTCCAACAAATAAGATACCATTACCACCATCACCAAAAACTTCATTAGGTTCTAATTCATCTGGACGTGCAGGTTGTATCCCTCCATCCATCCAATGTAATGTAATTGGCCCACTGGTCTTCTCGGTTTTAGGGAAAGTCATGGTAACGTGACTTGACGGTGGACAGCTTTCCGGAAAATAGCCTCGTTTGAATTCATCCACATAGATTGTACCTACAGTAGCTTGCACATCCTTTATATATTGAAGACCTAAGGTACTAAAAGGTACTTCCAAAAGGTGGCATCCCATATCTCCTAACGCACCAGTTCCATAATCCCACCAACCTCGCCAGTTGAATGGTACCAATTTTTCAATATAGTCTTTATTCGGAGCCGTTCCCAGCCAAAGATCCCAATCCAACTCATTTGGTACAGGTGCTGTTTGCGTTGGCCACGGAATACCCGAAGGCCATACTGGTCTATCCGTCCAACAGTAAATGGTGTGTACATCGCCTATTAAACCAGCTTCGTACCATTCCCTAATCTCTCTGGGGCCATCGTTGGAAGCACCTTGGTTCCCCATTTGTGTTACGACTTTATATTTTTTTGCCGCTTCTGTTAATACACGCGCTTCCCAAACATCATGCGTTAGCGGTTTTTGCACATATACGTGCTTACCCAATTCCATGGCTGCTAAGGTTTGAATCGCATGACCATGATCAGGAGTAGAGATCGAAACAGCATCTATATGCTTATGTTCCTTGTCCAACATTTCCCGATAATCTTTATAGTATTTCGCTTTCGGAAAGTTTTTCACCGTTCCTGCAGCACGACGATCATCAACATCGCATAAGAATGCGATCTCTGCTTTCCCACTTTTGTGAAAAGACATAATATCTCCATGCCCCTTGCCTCCCACACCTATTCCAGCGATAGATAACCTGTCACTTGGTGCAATAAATCCATTTCCGCCAAGGACATGCCGCGGGACGATCATAAAACCTGCCGCCGCTAAAGCTGCGCTCTTTATAAAATTCCTTCTTGAACTATTTGTTTCTTTCATGATTTGATACTTTATCGTAGATAAGCTGATTTATAGATTTCCTTTCTTAAGCTCGCTCACTGCAAAATCGACCGCACGTGCCGTTAATGCCATATATGTTAATGACGGATTGACACAAGCTGCCGATGTCATGGCGGCACCGTCAGTCACGAATACATTTTTTGCATCCCAAACCTGATTATGCTTATTCAAAACTGAATTTTTTGGATCAGTTCCCATTCGAGCCGTACCCATTTCGTGAATTCCTTGGCCAAATCCATACGTATTATCGTAGGTATAAACGTTTTTTACGCCGATTTTCTCCAGCATCTCCTTCATTTCATTCATCATATCCGGACGCATTTTCCATTCGTTATCCTTAATTTCCATGTCCATCGCCAATACCGGTAAGCCCCACTTATCTTTTTTATCCTTATCGAGATATATCCTATTTTCATGGTAAGGCAATATTTCGCCAAATGCGCCAAAGCCAACACTCCAGTTACCCGGTTCCAACATCGCATCTTTCCAATCGCCACCGACACTCATTTCAGCAACTTCACCCTGCCATCTGCCACGGCTAGCAGCACCTTGGTAACCAAATCCACGAACGTAATCGCGCTTTTTATCATCGCTCGGTATATTTACAAAGCGAGGCACATATAAGCCCGTTGGCCGTCTTCCAAAAATATATTTATCCTCATAACCTTCTACTGTGCCACCGGCTCCACAACGGAAATGGTGATCCATAGCATTATGACCAAGCTCGCCAGAACTACTTCCTAAACCATCTTCCCAAACGTCGGTAGCCGAATTCATCAATACCCATGTCGAATTAAATGCCGAAGCACATACAAAGATAACTTTCGCATGAAATTCATATGTTTTGTTGGTTTCTGCATCAACAATTTCTACTCCTGTTGCCTTTTGAGTATCCTTATCATATAGAATACGTGTTACAATAGAGAATGGACGAAGGGTTAAGTTACCCGTTGCCATAGCCGGCGGTAATGTGGAAGATTGCGTACTGAAATAAGCTCCAAAGTTACATCCCAACCAACACTGATTTTGATATTGGCAATTAACACGACCGGTATGAGGTTTCGTTATATTAGCCGTACGTCCCATAATAAAATGGCGTTTACCACCATATTCCTTTTGTAAGCGAGCAGCCAGATTTTTCTCAACAACATTAAAATCCATGGGAGGCAGGAAATCACCATCTGGCAATACATCTAAACCATCGCGGTTACCGGAAATACCGGCCCATTTCTCCGCATAGCTGTACCATGGCGCGATATCAGCATACCGAATAGGCCAATCTGTACCATGCCCGTCTTTTACATTTGCCTCAAAATCTAGATCAGAAAAGCGATAGCTTTGACGTCCCCACATAAGAGAGCGTCCTCCTACGTGATAACCACGATACCAGTCAAACCGCTTAACTTCTGTATAAGGACTCTCTTTTTCATTTACCCAAAAGTCAAGATTTTTTTCATTCAATGGATAATCTCGTTTCAATACGGGATAATCTTCTTCCATTTGCTTGGTACGCCCTCCTCTATGTGGATATTCCCAAGTATTTTTATTCGCGTGATAGTCTTTTATATGCTCAACGTTTCTCCCACGCTCTAGCATAATGGTTTTCAGCCCTTTCTCCGTCAACTCCTTCGCTGCCCAACCACCGCTGATGCCTGATCCGATGACAATTGCATCGTATACATTATCTGCCATACTTTTCTATTTTTAGTTTTGTTGTTTATACTGTTTTACTCTCTATTTTCTCATTTTTAAATAAAATCATGAACAATATCATGACAACAAATGCAATACCCGCTGGCACAATCCATGTTTGTTGCCAAAACGCAGCTACATCTGTTTCTTTAATACTTTGATATTTGTCTCCAATAAAACCGGCAACCCAAAAACCTATTAGCTGTCCCACACCGTATGTCGCTAAAGTAATCAGTCCTTGAGCAGCACTTTTATATTTCACTCCCGCTTTGCTATCTGTATAAATCTGACCCGAAACAAAGAAGAAATCGTAACATATACCATGCAGCGCTATACCGATAATTAACATGAATGACAAATCCCCAGCATTTCCGTATGCAAACAAGAGATAACGTACCACCCATGCCAGCATGCCAATCAAAATGGTTTTTTTAAAACCGAACCGGACGAACAACACCGGAAGCAACAATAAGAATACTGCTTCTGAAACCTGTCCAATAGCCATTTTTCCCGTTGCATTTGATAAACCGATCTCAACTAAAAAAGGGTTGGCATTCGAATAATAAAAAGCTAAGGGTATACATATTAGGATAGATGAAATAAAGAAAATCAAAAAATTTCTGTCTTTTAATAGCTTTATGGCATCTAATCCAATGATAGAAGCAAATGATGGTTTTTCTGCAGAATCTACTTTTATCGGAGGTGTTTTAGGTAAAGTGAAGGAGAATAGTCCCAGTACCGCAGATGCAATACCAGCCATCAAAAAGGTGTTCCGTAAAGCGCCTTCTTGTGCACCCTCGGGTGAGTCCCATCGAAATAAGAAACTGATAGCCAAACCAGCTATAATCCATCCAATTGTACCCCATACACGAATGCTAGAAAATTGAGTTTCCGGATTTGTTAGCTGTCTAAAAGAAACCGAATTCACCAATGCCAATGTAGGCATATAAAGAATCATATACACCAAAACGTAAGGATAAAAAGTAGCTATATCGGTAGCCTTATACATCTGGAACATCAGAACTGCGCCAACTAAATGTAATATAGCGAGAATCCTCTCCGCATTAAAATACCGGTCTGCAATCATACCAATGATGAAAGGTGCAATAATAGCACCTAGCGATTGTGTCGAAAATACGTTAGAGATCTGAAACGGTTCAGCTTGTAAGTTTTGAATCAAGAAAGTTCCCAACGTTACGAACCACGCTCCCCAAATAAAGAATTCAAGGAACATCATAAATGATAGTTTAAATCTTATGGATGTTGACATCTGATAATAGGTTTATTTTGTATAAATATATTACTTCTCCTTTATATTATATAATATGCTTAAAAATTGTCGACTTCTCGATACGCGTTTACCAAGGCTTTTTCTCCTTCTACACCGGATTTCGACATCCCATGTTCCATTCCAACAATACCGGCATATCCCTTTTCTTTCAACCATTTGAATACATTTTTGTAATTGATCTCTCCCGTTGTAGGTTCTTTTCGTCCGGGGTTATCTCCTACTTGAATATAAGCAATTTCGCTCCAACAGAGGTTCATGAGGTTGATAAGATTGCCCTCATTTTTTTGTTGATGGTACGCATCGTATAAGATTTTACAAGACGGGCTTCCTACCGCTTTACAAATCTCATATGTTTGATCGGTATAACGAAGAAATAAATCCGGCGTATCGCTCAATGGCTCTAACACCATAGTAATACCGTGCGGTTCAAAGATTTCGGCACCACGTTTTAATCCCTCAATCACATTAGCCGTTTGCACACCTATAGGTAAATTACGCTGATAATTGCCGGGAACAACCGTTACCCATTTAGCGTTAACACGTTTTGCAACTTCCACCGATTCTCTACATCCTTTCAAGAAGATGTCGATATGTTCCTGTTTCCCTGCAGCCAATGTATTCGCAGCGTTTCCGCCTTTTGGTACAACAAATACGCCCATGCGCATCCCCAATTTTGCCAAGGTCTCTCCTATCTTGGTTTGTTCTTCTACCGGTCGGGTTGGTAAGCCATTGTCTTCGATACTGCGGAAACCCAATTCGTGCATGTATTTGATTTCATCCACAAAGTCTTTACCCGCTGTCGTCGAAAACATGCCCTGATGTGGAGCATAATCTAATTGGAAGGTCTCTCCCTCTTTATTTTGTGTTGTTGCTGCCATCGTTTCATTTCCTAAAAGCGTTGCACTTCCAATAAGTGCCGCTCCACTTTTTATAAAATCTCCTCGTTTCATTATATTAAATTTAATTGGTTAATTGTTTCTTTACGTATCGGCTAAAGCCTGCTGAAAAAGCTTCTTTAAACCGGCCGTTGTCCTTATAAATAATATAGATATCGATGTCCTCGAGGCTATTTGCTAAACTTATACCCGCCTCTGGCGTCATCGCCATAAAGACGTTGTCATAGCCATCAGCATCTATCGCAGTAGATGCCACAACCGTCACGCTCGCTACATTATTCTGTACCGGATATCCGTCACGCGGATTTATATGGTGATGAATACGACGTCCTTCAAAATCGAATGCCCGTCTATAATTCCCTGACGTAGTCACCGCCTTATCCGTCAGTTGTAATATAATATTTGAATACTTGGTGCCCTGTGGACTTTCGATGGCTATCTCAAAAGGAACGTGAACATCTTTATAACCTTTTACTTTTATTTCGCCACCTAATTCAACCAAATAACTTTCAATTCCTTTGCTATCCAGCAATCTAGAAATAACATCTACGGAATATCCTTGCGCTATGCCATTTAAATCTAGCTGCGTCCGTTTATCATTCTTAAATAGCGTATTTCCGTCTAAAATAAGCTTATCCATGCCTACGAATTGTAATATGCTATCAATCGTTTGTGGTTGCGGAAACGTGTTGGTACGATTCGGTCCAAACCCCCAAAGTTCTACAAGTGGCATTACCGTAATATCAAATAATCCATTAGATATTCGGTTTATATAAAATGAGCGTTTCACTACATTTGTCATATGCTCATCTAGCTCTAATTTCCTGTGTGCTTCATTAAAAGCCGTTATGAGCGATTGATCGTTATATAACGACATTGAGTTGTCAATAACGTTCAATATGCTATCGATCTCTATCTTAGAAACGAAGGAGTTTGGTGCATAGTATTGGATACTATAGGATGTGCCTTGAGCCTGTCCATCAATAGCGAATTTAGATTGTTGGGCATACACCGAAAAGCTCAGTGTTATTAAACACGGTATGAGTACACTTTTTAACACGTTCTAGATATAAAGACTGGTGTTTTTTCCCGGGATAGCGTAAGGATATTCACCACTTTCATTTGGAATAATTTTAGGCAATGCATTCCAAGCATATATATCTGGCGACAAATCAATTTCTGAGGTAATTGCTTCATCCCATTTGATTACTTTGCCTGTATAACACGCTATTCGGCCAATGATACCTGTAAGTGTACTATATGCTCCATGCTGTGTATCGTCGAAAGCATATTCGTTTTTAGCAATCGCCGCGAAAAGTTCTTTATGTTCCTGTTGATAAGCGTTTGGATTACCTTTGGGGTCGTGGCGATATAACTCATTACCGTTGACATCCCACAACACTGCTTGGTTACTCGCCGAAAGGTATGCGCGGCCCTTCGTTGCTTGAAACGCTTCATCCACTCTATTGGATACGCCCTCAAAATGCCTACATTGACTATACACGACAGAGCCGTCATCATATGTGAGCTCAATAGCGAAATTGTCATAGATTTCCCCGTAATCCTTGCCGGTACGATGGGCTCTACTGCCTGTACCTTCAATGGAAATAGGATACTTCCCTTTAACCCAATTGGCGATATCGATATTATGGACGTGCTGTTCGACAATATGATCGCCGCAAAGCCAATTGAAATAAAACCAATTCCGCATCTGGTATTCCATTTCGGTTTGGTTCGGTTTCCGCGGGCGGACCCATACTCCCCCGCTGTTCCAGTAAACCTGCCCTGAAACCACATTACCGATGGCACCATCCTGTATACGTTTGATGGCTTCTCGATAATTCGTTTGATAGCGTCGCTGTAATCCTACCACAACATTTAACTTTTTCTTTTTGGCTTCTTCCGCTGCAGCAAGTACCTTTCTTATACCGGGGATATCCACAGCAACAGGCTTTTCCATAAAAACATGTTTACCCGCCTTTACCGCTTCTTCAAAGTGTATAGGACGAAACCCAGGAGGTGTCGTTAGTAATACCACATCGGCATCTTTAATAGCTTCTTTATAAGCATCGAATCCAACATATTTACGACTGTCTGGCACATCAATTTTTTCACCAAACTTTTCTTTTAAGGTATTGTAGGTGGACGCCAGGTTGTCTTGGAAAGCATCCGCCATTGCCACCAGCTTAATGTTTTGCCCTGAAGCAAAAGCATCGAATGTAGCACCAGTACCACGTCCGCCACAACCGATTAACGCAATTTTGATAACGTCACTTCCTGCCGCGAATACACTAGATACCGGCGTAGACGATAATACAGCCGCGCCTGTTAGAGCTGACCCCGCTTTAATAAAATCTCTCCTTTTAAAATGTTGCATTAGTTTAGGTATTATAAAATCTATTCATTAAAAATCTTTGATAGGATCTTGATTGTAGTAAGCCATAATCTCTTCCTGCGTCGGTGCATTCACTGGTCGGACAAGACGTAACCCCACGAATGGGGCTTCTGGAAACCACCAATTAGATTTTGGTATTTGTGGATCTAGTTGTTTCCATATAGGATCAGAAGCCATACGAGCAGCGGATCGAAGCCCATCAGCCTGACTATCGAAAGCACCACCCCTTACACTATGGGGGTAAAGCGCGGTGGGGATAGCAACAGGGTTTTTAGCAGTTTTACCCTCAAACTGTTCATAATAGTTTGGGATATATTGATCAAACGTCCATTCAGCAACATTTCCGGCCATATCATATAAGCCCCAAGCATTTGGTTTTTTCTGTCCGACAGGAGCAGTTTTATCGTTGCTATTTGCTGCAAACCAAGCATACTCTTCTAGCAGTATAGCGTCATTCCCAAAAAAATATTCCGATGTCGACCCTGCTCGACACGCATACTCCCATTCAGCCTCTGTGGGTAAGCGGTAAAATACACCGGTCCGCGTATAAAGCCATTTGCAAAATTGAATAGCATTATAGTGCGTCATCGCCAGTGCTGGATGTCCTTCCTTCCCCATACCAAAGGTCATATCCAAATAAGGTTTTGTAGGACGTGTCACAGCATCTACTTCGGAGGCAACCATACCATTCGTTGCAATAGTTTGCTCTAAATCTTTATATACAAAAGGCTCATATAAATCCCAAGTCACCTCATAAGTACCCATCCAAAACGGATCAAGTTCCACTTGGTGAATCGGCTTTTCATCTTCTTTTTCAGATTTATCACTTCCCATGCTAAATCTTCCTCCGGGGATAGCCTCCATAGAAAACTCCAATTGGGTTCCCTCTATTTTCTGAATGTAACGCTCGTGCTTTTCCTGTGCTTTTAAAATGAGGTTAGCTGCTGCGAACGCGAAAACAAACACACTGATCTTTACAATTTGCATTGTCATTAATCTAGATTTTTTATAAATCGGAATTAAATATAGGAATAATATTGTAAAAAATACACTAAGTCCATTTTACAACAATCAAGTTACAAAAAAAAATTTTGTAATTTCAAGATTAATATGACTGAAATATCACTAATTCAAAGGTGAGAAACCTCTCCTGACGCCAAAAAAAATAATATCTTTGCCAACCGAAAATTATTGATTTTTTAAAAAAAACATTGAAAAAGGTACTTTTTACATTCTTATTATTAGTGACTTCTTTTTACCTTCGAGCACAATTGGATTCCAGTGCGTTAGCACAGAAAAATCCGTTGATTATCGAATTGGAAATGGAGAATGGCGGAATATTGGCAGCAAAGGATATACGGCGGACAACTTTTGAAAGTGCATATTATAACGGAATAAACTTGAAAATAGGTTGGAAAATACAAAAATCAAACGACCAGTACTTCACGTTATATAACAATCCCATTTATGGAATCGGTTTCTATAGTAGTACGTTCAACACCGACATTATCGGAAGTCCTTACGCCATTTATGGATTTGTGCAATCTCCTTTTGGGAACTTAACAAACAAACGTTGGGGTTTCGATTATCGTATAGGACTCGGTATTTCTGGAAATTTCACACCTTATGATCCGGAAAACAATCCGCTGAATGTTGTAATTGGTGCAAAGAATAACGTTTTTATCGATTTTGGTATACGGAGTCAATATAAAATTAATCCAAACTGGCGTATTGGACTGGGCTTGGCCTATCACCACTTTTCAAACGGTGCTCTCCGGCTGCCTAACAAAGGCGTCAATCTAGTGCCATTAACAGCATCCATTACATATCAACCGAATGGTCATTCTGTCCTTCCCGACAAGAGTAATATAGCGCCCTATAGTGATAAAATACTATATCATATTAACTACGGTGCGGGCTGGAAGCAACTAGATAAAGATAAAGATGAACGTTTTTTAAAGACTACGTTAAGCGCTTACGCCAGTAAGTTTGTATCACATAAATGGAGAATGGGCGGCGGTGTCGATTTATTCTACTCCTCCTCGGGAAATTACGATGAAATAGCAGGAGACAGCAGCGGTAAATTAAGCGCAAAGTTATCCGGTGGACCATCTTTTTATTTAGTACATGTATTGAATCGTAATCTAGTATTAAATGGAAACGTGGGCTACTATATCCATAAACAATACTTCAATGGAGAGATAAACCGAATCTTTTTAAGAGCAGGGGCACGGTATTATGTTTATAAAGACTTTAACGCTGGTATCTCTATCAAAGCCCATAAAGGAAAGGCAGATTTCATCGAATGGACGGTCGGCTATACGTTCAACAGGGATTAACTTCTTCCCCTTTTTTCTTGATAAAAAAGGAGATAAAAAATCAAGGCTGAGTATGTTTTCGCTATCTTACTTTGCCTATTCCTAAACAGAATGAAACTCACTTCGTTCAAACAACATTCTGTTTTATACGGAATAGTCTACATCAAGATTGCCGCGAAAAAACACAAGGCCGTTTTGGTTCGCATCGTCGCAATCAACTAATAATTGCGGAGATTTACGTACTGTACTATCCCTTCCTTAACATCTAAGGTCGCATCCGAATATTTGAAGTTTGTAGAAATTTCCCCTTGCACGGACCATTGTTTCAAATATTCGAAGCGACGAGGTTTTGGTTCTTTTTACGGGAAAAAGAAGATAAAAAAATTACATAACTAATTTCCCGATGCTTTTAGCCAGGTTTCTGTCTACCGTAATATAACCCGGATAGTAAATATTGCTATTCCCGATTTTAATAGACGGCTTTATTTTCAGAACCAGAAAACCTTCTCCCTTTCTGGTAAAAAGTTCATTTAATACATTCTCCACTCCTTTTTCTTTCGCGGTGCCGAAAATGTTAGCTTTAAAGGTTAGGGGTACGACGGTGCTCTCACCAGTTGCTAAATGAAGATTTTCGTTCACCGTGCCTTCAAAAAGTGGCTTTCCTTGAATTTCAATTAAGTACTTAAAGGAATTGATCTTTGTAGTTGTCGTCGTGGGGTTACTGACTTTCATATTTATCCTTGCTTCTAAAGGTAAATCCTGCCGTAACATCGCCATGGCTATTCCGGGAAGAGACCCTAAATTCACGCCATCTTTTCCGGTATAGCTATCCATGTCTCTACCTGCCAAACGGATATCTTGCATCGATTCCACGGTATAATTGAATTTGGCGAGTGCATCAATCTGGTTTTTATTAATAGCACAGCCGCTCAATAGTAATCCTATAAACATCATGCATAGGATGTTGATATCTCTTCTTTTCATATCTAATTTATTACTTTGTTTTATTCCTTTTTCCACCAAAATTGTATGTAAACCCTAAAGTAAATACAGCATTTCCTGCTTTTAAATAGGTGTTGTCCACCACGTTAAAATTAAAACCGTTCGTATACTGTATCTGAAAACTCCTATTCAATTCCATGCGTGTATAAAAAAGAGGTTCAATAAACAACGCTTCTTCTGTTGGACTAGCTAAATCGTTAATAGCAAAATCTTGCATAGCAACCCGGCTAGCACGGACAGCAGTACCGTAATTTAATTTACGAGGTTTGCCGAATAGATTCAACTTTTGTCGTCTTGTGGACGAAAAATTTACTTGAACAAAAATTTTGTCAAAATCAACTATCCGCGTTTCTACCGGTATCATGCCCGTTGTAGACGCCCGGCGATCGATCTCTGTCGAAGATCCGATACCATAGCCTGCATATATTTCAAGTATCTGCCTTTTTTCTTTACCGACTCGGGTGAAATAACCAAGACCACCTTCTACCAAATGTTGCCTAAATAATTCATTTTTATTATTCTGGCCACCTTGGTCAATATAAGATCCATTCGCTATTATGGCTATATGATTTCCTACAGCAACACCCACGCTTCCGCTTAAATTCCCTTTAACATTGACATGGGCAGCAGCATGTACCTCCCCTTTTTCCTGAAACATAGGCGTCGCTGGCACATTGGGCATATATATCGAGCTACAGGAGGCAAAAAATAGCGCTAGCGGAAAGATGATGAAATATACAAATCGGATGATATACATAAGTTACTGTTCTTATGTGCTAGCAACGCTAATTATTGTGCCAAAATTATTTCAGCACTTTCTAGTTCTAACTGCATCTCCTTTTGCAGTTTTAAAGCTTCTTCCCGTGCACGTTCTGCAAAATCCTTTCCATCAGACGCATATATAATACCGCGCGTACTATTTACCAAGAGACCACAATCCTTGTTTATGCCGTACTGGCAGACTTCTCGTAGAGAACCGCCCTGCGCTCCAACACCCGGCACCAAAAGAAAATGATCCGGTACGTGTTGTCGAACATTTAAGAATCCCTCTCCCCGAGTCGCTCCTACCACAAACATCGTGTTTTCAGGTGTGCCCCAAGCTTTTACTTTATCCAATACATATTCAAATAATTCTACGCCAGATGCGTTGGTAAAGTTCTGAAAATCCCTACTTCCCGGGTTGGATGTCAACGCTAACACGATAGCCCATTTGTTGGGTATGTCCAGAAATGGAATGACCGAGTCATGCCCCATGTATGGTGTTATTGTAAGCGCATCAAAACCTAGGCCAGAGAGGTCTTCATCAAAAAAAGCTTTTGCATATCTGGTAGAAGTATTACCAATATCGCCTCGCTTCGCATCGGCAATGCTCAGACAGTTTTTTGGTAGTATTTCCCAAGTTTTTTGCAACGACTTCCAGCCTTTCGCACCATAACATTCGTAAAAAGCGATGTTTGGCTTATACGCCACACAAAGATCTTCTGTCGCCTCGATAATCGCTTTATTAAAAGAAAATATTGGATCTTCATGATCCAAAAGATGTGTCGGTATCTTGGCTAGATCCGTATCTAATCCTATACACAAAAAACTTTTTTTAATTTTAATTTGCTGAATCAACGCTGCTCTAGTCATTCTTATTTATGAGTTCTGTAATAAAGTCGAATACATCTGTGCGAGAATAATCCGCCATACCTTCATGGCGAGCAGCAATATCTCCTGTTTTATCCAAAATGACAGTCGTCGGGATAGCGCCCGCCAGCCATTCGCTTGGAATCTGGCTTTCAGGGTAATAAATAGGTAAATCCATGTCACTTTGTTGCATAAAATCGCGTGCCTTCTCCTTCTCAGCTTCAATCTCGACAATGAGGAAAACTACTTGATTATTGTCCTTAAATTTATCTTTTAATACCTGGATAGAAGGCATTTCTGCCTTACAAGGAGGGCACCAAGTTGCCCAAAAATTCAAGAAAACCACCTTCCCTTTTAAATCGGATATGTTCACCACCTCTCCGTTATCGTCCGAGAAAGCAACTCCAGCATAGTTGCTGTCCGATGTAATATCAACTTGCGAAGTGTTTGTAGATACTTCTTCCGGTTTTTCCAGATTAGGTTTAAATAGGCCTATTTTCATTAAGCCTTGTTGTATCCAAGCGCGCCCAGCCGGTAAGATCAATAAAATGATCAATCCTACAAGCAGTACGTTACTGCCTATTTTCCAAAGTTTCTTTTTATCACTCATTTTATGTAGATTTTATCTCCGTGACACTAAGTCGCTACCTTATTAGGTTCATAACGCATCATAATAGATTGCATCATTAGCTATCGAACTTCTCCAGTAATTTTAACAAGGTAGCAAAATCTTTCGGATACGGTGCTTCAAAACTGTATTCTCTTCCTTCTATAGAAAAACGGATTTGATGTGCATGCAAAGCAAAACGCTTCATAATAGGTTGTTCTTCTTCTCCTTTTGCCATCGTAAAACCTCTTTTCTTGATCTGAGACAAATAAACCGGTTTACCACGATACATCTCATCACCCACGATAGCCGCTCGTTGGGTTGCCAAATGAATGCGGATCTGGTGCATACGACCAGTAATCGGTTTACATTCGACCAGCGTAAAATTCCTAAAATACTGTATGGAATTAAAAATGGTTTCGGCCGGTTTTCCGTTAGTACGATCGATGGAGACATTTTTATTTCCTTGATTTAATATAGGTAAATTCACCAGCAAGTCTGTAAAGGAGTGTATGCCACCGATAATGGCGTGGTATTTTTTATCTACACGTCTGCGTTCAAACTCGATAGAAACCAAACGATATGTTTCGGGATTTTTCGCTAACAGGAGCAAACCGGAAGTATCTTTATCGAGACGATGGCATACCTGAGCGTCTGGATGGTACTTTTTAGCAAGACGTAAAATATTAATCTCGTCTCCACTCCGATTGTCTAGTGAAGCTATAAACGGTGGCTTATTAATGACAATTAGATCGTCGTCTTCAAAAAGGATGAGATCCTGAAATTTCGGAAATTTAAATAAACGATTGTCGCTTTTTTGCATAAACGCAAAAATACAGAAATCCCTTTAACATCCTCAACTTCTATAACTTTTTATTAGCTTTGTTTCTCTAAACTACAAGCAATGTCAGTAAATAAAATAATCAAGCGAGTAACCACGAACACCATCTTAGCCATGAAAGCCAACGGTGAAAAAGTTAGTATGCTTACAGCGTATGATTACTCGACCGCGCGTGCGCTGGATGATGCCGGTATCGACGTTTTATTGGTTGGCGATTCTGCCGCAAATGTTTTTGCGGGATATGAAACCACACTGCCCATTACATTGGACAACATGATATATCACGCCAGCGCGGTGGCGAGAGGTGCAAAGCGAGCATTAGTATTAGTCGATCTTCCCTTCGGTGAATACCAGGGTACGCCTGAAGATGCTTTCAAATCAGCTGTTCGAATGATGAAAGAATCAGGTGTTCATGCATTGAAATTGGAGGGTGGCGTAGAGATATTGGAGAATATTAAGAAGATTATTGATGCAGGTATTCCCGTTTGTGGACATTTAGGTCTTACGCCACAATCCATTAACAAATTCGGCACATTCGGTGTTCGGGCACAAGCGGATGCCGAAGCCGAAAAACTAAAGTCGGACGCGTTGGCTCTTCAAGAAATAGGCTGCTTTGCTATTGTGCTGGAAAAAATACCCGCAAAACTTGCTAAAGAAGTCAGTGAATCGCTGTCGATCCCAACCATTGGGATTGGTGCGGGAAACGGATGTGACGGACAAGTACTGGTGGTTAACGATATGCTTGGGTTCACCAAAGATTTTAAACCAAAGTTTTTAAGACGTTACATGGAAATGTACGACGGTATGGTGGAGGCGGCGACAAAATACGCAGAAGATGTAAAATCGGGAAACTATCCCAATGAATCTGAGCAATATTAAGCGCTTAATGGTTTTTTCAAGATAGGGTGATGAAGATATTTTTAATTATAGCATTAGTTGGAGTTTTGGCCTATCTCATCGCCAGAAGGTTTATGTTGACAAGTAAAAGCAATGCGTCGATTGTCAGAACTCATCAACACCAACGTTTTGTTGTGATAGATACTTCACCTCAACTTATCAGTCGGGTGACAAAAAGTACGTTACGTACAGTTGGAATCGGTTTTTTGCTTCTTTTGATCGCATTGGTTCTAGGGATGAAAATCAAAATACTTTGGATACTTATGCCATTAGCCCTTTACCTTATTGGCCAAATTTTCGTGTACACCAATCATGTTAAGTCTACTAAGGATCAGCGTATCTATTTTAATCCCACAACATATGAGGTTTTGGTCGATCACCTAAAAGACCAGCCTTTGTCTTTTAATTTGATGAGTGACATCGTAAGCATATCCGAAATAAAGTCTGTCCAGAAAAATCGGGACACACTATTTGGTTATTACAAACTTCGTTTAAAGCAAGGTACCGTTGTTATCCCCTATTTAATTGAGCAAAACGAAAACAGTGTGAATAAACTCTTTTTTTCGTACCTCAATGAAAATTTTAAAATTGAGGTAGAAAGTAAGCTGTTCCCTATTATCTAATGTGCTATCAATCGTTAATCGCTTTCCAGATCAAATCTTTCAGCTGTTGGATATTTTTACCCGATACGGAAGATATGAAAATGGAAGATATTCCTTTCGGTAACGTTTCAGCCATCTCCGATTCAAGCTCATCATCGAGCATATCTGATTTTGTAATTGCCAATAGCCGCGGTTTATCCATTAACTCGGGATTGTAAGCGGTTAACTCACGTAATAAAATTTGATATTCCTCATCAATGCTACGATCGGTGTCCGCGGGAATCATAAATAGCAAAACAGAATTGCGCTCAATGTGTCGTAAAAATCGGTGTCCTAAACCTTTTCCTTGCGACGCACCTTCAATAATACCGGGTATATCCGCCATTACGAACGATCTGTTATCGCGGTAACCGACGATTCCGAGATTCGGTACCAATGTGGTAAAAGGATAATCGGCAACTTCTGGCTTTGCTGCCGATACAACAGATAACAGCGTAGATTTTCCGGCATTTGGAAAGCCGACTAATCCGACATCTGCCAGTACTTTCAATTCCAGAATAATCCATTGCTCCTGTCCCGGCATGCCCGATTGCGCAAAGCGTGGTGTTTGCTGCGTAGCAGATTTAAAGTGCCAATTGCCTAACCCACCCTTTCCACCGGGAGTCAATATCTTAGTTTCTCCGTCTTCTGTAATATCAAATAAAATTTCGCCGGTTTCTGCATCCTTGGCAACCGTTCCTAAAGGAACCTCCAATATTTCATCTTTCCCGTTAGCTCCCGTACGCAATGCGCTTAATCCGGGTCCACCGTGTGCGGCGATGATGTGTTTTCTGTATTTTAAATGGAGTAAGGTCCAATGTTGTGAAGAACCTTTTAGGATAATATGCCCACCACGACCACCGTCACCTCCGTCTGGTCCACCTTTGGCCGTAAACTTATCCCGATGTAGGTGTGCGGAACCAGCTCCGCCATGCCCGGAGCGACAACACACCTTCACATAATCCACAAAATTTGAACCCTGAGCCATATCCTACTATCTTATTTTTACTTTGATATCTGCTTAATAGCTATCAATAATTGTCGTCAACGACTGGAAAATCGCATCAATATCACCAATGCCGTTTATTTTGGACAATTTGCCCTGACCTTCATAATATGGTAATACGTGCACCGTTTTATTGAAATACTCCTCGATACGTTTCGTCAACTTATCTGCAGCATCATCTGCGCGACCAGATACCTCCTGACGTTTCGCAATACGTTGCTTTAACTCCTCTTCCGTTACATCCAATGCCAATACGCCGGTAATACTTTCATTAATTGATTCCAGAAACTTGTCTAAGGCTTCTGCCTGTGCCACCGTACGCGGGAATCCATCAAAAATAAAACCTTGAGCTTGTGGATTTTTATTTATTTCTTCTTCCAACATGGCTATGGTGATGGAGTCAGGAACAAGATTACCGTCGGCAATAATCTGGCTCACCTGCTGACCCAATGCGGTCTGATTCTTGATATGAGCGCGGAATATATCGCCTGTGGAAATATGAACTAATTGGTATTTTTCAATGAGTTTTTCTGATTGGGTACCTTTCCCTGCACCGGGAGGACCAAATAAGACGAGGTTTAGCATAAGTTTATCGTTTTTATGTTAAAAAAAAGCCTAATCCCGATAAAGAATTAGGCTTTGCTTGTGCGCTCAAAGGGAGTCGAACCCCTAACCTCCTGATCCGTAGTCAGGTGCTCTATCCAGTTAAGCTATGAGCGCGGCAGCCATCACATCTAGACATTTCGTCTTCGCTGTTTTGGTGATGCAAATATAGGCAAACGGACCGGCTATGCAAACTTTTTTTCATTTTAATCTTAAGTAACTTTTTGCAAAATCACAAACAAATTCCCCCGTCTCATCTATTTTATAATACAAAACAATGCCCTTCTCTATAAAAGCTACGCTTTTGCATAAGTGCCCTTGTTTGATAAAGTACGCTCCTTTCTTAAGTTTTTTATACTGGAAAAATCGCTCAAAGAAGTTTTTTTCAAGGCTCCCGGGTATTTCTTTTTTTAATAAACTAAATAAAGTGGTATCTGTCATTCGTTTGGATTCTTACTTATGGGCTCAATCTGTAGCCTACGCTACGTTCTAGGAGAACCGCTCGTCACGATTCTTCGTATTAATAAGTCGCATCAAATATATTCATCCTTATGGATGCTAACAACTACTTTAGCGCTCTGTTGTCAGTTTTGAAGTCCCAAACGAGTATGTCCTGTATTTTAGCAAATGGAATTAAAAAAAAAGCCCAACTTTCGTTGAGCTCTTGAGCCTCCTATCGGGATCGAACCAATGACCTACTGATTACAAGTCAGTTGCTCTACCAGCTGAGCTAAGGAGGCTTTTGAATCGTTTCCGATTCAGTGATGCAAATATCACAGTTCTATCTCGATAATGCAAATACTTTTTTAAAAAACTCATAATAGCGCAGCTAAAAACCAAAACCATCGGCTGTTATACCGCAATCATTCGCTTAGATAGTAAGCGCGCAGTCATTTTGTCATTAAAATTCATTTTTATAAGACAAAATTTCTGATTTACACCATGCAATCAAAAAGGCACTTAAATTGTTTATCAACAAAAGGACATCAATTCACGCATTTACATCGATTTAAAAAGATTAACACTATATGAACTTTAACAACTATACCATCAAAGCACAGGAAGCTATACAAAAAGCTTCCGAAATGGCGACGGGCAATCAGCAACAAGCTATTGAACCCGCACATATATTAAAAGCACTCTTAACCGTGGACGAACACGTAATTGGGCATCTATTAAAAAAGCTCAACGTAAACACCAACTATTTGGATACGGAGGTCGACAAACAACTAGCTTCCTTACCTAAAGTAAGTGGAAGCAATGTATACCTCAGTAACACATCTGCCTCAGTGTTGCAGAAAGCGCAAAGTTATTTAAAAGAATTTAATGACGAATTTGTTTCCATTGAACACATTCTCTTAGGACTTCTTTCGTCAAGTGATAAAACGGCTTCTTTGTTAAAAGGTCAAGGTGTAAATGAAAAGGATCTCAAACTAGCAATTAAAGAGCTTCGCGGAAATAATCGTGTTACCGATCAAAATGCAGAGGCAACCTACAATGCGCTTGGAAAATATGCTCGCAACCTCAATGAGTTTGCAGAATCTGGAAAGCTGGATCCGGTTATCGGCCGGGATGAAGAAATTCGCCGCGTGATGCAGATTCTATCACGTCGTACGAAGAACAATCCGATTTTGGTTGGTGAGCCGGGTGTCGGTAAAACAGCCATTGCGGAAGGTATTGCCCACCGGATCATCAAAGGTGACGCGCCAGAGAATCTCAAATCCAAAACCGTGTTTTCGCTCGATATGGGCGCGCTTATTGCCGGCGCGAAATACAAGGGCGAGTTCGAAGAGCGTTTGAAAGCCGTGGTTAAAGAAGTGTCAGACAGTGCCGGTGAGATTATCTTATTTATCGATGAAATCCACACCTTGGTGGGTGCCGGCGGTGGTGAAGGCGCTATGGATGCGGCAAATATCCTAAAACCTGCTTTAGCACGTGGAGAGCTGCGCGCAATCGGCGCCACAACTTTAAATGAATATCAAAAATACTTCGAGAAAGATAAAGCCTTAGAGCGCCGATTCCAAAAGGTTATGGTCGACGAACCGGATACACAGGATGCGATTTCAATCCTCCGCGGTCTTAAAGAAAGATATGAAACTCACCATAAGGTTCGTATCCTAGATGAGTCTATTATTGCGGCCGTAGAGTTATCACAACGTTATATCACCGACAGGTTCTTGCCCGATAAAGCGATTGACCTAATCGATGAAGCGGCGTCTAAACTGCGTTTGGAAATGGACTCCGTACCAGAAGCAGTGGATGAACTGGAAAGACGCATCATGCAACTGGAAATTGAGCGGGAGGCGATTAAGCGCGAGAATGACGAGAAGAAAGTGAAAGAGCTTTCTGAAACCATCGCCAATCTCTCCAACGAACGCGATTCATTAAAAGCAGCTTGGCAATCAGAGAAAAGTTTGGTCGATAAAGTTAATCAGGAAATCCAGCATATCGAGGATTACAAACTGGAAGCAGATCAAGCAGAACGTGCTGGCGATTACGGAAAGGTAGCCGAATTGCGTTATGGAAAAATTAAAGAAGCACAGGATAATGTTGAAAAACTGAAAACCGAACTTGCGGAAAAGCAACAAGATAGCCGTATGCTAAAAGAGGAAGTTACTTCTGAGGATATCGCGGACGTAGTATCTCGTTGGACAGGTATTCCTGTCAGCAAAATGGTGCAGTCTGAACGTGAGAAATTGCTTAACCTGGAAGAAGAATTGCATAAACGTGTCGCGGGTCAGGAAGAAGCAATCGAGGCGATTGCCGATGCCATCCGTCGTTCCAGAGCCGGGCTGAGCGATGCGAAACGACCTATCGGTTCGTTCATCTTCCTTGGTACAACTGGGGTAGGTAAAACAGAACTTGCTAAGGCATTGGCCGAATTCCTGTTTGATGATGAACAAGCTATGGTACGGATTGATATGTCCGAATATCAAGAACGACATGCGGTATCCAGATTGATTGGTGCGCCTCCCGGATACATCGGTTACGAAGAAGGCGGGCAGTTAACGGAAGCTGTACGCCGTAGGCCTTATTCAGTCGTCCTTTTGGATGAGATCGAGAAAGCCCATCCGGACGTATTCAATATCTTATTGCAAGTATTGGATGACGGACATTTGACAGATAACAAAGGACGCGTGGTCAACTTTAAAAATACGATCATCATCATGACGTCCAATACCGGATCGCATATTATTCAGGAGAATTTCTCCAAATTGGATGACAGCAACCGCGATGAAGTGATTGCGAAAACGAAGGATGACGTATTTGAACTCTTACAGAAGTCGATCAGACCGGAGTTTCTGAACCGTATTGATGAAGTGATCATGTTTACACCGTTGAGCCGGGATGAGATTGGCGATATTGTGCGCATGCAATTTCAGAAGATACAGAAACAACTCTCGGAACAGAATATATTCTTATCTGCCAGTGAAGATGCACTCGATTGGTTAGGTCAATTGGGCTACGATCCGGTATACGGCGCAAGACCGTTAAAACGGGTTATACAAAAGCGGGTGCTCAATGAACTCTCGAAAGAGATTCTTTCGGATAAGGTTTCGAGGGATTCGGTTATCCAACTGGATGTATTCGATGGTAAGTTTGTATTTATGAATAAAAAAGACGGGGGGCAATAATCCCCGTCTTTTATTCTTTAATCCGCCATACGGAAATAGCACCCAACAGCATAAATATCCCGCCTAGCATAATCCCATATATCGATTGGCTGCCAAAAACATATTTAATAATCATACCGCCGAAAAAACCGCATATAATTTGCGGAAAGGTGATAAAGAAATTAAAGATCCCCATATATACCCCCATCTTACGAGCAGGCAGGCTGTCACTCAGAATGGCATAAGGCATGGAGAGAATGCTTCCCCAAGCTATACCCACCCCCAGCATTGTTAATAACAAGATATTCGGCGAGGAAATAAAGAGTATAGAGATCAAGGATATACCACCGATGACCAATCCGAACGCATGTACTTTTGTTCGTCCAAATCGATTCGCGAGCCGGGGCAAGAAAATGGCGTATATGGCCGATATACCATTGTACACACCAAAAAGCACCCCCACCCAGTTGCCAGCTTCCGCATACAGACGATTGCGCTCGCCATCCATCTTATAAAACACATGTTCCGCAATAGCCGGTGTCATATATACCCACATCATGAAAAGCGCAAACCAGGAGAAAAACTGTACCCATCCGAGCTTTTTCATCGTTAAAGGCATCCGCTTGAAATCTTGAAAGATTGCGCCAAAGTTATGGCTGGATGAAGATTGCGTTTCCCCTTTCGCTTCTTCCTGTCCCATAAAAGACTCCAGTTCTTCCGGGGTATATTCTTTTGTGGTAAAAACGGTCCACAAAATGGTAATGATCAAAACGAACGCGCCAAAGTAAAACGAATAAATCACATTTTGCGGAACGATACCGTCTCCCCCTTCAGCAGGGATATGTAAATATTCTGCAAACACGTAAGGTAGCCAGGAACCGACTACAGCCCCCACACCTATCAAAACGGTTTGAACCGAAAAGCCTAAGCTTCGCTGGGAACTGGGCAGATTATCGCCTACCAATGCACGGAACGGTTCCATCGTCACGTTAATGGACGCATCCATCAGCATTAGCATGCCTGCACCAATCAATAACGGGGGGAGTAATGTGGTAAATAGAGCGATGTTGGGCATAAGTACTAACGCTACCGCTGTCAATATGGCTCCGACCAAAAAGAAAGGTCGCCGACGCCCCATCTTTGTCCAGGTGCGATCACTATAGTGGCCGATAATCGGCTGCACGATCATGCCCGTAATCGGAGCTGCCAGCCAAAACAAGGAAAGATGCTCCACATCGGCACCAAACGTTTGTAGAATACGGGAAGCATTACCATTTTGCAAAGCAAATCCCATTTGGATGCCCAAAAAGCCCATGCTCATGTTAACAATTTGGGCAACAGTCAAAGTGGGTTTAACGCGAATATTGTTCATGAAAAGGTTTTAAGATTTCCATTCAGGTTCTATCAGAAGCTGTTCCTCGTTAAATATAATACTAATTTCGGTATCAGACAGATTTTTGATTTCAAAATCGTCCTGGCTTACTTTGATATATAACTTCGTTCCTCTATACTGAACGTGAAAAGCATAGCTTTGCCAGTTTTTTGGAATAAAGGTTTGAAAATGTAATTTACCGTCACGTACGCGCATACCCGCGAATCCCTCTACAATGGCAAGCCACGTACCCGCCATCGAGGTAATGTGCAACCCATCTTCCGTATCGTTGTTATAATCATCTAAATCAAGCCGCGCAGTACGAAGATAAAATTCATACGCTTTATCTTCCTTACCCAATTTAGCAGCGATAATAGCATGCACACAAGGTGAAAGCGAACTTTCATGCACCGTTAACGGTTCGTAAAAATCGTAATTTCGGCGGATGGTGTCTTCGTCGAACTCATGCTCAAAGAAATATAGGCCTTGCAACACATCTGCCTGTTTAATATAACAAGAACGTAGTATCCGATCCCAACTCCAATGTTGATTCAAAGGACGTACTTCGGCTGGAAGCTCCACGACGGGGATCAGTTCTTTATCCAAGAAACCATCTTGCTGCAGAAATACACCGCGGTCACTATCTTCCGGAAGGTACATATTATCAATAATATGTTGCCATTTTGCACATTCTTCGGTCTTAAGAGCCAATCTCGACAGCAAAGCATACAAACAATCCTCCTGTTGTGCTTGCTGCTGTGTAATAGCATCCAATGTATAACGCAAACACCATACAGCAATTTTGTTTGTATACCAGTTGTTGTTTACATTATTCTCATACTCATTCGGGCCGGTTACACCGAGCATCACATATTGCTGTTTTTGCTCGCTCCAATTAACACGTTGCGCCCAAAAACGGCTAATACCGATCAATACCTCCAAACCGTGTGTAGCGAGATACGCCGTATCATCCGTGTAACGGATATAATTATAAATCGCGTAAGCAATGGCACCGTTCCGGTGAATTTCCTCAAATGTAATCTCCCATTCATTGTGGCATTCTTCCCCGTTGATGGTGACCATTGGATACAATGCCGCTCCTTTATCGAATCCCAATTTGCCGGCATTTTCAATAGCTTTTTCCAAATGCTGATAACGGTAAAGCAATAGGTTGCGGGCCACCCTAGGCGCCTGTGTCGCCAGATAAAAAGGTAAACAATAGGCTTCGGTGTCCCAATAAGTGACTCCACCATATTTCTCTCCCGTAAAACCTTTCGGCCCGATATTCAGTCTAGCGTCTTCGCCTGTATACGTTTGGTTTAACTGAAAAATATTAAATCGGATAGCTTGTTGTGCAGCGATATCTCCTTCGATCTGTATATCACTCTCTTCCCAGATACGTGCCCAGGCATCTGTTTGCAATTGCACCAATTCAGTATAGCTTTTGGACGCGATTTGTGCCAAACTGCTTTGTGCGACTTCCGTTAGCTTATCCAAAGGATGATGAAGGGAACTGACTATCGCCACATATTTCTCCAAGCGAATGGATTCCCCTACGTTCAAATGCGCACGCAGCTCCTCGCTCACATAACATTGTTCTTTGCTCTTTGTGCCCGACGCTTGTACAGTTCCCCTGACATAGAACACGTTTCGCAAATGTGTTTCTACGCGAAACTGTGTTTTTTTGGTTTCCGTTACTAGTACGAGGTCATCTTGAATGTCTTCCGCAATCGGTACCCAAAAACGTTCATCATAATTGCTATCCCGATTAACGACATCGCCATTTAAATAGGAACGTATAGACACTTCTGCATCCGAATTTAAGACACGTAGCGTGTATTGCAGTGATGCGGTATCCGATTGAAACAGATGGTACATCCGCTTAGCCGTCACTTCTACTACAGCACCGGTTGGCATCTCTGCTATAAACGTACGATAGAGTACACCAGCTTTCATATCCAAACGACGTTCGAAACCAGAGATTTCACATTGTGCTAGATCTAAAAGCATGCCGTCGATACGAATATCGAGTCCAATCCACTGTACCGCATTAAGTACTTTGGCAAAATACTCGGGATAACCGTTTTTCCACCAGCCTACCCTTGTTTTATCGGGATAGTAAACACCGGCAAGATAAGAGCCTTGCATCGTTTTTCCGGAGAATGATTCTTCGAAATTTCCCCGCTGTCCCATCCTGCCGTTTCCAATGGAAAATATGCTTTCCGAAAATTCATTGTGCTCTGCTCTAAATTGATTTTCAATGATATGCCAAGGATCGTGTATGATGTAATTCTTCATGTTTTTCGCTAATAATCACTTATTAATATTTCCGACAAATCGTTGACACGCGCATTGTAGTTAGTCAATACATGAGACTTGTCTACGGCTATCACCGGCATGTTTGCGGTCCGTGCGGCTTCAATGCCAGCTTGTGCATCTTCTAATACAACACAAGCTGCAGGCATTATACCGACTTCTGCTGCCGCCTTCAAAAAAACTTCGGGGTCGGGTTTCGAGTTTTTAACGACGTTTCCGTCGATAATAGCATCGAAATAGTGCAGGATACCGGTTTTCTCTAAAATTCGAATTGCATTTTTACTCGCCGAGCCTAGTGCAATTTTTTTATCAGCCGCTTTCAAATAGGTCAATAAGTCTAACGTGCCGGGTAGTACGTCCCCATACTTCATCTTTTCGACCAATTCCAGATACCAAGTGTTTTTTAACGACGCCAGTTGTTCTTTTTTTGGGGCAGGTACTTCCCTGTTTGCCCATTTCAAGATGAGATTCAGCGAATCTACGCGACTGACGCCTTTTAATTGTTCATTTTCTACCTCTGTGAAATCAAAATCAAACTGTTTTGCCAACTGCTTCCAAGCCTGGTAATGAAATACAGCAGTGTCCACCAGCACCCCGTCCAAATCAAATATGACGGCAGTTGCCTCGTCTATTAATCTCCTTGCGTTCATTCGCTATTTTAGTTCCAATACCAACGTTTGTTTCCCTTTCACTGCAACGCTCTCTGGTAGATCCAAAGATTCACCAGTCAAAATATTCTTCATCTGGTTTGATTGTCCGATACCTTCGTCAAAACGGGCTAACGCTACGTCTTGCTGCTCCTTACTACAATTCATGATAACCATTACTTTTTCTTTATCGTTATAGCGGAAATACACATACACATCATTTTGCGGTACATAATGCAACAACTTACCATCCTGTAGTGCAGCCGTCTTCTTTCTATATTGCGCCAATGTACGTACATGGTTAAACATGTCATTTTCAGCTTCTGTACGCCCTTCGGGCGTGAATTTATTCACCTCATCTCCCGGAAAACCTCCTTTAAAGTCATCCCTAACCAAACCATCCGGTCTGCTGAAGTTTTTCATTAATATCTCTGCACCATAGTACATTTGGGGAATACCACGGTAAGTTAATAACCAACTAAAGGCACTTTTGTACTTTTCGATGTCTTCGCCTACTGTCGAAAAGAAGCGATCTTTATCATGGTTATCTAGGAAAATAACATTTGCCAAAGGATTTGGATACAGGTAGTCGCCACTGACGATGCTATATAATTTGTTGGCACCGTCTTTTTCCAAGTTAAGTGCATCTCCAATAGCGTAATTTAACTGAAAATCCGTTACACCTTCCAGTTTCGTATCGACATCCTGCCCTAGTTTTTGGCCACCTAAGAAATACGCTTGGTTAGGAACGGAGTGTACCCATGTTTCCCCAAAGAACGAGAAATCCGGAAATTCTGCACGGATCGCATCCGTCCATTTCCCCATAAATTCGAGGTCGTTATAGGGATAAGTATCGATACGAAAACCGTCCACACCCACTTCTTCGATCCACCAGATATGACTCTGTGTGATGTATTTCTGCATCTTTTCATTTTGATGGTTCAAATCCGGCATTGTTTCCACAAACCATCCTTTTTCCATCAGATCTTTATCCGCCTGTGTTCCATAAGGGTCAAACATCGTCTGGTCTTTATAGGTCGTTTGCGTGAATGCATCCCACTCATGTAACCAATCGGAGGACGGACGGTCTATAACTGCCCAATGATAAAGCCCTACGTGATTAGGCACGACATCATGAACCAGTTTCATGTTGCGTTTATGGAGTTCTTTTCCGAGTTTCCGGTAGGTATCGACTGTTCCAAAACGCGGATCTATTTCATAGTTTTCGGTATTAGCATAACCATGATAAGAATAACCCGGCATATCGTTCGTCAAGACCGGTGTCATCCATAGAGCCGTGACACCCAAATCCTCGAGATAATCCAAGTTGTTTATAATACCTTGCAGGTCGCCTCCGTGTCTGTAATACATAGAGTCGCGGTTTACAGCGGTTTCACGCATACCCTTTACCGAATCGTTATCGGGATCGCCGTTGGCAAACCGATCAGGCATAATCAAGTAGATAAGGTCTGCCGCATGTACACCTTGTGCCTTAACCAAGTCTTTGTCCCTGTTTTTCAATACATAATCACGGGTTAACACTTTCTTTCCGTTTTTGTATAACGCTATAGGATAAGTGCCTGCTTGTGCATTATCCAGAATTTCGACATCTAGGAAAAGGTAATTCGTATTTTCCACACGATGAACTTTTTTCAACTGTATGCCTGTCTTGGGCAATTTCACTTCACAATCCCCGATATCGGAACCATATAATACGATTTGCAGTTCCGGGTTGTGCATCCCTACCCACCAATGCAGGGGTTCGGCTCGCTGTATGGATTGCCCTTGTGCAAAGGCAATCCATAACATTGAGCATAACAGCGTGATCGCTATCTTAATGTTGTTCATTATTATTGTTTTAGATAATTACTATTATTTCTTCACTAATGTGTATGTCAGGTTGACGAGATCTAATGTAATGTCATATGTACCTGCTTGTGTTACAGCAATATTGTCGTTATTTAACGATCCGTTCGCACCACCATAATTCGTTCCCCAATCGCGGTTTTTACGGAATTTCATGTCGCCGACCTTCAGTTCTACGGTTGCTTTCCACAGTTGTGTACTGTTTTCGTAACGCATATCTGTATCGTTATCCCATCCAGCAGCCGCATTGCCAACAATTCCCCAACTATGATCCTTATAAGAAATCGTATTTTCATTGGTATTTACGGTGAGCTCAAGATTTCCAGCTCGAGGTGCCTTGATATTTCCCGATGCACTCAACGAAATTCGTCCCGCCCCATCATCACCATACGAAGCATCCCAGCTGCGATCAGGTGTCACCTTAAATTCCGAATCTGCTTCAGGGAAGTAAATAATACCAGTGTAGACGCCGTTACTTGTAGGGGACACCAAGCTTTCGGCAGTTTCGATGACCCAGCCCTGGTAGGCGCCCGGCACATAAAGATAACTGATGGCCGCATAAGGCGTAACCGCTAACGGCAACGTATTAGAATAAAGTGGCGTAAACGATGTCGAGATAGTAGACTTTAACCGCAATTCCAAATCTGTAACGACATCTACTGGTAATTCCATAGCCAGCAATATCGCGTTTAGTTCAAGGGTACTAAATTTATAACTATCGTCGCCAGCTGAAAACGCAATCTCTTTAGCCCCTTCAAAATCCTGTCCTTTCAGTCCAATTTGCAGCGTATTGGTAATAGCGGCATTAAACCCGAAATCAGCGGGTTCCCATTGTATCGCTAAAGCTTCCTGATCCGCATTTTCTTTGGTAAGTACCACCGAAGATGCCGAAGCCTCCAACGAACCACCCTCTCCGGGCACTGCCACCAGTTTGGTTTCATCTTTGCTGCACGATACACCGAGTAGGCTAAGAAGTACAGCAATACATGCAATTATATTTAACGTTTTCATTATTTCCTTATTTGAATATATACTGTATTAATAACCCGTATTTTGTTCTAGATTCGGATTTGCGATTAGATCCGCCGCCGGTATAGGAAAAAGCGTGCGAAAGGATTCAACCGAGCGACCCGCTGCCTGTCCACCTTTGAAGGGCCATAAATAACTTCCACCCGTATACCGACCATAACGAATCAAATCTGTTCGGCGGAAGGCCTCCCAATACAGTTCTTTGCTGCGCTCGTCCAGCACAATATCTAAAGAGATAGTGCTCAAATTTCCTGAAGAGTTGCCATATGCACGTGCTCTAAGGAGATTAAGATAGGCCAAGGCTTGCGTATTGCTGCCTCCTGATCCTCCACGCAGTACTGCTTCCGCATAAATCAAATATTGTTCGGCCAAACGGAATAATGGAAAATCGGTAGAAACGAACGTGCCGTTGATCGACTTACCATCTTGATTTGTAGAGGTTTTATTGCTGAACTTCGTCACAGCCAAGCCCTCGGTGAATACAGCCGGATCTTCAATATTCGGATTATTGCCGAAAAACATCGCCCGTTTATCGGTGTTTCCACTTACATCTTCAAAAGTACCGGGTAAGGTACTTCGACTACGGTTGCCTCCCCATCCCCCACCAGGGATACCGAAGTTTGCTGGTGTCATCGAACCGTGTACAGATGAGTTGATGATGAATGTTGTTCCGCCGTTATTTTGCGTCTGTATACCGTCATATGCAATAGGAAGAATCACTTCTGGATTATGCTGATCGTTATCAGCCAAAAAAAGGTGCTGATACTGTTCCATTAGGCTATAACCTGCATCAATGACTTTAGAAGCATAAGTTACCGCTTCCGTATACTTACCATTGCCTTGACCAAGATATACTTCGGCATTGAGGTACAAGCGGGCTAGTAATGCCCAAGCTGCTGCTTGGTCTACCCGTGCATATTCATTTTGTCGCGGAGCTGCCAATAGCTCATCGATAGCAAGAAGTTCGGTCTCTATATATTCAAAAAGGGCCGCCCGATTGATCTGACTCGGTGGTGTAACACCTATTTCGTTTTCTTCGGTTATAAAAGGCGGGTTGCCGTATAGATCCATCAATACCCAATATTGATAGGCACGCAGGAATCTCGCTTCTGCACGGTATTGCATTATAGCTGTCGCATCGTTTCCCGTAATACCTCTCCCTGCCAGCTTTTCTTCGGTACTTTCACGTAAAAACTCGTTAATGACCGTGATATGGTAAATACTTCTTGTATAAAGCCCTCGGAGCATAACGTTGCTCGAATTCCATGTCTGATAATTAAGATCAGCTACCCCGGGATCGCCTAACCATGCACAGATGCCTTCATCTGTTGTCAATTCCTGTGCGTTCCAGTAAAGGCGTAAAAAATCAGATGTTCCGGCATCGATTCCACCTAAATCACTGTCTCCGGGACCTGTGCCACTAGTCAGGGCAAAGCTACCATATACCTTTGCCAAGGCATTTTTATAGCCTTCCGGTGAGCCATAAGCGACATCTGCCGTAATATCATTTGTTGGCGCCAAGTCCAGGTTCTGACTACAACTCGTCAGCATCAAGACTGCATTAATGGCTAAAAATATAGTGCGTTTCATTTTTTTTCAGTTATCGGTTAAAAATCTAAGTTTACACCTAACACATAGGTTCTCGGTCTTGGATAAAAACGGTTATCGATACCACCGTCTATTTCCGGATCCACCCCTTTGTATTTACTTACCGTAAATACATTTTGCATATTTGCAGATATGGTGAGTCTACCGTTACCGTTCCGGAAAACATTTCCTGCAGCATAGCTTACCGAAAGGTTGTCCATTTTTACGAATGATGCATTGTGAATGTAGAAATCACTATTGTATTGTTTTTGCTCAAATTGTGCTCCTAAAAAGCTCGTAGGTGCATTGTTTATAGGCCCATTTGGATCCAGCACATTATACCGGCTGGCAAAGTTGGAAGACACGTTATCGTAAACATAATTGCCAATATTGGAGCGTAATACCGTATTCAATGTCCACTTCTTATAGTTCAATTGCGCTGTAAAACCCAACATATACACCGGAAGTGGCGATTTATAAAAATACCGGTCATTATCGTTGATGATACCGTCACCGTTCAGGTCTTCATAAATTCCTTCGAGCGGGCTTCCGTCTTCTGCATAGACTTGCCTATATACCCGATAGCTATAGGGCATATGGTTCACCACATGAGCCTGTATATTGTTACCTGTACTACCCGATATACCACCCTGTTCGACGAGATAATTTGGGTCGTCTACCGCCGTTAAATTGGTTACCTTACTATTGTTATATGTAAAGTTAAACCCTAGGTCCAGATTAAGATCATCTTTGCGAATGGCTGCCCCATTTAAACTAAACTCCACACCCTTATTTTCCATATTTCCGACATTCGTCAATAACAGATTGCTGAAATTTGTACCTACAGGAATAGGTATGGTGCTCAGTAAGTCCTTAGTCTTTTTGAAATACACGTCCACACTACCCGATAGACGACCGTTTAGGAAACCGTAGTCGATCCCAGCGTTGTACGTTGCCGTACTCTCCCACCGGATATTTTTATCGTAGGCTACCGGCGTAAACATATTATAGAATCTGTTTCCGAACTGATAAAGCGATTCGTTAACACTACGAACGTAATTCGGTAGGTACGAATAATTTGCAATGCCGTCTTGCTGGCCCGTGACACCATAACTCAAACGCAGTTTCAGATCAGAAACCGTATGGTTGTCTTTTAAGAAGCTTTCTTCTTTAATGCGCCAAGTAGCACCTACCGAGGGGAATATCCCCCATCGGTTTTCTGCACTAAAACGCGAAGAGCCATCCGTACGCAATGTGCCTGAAAAAATATACTTGTCAGCATACGTATAAATTAAACGACCATAATAAGAAATAAGCCTGTTATGCGGAATATCAAATGGAAAGATTGGTGTACTAAGCACCGTGCCGTCGGCGCTGGTACGGTCAAAGTTGTATTCCTTGGCCCTATTATCGTAATAGCCATAACCCGCAGTGGCGTTAATATTACTCTGAATAGCTATTAAGTCTTTTGTATAGTTTAAATAGAATTCACCTACTGTATTTGTAATTTCTTTTTTATAACGGGTAACTTCTCCTCCAGTATTAATATTCGAAGCCGCATATTCTGGAATAAATACACCGCCCTGCCCTCTCGATACATCGTATCCGAGATTCAAATTGGCGTGTAACTCGGGAAGAAAAGGCAATGCATAATCGAATTGAATGTTACCGAAACTTCTAGCCACCTCTCCATTATCATCTTTCAAATCAATCAGCGCTACCGGATTTCGTGGTGCATTCGGGTTGGGGTCGTCTCGCTTTTCTTCTTCATTGTATTGTGTCCATTCGTAATAATTACCGAACCGGTTTTCGGTATGTACAGGTTTAGTTGGGTCAAACTGTATTGCGGCTCCAATCGCATCTTGATTGCCAAATTGCGACTTTGAAAGCGACCCTTTCAGATTGACATCAATTTGCAGGCTATTATCAAAAAGCTTAGGTGCAAAGTTGATGCCCGCTGTGGTTCGTTTCATATGATCGCGTTTTAGTATACCCTGTTGATTCAGGTAGCCTAATGATACCCGATAAGGCAGATTGGGCTGAATAGCTCCTGCTACACTCAGATTGTTATCCGATGCAAACGCTCCACGGTAGATTTCATCCTGCCAATCCGTATTAGCTTCCCCCAACGCCGCCCGTTGTGCGTCATTGCCCTCTGCCTGAACATATTCACGAATTTGATCGGCTGAGAGTAGATCTACTTTTCTTCCAACCTTTGCCAAAGAATTTTGCGTGCTGAAGTTGAAAGATGGTTTACCGCTGGTACCTTTTTTTGTTGTAATCAAGATAACTCCGTTAGATGCACGCGAACCATAAATAGCCGTTGCATTAGCATCCTTTAGCACCGTGAATGTTTCAATATCATTTGGGTTAATCAGACTTAACGGATTCCCGACACCCGAAATTTCCCCTGTTGATAAAGGCACACCATCGACAACGATTAAGGGATCATTGCTCGCATTCAGTGAAGCACCCGCGCGGACACGAATTGTAGCTCCACCGCCCGGTTGTCCCCCACTCGTGGTAATCTGTACACCCGCTACCTTACCAGCAATGAGTTGTTCAGGTGAACTAATAAGCCCTTTCTGAAAGTCTTCCGAAGACACCGTCGTCAATGACCCCGTTAAATCTCCCTTTTTCTGTGTACCATACCCGATAACCACCACTTCGTCAAGGCTACTGGAAGTCGTTTCCAGCGTAAAGTTTAAGGTGTTGTCGCCCGCTGTTAACGTAACGTTTTGTTCGGCAGTTTCATATCCCATCATATTGACTATAACCCGATGTGAGCCTGCTGAAAGATTACCCAGACTATACTCCCCGTTTGCCCCCGAGGAGGTAGAAATCTGCTGACCAAGGATTTGTACCGTTGCCCCCGGTACACCTACTCCTTCGCTATCCAAAACCCGACCTTGTAGCCGTGCCGTCTGTGCAAAAGTTAGTGTACTAAGTAACATCAGTAAACCAATGGCCATTACCCTGCGTAATGTGAATCTGTTCATCATGTGTTTAGTTTATTATTGTTTATTGTTCAGTTTGTTTATGCTTAATATCTTATATTGTCCTGCTGCCAAAGTAATCGAACTTGTCGAACGCCAATCGCGTGTTCTCCCTGCCAAGTTATCGTACCAGCTTTTTTGTAAAGCTATGGGAATAGTGAAATCATGTTCCACCACATCGACGTTTCCAATAACAAGCACCTCCTGCCCTCCTTCTTTCAATACATAATATTTCACGGCTCCATCTACTTTGTGATTGACTGCTCCCGTTCTGAAAATAGCGTTTTGACGTTTCCAGCCGATCAGCTTTGCATAATGAGCAAAGAGGCTATAGCGATTCGGATCTTTCAAATAATCCCATTTTAATGGTTTTTTTCCTGTCCTACCGTTTTCGTCAATCGAGATATCATATCCTAATTCTCCGAATTGCCATATCATCTTGGGGCCAGGTGCACAAAGGAGAAACGCCGCAGCCTGCTTCATGCGCTCCAACGCTGTTGCCAATTCCTTGGTTGAATAATTTCCCTGCGTGTTACCATATTGCAGGTTTTTGTACATCAAACGTTCTTCATCATGCGATTCCATATACGATACAAATTGCGGTTTTTCGAAACCATGCGCATCGGCGAAAAGGCGTTTAAGATCGGAGTTATCATTCCACCCCATAGTGGCTTCATTGAACACATGATTCAAATTATTCCATAAAAACAACCCTTCGCTTGCCAATTCCCTTTCTTCGCGATCTTCTGCAAAATGCTCCAAGATGACATAGAAGTCTTTATCGCGTTCACGTATAAAATGGTTATAGTTTTTCCATATCGCAATACGGCTTGCATCATAGGCTGACCATTGCTGTACTGCCCCGTCGCTTTCGTCCGTACCCGAATTTTTCTGTGTAAAGCCCTTGGAAAGATCAAAACGGAAACCATCCACCTTAAACTCTTCCATCCAGAATGCGATAACATCTTTGGTAAACTGTTGTGTAAAAGAACTTTCGTGATTAAAGTCATAACCTACATTATATGGATGGGTAGGGACGATATTAAACCAAGGATTATTTGTTAACGAACCCGCTTGTTGATATAAACGTACCATGGGCGATTGTCCAAACGCATGGTTTAATACCATATCGAGTATTACAGCAATTCCTTCTTGGTGGCATTCATCAATAAATGCTTTCAACTCATTGGTGGTACCATAATATTTGTCCAATGCAAAGTGAAAAGAAGGGTTATAACCCCAGCTCGAATTTCCCTCAAATTCCTGTACAGGCAGAAGTTCGACTGCGTTTACACCTAATCGTTTCAGATAAGAAATAGAATCCCGTAATGTTTTGTAATTGCGTTGGTCTAGAAAATCCCGCACGTGCAATTCATAAATGACCAAATCGAACACATCGGGACGATTGAAGGTAGTGTTTTGCCATGTATATGCTATATTGTTTAACGACAATACAGAAACAATGCCCGCTGTTGCACCCTGTGGATAGCTTGGTAAATGCGGATGGGAAGCTACTTCGCCATCGTGATTCGGATCTAACACCAATTTTGCGTATGGATCGGCGATTTTAAGCTGCCCGTCTATCAGGAATTGGTATGTGTAGTTCGTTTGAAAATCTAGGTTCCTTAACGTAATCCACCAGATATTGCCATCTGGGGTCCGTTTCATCGCATAGTCTTGCGTCGCTTGAAAATCGTTAAAATTACCTAATAAGAACGCCGAAGACTTATCAGGCGCAGTAAGTGCAAAAGAAACTTCCTGCTTATCACGGTTGATCGTAACCCCGTTTTTATTTATCCCGGCAGGTAATTCAGCGACTTCCACATCACCTTCAACAAACACAGTAAGCATCCTAACAGCATGTTGCCCATTCGCTTCAATACGCGCTTCGATATGCTGTTGCCCTGTACCATTCAGTAGTAATTTGTGGTTGAGCTCATTTCCTTGGTTGGTCGCGACTTGCTGTCCATTTACGGAAAGCTTTAATGTACCTGACTGGGAGGCGTGTAGGCGGATCGGAAGTTCTTCACCCCGTGCGTAGGATTGCTTTTCCGATAGTAAAACAAACGTGGGTTGAACCGCAGGCGCTTTAAAGGTTATATCCGGCTTTTGCTTCGATGAAATCGACCAATACATGTCCGACCCATCTGTATTGCGCAGCACCTTACTTCCATCTGCATTCCGAACCAAAAAGGCCATGTGCGTTACATCATTCGCTTGCGTACGTTTGAAAAAGCTCGCGGGATGAATAGCGATACTATATCTACCATCCGCTTCCCTTTTTAATTTATAGCTATCGAGATTCTTGTCCCATGCTGTAGCGACCTCTTTCCATTCTTTTTCCGATGTACTACCGGTCAATAACAAACCGGCATGTAGGTATAGATCTCCGGAATGGTTAAGAAGTTCTTTGTTGCCCTTTGCCAGATCAAAAGTAAGCGTAGTGATTTCGTCCCAATATAGAAAATCATCAGACAAGGATACTAAACCCAGCTCTATATCCTCCCCAATTGGGTCTACACCTGGTTTCACATCCTTTTTACAGGCGATAATCCACAATACCATGACGAGCAGATATCCTAATTTTTTGTTCGTTTTCATCTACAAAGCGGTTAGCTAAAACCAATTGGGAATGTTCCCGAAAAAACTCCATTAAATTTAATTATGGAAGAACAAAGTGTATAATAAATGCCTTACGCTTGTGATCCCTCTATAATCGTTAGCATTTCGGGAATGTTCCCGAAACATATCAAAGGTAAAATGTTTCAGGAATATTCCAAAGAAAAAAATATCTTTTTTTGAAAAAATTAAAGTTTCCGACTAGAATCCTGAAAAATAAGGCTGGATTGCAATAACGTGGTTTCCTGTTGACTAAGTTCTGTCGGATTATCCAATATCCGAAAAAGAAAATTGGCAGCTTCCTTTCCCATTGCAAAAGCCGGTTGCTTTACGACACTAAGTGAGGGACTTAATAGGTCTGCGATGTCTAAACAGGAAAAGCATATTAGTTTCAGGTCTACTGGAATCTGTATCCCTTCTTCTCCTGCAACACGAATGGTGGATATGGCCAGTCTTTCCACAGAAGCAAAAATCCCATCAGGTTCATATTGTTTAATGAGGTTTCTGATGGCAGCCCTGTTTTTCGTTTCATCGTTTACTGTGTCCAGTATCAACTCTTCTCGAAATGGTATACCGTTTTCTTCTAACGCTTTTCGATAACCATCCATCCGAATCTTGCCAATGGACACCTTTGGGTTGATAACAAGATACGCTATGTTTTTACACCCGTTATCAATAAGATGCTGTGTGGCGAGTCTACTGGATTCAAAATCATTGCCGGTAACGAAGTGACCATGAAAGTCGTCATAACTTCGATCGAAAAATACAATGGGAACATCATGGTCTATTAAGGTTTGTAGGTGGCTGTGATCTTTTCCCTCTCCCGAAGCAGAAATCAATACGCCGTCTACCCGGCCATTTACTAACGAACGTATAATAGATGCTTCATTTTGTACACTGCTGTCCGTTACGTATATCAATGTATGGTATTTTTTTGAACGGGCAATCAGTTCGATGCCTTTTATCGCTTGACTGAAAAATTTATTACCGAATTCGGGGATAATAATGGCAATGGTCTGGCTGCGATTCCCTCGTAAACTACTTGCATATAGGTTTGGAGAAAAGCCCAGTTCTTCTGCTTTTGCTAGAATACGTTCTTTTGTTTTCGGACTAATGTCACTACTATCCCGAAATGCCCGGGATACCGTAGATTTGGATAGCCCTAATGTCTCTGCTAAATCAACTATTGTTATCTGTGACATATCGTTATTCTTCCTTCAAAGATACTAATAATTCCTAGCTCGCGACTCCTCTTCGCTGAGTTGGTCAGCTCGATCGCTAAATAGGAGCCCTTTACCTGATACTTTATCGCATAAAAACACTATCCAATAAATAGAAAGCCGCAAATATCACGGACGCGACACCATTGGTCGTCATAAACGCTCTATTTACACGGCTAAGATCAGCGGGACTGACGATACGATGCTGATATATCAATAAAAGTCCATAGAATGCAACGCCCAAGTAATAAAACCATCCCACCGGCATATACAATACAGGTAGTAATACGAATATAAAAGAGAGAACATGTAGCAGTTCCGAAATGCGTAATGCTTTTTTTCCGCCAAAATAGGCGGGAATAGAGTTCAGTCTGTTTGCTCTGTCAAATTCTTCATCTTGCAAGGCATAGATAATATCAAATCCGCCAGACCAGCACATCACGGCTATGCCGTAGAATATGGGTACCATATCAAAATGGTTGGTCACGACCAAATAGGCTCCAATAGGCGACAAGCCCAACCCTATCCCTAGTACGATATGGCATAAAGGGGTAAATCGTTTTGTATAACTGTAAAACAAGACTACAAATAGCGCTATAGGCGACAAATAGAAACACAATGTATTGATAAAATAAGTGGCCCCTATAAAAATCAAGCAATTAATAACCGTAAATGTTAGGGCGTTATTGGCCGAAATTTTTCCAGCCGGAATATCGCGCATGGCTGTGCGGGGATTTATAGCATCGATGTCACGGTCTAAAAAGCGATTAAATGCCATGGCTGCATTCCGGGCGGTTACCATACATACCAGCATCAATAAAAGTTTTTTCCAATCAAAACCGTGTTCTGTCGTTTGTATAGCTAGAAAAAAACCGATAATAGCAAAAGGCAAAGCAAAGATGCTGTGTGCAAACAGCACGAGCGACATGTACTTCTTCATGGTTACTACTGTTCAACAATAGGCGAAATGAAATTTTTATTGATGTCATCTATCGTAGCCAATATCTCTTCCATTCCTTGCCTCTTCTCGGCAGAAGTTAGAAAAAGAGACGGCACTTCTTCAAACCAGGCTAAAAGCGACTTTTTGAATTTCGCAATATTTTGATCAGATTTCATGGTGGATTGCTTGTCTGCTTTTGTAAATACGAGCAAAAACGGCAGGCCTTGTTCTCCTAGCCAACGGCAAAATTCCAAATCTATCTTCTGCGGTTCGAGCCGGCTATCGATCAATACAAAAATACATTGAAGGTTCTCCCGTTTTGTCAGGTACCGCCGAATAAAACGTTCCCATTCTGCCCGATTTTTTTTAGACGTCTGGGCAAACCCATAGCCTGGAAGATCGACAAGATACCACGATTTGTCGATTATAAAATGATTGATAAGTTGTGTCTTACCGGGTTTTTGAGAAGTTTTTGCTAAACCTTTTTTATTGACCAAGGCGTTGATCAGTGATGATTTACCTACATTTGAACGGCCTATAAAGGCGTATTCTGGCAACGATGGTTCTGGAAGTTTCCGAACATCGGTATTGCTCATGACAAATTCTGCAGTTTTTACAAGCATAGAACAAAGGTAGTATTTTTTCCGATTTGTCTTATGTTGGCAAACATTATCCACTCTTGAATCGTTAGGTACTGTAGTAAATATTATTACGGAAAGATAGCATAGTATAAAACCTCAGCGATGGAAAAAGAGAATTTAGACGAAGACAACAAATCAAACGAAGCGACACCACAACGTCCCGAAGGTGAACGTATTTTAAAAGCGCCACTTGTAGAAATGGATTTGTTTGCCTTCATTGAGCAAATAAAAAGTGAAACGACTTGGGCAGATAGCGACCGGAATTCTATTACTATTTTTAAATCAGAGGCTATGACCATGGTATTAATCGGTCTACACGAAAATGCAGAATTAAAACCCCACAAAGCAAACGGGACAATAAGTGTGCAGGTGTTGGGAGGAAAAATTGAATTCGGCACAGAAGACCAGTATGTACAAGTTGAAAAAGGACAAATAGTAGCATTGCAGGAGAATTTGCTGCACCGGGTAAAAGCACTCACAGAAAGCTTTTTTTTACTCACACTTATAGGTAATTAAACAATAAACACCGACACAAGACATCACCGATTGTATGTCACTTGAACGATAGAGAACATTTAGTGGCGTTCATTGTCCTATGGAAACGATATGAATATAATCGATGTCATACTTTTACTCGTTTTATTGATCTCGATATGGAACGGGATCACGAGGGGTTTCTTTGCCGGAACGGCCCGGCTTGTATCTTGGTTAGGAAGTTTGCTAATTACTTTTGCATTATATAGATATGTTGTCCACTTTTTTGAAACATACCTCACAGATGGTTTATGGACAATGCCCCTATCCTTCCTGTTTACGTTTCTTATTGTCGGTTCTATCCTGTCGCTGCTTACCAGCAAAGTATTAAACGCAATTCCGTTAAAAATGCGGGAGCATCGCGTGAACAACATTTTTGGTTTTATACCCGGAGTTATAGTGGGATTGCTCTATGCAGCTATCATTTCTACGCTTTTACTTTTATTGCCCTTGTCAGAAACCCTGACGTCACAAACTCGGGAAAGCAAAATTGCCGAACAGCTGACCAATGGATTGGGGTGGATAGAGCGACCATTCGCCCCCGCGCTTGATGTCGTAAACCGTTCTATCAATAAAATGACTATTGAGCCTGGATCCTCTGAAAGCATAAGTCTTCCTTTCGTAGTGGAAAACCCAAAGCCTAGGCCAGATTTGGAAAGCCAGATGCTCGACCTAGTGAACGAAGAACGGGCAAAAGCGAATCTGCCGCCGCTCACCTTAGATGCCGAACTGACGCCGGTAGCACGCCAACACTCGAAAGACATGTTTGCAAGGCGTTATTTTTCGCACATTTCCCCTGAAGGGAACACACCCTTTGATCGCATTCGCGATGCTAACATTAGGTTTCTGATCGCCGGTGAAAATTTAGCGCTTGCACAGAACCTACCCTTGGCCCATGATGGCCTGATGAATTCACCAGGACATCGCGCCAATATCCTTCGACGTGCATTCGGTCGCGTAGGAATCGGCGTTCTCGATGGTGGCGTATATGGTTTGATGGTTACGCAAAAATTTCGTAATTGAACATGTCTGTTCAGACAATTTCACGCTTAATCAGCTGATGAGGATCGAAAAAATGATTTAAAGGTCCATTGCCCGCGCCTGTTTGTACATCAGCACCGTTTTCGATAGCGTTAAAAACATACTGTTGCCCCAATGCTACGGCTTCATGCAAACCCTTACCACGCGCTATAAAAGATGCTATAGCAGAAGATAATGTACAACCAGAACCATGCGTGTTATCTGTATCGATTTTTTTAAACTCAAATGCATGATAACGACAAGCTTCATCGACCAAAAGAGAAGTAATAGTTGTAGACTCTTGATGTCCCCCTTTGAGCAGGATATTTTTGCAACCTAGAGCTTTCATATCCATTCCAGCAGCCTTCATTTGCGCTAACGTTTTGACTTTCGTTTTGGCCAAGACAGCGGATTCGTCCATATTGGGAGTGATGAGATCTGCCAATGGAATCAATAGTTTAATAATAGCTTGCAGGGTTTCCTCTTCAATCAGACGGTGACCACTAGTAGCAACCATAACAGGGTCAAATACAATGGGTACTTTTTTGTAATTGGCTAACGTACTTACGATGGTTTCTACCAATTCAGACGTATGTACCATACCTATTTTTATGGCGTCTGGAACAACGTCTTCCATTAACGATGCGATCTGGTCTTTAACAGCCTCAATAGAGACAGGATATATCTTTCGGACTCCTTGGGTATTTTGTATGGGTAAGGCAGTCAATACGGATGTAGAAAAACACCCTAGTGCTGAAGCGGTTTTGATATCAGCCTGTATTCCGGCCCCACCGCTCCCGTCAAACCCAGCGATGGTCATCACGATAGGATATTTATTTTTTTTCATCAGTATATAATTTATCTAAGCATGTATTTCATTTCAATACTTCATTTTTTAATTCATAAGCCGCTTTTTGCGGGTCAATGGCGCCACACACGGCAGATACAACCGCAATACAATCTGCACCTGCACTTATTACCGCTTTTGCATTGCTTTTATGAATATTGCCGATGGCGACCAATTTCTTAGATGTGAGCTGTCGGATACGGGCTATACCATCCAGCCCCCATTCGGTAACGGTATCCGATTTGGTTGCTGTACGGAAAACGGGGCTTACACCCAAATAGTCGGAAACTGCTGTCTGTTTATCCGCTAACTGATCAATATATTTAATAGAGTAGCCCACATATGCCTGTGAAGCGTCCCATTGGCTGCGGACTTGCACCGGTGATATATCACTATTGCCGACATGTATGCCTGCTGCAGGAAGAGACATTGCCACCTGAAGATTATCATTGATAATAAGCGGTATGTTATACTTGTCGGTGATGTCCTTAAGTCGTTTGGCTGCTTCCAAAAAAACACTGGTTCCAAGTAGCTTTTCCCGGAGCTGAATAATATCAACGCCACCCAAAATAGCCTGTTCAGCTACTTCCAGGTAATTGCGTCCGCTACAATCGGCCTGTGAAATCACCAGGTACAATTGATACGGAAAGTACGCTCGGGTTTTCATTGCGGGGTACATTTGATATACGCGTAAAATTCATTGTCTGTCATACTGTATAATTTGTCAAGAAGATTTACCTGCAAACTACCCGGCCCTTTAGATTGTTGTTCTGCCAATTCACCTGCTACGCCCAATAAGGCCATAGCTGCAACCGTTGCTTCGGTTTTATCTTCAACCACACCAAGCATTGCTGCCACCAGAGCGGACGCAGTACATCCTAAACCCGTTACCTTGCCCATCAGCGGATGTCCGTTGCTAATATAGAATGTTCGCTGCTCGTCGATAATAATATCTGTTGCTCCTGAAATGCATACGACTGCTTGGTATGCCTTGCTAAGTACATGGGCATCTTCTATTGCAGTATGGCTTTCGACAGTGCTGTCCACACCTTTAGTAGATGACTGGTGTGTATTAGCGAGTGCCGCAATCTCCGAAGCATTCCCCCTGATTACAGTAGGTCTAAACTGCAGCAGCTCTTGTAAAACAGTATTCCGGTACGGGGTAGCACCTGCTCCTACCGGATCAAGAACCCAAGCTTTGCCCAGTGTTTGCGCCGTCTCCGCAGCGGTAAGCATGCTTTGATGCCAATATTCGTCTAGCGTACCGATGTTGATGACCAGTGAACTCGCGATCTGCACCATTTCGCGGACCTCCGATTGTGCATGGGCCATGACCGGTGATGCACCGGCGGCAAGCAAGGCATTAGCGGTATTGTTCATAACGACATAGTTGCTTATGTTATGGACAAGAGGTGCGTGATCTTTAAGGGATTGAATATGTTTCCAGAGTGTTTTTTCCATTGCTATTGCTTTTAAATATAGTGCTTTAGGAAAACTCGAAACTGCCTTTCCCTACGTCGGTATGATCCGAATCAGGTTCGAAGGGTGTCTCTCAATTCTTTTCAGAATACCCCTAAAGCTTTACAAACTTAACTAAAATGTGGCAGATTAGCGAACAGACAAGTGGGTTCATTTCCTAACTAATAGGTTGTGGTGTCGCATATTTGTTGACAATCAAAAAAATGCTATCTTTAAGCAGCAAATTACAAAATTATATGCTAGACATTCGTCATATCGTTAAACAATATAGTGGCCACCGGGCGCTGGATGATATATCCCTGCAGGTGCCGCGAGGTAGTATTTTTGGTCTTTTGGGACCCAATGGCGCCGGAAAGACGTCGCTTATTCGTATTATCAACCAGATTACCGCTCCTGATAGTGGCGAAATCTATTTCGACGGCGAGCTTCTTCAGCCCAAACATATCGAACGCATCGGTTATTTGCCCGAAGAGCGGGGGCTATATAAAAAGATGAAGATCGGCGAACAGATGCTTTATTTGGCACAACTCAAGGGGCTTTCCAGGAATGATGCCGCACAACGTATCCGAAACTGGTTCGAAAAGTTGCAAATCGAAAATTGGTGGGACAAAAAAGTCGAGGACCTTAGTAAAGGAATGCAACAGAAAGTGCAGTTTATAGCTACGGTCGTGCATGAGCCAGATCTTATTATCCTCGATGAACCTTTTTCTGGTTTTGATCCTGTCAATGCACAGGTTATACAGGAGGAAATTCTAGAACTGAACAAGAAAGGTGCTACTATTATTTATTCCACGCACCGCATGGAATCCGTCGAAGAACTTTGTGATTATATCGCACTTATCAATAAATCTAAAAAAGTGTTGGACGGTCCGGTCCGAGAAATAAAGCGCTCGTATCGGAACCAAATGTATGTCATTGAATATAAAGAACAAGATGGCGTCGTTCCAAATTTGAGGGAATCACCTTTGTTTGACCTAATTGAAGAGAAAAAAACAACAGAAAACTATGAGGTAACCATTCGTGTAAATCAAAATAATGCATTGAACGAGATATTGTTACATCTTATACCTCAAGTTGAAATCAATCAGGTAAAGGAAGTTATCCCGTCTATGCACGACATTTTTATCGACCAAGTTACAACACCTTCTATTAACAAATCTACCCACCATGCATAAGATATTATTAATTATTAACCGCGAATACTTTAGTCGTGTAAAGAAAAAATCTTTTCTGCTGGTGACCTTTCTGGTTCCGATGCTTTTTATCGGGATGTATATGGCTATATTTTTCCTGACGAAACAGAGCTATGAGGACACGCATGCGATCGTACATGTAATTGATGAAGAGGGCTCTATATCCGCTCAATTAAAGAGCAATAAACATATTGCGTATTCATTTTCAAACACCGGCTTGCAAGAGCAGATAAACAGTTTAAAGGATGGAGCGAAGAACACGAATTTACTCCTCATACCTGCTGACTTTTATACCACCAGGAAAATCGAGCTGTTATCTGCCGGAAAACCGAATATCAGTACACAAAACGAAGTCAGATCACAGCTCCGGGAAATTGTCCGTAATAAGCAATATCGTGAAATGGGATTAGATGTGGACCGTATCCGTAGCATTAATGACCATATTCAGATTGCGGCAAAGGAGATAACCGAAACCGGAGACGCCAAAGACAGCCATACAGAAGTTGCCATGGGCATAGCTATGGGATTGTGCTTCTTGATTTATCTGTCGCTGGTGCTTTTTGGCACGCAAGTTATGCGTGGCGTTATTGAAGAGAAGTCGAACCGTATTGTGGAGGTCGTTATATCTTCGGTAAAACCGTTTCAATTGATGATGGGCAAAATTATTGGAATCGGCATGGTCGGTATCACCCAATTTGTACTTTGGATTATGCTCTCCTTAGCGTTAATGACGGTCTTCTCAACAGCAATGTTCAGCGATAAAGAAGTCGCTCAACAGGCTATGGGCGGAAATATGAGTGAATTGCCCAGGGATCAGGCCGCTGCTGGAAGTACCAACTTTGATTGGATGGCCGCGCTCGACTCCGTGAATTTCACAGAACTAACCATCTGCTTTTTTGTTTTCTTTCTTGGAGGATATCTCCTGTATAGCGCTTTATTCGCGGCGGTAGGTTCCGCTGTCGATAGCGAAACGGAAGCCGGGCAATTTACTATGCCGATAACCATGCCCCTATTGATACCCTATGTGCTGTCGTTTGGGGTACTGATCAATGACCCTCATGGGAGTATCGCAACCTGGTTGAGTATGATTCCGTTTACGTCGCCAGTAGCGATGTTGGTCCGTATTCCTTTTGGTGTGCCGACTTGGCAGATTGTACTATCTGCTTCATTGCTCATCGGAGGATTTGTTCTTACGACCTGGTTTGCGGCACGTATTTATCGTGTAGGAATCTTGATGTATGGAAAAAAAGCGAGTCTAAAAGAACTCGTAAAGTGGTTTAATTATAAAAGATAATGCAAGAAAATAGAACGTCATGACAACATCTCAAAACACAGAAAAGAAGAAGTCGGGAGTTTTCGGAAAAATCCTAGCTTGGCTACTGATCATCGTATTCTTGGCTGTCGGTGGTCTAGTTTATTATAAATACTATTTTGTATTCGGAGAAGGCGTGAAATCGGGATACCTCAATTTCGCTGTGAAAAAAGGCAATCTTTTTAAAACATACGAAGGAAAACTGATTCAAGAGGGATTACGCTCACAATCTGGTACGGGGGTATCAAATAATGAATTTGAATTTTCGGTGGAGAGTGATTCGATCTTCAGGATACTGGAACTAAACAGCGGCAAATATTTTGACCTGCATTACAAAGAATATCATGGGGTACTGCCATGGCGTGGCAACACCCGATATATCGTAGATGAGGTGATTAATATGAAGTAATTCTATTTTAGCGCTAACCAATAAAAATTATCTCATTATAAATGAACTTATTCGCTTTATACCCGTGCTTTTTGTTTAAAAATATTTGGAGTATAGATGGAATTATCCTACTTTTGTCTCATCAAAATCACGGTAGGCATAGCTCAGTTGGTTAGAGCACTAGATTGTGGTTCTAGGGGTCGTGGGTTCGAGCCCCATTGCTTACCCAAAAAGCTTCTCTTTTCAGAGAAGCTTTTTCTGTTTTAAGTACCCGTATCTCAGTTTCTGCGTTTGCCTAAATTTTACTATCTTTAGTGGATAAACCGACAAATAGCATGCTTAAAACCAGTTTCGTTGAATTTTCAGATGTCCACGCTATATACAATAGCAGGCCTTTTGACGGCTACTTAGCCTTTCTTCCGGAACCGGCATCATCCCCCCTAGAAACACATTTATCTTATCGATATTACAGCGGGAAAGATTTCTGCTGGTTTGAATTTAAAGATACGCAGCTGTCTGCCGGCCTATCTATGCAGGTTACCGCTTCCCAAAACTACCTGTGGCTTCTTATCAATATGCGTACGGGAATTTCGCTGACATTGGACAGTAGCTATCTGCTGCCTACCGATATGTTGCTTTGCTACCAAACGTTGACCGATGACCATAGGATTTTTTTAGGTGACGACAGCTCCTGGTTTCTATTATTAGGAATCGATGGTTGTATGTTGCAAGATCTGACGACAGAATACGAACAACTGAAGCCCCTGTTTGCGACGACGGCCAAAGACGATCGCTTGTATCGGATCATCGGAACAATGGGTCTCCATGCTAAGCTTAAACGTATATTGGACGCGCTACAGCAGATGGAATTTCGACCGTTTAGTACATATTACCAATTGGCTAATTGGAACATCCGGTTCTTCCGGTACGTATTTCAAGAAATCGAACCGCCCGCTGTTGATCGGACAGATCACGAAATCGAGCTGTATTATAAAGCCATGGCCTATATCCGCGAAAACTTCTATGACGATCAAACCAATATCGAAGCCATCGCTGCGGCATTGTATGTCAGCAAAAGAACACTTGAAAGAGCCTTTAAAGACAAACCTTTTTCCGTAACCGAACAGATTATTGAGTTTAGGCTTCAAGAAGCAAGAGCATGTATCCGAAACTCCGACACACCGATTACAACCATCGCCGCATCTTTAAATTTTGCCTGTCCCAAAAACTTCAAACGTCTTTTTACCAAACGTTTTATGATAAGCCCGCTACAATACCGGGAGAGCATGCAATTGAAGCGATTGTTTTAAATAGCAAATGCTTCATATTGACATACCGATGGTCAAAAAGTAATTACTCCTGTTTCAAGCGGACATCAGTTTACCTTAACTGTGATAACAGATTCCCCATCTTGATATACAAATGGTCGAAAAGCAATAACTTATGTTCCAGACGTAAATCAGCTTACCTCAACTGTTATAACAAATGCCCCATCTTAATATATAAATGGTCAAAAAGCAATAGCTTATGTTCCAAATGTAAATCAGCTTACCTCAACTGTGATAACAAATGCCCCATCTTGACATATAAATGGTCAAAAAGTAATTGCTTATGGCGTAAAGGTAATGTTTTTTGGCACGTAAGTACGACATTTTGGTTAGTGATCACTTACCAAATAACACGCATTTATAAGCCTTTAAACTGTGATTTTTAAATAGAAATCAGATCAAGGGGGCTATTTGCGACACAACTATCCAGTCTTGGCGGTAAAGTTGGCGCAAATAGCCCCCCTCGTAGGAAACACCCCTTCCTATATTTGAGGCATTAATTCATTTTTAAACACAATTTAATTATTATGAAAAAACCAGCAGTAAGCTCAAAAACAGGCACGGAATCAAAGTTGATTGCCTATGCCTCCAATGTGGTCAAAAAGACCAAGGAAAATGCAGACCTATTTACGGATGCTGCAGAAAAGGTTGCGCTATTGGAGTCCGTACTTGCGGATTACACAGCCTCCCGGACGGAAGCTTCGTTTCGCGACATGCGACAGGTCGTCATCAAGAACCAACAAGCGGTATTGGTCAGACAGGCCCTCTACGATCTATCTTTACATATCGAGTCTGTTGCCAAGGGAGATCCCAGCATTTTATTGGCCGCAGGATTTATACCGAGCAAGAACAAAACCTCGAGCGTAGAACAAGCACCTAAGGCTAACGATCTCCGGGTGATGGTTGTCCACCCCGGTACCAATACGGTACAATTACGTGTCAACCGTTGGCGTCCGGCGAGGTTCTATCAATTCGAGTATCGTAAAGTGGGTAGCTTGAACGAGTGGATCAAAGTACTCAGTAGCAAATCCAAAACGAGCATTTCGAATTTAGAATATGCACAGGAATACGAATTTCGGGTCACCTATCTCGGAACTGATCCCGCTCCCAATTACAGCGATACGGTACGTTGTTTAGTATCGTGACGCTTGTTGTTCCCGACCTGTTCCTTTACGACAGGTCGGGTATTTTATTTCGGCTTGTAGTTTTATAATTACCGTTAATTTTTTAGTATGTTTAAAAACCAATATATAAAGATGAAGAATATCATAATAGACCATCCGCTCCGCACCATTAGTTATCAAACACACGAAGACCGCTACCCGCTAAATCACGAGGTCCAAGCCTTGAATGATTACAGATTGGTACACGACCAGGTCTGGCGTATGAAGCTCCTATTTGAAAAAGAGAAGGGGGAGGCTCAACTTGCCCTCATCAATCTCCATAAATTGGATGAAGAGCGACATGAATTCAACAATATGTTTGACTTTTATAAAGAGCAGGTTGATTTCTCCAGCAAAAGTCTGCACACCGAACTGGAAGTTGGCTTTCAGGTCGAATTACGCAACTTCTATAACAGCGTTATTGGGCAACACCGTAAATTGGTACAATTTTATGATGTTATCGGTACGCGTGACCGGGAATATACCACCATCACGGATACCTATTTCAGAGGCGAAAAACCGATCGATCCATTGCATTTTAAAGTTCTTGATTCGGTCTTTAGGCACCACGAAGATATGCACGTGGATGTCGTTTCACTCGATAAAGATCTCCAGCAGTTTCTAACTGTATTGGCAGATGTCTATATCCTTCTGGACAGTTATATCCAACAATACAACATACTGTACACCACCTATAGCGATATCCTGCAAAAAACAGCACAATTGACCAAGGATGTGCAGGTGCTAGGGGCGGTGTGGCGGGCATGAAAAAACAATTTGGTATTACGCCAACGGCATATAGAAAGGACAAGCTGAAATAACAATGGGTTGACCAACGGCCAACCCATATATTATTAAATCATCCCAACGCTACGTTTGATAAAGGAAGTTAAATCCGCACCTTTTAACAGACCACGCGATAATAAGGCTAAATCAAAAGCCTGTTTCGCGAGTTGAGTTCCCTCCTCTTCAGAGCTCTCTAAAATGCGTTTTACCAACGGGTGATTTCCATTGACGGTTACTTTATAGTTATCTGGTAATGTGCCATAGAAGCCCATTCCACCACCGGTTTTCGCCATATCTTTCATTCGGCGCATAAACTCGTCTTCTGTAACCGAAACCGGTAAGCCATCCGCGTGTAGGGCGTCAACTTCCACTTTCATATCGGCTCTGGAAATCGCTTTTTCAAAGATTTCCGATGCTTTCTTTGATTCTTCTTCTGATAAAGATAACGACTGTGTTTCTTCTTTCTGAATCAATTTGTCCGCGACGTCTGCATCTACACGTTTTGCCTGAACTTTTTCACCCCCTTTTTGTTCCAGATAGCCCACGAAATGATTGTCAAGTTGGCCATCCAATGCCAGTACATCGTAGCCTTTCTCTTTCAACGACGCAATGAAACCATCCTGTTGTGATGGGTCATTAGTATACAGATATACAATATTACCATCTTTGTCAACCTGAATGTCTTTCACTTTTTCGTAGTATTCTTTCAGGGTGAAACTTTCTCCGTCTACATTTGATAACAGACAGAAATCATTCGCTTTTTCCGCAAACTTCTCATCGCTCAACATACCATATTTGATAAAGAGCGCTATATCGTTCCATTTTTGTTCAAAGTTTTTACGGTCAGCCTTGAATATTTCATTCAATTTATCAGCAACTTTCTTCGTGATATAGTTGTTAATTTTCTTCACGTTACTATCTGCCTGCAAGAACGAACGGGATACGTTCAACGGTATATCCGGTGAGTCAATAACACCTTGTAGCAACATCAAAAATTCCGGTACGATGTCTTTCACCTCGTCCGTGATGAATACCTGACGGGAATACAGCTGAATTTTATTCCGCTGGATATCCATTTCGTTCTTCACTTTCGGAAAGTACAGGATACCCGTTAAGTTAAACGGATAATCGACATTAAGGTGAATCCAGAACAACGGCTCATCCATCGAATATGGATAGAGCTCACGATAGAATGCGAGGTAATCTTCGTCTTTTAGCTCGGATGGTGCTTTCGTCCATGCCGGTGTTGTATTATTGATAATATTATCAACTTCAGCCGATTTATATTTTGGCTTACCCTCTTCGTCTTCCCCATCGGGTTCTGATTCTGTTTTTGTCCCAAAACGTACGGGGATTGGCAAGAAACGAGCATATTTATTCAAAATCTCGCTCAGACGACCTTGATTCAAAAACTCTTGCGATTCTTCATTGATATGGAGAATCACATCGGTACCACGTTCTGTGCGTGTACCTTCGTTTATTTCGTAAGAGGTACTTCCATCGCAAGTCCAATGTGCCGGAGCGGCTCCGTCCTGATGTGATAAAGACTGAATTTCTACTTTGTCTGCGACCATAAAAGCAGAATAGAAACCGAGACCAAAGCGACCGATAATTTCGTTAGCATCGTTTGCTTCCTTAAATTTCTCCATAAACTCCGTAGCACCTGAAAATGCTATCTGGTTAATGTATTTTTTGATCTCTTCTGCCGTCATACCGATACCACGATCGGAGATGGTAATCGTTTTGGCGTTTTCGTCGAACTTCACGTCGATGGTCAGATCACCCAGCTCACCTTGAAACTGCCCTAGCGAAGACAATCTCTTTATTTTTTGAGAAGCATCAACGGCGTTGGAAACCAACTCGCGTAAAAAGATTTCATTATCGGAATAAAGAAACTTCTTAATCACCGGAAAAATATTCTCGGTGTGGATCGAAATACTACCTTTTTCTTGCATATATTATTTAGTTTTTGTCTATAAAAATCAACAACAACCATATCAAGGAGCATTCCATTTGTCTTTTTTAGGACAGGATGACAGTTATCGAAAGAAAAAATGTAATTTAGACAGTCACAAACACACTCAACTATGAAGCTTACATTTATTCCGTGTATTTTGATTACTGTGTTTACCTGTAATAATCCTCAACAATCTGAACAAATGACATACGATACGACTGGGAGCATTGAGCGCTATGACGCAGCGCTGGATGCTGTTATCGACAGCTCCGCAAAAGCAGAAATTATTGCCGAGGGCTTTGCATGGAGTGAAGGACCGCTATGGGTCGAAAGTGAGCAAATGTTATTGTTCTCAGATGTACCCACGAATACGATTTACAAGTGGACAGCAGACAAGGGAAGTGAAGTTTATCTAAAACCTAGTGGTGATACGGGTGATAATCCTAATCGACGTAAGGAACCGGGCAGCAATGGCTTGTTGTTAGATGATCTCGGAAACCTGGTGTTGTGCCAACATGGTAACCGTCAGGTCGCCCGTATGGATACGCCGCTACAGCAACCTAAATCAAATTTTATTTCTCTAGCGGATAAATATGATAATAAACGTTTCAATAGTCCAAATGACGCAGTGTATAATAAGGAAGGCGACTTATTTTTCACCGATCCCCCCTACGGTCTGCCTACACAGCGCGACGATGACCCGGAAAAGGAACTGCCTTTTAACGGTGTATATAAAGTAAAACAAAATGGCGAGATCATATTGTTAACCGATCAGATTAGTAAACCGAATGGTATCGCCTTCTTCCCGGGTGGACAAAAGCTATTGATTGGTAATTCCGATCCGAATGCTGCCGATTGGTATATATTGGATTTGACAGACAGCGTTGTCACACCGAAACTATTTTACAGTTCGACGAACGAGCGTGATGGATTACCTGGATTACCGGATGGTTTGAAGATTGACAGCAATGGCATTGTGTATGCAAGTGGTCCTGGTGGCGTGTGGATATTCGACAGCACGGCCAAAGTACTAGGTAAAATCGTATTGGATGAGGCCGCTTCGAATGTAGCTTTATCTACCGATGAGAAAACACTGTATATAACAAATACTGGAAAGGTGTTACGTGTTAGCCTAAAATAACACCTTTCTAGAGGTTTATCTCACAGTTCTTAAAGCGTTAATATACCTCGAAAGCCACGGGCAGCATAATACGATTCTGCGCCGTTATGGTAAATAAATACCTGACCGTATCGCCAATCTCCGAAAATAGCGCCACCTTTTTCTCGGATGGCAGATGGTGTCAATACCCAACTGGAAGTTTTCGCATCAAACTTTCCCCGTGTCTGTAGTGCGCGGTATTGTTCTTCTGTTAAAAGATCAATACCCATCTCTGCAGCCATCCCAACTGCGCTATGTTTGGGTTTATGTTCTTTTCTGGATTCCAGTGCTTCGGGATCATAACAGACACTCCTTCTCCCTTTTGGGCTTTCCGCCACACAATCACAAAAAACATATTCATCCGTTTCCTTTTGGTAATCTATTACATCTGGTTCGCCGCCTGTTTCTTCCATTTGATAAAGCGACCAAAGCTTTTTCGGACTGGCAACGAGTTTTTCCTGTATTTTTGCCCAATCCAGATCAGGATGAAGGTTCGTATTTTTTTCAAACCGTGTTTTCAAGACGTCAAGAAGCTCGTCTGTTTGTTCCTGGGATAATTTCGTTTTATTACTCATGGTATCGTGCTGTTTGATTGAAAAGACGAATATACAATAAATCTGTTTTTTGCTAAATAGAAAAAGCCGACCTTCCAAATAAAAGCCAGCTTTTTCTATCTTCCTTAAAAGTCTTTTTTAGAGCTGTTTGCTCAATTTCTCTACCAAAACAGATTTGGGCACAGCACCAATCTGCTTATCAACAATTTCGCCGTTTTTGAAGAATAGCAAAGCGGGAATATTGCGAATACCATACTTCACAGAAATGTCTGGATTGTTATCGACATTTACTTTTCCTACTACTGCTTGTCCGTCGTATTCTGACGCGATTTCATCTACTATGGGACCAACCATACGGCAAGGACCACACCATTCTGCCCAAAAATCGATTAAAACAGGTTTATCTGATTTAAGAACAAGCTCTTCAAAATTGCTGTCTGTAATTTCTAATGCCATAATATTTAATTTTTTGATTTCTCTAAAGTAATAAAGCAAAGATAGAAATTTGACTAAAGATAATCGTCATCCGCTCTTCACAAAAATTTCTATAGCCTATCAATTTAATCTATAGTTTACGCCTTCGAATTTCTCTAAACCGTCTAAAAAGTCGTTTGTTAGATTTATTTTCAATGATTTGGCAGGCATTTCGATAGCTAGTTCGTCCTGCATATCCAAAATTTTAAATTTCAGTTGGCAATTACATTCCGTTCCTTCTACTTTTGTTGATTCGACTAAGGTATGCATTTGCTGCACAAACTGATCATTCAAAAGATGAAGAGGACATTGTATCGTAAATGACTTCGCCATTTTATCCCTTAAATCGGAAAGCAGTTGTATATTCTTTAACTCAAAGCCCCAATTACCTGCCTGTCTAAAACGTTCTTGTACCAGTCCCCTGATTTGTACAAAAAAACCTTCTTGAAGGTAGCCGCGGAACTTGACGTAATCTTCTCCAAATACCATAATCTCAAAGGAATCACTGTAGTCCTCGATAATAAATGAGCCGAACGGCTTGCCTGACTTCGCTACTCTGTGGTTCGCTGCCGCAATAATACCGCCAACAACTACTTCCTTGTTTTTAATCCGATTAAACTCCAACAACACTTCGTCTTCTACTTCACTTGCTTTGACCTTGTTTATCAATTGGAGGTCTATTACCCTATTATGGCAAAAATGTTTTATTTCAAACTTATAATTATCCAATGGATGGCTGGTCAAATAGATCCCGATAACGTCTTTTTCATATTTGAGTTTCTCGATAAGCCCCCAAGCTGGGCAGGGCGCCAATACCGGTTCGGGCAATTCTGTTGCTGCCGATCCACCAAAGAGACTTGCTTGCGCTGAGTTTTCGTTTTCTTTTACCCGGTGACCATATTTGATGGCTTTCTCTAAACCAATGGAATTGTCTCCGTCGACATGAAAATACTGCGCCCTATGGGTATTGGTAAAACTATCAAAACCACCAGCGTACGCTAAGCTTTCAAATGCCTTCTTATTTGCCGCACGTAAATCCACACGTTTGGCGAGGTCAAATACGGATTTGTATTTACCATCTTTTTCACGGGTTTGGACAATGGTATCCACCGCCCCGGCTCCTACCCCTTTCACCGCTCCCATTCCGAAACGAATCGCACCTTGATCATTTACCGTGAATTTATAATAGGACTCGTTTACATCAGGACCTAGAACCTGAAGGCCCATCCGTCGACATTCTTCCATAAAGAAAGTCACCGTTTTAATATCATTCATGTTATTAGACAATACTGCTGCCATATATTCTGCCGGATAGTGCGCTTTGAGGTAAGCCGTTTGATAAGCCACCCAAGCGTAACAGGTAGAGTGCGATTTATTGAAGGCATAAGAGGCAAAAGCTTCCCAGTCTGTCCAGATTTTTTCCAATACCTTAGGATTGTGCCCATTTGCAGCCGCTTGTTCAACAAACTTAGGCTTCATTTTGTCTAACACCGCGCGTTGCTTCTTACCCATCGCTTTACGTAAAACATCAGCATCACCCTTAGAAAAGCCAGCTAGTTTTTGCGATAAAAGCATCACCTGCTCTTGATATACGGTGATACCGTATGTTTCTTTCAAGTATTCCTCACAGGCTTCCAAATCGTAGGTAATGGGTTCTATTCCATGTTTCCGTTTGACGAATGACGGAATGTATTCCATCGGTCCCGGGCGATATAATGCATTCATGGCAATCAAGTCGGCAAATACGGTCGGCTTCAATTCTTTCATGTACTTCTGCATCCCCGGAGATTCGTATTGAAACACGCCCACCGTTTCTCCACGTTGAAATAGCTCATACGTCAATAGATCGTCAATGGGGAATTTATCGGGATCGAGTTCAACACCATGACGTAATTTTACGTTGGCAACAGTGTCCTTAATCAACGTAAGCGTCTTTAGCCCCAAGAAGTCCATCTTCAATAGACCGGCACTCTCTACTACTGAGTTGTCAAATTGGGTGACATACAGGTCTGAGTCTTTTGCCAATGATACCGGCACAAATTTGGTGATGTCATCCGGTGTGATGATTACCCCACAAGCATGGATTCCTGTATTTCGCATAGACCCTTCTAGAACACGAGCCTGCTTAATGGTTTCTGCTTCTAATCCTGCCCCATCAGCCAAGGATTTTAAACGGTTGACCGCTTCCAATTCTTCCGAGCGTAATACCTCTTTCATCGCTTTCTCATCCATCGAGAAAATTTTATTCAACTTGAGGTTGGGAATGAGTTTTGCAATCTCATTAGCATCTTGCAACGGTAAATCAAGCACGCGTGCAGTGTCCCGAATAGAAGACTTAGCTGCCATCGTACCGTAGGTAATGATTTGAGCCACTTGCGATGCACCATACTTATCAATAACGTATTGCATCACACGGCTTCGGCCTTCATCATCAAAGTCGATATCAATATCGGGCATAGAAACGCGGTCTGGATTCAAGAAACGCTCGAAAAGTAAATCGTACTCAATCGGATCTAAATTGGTTATTTTCAAACAATAGGCAACAGCGGAACCCGCTGCTGAACCACGACCTGGCCCCACAGAAACACCCATTTTTCGGGCAGCATCAATAAAATCGTGTACAATAAGAAAATAGCCGGGATATCCTGTTCTTTCGATGGTTTCTAATTCGAAATCCAGGCGCTCGCTAATACTATCGGTAATTTCTCCATAACGCTCTTTCGCCCCTTCGTATGTCAAATGACGGAGATAGGCGTTTTCACCGCGCTTACCGCCATCCAAGTCGTCTTCAGCATGCTGAAACTTCTCCGGAATAACAAATTTGGGTAAAAGGACATCTCTATGCAAAGAATAAGTTTCAATCTTATCTAAAATCTCCTGTATATTGATAATGGCATCGGGTACGTCTGCAAATGCCCGCTTCATTTCCTCTGCAGACTTAAAATAGTATTCCTGATTAGGCAACCCGAATCGGAAACCACGCCCTCTACCCTTTGGTGTTGATAATTTTTCCCCATCTTTCACACAAAGTAGAATATCATGGGCATGTGCATTGTCTTTGCTGACGTAATAGGTATTATTTGTCGCAATCAGCTTGACATCGTGTTTGCGGGCAAGTTCAATCAGCGTTTGGTTCACCCTATCTTCATCTTCCTGTCCATGTCGCATCAGTTCTATATAAAAATCGCTTCCAAACTGTTGCTTCCACCACAGTAACGCCTCTTCTGCCTGCGCTTCACCAATATTCAGTACTTTGCTCGGTATCTCTCCGTATAGATTGCCCGACAGCACGATGACGTCTTCTTTGTACTTTTCAATTACCGAGCGGTCTATACGCGGAACATAATAGAACCCTTCCGTATAGGCAATCGAAGCCATCTTTGCTAAGTTATGATAGCCTTTTAGATTCTTTGCTAAAACAACAATTTGATAGCCGTTGTCTTTCCTTGATTTATCTGTTCGGTCTTCGCATACATAAAACTCGCAGCCCACGATTGGTTTAATCGTCCGACCTACTGGCGCCTCTCCTCGTTCGGATGCTTCTGCATTTTTTGCCTCGATTTCTTTATTATACCCGAGCGCCGTATTTACGAAGTGGAAGGCCCCCATCATATTACCGTTGTCGGTAAGGGCAACTGCTGGCATATTAGCCTTTGCAGCAGCATTTACTAAAGCTGGGATTGAAATGGTCGATTGCAATACAGAAAACTGCGAATGATTATGTAGATGGGCAAATTCCGCCTGATCTAGCGCTTTCTTAAGCTCCTCGTCTATAACCGTTGTGGGTTCATCCGTTTTTTGGGCAGCGCGAATAGCATCCGATGCGGCTTTTAAGTTGATATGTTTTAGCCCCCATGGTGCAATGGTGTCCGGATTATGTTGTTTAAATTCAACAAAATACCCGGTATCTACCTGTAGTTCTTCTGGAGTGAATACTTCCTGTCTAATAAGTTCAAAAAAGCAACGTGTTGTTGCCTCCACATCGGCCGTGGCATTGTGTGCTTCGGCGAAAGGAACACCGAATAGGTAGTTATGAAGCTCGGTAAGGTTCGGGAGTTTATAGCGTCCACCTCGCCCCCCGGGAAGTTTCAACAATTCTGCGGTAACTTCGGTACAGGTATCCAACACCGACATGTCTGCTAAGGGAGAGCTGACCGCATAACGGTAAAACTCACTCCCCATGATATTGATATCAAAACCGATATTTTGTCCAACAACAAACTTTGCCTTCGCTAAAGCCGCGTTGAATTTGCTCAATACGTCAACTAAAGGAACACCATCTTTTTCAGCTAACTCCGTGGATATACCGTGAATTTTTTCTGAATCGTAGGGAATGTTAAAACCATCGGGTTTAATCAGATAATCCTGATGCTCAATAAGATTACCCATTTCATCATGCAATTGCCATGCAATTTGTATACAGCGTGGCCAATTGTCTGTATCTGTGATGGGCGCATCCCAACGCTTCGGTAAACCTGTAGTTTCGGTGTCAAAAATTATATACATCAAAATCCCTTTCTCTTCTCAACAAAATTATAAAATAAACAGATGGAATTACGTTGTTTGAAACAAAACATTTTGCGTATTTTGGTTTGGAATATAATTTGACGAAGATCCATCATGAAGAAATTTTTAAAAACACTGTTGTTTATCAGCATATTAATTATTGTTGGCTGGTTTTTAGTTGTGCGGTACGGAAGTGGCCCGACGTCGGAAAGCAAACATCAATTGCTCATTGAGCGTATTGAAGCTATGGGTAAGCTGGAATTGGTAAAATACCGGTTCAGCGACGTGCTGGAACATAAAAATGTTACGGCGTACCTACCGGATGCGAGCGTTCTCCTCATTGTCAAGGCTGATGCCGTAGGTTGTATCGACCTAACAAAGCTCTCTCCTCGTGATATAGTAGTTATTCGTGATTCCGTGTCTATCAGGTTGCCCGACCCGGAGATCTGTTATGTTAAAATAGATCATCAAGCTTCGAAAGTATATGATACGAAAATGGCTTTCTTCCGGGAGGCAACTTTGGTGGATGAGGCTTTCAAAAGTGCCGAGAAGGAAATTTATAAAGAGGTAAGAAATTCCGATATTTTACGACAGACAAAAGATAACGCCATCCATGTGTTCAGGCCCTTGCTTGAAGGATTGGGTTTTCCTAAAATAAACATATCATTTGAATAATATAATACGCAACATGAATGTTAAAAAATGTTAAAGGATCGATAGTAAATAATAGTTTGTATTGTTCAACGTTATAAGAGTATAATTTCATAATTTAGGTTAATAATTGGTTTGGTAAAATCCTGAGGCTCCCCGCTTCAGGATTTTTATTTTTAAATTCTAACCATTACAAAACAAAAAGAAGACCCCTATCCGGGCGGATAGAGGTCTCACTAACCAATTATAACTTGCCGCCATGCTCTAGCGGACTGAATTATGAATTGCTAATATAGCAAGAAAAACCAACCATCCAAAATAATTTTGTATATATTTAGTTGTGTAAAACTAACCTCGAAAGATCGACGTTTAAAAATTATACTTTTTCGAATTTTTGTTGCCGAACCACTAGAACTAGCTCTTCGTCCAATGCTAGATATCCATATTCATAGACAAAAAAATAAACTTGCCCTTTGGCATTACTAAATTGATTGGTAAAAAAAACAAAATCAAATCCTTTAGACAGTAGTTTTTCACGAGATACTTTCTGCATTTTTTCTTTACCCAATATCTTACCGAGAACTTGCCGGTTACGCTTCAATGTGTCGTTAATTTTTCGCACAAAACTATTCGGAAGACTATTTCTTTTATTGTTGTAAGCATTCCGACAGGCGTCATGACAAAAGCGTTTATCCGACCGCCCAACGACAGACTCGCCACAAGTCAAACACATACGTTTTTCCATATTTTACATAATTCTTTTATTATACAAACGTTTGTAAACGCTTATAAACGTTTATAAACGCTTATAATTGGTTAACTACCGGCTAGTATAAACCAGCTTTCGCAACTTTGAATTGTCAAAGGCGAATGCCAATAACACTATAAATGTAAAATATCTAAAGTGGATTTACAACTAAAATTTCAATATTTATGAGCACATTAATCAATGCAGTACAGCTTATCGGACGTTTGGGAGCCGATGTAGAAGTGAAAACAACGACAAACGGGACCAAAGTTTCCAACGTGCGTTTAGCCACAAACGAGTATTCCAAAAACAGTCAAGGAGAGTGGGTAGAAACCACTTATTGGCATAGTTTGGTATTTTGGGGGAAACTCGCGGAGAAACTAGAAAGAAAAGGAAAAAAGGGTACGCGCTTATTGATCCAAGGTTCTTTAGTATATCGTGATTACATTGATGTCAATAATATCAAAAGAGAAGTTACGGATATACGCGTGCACCAGTTTACGGTGCTGGATAGTCAGGCGGAAAACACATCGTTGTTGGAGGTTCCTTCGGAAGGCGAAGAGGAGACCGATCATCTCCCTTAAAACGGCCGCGGGTGCGTATCTTACTTAAGGCACCCGCGGCTTTTTTTTCGTTCTTGTATCAGGTAATTATCGAAATTAGAATCAGCTATTAATGTCGACATAAAAAATGATTTAGTTAAAAATCCCAGCCGGCAGCTTTCGCTATTTTTTTGGGGATGTCGGTGTTCTCCATCTTATGCGTAAATCCCTCAGCTCCTGCTCCAATAGCAAATATGGGAATATACGCTGCTGAATGTCCCCCTGATGCCCAGCTAACCGAACCTTTTTTATTTAATATTTTAATCGCCTCGCTTGCCAATTTATCATCGTTAGCGTATAAGCTTTTTGAGGTTTCCGTCTCATGGCGTACGAAGCTCTTCTCATATATTGCGACAAGCATTTTTTCCTCGTCTTCGCTCACCGCTACATCAGCGAAAAGCCCTACATTTTCCATTAAGACATTTTTTACTTCGTCCCAACGCACTTCTTCTTTCGTCGCTCTCAAATCAGCTAATAACGTAGACAATGTCCCCTGCGATACCCGTTGATTTGCTAATAGTTTTGTGTTCAGACGGCTTCCACCGTTACCGACGCCAATTCCCCCCGTTTCGTGGTCAGCCGTAACGACGATTAGCGTTTCCTCTGGATACTTTTCATAGAATACATAAGCCCGTTTCACCGCCTCATTAAAATCTAACACCTCTTTAATAGTTGTCGTAGCGTCATTCGCATGCGAGGACCAGTCTATTTTCCCCCCTTCAACCATCAAAAAGAAACCGTTGTCATTATTTTTAGTTAATGATTCTATAGCCGCGTCAGTTATTTGAGCCAAGTTTAAGTCGCCGTCTTTCTGGTCTATTGCATATTTTAACGAGGAGTGATCGCCATCTTCTACATTCATCAAGATTATCTTGTCGGCCGCCGGTTTTATCTTGTTGTAGGCCTCCCAGCCATAAGCTAATCTATATCCAGCTTTTTCAAATTTCGGAAATAAGGAAGGAGCATCTTCTTTTTTTGAGTTTTTGTTCGGACTTAAGAAACCGGATCCCCCAAAAAAATCGAAATCTGACGTTATCAGCTCTTCCGCTATTTCGTAATACCGGTTCCGACTAGGTTGATGGGCATAAAATGACGCCGGCGTAGCATGATCAATACTCACAGATGTCGTGATCCCCACTTTAAGTCCTGCTTCTTTAGCTGTGTAAGCAATACTCTTATATGCTGTGTTCGCCGCACTGTCCATCCCCACTACACCGTTTTTCGTTTTTTTGCCTACTGCCAAGGCCGTACCTCCTGCAGCAGAATCGGTCACACCATGTGATAAAGAATAAGAGGTAGCGAACGTAGCATAAGGAAAGGTAGAAAATACTAATGGGAACACGGTATTCCGATCTTCCTGTGCGGCTAGGAAAACCTCGGTTAGATTAATCTGGTTCAATCCCATTCCGTCGCCAATCATAAAAAAAATATACTTGGGCTTCTGTTGTGCTGATGCACCGAATACGATAAATAAAAAAAGGTAAAGTACAAAAGAAATTTTCTTCATTTTTTGGAGTTTAGACTGACAAAAATAAAACAATATAAAGTCTATATTAAAATTAAGTAAGTGATGAAATTATAATAAATAATCAAATAATGCCAAATCCTATCCAACAAGTTACAAAGGTTTCGGGAAAACGTTATTTTTGCAGATATGACATTACAACAGAAACAAATGATTGTTCAGGATTTCGAAAAATATATGCGATATACCTTACAGCGAAATATACCTTTCACTTTAGAGAGTTTTGCCGCCTTTGCGACGTCCTTGATTAATTTTTACGGTGGCAGCAATTTAATCGCAACATCCGAAAGAAGAGAAGCGGCTCTCATACTCGTTGGTTCTTTTAATGCAGGCGTAGGCAACCGTATCACCCAGGAAGATCTTAACCAAATTGCTGATTTGATAGTTTCAGAATCTACAATTGATTATTCCATTTTAAATCCTATATTTTCCGCTACAAAATAGTTAGGGAACTCGCTTTTAAACCTACTGTTCGCAAGTTGGAACCCGCTGCGCTTTGCTTGCCGCCCCAGCAGATTTAAAACATCATTTTTTTTTCTGACAGGTACTTGTGAATACAAAGCATTTTATCTAAGTTTGAATGTTTTTTCAAAGAAGGGGGATTAGCTCAGCTGGCTAGAGCGTTTGGCTGGCAGCCAAAAGGTCATCGGTTCGACTCCGATATTCTCCACAGACAAAAAGGATAAGGTTTAAAGCCTTATCCTTTTTTATTCTTGAATCGTCCACACCAATTTATCGGTAGTATATCCTGAGCGCTTGGCGTAAGCTAGATATTTTTCTTTGATATCCTCAGGCATTATCCTATCACGCGAGAGCATCCACATATAGTCAAGGTTTTCACCGAAAACTAGGGCATAACGATAATCATCATCAATCATCACGACGTTATATCCCGAGTAGAATGGCCCGAAAAAAGATACTTTCAAAGCCCCCTCTTCTTCGTTTCTGACAAATTTTGCCTTACCAATACTTTGCTTATAGCGTTCTTTTATCATATCAAAGCCTTGATTATTTACCCGGATACTACCATCGTTGTTCAGCGCATAAGACGCTGAAACATTTTTCAGATTTTTTTCCCAACGAAAATCCATCCGTGCAATCTCGAACCACTCCCCTAAAAACTTTTCTTTTTGGAAGCCCTGCACTACCGCTACATTGGATTTAACGGGTTTTAACAAATTATATAACGTCGTGCCTGCGGCCACGGCGGTTAGCAACAATAATGATTTTTTCTTGTCCATATACATTAAACCGGAAAACGCTATAAAAGTTTGGTTATTAATTAATAGTTTTGATGAACTTTCATGAGACATCTATGAAGGTTTTTAACACACATTGGTAGTAACATTTTCAGCGAAAAATATTGTACTCAAAAGAAGAAGCAAAGAAACTAAAAGAACAGTTTTGGACTAATTTCGGTCGATTTATGTCCTTGGTTCCAAATGAAGAGGGACTAAAAATCAATTGGGTTAATTATAGAACAAGCATTAAACATCTTTATTTCCGGATGGACGCAGACAATAAAAGGGCAAGCATCTATATTGAAATCAGTCATCCGGACGAAGGGATAAGGGAACTGATGTTTACACAATTCCAAGAATACAAAAAGATACTACATACCGAACTCGAAGAAGAGTGGATATGGAATAAAAACTATTATGATGAATACGGCAAAAACGCCGCTCGTATCGGAATAGAGCTCAACAAAAAGGTCTCCGTTTTTAAAACGGAAGATTGGCCTGATTTAATCCGTTTTTTCAAACCTCGTATGATCGCTTTAGACCGTTTTTGGAGTAATGCAAAATATGGTTTTGAGCTATTTAACTAGCATCTTTATTATGGTATCGTTGTGCGATCACGGTAACGATCAGTATCTGAAAAGCGTGAAATATCATTAACGGTAGAAAATATAGACCTGCACTAGGAGAATGAGCGAAAAGAAATTTTCCAAACACAGAACCATGGGTCAATGATTTTTTAGACCCACAGAATAATGCCGTTATCTGGTCTTCCCTATTGAATTTAAAAACATATTTACTTAGTAAATAGATCATTCCATAAAGAAGCAAAAACACCACCACCACACCTACAAAAATCCATAGAAGATAAAGCTTTCCCGTGCTTTCAAACACGCCGCTCACAAACGATTCGGCGAAGCTGCTATACACAATGAGCAAAATAATCGATTTATCAAAAATTCCTAACTGTCGATTGTATGTCGATGCCCATTTGCCAAAATAAGGCTGCAGTACCAATCCCGCGATAACCGGGATGATAATTTCCTTTATTAAACCCCAGTACACATCGCCGACAACATCAACCTCTTCAAAACTGAGAAAAAACTGCATCCATAACGGTGTTATAACTACGCCTATTAACCCCGATATACTTGCATTAAAGATAGCTGCGGGAATATTTCCCCGCGCAATGGAAACCATTACAACCGAAGAAGATACCGTAGATGGCAATGCCGCCAAAAAGAAAAAAGAAAGCCAAAAATCATGTTGTAATTCGCTTTGCATCAAAGGATAAAAGGGTAATACGAGTAAAGGAAATAAGACAAAAGTTGCACCTTGTACTAAAAGGTGAAGCTTCCAATTGCTCAATCCTGTTTTTAATTGCTGAAAACTCAATTTTAGCCCGTAAAAAAAGAAAATCAGAGAAACACCAACGCTCGTTATCCATTCGAGTATTTGCCCATCCTGCCAGAGATATCCTTGGGGAAAGAAATAGGCAATAATAATAAAACAAAGTAGGGCAATAATAAAACTGTCAAAATTCAATTTCATATAGGCTGTACATAAATGAAGCAGAGACGCAATATGCTGCGTCTCTACCGGTATTCCATTATATTTTCACGAAAAAAGTCGCTATGAAGACAACTTACCCAAGGCCTCTTTTATACGTCGCAAAGCTTCCTTCAAAGCTTCGTCTGAAGCCGCATACGAAAGACGAATGTAGTTGTTATTACCGAAAGAGTCGCCTCCAACAGTCGCTACATGTCCTTCATTTAGCAGGTAAAGTGCCAAATCTGAAGAGTCTTTGATTACATTTCCATTTGCATCTTTCTTTCCAAAAAACGAGCTAATTTCAGGGAAGAAATAGAATGCACCCTCCGGAAGATTCGTCTTCACTCCTGGAATATCATTTAATAAATCATACACCAATTGACGTCTGCGCAGAAATGCTTCTTTCATTTCATTTACGCTTTCCAATCCATCATGGTAAGCAGTAATACCAGCACGTTGCGCGATGGAACAAGTTCCTGAGGTCGTTTGCCCTTGCAGTTTATCATTGGCAGCAGCAATTTCTTTGTTAGCGGCTATATATCCTAAGCGCCAGCCTGTCATGGCGAAGGCCTTGGAAAAGCCATTTACAATGATTACGCGTTCACGGACGGACTCGAACTGCGCGATGGATTCGTGTTTGTCGACGAAATTAATGTGCTCATAAATTTCATCTGATAGAATGAAAATATTTGGGTATTTTTCGAAAACCTTAACCAAAGCAGCTAACTCGTCCTTGCTATAAACAGAGCCTGTTGGGTTACAAGGGGATGAGAACATAAATAACTTAGTCCTAGGCGTAATAGCTGCCTCCAATTGCTCGGGCGTAATCTTGAAGTCGGAGTCGATATCTGTATCGATAAATACGGACTTTCCTTCTGCCAATACAACCATTTCCGAATAAGAAACCCAATATGGTGTAGGGATAATGACCTCATCACCAGGGTTAATTAAAGTTAAAATAACATTAGATAATGACTGTTTTGCGCCGGTAGAAACCACAATCTGTGACGGCTCATATACTAAACCGTTTTCATTTTTCAATTTATTAACAATAGCTTGGCGGAGTTCGGGATAACCCGGTACCGGAGAATAACGTGTATAATTCTCGTCTAGTGCTTTCTTCGCTGCATCTTTTACATTATCAGGCGTGTTAAAATCTGGTTCTCCTACACTTAAACTAATAACGTTGATTCCTTTAGAAGCTAATTCGCGCCCTAGTTTAGTCATTTTTAGGGTCGCTGATTCGGATAAATTATTAATCCTATTTGATAGATATGATGTCGTACTCATGATAGTACAAACGTAAATAAAATGCTTTGCATTCACGAATACCTAAATAGAAAATTTCATGCGTAATTCATTTTTATATACCGATTCGATTTATTGCATATAAAAATGAATTTATTTAGGTTTGCCTATATGGATTCGCGCAGAAAGTTTTTAAAGAAGATAGGAGCCGGTTCGCTCCTATTGAGCTTACCCCCTATTTACGCCCAGCAGGCAAAAGTGCTATCTAGAGAGGTTAACAAACCTATTGTTTTGTCTACCTGGGATTTTGGGTTGAAAGCGAACGCTGAAGCCTGGAAAGTCCTTTCTACTGGGGGGCGGGCATTAGATGCGGTGGAACAAGGGGTGCGTTACACGGAAGCCGATCCTACCGAGCGTAGTGTAGGTTACGGTGGACGTCCGGACAGAGACGGTAAGGTAACATTAGATGCCTGTATTATGGATGAAAATGCAAATATTGGTTCGGTAGCTGCGCTGGAACAAATTAAACATCCCATATCTGTCGCTCGGGCGGTTATGGAGAAAACCCCGCACGTTATGTTAGTGGGTGATGGTGCGCTACAGTTCGCCCAGGAACAGGGATTCCCGCTCGAAAACCTGTTGACAGAAGCGTCGGAAAAGGAATGGCGTGAATGGCTCAAAACAGCGAAGTATGAACCCGTTGTCAATATAGAAAATCACGATACCATTGGTATGATTGCGTTAGACGAACAGGGCAATCTTTCAGGAGCCTGCACAACTAGCGGTATGGCTTTTAAAATGCATGGACGGGTGGGCGACTCCCCTATTATTGGAGCCGGATTATATGTCGACAACGAAGTGGGCGCTGCTACAGCCACTGGGCATGGCGAAGAGGTTATCCGTACAGTAGGATCGCATTTGGTTGTCGAGTTGATGCGTCAAGGACATACACCTCAAAAAGCTTGTGAAGAAGCCGTAAAACGAATCATCAAGTTTACAGAAAGCCGAAAAAAAACCTTAGATAACATACAAGTTGGATTTATTGCGCTGAATAAACAAGGGGAATATGGAGCCTATTGTATACATGGTGGTTTTAATTACGCGAAGTATGATGACGCGGGAAACCAGCTTATTTCCTCTCCACATTATCTTATATAGAAATGCCAAAAATAGAAATTGCTTGTTTTAATATAGAAGCAACGCAGATAGCCCAACAACACGGAGCTGACCGCGTAGAATTTTGTGCGGATATGCCACTAGGCGGAACAACCCCCGATTTCCAGGAAACAGAAATTGTACGTCGCGCATTACACATCAACTTGCATGTAATGATCCGGCCTCGAGGTGGAAATTTTGTGTACACAGCAGATGAATTTACACAGATGCAAGAGGAGATTTTATTATTTAATACTTTAGGTGTAGATGGTTTTGTCTTTGGATTTCTGGATATTGCGGGCAACATTGATAAGCAACAAAATAGCGTACTAGTCGAATTGGCAGGAGGCAAACCTTGTACCTTTCATCGAGCCTTTGATGAAGTTTCTGATAGTGCCCAGGCATTAGAAGATATTATTGCCTGTGGTTTCACGACCGTGCTCACCTCAGGCTGTGCACCGAATGTAGATTTGGGATTAGAGGAACTGAAGCGTTTAGTGCAACAGGCTCGTGGCCGCCTTGGAATCATGCCCGGCGGCGGTTTGCGTTCCACTAATATTGGGCGTATTTGGCAAGAAACAGATGCAGCGTATTTTCATTCGTCGGCAATCACCGACGGTTCGGAAACAGCGGTTGCAACAGAAGTACAGGCGTTAGTGAAAGCAGTTAAAGGGTAGGTTTCCTATGCCTAGGAAACGTGGAAGCTATACAAGGTATCGGAGGCCTATACGCAAGCCATAACCAATCGCTATTCCGGCAACAAAACTCGCTAAGGTACCTACGAGGATATATTCGGTAAATTTTGTGTCCTTAGCATTTGTTAAATCACCGAAACGAAAGATGGATTTTGCGCCCAAAAGAAATCCTATACCGGACAGAAACCCTACCTGTATAAAAAGAACGATAAGCAATCGTTCCATAATACCAATGAGCATTCCCGCATCTACAAGCGATTTTGTCGGTTTAGTGGCCACATCAACTTCAGCGGTCCACTTGCTGAAGAAAACACGTAACATAATTGGACTAACAAATACAGTAAGAACAAAAGCCAAAACGTATAATAGGCTTTTCGGAGAAAACAAAGTTTCCCATTCGATGGATAAGCCATATTTATACAATACAACGGCAATCAGTGAAAGGATATGTAACGTTTGATCGGCTATAAACAATAAAAAGGTTCGTTTGGGAAACCTTTTCTCGAAATAAATCTTACCGCTATCGATCAATAGATGTGCACAGCTTATAAATAATATAACTTGCCATTGGTCAGGTAATTCAGGTATAAAAAGCAACACCAACAGCGTCGTGTGCACGGCAATATGTATCAGCAAATAACCGATGTGCTCTCTGCGTTTCTGCACCCAGCTTTTAGGCTGCAGTACAAAATCACCTATAAAATGAGCCAGCAATAGCTTTAAAAATAAAATGCTCATAACGCTAATATTTCTTTTGTGCAGTAATCCAGGGCCCGTTGTATTTTAGCATAGCTCGCTTTCTGCAATTCGGTGCTGACTTGACTTTGATATTTTTTATCCAATATTTTGGCCAGTTCAGCTTGGTTGGCATCCTCATTTCGGAACGCTACTTTCACTGTCTCTGCCATATTAGGTGTCCAACGCGTGGTTAGTTCCGCTACTAACGGCAGGATGACATTGCATACGGCGTCGAGCTTGGGATAAGCCGATTTAAACGATATCGTTTCTTTCTTTAGTTCCTCGAAAGCTTCTCCTGAATAAATAAGCGCAGAACCAAAAGAGTTTTTGATATGCGGAGCATCATGTTCTGTTGTTCCAATGCCAATTCCCATACGCACATCTAAATCAAGGGCCAGCATCGCAGCTTTTATATATAACGCCGCCGTTAGCACATTTTGGAGCGTTAGCTCCGCCTGAAAGCTATCTCCGCGGAAAATATCAAATTTATTAGCATATAGACCTATAGCTTCATCCAATGCTGGCATCCATATTTTTGGATCTGCAGAACGCGATTTAATTATATCACCCGATATTACAGCTATCATATAAAGTCTTTTACTCAAAGATAGGTATCGGATGTCATATCAGCAAAATTAGTGATAAACAAAATTATCATCAAAAACAATGATAATGAAGAATATCACTAAAAAGAGTGATATAATGAATTAAACAACAATATTGATAATCTTGCCTTTTACAAAAATGACCTTTTTTACCGCTTTTCCATCCAAATACCGTTGCACATCTGCATTTGCTAGAACAGTTTCCTCTACAGCTTTCTGATCCAAATCTAAAGCCAATGGCAAGTTCATCTTCATTCTTCCGTTAACAGAAACTGGATAAGCAAACTCCGATTCAATCAAATAGTCCGGATTAAAAGTAGGGTATGATGCGTACGAGATTGCCCCTGCTTCATTCCCCAACAACGCCCACAACTCTTCCGTAATATGCGGGGCATATGGGTGAAGCACAATGATGAGCTCCTGTAAAATTTTTCGCTTATTGCATTTCAAATCAGTCAACTCATTCACACAAATCATAAAAGCCGAAACAGACGTATTAAACGAGAAGCGTTCGATATCTTCTTCTGCCTTTTTGATGATTTTATGCAATGCTTTATATTCCGCTTGGGTGGGTTCATCTCCCGAGACAACAAAATTTCCTTGGGCATCGTGGAATAAGCGCCACACCTTACGTAAAAATTTATATACTCCCTCAATACCATTTGTATTCCAAGGCTTTGACTGCTCCAACGGTCCTAAGAACATTTCATAAAGACGGAGTGTATCGGCACCATACGTTTCTATAATGTCGTCTGGGTTAACCACGTTAAATTTAGATTTCGACATCTTCTCAACCTCCGTGCCGCAAATATATTTGCCATTCTCCAAGACAAATTCTGCGTCCGCAAAATCCGGGCGGAATGTTTTGAACTTCTCCGTATCAAGCACGTCGTTGTAAACGATGTTAACATCGACATGCAACGGAATGGTGTTGTACTTATCTTTTAGACCATATGAAACAAAAACATTTGTACCTTTACCCCCTTCATCAAGTACGCGATATACAAAGTTAGAACGTCCTTGAATCATCCCTTGGTTGATCAATTTTTTGAAAGGCTCTTCTTCATGGTGATACCCGAGATCTTTTAACACTTTATTCCAAAACCTAGCGTAGAGCAAATGCCCTGTAGCATGCTCTGAACCACCGATATATAAATCTACAGCCTTCCAATAATCTACGGCCTCTTTAGACGCAAACGATTCCTTATTTGCGGAATCCATATAACGGAACCAATACCAGGAAGAACCTGCCCAACCTGGCATCGTACTCAACTCGTAATCGTATTTTCCTTGATACTTCCACCCTTCGGCTCTGCCCAAAGGAGGTTCACCTGTTTCTGTAGGCAAGTATTTATCTACTTCCGGCAATAATAAGGGTAACTCTTTCTCCTCTATTAAATGAGGAAGACCATCTTTAAAGTAAACAGGTACAGGCTCCCCCCAATAACGCTGGCGACCAAAGATGGCATCACGCATCCGATAGTTTATCTTCGCTCTACCCAATCCGAGCTCTTCCAAACGTTTTATCAAAGCTGGTACGGCTTCGTTGTAGGTCATACCATTAATAAAGTCAGAATGGATATAGCGTCCTTCTTTTGTCGGATCAGCTTCTTCCTTGATATTTTGTGCATCGGAAATCGGAATAATCGGTAAATCAAAATGTTTCGCGAAAATATAATCCCGTTGATCTCCAGATGGCACAGCCATTACAGCCCCCGTCCCATATCCTGCCAAAACATAATCCGCAATCCAAATCGGCACATTTTCTCCGGTCAATGGATGCTTAGCATACGAACCTGTAAAAGCACCCGATACCGTTTTGGCATCCGCCATACGATCTAATTCCGATTTTTTGGCGGTCTTCTCTTTATAAGATTCGATTTCAGTACGTTGTGACGTTGTAGTTAAAGTATCAACAAATTCATGTTCCGGTGCTAAAACAATAAAAGAAACGCCAAATATAGTATCCACACGGGTCGTGAACACTTCAATATTCGTATCCAACTGGGGCAACGGAAACTTCACCGATGCGCCTACGGATTTACCTATCCAATTACGCTGCATCTCTACCAAGGGATCTGGCCAATCAACTGTATCTAATCCGCGTAGCAAACGATCGGCATATGCTGTTATGCGCATCGACCACTGCATCATTTTCTTCTGTTCTACCGGATAACCTCCCCGTTCTGACACACCATTGATAACTTCATCATTTGCCAACACCGTTCCTAAAGCAGCACACCAGTTTACCGTACTCTCACGCAAATAAGCCAGTCTATATTTGAGCAATTCGCGTTGTTGTTCTTTCTCCGAAAAATTCTCCCATTCGGTTGCTGTAAAAGTCAACACATCCTCATCGCAAACCGCATTAATATCTTCAGAGCCTGAAGTTTTAAATCGTTCTATTAAACGATCAATGGACTCTGCTCTATCGGTTTCATTGTTATACCATGCATTGAATAACTGCATGAATATCCATTGTGTCCATTGGTAATAATCGGGTTCCGATGTGCGCACCTCCCTTGACCAATCGTAGGAAAAACCGATATTATCCAATTGCTCTCTATAACGCTTGATATTCGCTTCCGTCGTAACTGACGGATGTTGCCCTGTCTGAATAGCATATTGTTCAGCAGGCAATCCAAACGAATCATACCCCATCGGATGCAACACATTAAAACCTTTTAATCTCTTATATCTGGAATAAATATCAGAAGCGATATAACCAAGCGGATGTCCTACGTGCAGTCCCGCACCGGAAGGATATGGAAACATATCCAACACATAATATTTGGGCTTATCTGTCGTGTTAGCAGGCTTAAATGTACCATTTTCAGCCCAAAACTGTTGCCACTTTTTTTCTAGCGATTGATGATTGTATTCCATAATAATATGTTGCTAATCTGAAAGAGATGCGAAAATAGCTATTTTACATCAATTTAGATATAAAAGTTTCAGAATAGGCAATAAAATGTACGGATTGAGTGTTAAATGTCTAGATGTTTAAGCAAATTATTCTAACGAATTGTTTCTTAAATGCACATTATTATTTACTTTCGCATCATATATTAGATTAAGAAGAGCGTATGTCTACTCACGAAGAAGGTTCACCGAGAAAGAAAACCAAATCTGTTTATGTGTCAACGGTCATTAGTATCGCATTGGTACTGTTGATGACAGGTTTATTAGGCTTGATTCTGGTGCATGCTAAAAACCTATCCAAATACGTCAAAGAAAATATTGTCCTCAATATCATCGTAAACGATAATGTAAATGAGGGGGATGTCTTGGCGATGCAAAAGGATCTTGAAAAGGACCCCTATGTATTACGCACCGAATATATTAGCAAGGAGCTGGCTGCTAAAAACCTGAAAGAAGATCTAGGCGAGGATTTCGTAGAATATTTGGGACACAATCCGCTATTGCCTTCTATCGACGTATACCTGAAAGAACAATATGCTAACACAGACAGCATACAAACTTTTATTCAAAAATCCGCTAAAAACAGTCGGGTGAAAGAAGTGATCTACCAAGAATCGCTTATTGATATGGTCAATAAAAACATCCGTATTATTGGTATCGTGGTATTAGGGTTCACCATTGTATTATTGATCATCGCGGTAGCACTTATTAATAATACCATTCGTTTAGCCATCTATTCACAAAGGTTCCTTATCAAGAGTATGCAACTTATCGGTGCGACAAAGAACTTCATACGCAAACCTTATCTCCTATATGGTATATTTCACGGTTTGCTAGGCGCTATGATAGCTATCTTACTATTGATATTTACCTTGCAATTCGCTCAAAAGCAAATTCCTGATTTAGTATTTCTACGCAATTGGTATGAGTTTGGTGCGATTTTCCTTATTGTGGTCGCTTTAGGGATTGTTATTTCCGGTTTTAGTACTTACTTCGCCGTCACAAAATATTTAAGAGCTAAATCACATAGTCTGTATAGGTAATGATAAGTAACCGTGATTTATAATAATCGCGGACAATACATAACGAATAAGAAAGAATGTCAGAAAAAAAGCAACATCATACTTCGCAGCCGAAATCCGGCTTTGTTTTTGAAAAAATAAACTATCAACTGTTTGCTGCCAGTGTCCTAGTGGTTGTATTAGGTTTCATCCTCATGACGGGAACCGAAGATATTTACAGCTTCACCAAGATAACGTTAGCTCCCTTGGTGATTGTCCTCGGATTCGCCTTGGGCTTTGTTGCCATTTTATACAAACCAAAAAACAAAAAATAATTAAGAATGACCTATTTTCAGGCGATTGTCTTGGCAATCATTGAAGGATTAACGGAATTTTTACCTGTTTCCTCGACGGGCCATATCATTATCGGAACAGCGTTAATGGGAATGGAGCCCTCCCCTTTTGTTAAGCTGTTTACCATTGTTATACAGCTCGGCACCATTCTTTCTGTTTTAGTCTTATATTACCGTCGGTTCTTCAGATCGCTAGATTTCTATTATAAGCTAGCGGTAGCTGCGATCCCAGCTTCCATACTCGGTCTAGCGCTCAACGATTTTATCGACGCTCTTCTAGAAAGCCCGCTAATGGTAGCAGTGATGTTGGTTGTGGGCGGCATTATCTTATTATTTGTGGACAAATGGTTTAACAGACCTCAAATCGGTAATTCGGATGATATCTCCTACAAACAAGCGTTCATTATCGGGTGGTATCAATGTTTGGCATTGATTCCCGGAACATCACGTTCAGCAAGTACTATCGTCGGCGGGATGACCCAAAGCCTTACACGGAAAGCTGCCGCCGAGTTTTCTTTCTTTCTGGCCATCCCTATGATGTTGGGAGCTTCGGTTGTTAAACTCTATAAATTTCTTAAAGAAGGTCATGTTTTTACCGGTGAAGAAATAAACCTGCTCATTATTGGTAACGTGGTCGGTTTTATTGTTGCTATTATCGCTATTAAAAGCTTTATCAGCGTATTAACCAAATATGGTTTTAAAGCTTTTGGATGGTATCGTATCATCGTGGGGCTCACGATTATTGGATTATTGCTGAGTGGACACAGTCTGGAAATTATATAAATGACAAAGGCAGAAGAAACGGTGTCTTCCCCATTCGATTTTGCAGCAGGTGAGGTTCTATTGGTTGATAAACCTTTAGAATGGACAAGCTTTGACGTAGTCGGAAAGCTCCGCAATAGCATGAAACCTCAAAAAATTAAAGTAGGACACGCAGGTACGCTCGATCCCCTGGCAACAGGATTATTGATTATCTGTACAGGCAAATTCACGAAAAGAATAGACTCTTTCCAAGCGGAAGACAAAGAGTATACCGGTGTCATCACATTAGGTGCAACGACACCTTCCTACGATTTGGAGACAGCTGTTGACCAAACATTTGATTATACACATCTCAACGATGCAGATATACACAAAACAACGCTGCAATTTCTGGGTGTAATTGAACAGTATCCGCCGGCCCACTCCGCTATCAAAATAAAAGGCGAGCGCGTGTACGAAAAGGCTCGCCGGGGCGAAGAAGTTGAATTAAAAGCACGACGTATCACCATTAACAGTTTTGAGATAGAGAAAATTGAAATGCCAAATGTGCATTTTAGAATCGGTTGCTCCAAAGGAACCTATATCCGCTCCATCGCACACGATTTTGGAAAGGCTTTAGGAATAGGCGCACATCTCAGTCAACTCAGACGAACCAAAAGCGGCGACTTTCATGTAGATGACGCTTGGAATTTGCAGAATTTAATCGAAAAAATTAAATTACACAGAACAACGATTCAACAGCAATAAACAAACAACTAATCATAGGTCGTGAAGATATATAAAAGTTTAGATGAGTTCGAACCACTTTCGAATGCGATTGTAACCATTGGTACATTTGACGGCGTGCATATTGGCCATCAAAAGATCTTATCCAAATTAAGGGAATGTGCGGCAGAAAGAAATGGTGAAACGATCTTGTTGACCTTTTTTCCGCATCCTCGTCTAATTATCAATCCGAACGACGATAATTTGCGTCTTATTAACGATATAGAAGAGAAAACACATCGCTTAGCGCTATCTGGAATTGACCATTTAATCATTACACCCTTTACGCGAGACTTTTCCAATCAATCACCAGAGGAATACATCAGTAACGTTTTGGTTGGTCGGCTGGGAACGAAACAGATCGTGATTGGATACGATCATCATTTCGGTAAAGACAGACAGGGTTCTATCAAGGACCTGAAAGAATTGGCTGAAATATATGATTATGCTGTTGAACAGATTCCAGAACAAGATATTGAAGATGTTGCCGTGTCGTCTACCAAAATACGTGAATCCTTAATCAAAGGAGACATTGAAGCCGCCAATAAATATTTAGGCTACACATTTGAATTGACGGGCACGGTCGTACGTGGCGACCAAATCGGTCGAGAAATCGGTTTCCCTACAGCCAACCTCAATGTCCACGAGGCCCATAAACTAATCCCTGCTTATGGGATCTATGCCGTAGAGGTAGAGATTTATGCTAACATGTCTACCGTTCATACTGGCGAGTACGTAGCTCCGCAGCCGGATCGTATAGCAAAAGGAATGGCGTATATTGGTACCCGCCCAACGGTGGATGGCATGAACCGAAAAATTGAAATTAATTTATTGGATTTTAAGGATGATATATATGGTACCACGCTCCGCGTGAAGTTTCTCAAATTTATCCGTCATGACCAGTGGTTTGATTCCCTGGAAGCGATGCAAACCCAGATTAAGGAAGACGAAAGAAAAATTCGAGCATATTTCGGAGCGTAATTTAAATCTCCACTGGATAATACACCTGACCTAGATTTTGTAACATCGTTAAATCGATGGGTTTCGAAAATATACCATACACAGCCGACCCAGAACCAGACATCGAAGCGTACATAGCGCCTTGTGCATAAAGTGCTAATTTGATTTCTCTTATCAAGGGATATTTGTCAAAGACACCCTCTTCAAAGTCATTTTTAACATAAAACTTCCAGTCTTGTACAGGAAGATGCAGCACTTCCTTCAAATCATCTTTAGCAGGATGGGGTACAACCTGTTGATAAGCCTCTGCCGTAGATATATTCACGGATGGCTTGACAAGTACTAAAAACCTATCCGACAGATCTATCGGGACAGGAGATAAATCCGTTCCGATCCCTTCAGCATAGCATGGTTTATTTTGAATGAAAAAAGGACAATCTGCCCCTAATTTCGCAGCTTCATTTTCTAATTGCAATGTAGAAAGCCCAATATCAAACTTTTCATTGAGCATTTTCAAGACAAATGCGCCATCTGATGAACCTCCCCCGAGCCCAGCCCCGTAAGGAATCTGTTTATGCAAATGGATATGTACAGGTGGTATTTTAAACTTTTCTGCAAGTAAATGATATGCTCTTAAACACAGATTGTTATCTTCAACGGGCAACGCTAAGCCCGTAATTTCCAGTGTTGTTTTCGTCGCCGGTTCCGATGACGTGATTTCTATAATGTCGTATAACGGAAAGGGGTAAAATACAGATTCCAAAAAATGATAGCCATCAGCACGTTTGCCGACAATATTTAGTCCGATATTGATTTTAGCATTAGCAAATGAAATCATAATGCAATGATAGTTAAAAGTTCTTTTTTTCCGTAAAAAAGAACCAAAAACCTCGTCACTTCGGATATTTGAAAGGATTTTTTAGTGCAAAAAGGAAGATTCTACATACTTCAAATCTCCGGATGTGACAATTTAAAGTTAAGGAAGGGATCATGCAATTGTATTATCCCATTCTTAACCTTCTTAATTAAAAGCCACGTCACGGTTCGAACGACACAAAATAATATATTAAACATTCATTAAACCTTAACAGCAAAGGTTTAACGAAGCTTTTGCTAGAAAGCGCTTGAGTTTGTAACTTGCAGCATTCGAAACGTATTGTATGATGATCCGCACTATAAGTTTGTTAATTTGTTTACTTCTAAGCGTTTGCTGTTATGGCCAATATATTTCGTCTATTGGAAGTCCGTATGTTCAGAATTATACCAAATCGCAATATAAGGCTGGAAATCAAAATTGGAGCGTTGACCAAGGTCCAGATGGTGTAATATATGCTGCTAATGGCGATGGGATCATCGTATTTGATGGAGCTTATTGGGAGACATACCCACTGAAAAACAACATGGGCGCCCGAAGTGTTAGCGTAGCGAAAGATGGAAAGATTTACGCTGGAGGCAAGCAAGAATTTGGGTATTTCAAAAAAGAGAAGGGCAAGCTTCGGTATTATTCACTGACACATTTAGTAGAACCAGGCATCATCCAAAACGACGAAATATGGAAAATTCTCTTCGTTGGTGACTCCGTTATCTTTCAATCATTCTCCAAATTTTACCTCTTGCATGGGAATAAAATAACAACGCATTATGGAGATGGAGAACCCTTTCTTTTTGCACATCAGGCAGGAGAATATGTTTGGGTGGAAAAGATTCCGAGCGGCCTAAATACTTGGGGAGATAGCGGTTTTACGCCCTTGAAAACGCGATTGCACAATGTGCTGGTGTTTCTCCCGTTCGATATACACCATATACTTGTCGGAACAGCAAAAGATGGGCTCTTTTTGTTGAGCGAAAATGGAGAAGCTTCTCCATGGTATCCCGAGTCTCCATTAAATCAATTTCTCAAAGAAGCTCAAATAAATAATGGCGTCAAGATAGATGATAATACATTTGCATTCGGTACGATTAAAAACGGTATTTTCATTGCTAATAAATCGGGGAAAATACTTCAACACGTCCACAAGCGAAATGGCCTTCAAAACAATACTGTACTCAGTATGGTATTGGACAAGCAAGGAAATTTATGGGCCGGATTGGACAACGGCATAGATCGAATTGAGATTAACTCCCCGTTTTACTATTACAACGATATCTTCGGAGCGTTGGGTACGGTATATGCCATCAAGGTATTTCAAGACCGAATATACCTTGGAACCAATCAAGGCTTATTTTATAGCCGCTGGACAGCGGACAGTTATCTCCAGCAACTTCAGTTTCAATTTATTCCTAATTCACAAGGGCAAGTTTGGTCACTTGAAATATTCAATAACCAGCTCATTTGTGGCCATAATGACGGTACTTTTTTAGTCAGAGGCAATCAAATAGAGCGAATATCACGTTGGACCGGTGGTTGGCAAAACATCCAGCTTAGGCCTAACGCGCCTTTTTTCATCCAAGGAAATTATACGGGAATAGCTTTATTTGAAGACCGACAGGGTTGGCAGTTACATCACAAGTTTCAAGAGCCAAAAGAAGCGGTTCTCAAACTCTATCCCTGGGAGAATATGACATTTTGGGCGGTACTAAATAATAGCATTCAGCTCTTAGAATTATCGACAACGCAACCAACCATAAAAACTTTAAAAACTTTTTCTTTTACAGCGGATTTTCCGAACATCCGACGGATCACGCCGGCCGATATAAGGGGTAATACGGTTTTTGCTACCGATAAGGGTATTTTTACTTATGATAAGGTACTCGATAAATTCGCAACGTATGACGATATAAATCAATCGCTTGGCTCTTTTGCAAATTCAACCAAGATAAAGGAACGGGACGACACAACGTATATCTTTATTAATGATGGTCGATTTGCTTTGGTGGAATGGAAAGATAATGCTATCCGCATAGATTCTTCTACTTTTAATGGGCTGGAAAATATGGTCATGAAAGATTACGAAAACGTGGAATTTGCAGCGAACCGTTTTCTTTTTGCATTGGACAATGGATTTGTTGCGTATAATCCGTATTTTAAACATAACGCTGCTATTGAAAAGCCAATCATTAAAGGATTACAAGATATTTCCATGATGAGCAGTGATTCAGTCAGCTACCTTGAAATCAATAAATCAATCCCTTACAAAAACAATAATATCCGTGTAATATTCTCTTCCCCATGGTATTCTAGTATTGCCTCGAAATATCAGTATCAATTGGAAGGGTATCAAAATAAGTGGTCAACCCCCTCCGAAATACCGTATATCGACTTTACAAATCTTTCCTGGGGGACCTACACCTTTAAGGTGAGGGCAATAGCCACTGACGGACGGATTTCAAATGTCAGTCAAGTCACATTCGCCATCAAAGCGCCATTTTATTTGCAGTGGCCTGCGTTTCTGCTATACTTTATTACCCTGGGGATAGCCTTCATGATCATACGACGTCGTATTATCGAAAAGATAAAACTGGATAAGCTCCAGTTAAGACAGAAACTTCGGCGTCGCCAAGAGGAACTATTACGTCGCGAAACTGAACAAAATGAGAAGAAACTCATGCAGTTAAAAAATGAGCAATTGGAACTGGAATTGGATCAAAAAAGTAGAGAGCTCGCAAATGTCGCTGCTAATATTGTTTACAAAAATGAATTATTGCACAATCTCCAAGACGAGCTCTTCAAACTGAAAGACAAGAATGGTAATAAGCTATCGGTTGACCAGTTACAAAAAGTAAATAAGCTTATGGATAACGCGCGCAGTGATGAGCGTGACTGGGATATATTTGAGAAAAGTTTTAATGAATCACACGAGAACTTCTTTAAAAAACTAAAAGCAGATTACCCCTCCTTATCACCCAACGATCTAAAATTATGTGCTTACCTCCGACTCAATATGTCTAGCAAAGACATCGCGTCCCTACTCAATATAACTACCCGCGGTGTGGAAGTTAGGCGATATCGTTTACGTAAGAAATTTGAGCTTCCAACGCATAAAAATTTAACGGAGTTCTTATTAGAACATTAAAAACTACATCATTATTACTACAAATAAATAGTGTACATAATACACTCATAGCTAATAGTTGTGCAGGTAATGAAGTATTATAAGTATTTATTTTACAGATAAATACACAAAAATAAAATTCGATTTGTAGCAACCATCTTCCTATGAAGTAGTAATGTGAAACCACTTTATTTTGCCATAGAACTAATACACCACATCTTTGTTAAGATTATAAACACTGTGTTACGATAACCTGTTATTGTGTCATAATTACAAACGTTAACAAACTAGTTTTATGAGGAAGTTATGTATACTTTTTTTGTTTTTAGCCTCCACCTTATCTTACGGATATGCGCAGGTTAAAACTGTAACCGGAACGGTAAAGGACAGCCAGTCTTTAATTGGTCTTCCGGGAGTCACCATTTCTAAACCAGATGGAACAGGAACCCAGACGGATGCTGCCGGGCGGTTCTCGGTTGAAGTCAGCCCAACAGATTCTTTAACCTTTCGGTTTATTGGTTATACTCCACAATCGGTGACGGTTGGTAACCAACAAACATTAGATGTTTTCCTGATCAGCGAAGATCAAGCTTTAGAAGAGGTTGTGGTTATTGGGTATGGTACTGCCCAAAAGCGCGATTTGACAGGATCGATTACGCAAGTAAAAGGCGAAGATATCGTCGACAGGCCTGGTACGAATCCGGTTGCCAACCTTCAAGGTAAAGTTGCCGGTCTGCAGGTCACAAACTCGGGTCGCCCAGGACAGGAACCTGATATCAGAATTCGGGGAACGAATTCCATTAATGCTGTAAAACCTTTGTATGTTGTTGATGGATTATTGAACGACAACATCAACTTTCTGAATCCCGCTGATATTGAGAGTATCGAAATACTAAAAGACCCCTCGTCTTTAGCTATCTTTGGTGTACGCGGAGCGAATGGGGTAATCGCTGTGACAACTAAAAGGGCAAAAACAGGACAGCTGAATTTTGAGTTTAGTTCTCGTATTGGTATAAAAGATGTCAACCATCGCATGAAAATGGTCAATGCCGAACAATTTAAGGAACTATATGACGAGCAGTTGTTTAACCAAGGAAATGTAGAATACGATTATACACATTGGACAGGCGATACAGATTGGCAAGATCAGATATTTAAAAACGGTATCATCAATTATAACAATATAAGCGTTAGTGGCGCGACAGAACGGAATAGCTTTCGGATGGGGTTGGGTTATTCACACGATGAAGGTATTATTCATCACGAACGCCATAAGCAATTTACATTCAATATAGCAGATGAGCTAAAACTTACGGATAATTTTCGCACAGGAATTATTTTAAACGGGTATCGCGCACAGCTTCCGGTGGAACGCGGCGTATTCGGAGCGATACAGGCGGCTCCGATTGCGCCCGTTTATAACGACGAGTATGGATTATATCATACCATGCCCGACTTTCAGCGGGCTCAAGTCAATAATCCGTTGTTAGCCATCAAAGAAAGAAAAAACTCAGCCATTCGATTAAACTATCGAGTTGTCGCCAATGGATACACGGAAGTAGACTTTCTTTCACATTTTAACTTTCGCGTCAACGTATCGGCAGATTATGGCTTTAACAACTTCAGAACATATGACGGTGTAGTCGCCCAATACAATCCAGATATTAGAGGGGATGATAAAACCGACCGCGTAGGAAATCTATTAACTGCTGTCTCACAAGAACAGAATAAATACTATAAGTACCAAACGGACTGGTTACTAAATTATAAAAATAGTTTCGGTCTGCATAACATCACCGGGATGTTGGGGTATACCACTTATATGCAAGGTTTTGAATCCACGAATGCTAGAAGAACGGAAGGGGACAGCGGATTGCCCATACCAAACAACCCAGACTACTGGTACGTCAGTATTGGCGATGTTGGAACGCAAACGGGTAATGGAACAGCATGGGAATACCGAACGTTATCATACCTCGCCCGGGCATTGTACAATTACGACGGCAGGTATCTGTTAAACGCCTCATTCCGTCGCGATGGATCTTCCGCCTTCGCCAAAGGAAATCCTTGGCAAAACTTCTATGCTTTCGGGGCTGGTTGGGTTGTCACACGAGAGGATTTTATGCAAGATCAAAGGGTTATTAATAACTTAAAAATCCGCGGATCATGGGGTTCGTTAGGGAATCAAAACGTAGGTAACAATCGATACCCAATGTATGCTCAATTAAGCGCAGGTAATTCTGCGGTATTTGGCGACAGACTCATTCCGGCATTAGTTCCTGAATATATACCAGACCCCAATTTACACTGGGAAGTGGTAAAAAGCTGGGAAGCTGGTTTTGAGCTTTCTGCCTTTCAAAACAGATTAGATATAGAAGCTGTATATTATCGAAAAGACACAGATGGCGTGATGGTAAGGGTACCGGGTATGTTTGGATCTATTCCGGGCTTAAGCAATCTCGGAAATATCGAAAATAAAGGTATCGAGGCTTCCGCTAGATGGACTCAACCCATACAAGATGATTGGTCAATCTCTTTTGGTGGAAACATTACGACGGTGGATAACATGGTCAACAAACTTTCTACGGATGGTTATCAGATCGTAGATGGTCCGTCAAGAACCAATACTGGTCAACCGATTGGCTACTTCTTTGGTTATATCCATGACGGTATTTTCCAGACACAGGCTGAAGTCGACCAATATGCCGCAAATGGTGTAGTTGGAGGCGTTTTCCGTCCGGGAGATATAAAACTTCGTGACACAGATGGTAGTGGAACAGTAGATGTCAACGACCGAACTTTTATCGGTAATCCCACCCCTGATTTCTATTGTGGTATTTCGTTGTCTACTTCATATAAAAATTTTGATCTCGGGTTTGAGTTCCAAGGAGTCTATGGTAATGAAATTATGCGAACATGGAACAGAAGTCAATTTGCAACACTAAACTTTTTACAAGATCGTATGGCACGTTGGACGGGCCCGGGCACCAGCAACTGGGAACCCATATTGGACGAAAGACGAGCCAATAACAGAGAGTTTTCTACTTATTATATCGAAGATGGCAGCTTTTTCCGGTTGAGGGATATAACACTAGCGTATAATTTCCCACAGGAAACAGTCTCCAGGTTAAAACTGAAAAACCTCAGAATGTTCTTAAATGCACAAAATATATTCACCCTGTCCAACAATAGCGGATTTACACCGGAAATTGGCGGTAGCGCCATCTCCTTCGGAGTGGACAACGGAACTTACCCTGTTCCGGCTATTTATACGTTTGGTGTGAACTTAAATTTTTAACCAGAAAACGATGATAAAAATGAAAACACAGAATATACATAAAGCAATGTTTGCTTTACCGATAATCTTACTGTTACTGACAGGGAGTTGTAGCAGGGATTGGTTGGATATCAAGCCTAAAGGACGGTTTACCGAAGACGATCTACCAACGGGGTCCTTAGAAGAACAAGTCTTTGCCGCCTATTCCGGTTTACGTAGTGAAGGAACGAGCGGATTACAATATGTAGCGTTGCACAACATTCGTTCGGACGATGCTGATCTGGGAAGTAATACCGGAGACGAAGCCGCTGCCGGACCGATTTACGACAATTTCAGTTACTCGCTAAGCCATTGGCTTGCCGAAGGGTATTGGTCTGGACATTTCGGCGTGATAAACCTGTCGAACAATGTCTTGGCAGCCGCCGATTCAATAGAGAACTTAACCGAAGGAACACTCGCCAATATTGGTGAGGCCAAGTTTCTCCGAGCATGGGCTTACTTTAATCTCGTCCGCACGTTTGGCGAGGTACCAATTATTAATTTCCGGATTACCGACCAAGCCTCCGCAAACAGACCTAAATCCACTATTCCGGAAATTTATGAGCTCATTGACGCAGACTTGCAGGATGCTGTGGCGTCGCTGCCAAACGAATGGAACGGTTTTCCGGGCCGTGTTACTAGAGGTACTGCCTTAGCCCTGCAGACCAAAACCTTTATGGCGCGTCAGCGTTATCAGGAAGCACTAAGTTCAGCGCAAGAGGTTATCAACTCGGGTATCTACGACCTCAGCCTTCCCTACAACATGATTTTTAGAGAAGAGAGTGAAAATAGCAAAGAATCGATTTTCGAAATTCAGGCGTTATATGATGGTGTGAATGACTTTGGCGTGACCTATGCCAGTCGTCAAGGCGTACGGGGATCTGGAGTATGGAATCTCGGTTGGGGGTGGAACATTCCGAACCAAAGATTGCTTGATGCCTTCGAACCAGGTGATCCACGCAAAGATGTTACCGTTTTGTATAGCGATAGTACAAATGCACCTTACGGCGAAAGACTGCCTGCAGGTCTACCGCGTCCTTATTGGAATAAAAAAGTGTATACCAATCCAGTTCTAAGAAGGCAATATGGCAGCCAGATGGGCCAATGGTTCAATGTCCGGATCATTCGTTATGCCGATATCGTATTACTAGCTGCTGAAGCTGCCAACGAAATTGGTGGGGAAGGCCATATCGATTTAGCTTTGGGTTATCTCGAACAAGTCAGAGCAAGAGCGCGGAGCAATAACAACAGTGTCCTACCGGAGGTAACCACCCGCGATCAAAACGAACTGCGTCAAGCCATTCGCCATGAACGTCAGGTCGAACTCGGTATGGAAAACGAACGGTTTTATGATTTGATACGCTGGGGAATTGACGTAGAAACCATGCACGCTGCGGGTAAAACCGGTTATCAAATTCGCAATCGCTTTTACCCTATTCCACAGGCGGAAATAGATAGATCGAATGGTGTGTTGATTCAAAATCCAGACTATTAATTTTAACTTAAATTAAGCATTATAACATGAAAAGACATATATACACCGGTTTATTACTGCTATTTGGCGTGCTGGCCGGAACCTTTACGTTTAGTTCTTGCCAGAAAATGGAACGCCCGACCATGGGCGAGATCATTCCAGATCCTGAGGACGATGGCAGCATACGCATTCTTGCTATCGGAAATAGCTTCTCCGAAGATGCGTTGGAAGAACATCTATACGGACTTTTCGATGCGGCAGGTATAACAGTCACCATAGGTAATCTATACATCGGGGGTGCTTCGTTCTACAATCACGAAAGTAACATTAGACAAAACAGAGACGCATACAGCTTTCGAAAAGTTAACCGCGATGGAGAAAAAACAACAACCGCAGGATACACGATACATCGGGCACTTTCAGAAGAAAACTGGACGCATATTAGCTTTCAACAGGTAAGCGACAGCTCGGGGTTATACAATACATGGGCGGCTAGATTACCCTTTATATTTGATTACGTCGCCCCACGGGCAAAAAATCCAGACGCAAAATTTTTATTGCATCAAACTTGGGCTTACGCCCAGAACTCTACGCATGCAGGATTTCCCAACTACGACAACGACCAGATGAAAATGTACGAAGCTATCGTTGATGCAGTTGATCGCGCCAAAGATTTGGTGGATATCGATTTCATTGTTCCGGCCGGAACCGCCATTCAAAACGTCAGAACGAGTATTATCGGCGACAACGTCACCCGTGATGGTTACCATTTAAACAATGGCATCGGCAGATACACCGCCGCCTGTGTATGGTTTGAAGCCATCACCGGGCAAAGCGTTATTGGCAATTCCTACAAGCCGGCCGGCATGTCGGATTATGAAGCCGAGATTGCGCAACACGCTGCCCATGCGGCCATTACCACACCGTTGGAGGTTACAGATATGGTAAATTACAAAGATTGGGGCGGCAGTTTTGATTTTATTGATCCGATTTATCTTGATTTCGGACAGGCAGCAGGGGCAGATGGATGGAATGGTGTGACCAGTCCGCTTGATGGATTTTCCATTACAAACCTACGTGATCATCATGGCGAATTTACAGGTGTTTCATTCGTTATTGAGGAACGGTTTAACGGAGTTAATACAGATGGCGTAGCACAAACCACCACTGACTTTAATATGCCGGAAAGTGTAGCCAGACGCTCGTACTTTGGTAACGCAGGTGGCGCTTTCGGCGGCATGCTGATCGAAAAAAGTGTCGTTCGATTCTATGGGCTTGATCCCGAAAAGTCGTACGATCTGTGTTATTATGGATCAAGAAACAATGTAAGTGATAATCGGGAGACATTCTATACAGCTAAGGGTGCCAACGAAAAAACGACGCTTTTAAATACGTCAAATAATAGTACCGATATAGCGTGTACAAACGGTATAAGACCGAATGCTGACGGAGAAATCACGGTCACTATCGGCGCTGGACCGAATAATACGAACGGCACTAAGTTTTTCTATATCACATCGATGCGCATCCAACCGTCAAACTGATATTTGATACCCTTTTACCAACTATCGGGTTCACAGTGGATCCGATAGTTAATTTTACAGCTTATAATTTTTAATAATGAAGTTCACCTATTTAACATCCACGATCGTACTAAGTCTGCTGCTCATAAATTGTTCTGCTCCCAAAACAGAAGACGACACCAGGGCAGATGCCGAAATCCCAAGCGAAGCATTATCCGACGACTCATTAATCACCCTCGTTCAAAAACAAACATTCCAATATTTCTGGGATGGTGCTGAGCCTAACTCCGGTTTAGCCAGGGAGCGTATCCACATCGACGGTGACTATCCTAAAAACGATCAGAACGTAGTTACTATTGGCGGAAGTGGTTTCGGACTCATGGCTATTTTAGTGGGAATACATAATGAATTCGTCCCCAAAGAAGAAGGACTGGCACGTATCGAAAAAGCACTGATTTTTTTAGATACGATCGAACGCTTCCAAGGCGCCTGGTCACACTGGTATTTCGGTGATACCGGTGAACCGAAAGCGTTTAGTGAAAATGATGACGGAGGCGATATTGTCGAGACAGCATTTATGGCGCAGGCGCTTGTATGTATCCGCGAATTTTATAAAAACGGCGATGATGAGGAGAAGAAAATAGCCGCTAAAGCCGATGCGTTATGGAAAGGTATTAACTGGGATTTTTACCGAAACGGCAAAGACGTGCTTTACTGGCACTGGAGCCCAAAGCATGGGTGGGGCATGAATCATGCTATTCAAGGATTCGATGAATGCATGATTGCTTACATTTTGGGTGCTTCCTCTCCTACCCACGCCATCCCAGCTTCCGCCTATCACAAAGGTTGGGCCCGCGAGGGAAGGATTAAGTCATCGGTAATGAAATACGATATTCCCACCATACTAAAACACAACTCCAAAGAAGGTGAAGTCGGGCCGCTTTTCTGGTCGCACTATTCATTTTTAGGACTAAACCCCAATGGACTATCTGATCAATACGCCAGTTATCAGGATGTAGTGATCAATCACACTAAAATTCATATCGCCTATGCAGAAGACAACCCAAAACAATTTAAGGGATACGGAGCGGATAAAGGCTGGGGATGGACAGCGAGTTATTCCACAAATGGATATAATGCTCACCATCCAGACAATGATCCTACAGGTGTCATCTCTCCTACAGCAGCAATTTCATCCGTTCCCTATACGCCGAAAGAGAGCATCAGATTCATGCGCTATTTAAAAGATAGCATCGGCGATAAGGTTTGGGGTAAATACGGATTTTATGACGCCTATAGCGAAACCGAAGATTGGTATCCGCAACGTTATCTTGCTATTGATCAAGGACCTATGGTCGTGATGATTCAAAACTATAAAGATGCTTTCATCTGGAATCTCTTCATGGGTGCGCCGGATGTAAAAGAAGGGTTACAAAAGCTAGGGTTTTCAACACCCTAACGGCAACAATAATTTAATTATATCATGTTAAAAAAGACGGAAATAAAACCTTTTATAGCGCTGTGCGTAACACTGATGACAACGCTATGTATGTATGGCCAAAAATTGGAACAACGTCCGAATGTCATATTTATCATGAGCGACGATCATGCGGAGCAAGCTATCAGTGCATATGGCCATCCCGTTTCGCAAATCGCGCCAACACCGCATATCGATCAGATAGCTCAGGAAGGTGCCCTATTCGTGAATAATTATTGTAGCAATTCTATTTGTGGTCCGAGCCGAGCGGCGATATTAACGGGTAAGCACAGCCATAAAAACGGATTTATGCGAAATGGGAACAAGGGCTTCGATGGTACGCAACAAACACTGCCGAAAATCCTACAACAAAACGGTTATGAAACGGCTATCATCGGAAAATGGCATCTCATTTCGAAACCAACGGGCTTCGACCATTGGGAAATACTGAACGACCAGGGAGATTATTACAACCCCTACTTCATCACGGCACAGGACACCGTTCGCCGTATGGGCTACGTCACTGATCTGATTACTAATCTGACTAAAGAATGGTTAGAAAGTAGAGATAAAAACAAACCGTTTTTTTTAATGATGCACCATAAAGCTCCCCATCGCAACTGGGTACCAGCCGAACGGCACTACAAGCGCTATGAAAACACCATCTTTCCCGTGCCCGAAACCTATTTTGATGACTACGAAGGTCGATACGCCGCTTCAAAACAGGAAATGAACATCTATCGTGATATGTACGAAGGACACGACCTAAAGATGGTGGCCGGTATCAATTCAGACTCTTTGTTATACGATCCTTGGCCACATGCTTTTTTAGAGACTATGACAACAGCAGAACGGGAACGTTTTTTTATGGCTTACAGAGATCGTAACAACGACTACTATACGACAGAGCGCACCGAAAAAGAAAAAGCTATCTGGAAATTCCAACGCTATATGCAAGATTATTTAGCCACCGTCAAATCGGTAGACGAAAGTGTTGGCGAGATCATGGATTACCTAAAAAACAGTGGATTGGATAAGAACACAATCATCATCTATACATCCGACCAAGGGTTTTACCTCGGCGAACATGGATGGTTTGATAAACGGTTTATGTACGAGGAATCCTTTGGCATGCCGTTATTGATGTCTTATCCTGAGCACATCAAACCAGGAACAAAGGTGGACGGCCTGACGCAGAATATCGACTTTGCACCTACGTTATTGGATATGTGCCATATCGAGATTCCAGATGACATGCAAGGAGTCTCTTTCAAAAAGCTCGTGGAAAACAACAAGAAGCCACGTGATTGGCGGAAATCGTTATACTATCATTATTATGAGTTTCCGGGTTTTCACAGTGTACGCGCTCACTATGGCGTCAAGATGAAGCGATACAAACTCATACACTTTTATAACGAAGATATTTGGGAGTTATATGATCTCAAGAATGATCCCACAGAAATGAACAATATATATGGGAAAACGGGCACCAAAAAAATTACTAAGAAGCTAAAGAATGAACTGCATCACTTGCGAGAACAGTATGAGGTGGACGAGGATAAACATGATGAAAATGAAAGATAAATTTATGAGGAATTTTCTATTACTTCTATTTTCCATAGCGATTACCACATCAGTACACGCCCAGAATATGCGTATGGACACTTACTGCAATCCGCTCAATTTGGATTATACCTACATGATCTACAATTCCCATCGCAATATATCTTATCGATCTGGTGCCGATCCCGCTGTTGTGGAATTCAGGGGCGAGTACTACATGTTCGTTACCCGATCGATGGGCTACTGGCATTCTACAGATTTGCAAAACTGGCATTTCATTACACCCGAAAACTGGTATTTTGAAGGGTCCAATGCGCCTGCAGCCCATAATTACAAAGACTCCGTGTTATACGTCACTGGCAATCCATCTGGGCACATGAGTGTACTTTATACAGATAACCCGAAGAAAGGCAATTGGAAGGCCGTTCCGGGGATTATCAATAATCTGCAGGATCCCAACTTATTTATTGACGACGATGGACAGGCTTATATGTTTTGGGGTTCATCAAACAAATTTCCCATCCGAGGGCGCAAACTAGATAAAAATAAACGTTTCATCGCGGACTCCGTCATTGTAGAACTTTTTAACCTTGAACCAGAAAAACATGGTTGGGAACGCTTTGGCGAAAACCACACGGATACGGTATTGGGCGGATATATAGAAGGCCCATGGCTTACGAAGCATAATGGCAAATATTATATGCAATATGCAGCTCCCGGAACACAATTTAACGTTTATGGTGATGGCGTATATGTAGCTGACCAGCCGCTAGGACCATATACTTATCAAATACATAACCCCGTGTCGTACAAACCGGGAGGCTATATGAACGGTGCAGGGCACGGTAGTACCGTATTAGGTCCCGGTGGTCATTACTGGCATTTTGCGACGATGGACTATTCAGTCAATATGACGTGGGAACGACGCATATGTATGTTCCCCACATTCTTCGATGAAGACGGAATCATGTATACGGATAGCTATTTTGGTGATTATCCCCGTTACGCTCCTTCCGTACCCAATCAAGGTGGACGATTTAGAGGATGGATGTTATTGTCTTACAATAAGCCCGTTAGTGTATCTTCTATACAGAAAGATTTTGACAAAGCTGCATTAACCGATGAAATAGCCAAAACGTCGTGGCTTGCCGAAAGCAATGACGATAAACAATGGGTTATCATCGATCTGGAAAAGCAGGCAGCTATGTATGCCATACAAATAAACTACGCCGATTACCAATCCGATATGTATGGTAGAATCGAGGGACTAAGACATCGGTATACCATTGAAGGCTCTCTTGATGGTGAAAACTGGTTCGTTATCATAGATAAAAGTAAAAGTTTTAACGATACGCCCAACGATTACATCGAACTGGAATCGCCTGTATCTACGCGCTATGTTCGATACAAAAATATCGAGGTGTCTACCCCGCATCTGGCTATGTCTGAAATCCGCATTTTTGGTCTTGGGAAGGGGCAAAAACCCACGGAAGTGAAAAATTTTCACTTAGACAGACACACCGACAAGCGCGATATTTCCATCAATTGGGCAAAACAGCGGAATGTGCAAGGTTATAACGTCAGATGGGGCATCGCACCGGATAAATTGTATAGTTCTTGGATGGTTTATGGAGATAACAAACTACTATTAAAATCATTGAACACCGACCAAACGTATTATTTTGCTATTGAAGCATTTAATGAAAATGGTATCTCTGATTTATCCCCAATACAAGAAATAGAATAAATAAAAATATAGTGAGAGACGCTCCCGTATAAAGAAAATAATAAATTGATGAAAAAAATCACAACATGGGTACTCAGTATCGCAATAACCAGTAGTATAAGCGCAAATGCCCAAACCGATACCAAAATGAATCAGTTCATTTCAGAACTCATGAGCGACATGACGGTAGCGGAAAAAATAGGGCAAATGAATCTAGTTACAGGAGGCGAGGCCGTTACAGGATCAGTCGTGTCTACCGGTGTAGAAACCAAAATTAAAGCCGGCGAGATCGGAGGAATCTTCAGTATGTCGTCACCTGCCAAAATCAGAGCTGCCCAAACGTTAGCCGTTAAACAATCGCGTTTAGGCATCCCTATTATCTTCGGCATGGACGTCATTCATGGATATAAAACCATGTTTCCAATTCCACTAGGTTTGGCTGCCACCTGGGATATGAAACTTATCCGTGAATCCGCGCGTATCGCAGCTGTAGAAGCCAGTGCAGACGGACTTAACTGGACCTTCTCGCCGATGGTAGACATTTCCCGAGATCCGCGTTGGGGACGAATATCAGAAGGAAGTGGTGAAGATACCTACCTTAGTTCGTGCATAGCAACAGAAATGGTCAAAGGGTATCAAGGTGATGATCTCACAGCACATAATACCCTAATGGCATGTGTAAAGCATTTTGCGCTTTACGGTGCTGCCGAAGCTGGACGGGACTACCATACAACCGATATGAGTTTACATCGTATGTATAACGAATATTTTCCACCTTACAAAGCCGCCATTGATGCTGGTGCCGGGACGGTCATGACATCTTTTAACGACATTAATGGTGTACCTGCCACGGCAAACAAATGGCTGATGACCGACGTTTTACGCCATCAGTGGGGGTTCAACGGAATGGTTGTTACCGACTATACCGCGATTAATGAACTGATTGATCACGGCTTGGGCAATTTGCAAACGGTATCTGCATTAGCCCTGAAAGCCGGTGTACATATGGACATGGTAGGCGAAGGATTTCTTACTACATTAAAGAAATCGTTAGACGAAGGAAAGGTGACCCTAACGGAAATTGATGAAGCTTGTCGGCTCATATTAGAGACAAAGTATAAATTGGGGCTTTTTGACGATCCTTTTCGTTACTGTAGTGAAGAACGTGCGAAGAATAGCATGCTCACCCCTTCCCATCTAGCGAAAGCACGTGAAATCGCAGGCAAATCCTTCGTACTGTTAAAGAACGAAAACAACACCCTACCATTGAAAAAAAGCGGCACTGTTGCGCTGATTGGCCCGTTATCAAACACCCGCGCGAATATGCCGGGCACTTGGAGTGTTAGTGCAGATCTGGAGAACACCCCTAGTCTATTAGAGGGTATGCAAGCCGCTTTGGATGATAAGGTTAAAATCGTACAGCATTTGGGGGCCAACCTCCTATCGGATGCAGTGTATCAAGAACGCGCGACCATGTTCGGCCGCGCCATACCAAGAGATGAACGCCCGGAAACTGAAATTATCGCAGAAGCGTTAAGGGTAGCGGAATCGGCGGATGTAATCGTAGCAGCTTTAGGTGAGTCGTCTGAAATGAGTGGCGAGAGTTCCAGTCGCACGGATTTAGATATTCCGAATACCCAAAAAAGACTATTAGAAGCCTTGTTGAAAACAGGTAAACCCGTTGTGTTGGTTTTGTTTGCAGGAAGACCACTAACGTTAACCTGGGAGCATGAACATGTTCCCGCGATATTGAATGTTTGGTTTGGCGGTACAGAAACCGGCAAGGCCGTGGCTGATGTCCTCTTTGGCGATGTGAATCCTTCGGGAAAACTACCAGCCACCTTTCCGCAGAATGTGGGACAGATCCCGTTATATTATAGCGCTAAAAACACGGGACGTCCATTGGCAGAAGGAGCTTGGTTCGAAAAGTTCCGTTCGAACTACCTAGACGTTACTAACGAACCGCTATATCCCTTTGGCTATGGTTTAAGCTATACGACATTTACTTACGGTGATATCCGGTTAGACAAAAACAGCATGAAAGCTGACGAAAAGATTATCGCCACCATTCGTGTTACCAATAATGGTCATTACGATGGCGAGGAAGTTGTACAGCTTTATGTCCGCGATCTGGTCGGTTCGGTTACCCGTCCAGTGAAGGAGCTTAAAGATTTCCAGAAGATTTTCCTTAAAAAAGGCGAAAGCCAAGATGTGGTTTTTGAAATTACGACAGAAGATTTGAAATTCTACAATAATAAGCTCGAGTTTGTTGCAGAACCCGGAGAATTTAAGCTGTTTATCGGCACGAATTCCAGCGATGTTCAGGAAGCTGATTTTTCGCTGCTTTAATAGCAACCCGAGGCATACACATTTTTTCTGACATGGATAGGGTAAAAGACATTATTTACGGCTTTCTTATACCAAAAACAGCCTTTAATATTATTCAAAGGCTCCATCAAAAAACAATTTGTTGCCGTACTAGGCAAAAGTTTACTGCGACAATTTTCTATATTATCGATCAAAAAATAAGACTTACTTTACGTAGCAAAATTAGAACGCTACAATTTTGCAATCTATCGATATTCAGCTCCATAGTATCTTACTATGCAAAAACATATCACTATAATTTCTGTCATCATCATACACGGAACAAATAGTAACACTAATTTTCTTTTTGGGTTCTTCGTTTTTTCGTACTTTTACCTACTTTCAGAGTAAAACAACTGTATCAAAATAAAGCTATTTTATTTAAATGAGCGAAGACACAAATTTTGCGGACGGAAATCCAGATCAAAACACAGATAATCAAGAACACGAGTTAAGTTCGACAACGATACCGCTATCAGGCTTATATGAAAACTGGTTTTTGGATTATGCTTCTTACGTTATTCTGGACCGTGCAGTACCGCATATCAATGATGGCTTTAAACCGGTGCAACGCCGTATCCTCCATTCCTTAAAGGAAATGGACGACGGGCGCTACAATAAGGCAGCGAACGTGATCGGGAATACCATGAAGTATCACCCGCATGGTGATGCGTCCATTGGGGACGCCATGGTACAGCTGGGACAGAAAGATTTACTGATTGATTGTCAGGGAAACTGGGGTGATCCGATTACGGGTGACTCTGCAGCTGCACCGCGCTATATCGAGGGCCGTTTATCTAAATTTGCCAACGAAGTGGCGTTCAATCCTGATACGACCGAATGGCAATTAAGCTATGACGGGCGAAACAAAGAACCCGTTACCTTGCCTGTGAAATTTCCACTCCTATTAGCACAGGGAGCAGAAGGTATCGCAGTGGGATTGGCAACCAAAATCATGCCTCATAATTTCATCGAGTTGATCGATGGCTCTATACAGGTGTTGAAAGGCGAACGTCCTAATTTATTTCCCGATTTCCCTACAGGCGGCTTTGCGGATGTTTCCAATTATAATGAAGGACGGCGTGGCGGAAAAATCCGGGTTCGTGCTAAAATTGAAGAACGGGATAAAAAAACCTTAGCAATTACGGAAATTCCGTATGGCTCAACCACCGGCGGGCTAATAGAAAGTGTCGTTACAGCTAACGAAAAGGGCAAAATAAAGATTAAAAAAATCGAAGATAATACCGCTGAAAATGTAGAAATTATTGTGCATTTGGCATCGGGTATTTCTCCAGATGTAACGATAGACGCCCTTTACGCTTTCACAGCATGCGAAACATCGATTTCGCCGAATACCTGTGTCATCATCGATAACAAGCCACACTTTATGAGTGTGAATGACATCTTGATCGCGAATACGAAACAAACGAAGGCACTTTTAAAACTGGAGCTCGAAATTAAGCTTCATGAATTGCAGGAGAAAATATTTTTCAGCTCGCTGCTTAAGATTTTCATTCAAGAAGGCATGTACAAACATGCTGATTATGAACATGCAGGAGACTTCGACACGGTTGTCAAAGTCTTAAATAGCCTTTTCGAACCATTCTTTGCGCAATTTTATCGTGCTATAACTCCTGAGGATTATAAAAGACTTATAGATAAACCGATGAGTAGTATCACGCGCTTTGATGTGAAGAAAGCAGACGAGCAAATGAAAGCGTTAGAAGATGATATCAAAGTGGTCAAAAAGAATCTTCGAAACTTAACTGAATTTACGATCGAATGGTACGAACGTCTACGCAGCAAATACGCCAAAGGCCGGGAGCGTAAGACCGAAATCCGTATTTTCGACAGAGTGGAAGCCTCACAAGTTGCACTTGCCAACGCCAAACTTTATGTGAATCGTATGGAAGGCTTTATCGGAACCGGCATGCGTAAAGATGAATTTGTATCGGAATGTTCCGACATTGACGATATTATTGTCGTCCGCGCAGATGGCAAGTATTCCGTGACGAAAGTACAAGACAAAGTATTCGTTGGAAAAGACATTATACACGTCGCAGTCTTCAAAAAAGGTGACGATCGTACGATCTATAATGCGATCTATAAAGATGGTACGACAGGAACTAGCTATACCAAACGCTTTGCGGTCACCGCTGTAACACGCGATAAAGAATATGACATTAGCAAAGGAACCAAAGGCTCTAAAGTTCTTTATTTTACAGCGAATCCGAATGGAGAAGCGGAAATTGTTAACATACAACTCAAGCCCCATTCGAAATTGCGTAAACTCAACTTCGATCTTGATTTTGCAGAAATTGCTATCAAGGGACGGGGCTCACAAGGGAATATTGTTTCCAAATACCCTATAAAAAAGGTGATATTTAAAAATGCTGGAGTTTCGACACTTGCCGGACGCAAAATATGGTTTGACGACGTCCTTCGCCGTTTGAATGCGGACGAACGTGGTCGTTACCTCGGTGAATTTGATGGCGATGACAAAATCCTATTGGTATACCAAGATGGCACCTACGACTTCTCCAGCTTTGATCTCAGCAATCACTTTGACAGCAGTGTTTTACGGATGGAAAAATTTATGCCGGAACACGTGTACACGGCCGTTCATCAAGATGGTAAGTCGGGAACCTACTATGTAAAACGTTTTAAGTTCGACGACCAACCCATTGGCAAGCGCATATCGTTTATCAACGAAGCTGCTGGCTCTAAGCTGATCTTACTGACAAACGGTGCGGAACCCGTAGTTCGCGTCGACTTGTTAAAAGGAAAGGCCCAGACACCAGAGATGTTAGAACAACCGTTGAACGAGATTATAGACGTCAAAGGTATGCGAGCACAAGGTAACCGCCTTTCGTTCCATACCGTCAAGAAAGTTAAATTGCTTACCGAGGAAGTCGATCTTACCGAAAAAGCAGAACAGAAACTAGGTGATCAGACACTTTCTTCAACGGATACTGCTGAAACAGACAAGATTGAAGACACTGTAAAACAAAAGGATGCGGACAATGTAGTTACGGCGGAAAAAAATGAAGAGGCGGCTGTTGCACAGGACGATCAGGGCGATAACATAGGCTTCGAGATCACAAACCCTGACGACGTTAATCTCGAGGATTCAGGACAGACATCATTGTTCTAAACTTGTTTCGTTTCTTAACATATATCAATGAGCACAAACAATATTCGAATGATATTTGTATTGCTTAAATACAGTAATAAAAACAAAATAGATTTATGGCCGAATGGAATTTAGACAGAGCGCATAGCGAACTAGAATTCAAAGTAAAACATATGATGATATCCAACGTCAAAGGAGTTTTTCTAGATTTTGACGTTAAAGTAGATGGTAGTCCTAAAGATTTATCCCAAGCACTCGTCAGTGTCGAAATAAGAACTGCATCGATCAATACCAAAAGTGAGTCGCGGGATGAGCATCTACGAAGTGCTGAATTTTTCGATGCAAGTACCTATCCTAGTATAAACTTTCGAACAACTGAAATTGAAAAAACAGGTGACGACGAGTTTAATTTGACAGGTGATTTGACGATCAAAGACATCACCAAAACCGCCGTGTTTACAGCGAAATACGGTGGGTCCGCAAAGGACCCTTGGGGCAACCAAAAAGTGGGCTACACGGTCTATGGCAAAATCAACCGACCGGATTTTGGATTAACATGGAACACCGCCCTAGAAACAGGTGGTGTTATGGTCAGTGAAGAGGTGAAATTCTATGCCGAAGTACAATTTATCCTATCCTAAATCAAGATTGGAAAACTACGATTGAATATCACTACTGTAGAGACGCCAGGCGGGAGTCTCTACCTTTACAAATGCTCCGTATATATCAACTTACGAATACCCTGCTCCAGCGCTGCACGGTCGTTTTCAGCCAATATGACCGGCCGCTCTATCACCTCTTTTAACTCATTCAGCTGCGCCAAAGTACGCACACCTACCGCAGCGATATCCACGGCAGGATGACCAAGAGCGTATGCCAATAGTAGTTGTGTTTTACTTACTTTTAACGACGATGCGAGTTTTTCTACGTTCCGTCTTGCGTGTCCTACCTCTCCCGAAGTCAATTGCAAATAGCTCCTAGCGGGTTTATCAATCAGCACCCCTTGTGTCAGTGCCCCACGGCTGATGACAGAAATATTTTTGCTCTTTAATATAGGAAGGATTTCCTCCGGTCTACGATCTAACAGATTATACTGCATCATGACACTAGTCATATTAGACTTTGTAGCATATTCCTTGATCACGTTTGGACGTATAGAAGAAAGCCCGTAGTAGCGAATTTTGCCGTCTTTCACCAACTGCTCAAACGCTTCTATAATTTCATCGATCGGATCGTCTATTGTCCCGCCATGCAATTGGTATAAATCAATATAATCGGTGCTCAGTCGGGTCAACGAAGCATCTACAGCTTTGATAATGTATGATTTGGAAGCTTTCCAGTCCCATGCACTACCGTCTGATCGCCACTGATTGCCCACTTTGGTCGCTAAAATAACTTTATCACGCATGGGTGCCAGCACTTGACCGATCATATCTTCGTTCATACCACGCTCATATAGGTCGGCCGTATCGAAATAATTGATACCCAAATCAAAGGCATGCTGCAAAACTTCTATGTTTTGTTTTGTAGCGCCGTATTTAAGCGACATTGTCCCTAGACCGATGGGTGCTATTTTTAGTTCTGAATGACCTAATTTCGTTAACGCTGTCATTATTACTACTAATGAATTTGGAGTGTGCACGATGCACGATTACATTACCGTTTCCTGACTCTTTATTCCTATTAATTCAATTTCAAAAATCAGCGGACTGTAGGGAGGTATGTCTGCCCCGGCCCCCCGTTCACCATATCCCAATGTAGAGGGGATATACAACCTGTACTTCGCCCCGCTTGACATCAACGGGATACCCAGCTGCCACCCTCGAATAACGTTAGCCAGATCAATATTCAAAGGTTCTCCACGCTCATAGGAATTGTCAAAAACCTTTCCGTTCGCTAACACGCCTTTATAATGCACCGTTACTTCGTCATCTCGCGTTGGTTTTGCTCCACTTCCCTCTTGTATCACTTCATAATAAAGTCCATCCTCAAAGTACCGAACGCCAGACTTTTTCTTGATTGTATCGAAAAACGCCGTTTCCTCTTTCTTAAATCCCTCAATTCTTTCCTCGGCAGCTTTTGCAAACGCAGTCTTGATCATCCGTATTCCTTCCTCTTCACCGATTAGTCCTTCGTTCCCAGCTATAGCATCTTGTACACCTCGTAAAAAACTTTCTGAACTAAGTATTATACCGTTGCTGGTGAGCGAAGAACCCACATCTTTCCCTAATGCATAGGAGACAGAATCTGTATCTGTTTTTAAGACCTGTGCTTGTGCCGTCAACGCACTCGTAAATGTTGTTGCCAGCATGGCAAAACCAATCTGCTTTATATTCATTATTTATGTTTTTCTACTATATTCGTCACAATTTCTCTCGTCATATCAGGATAGTCAACCGTGACTTTGATCTTACTGTTCAACCATGCCTCGATAGCATAGTCAAACTTCTTCTTTAAACTACCGATTACCGGAACGCCCATTTGCTCCAAAGCCGCGGCATTTAAATGTTGTTCGTACTGATTTTTCATGGGTACTACCAACAATTTCTTCTCCAAAAAGAGCGCCTCTGCAGGCGTCTCGAATCCAGCGCCGCATAATATACCTGAGGCATTCGCCATACTGCTCACAAAGGTATCGCTTCTTATGGGATTAATAGTCACATTCTTCACCGTAAACTTCTTTTTATTATGCTTGGAGTAAACATCCCATTTTACATCCGGAAACTTAGAAAGGTTTTTCAGCAAATGCGCGTCATCGTATGCAGGTAGATAAACGGTATAATGCCCATCGTCCTTTGGGTCAAGCTGGCGAACAGATTCCCGAATTACCGGCGTGTAGATATTGTTGTGGTATGATTTAAAATGAAATCCATATGCTATATTTGAAGGGGCGTAGTTCTTCATGATAAACTTACCCAACATATCCGTTTCGTCTGGTTTAGGACTCGCAGGGTGTAACGCACCTATTTGATGACTTAAACCAATACACGGAATTTCACGGGTTTGGCAGGCCCAAGCAGAAATCGGTTCGAAATCATTGATAATGAGATCGTACTTTTCAACAGGCAGGCTATTGATCTCTTTAATAAATCTTCGAACGGTCGAACTCATAAACGTCCGCCACAAATCTACTCCTCCCGATTTTCCAAAGATAAAACTCAAACCGTGCAGACGATATTTGACCGGAAACGGCAACTCTATATCTGCCTGGATGCCGCTAACCAGCACATCTACTTCCCCTAGTGTCTGCAATATAGGAATAATGTCCAACGCTCTACATAGATGACCATTACCCGTTCCTTGAACTGCGTACAATATCTTCATTATATCGCTTTAATTTAAGTACCCAAAGTACACATTTTCCATTAATTCGAAAAACAGAGGACCTACTTTTCATCTAAATTTATTATCTTTAGAACAAACCATCTATACAAGTGAATTATGTACAATAAATTTTATTACCTTTTGGGGATGCTCCTTATGCTGATACTTAGCTCATGGGGATTTTATGCACACAAAAAAATTAATCACGTAGCGGTGTTTACGCTACCTACCCAATTGGCCACGTTCTATAAAAAGCACATTAACCTGATTACGGAAAAAGCCGTCGATGCAGATAAAAGATGTTATGTCGATTCGCTGGAATCTCCTCGACATTTTATTGATGTAGAAAAATTCGAGGCGGGTAATATGGATTCGATACCCATACATTGGAGTCAAGCCACTGCAAAATACCACGAACGTAAATTACGGGCAAGAGGAATCGTTCCTTGGCAAATTTATTTTACTTACCAGAAATTGGTCAAGGCATTTCGGGAAAACAACACCGTTGCCATTATCCGTCATTCTGCCGATCTCGGTCACTATGTATCGGATGCGCACGTACCACTCCATACCACACAGAACTATAATGGCCAACTGACTGGACAAATTGGTATCCATGCATTCTGGGAAACCAGACTGCCAGAAATGTTTGGTGAAGACTATAATCTTTTCGTTGGCAAAGCCTATTACCTCGATAGTCCGCTTGATTCGGCATGGACCATTATACGAGAGAGTAACGCGCTGGTAGATGCTGTCTTACAATTAGAAAAAGAACTTTCCGAAACTTTCCCGAAACATCTACAACGAAGTTATATAACGCGTAACAACGTACTTATCTCCACGTATTCAGATGCATACGCCCGCGCATACCATCAACGTATGCAGGGAATGGTAGAAGAACGTATGCGAAAATCTGTTCAACGGACGGGTTCCTTTTGGTTTTCCGCATGGGTGGATGCTGGACAGCCCGCCCTAAAAGGCAAGTTTAATGGTGATCAAAAGGAAGAAAAATCGGACATTCAACACGAAAAAATTATAGGTCGGGAGGAATGGCATTAGCTTATTTTCTCCACTCCTCTCCGTAATATCGTTAGTACCTCTTCTATTTCGATCTCATTTAAATGGCCGAAGCCTAATCGCATCGCCGACAATGTACTGTTTTGGTACAAAATGTTCTTAGGAATAAATAAATCCTGATTTCGGCAAAGATTTGCTACTTGAAGGAGGGAAAGCGATTTATTCCAAGTCGTCCACAGGGCCAATCCTCCTGAAGGCTTTTTAAATGTTACTACGTCACTAAAACACGTGTCTAAAATTTCACAGAACAAATCCCGGCGTTCACGGTATATTTTTAAGGATTTCTTGAGGTGCCGGTGAATCTCTCCTTCCGCTATCATTTCGGCCAAAGCCTGTTCCATAATCACGTCCCCTTGTTGGTCAATAATGCTTAAATACTTACGCATTTCCGCGATTAGGTTATCCGGCGCTACGACAAAGCCTGTCTGAAAAGTTGGCGCGAGCGATTTTCCAAATGACCCTATGTATACCACCATCCCATCAACATCGCCGCTTGCCAATGGCATAACCGCCGTCTGTTCGTATTGAAAATCATAATCATAATCATCTTCCACGATAACAAAACCGTATTCTTGCGCCAATTGTAATAGGGCAATTCGCCGTTGGGCGGATAAGGTGACCGTTGTCGGATAATGGTGATGCGGCGTGACATAAACCATACGCACTTCCCCTGGATTAAAATGTGTGCGGATATAATCTACATCGATACCTTTCTCATCGACGGGAATGGTAAGTACCCTCGCACCCATTTTTTGAAAAACCATATTAGCAGAAAACATACTCAAATCCCCCACTAAAACATGATCATCCTTTGAAAGCAAAATCTGCGAAATAATATATAAGCTCATTTCCACGCTGCGGGTGATGAGTAGATTACTTTTTGAGATGTGCAGCCCCCTCGAAAAATTCAAATAGTTACTCAATTGTTCCCTAAAATATTCACTTCCCTCAGCTTGGTATCTTGTTAGACGCCTCAAATTGGGTTTCCGTTTCATGGAAGCGCTGTACGAGCGGGAAAGCTGTTGCATTTGTGTTAAACGTATATCTGGTTGTCCATCATTAAAAATCAGACGGCAATCGGACGATTCGAAAGGATTATCCAAAACGGGAGATTGACGGAATGAAAAGCCCGTACGATCCGGATACCTCGCTAGTGAAACCAGTTTTTGATAAGGTTTGTCTATCTTCACTTGATGCGACTGATTAACGACAAAGGTCCCTTTGTTTGGTCTCACTTCGACCCATCCTTGGGCGTCCAACTCATTATAAATAGCTATAACTGTCTTGCGATGCACCTGCAGTACTTCACTCAAGGCCCTTGTTCCGGGTAGTTTCGTACCTACCAATAGGTATCCACGCTGAACGGCATTTATGACCTGTTGGGAAACCTGTAAATATATAGGTTGCATAGATGTCCTGTCAATAAAAACAAAACTGGAAAATAAATCTAAAACCGGACTACTCATCTTATTAAAATTGGAACCATATAACAATCCGGAAAGATAATACTTTTGCTGCATGAAACCATCATGATTTATTCAACCCCCAAACGGGAATAAATAAACCGAGCTTGCGAGCTCTTGAACACATATAAAACAAACACTAGTGGAAAATCTGATAGCTTCATCACCATTAAAAAACAAATTATATACAGATGAAAATAAAATACAGTAACCGAATATTATTAGCGGTAATATTTTTTCCTTTGCTGGGACGAGCTCAAGAAGTTAAAACAGACAGTATTCAAGAAGTGATTGTTCACGCAAACCGATTGCAAATTCCCTTTAGTAAAGACAATAGAAATGTAGAGATTTTAAGTGCTGAACAGATCAAACAACTACCGGTCAAAAATCTGAATGAAGTACTCGGGCTTTTAAACGGGGTTGACCTGCGACAACGTGGCCCTTTCGGTGCGCAGGCAGATATAAGTATCGATGGCGGGAGCTTTGAACAGACATTGGTTTTGGTCAATGGAGCAAAAGTTTCCGATCCGCAAACGGCCCATCATAGTCTAAATCTTCCAATTCCTTTGGATGCAATCGAAAGAATAGAAGTGCTTCGAGGCGCAGCGGCACGTGTTTATGGTATCAATGCGCTAACGGGGGCAGTCAATATCATCACCAAGAAAGTAGATAAAAGCGCGATACAGGCCAATGTATATACCGGAAGCTCGTTTAAAAACAGGGACGAAGAGGATAAAAACGGTGTTTATTATCATGCCGGTACACAAATAGGCGCGGCTTGGTTTGGCGATAAGCATCAACATCAGTTATACTATAACAAAGAAAAATCTAATGGACAACGATACAATACCGCTTCACAGAACGATAAAATATTTTATCAAGGGAATCTAGCGATAGATGATAAGAATGAGATGGAATGGCTTGGTAGCTATATGTATAATCGTTTTGGCGCTAATGGCTTCTATGCCGCCCCCGGAGATAGAGAGTCTGAAGAAATCGTTGAAACGATATTCGCCTCTGTCGGTTCACAACATCAACTTTCCGATGGTTTCTATCTTAATCCACGTATAACAAATCGGTATAATGAGGATGATTACCGGTATTTCAAGCACAACCTCTCGTCGGCCCGTTCTCTCCATTACACAAATGCCTTTTCAATGGAGCTAAACAGTCAATATCGCACTGCCTTTGGAGATTTTGGACTCGGTTTAGAATCTCGTTTTGACCGTATTGCCAGTTCTAATATGGGCAAACATGATCGAAATAACCATGGTGCTTACGCAGAATTTAGAACCGAACAGTTAAAAAACATGACCATCAACGTGGGTGCATACATTAATTATAACACGCAATATGGCTGGCAGGCTTATCCAGGTATCGACCTGGGCTATAGCTTTGCGCCTAAATGGAAAATAGTATTCAACACCGGATCAAGCCAGCGTATCCCATCTTTTACCGATCTCTACTTAAACCAACGTCCGGGAAATATCGGCAATCCTGATTTATTCTCAGAGGACGCTTGGCAAACCGAAGGCGCCATTAAATTCCAAAGCACAAATTTTATTGCCCATGGCGGCTATTTTTATCGGAACATCCGAAACTTTATCGATTGGATAAGAGCAGATATGAATGATCCTTTTCAGCCATTTAATATAGGTAAAAACAAAATACATGGCATAAATACCAATTTTCTTTACACGTTTCAGCATAATGACATCCGTTACAGGGTCAATCTGGGCTATAACTATCTGCATGCATCCTTAGAACAAACAGAAGGGCTCACATCCAAATACCATCTGGAAAATTTAAAACACCAGGCGAAGTTGCTCTTCATGGCAAACAATACCATTTGGAATGCTTCGGTAGCCAATCGTTTCCATCAGCGAATATCAGACAAATCTTATTTCTTGACCGATATACGAATTGGTTATAATTTTCCATTTCTTTCGGTGTACGCCGATGCACAAAACATTTTTGACGTTACGTATATCGAAACAAGTGCTATTCCGATGCCTGGACGATGGTATAGTTTGGGTGTCTTTCACCGACTGTAAGGAGGCTTTCACCTATTTTTTGGACTTACTTACCTAAATCCCCTCCTATCTTTTTCTCTTTTCTCCTTATTTTGTTTCTATAAACACGAAACAAATGAGATGGTTTACAATTTTTAGAAAGAGCAAAGATACACAGCATGCAGCAGAAGCTCCACCCGTTAACGCAGAGACGGTATCAGCGAATAGTAAGCCTCAGCTCAACGGAGCTTCTATACATGATGGACAAGGTATTTTCCTCATCTATAATTACCTACAACAGGATTTTGAAACGCGAGGATATAATGACGCACTTACCAGCCCCGATGAAGGCTACCGAAACGACAATATAAAATTGATTAAATACGATCTGGAGATTTTAATCCATCAGGTCAGAACATATCATGATTCCCTCATGAAAGATATCGAGTTTCATATACATTCCCGGGAACGCGCCGGATTGATCGATTTAGTTGATGAATTAAGAATCAAACAATCGGACCTTTTGGATCATATAGAAAAGGTAAAAGCATTTGAGCAGGCTGTACAAACGAACACGGGTTTGTGTGAACGTGCAATCTTATCCTACAAACGAGGCTTTATGAAAGGCATGGCGTCTATTACCCAAGCCTATTTATTAACCAAAAAATTTTAACACATGAAAGACGGGTGGTTAAAATTCGGATGTTTTCTAACGGGTTTCAATTACAATCTCGTTAAAAACTCCAGTGAGCAATCGGCGAAAAACGTAAAAAAATATACCTCTGCCATGTTGCTTATTGTTTTGGTATGGTTTTTCATTGGTTATAGTTTTGCAACGCGCTATCTCCACTTAGCAACTTGGGGCGGGATATTAGGTGGGATATTGATGGGTTTTGTTGTCATCCAGATCGAACGGATTATCATTCTATCGACACGTGTCAGTACTTGGTCTAGCTTATTCCGCATACTTCTTGCTTTAGTGATGTCTATCCTAGGAGCTTTTATTATGGATCAGATTACCTTCAAAGATGACATCGAATTGCGCAAAGCACAAGTAATGGATGAGCGGGTAAAAATCGCGGTTAAACGATCAGAAGAAGATTTACAGAAACAAATCCAAGATCTGGATACCATGATTGCGACAGCTAACGCTCGATACGAAACAGTAAGCGAAGACCTGAAAAAGAATCCGGTTATCGTAACGTCTTATACAAATCGTAGTATTACAAGGGACAGCGACGGCAAAGAAGTGAACAGCACGCAATCGACGAACAAATCCGTCATGGAAAATCCTAAAAAACTGGAAATGGAGCAGTTGCATAAACAGATCGAAACGCTACAAAACAAAAAGTTTGCGCTAGCAGCGTCCATTACGTCAATTAAAGAACGAAAGGAACAGGAATTGAAAGCTTCAACTGGCTTTCTGGACGAACTGACTTTATTGCATGATGTGGTAACTTCTTCCTCCATAGGATTATTTGTTTATTTACTTTTCTTATTCTTTTTTCTTGCCATTGAATTATTTGTATTGGTCATGAAATTAACCGATAATGATTCGGATTACGATAGACTGTTGCGACACCAAACAGATATCCGCGTGCAGATGCTGGAGAAACTCCGTATGCACTGAACAAAGTATAGCAGAAATTGTTATTCATTATATTATCTAAAACAAGTATATTATGTCATTCAAAGAAACATTTATTGTCAACGGTGAAAACCTGTTAAAGAAAATCAAGGAGATTATTGCCGAAGGTAACGTGACTAAAATCAGTATCTCCGATAAATCCGGAAAAGAAATCATGAGTTTTCCCGTCACCATTGGCGTAGTAGGTGTGGTATTCGCCCCCATCTTCGCTGCGGTCGGCGCATTAGCGGCTCTTCTTACAGAGTGTAAAATTACCGTGGAAAAGCGGAAGGATGAGGTTGTTCCTCCGTCGGACGAACAACAAACGGAAGAGCCATCGCCCGGAGACGGATCTGATATAGAGGTTAAGTAGCGATAAGTTTTCAAAACCATCTGCTACGGATACTTGTTATGATTAAGACACAAAATCATATCTATCATGGCAGAAAAAACAATTGGTATAATCGTGGGGTCTTTAAGAAAGGGATCCTTCAACAAAAAAATTGCTAATTTTCTTATGGGAAGTGCGCCAGAGGGCTATACATTGGAGCGTATTGAAATTGGTGACCTCGCTTTGTACAACCAAGATTTTGACGAAGGTGAAAACCCCACATCCTATGCCCCTTTTCGCGAAAAAATAAAATCGTTAGATGGCGTTATTTTCATTACGCCAGAATACAATCGGTCCGTACCAGGGGTATTAAAAAATGCAATAGATGTTGGTTCCCGGCCCTATGGACAAAACGCATGGCAGGGAAAACCAACGCTGGTCATTTCGTCATCCATTAGTAATTTAAGCGGTTTTGGCGCAAACCACCATTTACGGCAATCGCTTGTTTTTCTGGATATGCCGGTGCTGCAACAGCCAGAGGTTTATCTAGCGAACGTACAAAACCTGTTTGACGACAGTGGTAATTTAACCAACGAGGATACTGCTGATTTCTTAAGACAAGTATTAGATGCTTATGCGAAATTTGTCGAACGGTATTTTTAAAGATTCTCTTTAATTAGTCGTTCGAGCTCATTTGCGGGAAAAACACCAGACTGTCTCCAGCGTATTTCCCCTTTTTGGAAAAGGATCAAGGTGGGTACGCCACGTATCCCCAAGTTTGACGCGACTTGGGGATTCTTATCCACATCTATTTTTATAATAGCGGCATCCTCACCTACCCTCACCTTTAATTCATCTAATATTGGTGCTTGCGTCTTGCAAGGGCCGCACCATTCGGCAAAAAAATCAACCAGTACCGGTTTATCTTGATTTATTATCTCTTGAAATGTCATGCTGTTTCTTTTTATCTTATTTATTAAAACGTAGCGAACAGGAGCTACAAATATATAAGCATTTTAGAGAAAAAAAGTTTTCACCACGACGCCAAATTTGCTAATGAGGCAATCTTTCTCTTAGATAGCCGTAAAACCATGTACCTGCGATAGCACTCAGCAAAGTCACCGTAACCACGGTGGCTCCTGTACCAATTTGTGCAAACAATGGTCCGGGGCAAGCCCCAGTGATCGCCCATCCAAATCCGAAAATCAATCCTCCATATATTTGACCTTTATTGAATTTCTTCGGAGAAATACGGATTGGTTCACCGTCTATAGTCTTAATCTTGAGTCTTTTAATTAACCAAACAGATATCATTCCAACCAATACAGCGCTGCCGATGATTCCGTACATGTGGAAGGACTGTAAACGGAACATCTCCTGTATACGAAACCAACTAATAACTTCAGATTTAACGAAAATAACCCCAAAAAGTATTCCCACTATCAAGTACTTGACATTTTGATATGCTTTGCTTTCCAAATCTATCTTTTTGTAACCCATCTTCTATTTTTGTTTAAAGTAACAGTATGTATGGCAAAATTAGGTTCGCCATAATAAAACCTCCGATCATAAAACATATCGTGGCTACAAGTGACGGCCATTGACGATTAGACAGTCCCATGATAGCGTGCCCGCTTGTACAGCCACCTGCGTAGCGCGTACCGAATCCGACCAAAAAACCACCCACTGCCATCAGAAAAAATCCTTTTACTGTAAACAACGATTGCCAGTTCATAATATCTTCGGGGATCAAATTGTTATAATTCGTTATACCATAATCTACAAGCTCTTCCATCAATGCCGGGCTCACGACTATAGCGTTGGGGTTGCCAAGTATTCCAGCTCCAACAATACCACCCAATAGAATACCAGCGACAAAAAATAGATTCCACATTTCTTTTCTCCAGTTATACTGAAAGAAAGGAATCTTCGCGGGGACACATGCAGCACAGATATGGCGTAACGACGAACTGATTCCAAACGACTTATTGCCTAATAGCAACAAGGTGGGCACCGTAAGCCCAATCAACGGTCCTGCGATATACCAAGGCCACGGTTGTTTTAAGATTTCTAACATTTTCAGCGTTTTATTTAATTACAAATTTACAAGATATTACGTATCTCCTATTATAACTTAGATGACAGGATTTCCCTTTTGTTTCCATTCTTTCATTCCTCCTGCATAATTTTTGATCTTATTAAACCCATTTCTCTTTAAAATAGAATAAGCTATCGTGGAACGATCACCTGCCTGACAATGGATAACAATCTGTTTGTCTTTGCTGATTTTATCGAGATTATCCTGCAGCGTTCCTACGAAAACATGATGGGCTCCCTTTATGTGCCCGGCTTCGTATTCGGTAGCGCCACGTACGTCAACGATCTGCACATCCTCTTTACCAACGTACGCCTCAAATTCTTCTATAGAAATGACATCTACCGTTTCCAGATTCAGCCCCAAATCATGTATATCGGAAATGTATCCGTACATATTATCCATACCGATACGCATCAACTTTCGCGTCAAGTCTTCCATGCCGTCCTCTTCGGCCACTAAAATGAATTGTCGCTGATAATCGAGGAGCCAGCCGCACCAGGTAGAAAAAGAATTATTGCCCTGTATATTTAAGCTTCCGGGGATAAATCCTCTCGAATAATCGATCTTATTGCGTGTGTCCACAATGATGAGTCCGTTCTGATAGGCAGCCAAAAATTCTGCTCTGGATAATTTTGGATGTTTCGGAACCTCTATCAGTAATGGACGATTGACTTTGTTCAGATGCTTCATCATCGCAAAATATGTTGGCGGTTCGGGTTGATCGGCCAATAAATAATCAGCAAACGCTTGTTCATCATTATGGCGACGAAACGCCCAATTACGGTTTTTTTCATATCCAACTGTAGAACTAGGCACCGCTCCCAGTGCTTTTCCGCAAGCAGAACCCGCTCCATGTCCCGGCCACACTTGGATATAATCTGGTAGTCTTGCAAATTTTTTCAACGATTGAAACATCTGTTTAACTCCTGCTTCTTTTGTTCCCACCAGCCCAGCTGCTTTTTCTAAAAGATCCGGACGACCAATATCCCCGACAAATATAAAATCACCGGTAAATACCATAACAGGCTTATCTGTCGCTGGATGATCAATCAACAAAAAACAGATACTTTCAGAAGTGTGTCCGGGCGTGTGGATGACCTTCAAACTTAGGTTACCCACCTTAATAACATCACCATCCCGCAATCCTTCATGTGGAAACTGATATTGCCAATCAGCATCACCCTCATCGGAAAGGTACATCCTAGCCCCGGTTACCGATGCTAATTCTCGCGAGCCACAAAGAAAATCAGCGTGAATATGCGTTTCAGCGATGTGCGTAATGCGGAGGTTATTTTCGTCTGCAATACGCAAATACACATCAATATCTCTTTGTGCATCGATTACAACGGTCTCACCGGTGGCTTGACAGCCTATTACGTAGCTAGCTTGCGCTAGACTTTTATCATATACGTGTTGAAAAAACATAATATTTATAAGTACTTCTATATTAATCCGTTTCTGTGTCTTTATACAAAGTTCCTATTTTATTTTTTATTGTTTGGTCACTTTAGTTACACAACTAAGATTTTTATTTTTTATTGGGGCATTTCTGGGGGTTCGCTTATAAAACTATTTGTCGATTAACATGTTATTATTATCAAAAGAGAGAACAACTATGACGTCATTTTTTCAATACAGCGTACACCTTGCTGACAGTCCTTTCTGGGCTTTTGCTGTTCACGACGGGCATCAAATTGATCCTACTGTCGAGCATTTTATGCTGTTGGATGAAACGCAACGTTTGAGAGAAGAAGATCCGTATACCGCCTCAATGGCAGAATTGCCAATCAACCAACTTTTTGTAGGATCTTCACGTTTTCAGCTGGACGTCAACCGTAAGGAAGAAGATTCCGTATACCTTCGACCAGAACAGGCTTGGGGATTGGAGGTTTGGAAAGATACGCTACCATCTACCATTTTACAACAGCTCTATGATGACTACAAGAATTTCTATAAACAGGTAGACAGCTATATACAACACACCATTGATAAGCATCACTTTTTTGTTGTCCTTGATGTACATTCCTATAATGCGCAACGAATCAACGAAAAGCAACCCATAGATAAGCACGCCAATCCGCAGATAAACCTAGGCACCCGATACAATACAGAAAAATGGCGACCAGTGATCGATAGGTTTATGGAGAGCGTACGTAGCCAGCGACTTTTGGATGAAGCTATTGATATTCGAGAGAACGTAAAGTTTAAAGGCGGGTATTTAGCACAACATATTCTCGACAAATTTGGTGACCAGGGTTGTGTTTTATCCATCGAATTCCGAAAAGATTTTATGAACGAATGGACGGGCCTTCCTTATCAACCTGTTATTCTCGAATACAAACAGTTATTACTCTACACCTTAAAAGATCTGCAAAAACTAGACATATATGGAGTTTAACGATAAAATATTGCCTCAACTATTACGGGCAATTAAAGAAAGAACGCCCATACATAAACAAGTCCCAAATAAAGGAAAGATTATTTTTAATAAAATAGTCCCTTATCTATTTATATACCGTATACCCGATTCGGGTAAAGATCGTATGTTATCGGAGCTAACAAAATCCGAATTAGCCAGTGCGGTATTCTTGCCAAATAATAGTGACGATCCGGTAAGTTTGTGGGTTCCAAAGCTGGCAACAGCACTTGCGGAAGAATTTGGCACCTGTTTACTTATCGAAGTATGGAGTGCCCCGGAAGACCAGGATGCTGATATCGCCATTCATCTCTCGCAAAAAAATGCACTGGTACTGGCAGAATACTTAAAGAAAAATATAGAGACCGAGGCGCCTGAATTCCTCGTCGAACTCAAGAGAGAAACGAAGTTACCACGTCCACCTCGGCTTCCACTTTTGGTCAACACAGATGATACAAAAAAAAATATCGTCATCGCTCTCGGCATCTCTGTTCGCAAGCGATACGAGAATATAGAAGGCGTGCACTTACCATTGTTGGCACGGGCTTTTCGAGAGTCTTTAGCAAAAGGCCTGTCACGGCTATTCTTTGAATTTGTACGGTTGTATACAACAGCACAGGCAGCCCAGTTTAAAATGAAAGGTCAGGAGCGACTTAACGCGGAGATATACGAAATAGATCGCGCGTTAGCGAAAGAGAGTCAGAAGTTTGATTTCTTACTCCTCGTTACACCTACCAATTCTCACGAAGCATGGTTGCAATTCAAAAAGGATAAATACAGAAAGACGCCGGTTTTTCATTACAGACCCATTCCGATTGATCCGGATATTGTAAAGAGAAACTTATATAATCTGCGTATCGAAGATATCTATGACCCGACGATAGCCTATCTTTTCAGAGACAAACGGCGAGAGCTTGATGATATGATGACGATGCTCGCCTCTCGCGGCACGTCAGATTTCAAATACGGAAGCCTGATGGTTTTTGGCAATGTGGATGAGCAGTTATATGGACTGGCAAAAGCCATGCTTACCGCTATTGATAGTATAACGCAGTCAGAAAGGCAAGAATCGGAAGAAGAATATCTCGATGCTAAGGCTTTTGCCCGACTAGCAGAAGAGGAAATAGCTTTTCTTCAACAACAATCGCCAACCTTCAAAACCAGTGTACGTGTCCGCGATGATATCGCCGGGGTTATGGTGAACCACGGCGTGCTGAATATCAGTAAACAATACAGAATAAGTAGGCGGAGAGCTATCGCGCTTATCCAACATGAAGTGGGTACCCACATTATTACGTATTTCAACGGAAAAGAGCAGCCTTTTAGTCTTTTCCGACTAGGTGTTCCTGGATACGAGCAGCTGCAGGAAGGACTTGCCGTTCTTGCCGAATACCTGGTTGATGGCCTTACAAACCAACGACTGCGCATATTGGCGGGACGTGTTATTGCTGTACAACACATGCTATTAGGATATTCATTTGTCGAAACGTTTGACATGCTACACGAAGAATATCACTTTAGTACCAACACCTCTTTCACCATAGCGATGCGTGTATATCGTTCTGGCGGACTAACGAAAGACACTGCCTATCTACAGGGATTCAAAGAACTTATCCAATATATACAGGAAGGCAAAGATCTGAATTTACTTACCATCGGAAAGATCCGGGAAGACTATTTGCCTATTGTGCATGATTTAATTCAACGCGGTGTATTACGGCATCCGCGCATCAAACCCCGTTATTTACACGAGCCTTATACGGATAAATTAAAAGATTTAAATCAATTTGCCAGTATTTTTAAAATGATTAATTACTAAAATTAATAAAGGAAATATGAACATCGCATTTTTAATCAACCAGACCCACAAAGAGGAAAGCAACTTTACGACCACATTTCTTTCTTTTAACGCATATAGACGTGGGCATACGGTATTTTATATCGGTCTGGCTGACTTCACCTATCACAACGAGTATAATATCGGTGCCCATTGTCGCGTGATAGAACCATCAGAAAGTATAGAAAGTCAAGAAGGTTTCTTGGAAATGATACGCAAAAAGGAAAAGCAATATATAGATGCCACGCAAATGGATGTCCTTTGGATTCGCTACGACCCTGTCATAGATATGCTCAACCGTCCTTGGGCACCTCCCACTGCTTTACAGTTCGCACAACTTATCAAGCGACAAGGAACCTGGGTTATAAACGATCCCGACAAGCTGGTAGAGGCAACCAATAAATTATATTTAGAATACTTTTCCAAAAAAATTCGTCCTAAAACCATGATTACCCGTTCCTACAATGATGTCGTCAATTTCTTGGACAACCAAGACCATCAAATCATTTTGAAGCCGTTAACAGGATCTGGCGGAAAAAATGTTTTTCTGGTGAAGAAGGATGAGCGGCACAACCTGAAGCAGACCGTAGAAGTCATCACACGCGATGGCTATTTGCTTGCACAAGAGTACCTGCCAGAAGCTGCTAACGGCGATATCCGTTTTTTCCTGTTGAATGGTGATCCTATACAGATAGCGGGGAAATATGCCGGTGTCAACCGAATACAGCAAAAAGGTGATATCCGGAGTAATATCCACCAAGGCGGAACGGCACAAAAGGCACATGTTGACGAAACCATCTTTGCTACCGTCGCTCAAGTTACGGAGAAGCTAAAGGAAGACGGTATGTATTTCGTTGGGTTAGATATCGTAGGAGATAAAATAATGGAAATCAATGTCTTTAGTCCCGGCGGCCTCAATTTAGCGTCTAAACTGAATAATGTGGATTATGCTTCTCTTGTTTTAGATCATATAGAAAACGAAGTGGAAAAACGAAAAAGCAAATAAACGGCTTGCCATATTTGGAAAGCCGTCTTTATTGCTATGTCTATTTCACACTCTTTTCCAGTTCCCTTACAAAATCTTTTCCCCAATAGTGGATATCATAATATTTCACTTGATCATATAGCCTATTAATGCGAGTCGCCCTTTCGTCCTCGGGCATGAGCAGCGCTTTCAGTAAACTTTCCTTCATACTTCTCATATCGTAGGGGTTTGTTAGAATAGTATAGGGTAGTTCAACCGATGCACCCGCAAATTCGGATAATACCAAGACGCCTGCACCTTTTATTATGCCTTGTACCGCTACATATTCTTTTGCAACAAGGTTTAGTCCATCTCTTAATGGTGTAATCCAGGCAATGTCACTGATCGCATAGAGTCTCACCACTTCTTCAAAAGGCAACGATCTATAAAAATATTGAATAGGCACCCAGTTCATGGTAGCGAAGCGCCCATTGATTTCTCCTACGGCACGATTAACCTCATCACGTATGTCATCATATATTTTCATACCCTGCGACGGCGGGGTGCAGACGTTTATCAGCTCTACCTTTTCATGGTATTCCGGGTACTCCTCAAGAAATTCACCAAATGCTTGAATTTTCTCCAACGGACCTTTTACATAGTCCAAGCGTTCAACGGAGAGGATAGTGCTCATTCCGCCGGACTTATTAGTAAGCGCAGCGGATATTTCTTTTTTTATACCGGGTTGTTTCAAAACAGACCGTATCTTACCCATATTTACTCCAACGGGTAATGCGCCTAGCCGTATTTGGCGACCATCAATCTCAATAATTTTAGTCATTTGGCTTACGCCCAATGCGCAACTATAGGTCAAAAATTGTTTTGCCGTATTAATTCGCTTAACCACCTTAAACGGTGTGTGAGAACGTAACACATCGATAAAGTTCTCTACGTAACGTGGAATGTGGAAGCTTATGAAATCGCATAACAATAAACTGCCTATGATATCCTTACGCCAGGGAATGATGTTAAAAATATCGGCCGCAGGAAACGATGTATGATGAAAGAAACCAATCTTTAGATCCGGACGAAGTGGCTTTAGGTATGCAGGAACCATCCATAAATTATATTCGTGAATCCATACCAGCGCGTCTTGATCAGCCTCTTTGGCAATGCGTTCGGCAAAGATTCGGTTGATTTTTAGGTAGTGTTCCCAATCGTCATGATTAAACTTTGCTTTGTCTACAAAAGAGAAAATCATGGGCCAGAAAGCTTCTTTGGAAAATACGCGATAAAACTGATCAATGTCCTCTTTGGAAAGGCTAATTGTAGCCGCCACTAAATTCGGATATTTGTCTTCGTCAATCAACTGATTTGGAACATCTGCACTATCTACTTGTTTAACTTCCTCTCCAATCCAAATACCGGACCGTCCCTTTTCAAATAAACCGAGTAACGAGGGGATAATGCCATTTGGACTTTTCGGAGGGACTCTTATTGTTTCCCCGTTAACAACATCCCGTTCAAAAGGCAATCGGTGGTAAACCATTACTAATTGGTTCGAGCCCTTACGGGATTGCAGAGATTTATACATATCCGTCGCATCCGTATATTTGCGGAAACGTTCAAAGTGTCCCATTGCTTCGATAATCCCCCCTGCACCGGGTTTAGTGGCTTGGTAGACGTTCTTATAATCAGCCGTATGCTCGAGTAACGCCGCTTCAGCTTCTCCGACAACCACTCCGCTATACAGCGTATCATACAAAGAGCGATCATTAAGGGTGTCGCCTGCTACCAATACATTGCTTTCGTCAATATGTAAATGTTCAATTAATGCTTTCAAGGTGCTCCCCTTATTCACGCCCCTAGGTAATATATCAAGATATCTATCAACCGATGTAATAACATCGCAATCGAAGCGCTGTGCTATCTCATAAATCGGAGATAAATCTGTCTCCGCGCCGTAATAAAACGAGCAACGTCGTTGTTGCGGAACTTCTTGATAAGCGACGTCCGTTTTCTCTAGCACGCTCGAACGTATCGCATATGGAGATGGCCATTTGCCGTCAATATCACCTTGTATAGGTTCGATGGCCTCTAATGTTAACCCATTAACCACAGTTGCGCCTACGTCAGCAATGATGTAATTAGGTTTTGGAAGGATTGGATCATTGAGTAATGGAATGACTGATTCTAAACCACGTCCTGTAACAAATACAAGCTGTATGTCGGGTGATTGTTTGATCAGGCGATACAGACGTAATCTGCTTTCCATGCTTCCTCCTAAAAATGTTCCATCCAAATCAGTTGCTAATAGCATCATATATCGTTTCTTTTTTATTGTTTAAATTCTTTGTGATTGGCGTGTGTCTGCAGACGAGTCGTATTTGCTAAGGGCAAATTAGGTTACCCAGACAGACTTACCGTTTGAAAACACAAATATAGTCAAACTTAAACTATTAAGCAAATGACGCTATAAATCAATAAGTTATTAGTTGTTAATTTATTTTAACGTCGATTTAATATGTAAAAAGAAAAAAAATAAAAATAATAAATCGTATTTTTAACCGGAACCTACGACGTGTTTTATGTTTACTAAACTAATTGCTATAGATGATCAAAAAATTGGCACAGTACATTTTTATGCTTACGTCATCAAAATACAGGAGGACGAGGTCAGTCTTGCTATTTTTATGGATGAATTACGTACGCCGTTATTGTACTTTTATCGAGATAGTATGAATAGCGTAACATTCAAAATCGATAATGAACAATTTTTAGGCATTGTGAAAAACAGCAAATTCACAAGCGAGGTGCGAAAAGAACTTTACAAAGAATTTGAGTTTTTTCTTCGTACGATGGAAGAGCGGGCCACTGCCTACCTATTTAAAACCGCCGCAGTAAAATATATTACAAACTCCCGTGACATCATCCGATACAAAAACTATTATATTTCCGCTAATACGAAGATGTTTGAGCAGAAATAAAAGTTAGTTCAAAATAATCACCTCTACCCGTCTATTTTTCTGACGGCCTTCCGGTGTTTTATTATCTGCCACCGGATTGGTTTGTCCAAGACCTTGCGTAATGATACGAGATGATGATACACCTGCATCTTCCAAGAATTTCTTAACCGAAGTGGCCCTTTTTTCAGACAACCATTGATTGTATTCTGCTGTTCCTGTCGCATCGGTGTGGCCATCTACACGTACCTTTCTAGCGGTGTCGTTAATCATCAGTTTTGATAATTTACTCAATTCTACCTTTGCTTTATCCGTAAGATAAGATGAGTTTGTTGGAAACAGTAGGTCGGAAGAAAGCGTAAATTTAATCCCTTCATCCGTACGCGTAGCGTCTTTAAACTCCCCCTTCACATTTTTTAAGCCGTCGTCAGTTCCATCCTTAGAGACGACAGCTCCAGGATTAACCATAATGGCTTGTTGTTTGCAAGATGTTACACCAAGAGCAACAATAAGTGAAAACGCGGCAGTACCTAGATATTTCATGAAATTTGCTTTAAGTTACGCTGTAAAGATAGTAATTTTCATCTTAATAAATCGGTCTTTAAAGGCGATGAATTACAAAATTTCGATATTCAAGCCTAAAGTCTCTTTTTATTCGGCCGTTCCAAATAGCTTCGTTAACAATGCTTTGATTTCCGGTATTTCTTTGTACAAATTCCATATCAGTCCAGACCGTGCATTTTCTATGCAAACGGTAATAGCCGCTTGGTTCGTGGCAAAATATTCATCCGATACATCGTTGTTTCGTAAATCGAGCCAAGCGCGGAATCCATACTCTGTAAAAAAGTTCTCACCATAATTGTCGTACAACGCTAATACGGCTTTCTTACCTTCTTCGTTTAAAATAAACATAGACGATGGTGCAATGGCGGGGTTGATACGATAGCTTCCGACGCTGTCCATACGTTGATAGAATCCCCAGATATCGGAACTGGTAGACCCTACCCCTATTTCATTATCGCGGCGTTTCCGCACTTGAATATAATTGCGTAAAGCTTGTTCATAATTGACGTTTTTGTCTCTTAATAACTTGGGATCAATAGTGAAAAACGGTTTATATAGATTCAATAAAGTCGATCCTGAAAATCCAAACAGAAGACGCTCCCCATATAGGATAGTATCTTGAAAGATAGAAACTCTATTAGCCATATCCGTTGGCCTGTTTCGAAGCGGATCGACGGCAAACCGGAAGCTCCGCATAAGAGTAGAAATCGTATCTTTCGCAAGGCTATCCATTTTATTATAATCCGATGAATATGTCAAATCTATATTTTTTATCCCATTTTCGTAAGCGGAAAGCGGGATCGCATACTTCGGTGAACTCATCGCCAGCAGGTAAGCATTGATTGACTCATTTATGCCTCCAAGTGTCGGATAATGTTCCGTTAAACCTGCCATTGCAATTTTTTCTACCAACACATCGTTGTATCCATCTGCTACTAATTCATTCCATTTAATATTTTCCCAAAGTGTAGTTATTCTTTTTCGCAGATCCGCTTCGATATCGTCATCCTTTGAAAAATATTGACGGGCCACCAATAATGCTTCTATCATGGAAGACGTCGCCAATACGTCATAGGTTGCTTCATTATTGCGGTGTTCGGGTAAGCCGGTACGCCCATCGAAATATGCAGGAAAGATGCCCAGATGGTGCTGTGCTTTTGTTAAAAAATATACCATACGGGAAATGCGGTTCAATGCTAATGATCTGTTGATCCGCTCCTTTTCTACCCCCACGATAAGACTTAAGATCGCATTTCCACTTTCTTTAACCGATACGACAGCACGTTCCTTCATCCGAAATGGCAAATACATACCACTATTGATGTCGTAATTCTCCGCAAAATAATTGACATGCGCTTCCTGTACCAAGTCTAATAATCCGGTTTCATCTAGTTTTTTCGTCTTTACTTCCTTTACTTCGGAGAACGGTGATTCCTCATAATTATAATCTACCCATGCAATCTTATAATAGTAGGTTTTGTTGAGATCCGGAACGTAATCTAAACAGCCTTGCATCGATACCGGACGTATGCCAACTCCCTTAAACACCTTATTGTCTTCTGATCGATATATTTTTATATAACGGATAGAGGGCGTCAACGGCAACTGCCATTGTAAACGGACTTGTTTGTCATACGCAATAGCAGACGAAAGGATCGCGGGAGAAGAAAGTTTTACTCGTGATACGCTTTTTGACAGAAATTCTACTTGGTCAATAAACAGATGATGCGTCCCGTCACCCGCCCGGTTCTGGGTAAAGCGTAATCCTGTAATGGATTCCTTGACATGTAAATTTTTCAAATCGGCTATTGGAATCCGCACATCTATCCATTTATTGTAGTCAAAGTTCTTTATATAAGACGCTAATTCCAACTCGTTCGTTTCGGAATCTTTTTGTTGGACACTAATTTTTGGCAGGTGATGCGCTGTTGTATTTTCGGACTTGATAAACAATTTTAGCACGAGATGGTCTGACCGTTCAATCTGATAATTGAGCTTTTGACGGCTATATTGTAAATCTACCTGCCACTCGCCTTCCAGTGCAGACTTATATTGCAAGGAAAGTGCATTGCCCGGCGTGAAGAACAAGGTATCAGACACTAATAGGTGATGGTTCAAGTTCTCGACCCACGAACGTCCTTGATAGCTTACTTTACTTTTGGCATAGACCCCTTTTACCAAACTATTGTCGAAGACAACTTCGGGATAGGTGTCGGCATATCCTTTTTCTAGTATGCCGATAACGCTCATAAACACCAAAACAAACGGATAGAATCGTCTCATAACAAATATTGATCTTCGACAAAAATAAGCAAATATTACACCAATTAGCTATCAACGTCCATTTTAAAGATTCAGTAAGAAAAATATTACGCACATTTTTAGACGGTTAGCAACAGTCGCATTAAAAAGCGTCAAAATAATTTTTGGAATAAAATTTTCTGTCTATATTTGCATCGTCGCAAGCGAAAGTAGCTCAGTTGGTAGAGCACAACCTTGCCAAGGTTGGGGTCGCGAGTTCGAATCTCGTCTTTCGCTCAGTTGCCTAGGTGGTGGAACTGGTAGACACGCAGGACTTAAAATCCTGTTCCCGTTAAGGGAGTGCGGGTTCGATTCCCGCCCTAGGTACTAAAGGAAACAATACGATGGTGTTGTTTCCTTTTTTTATGATTAACCCTTTTTAAAAGTTCATCTGTTGTATCCGTATAGCATTCAATATGGCTAATAATGCTACGCCGACATCGGCAAACACCGCTTCCCACATTGTCGCTAATCCGCCCGCTCCGAGAACCAGAACAATGGCTTTTATACCAAAAGCCAATCCAATATTTTGCCAAACGATTTTCTTGGTTTGTTTACCAATGTAAATCGCCATAGGTATCTTGCTCGGTTTATCGTCCTGGATAACTACATCTGCTGTTTCGATCGTCGCATTGCTTCCTAGTCCACCCATAGCGATACCGACGTCGCTCAGGGCGATTACCGGAGCATCGTTAAGACCATCTCCAACAAAAGCAACACTTTCGCCTAGCGTTTTGATTTCCTTTACCTTATTTACTTTATCTTCCGGCAACAAGTCGCCGAAAGCATTTGAAATTCCAAGGCTTTCAGCAACATGCTTGACAACCGTGCTCTTGTCTCCACTCAACATGGTTGGTTTTACACCAAGCGATTTCAATTTATCAATAGTTAACTTGGAATCCGCTTTGATACTATCAGCAATCGTGATGTAACCAACAAACTTATTATCGTAAGCGACGGCAATAGTCGTATAAACAATACTGTTGGGGTTTAAGTCGTGTTGGATTCCAAATTTCTCCATCAGTTTGAAATTGCCAACCAGCAGGTCTTTTCCTCCGATAGTCGTTTTTATTCCTTGACCTGCAATCTCTTCTGTATTTTCCAACTTGATCTCATTGTTTGGTTTTCCGACATATTCATGAATAGCAGTTGCTATGGGGTGCGTGCTATGGCTTTCTAAGACATTGACCATTTGAAGAATCTCTCGTTCCTCAAAATCCGCACTAAAATTCACGTCGTGGACTTTGAAAATACCTTTGGTCATTGTTCCCGTCTTGTCCATTATCACGTTTTGGATATTGGCCAGCGTATCTAAAAAATTACTACCTTTTATTAAGATACCACTCCTACTAGCGGCCCCAATACCACCAAAATATCCCAAAGGAATAGAAATAACCAACGCACAAGGACAAGAAATAACCAAGAACACCAAAGCCCTATATAACCAATCGGTAAAAACATAATCCGAAACAAACAATATAGGTAGGATCGCGATTCCGACTGCGAGGAATACGACGATAGGTGTGTAGATTTTTGCAAATTTACGGATGAATAATTCCGTTGGTGCCTTTTGCGAAGTAGCATGTTGCACCAACGTCAAAATCTTACTCAATTTGCTATCGGTATACACCGCTGTAACCTTTACCTGACTGACAGTATTTAGATTTATCATCCCCGCTAAAACAGTTTCTCCTTTACGCTTGGTGTCAGGTTTACTTTCTCCCGTGAGTGCAGCGGTGTTGAATGAGGCAGAATTAGATAACAGTATTCCATCCAAACCCAATTTTTCACCAGGTTTTAGCATTATAATTTCGTCTATATCTACCGTTTCCGCGTTTACCATTTCTGGCTCTTTATTTCTTAAAACCAACACCTTATCAGGCCTTTGGTCAAGCAGTAATTTGATATTTAACTTCGCTCTCGAAACGGCCATACTTTGAAACACTTCACCGACACTATAAAATAACATTACGGCAACCCCTTCCGGATATTCGCCAATAGCAAACGCACCAATTGTTGCGAGACCCATTAGAAAAAACTCCGAAAAGATATCCCCTTTCCTTATGCTTTCTACGGCTTCTTTGAGCACAGGCAAACCTACGGGAATATAGGCGATCACATACCAAATAGTCCTAACTCCATCTGTAAACCATGTCTGCATCCACCCATAATCCATGACAAGCCCCGTAAGCAATAGCGTCGTAGAAATGAGCGCAGGCAGAAACATCTTGAAAATACTATTGTTATGACTTGCAGGCTGACGCCCATCATTTCTGTATTCTTTTGAAGCATGCGCTGTACTGCAACAACTATCATCCTGTAAAGTTTCTTTCACACCTGCTTTAATGTGTGTGTTTTCTTCCTGCGAGCAACAGTATTGTCGGCCCTGTATGTCATAAGTATGTTTATGTACCATTATAATAATCTTTTCAACACCAGCCACAATCATGGCCTCGTATTCTACGAAGTTACAAAAGAAGAACATACAATACTAACCTCCCGTCTACCAGAAACAAACGGAAAACTTAAAAATTACAAAAACGAATGTACAGCGTGATTTTATCAAGATTTAAATATTTTTTCCTATATTTCCGACGAAACACAATATTGAATTTTGAACTTTATAAAACATCTAAAATGAATAATCTAGAATTTAATGATATTCAGCAACATTGGGATAATTTTGTTTCCGCGGCTATTGCATGGGCTCCGAGAATCCTAATAGGATTTATTTCAGCTCTCCTCATATACTTGATCGGCTCTTGGTTAATCAGGTTTATAAAAAGGATGGCGGAGAAGGCATTTCAAAGACGTCAGATGGATATATCGCTTCAACGTTTTCTCCTCAACCTTATCAACTGGGGACTTAACATTCTTCTATTTATTGTAGTGGTTACCCAGCTTGGTATCCAGACCTCTGCTTTTGTAGCTATGATCGGTGCAGCCGGACTAGCCATTGGATTAGCGCTACAGGGGTCATTGGCAAATTTTGCTGGAGGAGTATTGATTTTGGTGCTCAAACCTTTCAAAATTGGAGACTATATATCATCCGACATAGGCGTATCAGGTACCGTACAAGAGATAGATATTTTTAACACAAAACTTACTACCCCACAAAACCAACTGGTTGTCGTCCCCAACGGGCCGATGTCGAATAGCAGTATAACCAATTACACCCAGCTCGGGACGCGACGAACATGGTTTGACATAGGCGTATCTTATGGTACTAATTTAAAAGACGCAAAGGAATTATTGTTAGCTGTAATCGATAAAAATGAATATGCAATGAAAGAACCAGCTCCCCAAGTTGTCGTTACCGAGCTTGGAGACAGTGCCGTCAATCTATCGATACGAGTGACTACTTCTAACGAACACTTCTGGACCATGAATGAACAATTGATCATCGATTGTAAAGCTGCACTGGATAATGCCGGCGTGGAGATTCCCTTTCCTCAACGAGATATCCACATCCGAAAAGAAGGCTAAACGGATTTTTGATCTTAAGGTGTAGCGAAAAATATGATGATAAATTTTTTACGTTTCTTTGATCTCCACCAGGGGGAAGATAAAAAGGAAACTGTGCTGGAGAGTGTTGTCACCAATATCTCCTTTCGTGGTTCTAATGCTTGGATTCTGGCTTGTGCCATCGTGATTGCGTCGATCGGGCTGAATGTAAATTCGACTGCCGTCATTATTGGAGCCATGTTAATTTCCCCACTTATGGGACCAATTGTGGGAGCAGGATTTGCGCTAGGGACATTTGATTTTCCGCTCCTGAAAAAGTCAATCAAGAATCTATTGATAGCGACAGGAATTAGTCTTGTTGTGTCGTTTCTATATTTCACTCTCAGCCCTTTTAAAGAAGCACAATCGGAACTCCTGGCACGCATTTCCCCAAATATTTACGATGTACTTATCGCTTTCTTCGGTGGAGTTGTTGGCGTTATCGCCATTACTAGGGTAAATAAAGGTAATCCCATACCGGGGGTAGCAATTGCTACTGCATTGATGCCCCCTCTCTGTACAGCGGGTTACGGCCTTGCCATTGGAAACCTAAGCTATTTCGCAGGAGCATTGTACCTTTATATCATAAACTGTGTGTTTATCTGTCTGGCGACATTCGTTATTGTTAAATACCTCCGTTATCCTAAGATGCATTACGTGGATAAGCAACGGGAGAAGCGCATTACACAGATGATAACAGTCATCACATTAATACTAGTAGGCCCAAGCCTTTACTTTGCCTACACCATGTTACAACAACGAAAATACACGAACAAGGTTGAACTTTTTATTCAACAGGAGCTAACCGAAAAGGGGTATACGATCATTTATGAACGGCTCCTGCAAAACCGTTCGCCCAAGCAGCTGGAACTCGCCTTTTTGGCAAAAAAATTCAGTAACAGAGAGATCGATGCACTTTCGCAGTCTATGAAATCTTTTGGTATCGAAAATACAGAGTTGATTATACGACAGGACAGTCTTGACATACGGTCAAGTATTTTGAACGAAATCAATCAACGAAATATATCCGTCAACGAAAAAGATCTAACCATCCGTGCGCTGAATAATAAACTAGCAAGTTATGAACTGGACAACGGAAGGCTTCAAAGTGACCTATCCATTCTCTTTCCCGAGATAGAAGATTATAGTATAGGCGTTCAAAGTCGATATGTAGACCCCGATAGCGTATCTAAGCATATCGCATTTATATATGCAACAAAAGAAACACTAGCGGAAGAACAGGCAAATAAACTAAGGCAATGGGTGAAGAACCAATTCCCACGTGATAGTATCAACCTTATACAAAGTAGGACAACAGAAGATTAGTTTTGCTTTGCAGGATCGAAAGTCTATCTTTGCCACAGTTTTTTATTGGCAAAAGGTATATTTGCCATCTTCACTTATATAAATCAAGATAAGTAGCGTAATGGATCTTTTAAAAGCGATTATTGTAGGTATTGTACAGGGATTGACGGAATTTCTACCTGTATCTTCGAGTGGTCATATCATTATAGCTCAAGAAGTCTTAGGGCTCGATTACGGCGATGAGGATAATCTGCTGTTTGCCGTAATGCTGCACGGCGCCACGGCCCTAAGCACGCTTGTGGTGTTCCGAAAGGATATTTATAATATCTTTAAAGGCCTGTTAGCGTTTCGAAAAAATGATTCGTTAAGCTTTACCATATCTATACTAGTATCCATGGTTCCCGCAGTGATTGTCGGACTTTTCTTTATCGATACGTTGGAACAATTGTTTTCTAATCTTCTTATTGTAGGATGTTCTTTACTGGCTACATCGCTTTTACTGTTGTTTGCAAGTAAAAAAAGAAGCCACGGAAAAGCTATAAATCCGGTAAGGGCCTTTGTTATCGGTATCGGTCAAATGTTGGCTGCGGTATTTCCCGGTCTATCACGCTCGGGTACGACGATTTCGACAGCTCTTCTCATGGGAACCGATAAAGATAAAGCGGCAAGGTTCTCCTTTCTCATGGTGTTACCTCTTATTATTGGCGCAACAATAAAAAAGATATTCGAAACGTCCTCAATAAACCAATCCGAAATAATAGAGCAGGCGAACACGATGACCATTCCAGCTTTGAGTCTCGGGTTTTTGGCAGCTTTTTTAGCTGGACTGTGTGCTTGCAGTTGGATGATCAAACTGATTCGCAACGCAAAACTCTATTATTTTTCAATTTATTGTGCTTTAGTAGGTACCGCTGTAATAACTTATGCGTTAACTAGCTAACGCGCAATAGGCTATAAGAATGATTTGATATGGTCATTATAGCCGTATATCGCTAAGATATCTCCTTTTTCCAATACGGTATCAGGACGAGGTACACCGTGCAATACAGTCGTAACAATATTTTTTCCGAAAGATGTTCGTTGTTCTGTGTTCTTCAATATTGTTAATACTAATAGTTCGTACTTTTCACGGAATCCTATTTCCTGTACCGACTTTCCTACATATTTGTCTGGAACAACAACTTCAACTATGGAATAGTTGCTGTTCAATTCGAAGGAGTCAATAAGCCCGGTCATGCTCAGACGCTTCGACCATCGTTCTGCCGATTCCTCTTCAGGGTGTGCAATCTCCGTGATGCCTAATGCACCCAATACCTTTTCGTGCAAACGGTTGACGGCCCGGCTGATTAAACGTTTCACTTGTGCTTCCTTACATAATGCAGAAACCATTATATTAGCTCCTTCATCTTCTCCTATGGCTACAATAACTACATCGGTATTTTTTAGCGGAAGTGTATTGAATGCTACTTCGTCGGTAGCATCCAAGCAGACGGTGTGCGTAATTTTTTCTTTAAGCGCCGTAATCTTTTCTATTCGCTGGTCGACACCGATAACCTCATTACCCTGCGTTGTTAGCTTCTCCGCTAGCGAAGAACCAAAATTCCCCAATCCTATTACGATAAATTTCATCTTTGTGCTTTTTTATTATGATTAATGAGCGCTCGACATAAGTATCTATGTTCTTCGTATCGATATGCTCTATATCTCGGTTTTATAAATCTTAATATATGGTAAGCTCTTCAGGAGCGTACCGATAATGGGTATATTTTACTTTTTTGATGAAAGCGATGAGTACAGATAACATCGTTACTCTTCCCACAAACATGGTCAAAATTAAGATCACTTTGCTCTCTGTGACAAAGTCACTTGTTACCCCGAGAGAAAGCCCTACAGTGCTATAGGCGGAAAAACACTCAAAAGCAACTTCCAACAACGGACGGGTAGGCTCAAAAAACGAAATCGAGAAAATTGCCATCCCTATGGTGAAAAGCGAAAGGAACATGGTTGCAAACGCTCTTTGTATGGATATAGTACTAATCTCTCTCCCAAAAACCTCTGTCCGGTCTTTGCCCTTGGCTAGGCTCAATATGTTCAAGACTGCCACGGCTAAGGTACTGGTTTTAATACCTCCACCAGTAGAGTTTGGAGAGGCTCCCACCCACATTAACAGCATTATAAAGATAATCGTCGAGAACTGCAACGCGCCAAAGTCTATGCTGTTAAAACCGGCTGTCCTCGGTGTCGTGGCAGTAGAAAAGGCAATGACCAATTTGTCAACCCCCTCATGAGCAGCAAGCACGTTCCCGTACTCATTAATATAGATAACTAAAGTGGCAAATAGCGTAACGATACCTGTTGTAACCAAATTAATCTTACTGTTGATGTTTAATACCCAAGGACGATGGAAGCGACCCTTCAATGTCCATTTTCCGATAAGCTGTTTATACACATGCTTTAAATACTGAAGAACGTTTACCACAATGGGAAATCCCAGCCCTCCGAAAATATAGATCAAGGATATAAGAAGCTGTAGGCTGTAATTATGCACAACGGCATCATCCATCAATCCATTCGACATGGTGGAAAATCCCGCATTACAGAAAGAAGATATGGCATGGAAAAGTGAATAAAATATACGGCTGCCATAAGACATTCCCGTGTTGTCGCCCAAACTCCAGAATATGCCTACAGCCCCAATCATCTCTATACCTAATGTAACCCACACCGTTCGCCGGAGGAGCACAAAAACCTCCGACATCCGCTGCGTGTTCGAATAAACACCCACGGCTAATTGATTCTCATAGGTACTTCCTCCCTTGAGAAAATAACTAAACAAGGCAGCGAATGAGAGAATGCCTATACCGCCTGCCTGAATGAGGAGCATGATAGTGAGCTGCCCCAAAAATGTAAAGTGGGTTGCCGTGTCTACCACGATCAGCCCTGTTACGCAAACAGCACTAGTTGAGGTAAAAAGCGCATCAATCCATGACAATGGTTGGTGTAATGCCCAAGGTAATTTCAACAGACAAGTACCCGCCGTAATCAGAAGCAAAAAGCTGGAAATGAATAACTGCGCGGGGTTATAGAAACGTTTCTTCACAATATTTTAAAATGCGTGGTAAAGCTAAAGTTTTTTTCCTTTAATCTCAAAATTGTCGGACCTGTTCCTTCGTCGAAATAATCCATCTTTGAATAATACTGACGTTCGATATACATTCGGGATCCCCTGCCCTCGCTCATATCTATGAGGTGGAAGATACGTCTGTGGAAAGTGACCGACAACAATCGTTAGCCGTTATCGTATAAATTAATGCTCCTAATGCATAAAAAGGCACATCCCAGACATCAGCCGTCATCCTTTCATTCCATAAAGGAAGTACTATTTCAAATAAGACAGATACCAGTAGAAAACATCCAAATACGTGCGATGATGGTATGGTATATCCCGGGTTTTTATAAATCAGTTGTCTTTCCCAGCCTATCAACGGTAATACGATGGGCATAAACAACGTCGGATCAAGGTAGCTGTCGATCATTGGAAGGGAGACCTTGGCTATTTTCTGTACATATTGGTGCATTAAGAATAAAACGGAAGATACGGTAAAAAGCAACGTTAGCTTTCGGTTCACATTCATAACGCAATTAGAAAAACGAGCAACAATACTACTAACAATACCGGGGAGAACAACAATAACAAAAACAATATAGGGAGTTTTAATATAAATATCACAATCTGCAAAAGGACCGGCTGATCTTTTTTGGGACGAACCCAATTTTCCAAGGTCTTATAAGCAGATGAAATAGCTTCCCATATTTCCTTCCTTATTGTTTGTTTTTTAGGTATATTCCGGTTTTGTTCTCCTCTATTCCTCTGCATTTGGTTTTATATGTGTAGCATTATTTTGTGGGAGTGTTGTCCGGCCCATACCAAACCTATTCATTAATAGCGCAACCATAGAATCACCTGATATATTGGTTGCTGTCCGAAGCATATCTAATGGTCTATCGACGGCGAAAATCAACGCTATACCGGCAGGATTAACACCAATGGATTCCAATACAATTACTAACATTAGTATTCCCGCTCCTGGCACAGCCGCAGCACCAATAGAAGCTAGTGTTGCAGTAGCGATTACATTTAGCTGTTGTGCAACAGTAAGGTCGTACCCCATTACTTGTGCGATAAAGACTGCCGCGACCCCTTGATACAGGCACGTCCCATCCATGTTAATTGTAGCCCCTACGGGAAGGACAAAGCTCAATACTTCTTTCCGTATATGCAGGTTCTCCTTTGCACACTCCATCGTTACAGGTAGCGTAGCGGCGCTTGAACTCGTAGAAAAACCCAGAAGCTGCGCGGGTAAAATGCCCTTAAAGAATTTAAAGGGGTTCATCTTGCCAAAGGAATAAATAATTATCGTATACACGCCGTATACCAAAACCAACAAACCACCTATTACGGTAAGAGCGTACATGCCCAAAGCCTTAAACATATCTATTGAGGGAGCCTCTGCTATAAGCGTGATAATAAGGGCAAACACTCCGTAAGGCGCGAACATCATTATAATATCAACGATCTTTAGGACGACATTATATCCTGAATCGAGTACGTTTTTAAGCCCTTGTATTTGATTCATTGGCAATGATATCATTGCAATTCCAACCAAAAGACTAAAAAATATAACTTGAAGCATATTGCCGTTTGACGTTGTCGCATGAAAGATATTATCCGGAACAATATCGACTATTACTTGTAAGGGTCCTCTTTTACTTTTTACTTCGTTAGCTTGTTCCACTTTTTCCCCTACCTCTCCGCCAAACGACTGTAACATCTCTTGTCGGGTATCGTCAGAAATAAAGTTCCCTGGCTCAATAAGATTAACCATTCCCAGGCCAATAGTAACAGCAATGAACGTAGTCAGGATATATAGGCCAAACGTGCGAAGTCCAAGACTGGAAAGCTGTGTCACATCTTTTAAATCGGAAACACCTTTAATCAATGATACGATGATTAGCGGTATAGCAATCAACTTCAATAGATTAATAAAAATAGTGCCGAAGGGCTTTATCCAATCAGAGGCAAACTCCTTTCCACCATCAAATTGGACACACAATGCCCCTAACAATATACCTCCGACAATCCCTATCAATATCTGCCAGTGTAACGCTATTTTCTTCATCTATTATTTTTCGTTAGGTGTTATTCGTCGGTGTCGATGCCTTTGCCTTGTTCAATAGAACGTATCCAATAACTCCAGAAAGCAATGAAGCCACTAAAATAGAAAATTTAGCTTCAGCGATAAGGAGATCATCCGAAAAGGACAGTAGAGCGATAAAGATAGACATCGTAAAACCTATACCCGCTAAAAGGCCAATTCCAATAATCTGTGTCCATGACGCTCCTTGAGGCAAAGAACCGATCCGCAACGTGATTGCTAACTTTGTCATTAAATATACACCAATGGGTTTACCCAGCATAAGTCCTAATATGATTCCTATACCCAATGGTGAAATCAGACCTTCCAACATACCGTCCTCAAACCGAATATTGGTGTTGGCAAGGGCAAATACAGGAACGATCAGGAAATTCACCGGTGTAGTTAACGCGTGCTCCAACTTTAATAAGGGAGGTTCATCCTTCCCCTTAGTGGCCAACGGGATGGTCATCGCTGTCAATACCCCTGCAATAGTGGCATGAATACCTGAATGGTGGATAAAGTACCAGATAAGCAAACCTGGAACGAGATAAAATGCCAACGACTTGACTCCCATCCTGTTAAAAACAAAGAGCAGCGCTAGTATGGCTGCCGCATATCCTAAATACACCGTGTGTAGCTCAGCAGAATAGAAGACTGCTATGACCAGGATGGCGATAAGGTCATCTACTATAGCCAACGCGGCTAAAAATATCTTCAATGACGCAGGAACCCTTTTGCCCAACATCGCAACGACGGCTAATGCGAATGCTATATCTGTTGCCATAGGGATGCCCCATCCGCTTGCTGTTTCCGTTCCTTGATTAACAAAAATGTATATACCTGCAGGTACAATAGCACCACCAAAAGCACAAAGTATAGGAAGTAGAGCCTGCCGAGGGGTAGACAGTTCCCCACTTACCAGTTCCCTTTTTATCTCTAATCCGACCAAGAGGAAGAAAATCGCCATCAAGCCGTCGTTTATCCAAAGGGCGACTGAATATTTTAAGTGTACCGCGTCATTTTCAAATCCAAGCGATGTATTCAATAATCTGTCAAATGGGTCGCCGAGCGGGGAATTGGCAAGAGTTAATGATACGACTACACAAATAAATAAGATTATCCCCCCACTAGTTGGAGAATCAATAAAATTTCTGAGGGTTTTTAGCATAATAAATTCGTACAAAATAGTAAGCCTCAAATATAATATAACCGAATAGAATAGAAAAGGAAAATCCGACATGATTGCCAAAAACCTTTCAAAATCACGTCTCGCGGCCGTCCCTTCCGTTCGAGTCCTATCCGCCTTAAAACAATAAGTCCCTTATCTTTCAATAAGGGACTATTCCGCGGAGAGTGAGGGATTGGTTCAGCCCCGCAAGCCCCATACTCAGCCCTGAACTCTCTTCGAGTCGAATCTGCGGGTTCTCGTCCCTCAGGCAGCGGCTAAAAATGCTTTAGAAATTAAAAAAGCTCCAATCTTTGGATTGAAGCTCTGCGGAGAGTGAGGGATTCGAACCCCCGAACCTGTGACAGTTAACGGTTTTCAAGACCGCCGCATTCGACCACTCTGCCAACTCTCCGCGACAAAAGTACAAATTTTCTCTTTTATCCAAAACTTTATTTCAAATTTTCAACCTATAAGCAAATCATTCCTCAACATACATTTTAGCTACAAGAAAATATACCTTTGGCGTGCAATCAGTTAATCTTGCTTTAACAAAAAATAATCATTTTATTTTGCAGAATAAGCGCAATTGCCTACTTTTGTTGCACCGAAAAGGAGGCGCCAATAGCTCAGCTGGATAGAGCAACGGTTTTCTAAACCGTCGGTCTCAGGTTCGAATCCTGATTGGCGTACCTATATAAGCCTGCTATCATTTGATTAGCAGGTTTTTTCTTTTTATTTTAACGGTAATCCCTTATAAAATTCCCTTCGTAAAAAGATAGACGAATTTTAAATCAGTAAAAGATCATAAAAAAGCCGCGGTCCGTTTGAAGAACCGCGGCTTTTGCACTTGTATACTTTATTTAATTTTTATTTGCTTGATTCGCACGGATAATATTCAATGCCCCCCCTGCTTTAAACCACTCTATTTGCTGCGCATTGTATGTATGATTAACCAAAATACTATCTTGTGTGCCATCCGCGTGGTGTAAGACGAGCGTCAATGGTTTTTCTGGTGCAAATTCTGTTAAGCCAAGGATGTCAATGGTGTCATCTTCCTGGATTTTATCGTAATCGTCCTTATTGTCGAACGTCAGTCCTAACATACCTTGCTTTTTCAAGTTAGTTTCATGAATACGGGCGAAAGATTTGACCAACACGGCGCGTACACCTAAATGACGAGGCTCCATCGCAGCGTGTTCACGAGAAGATCCCTCACCGTAGTTTTCATCGCCGACCACAATCGAACCGATACCCGCAGCTTTATAATCACGTTGTGTAGCCGGCACAGCAGCATATTCATTAGTCAATTGATTCTTAACGAAATCGGTTTTATCATTAAAGAAATTAACTGCGCCAATAAGCATATTATTCGAGATGTTATCCAAATGGCCTCGATACTTCAACCAAGGACCTGCCATCGAAATGTGATCCGTAGTACATTTCCCTTTTGCTTTTATCAATAATTTCAATCCAAAAAGGTCAGTTCCTTCCCATGCAGGAAACGGCTCTAATAATTGAAGACGATCAGACGTTGGCGATACATTTACCGATACAGAAGAACCGTCTACTGCCGGTGCTTGATAACCCGGATCTTCGACATCAAAGCCTTTTGATGGCAATTCGTCACCTGTTGGTGGATCGAGTTTCACTTGCTCACCGTTTTTGTTGATTAATGTATCCGTCACCGGATTAAATCCTAGATTACCCGAGATAGCGATTGCAGCCACCATTTCCGGAGAAGTTACAAAAGCATACGTATTTGGGTTGCCGTCAGCTCGTTTTGCAAAGTTTCTATTAAACGAGTGAACAATGGTATTTTTCTCTTGTTTATCCGCCCCCGCTCGATCCCACATACCGATACAAGGACCGCAAGCGTTTGTGAAGATTGTAGCGTTCAGGTCTTCGAATGTTTTTAGCAAACCATCACGATCTGCTGTATAACGCACTTGCTCAGACCCTGGGTTAATACCAAACTCGGCTTTTGTGACCAATCCTTTATCAATAGCTTGCTTAGCGATAGAAGCGGCGCGAGACAAATCTTCATAAGAGGAGTTTGTACAGGACCCGATCAAGCCCCACTCAACCTTTACAGGCCAACCATTCTTTTCTGCTTCTTCACGCATACGCGATACCGGTGTATATAGATCTGGCGTGAAAGGACCATTCAAAGAAGGTTCCAACGCTGATAAATCAATCTCGATTAACTGATCAAAATATTGCTCTGGGTTAGCGTAAACTTCAGGATCTGCTGTTAGATGCTGTTTGATAGCATTTGCCGCATCTGCGACGTCAGCGCGACCTGTAGATCTTAGATAGCGATCCATAGATTCGTCATAACCGAAGGTAGAAGTTGTTGCTCCAATCTCCGCCCCCATATTACAAATTGTACCTTTACCAGTACATGATAAAGATTCTGCTCCTTCACCAAAATACTCAACAATAGCACCAGTGCCACCTTTCACCGTCAAAATCCCGGCCACTTTCAATATAACATCTTTCGGCGCAACCCACCCAGATAGCTTGCCGGTCAATTTAACACCAATTAGTTTTGGAAATTTCAACTCCCAAGGTAAGCCTGCCATTACATCACATGCGTCAGCCCCACCAACACCAATCGCAACCATCCCTAAACCACCGGCATTCACCGTATGGGAGTCCGTTCCAATCATCATTCCACCAGGAAAAGCATAGTTTTCCAAGACTACTTGGTGAATGATACCTGCTCCAGGCTTCCAAAACCCTATGCCATATTTGTTTGATACGGAAGATAAGAAATTAAATACTTCTGAACTTTCGTTGTTTGCGCGTGTCAAATCCTGCTCCGCTCCATCCCTTGCTTGAATTAAGTGGTCACAGTGAACAGTTGAAGGCACTGCCACCTTAGGGCGTCCGGCTTGCATAAATTGCAGCAACGCCATTTGCGCTGTAGCATCTTGCATAGCAACACGGTCCGGAGCAAAGTCTACATAAGAGGCACCTCGCTCATAAGCTTCGGTTGCATTTCCTGCCCATAAGTGAGCGTACAAAATTTTCTCAGCAAGAGTTAAAGGCTTATTAACCACTTGACGTGCAGCAGCAATGCGCTCGTCATACTGGCTATAGACCTTCTTGATCATTTCTATATCAAAAGCCATTTATTTAATAATTATTTGATGTACTTTATTAAAACTAAATCAGTTGTCCAAATTTTAATCAGAGCAAAAATACAAAAAGAATACTTTTTAAGTAGATTTAAACCACTCCAAACCCTAATTTGGAATAAATCCAAACAACTTAAATATGCGATGCTATCGGCCCTATATTTTTCAACTGTCGAACAGCTTTTGTAGGATCCACAGCAGAAAAAACACTACTTCCCGCAACTAACACATCAGCTCCTGCTTCTATCAGCTTCGCAGCATTATCTATACCGACCCCGCCATCGATTTCAATTAACAGAGAATCATTTATCTCCGAAGATAAATATCGGAGTTCCTTTATTTTAGCATACGTTTGCTCAATAAACTTCTGCCCTCCAAAACCCGGGTTAACAGACATAATACACACTAAATCAATATTCCCAATAACATCTTTCAATAAACTCACTGGCGTATGCGGATTCAATGCTACCCCTGCTTTGCACCCCAGCTCTTTAATAGCCGTCAGTGTTCGATGGAGATGTGTACACGCCTCATAATGTACTGTAATAACAGCCGCTCCAGAATCTTTACAGTTTTTTAGATAACGATCTGGGTCCACAATCATCAAATGTACATCTAACGGTTTTGTAGCATGTTTGGCGATAGCTTGCATAACCGGAAAACCAAAAGAGATATTGGGGACAAAGACACCATCCATAATATCTATGTGGAACCAATCTGCTTCACTGTTATTTACGATTTGTATATCATCGTAAAGCTTCGCAAAATCAGCAGCTAGAATAGATGGGGCTATCAGATGTTTTGTTGTAGGCATATTTCTTTTTAAAATACTTTTCAGCAAAGATACGGAAGTCTAAAACTATTATGCGAGTAAAATCGTATTTTAATACGTTAAACGATTCCTTAATAAATAGTACATTTGTTGTAAAATTATATTTTTAGCATAAAAAAAATAGGCAAGTGGCAAAACTCAAGATCAATTACATTCGCGACAAGAATCAAAACAATTCTTTTATAGTGAAATTTGCCATGATTATTCTGGCAATTGTATTGATTTGCATTTTCTTACCGAAACAACCGCGTTTTCGTTACGAATTTGAAAAAGGGAAAGTGTGGAATCATGAGAACCTCGTGTCTCCTTATAATTTTGCCATCTTAAAAACGCAAGAAGAGCTCAACAGAGATAAAGAACAGATACTAAAGACCGTTCAACCCATTTATAACTTAAATGCCAGTGCTAGCAAAGAACAAATCGACCAATTTAACGCGGACCTTGCAGAGAAGTGGCAAATTGCTAATATGGATTCGCTGTCCAGCCAAAATATCGAAACGTATCAATCAGTAGGAAATGCCCTTCTTAATTACGTTTATAATAGGGGGATTATTTCGCTGAACAACCGTTATCAAAACAAAGGCATGGACGCTGATCAGGTAGACAGAGCACAGAGTCAGTATAATTTCACACTGATTCAAGACAATGTAGCCCAACAGAAGAATACCGCCGATATTTTCACCATTGAGTCCGCCAATCAATACATTCAAAACAATCTTTCCAGAAACAATAAAATAGATCGGAAGACATGGTTAGCAGAAACACTCAAGAACTACGTCACCATTAATTATATCTTCAATGAAAACCTAACAAACAAAGCGGAACAGAACGCATTGGCAAATATCTCTATTACTCGGGGTATGGTGCAAAAAGGAGAGCTTATCGCCGAAAAAGACAAGATCATCAGTAATGAAACTTATCAGAAATTAGCTTCCTTACGTAAAGTTTTTGAAGACGAAGCTCGGATTAGCGGCAACCGAGGGTACGTTATGCTCGGTCAGTTTGTCGTCATTTCGATGTGTGTATCCCTTCTGATGGTATTCCTCTATTTTTTCCGATCGACCATTTTTGAGAGCAATAGACTACTATTTATTATTTTAATCGTCATCGTGTGTATGCTAGGCGTATTGTCTTGGGCGATCAATATGAAAATTCCCAATCTTTATTATATCCCTTATTGCAGCGTCCCTATAATCTTTAGGGTATTATTTGACACGCGCGTAGCCTTGAATATCCATTTGTTAATGGTCCTATTGGCTGCACTATTCGTGCCCAATAGCTTTGAGTTTGTTTTTCTACAATTCATGGCAGGTATGGTTGCTATTTACAGTATCAGAACTTTGGTAAAACGGGAGCAGTTTTTAATTTCATCCCTGATCATTTTAGGCACGTATATCATAGCGTATATAGGCTTAGTGTTAACACGAAATGGATCGATAAGCTCCGTTTATTGGGCAGATATTATTCCTTTCGTCGTTAGTGTTGGGCTAACGCTCTTAGCTTATCCGCTAATATATGCTTTCGAACGTTTATTTGGTATCGTTTCTGATCTAACTTTGATGGAATTGACGAATAGCAATTCCCGTTTGCTAAGAGAACTTTCACTGAAAGCACCTGGAACTTTTCAACACTCACTACAGGTCGCCAACCTTGCGGAGGCGGCAATTTATAAAATCGGTGGAAATCCACTATTAATCCGTGCAGGAGCGTTATATCATGATATTGGAAAGATGTCAAACCCCTTATTCTTCATTGAAAATCAAAAGACTGATACTAATCCCCATGCAGAGCTGACGCCTGAGCAATCTGCACAAATCATCATATCACATGTGCATAAAGGTATTGAGATGGCTAAGAAAAATCAACTTCCTGAAGTTATCATCGACTTTATACGTACACACCATGGCACGACAAAGGTTGATTATTTCTACAACAAGGCTATCAAGAATAACCCAGATAAACTAGTCGACGAAAGCATATTTAAATACCCAGGGCCGGTACCCTTCTCAAAAGAGACTGCCGTATTGATGATTGCTGATTCCGTGGAAGCAGCTTCTAGAGCTTTGAAAGAACCTACAGAAGAATCCATCAACAATCTGGTTGACAAAATTGTGGAGTATAAAATCACCCAGCGCCAATTTATTAATTCTGATATTACGATGCGCGACATCACCGCGGTATCTGATATTTTTAAATCGATGTTAAAAAGTATTTATCATGTCCGGATTGATTATGACGTAAACAAAAAAACTACTCCTGCGACCGGCGCTATAAAAAATTAATTGAGTGCCAGATGTTTATTCTTTTTTGACAAAAAAACGCTTTTAAAGCTTTGTCGATTGAAATATTTGCTTTATGTTTGCACTACTCAAATGGAGGAGAGGTGCCTGAGTGGCCGAAAGGAACAGTTTGCTAAACTGTCGTACTGGAAACGGTACCGCGGGTTCGAATCCCGCTCTCTCCGCGAAGCTTCAATCAAAGGATTGGAGCTTTTTTTGTTTCTAAAGCATTTTCATTTTGCTACCGAAGGGATGAGAACCCGCAGGGTTCGACTCGAAGAGGGTTCAGGGCGAAGTATGGGGCTTGTGGGGCTGAACCAATCCCGCTCTCTCCGCCACTAAAAATAAAGCCCGACAATAGTCGGGTTTTGTTGTTTATCGACTTTTGTAACAACGTTTGGACAAAAGGATTAAACAACAAAAATAATGAACGGAGTGAATGGCTTTATTTTTAGTGAAGCCTCCCCTTTTGGGGATCACCGAGCAAGGCGAGGTAATCCCCAAAAGGGGAGGCTTCAATCACAAGATTGGAGCTTTTTTTGTTTTCCGTGTATTTACTGATCAGGGGTAAAAGGTGCTCCACACATTGGGTTCATGTTAGTGAATTTAAGAAACTGAACCCCGCTGTGGAAGATGGGGCCATGATTCCCGAGCACGATAATATTTACAGTAGCGGTGGAGCAAGTAGATCAACTCCCATTGAATACAGAAATAAGTTTGCGAAAGTGGCAAACAAGGTTTAAAAATTCGCTTTTTTTACCTTTTTTATCTACATTTAGGTGATAAACCAAACGGACGCATGAAGAGAATACTTTCAATAGACGGCGGTGGTATCAGAGGTATCATTCCAGGGATGTTTTTGGTGGCACTAGAAGGAAAAATTAAACAGGCAACGAACAATTCGGAAGCCCATTTAACCGACTATTTTGATTTTTTTGCGGGCACAAGTACAGGCGGAATCCTCTTGTCTATCCTATTATGTCCCGACGATAACGAACCGAGCAAACAAAAATATACAGCAAAAGACGCGCTCGACATTTATTTAGACCATGGGACGGAGATATTTTCCGCTTCAACTTGGCGTCGCTTTCTAAGTAAATTCGGCTTACTAAGCGAGCTTTACGATGAGACAATATTGGAAAATCTATTGAATAATTATTTTGGCAATAAAAAACTCAGCCAGCTTCTTAAACCCTGCATTATCACGGCATATAACATCGAATTGCGCAAAAATCACCTTTTTAGGCAACAAAAGGCGATATCACACGGTGACTTGCGCGATTTCTATATACGGGATGTATGTCGTGCTACATCCGCCGCCCCTACGTATTTTTCTGTGGCTGAAATATTTTCACTAGCCGATATACGCTATCCCTTGGTAGACGGTGGGGTTTTTGCACACAACCCTTCCCTATCCGCTCTTTTGGAAGTCATTAAGAGTTATAATACCTATAAAATAAATGACATCTGGATATTATCGCTCGGGACGGGACTCTCCAAAATGTCTTATAATTATGAGGATTTCAAGAAAAAGAGGGCCATATCCATCGGACCTGCGTTAGTCGATATTATGAGCAGTAGCTCTGCAGAGAGTACCGATTATTACTTGAAACAATTGTTCCGATCCGTTAATAAGTCGGGGAATTATATCCGCATTGAACCCAGCAACCTCTCCTCTATCCATCCATCTATGGACTCCGCCTCTCCGTCTAACATTCAAAAACTTGTCTCTCTCGGCGATAAATTAATCAGCGAACATGAAGAGCTGATGAATCAAATTGTTGCTGAAATAATACAAGACAACAAAAACAAATCGGATCGGTCTGTATGGAATTTTTTAAAAAATTAGACACGTTATAGAACAGGTTTCCATCCATAAACCTTACATTTACATAACAAAAGACAAGTATGGCACTAAATTACATTTGGGTCTCCTTTTTCTTGATAACATTTCTGGTTGCTATCACTAAGCTTATCGGGGGCGATACAGAAATATTCCAAAACATTGTCAACTCCCTCTTCGAAAGTGCAGCTAACGGTGCCACGATCTCCCTTGGTTTGATTGGTATGATGACCTTTGCCTTGGGTATTATGAAAATTGGGGAAAAAGGCGGCATGATTAATATTTTTGCTAAAGCGGTAGGACCGTTTTTTAACCGACTTTTTCCTGAAGTTCCAAAAAACCACCCTGCCCTAGGCTCTATCTTGATGAATTTTTCCGCAAATGCACTGGGGTTGGACAATGCCGCTACTCCCTTGGGACTAAAAGCTATGAAGGAGCTACAGGAGATTAACACGCAGAAAGATGCGGCCAGTAACGCGCAAATAATGTTTATTGTGTTAAACGCTTCCAGTCTTACGTTGCTTCCTATTTCCATTATGGCCTATAGACAGGCGGCAGGTGCGGCTCAACCTTCGGATATTTTCTTGCCTATTCTTATCGCAACATTCTTTTCTACATTAGCTGGACTGATTACGGTATCACTATACCAAAAAATCAATCTGTTTCAAAAAACAGTCATCCTGTATTTAGGTGTATTAGCGATCTTGATAGGCGCTGCATTGTATTATTTCAGTACACTAACGCCGAAAGAAATCGACGTTATATCCCGCGTATTCGGTAACCTTGTACTATTCAGCATCTTTGTTTCCTTTATTGCGTTGGCTTTATTTAAGCGTATCAATGTCTATGATGCTTTTATCGAAGGAGCAAAAGAGGGATTTGAAGTAGCTGTAAAAATCATCCCTTATTTGGTTGCTATTTTAGTGGGAATAGCTGTGTTTCGGGCTTCTGGAACAATGGATTATCTGATAGAAGGCGTCTCCGCTCTTATCGCATTTGCAGGAATGGACACCTCATTTGTAGAAGCATTGCCGGTCGCATTTATGAAACCGTTAAGTGGTTCTGGCGCGCGAGGGCTGATGGTGGAGCTGATGGCAACAAAAGGTGCTGATGATTTTGCTGCCCGTGTGGCATGTGTAATCCAGGGCTCCACCGAAACAACGTTTTATGTATTGGCTGTTTATTTTGGGTCAGTGGCGATCAAAAAAACACGGCACGCACTTCCATGTGCACTGCTAGCAGAACTTGTTGGTATTATCGCCGCCATCATAGTGGCGTATATTTTCTTTGGATAAAAATTAAAACTGATCGACAGCGATCTCATTGATACTTAAAGAACAAATTTTCCAATAATTAAACGCATGAAAAAAACAATTGCATTAATTGCACATGACGGAAAAAAAGCAGATATGGTAGGGTTCGTAAAAGACCATATTGAGTTTTTGAGAAATGCACATATCATTGCTACCGGCACGACTGGATCGTATATCGCACAAACCGGCCTGGAAGTAGAACTCAAACTAAGCGGTCCGAAAGGAGGTGATGCGCAGATAGCTGCACTAGCGGCCGAAGGCAAAGTTGACGGTATCATATTTTTCCGTGATCCGTTAGGTCAACATGTGCATGAGCCCGACATCCAAATGCTTATGCGGATATCCGATTTGTACAACGTTCCACTAGCTACCAATCCAGCGACAGGAAGTTTAATTATCGAGGGATTATTTTCGTAGAAGGGTCAAGCAATGCTATATCATATAAAGCGATTTAATATAATTAATCTATCTTTTTTTAGTTGAACATAGTATATTTGCCGACATCAAAATTTAATTACATGTCTTCAACTAACAACAGCGAGGTTGATACACCATTTCAACTATTTGACAGAACGGAATGGAAAAGTTTAAACGGTCACTTTTCTCATCATCTTACACCGGATGACATAGAAAAGCTAGGGGCGCTAAATGAACCGCTCACTGTTAAAGAAATTGAAGAAGTATATTTCCCCTTGGCCCATTTGTTAGGCATCTTGATTAAGCGCACAAACGATAAACACGCTGCCATTAGTAGTTTTCTGAAGAAGGGTACGAAAAGCCTGCCTTTTATTATCGGAATAGCGGGATCCGTTGCTGCAGGAAAAAGTACAACCGCGCGGGTCCTACAGAAAGTGCTTTCCATGCTTCCCGACAAACCTAAGGTTGAGCTCGTAACAACAGATGGATTTCTCTATCCAAACCGCATTTTAGCGGAACGAAATATACGCAAAGGTTTTCCAGAGAGTTATGATACCAAACTGTTACTGAGCTTTCTTGCGTCTATGAAATCTGGTGTTCCTCAGTTTGAAGTCCCTGTTTATTCTCATTTGGAATATGACATTATATCGCATGAGAACCAAAATATTGCACAACCGGATATTCTTATTGTCGAGGGTATTAATGTATTACAAGTAAATTCCTCCACAAAAAACAGTGTTTTCGTTTCGGATTATTTTGATTACGCTATCTATGTAGATGCAGAGGAAAAAGATCTTATAAACTGGTATATTAATAGATTCGAGTCCTTACGCGCAACATCTTTCCAAAATCCGGCGTCCTATTTTCATCGTTATGCCGACTTAGGTAAAGAAGAGAGTGTCGCCATGGCAACAAACATCTGGAATACCATTAACCGCCCAAATCTGCACGAGAATATTTTACCCACCCGTTATCGCGCTGATTTAATTCTCGAAAAAGGGTCGCACCACTTTGTAAAACGCATAAAAGTACGTAAAATATAACTTATAAATTACTATCATACGCCCGTTTAAACTTCAACACTTCCTTAAATACTTCGTTTTCTACCTGTTTATGCACTTTATTGCTACTGCTTTTTGCGTGCATTTCCATTTTATATTTGACAAAGTCTTTCCCGAGTTCAACAACTTTAAGCTGTAAATCGTCTTCACCAGTTAAATAGGGATGATTTGCCAAAACCGCTTGTATACTTTCTTCCAGCTTATCCGCATCTACTGATACCTGTAATGGCAGTTCAAATTTTACGAGGAAAAGCGTCGAACGATGAGCTGATAGATTGATTATAGGTGACGTAAAAACCATGTTGTTAGGTACCATGACCATATCATCGTCCTCATTTTGTATAACCAGACTCGAAAAATTAATATCTACAATACGCCCTTTATGTTCACCAACCGCTACTCTATCTCCAACGGAAAGTTGGTCGGAAAACATAATAAATAATCCAGATATCAAATTGGTGATATACTCTCGAAATGTAACTGCTATCGCCATCGCAACGATGGTCAAACTGGTAACGAAGTCTCGCGGATCGATGCCAAAAGCAATCATTAAACTAATGACCGCTACCGAAGTATTAAGTACAACCGTCAAACGATTTATACCCAAGACAAAATTACCCCGAACGATTCGCTTTTCATGCCGCTTTTTGTATATCATGATCATGATATACCGACCAATGGAAAATAATATGCTCGACGTCAAAAACAGGTTAAGCCCGGCTGACACATTATTTAACCAGGGGTATTGCTTATAAAAACCGTCCAAATACCAAAATGAAACGTATAATAAAATGCACAAAACCAGCTTAATTAAAAACGGAATGGGATTTGTATCCTTTCTTTCTTCTGTCATCATAATAAAACTTCCTAAATTAGGATTTTTCCACTGATATTGCAATATAATTGAATACACGAAGCCCCGTTTTTAACAGCAATACGTATACTAGCATTTTTTGTAGGATGCTACCGCGGGATCCCGTCGATTGAAATTGACATCCATATTTTCGCTATCTTTTCCGTGATCATTGGTTAAAATTATCCTTTTCCGCTTACCATTATCTTAATATTGATCATAATAAATTTAAATATCACAGAAAAACCTTGCGCTTTTAACATGAAAGTATAAATATTCACACTGGCTATTTTCGTTCTTTTTTCTCAAAAAGGACAAAATAAACTAACTTAGCAAGCTGAAATGCGCTAGATATATTATTATGCAAACAACATTTGATTTTGAGAAGCCTATTGCAGACTTGCAAACCCAAATAGAAAAGGTCCTGCAAGTGCAGGAAAAGACCAAGGTAGATATGAGTGCTACCGTTAATGAACTAGCGGAAAAACTCGAACAAGCCAAACAAGATATTTATGCAAACCTGACTGGTTGGCAAAAAGTTCAGATGTCTCGTCATCCGGATCGCCCGCAGACGTTCGATTACATCGAAATGATTTGCGACGAGTTTATCGAGCTTCATGGCGACCGCACCGTGCGAGATGATAAAGCTATTGTCGGAGGATTTGCTTCTATCGATGGACAACCCGTTATGGTGATTGGCCATCAAAAAGGAAAGAACACAAAAGAACGCCAATATCGCAATTTTGGTATGGCTAATCCAGAAGGATATCGAAAAGCGCTTCGATTGATGAAAATGGCGGAGAAGTTTAATAAACCGATCGTAACATTAATTGATACCATGGGCGCTTACCCTGGCCTGGAAGCAGAAGAACGCGGACAAGGAGAAGCTATCGCCCGCAACTTGTTAGAGATGTCTGTGCTCAAAGTACCTGTTATCTGTATCGTTATCGGCGAAGGTGCTTCGGGAGGTGCATTAGGAATTGGTGTGGGCGATCGCGTTTATATGATGCAAAACACATGGTATTCGGTTATCTCACCTGAATCCTGCTCTTCTATTCTCTATAGAAGTTGGGATCAAAAGGAAAAAGCGGCGGAATCCCTTAAACTAACAGCAGAAGACATGTTGAAAAACGGATTAATTGACGGAATCATCGGCGAGCCAATAGGTGGTGCGCATCAAGACCCGTCAGTTGCGGCAGAAAATCTAAAAGCAAGAATTTTAAACGATCTTAAGGAATTAACACGAAAAGATGCCGATAGCCTTGTTGCCGAACGTATCGACAAGTTTAGCAAAATGGGTGTTGTAGTAGAATAAAAAAATTAATATCTAAACGGATAGTCCCTTATAAATTCAAACTTATAATCGGTCGTCGTTTGGATAGTATCGATCAGTGAGGACAGCAATTGCTGTCCTTTTTTGCTCTGAAACATATCATCGTGCATTAATAATACAACGTTATTTGGCTCCATCGACGATTTATTGTCCATATAATTCCGGATGCGCGTATATATCTCGTTAACCGGTTGGACTGGTATCCCCGAAGCACCGTGAATTCTCCATTCCACATCCCAACCGTAAATTTTATACCCGTTCGTGTATAACATATCGGCCGTACTCGCTCCACTTTTTAGATCGATTCGCCTTACATCATCATAAATCCAGATATTGCGTCCAGGCAAACGCACTATTTTATGCGTCAGCTCCAGGTCCAATTCATTCTTTTCAAAATCTTCATACGCGCTTACTGGATTGCTATAGAACGTTGTAAATCTGTTGCCCGCATGTGTATAGCTATGGTTATAGCATTCCACCAAGGCATTATCCTTATATCGCTGAAAATCTCTTTTCAATCGCTTTGATATATTTGCATGTCTACCGACCAAAAAAACGTTGATTTTTATATTCTTTGCTTTCGCAATTGAATCAATTGCCGAACTTCCTATCAAAGGACCATCATCAAAGGTAAAATAAACATGTTTAGGAAGTTTGTTCAATTCCTGCCGTACAGAGTCCCTAACACGACGACGCTCCATTCTTACAAACCTATCTAGCGAGTCTTTACTGATAGGATTCAGCGTATCTACCGGAACCTGAATAGGATTCCGCCACCGTTCTGTTAAATATCCTTTTTGATTTTTCACGGTATCTTCTAATTTTAGATCAGATAAACCCACGATACTATCGACTTCTAATGTATCCGTATCCGGAAGCGAGCTTGCAGCACTTATGCTCATATTCCCTTGACAACCTACAAAAGACAAGGCTGCCATCATAACAGCTCCCAAATTGAAGATGGGTTTTATCGCTTTCCGCATGTATTATTTCAATTATTAAATTTGACTCAAACTTAAAAAATCTGTTTGACAAAACCTGAATTGTGTAGAAAGAACATGCAAAAATACCAGATTTTCGCTACATACAGTTGATTTTCGCTATCTTTGTGCGATTTAAAAAAAATGAAATTTTCATGGCTTTACAATGCGGTATAGTAGGTTTACCAAATGTGGGTAAATCAACGTTATTCAACTGTCTGTCCAATGCAAAAGCACAGGCGGCAAATTTTCCCTTTTGTACAATAGAACCCAATGTCGGTGTGATTACTGTACCCGATGATCGATTAAATAAATTAGCAGAAATTGTTAATCCACAGCGCGTCGTTCCTAATACAATTGAGATTGTAGATATTGCCGGCTTGGTAAAGGGCGCTTCCAAAGGTGAAGGATTAGGGAACCAGTTTTTGGGAAATATTCGCACAACGAATGCCATTATTCATGTTTTGCGTTGTTTCGATGATGGCAACGTAGTACACGTAGACGGCTCTGTAGACCCCATTCGCGATAAAGAAATCATCGACACCGAATTGCAACTAAAAGACTTGGATACCGTGATAAAACGTATCCAGAAAGTAGAGAAAATGGCAAAGACAGGCGGTGATAAAGATGCAAAAAGGACGTATGAAATCTTGTCGATTGTCAAAGAACATCTAGAAGCTGGTAAATCTGCCCGAACAGCTCCAATCCAACCCGAAGATTTTGAATTTATTAGTGACCTCGCTTTATTGACGGTAAAACCTGTTTTATACGTTTGCAACGTAGACGAAGCTTCCGTAACAACGGGAAATGCCTATGTAGACCGTGTAATAGAGGCTGTAAAGGATGAGAACGCTGAAGTACTCGTGATTTCAGCTCAAATTGAATCTGAAATTGCACAACTTGAATCATATGAAGAACGCAAAATGTTCTTAGACGATTTAGGATTGGATGAGTCCGGTGTATATAAATTGATCAGGGCAGCTTATTCGCTATTGGATCTCGCTACTTATTTTACCGCTGGAGTGCAAGAAGTACGTGCTTGGACAATCGAGAGAGGATTTACTGCACCACAGGCAGCAGGTGTTATCCACACCGACTTCGAGAAGGGCTTTATTCGCGCCGAAGTTATTAAATATGATGACTACATTCAATACGGTTCAGAGAACGCTATTAAAGAAGCGGGTAAGCTCAGTGTAGAAGGAAAGACCTATATCGTTGAAGATGGCGATATTATGCATTTTAGGTTTAATGTGTAATGACACATATCTAATTATAAAACGAACGCCCGGCTTTTGTTGGGCGTTTTATTTTTTTTATCTTCGAGTATGAAATTTGGACAAGTAAATAATCCGGAAGAAATTGATTTTTCGCTTCCTCCTACTCCATCGGAGACAATTCAGTTACTGGAGGCACACCAACAAAAGAAACCGCTAGAAGTTGCTGTAGGTTGTGCAAAATGGAATAAAGCAGATTTAAAAGGTTTCTACCCTCGAGGTACTAAAGATGAATTGATTTACTATTCCAGACAGTTTAATTCGATCGAATTAAATGCGACATTTTACAATTCTCCTTCTAAAGAACAGGTAAAAACCTGGAAAGACAAAACACCTGATGGTTTTAAGTTCTTCCCTAAAATCCCTCAATCGGTTAGCCATTATTCCAGACTCCTAAACAGCGATGAAAAGGTAAAGGATTTTGTAGATGCCACCGTGTTATTTGAAGAGAAACTGGGTATGGCATTCCTGCAGATGCACGATAATTACAAACCAAAGGATTTTGACAGATTGGAAAAATTCTTGCTTAGTTTTCCAAAAGGCTATCCACTAGCTGTAGAAGTCCGTAATGAGGAGTGGTTTTCAGACAGTAAAATTAGTGCGCGTTTATACGAATTATTCGAAGAAACACACACCGCTAACGTACTTGTTGACACCGCTGGGCGCCGTGATATGATGCATATGCGACTAACCACCCCCACAGCTTTTATACGCTATGTAGGCGCCAACCATCCGTCGGACTACGATCGGTTGGTCGAATGGGTAAAGGTTATCAAGGAATGGAAAGAAGCAGGTTTACAGCAATTGTTTTTCTTTATCCATCAAAACATAGAGTTGGAGTCGCCCTTACTAGCAGCACATTTCATTGAACATCTTAATAAAGAAATAGGCTCAGACCTCCGTATACCGAACAAAGGAAACACGTTGTTTTAAGCCTGTCCGTGATTGGAGGCTCCGATTTGCTCGTTTAGAACGGACGAGGGCATATTTCTCAATTTCGCCTTAACAAGCTTGTCTACACTATACATCAGCAATATGGAAACCACTGATATCGCAACAACGGTATAACCGACAATATCGTAATGCTCCAACGGGCTGATCTTATTTTGCTGAAAAACGATAAGCCCAGCGACTGTTGCAGCGATTCCTCCGGCGATCTGCTGTAATGATGCATTGATACTCATAAATGCCCCTCGGTCATGCATATCCGGAACAGCAGAGATAAGTGCAGACGAGGGCACCATCCTACTCATAATTCCTATCATCATACAAATATTAATAATCAATACCAAGGTAAAGGGAGTTGTGGCGAGATTGGTATAAATCACACAGATCACCATCAACCAAATCGTCGCTCCTGTGAACAGCTTATATTTATTCACGCGATCACTCATCTTCCCTACAAATGGCATAACAACAAGTGAGCTTACACCCGAAGCCATAAACAAAAAGGGTAACTGTTCATTACTTATTCCCAGATTATTTACAGCAAATATAGTTCCGTAAGGCATCATCATAAAACCACCTACCGATAACATTGCAGTCGTTAAAAAGCCAACGTGATAAGGTTTCTTTTTTAACGTTTGCACTAAATGGCTAATAGCCTTTTTCTGTACTTCCATCCCTAAATGGGCATCTACCGGCTTTAGCCGCACAGCGATAATAATCGCTATGAGTACTGCCAGTCCTGCTATAAACAAAAAGGGAGCTTCCCACCCCATTCTATTCGCTATATAAAGTCCGATCGGAATACCTAACACCTGACTTGCGCCAAATCCCATCTGAACAAAGCCCATAACCCGTCCTCTTTTTTCCAAAGCAAACAGATCTGTGATAATGGCCATGGAAATAGAACCGATAACACCTCCAAACAAGCCTGTTATAATTCTTGCGGCTACTAGTGTATAAAATGTGTTAGCAATTCCGCAAAAAATGGTACCGATAATAAAGCCGGTATAAAAAAACAATAACAGTTTCTTCCGATCATATTTGTCGGCAAAACCAGCCGTTAAAAGCCCAGAAGCACCGGCGCTGAAAGCATAGGCAGATACTACGATACCGAAAGATGAGGCGTGCATGTCCATAGATTTGATGAGTAAGTCACCTAAAGGCGACATGACCATAAAATCTAGAATAACTGTAAACTGACTGATGGCTAAGATGAAAATCACAAATTTTTCGTATCCTGTGAAAGGTACATGTATTTTTTTCTGCATAAATTTATGGAATCGTACAATTTATAATATGTTAGTCTTCCTTTTCCAGTTCTTCAAACATCTGGCGGTCTTGGGCAGCGCCTGCTATATCACCGAGACGGTCTTTCATATCGGCACGGTAAGCATATAAATCAGAATAATAGGGATTTAGTGCTATTGCCTTAGAGTAATCGTGAAGTGCGGCTTTCCAGTTTCCCATTTTTTCAAACAGGTCTGCACGGAGGGCATGAACATAAAAATCTTCAGGAAGCAAACTTACCAATTTATTAAAATCGACCAAAGCCTCATCGTATAACTTTAAATCAACAAAAAATCCACCGCGTTCTTCGTAAACTATGCTGGCATCAGGCTGGATTTCCACAGATGTATCAAAATCGGCTTTAGCTTTTTCATGTTCTCGAATACCTTTGAGTAGCTTAGCCCGCAATAGATATGCTTGAGCATATGCTGGATCCAAGCTTATTGCTTGGTTTAAATCAGATAAAGCTTTGTCATATCGTAATAACCATATATATAACGCGCCGCGAGACACGAGGAGTTCTACACTGTTCGGGTAATTTTCTCGGCCATATGCATATATCTTTAGTGCACGCTCATAGTCAAATTGCTGTGTAATTTCCAGCGCACCAGCCAATATTTGTTGCAACTCGATACTGCTGCCTAGGAATATTGCTTCTATTGGTCTATTTTCTACCCATTCTAAAAAGGCTTGATAATTAAAATCTAGACTTTTGGCTACTTGCGAATCGTAAAAAGCTCCCTCTTCATCACCTAAAGCCATATTTAGGAGCGATCGACAAGCATAAAAGAAGGGTTGATCAGAAAACTGTTGTATTCCCGCTGTGTACTGCTCTCGTGCTTCCTCCAGTTGCCCGTTTCGATAGGCGGTGAAAGCTTCCCTAGCCAGCGCTAATGCCGGATCGTCGGTCATCGTTTCAGCAGGTTTTAAAAAGCTCAAGGGAAAAAGTTGGGCACTGGCCAGAAGAAAGTATCTGTTGTTTGTTAAAGACATGATCAAAAATAGTAATTACCAATATCTTTTCACAATCCGTAGCCTATGCGTATAGCGGTTTTGTTCTTTATTAAATATACCCTCCAAATCCATTTTGTCTATACGTACATTTGCGGAAGCGTGAAAGATTGTTTCTGCATCAATCATGATGCCGACGTGCATGATACGTCCTTCCTCATTATCAAAAAAAGCGAGATCCCCCGGTTTTACCTCAGAAAGAAAATTGACTACTTCGCCTCTTTCGGCTTGTTGGTAAGCGTCACGTGGCAGCTGTATTCCAAAATAGGTATATATGATTTGACTCAGACCCGAACAGTCGATACCAGAACAGGTACGTCCCCCCCATAGGTACGGTATGTTAAGATAGTACAACATCAATTCAGGAAACCATACGTGAAAATCCGACGTGGTCGGCTTCCGGAAAACGCCTTCAATATCATACGAAAAACCATCTAAAGATGAGTTAATAAGCTGCATAGGAATTTTCGTGCCAGGTTTTATTTGCACTTTCCTGTCACCTAAGGATGCTGTACCGCCGGACAAACTCACAACCACATACTTACTTGCCGATACCTCCATAAAGTGTTCTTCCGATAATGCCACAAATTGTCCTTGTTGCAGCCAGCCTTCATAACCCGTATCAATCATACGAATATAAGCCCATTCCGTTTCATCCTGAAGTATTTCAAATTGCTCTGCAAAAAGCACTTGGCTCACCATTTCACTTCGGTGTGAGTTTGTAGCTCGTAACGGGATTACGGATAAGTTGCAAATACCTTTCTTCATCTATCTATTTTATAAAATAAAAACAAATACCCCGACAATACTGTTTTATACATACGAATATATCACTTTTTATACAGCTACAAAAGATGAGCAGTCACAGATTCAATCGCATACTTTTAGCCGTAGACGACACACCGTGTACCATGAAGGCTATTGATTACGCAAAAGATTTAGTTCGGGAGTTTCATTCGTCCATTGCGTTGGTCACGGTTGTTCCTCCGACCTCACCCGCCAACTACGGAGCGGATCCATTATTAGGTCAACAACCAATAGTCGTACCGGAAGTTTCCGAAATACAACAGGAATCCGCTCAGCGATATTTGGAAAGTATCGGATCTGATTTTGACGGGGCGCAGGAAGTATTTTTATTCAACCAAGTAGGCAATGTTCGAGACGAAATTTTAAATACGGCAGCTGAATGGACGGCAGATCTTATTATTATGGGATCTAACGGACGTACGGGTTTTGAACATTTTATCTCGGGCAGTGTATCCGAGTCCGTCATACGGAAAGCAAGTTGCCCGGTATTAGTTATTCCCGGTAAATCAGATTAAAGCCGAAAGCATTTACACTTCTATATATTAGATTTTTCGTAATCGGGCAGCAAACATGCTGTCCGATTTTCTATTATACCCTTTAATAATACCACCGTCTTCCATTACTAATCCATGTTCCTCTTCCAGATAATGGACAAGCTGTTCATTTTCTGCTTCAAATACGGAACAGGTGATGTAGATTAATGCTCCTTGTGGTTTAAGGTAACGAACGACAGTGTCAACGATTTGATGTTGAAGGGTAACAAAGGTTTGAATGCGTTCTTCGCCAAACTGACTAAGCATCTCGGGCGTACGCCCCCAAGTTCCCGAACCAGAGCATGGCGCGTCAACCAATATGCCGTCAAAAACCTCTCCGTCCATCAAGTGACCGATATCCTGCGTTAAATCCAGTATTTTTTTCCTATAGGTTGTTTTTACATTAGCTTTATCAAAACGTTCGTCCAAATTGCGGAGTATGCTTAGTCGTATATCGGAAACCAATAAATCAATATGTGGCCAACGATTTACTAACAACAGTGATTTTCCACCCGAACCCGCACATGCGTCCCACCATTTTTCTCCCTGTTTTAAAGAAGGAATTTCGAGACTTTGTTGAGAAGATAAATCCTGCACTTCATATAATCCTTCTATTTTCCTTATATGCTGCAGGTTACTCCCACTTGGCAAACGATAAGCATTTCCAAAAACTTGCTCAAAAGAAATTCCATGTTCTGCAAGTTCCCGTTCTACGGTTCCCTTATAATGCTGTGACACCCGAATAAATAAATCGGGCTGTACCAAATGGCTTAACGAAAATTGCTCTTTTTCAATAGCTGGTGACAAATAGGAAGTAAAAGGGAAAAATCGATTTTTCACATCATAGCCCTGCGTATTCAAAAAATGCAACTTTTCCGTTAAAGGCGCAGCCATACAAGACGCCCACTCTGGCTGATAAAGTGTTACCACGGGGCTTTGCGTTTCACACAAAAATTCAGCAACTACAAGACGGTCAACCGTAGGTAAATCTATCACAGAACGTCCTAATCGGAAAAAATTATAGCATAAACGAGAAGTCATCCGTCTATCGGATGCTCCCATTTGTTTATTCGCTTTGAAAAATCGTGTGATAAACCGAGCAAAGGGTTCCTTATTATCATAAGCCTCTATTGCTCGCTGAAAATTCCGTAACTGTTGCTCAACGCGGCGCGGGTTAATCACCATACTAATTTAACTGAAACGATGAGCCTTGATAGCTTTTAAACGAGACAGCTTTATTTACAAACCCCCAACTTTCGTTATAATCAAACATATAAGCGCTGAATAAGCCCTCAAATTTTTCTTTGGTTATATGCTCGGGGTAATTATCACCATATTTTGCAAGTAGATTTCCAAAATATCGAGCGGCATCATATCCTTTATAAGAATGATCTGAAGGACTAACGCCATATAAAGAATAGTAATTTTCTTTAAATTCCTTGGCTTCTCGTGTCCATGTTTTTAGATGGCTTTCCGCCGTAATAATCGGCCGAAAGTCACCAAATCGTTCGTATATACTGAAATCGATACGCTCCCATAACGGATGACCATACACACGAAACACATAATATTCCTGCGAAGATTTTGCTTCTAGATTACTTACGAAAGATCGCAGCTGAAACCTATCAGTTGTACCTGCTACTATTAAGTTCGTACCTGTCAGACTAATTTCTTCATTTAATTGAGGAACAGACGATACGGAACGAACTTGAGCGGACGAATTTACTTTCCTCAACTCCGACAAGAAGCCGTTTAGAAACTGTCGTCCGTCATTGTCTGATGTATTATAAATGATAACCACATCGCCCGTTTTGTAATCCCGTGCCACACGCTCTGCCATAGCTTTCGTATGAACATCAATCGATGGTGTTAACGATACTAAATTCGGTAAATTGAATTCGCGAGCTCTTGTTGCTGCCAGCGGATTTACCTGCAAAACATTCTTGTTTGATAGATGTGTACCAAATGAAGTTATTTCTTTCGGGAATACAGGTCCAACAATCAAGGCAGCATTTGATATTTCCTCCGATTTTGCAACATATTGATTACGTACCTCGCTATCTCGCGAGTCAACCACATTGAGCGAAAACGAGCGGCCTTCTTGCGCAAGCTCGTCCAATCCCAATTGAAAACCTTGATAAAAGTCAAGTGCGATTGCAGAACGATTAACATCTTCTTTTAATAATGTACGAGGGGAAATCTTATCAAGTTGAAAAGGTAGAATCAATGCTACACTGTTTCTGGCCGCTTCTGCTCTACGAGCATCTTCAACCGTTTTCTCTTTGTCGACCCCTTCCGGTTTTTCCTCTTTTGGAATAGTACCACCTACATTTCCTCCACGGTGGTCAGGCGACTTTAGCACACGAGTCTTGGGCGAACAGGCTCCTAGAAATAGGAGCAGCACCAATGCCCATGCAAATAATCGCTTATTCCCATTCAATTGTTGCTGGCGGTTTTGAACTAATATCATAGACAACTCTGTTGATTCCTTTAACATGATTAATAATTTCGTTTGAAATTTTTGCTAACAAATCGTATGGCAAATGAATCCAATCGGCCGTCATACCATCTAATGAGCCTACCGCACGTAGGGCTACGACGTGTTCGTACGTACGCTCATCGCCCATGACCCCTACAGATTGGACAGGTAGAAAAATGGTTCCTGCCTGCCATACTTTATCATACCATCCTGCTTCTTTTAAGTTACGGATATAGATGTCATCAGCTTCCTGCAAAATCCGTACCTTTTCTTCCGTAATATCACCCAGTACCCGAATAGCAAGCCCAGGCCCGGGAAAAGGATGACGACCTAAGATATTGACATCTACCTCGAGTGTTTTCCCTACACGACGTACTTCGTCCTTAAACAAGGCTTTCAATGGCTCTACTACTTTCAGTTTCATAAAATCGGGCAAACCGCCAACATTATGATGGGACTTGATGGTTGCTGACGGGCCTTTCACAGAAATCGATTCAATAACATCCGGATAGATCGTACCTTGACCTAACCATTTTGCTTCAACCCCTTCCGGCAATTCATGTTGAATATCTTTAGAAGCCTGATCAAACACGTCAATAAAAGATGCACCAATTATTTTTCGTTTTTGTTCAGGCTCTGAAACACCTGTCAACCGACCGAAAAACAATTCCTTCGCATTAATCCCTTTGATGTTCAGCCCCATATTTTTATACGAGTCCAATACTTGTTCGTATTCGTTCTTACGAAGTAAACCATGGTCCACAAAAATACAGTGTAGGTTTTTCCCGATAGCTTGGTGTAATAATACCGCTGCCACAGTCGAATCTACGCCACCAGACAATGCCATGATCACATGATCGTCACCTAATTGCGCTTTCAATTCGGCTACCGTCGTTTCCACAAAAGTATCGGGTGTCCAGTCCTGCGAACAGCCACATATATCAACAACAAAATTCTTTAACAAAACTTGCCCATCGGTGCTGTGCGTCACCTCTGGGTGAAATTGGATACCATATGTACGTGTGCCTTCTATCTCGTATGCAGCCACGCGTACTTTGTCCGTACTAGCAATAATTTTGAAATTGGAAGGTATCTCCCTAATAGTGTCTCCATGCGACATCCACACCTGTGATTGCACCGGTACACCTTTCAACAAAGTACTTTCTTGATCCACAAATTGTAAATTCGCGCGACCGTACTCTCGGATTTCGGACGGTAACACCTCTCCTCCCGATTGCTGTGCTAAATACTGTGCACCATAGCAAACCGCTAATAGCGGAAAGCGATTTTGAATGCCAGTATAATCGACTTGAGGTGCGTCCTCTTGCCTCACGGAATAAGGACTGCCTGAAAAGATAACTCCCTTCACCTCATCGTCGAATGCGGGTAAGTTGTTATAAGGATGAATTTCGCAATAAACGTTAAGCTCACGAACACGACGTGCAATTAGCTGTGTATATTGCGAGCCAAAATCAAGAATGATAATTTTTTCGGACATGGCGCAAAGTTACATATTCGCCTTGTATTTTTAACGATTTTAATTGATTTCCTTTAGCGGCCTAATAAGGTCAGTTCATTATCAGAATACATCTTTGCGCCTTTTAGGTAGGTATAGATAAGTTGTTTAGTTTCTTTATCTTTTAACTTATACAAATTATTGACCAGAAAACCCTTATCTTCCTCTATATTATCTTTATACCCCAAATACGAAGGAATATAATATTGAATACATAAACGAATATAACGTAACTCGATATTGTTTGGGTTTTCGGCTATTTCCTCTTCTAACATTTTTTTTCCATTTCTAAGATAACCCATTTTTTTTAGTGGATTCCCAGCATGTTTCGCCATAAACATATGGTAAGCTGCCTCGTAACCTCGTCCGACCGGACAGTTCGCATATTCTTCCAGCGCCTCGAGATGCTTTTTACAAGTTTCTTCTTCTTTATGCCCTACTTTGAAATCCTTTCTGATTTCAGCTAGCGAAAGCCCCTGTCCAAATAACACTGTTGTTGTCACGAACAACTGAAACAGTACGATATAAAAGCGTCTTCTCATCATAAGCCCTATACGTTGGTTATACAGTATATGTTTACAAAAAACAAGCCAATTTCCCTTCAATTGGCTTAACAAGTTACTATTTAAAAAGGTAAGGCGCAAGAGATGAAGTGATTTATATGTACCCTGCACGTAAAAGGCTAGGAATCGGGGCTTCGTCTTTGCAAACGATATCTGAAAAACAAAACCAACAATAGGATGGCTACACCTATAGCTACCCCGTACCCAATCGGGTGCGGAAGGAACAAACCCTCTGGAGCAATTAGAATATAAGAAACAACAACCATTGTCATAAAAGTTGCCGGAAGTAACGCAAGCCAATAAAGTTTACCTTGTTGGCATAAATATACAGCAATCGTCCATAAAACAAAGGCAGCTAGCGTCTGGTTAGTCCAGGCAAAATAGCGCCAAATAACAGCAAAATCGGTGTGGCTGATCAAAAGTGCTAAAGCAAAAAGTATTCCTGACAACAGCAATCGCTTCATCATTGATTTTTGGCTTATTTTAAAAACATCCGAAATTAGCAGACGCGCACTCCTAAATGCCGTATCACCAGAGGTTATGGGCGCAACGACGACTCCTATCAACGCTAGGACTCCACCTATCGGACCTAACAATTCATTGCATACTTTATTCACAACGACGGCGGCATTTCCGCCGTTCTCGCTCATAAAAACATTTAATTCCCCAACACCTCCAAAAAAACTCATACTAGCGGCAGCCCATATTAATGCAACAACACCTTCTGTAGCCATTGTACCAAAAAAAACGGGCTTTCCCTCCTTTTCACTTTTTAAACACCGGGCAATAATCGGCGATTGCGTGGCGTGAAAACCGGAAACCGCACCACAGGCGATCGTGATAAATAACATCGGAAATATTGGATAGTCTGTACCTCCCGAATGAAAATTCTTGATCGTGGATAATTGCAGCTCCATGATAGGGAGATCGTAATAAAACAGTGCACAAAAAATTGCCGCTGACATGAATAAGAAGATAATTCCAAAAACTGGATAAAGCTTCCCGATAATTTTGTCTACAGGCAATACGGTAGACATCAAATAATAAAATAGTATACAGCCCGATATTATTCCAACGGTAAAAAACTCATGGTCTACTATCTCTGCTATAATATGGGCGGGTCCTATAAAAAAAACCACCCCTACCATAATCAAAAGCACAAAGGTCAATATCCTCAAAACCAGGCGCACGGGTGTTCCCAGATAAGTACCGGCTATTTCGGTAAAACTCTTTCCTGCGTTTCGTATACACAACATCCCTGAAAAATAATCATGAACGCCCCCAGCAATCAAGCAACCCAACACAATCCAGAGAAAGGCAACAGGCCCCCACATAGCGCCTGCCACCGCGCCAAAAATAGGCCCCAGACCAGCAATGTTTAAAAATTGTATCAAAAATGATTTCCATCGCGGCAACGCCACAAAGTCTACTCCGTCAGCCCTGCTAAATGCCGGTGTAGGCCGATCTGGATCTATTTCAAAAATCCGCTCGCATACCTTCCCGTAAATAAAATAACCCGCGATAAGAACCGCAATAGAAACCAGTAGTGTGATCATAATTTAAACGCGTATGAAATCCAGGCGTAAGCTACTGTTTTTAATCGATAAATTACAATCCTAATATCTGTTTTTGGTCCAGAAGTTCATTCCTTAACTTATCGTAATCAATGCCTTGAACTGTTTTTTGTGCCAGAAAAGACGATACGTCAACAAGTATGTTCTATTCGTGTTGTTGAAGAAAAGACCATTGTAGCAAAGTTATTATTTAAAATTCCGCCCCTTATAAAAAACATCCTCAACAGTTCCTTCCGAGTTACTTTCGAGTTCCAACAGCCAACTATTTAGGTTGAAACATTGTTGTACTACAACATGAATAACCCGTTCTTCTATTTGTACCTTGCCCGTCACCATTAAAAGTTTAGCTTGTAATATCTCCCGACGGTATTTTTCAAATATCTTCTCCCATAGGACCAAATTGGCAAAACCTGTCTCGTCTTCAATCGTTACAAACAATACACCTTTAGCCGTACCCGGCCGTTGCCGTACGGTAATGAGGCCACATACTTTAACCGGCATTCCATTTTTGACAAGTGATAATTTATCGGTAGACTGTACATGCAACAAGTCCAATTTCTTTCTTAAAAAGGATACCGGATGCGCCTTGATAGATAGCCCTGTTGTCGCGTAATCCTGTACAACATGCTCACTTTCGGTCATAAATGGTAAACAAATCTGCTTTTCTTGCGGGCTTGCTGCGTCCTGCCCTTTAAACAGCGCAATTTGCCTGTCCTTTACCGCTGCAACTTCCCACAATGCTTGTCGTCGATCCAAACCGATAGACCGGAACGCATCGGCATCTGCAAGCCTTTCTAACGTAAACATAGACAGTATATCCGCCAATTCATCTACCCGCGTATAATGCTTATGACGACACTGCATTAATTTCTCGATATTTTCTTCTTTTAATCCTTTAACCTGCCGAAAACCTAGCCGTAGTTTATGTGGTTTCACCTCAAACTCTCCATCCAAGGTATTATCCCAAAAAGAATGGTTTATATCTACAGACAACACTTCTACACCGTGCTTCCGTGCATCGATGATAATTTGGGCTGGCTGGTAAAAACCCATTGGTTGGCTGTTTAACAAAGCAGCAGCAAATACATCAGGATAATAACATTTGATCCAACTGGATACGTATACAAGCAGGGCGAAAGAAGCTGCATGACTTTCGGGGAAACCATAACTACCGAAACCTTCCAATTGCCGAAACACACGATGGGCAAATTCTTCGTCGTAGCCTTTTGCCACCATCCCATTCACCATTTTATCACGAAAATGACTAACTTCTCCTTTCGATTTAAAAGTTGCCATACTACGCCGCAGCGCGTCGGCTTCAGCAGGTGTAAAACCAGCAGCTACAATCGCAATTTCCATCGCTTGTTCTTGAAATAAAGGAACGCCTAATGTTCGCTTTAAAATATCTTTAATTTCTGGTGACGGATAATCTATTGCTTCTTCCTCATTCCGTCTTCGCAGATAAGGATGTACCATATCGCCCTGTATAGGACCCGGACGGACAATGGCTACCTCAATGACCAGATCATAAAATTTTTTCGGTTTCAAACGGGGGAGCATGGACATCTGTGCACGACTTTCGATCTGAAAAACACCTAAAGTATCTGCTAAGCTGATCATAGCATATACCTCGGGATCATCGGTTTTCATGCTCGTTAGCTCGAGCTCCCAACCATAATGCTTTTTAATCAAGTCAAACCCCTTGCGAATACAGGTCAGCATGCCCAGTCCCAATACATCTACTTTTAGAAATCCCAATGCTTCCAAATCATCTTTGTTCCATTCCAAATTGGTGCGATCCTCCATACGAGCCGGAATAATAGGACATAGCTCATGAATTTTGCCTTGTGTAATGACAAAACCACCAGTATGTTGGCCCAGCTGACGTGGAAATCCAATCAGTTGCTCCGTCAATTCCAATATTTTGCGGAAGTGCGGATCTTCAACATGAAAACCATGCTCTTCAAATCGGGCAGGCTCCAGAGCATTATCCCAGTGCGAACCAATCGTCCGAGATAACCGGCTGAGCGCATCCATGGATAAGCCCATAGCCTTTCCAACATCCCGTAAAGCCCCTTTCGCACGTTCTTGGGTCACGGTTGCAACAATAGCTGCTCTATCCCGACCGTATTTCTCATAGATATACTGGATGACTTCCTCTCGCCGTTCATGTTCAAAATCGACATCAATATCGGGCGGTTCATCTCGTGCATCCGACATGAATCGGGCAAACAACAGCTTGATGTCAGTAGGATTAACCGATGTGATTTCCAGACAGTAACATACAATAGAATTTGCCGCCGAACCACGTCCCTGACATAAGATACCACGTTCACGGGCAAAACGCACATAATCATATACAGTCAAGAAATAGGAAGCATAACTTTTTCTTCGGATGAAGTCTAGCTCCATCTGTATGGTTGGTGTATGCTTCTCTAATTCCCCTTCATTAAAAAGTTTTTTTGCTCCCTGCCATACCCATAATTCTAATTCTTCCTGTGGTGTACGCCCCTCCTGCGTAAGTTCTTCTGGATAGACATATTCCAGCTCATCTAATGAAAAACGACACGCATCAGCTATTCGGATGGTATGCTCCAATGCCTCCGGATAGGACGCAAACAACCGCTCCATCTCTTCCTGTGGTTTCAGATAGCGTTCAGCATTTGGATGCAAACGAAATCCTGCCGTATAAATCGTACATTTCTCCCGAACACAAGTCAGGATATCCTGTAAAGCACGACGCTCTGGGATGTGGTAATGTACATCGCCTAATGCAACCACAGGGATATGAAGTTGTTCCGCTAAATCATAAAGACGAAACAACCGTTTAGTATCATCCCCTTGGTAGATGCGGGATAACCCTAAATAAACTTGTCCATCCAAATGTGCGGCATATGCTGTAGCATTTTCTATAAAAATGGCATCCAACTCAAAACCTGCCGAAAGTGTGGCCGGCGGCACTACCACAAATATGATGTCTTGTTTATAAGCATATACATCTTTTTTGTAAAGATGACATTTTCCCTTTTCTGCCCGCAAATTTCCAGTACTGAGCAAACTGCACAATTGACTGTAACCTTTCTTATTTTTCGGATACGCCAATAAGCTGTAGCCATCCAATAAATCCAAGCGGCAGCCTAGAATAAAACGTATCCGATGTTTCCGTGCGGCCACATGCGCACGCACGACACCTGCCAAGCTGTTTCTGTCTGCAATGCCTATAGCTTCATAACCTAAAGATGCAGCTTGTTCCACGAGCTCTTCTGGATGCGAAGCACCCCGAAGAAAACTAAAATTACTGGTTACCTGTAGCTCGATATATCCCATTTCTCCTCCTACGCAAAAAATCCATGTAAATACCAATTGGCGGAGCGATCCCCTTGATAATGTCCCAAACGAAATAACCAATATCTTCTTCCTTGATCATCCTCTACATAATAATAATCCCGGTGCTCCCCCTGTTCAATCCACCATGCACGTTCTATCCGCTCGGGACCATCTGCCTTTTTGATAAGATGCACCTCTCCTTTGTAACGGAATAACATCGGAGGATAATCCGGAATAGGTGCCGTCACCTCAATAGGATGCGGCGGATTCAATAAACGTGTTGGACGAGGGCGATCTGTACGCCAGACCGTGGTTCGTTTTTCTGTTAGGGAAGTCGCTAGCCTTATAGATCGTTCTGGCCAATAATGTTCATCCGGTAAAAAACGCTGTATACGGCAATGGGAATCCTTTCCCTTAACTCTATCCAGTAATTCTGCTAATGCATCATTGTCTAAATTCCCTTCTCCATTCCATAGTAACTCTTGAATGGGAGTCGTTTCCTCTACTTTAATTGCCTCCAACACAAAAACTTCAATTCCCCAGCCCGGTGCTATCGTAGGTATTTGTTGTTTAAATAAATCTAAAAGGTGTGCTATATGAGCAGACGCACGGCTGGTACCAATCTCTATATACTTTACTTTTCCGTCCACACGATAACAGGATAGCTTTGCTTTACGTAGTCCCTTCCCCTCGCCCATCAAGCGCTTGCACAACATACCCAATAGCTCTTCTATTGCCATTTCAATGCCTTTTGCTGTCCTGATAGGCTCTAAGCAAGGAAGCCGTTCCGCATAAGGAATGACGGGTTTTAAGGGAGTGATAAATTCTTCTTCTTCGCCTAAAGCTTGTCTCACACGTTTTCCCAAATCTTCTCCAAAACGTCTCTTCAATACCTGCGGAGGTATCTGTGTGACACTAACTACCGTTCTAAATCCTAATTTTTTCAGCCGTTCAAGGAGGTTAGATTTCAAACGTAAACAAGCTATAGGCATGGTAGATAAGATTTCTTGTTGCATATTATCAGGAATAATGATACCATGCTGCCCATATCGGGCTATTGCCCAAGCAGCTCCTATAGTTGAGGCTATGCTTATCCGAACTTCATATCCTTTTTGTTTTAATTGCAAGTAAATTTCTTGCAGGTAAGCTTCTTCCCCTCCCCATAGATGAGCACAACCTGTTATATCTAATATTAAAAAGCCTGTTGTATCCATACTTATCATGGGTGTATAGCGCATACACCATAATCCTATACTTTTGAGCAGCCTCTCTTTGCGTAGCGGTTTGTCTTGTAATACTTCTAATTTTGGGATTGCTGCGCGGGCGTCGGCAACGACCATGTTTGGTATAACCCCAAGCTCTGCTGCCAAGGGGCTAACCGCCGAAACGCACATCTTACCTCGTTCGGGCATAGCAAATACAAAAGGGGTATGGGTTAGTTGAGGATTATGTTTTGTATACCAATCCGTCAATAAAAAAGGAAACCATAATACAGCATATCGTTTTACCATGATTACCCCACCTTTCTTTTAGCATGATATATAGGGTTTGAAGATAACACAAGCCGCTTAGCCTGAAACTGGTTCTGTCTCCACCCCACTTGCCACCGGCTAGGGTTTCCATTTTTGACTTTTAAAAGCTCTACTTCCCACTCTGGAGATCCCACACCCGGCATATCTCCCTGCACATGGCTTGGCAACGGGCTGATATGCCATCGTGCTGCACAAGTGGTTGTACCACGAAATCGGGATTTTAACCGTAGTACAAATCCCGTAACCTTGCTTTTCTCTACAGCGAGTTGCAAACGTCTGGACTGTACAAAATCAATATCTTGTACTTCTGCAATAACCACACGTATTCCCTCGCATTTTAAACCTTCTTCCAATGCCCAAAGAATGTCCTTTTGCTTTTCCATGTTTACAAAGATGATACGATCCGGATCTACGCCGAACAATTTGATGGAAGGTGCAAACAATTGACTAGAACTACTTATCCATAAGCCTACACCGTCTTTCTGCATTAAAAAAGATAAGAGCCCGCCTATGAAGCCGCTTGATGCCGCTTCTTCTTCGTTGCTTTCCATCATAAATTCGTGTAGCGTACCTACTGGGAAAACATGACCAGGGAAAGCTTTCTCCAACTCTCCCAAACATATAGCATAATCCTTTTTCTCGATCTGTTTAAAGCCTTGCCATTGCAATATCTGTTGTTGCAAATCAGCTATTAACATCGATTTCTCTATAGATGCACACATAGCTATTCTTTTTTTTACAAATATAATGCTAATATTTTTAGTATATGTAAAAAATTAAGCTTTGTGCTATTTCGCCTATAGCATCTTTCTGAAAACCGTTTTAACAAAACAGATGATAAACAAGAGAATAAAGAGTTTACAGTAACAAAAAAAGCATCACCCACAGGGTAATGCTTTTACTATTCTTTAACGGTAAATATAATTTCTTTACTTATTCAGCGTGAAGCCATGCTTTCTTAGCCAAAAGTTCTTCTTCCGTCTCCACAACTTCTTCATCTTCTACACAACAATCCACTGGGCACACGGCCGCACATTGTGGTTCATCATGGAAACCTTTACATTCTGTACATTTATCTGAAACGATATAATACACTTCGTTTGAAATAGCCTCTTGGGGCTCATTGGCATCCAATGTTACACCGTCTCCAAAATCAATCACACCATCCAAGGCAGTTCCTTCCGAAAATTTCCAAGTTACTCCTGCATCATATATAGCGTTATTCGGGCACTCTGGTTCACATGCTCCGCAATTTATACACTCGTCTGTAATTTTAATTGCCATTTATCACCTCACAATTATAATAAATAAACTAATTTTGTCTCGTCCTAAAATAATACTACAAAGTTAGTAGTTATTTCTTAAGACACGCAAAGATACTTCAAAAAAAAATCAGAACGGTTCTAAATTAAAAGATTTTGACACAGAAACAACGAATTGAGGCCTTTGTAGCACTAGGTGAGTTACTTGCCTCCGATCAGGAAAAGATCGGTAGGATGTTACAGCATGCATCTATCAAAAATCCGTGGTACACCACGGAAAACACCAAAAAGCAGCTTCAGGCACTGTCTTCCAACTTGACACTTGAAAAACTCATGCGATGGCTAGCTCCCTACCCTGATATACAAGCCGACAAGACTGTAGGGCTTATATTAGCTGGAAATATTCCACTAGTAGGTTTCCATGACATATTATCTGTACTTGTGGCAGGTTTTAATGCACAGGTTAAATGCTCTTCTGACGACGCCGGGTTAACAACCTTTGTACTTAACGAGCTTATCGAAATAGAACCTGCATTCGCCGAGAAAATCCAATTCGTAGACCGGTTGCAGGAATATGATCTAATTATTGCTACCGGAAGCAACAATAGCTCCCGCTACTTTGACTATTATTTTGGAAAGAAACCTCACATTATCCGTAAAAACAGAAATTCAATTGCTATTCTTACCGGCACGGAATCTCCCGAGCAACTAAAAGCACTAGGGTTTGACATTTTCGATTATTTTGGGCTCGGATGCCGTTCTGTTTCCAAGTTGTATATCCCCCGTGATTACAACTTCAATTCGTTTTTTGAAGCAATAGCATACTTTAGTTCTGTTAAAGAACATTATAAATACGTGAACAATTACGACTACAACAAGTCTATATATTTAATTAATGGCGATAAACATCTTGACAATGGCTTTATATTGCTCAAAGAAGATACAAGATTGGCCTCTCCATTGGCCACTGTATTTTACGAGGAATACGATCAGATCCACGAAGTCGTTGCCCAATTAGAAACAAAAGCAAATCAAATACAATGTGTCGTTACCGAAGCCACAATAGAAACAAGCATTCCGACGTTTCTTTTAGGAGGTAGTCAATGTCCTTCCTTAACAGATTATGCTGACGGGGTGGATGTTTTGGAGTTTCTTTTTCAATATGGCAAGTAGTTTAACCTTTAAGGGTAAAATAAAAATGATAACTTTGTTCTTATGTATGTTATTAAGGTTAAAGGTGTGGCTAAGATCCCCGATTATGTCCAATTAAGGGACGAGGCTTTTACATTATTAGCATATTTTCGAGTAGATAGGCCAGACAAGTCCTTGGAAAAAATAGGTTTAGGCGAAAAAACCGACTATATTATGCAGATTGTGGCGGAAATGCCCTTCGGCCAAATAAAAAAAATTGATATATAAAACGTATGACAGCAGCGAACAACACAGTTATTAAACTAAAAAACGTAGATATATACCAGCAAAAGCATTTAGTGCTTTCCCATGTCAATCTTGATATCAACCAAGGAGAGTTCATCTATTTGATCGGTCAATCGGGAACCGGAAAAAGTAGTTTGTTGAAAATAATATACGGCGATCTCTACATCGCTAGTGGCGAGGGAATGGTAGCAGGTTTCGATCTCAAAAAACTACATGAAAACGACGTCCCTTATCTTCGTCGAAAACTGGGTATTGTCTTTCAGGATTTCCATTTATTGAATGACAGAACAATAGAAAAGAATCTTGAATTTGCATTGAAAGCTACCGGATGGACAGACAGGGGGTTGATCGAAAACCGCATGCTTGACGTACTGGAGAAAGTAGGTTTACGATCAAAGTTACGCAAAATGCCTCACGAATTGTCTGGGGGTGAGCAACAACGTGTGGTTATTGCCCGAGCGTTATTAAACAATCCCGAAATTATCCTTGCCGATGAGCCAACAGGAAACCTCGATCCAGCCACTTCTGAAGAAATCGTGCTTTTATTGAGAGATATTGCCGCTTCAGGTACGGCCATATTGATGGCTACGCACGATTATCAGATTATAAAAAATATGCCCGCACGCATTCTCAAAACCGCTGATACCGCTTTGTATGACAATGCAACTATATAGATCACCACACTGACAGAACATCATAAAGCCGACATTTTGGTAGTTTATTTTAGCATAGACTGACAGCGTGTCGGTTTTATTTGTGTTGGCAATATTATTGAACGCCAACAAAAGGATATTAATGTAGGCTATAATATAGATATGATGAACGAACAGGAAAACAATATTCAAGACGAAAATTTAGCGTCTGTTGACCCCACTTCGGAAGAAAGTATAGACCAATCTGAAGAAACAACGGAAGAACATTTACAGCAAGAATTAGCAAATGCGAACGACAAATATACACGCCTGTTTGCTGAATTCGATAATTATAAAAAAAGAACATCTAAAGAACGTGTAGATCTTATACAATCTGCAAGTAAAGATGTCTTAGCTAAACTTTTACCTATTTTAGACGATTTTGACCGTGCTTTGGCGGCCATGCAAACGGCGCAAGACATTGAATCGGTAAAACAAGGCATTGATTTAGTAAATCACAAGTTTAGAAAAATATTGACAAATGAGGGGCTAAAAGAAATGGAAAATCTTATCGGGCAGCCTTTTGATGCTGAATATCAAGAAGCAATTACCGCCATCCCCGCACCCTCAGAAGAGTTGAAAAATAAAGTTATAGATGTAGTGGAAAAAGGTTACTTTCTCAACGATAAAGTAATCCGTTTCGCAAAGGTGGTAATAGGTCAATAAGAAGATGGCTAAGAGAGATTATTATGATATATTAGGCGTTTCAAAGTCTGCGGACGCGTCCGAAATTAAGTCTGCATATCGCAAGTTGGCGATAAAATATCATCCGGACAAAAACCCGGACGATAAAGACGCAGAAGAGAAGTTTAAAGAAGCAGCTGAAGCGTACGAGGTATTAAGCAGTCCGGAGAAGCGACAACGGTATGACCAATTTGGCCATGCGGGGAATTCGGCTTCAGGTTTTGGAGGTGGTGGCATGAATATGGAAGATATATTCAGCCAGTTTGGTGATATTTTCGGCGGCGGCCATCCTTTTGAAAGTTTCTTTGGTGGTGGCCGGAGTGGAGGTGGTAGACGTGTACAGCGTGGCACCAATCTTCGTATCAAAGTGAAATTGACTTTAGAAGAGATTGCAAAAGGTGTAGAGAAAAAAGTCAAGGTAAACAAGCAGGTACAATGCCACACCTGTGATGGTACCGGAGCAAAAGACAAATCATCTTATCATACCTGCAAAACATGTGGCGGCGTAGGCTCGGTAAGAAGAGTGACCAATACCATCCTAGGACAAATGCAAACTACGAGCACGTGTCCGACATGTAATGGTGAGGGCGTTGAAATCACATCCAAATGTACCACCTGTCGTGGTGAAGGGTTAGAAAGAGGCGAAGAAACAATTGCTATCAACATCCCTGCAGGTGTAAGTGAGGGCATGCAACTATCTATGAGTGGAAAAGGAAATGCCGCGCCTAGAGGTGGTGTTCCCGGTGACTTAATCATCCTCATCGAAGAGATACCACACGAAACGTTGAAACGTGATGGCATCAATGTCATATACGATCTGTATATTAATTTTGCCGATGCAGCTCTAGGTACCAGTGTTGAAATTCCTACTATTGACGGAAAAGCAAAAATCAAGATTGATCCCGGAACGCAAGGAGGAAAAATTCTGCGCTTAAAAGGAAAGGGTGTACCGGAGGTAAACTCTTATCATAAGGGAGATCAACTGGTATATGTTAATGTATGGACACCCAAAGCCGTGTCTCCGGAAGAACGTTCTGTTCTGGAAAAACTGAAAGGATCGGCAAACTTTAAACCACAACCAGGTAAAAGTGAGAAGTCGTTCTTCGAACGCATTAAAGAATATTTTGAATAAATAAATTTCATTCTATTGATAAAACCTCGGGATTTCTCCGGGGTTTTTCTTTATATATATAATACGAGGTCGAGATAAGATTGGTTGACCATGGAACAAAAACGCATGCCGGTTGTTCAAAATACAAAGTATTATATATGATAACAACTGAGAAACAGAAGCAAGCGTCGGAAGCATTCTATCGAGACGCGCTCCAATTATTACTTGACAGCGAATGCCAATTTATGTTAGGCGGAGCTTTTGCTATGTTCCATTATACAGGGATCTTCCGCGATACTAAAGATTTAGATATCTTTTGTAAAAGTAGTGAATACCCAAAAATATTGAAATTTTTCGCTGCCAAAGGTTACCAAACCGAACTAACTGACGCTCGCTGGCTCGCAAAAGTTTTTCATGATGAATATTTTATCGATATTATTTTTGATACCGTTAGTAATATTTGCACGGTAGATGATTCTTGGCACGAAAGAGCATCGACAGGAACATTTGTTGGCGTACCTGTACAATTTATACCGGTGGAGGAGCTTATTTGGTGCAAAATATACGTACAGAATCGGGAGCGTAACGACAGCGCCGATATCAACCACATCCTTCTAAAATATGGAATAAATGTGAATTGGAAACTATTGCTACAACGCTTAAGCCCGCACTGGCACTTGTTATTAGCACAACTTCTGACCTTCCAGTTCGTATATCCTGCCGATTACCGCGACATTATCCCTAGATGGCTTTTCGACGAACTTATGGCCCGCGCAGGGGAACAGTATGATCTTCCGCCTCCGTTAGAAAAAGTGTGTCGAGGTCCCCTAATCGATCAGACCCAGTACGAAGTAGATATTAAAGAGTGGGATTATAAGTCCTATACGATAACAACTATTTGATAGCATGACAAAAAAGAAAAAAACGAAAATTGCCGCCATGGCAGATATCCATACTAAAATAACCGACCATGGCAGTTTGCGCTCGGCTTTTGAACAGGTGTCTGAAGAAGCAGATGTCTTGGTGATTTGTGGTGATCTGACGGATACAGGCGATGAGGACGAAGCGAAGATTCTCGGCGAACAACTAGATATCTTAAAAATTCCCGTAATCGGTGTTTTAGGAAACCATGATTATGAAAAGGGACGGCAGAAGATTATCAAACAAATTCTTGCAGAACATAATATGATTATATTAGATGGCGAATCTACGGTTGTTGGGAACGTGGGGTTTGCTGGCATAAAAGGATTCGGCGGAGGTTTTGACCAATATATGCTTTCTATATTTGGAGAAGATATGATGAAGCAATATGTACACGAGGTAGTTAACGAATCGCTACAATTAGACCGCGCACTTACACGTCTTGAACAAGAATATCCAGAGTTGCCAAAAGTTGCTCTCTTACATTATGCTCCTATTAAGGAGACAATCCGAGGCGAACCAGAACAATTGTTTCCCTTCTTAGGTTCCTCGCACCTTGTTGAACCACTTATTCGGCGTCAAGTTTCTGCAGCTTTTCACGGACATGCACACGCGGGCAAGCTCTGCGGTTCTACCACTACTAAAATACCGGTGTACAACGTCGCCCTTCCCGTGTTACGAAAGGAACATTCGAACGATTTCTACTTGATCGTCGAGGTGTAGCCGTTCGGCGACGTCAAACGCTACGTTGTAGCGCTTCCAATCACGCGGTCTGCCATTCTTACACTGACAATTTAACTTTCCTATGCCAAAACGCCTATTAAATGATTCTTTCCGAAACATAATAATATTTTGTTATTGAATATTTAATATATAATTAAAGTAAAAGACTTTATCAATCAGCTAGTTGTATAAACAAACAATATAATGACAATTTCGTGTTACCAATGGCACGAGTATTGGAATAACTGAATGAATTTGATAAAAAGTCAAATTATAAAAATAAATAAATTAAAGTAACATGAAAAAATTTTATTTAACCCTGGCAGCTGTCGCTGCATTAACTTTTGCTTCACAAGCACAAACAGAAAAAGGTAAATTTGTTGTTGGAGGTGGGCTAGGATTTAATACCGAATCGGTAAAAGACACTGATTTGAAGTCTACTTCGTTTAATATTATGCCATCTGCTGGTTATTTCGTATCCGACAATATCGCTGTAGGAGTTGGTTTAGGTTATCAATGGAATAAAAGCGAATATGATGCGGAAGCGAATGTTACAGAACGTACCAACAGTGCTTTTGCTGTTGCTCCTTTCGGTAGATGGTATTCAGCTAATGGCCCAGTGAGATTCTTTGGACAGCTTTCAGTTCCAATGTCTTGGGGAAATCAAAAAGTTAATGATGAAAAAACTGCCAATATCAGTAACTATGGCGTGGAATTAGCTCCTGGTATCGCGTATTTCCCTACATCAAAAATTGGTTTGGAATTTAAAGTAAGAGGTTTATACTTTAATTCAAATATCACAGATCCCGAAGGTGGCTCTGCTAAAACAACTGTTAACTCATTTGGTTTAAACGCTAATTCACTAGCACCAACAGTGGGTGTACAGTTTTATTTCTAATACATCTATAATAGAACAATTGAAAAAGCCGGTCCAAAAGACCGGCTTTTTTTATTATATAACGTTAATCTTAACCTTATCCAAAAGAATCTATCGCAACATTCAATGTCGACGACGGACGCATCGCTTCTGAAGCTAGGGCATCATCAGGAAAATAATATCCACCAATCTCCTGTGGTTGGCCTTGTGCGCCGATTAATTCCTCATTGATTTTGGTTTCATTTTCTGCTAATGTTTTCGCCAAACTACTAAATTTAGAAACTAAATTTGCATCTTTCGTCTGATTAGCCAAAGCTTCCGCCCAATATAATGCTAAATAAAAATGAGAACCTCTGTTATCAATTTGTCCCACTTTACGAGCTGGAGATTTATCATTTGCAAGGAATTTTTCTGTTGCCACATCCAATGCATCTGCCAAAACTTGGGCCTTAGCATTTCCCTGTGTTTGCGAAAGGTGTTCAAGAGAAGCCCCCAATGCTAAGAATTCACCTAAAGAGTCCCAACGAAGATACCCTTCTTTCACAAACTGCTCTACATGTTTAGGTGCAGACCCCCCTGCTCCTGTTTCGAACAGACCGCCACCATTCATCAACGGAACAATAGATAACATTTTTGCCGAAGTGCCTAATTCCAAAATTGGAAATAAATCTGTTAAATAATCGCGTAGTACATTTCCCGTTACGGAAATTGTATCTAACCCTTTACGGATACGCTCCACAGAGAATTTAGCTGCTTCAATCGGTGACAATATGCGGATATCCAAACCGGTAGTATCAAAATCGGACAGGTACTTATTTACTTTCTTAATAATTTCACGGTCGTGTGCACGATTTTCATCTAACCAAAAAACAGCAGGCGTGTCCGATAGGCGAGCACGGTTTACCGCCAATTTTACCCAATCTTGTATGGGTGCGTCCTTGGTCTGACACATACGGAATATGTCCCCCTGTTCCACAGCTTGTTCCATAAATACATTGCCAGATGCATCGACAACACGAATGGCGCCATTAGCGGTCGCTTGGAAAGTCTTATCATGAGAACCATATTCTTCTGCTTTTTGTGCCATTAAGCCAACATTGGGAACAGAACCCATTGTTTTCGGATCATAAGCGCCGTTTGCTTTACAATCGTCAATCACGGCCGCATAAACACCGGCATAGGAACGGTCTGGGATAATAGCGATCGTATCTTGCTGTTTTCCTTCTTTATTCCACATCTGTCCAGATGTACGAATCATCGCCGGCATAGAAGCGTCTACGATTACATCTGATGGAACGTGTAGGTTGGTTATACCTTTGTCCGAATTCACCATAGCCAAATCAGGCCCGTCCGCGATGGCAGCTTCAATAGCTGCTTTTACCTCTGATTCTTGCGGGTGGCCTGCAATCTTGCTATAGATTTCACCTAAGCCATTGTTCTTATTAATACCCAGTGTAGTGAACAATTCTCCATATTGCGCAAAAACATCTGCAAAATATACTTCTACAATAGCGCCGAATATAATAGGATCAGAGACCTTCATCATCGTAGCTTTCAAATGGGCCGAAAGTAACACACCAGTAGTCTTAGCATCCTTAATAGCATTCGCTACAAAAGCTTTAAGTTTGGCCAAATTCATCACTGACGAATCAATCACCTCTCCCTCTTTTAAATTCGCTAGGCCTTTTAGCTCTTTTATACTTCCATCCTCTCCTACAAATTCAAGCCTGAATTGTGTATCCGTATCTACAGTAAGCGATTTTTCCGTTGCATAAAAATCACCTTCAGACATCGATGCCACTTTTGTTTTACTCTCTGCCGACCATGAGCCCATACTATGTGGATTAGTCTTAGCATAGTTTTTCACGGCTTTTGGAGCCCTACGATCCGAATTACCCTCACGTAAAACAGGGTTCACAGCTGAACCTAAAATTTTTGCATACGTTGCCTTAATTCCTTCTTCTTCCGTATTGGCGGGTGCGTCTGGATAATTCGGCACATTATAACCTGCTTTTTGTAGCTCGGCAATTGCTCCCTTTAATTGCGGAATAGATGCTGAAATATTCGGTAATTTGATAATATTTGCTTCCGGTTTAGTTGCTAACTGGCCTAATTCTGCTAATGCATCAGACACTTTTTGCTCTGGTGCTAAGTATTCCGAAAAATTAGCTAGTATACGCCCGGCTAAAGAAATGTCTCTTAATTCTACTTCGATATCAGCTGTTTTTGCAAAAGCTTGAACAATGGGTAAAAACGAATAAGTTGCCAATAATGGCGCTTCATCTGTCTTTGTGTAAATGATTTTGGATGACATAATTTTCTGTTGAAATATTATTAATATGCGATGAACGATAATAAACGTGTGCTTATGGTACGCCTATCTTAAAAATACGTCTAAAGGTACAGATTTTAACGCAAAAAAGGAAGTAAGATACAGCAGAGTCTGTTGTCCTTTTTTATTTTCGTCGTTTTTTCATCTTGATTTTTTTACCGGAGGCGGCTCCACTGTTATATCGTAGTTCCACCGGCACAACGCCCGCTTGGATCATCCCTATTTTCTTGGCCGCTCCCTGGGAAAGGTCGATCATTCGTAACTTGGACGATGGCCCCCGATCATTGATCTTCACTACCACCTGCTTGCCGTTGTTCAAGTTCTTTACTGTCACCTTGGTGCCAAAAGGGAGAGTCCTATGGGCCGCCGTCATTGCGTTTTGATTGAATCGCTCGCCGCTAGCGGTGGTTCTCCCGTGAAATTTACCTCCATAGTATGAAGCATTGCCTTTCTCCCGAACTTCCCTGCCCGTCGTGCTTAACTTTGGCGAGCAGCTTGCAAGAAGCAAAATTGCCCCGAAACATATATAAACAAAATGCGGAATTCCTGTAATTTTTTTTATGGATTTTTTATTCATTTCAACTTTCAGAACGCTCCATTTATCAGATTTTATTGACTAATATATTTTCTTATGTACATTCTACGGAAGCGATAGGCTAAAGCACTTCAATCACCGTACCTTCTTCCAAGGGATGCGAAACACAGATTAAGCAACGTCCATTTTCCACCTCCCTATCCGTTAATACCTCATTGTAATCCATACGTACACTTCCTGATGTACATTGCGAGATACAGGTGCTACACATGCCTGACTTACACGAATATGGTAGTTTAATTTTATGTTCTAATCCTACATCTAATACGGTCTTATTGTACGGAATAACTAGATCATACTCTTTACCTTGAAGACGAAGTTTGATATTATACGACGTCATATCCACAGGTTCTTCTTCTTTCTCATCTTCGTCTTCCTCTTCTTCAGGGAAATGGAACGTTTCTTTCTTTATATGGTTGTCAGAGAATCCCATACCCAATAAGGTAAACCGCACTAAATCCATATAGAAAACGGGGCCGCAAGTAAAGAATAATACGTCGCCATGTTCAGGCATTTGTTCCTTCACGATACGAATTAGATATTCCCTATTTAACCGTGCGTGCAAAAGATTTTTCGAACTAGAAAATATCCACACGACTTCCAATCGGTCAGGATACCGAGTTTTCCATTCTAACAACTCAGCGTAAAACACCGTACTTGTCGTTGACCTATTGCTATACACAAGCACGACTTTAGTCTTGTTTTCTGCAATTAACGCAGTTTTCAAAATAGAGAAAAGTGGCGTTATACCGACTCCTGCGGCAAAAAGAAACAATGTTCGTTCTTTGTCCATATGGGGTTCATAATAGAACAGTCCCTGCGGTTCCAGAACGTTAACAATATCGCCCACCGCTGTTTGATGATGCAATAAGCGAGAAATTTCGCCATTATCCACTCTCTTTACGGTGATGGCGAGTGCTTCGTCTACATCAGGGGAGCTGCTGAAAGAGTAAGATCTTCTAACCTCTCTTTCTCCGAATGTAAAAGATACTGTCAAAAATTGCCCTGCCTTGGGCTTTGGATAAACTCCTGATAAGTCTCTAAATACTAACGTAACGGTGTCATTAGGCTGATATATAATATTGGAAATCTCAAATTTATACATGTTTAAAAATAACTTTATTCTTGAAAATGAACAAATAGATAGCTTCTATGGGATATAAAAAATCCCGACAATAACCTGCCGGGATTATATTATCAATACGTAAATAGTATTAAAGTTTACGTTTAACTTCTACTTGTTCGTAGGCTTCCACAATATCACCTTCTTGTATATCATTGAAACGGTCGATATTCAAACCACATTCATACCCTTGCGACACTTCCTTAACATCATCTTTGAAACGTTTCAATGAAGCTAATTTACCTGTGTGGATCACAACACCATCGCGGATGACACGGATATCATTGTTACGGTTGATCTTACCTTCTCGAACCATACATCCAGCAATTGTGCCCACTTTAGATATTTTAAATGTCTCGCGAATTTCGACTTCTGCTACAATCTTCTCTTCAAATTTCGGCGCCAACATACCTTCCATAGCCGACTTCAGTTCGTCGATAGCATCGTAGATAATAGAGTACAGGCGAATGTCTATTTGTTCGTTTTCTGCCAGCTTCTTAGCTCCTTGAGTTGGGCGAACTTGGAAACCAATGATGATGGCATCTGAAGCAGACGCTAATAGTACATCGGATTCCGAAATGGCTCCCACCGATTTGTGAATAATATTGACTTGGATTTCGTCGGTAGATAGTTTCAGTAAAGAGTCAGATAATGCTTCTATCGAACCGTCTACGTCACCCTTGACAATAACGTTCAATTCTTTAAAGTTTCCGATGGCTAAACGACGACCGATTTCATCTAAAGTAATGTGTTTAGTAGCACGCATACCTTGTTCGCGCTGCAATTGTAAACGTTTATTCGCCACTTGACGAGCTTCCGATTCACTTTCCATTACATATAGCTTATCTCCAGCGGTAGGTGCACCAGACATGCCTAAGATCTGTACAGGTACAGATGGGCCTGCTTCTTTCACACGCTCACCGCGTTCATTCGTCAAGGCTTTTACTTTACCTGAGTGCGAGCCAGCAAGAATGGGGTCTCCAACGCGTAATGTACCGCCTTGTACGAGTACAGTTGTGACTATACCACGACCTTTATCCAATGCGGCTTCGATGACCGAACCTACGGCACGTTTTTTTGGATCCGCCTGCAGTTCTAATAATTCTGCTTCTAACAGCACTTTCTCCAACAATAAGTCTACATTCTCTCCTGTCTTTGCTGATATTTCCTGTGCTTGATACTTACCACCCCAGTCTTCAACCAGAATGTTCATACCCGACAATTGCTCTCTTATCCTATCCGCATTGGCACCCGGTTTATCTACTTTTGTGAAGGCAAAAACGATGGGAGAACCGGCCGCTTGGGCGTGATTGATAGCCTCTCTTGTTTGCGGCATGACAGCATCATCCGCGGCAATAACGATAATAACAATATCCGTTACCTTCGCACCACGTGCACGCATTGCTGTAAAGGCTTCGTGACCCGGCGTATCCAAAAATGTAATTTTACGCTCGTCTTCCAAGTTCACAGCGTATGCCCCGATGTGCTGCGTGATACCACCGGCTTCGCCTTTTGTTACGTTCGCCTTACGGATATAATCCAATAAGGATGTTTTACCATGGTCAACGTGTCCCATTACCGTTACAATTGGCGCACGAGGAATTAAGTTAGCCTCGGTATCTAGCTCCTCTAATTCCGTAACCTCTTCATCCTCTGGCTTAATAAATTCTACTTGATAACCAAACTCATCGGCGACAATCGCTAAAGTTTCAGCATCTAGGCGTTGATTGATGGATACAAACATACCCAAACTCATACAGGTAGAAATGATTTGTGTAACCTGCACATTCATCAAATTCGCCAACTCGTTTGCTGTCACAAATTCTGTAACACGTAAAATTTTAGATTGTGCAGCCTCCTCCATTGCAGCCTCTTCCGCGGAAAGTGCTATATCATCACGCTTCTGCCGGCGTAATTTGGCGCGTTGTGCAAATTTACCTGATTTACCAGCACCACTTAAACGCGCCAAAGTTGCCTTAATTTGATCTTGAATATCTTTTTCTGAGGGCTCTTCTTTCGGCGTTTCCTGATGACGTCCCTTCCCACGGTGGTCATGACGTCCTTTTCCCTGTCCATGTTGTTGGTTTCCTTGCCCCTGCCCTTGCCTAGGACCAGCTTGTCCGCCACCCTTGTTAAAGCCAGTACCGCGGTTAGCATTTCCTTCGCCTGCACTTCTTTGTCCTGCTACGGCGTTTGGATTGACTGGCGTGTTTTTATTTGAACGTTTGCGTTTGCGCTTGTTATCATTGTTATGCGACGGACCAGAGGACGAAGCAACAGGTTTACGTTCTACAGGAAGTTGAATCTTTCCAACGACTTTAGGACCACTCAATGTTTCGGAACGCGCTCGTATCACGTCTCTATGAGGGTTTTCGGATACCACAGGTTTTTGTTCTTGCTTTACCGGAGGTTTAATTTCTTCAATTTCTTTATTCATGTCAGCCGCAGGCTCTGCTTTTATTTCTTGTTTTTGTTTCTCTTTCGGCTGCAGAACCTCCTTATCTTCTTTTTTAGGTGTAATTTCCTGCTTAGGTGTTTCAGCTTTCGGCTGTTCCACCACAGGTTTAACCTCCTCTTTCTTCACTTCCTGTTCAACAGGTTTGGTTTCCGGTTCCGCTGTCTTCGGGGATGTTTCTTTTGCTACTTCCTCTTTCTCGGATTCTTTTTTTGGCTTGCCTCGTTTAAGGCTATTTAAATCAATCTTTCCAACGACTTTTAACGGGCTGAGACTCGCTTCTTTTTCTTCGGCAGCAGGTTCTTCCGATACGGGCTGCGCGGGCTCTGCCGCGACGGGCAAACCAGTGTCCTTAATTAGAACTTCCTTAGACGTCGCATTATCTTCTTCTTGAAAATCTTCTCTAGATTCCGTAGGATTCGCTCCACCTGTTCCAGCAGCCGACTCGTCACGACGAATTTTACCGATAACAATTTGTTTCGCTTCGTCTTTTACGATTTTGTCTCCTTGAAATTCTTTTAGAAGGACAGTATACATATCTGGGGACAACTTAGTACTAGGTTTTGATTCCACATCAAATCCTTTTTTAACCAAGAAGTCAACAGCTGTACCTATCCCAATATTAAGTTCTTTTGCTGCCTTTAGCAAGTTTATGCTTTTTCCTTCTGCCATCTAATATTTACCTTCTATAATTTTAATACTACAAAAATATGTTTTTTTACATTGAAAAAACAATTTCAGCCCAATTGTTTTTTCAGTGTGTAGATACGGCGAAACCTTATTCAAACTCAGCTTCGAGGATACGGAGTATCTCGCGTATAGTATCTTCCTCTAAGTCGGTCCGTCTAACCAGTTCTGCTTCTGTCAGTGCTAAAACTGATTTTGCTGTATCAAGCCCGACACGTTTTAATTCATCGATAATCCAGCTGTCGATCTCGTCTGCAAACTCTTCGATGTCCACATCCTCTTCTACTTCGTCGTTTTCTCTGTACACATCAATCTCATAACCAGTCAATTTACCGGCAAGTTTGATATTATGTCCTCCTCTACCAATAGCCAGAGATACTTGATCCGGCTTTAAGTACACAGCTGCCGTATCATTCTCATCATCAATCTTAATTGAAGAGATACGCGCAGGGCTCAAAGCACGTGTGATATATAGCGTGTTGTTTGAGGTGTAATTTATCACATCAATATTTTCATTGCGTAATTCCCTCACAATACCATGTATACGAGATCCCTTCATACCCACACATGCGCCTACAGGATCGATACGGTCGTCATAAGATTCTACCGCAACTTTTGCCCTTTCTCCCGGCTCGCGAACAATCTTTTTAATTGTAATGAGCCCATCAAAAATCTCGGGCACTTCTAATTCAAATAAACGTTGTAAAAATTCAGGGGCGGTTCGCGAAATGATGATTTTTGGATTACTGTTCATCATATCAACCTTCAGCACCACTGCACGAATACTATCGCCTTTTTTGAAATAGTCAGCTGGAATCTGTTCGGTTTTGGGAAGGATTAGTTCATTTCCGTCCTCGTCCAATACCAATATTTCTTTCTTCCATATCTGGTATACTTCACCTATGACCAATTCACCTTCACGGTCTTTATATTTTTTAAAAACTTCATCTTTTTCCAGTTCCAGTATTTTCGAAACCAGTGTCTGGCGTGCAGCCAAAATAGCTCTCCTACCAAAGCTTTCCAACGTGATTTGTTCAATATATTCGTCTCCCACTTCCAAATCTGGGTCAAACTGATGTACATCTGATAATTCGATTTCTAAATCATCATCTTCGGAAAATCCGTCTTCCATTACTACACGTGTTCTCCAAATTTCCAAATCCCCATTATCTGGATTTACAATTACGTCTACGTTCTCATCTGTTCCAAAGCGCTTGCGTATCATGCTGCGGAACACCTCTTCCAGTACTGTAATAACGGTCGGACGATCGATATTTTTGAATTCTTTGAACTCTTGGAAAGAGTCGATCAAATTGATATTGCTGCTCATTCTTATTTAAATGAAATTAACACCTTTATTTCTGTTATATTATCTAAAGGGATTTCGGCTTCCTGTGTTACGGCTTTTTTCCCCTTTTCTTTTTTTACTTCTTCTATCACTACGCTTTTATCGTTCACGACGATCAGTTTACCTTCTCTTTTCTCCCCTTCTGAACTATTTATTCGGACGCTTCGTCCGATATTCTTTTGGTATTGCCGATGCAATAACAGCGGCGTATCAATACCTGGGGAAGAAACCTCCAAACGATAAGCACGATCGATTACATCTTCTTCTTCCAAATGGAACCCTACATGGCGACTAATTTGAACGCAATCCTCAATAGCTATTCCATTGTCGCCGTCCATCAATATCTCCAAAAGACCACTATTATGCATTTTTATCCGCACAATAAACAAATCCCCCCGATCCGATATTTTTTCCGCTACTAGTTCGCGTACTCTTTCCTCTATTTGCATATCTTATTTCGATACGTGAATTAAACCTTTTCGATAATTGAATTAAAAAAGGGGGCATATGATGCCCCCTCTTATTCAGATTGTACAAAGATACATATATTATTTAAAAAAACAAATAGCATTTATTTGTTATCTACAACAGATTTAATTGTCTTTTGCATTTGTGCCATCATCGACGTTAGCGTTTCCATTGTAGGTTCGGGGCTGGGTCCAGGTAGTTCTGTACTGATAAATGCCTTTGCTTTCCAAATCTCAATGATATCTTCTGAACTTACCCAATACGGTTCGTACGTCTTGTTATCCGAAACGAGCTTCAACCCCTTCTCCTCTTTAAATTTGTACGCTATACGTTTGTAGACTACACCATCTTCTTTGGAAACTACAATATAGGTTTGATTGGGTTTGATATCGTGCCAGTTTTCAACATACTCTCCAATAATAACGCTTCCTGACGGAAGAGGCAACATCGAATCACCCTTGATCTCAAAAGCACGATACGTTCCCTGTTTAAACATAGGAAGCGAAAATTTGGGCAGTTCCGCAACATATTCAGGGTCTCCATAACCATTTAAATAACCCGCACTAGCTTTAACTGGCACCAGTTCAATGTTTTCCCGCTCATCTCCATCTACAGTTATACTTAACACCCGCAAATTTGACGCATTACTTTTAGGCTGAGGCCGCCATTTTTCGTCAATAACATCATTAGCGAGTTCATCCATAGTGAGATCATAAAATTGCGCTATTTTTCTTAGCAGTTCATATTTTGGTTCTGCCCGGTCTTCTTCATAAGCGCCTACAGACGCTCTTTTTATCTCTAGCACATCAGCAAATTGCTGTTGCGTTAAACCTTTTTTCTTTCTCAAAAACTTAAGATTCGATGCTATATTCGACATATTTTTCTAAAAAATTTTTATTTACTAAATTAATTAGTATTATTGTGCCAATAAAATTAGTAAATAATAAACAGACAACCAAATTTATTAGTACATAAGTATCAATTAGCGCATGACATCACATATTGTATATATTATTACAGATAGTAACCGAGCATATTTAGAAGTTGGATATTGCACCGATATGCCCGCTCGCTTACAGGAGATACATCACACCTCTTCCGTCCTATTTGACGGTTCGCCTAAACTAAGCAACGTGGTTTATATGGAAATCTTCCAAAGCAAAGAGAAAGCGCTTTCCTACCGCGATACAATAAGACATTTCACCAGGATGCAGCGGGAAAAACTTATCCGTCTAAAAAATCCGAATTGGCTTAATCTTAACGTTTCTTCATCCTATAGAAAGAGGCTGAATAACGAAAAAGTCGTTGTTTATGCTTAATGCTAAACAACGACCTTTTAACAACCTTCCTTAAACTACTAATCTACCTTCACGTCCTTTTATTGGACTACCAGCCCGGCATGAAGTTTAATCCAAACGTACCGAATTTCGTTCGCGACGACACAAAGGGTATCGCATAATACGGTTCCAGAATCATTGCACCAAATAAATTTACACGCATAGATATACCCGCACTAAATACGGGCACGCGATAATTTCTATCATAAACATATTCCCCAGGTATGAGATTTCCGTTTTGATCACGTGCTGGTACTGTAGGTTTCTTATCTAAATTACTCACTATTTTATTTCCGCTATTCCAAGCTAAACCCGCGTCAAAGAAGAGATTCAGATCAGAAAACAATAAACCGGATTTTACTACAGCGAGTTGCTCGGGGCCTGTAAATGGTAGGCGTACTTCAAAGTTGCCGACCAACACTCTTGATCCCATTAAGTCATCAAAAGAAATATTTCCAACGCGGTCACGACTTAGGTTATCGTACCCCCGCACAAAAAACGGATAACCTATATAGTTGCCGCGCAAGCGGTTTGCATCATCACCCGAACGGATATAGGAATAGGCACGTGCTGCTATAGTTACCGGTTTAAAGCGTAGATAACGACGTACATCGATATTGTATACCTGCATATTGATGTCACCGAAATATTGCCCTGCAGATACGCGGTAGCGAAACCCCTGTATTGGAGACGTTAAACCAAAGATAGAATTATCACCTACAAAAGCGGTACTGACCTGCTGCATAACTAGCGGATCTAGGCTAAAGCCCAATAAATCCATTGCTTCTTCGTTCGATAACCTCTGGCGATCTACGAAACCAAAACTGAAATAACTTTGACGCCATTTTTCCACGCTATAACCATAGCGTGCCAATGCACCTCCTATTTCGAAGCGGTGATGCCTATTAAACGGATACGCCACAAAAGCATCTAATTGTGTCTCAAATTGACGGATAATGTAGTCACTGAGTATCAATTCATCACCCCTACCCAAATCGTCCATTTCATACGCCCGGAACCCGCTACGATAAGGGATGTGTGAAAAAGAACCACCCCAATTCCAACGGCTCCGTTGATTCACATACGCTACCTGCCCACCAAAATCCTGTACCTCTCCGTTGATATTCAAAGTAGAATAAATCTGATTGTAACCAAGAATATCAGAGAAAATACCAAAAATACCACCTGCCATTCCAGCTCCGTAACGTGTCCCGACGGTCATTCCGACGCCCGAATTCGCTAAATAGTCAAGCTTAAATTTCGAACGGTAAGGAACCGGTCTTATCAGCGCGGTATCAATCCGCCGATAGGCATTAAAACTTTGCAAATTTGTATTGACTATATTGACTCCACGATCTACATTCGGCGGCAACATTGCCGCTGTAAAATCAGAAGCACTGGCATCGATTACCTCGGGTTCAAAGTCTGACGCGTTTGCTTTATAGATACTGTATTGATTACCTTTAAAATACGAGTAAACAATGTCATCGTTGCTCGATATACTCATTGCTGGTGAATACTCCGTAATACCACTGATGCCTGTAAAATAATCGGTAAGCCGTTCTACGGTTGCCTGCTTTAATGAGTAGCGAAACATATTACGATAACCGTCTCCATTGGACAGGAAATAGATATAAGTTCCATTCCCCGAAAAATGTGGATTCAAATTGTTCGCTCCTGGAAAAATATCGATGGTTTTAACTTCCTTCGTAGCCACATCGATCATCGCCATTCCCATCGGGATATCGACAGAACGGGAAGCACTTTCTAACGACATTCTGTCCGTGCTAAAAACGATAGCTTTTCCGTCCGGCGAAAAGCTGGGTTGGAAATCGGAATACCTATCATTCGTTAATTGCTCCAGTTCTTTGGTCCTGAAATTATAGATGTAAATATCACTCTGTCCTTCTTTCAATCCTGAAAACGCTACACGGTCGCCATCAGGAGCAAAGTTGATATTTGTAAATTCCACGATGTCACTCATCGCTTCAAGAGCAACAGTTCTTCCGGTTTGCACGTCGATGATCATCAATTTGTTTTTCCCTTCGCTAAATACACTGAAAGCGAAATATCGACTATCCGCTGAAAAGTCTCCTGCCGATTCCAAATAGCTAAATTCATCAATGTCTTTGTTCGTTGTTCGACTTCCGAGTTTCCTTAGGATCTTGCCGGTTTGCGCATCAGCCAAAAAGAGATCAATACCAAAAAGATCTTTCTCCGACATAAAGGCGACTAAGCGTCCATCGGGCGAAATTGCCGGCGCTACGTTCATACGACCTGCGTTTTTGGAAGTAATCAGAGCCTGTCCGATGGGGCGGGAAGTCGTATCTTTATTTAGCGCTTTGAAAGTAGACTCCATCGTATTTCGCCATAACGTCGACATGGTCTGTGCATCGTAACCAAAAACTCGACGTATCCCCATCTCATAACCGTATTTAGCCGTTTCCATAAACATCGGCATGATGACAGTGTCTCCGTAAGTAGCGCCAATATAGGCCAAAAATGCTTGACCATAACGATAAGGAAAATAATTGTACGATTGTTCCGTCAGTTGCTTTAACGATGGGATATCATTACGAGCGTATGCATCGCGCATCCACATCGCTGTAAAAGCGTCTTTCTTTCCAATAGATAGATACTCCGCCATTCCCTCCACCATCCATAAAGGGATATTACCTACATTCTCCAAACGTGTGGTATCTCTTCCTTCCATCAACATGCGGAACTGGAAAGCGTGAACCATCTCGTGTCCTAATACGTGTCTCGTCTGATGGTTAATTTGCATAATCGGCATCACTACGCGCTGCTTAAACGCTTCTGTTACACCTCCCGTACCGACAGATATTTCTCCAGATATGGCGGTCGTTTGTTGAAACTCCGGATGATTGTTATAAATAATAAGCGGATTTTTACGTAAAAACGTATCCTGAAAGACCTGCTGGTGCATGTTATACCAGACTTCTGATTCTTTCGCCAACCAGGTCATCATACTATCGTTTTTAAGGTAGCTGTACATTTCAAAATGAGGCGTTTCCTTCACATCAAAATCTAGCTTCTTATAACGCATTTTATTTTGCCCGAAATATTGCGCCGAGGCAATATAAGGCGTAAGCGATAATAGCACTATTACTACAATCGCCTGCTTGATTACCATTAAGCATCCCTTAGCTTGCATTCCTTTCCTTTTTATCTGCTTTTTAATCGTCCGACATGGAGATAAATATTTCATAATTAAAGATTAGTCTTTTCAAAAATACAAATTATCTTTCTATTTCGTTTATTTCTGTCTCTTCTGATGCTTCCACTTCCGGGAATGTGAATAAGCTTTCTGCTTGTTCGTCTTCTATCAATGTCGTACTATCACGTTGCACCTCTACGCGAATCCGTGGGCTGGGACAGTTGTATTCCTTCTTAATCGCTACCTTAGGATCTGGAAACTTGCCTTTTGTGACACCTAATTCTGGTCGCTTATATAGCGCTTCCATAAATGCAGCGTATATCGGTAAAGCCGTTTTAGACCCCTCTCCCGTTTGGGAGCTTTTAAAACGAATGCTTTGTTCATCACACCCGACCCAAACACCTGCAATTAAGTCTTTTGTCACGCCCATATACCATCCATCAACGTAATCAGACGAAGTACCCGTTTTTCCTCCGATCTGATTTTCATTGCCGAAAAGGTCCCATTCCCAAAGTGCTTGCGATGTTCCCCCTGGCTCTTCTATCGTACCACGCAGCATATATGTCATTAACCATGCGTTCTCGGGATCTACAACCTGCTTTTCTTTTGTTTTGAAAGATGCTATGCGCTTTCCTTCATTATTGTAAATCTCGGAAACGAGAACCGGTTCCAGCCGTTTTCCCTCATTCAGGAAAGTCGCATAAGCATTCACCATTTCAAACACCGACACATCGTTTGAGCCAAGTCCTACCGATGGCACAGATTCCAAATGGCTCTCGATTCCACAGCGATGTGCCGTTTCCACAATTTTATCCCAGCCCACGTCCTTTGTTATCTGCGCTGTGATTGTGTTTAGAGAACGAGCCATTGCCCAACGAAGCGACATATTACGATAAGAAAAACTCCAATCGGCATTTTTTGGTTCCCAAACCTCTTTTTCGCCTTGTTTGTTTACAAAGTCTAAGCGTACAGGTTTATCCTCATATTTATCACAAGGCTCCATACCATTTTCCAACGCTGTCAAATAAACAAAAGGTTTAAACGTAGAGCCTGCTTGTCGTTTTGCCTGATTTACATGGTCAAATTTATAGTAACGATGATTGATACCTCCCACCCATACTTTAATCTCCCCTTTATAAGGGTCCATAGCCATCATACCGGTATTCAACATGCTCACATAATGTTTCAATGAATCCATCGTGGACATCTCTACTTTCTTATCCCCTTCCCATGTGAAAATGGTCATTTCCTTAGGTTTACGCATGATTTGGAATACCTTTTCTTCATCATCACCATATAGCTTCATCAACGATGTATAGCCGGGCAATTTCCTCGCCTTGTCTTCCAAAAAGCCAGAAATTACGGCTCCGCTTTTATCTCGCCATGGTTCCTCATTTCGCCACGTGTTGTCCAAGCGCTCTTGCAGCCCTTTCATCTGCTTGGTTACTGTTTCTTCTGCCAACTGCTGCATACGCGAATCAATCGTTGTATATATCTTTAAACCAGCCGTATAAATATCGACATCATGCTCCTCACTCCATTTTTCCAGCCATTTTTCGACGGCCGCACGCAGATAAGAATCATTCGTTCCGCCTCTATCGGGGTTGTTAACATTCAAATCTAATGGTTCTTTGGCAAATGAAATATACTGCTCCTCGCTGATATATCCTTCTTTTTGCATCTGTCTTAGCACGACATTTCTACGCTCTTTTGATTTGTCCGGATTACGAATAGGGTTATAAAGCGTTGTTCCCTTTAACATGCCTATTAGCACAGCGGCTTCTGTAGCAGATAATTGGTTAGGTTGCTTATTGAAATATCGTAACGAAGCAGATTTAATACCATAGGCGTTATTACTAAACGACACCGTATTTAGATACATGGTGATAATTTCCTTTTTTTCGTATTTGCTTTCCAGTTTATAAGCAGTCATCCATTCTTTAAATTTCGTAACCCCCATACGCAATCCCGGAATATATCCAAGTAGACCCTGGGATTGGTTATATCGTGTTCGATAGAGGTTCTTGGCAAGCTGTTGTGTAATAGTACTCCCACCACGCTTGTCACCTTTCAATGTAGATATAGCACTAGAAAACAGACCAATAAAATCTACACCATTATGTTTATAGAAACGAACATCTTCTGTGGCCACAAGCGCATTTAAAATGTTTTCTGAAATGCTATCATAGCCCACAGGGTCTCTATCCTCCTCAAAATACCGACCTATTAATACGGAATCCGCAGTGTATAGCTCCGACGAAACATGAAGTGTTGGCAGTACAATGTCTTTTTTTGTTGGGGAATATCCAAATAACCATAAGAAGTTTAGCTGTACAGCACACACCAATATAATAAGGCTATAGACCGTTATTAAAAAGTAACAGACAACTTTGTTTTTAACCCTTTTAAACATACAGTAAATATGGAAATTGTTTTTCTAAAAAAAGCTATACAAAATAAAAAAACGAATGGTGGTTTTTGAAATTAACGTATTTTAACACTTAATACATCCATGTAAATTTCACAGCGATAGCTATTCTCCCTCAATAATTATACCTATTTTAGATTAGTCCAATAGGACGAACTTTAGTTTTCTGATTTATTTAAGTATTTTTACCCATGCAAAAGAAGCATAAAGCATGTTAAAGCAGACATTACAGCAAAAATTATTACAAAAACTCTCGCCGCAACAGATTCAGTTTATAAAACTGTTACAGGTACCTACAGTCTCTCTGGATGCTCGCATTAAGGAAGAGCTAGAGGAAAATCCTGCTTTGGAAGATGGAAGCTTGGCAAATATGAACGATCCCGTTGAGGAATACCCAGACCACGATCCGGAAGAGAATTTCGAAAGCCAAGACAACGAATTCGACGAAGAATTTAGTGTAGATGAATATATCCAAGAAGATGACTACAATGATTATTCCACAAGTTATGGAAATGATGATGATGATGACAAAAAGGAAATTCCAATAGCTGTCCAAGATTCGTTTTTCGAGTTATTACAAAATCAGCTAGATTTACTTGCTTTATCAGATCAAGATTACCTCGTCGGACAACAGATCATCGGTAGCCTGGATGACGATGGTTATTTGAGACGTCCGATACTTTCCTTGATCGATGACCTTGCTTTTTCGCAAAACGTGATTGCAGAAGAAGCAGAAGTAGAAAGTATATTGAAAGTAATCCAGGATTTCGAGCCTGCAGGTATAGGAGCACGTAATTTACAAGAATGTTTACTTATACAATTACGTAAAAAAGATCAAAACAACCCCATTATTAATCAAGCTATTAAAGTGGTTGAAGATTACCTCGAAGAATTTACCAAAAAACATTATGACAAGATCGAAAAGCAATTGGGGGTAGATTCGGAAGAACTTAAAGATATCATCAACGAGATTCTAAAATTAAACCCTAAACCAGGTGATTCGGGAGCCTCAACAAACAAACAGCTTCATATTATCCCCGATTTCCATATCACGAACAACGACGGCATACTCCACTTGACGCTCAACGGACGAAACGCTCCAGAACTCCGGGTGTCTCGAAATTACCAAGAGATGTTCGCCCATTACGAAAAAGCCGAAAAAACGGATAAAAAAATGAAGGAGGCGGTGCAGTTTGTCAAACAAAAGTTGGATTCTGCTAAATGGTTTATAGATGCTATCAAACAACGGCAGCAAACCTTATTGAAGACCATGAATGCCATTATGGAATACCAATACGATTATTTTCTTACGGGAGATGAGAGGCTCCTTAGGCCCATGATATTAAAGGATATAGCCGATAAGATTGAAATGGATATTTCAACTGTATCACGGGTCGCTAACTCCAAATACGTACAGACCGAGTTTGGTACCTTCCTGCTAAAATCTTTCTTCTCTGAGGCCATTCAAACAGATTCTGGAGAAGAGGTCTCTAATAAAGAAGTAAAGAAAATATTAGAAGAATGCATTGCCAATGAGGATAAACACAAACCGTTGGCGGACGAAAAACTAACAGAAATTCTAAAAGAAAAGGGATATACCATTGCACGGCGCACAGTCGCCAAATATCGGGAGGCGATGAATATTCCGGTAGCAAGATTAAGAAAGGAGCTTTAGGCGTATTTTTTAGTATGTAAAAAGTTATGGGGATTTATACAGATAGAGCAACTCATATAAATGGACATTTACAAGGGTTTTCCAAAAACAAGAAAATCCCTAAAATTATTGAGCAATTAGTCCTCAAGGCGCTATCCCACTATCCAGAACTCGAAAATACACACATTCGATTTGTATTTAGCCGAAAACTAAAGAAATCGGTAATGGCGGCGCGTCCAATAGTAAACACGCTCTTACAGTCCCGCAACAAACGCACATATGCTATATTAATCAGCCCGGTATTTAAGCTTACGCGAAGCATTGAGCCCATCCATCATCTACCGGAGGAGGTGCTGATTGGATGGCTTGGTCACGAACTGGGGCATATTATGGACTACGAGCAGCGAACAGTATGGGGTGTTGCAAAATTTGGTCTGTTGTATTGGGTGTCTAAACGATACGTACGGAAAGCAGAACGCGTAGCGGATACATTCGCAGTCAACCGAGGTATGGCCTCATATCTTTTATCTACCAAGACATTCATCCTTGGACACAGTGAATTATCTACGCGTTATAAAGCGAAAATCGCTCGTCTCTATCTTTCTCCAGATGATATTGTTGAACTCGTATCTGAGATGGAAAAGAAGACAACACCGGAGAAAGAGGAGTTTTTAACCGACGAAGTAGCACTAATTCAGCGAAACCGCGAAGAAGACACTGGCTAAGTATGTTGTAAACATATCATAGATTAGCTATAAATGCTTCGAATTCTTCAAAATCTTGCTCATTCATCACACGCGGTATTTTAGTTTGCCCACCCAGCTTTTTATAATATTCACTCCATTGATAAAAGTGTGTTATTGGTATAATGTCCACTTCTACACCGTCTAGGGTCTGATGCCTAGCAACTGCATAGTTTTTATTAGCCGCTTGCAGCTCGTTGTCAAGTGCGTTGGCAAGGTCATCGATAGCCCAATCTCCGCCTTCCGCTCCGAGATACCATTTATTGATACTGCGACCTCCTCGGCGAATAGAAGCGACCGTAAACTCCCCAATCTCCAAACCGAACAGCTCTTGTAATTTTTGGACTGCAAGATTCATTTGATGTACAGAAAGCTGTTCGCCGACCACATTGAGGAAATGCTTCGTACGTCCACTTATAATGATCTCCGCGCGCTCTTTATCTTTCACAATAACAGTATCTCCGATCATATACCGCCAAGCACCCGCCACAGTAGAAATTAATAATACATATTCAACACCCTCTTCCACCTCTCGAATCGTTAACGCGGGCACGCTCTGCTTCACACATCCATCCTCATCCATATTTTCGGAAGCGAAAGGAACAAACTCGAAGAAGACGCCGTTGTCGGTAATAAGCGCCATTGCATCGGTATCCGGACGCTTCTGGGTGGCTAAGTAACCTTCCGACGCCAGATAGGTGTCGATATAAATCATGGGTTTCGCAAATAGTTTTTCAAAGCTCTTGCGGTAAGGACCAAAAGCCACCCCGCCCGTACTGTAAACTTGTAAGTTGGGCCAGATATCGTGTATCGTATCAACCTTGTTATAACGTATAATTTCTTTAATCAAAATTTCCGACCACGATGGAATTCCGGTCATGCTGCCTATATCCCATTTTTTTGCCTCGCGAACTATCTTATGCACACGCTGGTCCCAATCTTGGGTGGCCGCTATTTTCCTGCCAGGCTTATAAAACCTTCGAAACCACAAGGGTAAGTTAGCAGCAGATATACCACTGATTTCGCCTTCTAGGAACCCATTGTGCTCCACAAGCTTCGTGCTACTACCCAACATCATGATATCCTTTTCAAAAAAATCTCCTGAAAGTTCAAAATTCTTCAGACTTAAAATCTGTTGTATCCCGGCCTTTTTGATGGCATTCAACATATCATCGGTCACGGGAATAGCTTTGCTATTGCTGGTTGTCCCGCTACTCATGGCGAAATAGCGTTGACCTCCCGGCCAAGTGATGTTCTCATGCCCTTCGTGCAGATAATGCCACCACGCCGCGTGTAACTTGTCATAGTCAAATATCGGTACGACTTGTTGGAAATATCTCACCGGGTCCGTATCGACAAGTATATCACTAAAATTGTACGCTCTTCCTAAAGCAGTGTATTTTGCTACATCCAGCATATCCAACAAAACTTGCTTCTGGGCCTCCCAAGGGGTAGAGTCCCTATTGATCAAGCCGTTCACATCAATTACCCTTTTAATAATTTCTCCAATAATTGCCATAATATGTCTACTCTTCCTTATCGTATAATAAGAGAATAAATGTCCGTGAAAATTGTTTTTGAAATCATAGAATATTCTTCCCCTTCAAACTATTTATTATCTTGCGCCGGCAAATAAAATGACAGCCATAAGTATATATCCGTGGCACATATAACACAAGATTCAATTAAACAAAAAGCCGTCCGCTATTTGTTCGCGGGTATTGCTGCTCTCGCTGTAGTGCATGCATTAGGTAGATTTTCATTCACGCCCTTATTGCCATATTTTATCAGCGATAATATGTTGACCATCACACAAGGTGCTGATTTGGCAACTATAAACTATTTTGGCTATCTAATTGGGGCGCTACTTGCGGTACGATACTCCAAACCAAAGTTTATCAAGAAGTACTTATTGATTGGTTTAGTGGGAAATGTATTGATCACCACAATTCAATGTTTTATTTCGCACTTTGATTTGTTGTTGCTATTACGATTTCTAAACGGAGTTACCAATGGAATTGTATTTGTTTTAGCACCGGCTTTACTGTTGGAGTGGTTCATCATGAACAACAAACCGCAATTAAGTGGCTTAGTATATTTTGGTGTGGCTGGCGGGTTACTGGCAGGCGGGTTATTAGTGGATTCGACCGCAACTTTTTTTCAAGCGGAACATCGTTGGATTCCAGTAGCTATTGTCTCCTTGTTATTAACAGCTTACAGCACCACACAGTTCGTAAAGGTTCAAGTGGAAAGACCCGACTATAAAGACAAAGACCGACGACAGACACAGAATAGTGCACTTTTCGACCGACGGAGCACGCCACTATTTCTTTCTTATATCGGCGCAGGTTTAGGCTATATTTTACCTATGACTTTTCTTCCTACACTAGCCCACGATACGATATCAGAGGATAGTATATGGATAAAAAATGTCTGGGCTATCACGTCCCTTTCATGCTTGGTTTCCATCCCTCTATGGAACTGGATCGGGCATCGATTCGGAGACCGATTTGCGCTGATCTATACATATATATTGCAAGCGCTGGGAGTAGCCGCCGTATTGCTAATCCCACCGGGAGCCGGCGTAATCGCATGCGCAATTTTAGTAGGTGGTGGATTTTTAGGATCGGTTATGTGTACGCAAAGATTAGCAAGGTATTTTCAACCACATCAGGGACCGAGATTGTCCGCTGCGCTTATTGCTATTTACGCCGGATCACAATTAATAGGCCCGTGGCTTGCTAAGTTGTGGATTGAGCACGGAGGTACTTTACTGCAAAGCTTTGCCGTAGGATTGGGAGCTTTCATCTGGGGGTTATTCTGGATATGGCGGACACCCAAAACATAAAATTATATATCAACACCTGAAACATTCATTTTTTACATTTCTTTCAGTTTCGTCTATCGTATAACATCCTTATATCTAAATTATATATTAACAGGGGGTTAATAGGGGGTTAGTAGGGGTATAATAGGGGGTTAATATAGATGCAACCTCTATTAATCCCCTCTAATCCCCCCATAGAAATACACCTAAGTAATAATGCGGTGATATGGAGGTGAGTACAAGATTAAAAAGAACCTTTTTAACAAAGTATTGTTCTCTTAGTAATAGGAATAAACAAAATATTATGAGAGCTATTTGGACTGGAGCAATAGGATTTGGATTGGTTAATATCCCGGTTAAAATATATAGCGCTGTGCAAAGCAGTTCGCTGGATTTAGATATGTTAGATAGAAAAGACAAATCGAACATCAAATACAAGCGTGTCAACGAGAGCACGGGCAAAGAAGTGAAATGGGAAAATATTGTTAAAGGTTACTTACTTAAAGACAAGTATGTTATTCTAGAAGATTCAGACTTTGAAGAGGCCAGCCCAGAAAAAAACAAAATGATAAATCTACATTCCTTTGTCAAGATGGATGAAATTGACAGCATTTATTTTGACACACCTTACTATCTTGAACCCCAAAAAGGAGGAACGAAAGCTTATCAGCTTCTCCTTAAAGCTCTCGAAAAAAGCAAGACCGCCGGATTGGGGTCTTTTGTCATGCGCAACGTAGAACATCTTGCTATAGTGAAACCATATGGGGATATGCTTTTGCTCAACAAAATCAGATTTGAAGAGGAAATTCGATCTACGGATGAATTAAATTTACCAGGTAATACCCGATTGAAAAAAGAGGAAATGGATATGGCTCTCCAATTAATCAAACAGCATAGCCAACCTTTTGATATATCAAAATATAAAAATGAGTATACCAGTGATTTACTAAAAATTATCAAACAGAAATCCAAAGGAAAGCACACCTCTATCCGTAAAATGAAAGTGGAGAATACAAAATCGACAGACTTGTTGAATAAATTGAAGGCTAGTTTGGCCTAAAGTTTGGCAAGCACCTGTTTTATATTAACCGCACTATCCTGTAAACTTGCCCAGGGATCGTCTACCTCTTTCACTCGTTTTAACGTGGTCATAATATTATAGTCGGCAATGCGCAGTTTAGGTGTCAACTCTTCCCATCGCAAAGGTGTACTGACTGTTGCTCCCTCTTTGGGTCGTAAGGAATAAGGTGCCGCGATCGTCTGTCCCCTTCTGTTCTGCAGAAAATCTAGATAAATCATTCCTTTCCTTTTTTTTGGATCGCGCACCAAGCTTGTCGTGTCCGGATGTCTTTCTTGAACCATTTGAGCGACCAACTCAATAAAATCCCGCGCGACCTCGTATGTATACTTCTTTTTTAAATACACATAGATATGGAATCCCGTAGATCCGGAAGTCTTTAAAAACGCCGGTACTTTCAGTTCTTCAAAGATTTCATGTGCTGTCTTTGCTACCTGTATCAGTTCTTGAAAATCAGCTCCGTTCGGATCCAGATCTAGCACAGCAAAATCTGGATATTCAGGTTTCTGATAAGTCGAAAGCCACGGATTAATTTCAATAGATCCCAAATTAGCAATATAAAGAAGGGTTGCTTTATCATTACAAATAATATAATCAGTTTCTTTTCCTGTGCTTTCCGAATGTATAGGAACTGTTTTTACCCAACTAGGAATATTTTCAGTGTCCATATCTTTCTGAAAAAAACCTGCTGCTGTAATGCCATTTGGAAAGCGATGCATGGATATCGGTTTATGTTTAATAAATGGAAGTATATAATCGGCCATGTGTTCATAATAGGCTATCATCTGTCCCTTAACATAATGCTCTTTTGGCCAATACACTTTGTTTAAATTGGTCAATTGTACTTTTTTACGACCTATCGTTAATACATCGTTATTTTTTTCATTTTTCATGGGACTCTCTTTTTCAATTTCTTCTGCATCTTTATCCTGTCGCAACCCTTTAAATACCGGATGGCGTAGATGATGGTCTGTTGTCCATTCGCTATAATACACTTCACAAACCAATATGGGTCGTAGCCAGGTCACTTCCTTTTCTTTCGCAACCGCCACGTCTTGGTCAAATGGTTTGTGTGCATGCTCATGTTCTTGCATTGCAGTGTAGAGATCTTTAAGATTTTTCGCATTGAATCCTGTACCACAGTTGCCGATATATACCAGCTCCCCCTCCCGATAATGACCGAGCACCAAAGCGCCAAAAAATAAACGACTCCCTTGCGGCGACGTATAACCACAGATGATAGCTTCTTGGCTATTCCGCAACTTAAATTTTGTCCAAGAGCTACTACGTTTACCTTGTAAGTAGGTGCTATCGACGTCTTTCGCGATAACTCCTTCCCATTGTTGCTTTTCGGCCTTTGCTTTGACTTGTTGGGCTGTACCTTCTAAGATCTGCGTTAACTGAACAATTTTAGGTTTCTTGAGACGACGAAATAACAGTGCAAGTAACTCTTCACGCTCTTTAAGCGCATAGTCCGTTACGGATTCGTCTTCTAAACGGAGTATATCAAAGATATAATAGCGCAATCTTAGATGACTTGGGATAGGCTCACCACTGGCGATTAATTGGAAATGTGGTTTCTTTTGTTTATCCTCAATAACAAGTTCTCCGTCAATCCACGCATGCCTATCCAAGGAAGATAGTTCTGTCACCAGCGATGGAAACATTGTATTCATATCTTTCCCGTTTCGCGAATAAAGTTGAACACCCATTTCGTTCCTCATGGCCAAAATACGAAACCCATCGTATTTTTTTTCGTACCGCCATTCCGGTCCTTCAGGAAGATGTTCTGCCAGTTTTGCGAACATCGGTTTCGGGAATTCTTCCGTATTCGATTTTTGGTTAGTTTTAAAATCTACACCAGCCTGCTTAACCACTTGTTTTACACTATCCTCACTATTGTAAGGTTCATCCCATGCGTATCGATCTTTATGTTTTATGAGTAACCAGGCATTCTCCTCCTGCCCTTTCATCCGTACCAATGCAAATTCACCACGAAGAATATGGCCTTGTAATTTGAATTTTAGGGAACCTTTCTCTAGGTCCAGCAAAAATTCTTTTGCGTTCTTTGCTTCAGTGAACTCATAATATCCCGAATCAAAAATAGTGACCACCCCAGCGCCATAATTACCTTTTGGAATAATCCCCTCAAAAGAGGCATAATCTATCGGATGATCTTCGACTTGCATGGCCAATCGCCTATCTTTTGGGTATAAAGACGGCCCTTTGGGAATAGCCCAGCTCTTCAACACGCCGTCCAGCTCCAACCGAAAATCATAATGTAAGCGAGAGGCATGATGCCGTTGCACGACAAACCGTAACTTTTTTTCTTGATTATCCTTTCGCTTACTACTACCTTTTGGTTCCTTCGTTTGTTTAAAATCTCTTTTCTTCTTATAGTCCGCGAGCTTTGCCATACTTATCCTTTTATTGAAATCAACACGCCCGTCGTCATAAAGTTTTAAAGAAACTATACGAGATTACCTGGGATATGTCAGAAGTTCCACCATAGTTTGGGCTGTAGATGCTGCAGATAAAGGATTTTGCCCTGTAATAAGCTGTCCGTCTAACACGACATGCGGACTAAATGGTAGCTTGGCTGCACTAAAGTCTGCCCCATATTCTTTCAGTCGTGATTCCAATTCGAAAGGAATATTATTGTGACGCATGACCAATGTTTCTTCCATATTGGAGAATGCTGTGAGCTGCTTTCCAATTAGGTAGCCCGGATAAAGGTCCGCTAACGGAAGCAGTGCAGCCGGTCCATGACAAACTGCTGCAATAGGTTTATCCTCTTTTACAAACTCCAACAACAATCGGCCAACTGCAGGGTGACGGGCTAAGTCCCATAATGGACCATGTCCACCGGAAATAAACACGCCGTCAAAAGCACAGGCGTGCATATTTTCCAGTTTTAGTGTATTTGCAAATTGCTGTCGTGCTGCTTTGTCATTTAGATAACGTCTGTTAGAAGTTGTGATATGTTCCGTCAGTTTACTCATTGGATCAAGCGGAGGTTCCCCTCCTAACGGGCTAGCCATCGTCACGTTAAAACCAGCATCGACAAACTCGTAATAAGGATCCGTCATTTCTCCTAACCAAACTCCTGTCATAGCATCTGTCCCATCCATTCGTTCGTGGGACGTCAGTATCATTAATATATTAAATGTCATACCATGTATTAATAACTATTGTTTGCCAAAAGATAGGCACAATATCGCCAACATATGATCGAGTTATGAATTAAGGTGTAGCTGGCGGAGGTGTAGGAGGCAACACGGAATCTACACTATCTCTTATCGTGGTATCTGTCGTCGATCTTCCATTTCTATAATGCTGGTCTCCCATCGTATCTCCTCTGTCGATCGAGTCCGAATTTTCACTTCTATTCCCACCACATCCAGTGCCTAGCAAACCAAACATAAGTGTAAAAAAAATAATTCTTTTCATAGCTATACAATTTATTATAAAACTTAGTATATTATTTAAACCAATTGTTGAACAATAAAACCCCTGTTATAGTTGTTCTTAAAGTTAATTTAGGTATTTATACATTTCCATTAACCGAAATACGCGTATTTCGCGTGATTATTGTGAAAAAGTCTTACCTTTTAAAAGATACCGGAGTTTTCACTCCGGTATCTTTTTGTTTATGCTTATTAGGATTATCACCAACTTTTTTAAACATCTCTTTATTTACACTGTTTTATAAATAGTACAGAAGCTATTAATATAACGAAAAGGAATTTTACATTTAGAATTCCTCATATTGAGGCAACACTCTAATTACGTAAATTAATGCATTCATTAAAAACAACTATTATGCAGATAATCGATTTGAAATTACTGAAAGAGCTGACGGCAATTCAAGATGAACCTTGTATCTCGATCTACATGCCCACTCACCGGATACACCCTGCAAATGCAACCGATCCTATCTCTTTTAAAAATCTCTATAAAAAGACACTGCAATATATTAAGGACAAAGAACTCCATGACCACGAAAAACTTGTCCTGCCACTGGAAAAATTAATAGATGACAAGGCGTTTTGGGATTATAATGATGAGGGCCTTGCCATCTTTATCTCTAAACACGATATACAGATCTTACGTTTGCCAGAAAAGGTGCAGGAAATAGTCTGTGTAGCAGACTCCTTTTGTGTCAAACCTTTGTTTAAGCTATACCACGAAAACCAACCTTATTATCTTCTTGCTTTGGGATTGGACGACGTGCAACTTTACCGCGGGGACAAATACCATCTAGAAAAACTAGATATAGCAGATAAAGTACCAACTACCATGCGAGAGACATTAGGAGATGAACTTACCAACAACCATTTACATGGCAATGTCGTGGAAGGTGCCGGTCTACATGGTTATATGGAAATAAGTCAGGAAGAGGATATCAACATGGGCAGGTTTTTCAGACGGGTAGATCAGGCGATTTTGGAACATTATCCTATTCCACAGCATATCCCCATACTATTGGCAGCTTTACCTGAACATCATACGCATTTTTTACGTATCAGCAAGCACATCAACTTTGCCCCCGTCCATATACAGCTCAACCCACAATCCTTGAACAAGAATGCGCTATTGGAAAAAGTACAGGAAATTTTTGACAAAATACGCGATAAACGAAAAAAGGAGCTTTTAGAGCGTTACCATCTTGCTTTGCCGGAAAACCTAAGTAGTTTAGATCCGGGGGATGTGGTGAGAGACGTTATCGATGGTAAGGTAGATGTGCTTTGTATAGAGAATGGTAAATCTATCGACGGTCATATCGACGTTGTGGAACGTAAAATAGTACAAACCGATGGGCAGCATACCGATGTAATAAATGAATTGGCATGTTTGGCATTTAATCATGGAGGGAGTGTAATTGTACTTGACGAAGAAGAAATGCCATCGGAAACAGGTATTTTCACCATTAATCGCTATTAGTAGCGAGACACGCTGAAAAACATTCTCTAACGTAGACAATGATATAGCACACCTAATTAGTTAATTAATTAGATTATTAAAAAAAGATTCTGAAGTATCTCTTCAGGATCTTTTTACGATATGCCTACTTATAAACATCCTACTTCCCGATACAAAATTTACCGAAAATCGTTCCCAGGATATCTCTATCAACATCGATATCTCCTGTTATGCTAGATATATGTCTTAATGCTTCCCGCACGTGATGAGCAAGTAAATCACCCGGAAGATGCATGCCCAATCCTTGTTCCACTTGTTCGAGCGCAGTAAAGGCATGCTCTAGTGCTTCAACATGACGGGTATTAGTTATAATCTGTTGGTCCTCCATCGCCATTTCGCGGATCTTGTCTAGCAAAACATTTTTCAAAGCTTCAACGCTACCGCTATCCTTAGCGGAAATCGCTATTAGCGAATCGCTATAATTGGTAAATAAGGCATCGGTAATAATTGTATCCATTTCATTAGGATGATACCCACCATGTAGATCGATTTTATTGCGAACCAAAATAACAATCAGACCGTCGTAATATAGCTCCTTTATCTGCACAATAACTTCGTCCGCGGTACTGTCGCTATCATCATATAAATATAATAAGATCTTCGCTTGTCGGACCTTTTCTTTAGCTTTGGTGACACCAATAGCCTCTATGGTGTCCACTGTTTCCCGCAATCCCGCTGTATCGATAAAACGAAAGGTAATTCCATCTAAATTTATAGACTCTTCAATGGTATCGCGGGTGGTTCCAGCAATATCGCTAACGATAGCGCGCTCTTCGTCAAGCAATGTATTGAGCAATGTTGATTTCCCCGCGTTGGGCTTCCCTACAATGGCGACAGGAACTCCATGTTTTATCGCGTTTCCATATGCAAATGACTGAATGAGCTTCGTAACGTGCATTTTAAGCTCTTGCACTAAGGTTTCGAATTGTGTTCGATCTGCAAATTCGACATCCTCTTCGCCAAAATCCAGTTCAAGTTCCAAGAGCGCCGTAAAATTTATCAACTGTTCGCGCATTTGCTGTAGCTTATTACTGATTCCCCCACGCATTTGGTTCATCGCTATTTCATGGGAAGATTTGTTTTCTGAAGCGATCAGATCCGCAACGGCCTCTGCTTGCGATAAGTCCATACCACCATTTAAAAACGCTCGCAATGTAAACTCTCCTGCCTGCGCGGCCCTGGCTCCTTTCTTTATCAATAGACCTATCAGGCGTTCGATGATGTATTTTGAGTTATGGGTAGAAAGTTCAACCACATCTTCTTTGGTGTAGGAATGGGGGCCCTTAAAAAGCGAAACTAATACCTCATCAATTATTTCACTCCCATCTCGTATGGTCCCAAAGTGAATCGTATGAGACGGCTGGTTTAGGAGATCTTTCCCTCTGAATATAGCGTTGGTGATCGTAATCGCTTGCGGACCGGATAAACGGATAACCGCAATTGCTCCGTTCACACCCGGCGACGTCGCTAAAGCTACGATCGTATCTTGCGAAACTAATCCTGTTGACATGAGACAAAGATACAATTATCTGTTAGATCAATTGAAAAATGTCATGCACGCCTAAGAGCTTACGTGCGGTAAAACCTTCGGCATACTTGACCTGGATATTTCGACCCAATTCCGCGGCTCTACCTCGTGTCGATTCCATGAAATCGGGATTCGAAATATAAGTTTGTGGCTCATCGTCATCTCCCGACACGTTAAATTGCGTCGTATAAGCTAAAATAGACTGCTCTTTCTTTTCCCAAAAATCTGTAATATCTATTAGAATATTTGGTTGGATATATTTGTCTTGAATCACTTGCAATTGAAGGCGCGGACGAAAGGTCTCTTGGGGCCGGCCTTCATAAATCGTCTCAATCCGGCGCAGTCCGCTTAGGAAAAGTGCATCATTAACCAATTTGCTTGCTCGTCCATGATCGGGATGACGATCTTCCAATGCATTGGTTATCACAATTTCAGGTTGATATTTGCGGATCGCACGAATAATAACGAGTTGGCTTTCCTCATCATTAGCAAAGAAACCATCCCGCAATCCCAGGTTTTCGCGAACCTGCACGCCTAGAATCTCAGCTGCTTTCGCTGCTTCCTGCTTCCGGGTTTCGGACGTACCGCGTGTTCCCAATTCGCCTTGTGTCAAATCGACGATACCTACCTTTTTACCCGCTTCAACATATTTTGCAATTGTTCCCCCGGCCCCTAATTCGGCATCATCGGGATGAACAGTCATCACCAGTAAATCCAACTTCATAGTGCGTTTCTTTTTGTGCCAAAAGTAGGCATTTAAGTAAAATTCGGCAAGTGAGAGCAAAGGGTATAGGGCATAGGGTGAAACCGCTATTTCATTCTGCAATCAATTTTTCGATTTTTGACATTACTCGCCTCGCTTGAGGGCTTGTCAAACTATAAAAATAGTCTATTACCTCTCCTTGTTTGTTTACGAGATATTTGTGAAAATTCCATAACGGCTTAACGTTTACACGCCCATTTAGGTCTTTTTCAGACAGAAATCTAAACAGCGGATCACAATACTCACCCACAACATGTATACGTTTAAACACGGGAAAAGTAACCTGTTGCTGTATACGGCAAAACGTTTCCAGTTGTAAACCTGTCATCGGCTCCTGCGCTCGAAAATCGTTAGATGGGAAAGCTAAAATTTCGAATCCTTCGTCTTTATATTTCTGATATAACTGTTCTAACGATTTAAATTGCTTGGTAAAAAAACACTGGCTCGCTGTATTTACAATCAACAAAACTTTGCCAGAATAATCCTGCAACGATTTCTTCTCTCCGTTAAACTGTAGCCCGTGAAAATCATAAACCGTCCGCATAGCCTTCCCTTCTATTAGTTAATAATTATATAAATTCTTTATCGGCCGTACACGCTCGTAACTCCGGATAATATTTTCGATTTCATAATCTTCTTCGGGATCATAAACCGATTTTAGGTTGTGTCCAAACACTTTTGCTACTGATTGATAAAAAAAAGCAGAAAGACCTCCTTTCATCTCTCGCACAAGCTCATAACTACTGTTTCCCGTTTGGCGTTGCACAAGCTTAATTAAGATCGCTCCCTGGGAAACACTAAGGTTTTTTATTTCTGTTCTGAATTTCTCTTTGATTTCATCTTCACAAGTCTTTATTAGGTGTTTTTCCTCTCTTTTGGACGATGCAAGTGCAATTTCACGATCCAATTGTTCGTATCGTTTTTGTGCATAAATCGCATAAGGTAACACCCGCAGCACATTCCGTTCTAAACGAAGATAGCTTAACCGCTCTTCTTCTGTCTTAAACGTACGTCTGGCCGTAACGATGACATCTTTTATAGGAAACCAAGGAACAACTTCTCCACTTTCCAAACGGGTAGTAGGATAATGCTGCAATGTTTCACCCTCTCCTTCTCCGTAATGGGGAACTTGCAACGTCTGCCCTTTGCCCGTAAAGGGCAGTAGGAAAACCAAAAATAAACCCCAAACAAAAGATCGCTTCATCCCGCTAAAAAATGTTAATGTATTCCAAAACACATAAAATTTTGCTATATTTATATATTGTTTTTCCACCGTTTCATACAGACGAAAAAACAACAATAAAATTACGAACAAAAAAACATAAAAGCAACTATTTTCATTGCGCACATGGAAGAATTTGAGATTGATATCGAGGCAGAAAATAAGGAAATTAGGAAAAGGTATCGCGCATTACTTAGAGCCTGCAAACCTACTTTGCAAAGGGGTGATAAACGAGAGATCCGCAGAGCTTTTGACCTTGCGCTGGATAGCCACAAAGACATGCGTCGTAAATCAGGCGAACCATACATATACCACCCTATAGCGGTTGCACAGATAGCGGCAGAAGAAATTGGGTTGGGGACAACCTCCATCGTCTGTGCATTGCTACACGATGTCGTGGAGGACACGTCTATCACCTTACAAGACATAGAGGCGCAATTTGGCAAAAAGGTAGCTCGCATTATTGATGGGCTAACTAAAATATCAGGAATTTTCGATCCCAATAGCTCCATGCAGGCGGAAAATTTCCGTAAAATGCTGCTAACGTTAGCAGATGATGTACGTGTTATTTTAATCAAACTTGCGGATCGCCTTCACAACATGCGCACAATGGAGTTTATGGCACGGCATAAACAGCTAAAAATCGCCTCAGAAACGAGTTATCTTTACGCTCCTCTTGCACACCGCCTAGGTCTCTATGCTATAAAATCTGAATTGGAAGACCTCTCTATGAAGTATACCGACCCAGATACTTATAAATTCATCGCGCGAAAACTGAATGAAAAGAAGGCAGAACGCGAAAAATTTGTAACTGACTTTATCGAACCCGTTAAGAAAATACTAGAAGAACAGGGTATCAAAGCAGAAGTATTCGGACGTCCAAAATCTATTTATTCGATCTGGAATAAGATGCGTAAAAAATCTATCCCGTTTGAAGAAGTGTATGATTTGTTCGCCATCCGGATTATCATTGACACCCCTGCAGAAAGAGAGAAAACAGAATGTTGGAAAGTATATTCTATCGTTACCGATCTGTATAGACCTAATCCGGATCGCCTACGGGATTGGGTTTCTTCCCCAAAAGGAAATGGTTATGAATCGCTGCACACCACCGTAATGGGACCGCGAGGCCAGTGGGTAGAAGTACAGATTCGTACAAAACGTATGAACGAAATCGCAGAGAAAGGGTTTGCGGCACATTGGAAGTACAAAGAATCAAACTCCGACAGCGGATTGGATCAGTGGATACAAAATGTTCGGAACCTATTAAGTAGTCCGGAGCAGAACGCAATGGATTTTGTGGACGACTTTAAGATGAATTTGTTCTCTGACGAGATATTTATTTTCACTCCCAAGGGCACATTGGTTCAGTTACCAAATGGGGCCACGGCATTAGATTTCGCATTTGAAATACATTCCGATATCGGTGCGACCTGTATAGGTGCTAAGGTCAATCACAAGTTAGTTCCGCTCAGCCACCCGTTGCAAAACGGGGATCAGGTTGAAATTATCACCTCCAGCAAGCAAACACCGAAGGAGGACTGGCTCACTTTCGTTATTACGGCAAAAGCGAAATCAAAAATACGGTCTTCGTTAAAAGAAGAAAAAAGACGTGTTGCAGAGGACGGTAAGGAGATTCTAGAACGCAAATTAAAATCCTTAAAAATCACCTACAACACAGACAACATCAATAAAATCGCCAATTACTTCAAGTATCCTAGCTCCCAAGAACTTTTCTACAACGTAGCAAAGGGTAACATCGACATAAAAAACCTACGCGAATACGCAGAAAGTGAAAAATCGAATACACCTGGACAAAGCCATTTCAGTTCACATGTTTCTGGCTTGGTAGAGAAAATCAACAAGAAAGAAATCGATACCATTCTTATTGGAGACGATTACCAACAGGTTGATTACACATTAGCACCATGCTGCAATCCTATTCCGGGAGATGATATCTTTGGATTTTTAACAGTGAATGACGGCATTAAAATACATCGTACCAGCTGTCCCAATGCCTCTAAGCTCATGGCTAGTTACGGATATCGGATACTCAAGGCAAAATGGGCTTCTTCTCAACCGAATGTCGCTTTCTTGACGGGGTTACGTATTGTGGGAATTGACGATGTGGGACTTATTAATAAGATAACAAACGTTATATCACAAGAATATAACGTCAATATACGTTCACTATCCATAACCAGTAATGAGGGGATTTTTGAAGGAAACATTATGGTATTTGTAAATCACATCGAGCAATTGGAAGATCTCATGAAGACGTTAAAGCAAATTAGCGGAATAACCGGTATAACGCGCTATGAAGCAGATAATTAAATATAAGATCGGACTTCAGGAGCAAACCGTCGTTTTTTAGAAATGAAATTGGTAAATTTGTGGGAGATTTAAACGAGCTGGATGAGCTCTTTTTAACAACTATTTATATGAATAAAGGCGAAAACTATCAAACGGTAAAAAAAATATTCGAAGCTTATTTAGAAAATAAGAATCTGAGAAAAACGCCTGAGCGCTATGCTATCTTGGAAGAAATTTACTCCCGTTCCGATCACTTTGATGTGGAATCCCTTTATATCCACATGAAAAATAAAAAATATCGGGTAAGCCGCGCAACTGTCTATAACACATTGGAATTGTTAGTATCCTGCGATTTGGTGACAAAACATCAATTTGGCCGCAACATGGCCCAGTTTGAAAAATCTTACGGTTTCAAACAACACGACCACGTTATCTGCATTGAATGCAACAAGGTTGTTGAGTTTTGTGATCCCCGCATTAACCAAATCCAAAGTTTGATGGGCGATTTGTTGAAATTTGACATCAAGCACCATTCCCTTAACCTGTACGGTATATGCGAAGATTGCCAAACGAAAAATGCGGAAAATACCGCAAGTACACCCAAAAAAGGCAGAAGCCCGGTAATTTCAAATTAATGTGGTAATCGCCAATTATTGTATTACCTTTGTTCAGAAAAGACCAGTTTGTTGTGTTTTTTCTAAACGTATCATTTAAATTTTAATATCGATATTTCAAATATTATGCAAGTTGATGTGCTTTTGGGCCTGCAATGGGGCGATGAAGGAAAGGGAAAAATCGTGGACGTATTCTGTCCCAAATATGATTTAATTGCCCGCTTTCAAGGTGGCCCCAACGCCGGACATACATTAGAGTTTGATAACAAGAAATTTGTCCTGAATACTATTCCATCCGGTATTTTTAATGAAGGTACACTTAACCTTATCGGTGGCGGCGTTGTTATCGACCCTATTATCTTGAAACGCGAATTAGATAATCTACGTACTTCCGGATTCGATCCAGTGGGCAAAGGGACTTTGGTTCTTGCGCGTAAAGCACATTTAATCCTTCCTACGCACCAATTACTGGACGCAGCCTCCGAATCAAAAATGGGGGCCGGTAAAATCGGCTCTACACTTAAAGGAATTGGGCCGACCTATATGGATAAAACCGGTAGAAATGGTTTGCGTGTAGGAGATACAACCCTTCCAGATTTTCAAGAACGCTACGAAAAATTAAAAGCCAAGCATTTGGAAATTCTTTCTCACTATGGTGAGATTCCTGATTTTTCTGAAAAGGAAGCTGCTTTCATGGACGCCATTGATTTTATCAAAACGATTCCACACGTAGACGCCGAACATTTAGTCAACAATTATCTAAAAGAAGGTAAACGAGTACTTGCCGAAGGTGCACAAGGTACGTTACTAGATATAGATTTCGGTTCTTATCCGTTTGTTACTTCATCCAATACCACTACCGCCGGAGCATGCACCGGACTCGGCATAGCACCAAATAAAATCGGTGCAGTATACGGTATCTTCAAAGCTTATGCTACCCGTGTAGGCGGCGGACCATTTCCCACAGAGTTAGATGATGAAACCGGCGAAAAATTACGCCAGGTAGGACACGAATTTGGTGCTACTACCGGACGCTCGCGCCGCACGGGATGGATTGATATTCCGGCGTTGAAGTATGCCATCATGCTAAACGGCGTAACTGAATTGATCATGATGAAAGCCGATGTATTGGATACATTTGAAAAAATCAATGTATGTACGCATTACAAACACAACGGCGAGACCATTGATTATATGCCTTATGAAATTATCACCAACCAGGCAGAACCTGTCTTGGAAGAAATAGCAGGTTGGAATCAAGATATTACGGGCATCCGTTCAAAAGACGAGATTCCTACCGCATTAAAAAATTACATCGCTTACTTGGAAAAAGCACTGGAAGTGCCCATTAAATATCTATCTGTAGGACCCGACCGCGTTCAGACAATCGAACTGTAATATACTATACGCATGGCTACAGCCGTATTTCAGGTTGACACGCAGAAATTCGAAAGACAGGCGCTTCAATGGGCACAACAATTTGACGACGTTTGTTTCTTCCAATCCAATGGCTATAGCGATGAATATGCGCAAATAGACAGTTTACTTGCCGTAAAAGCCTTAGATTGCCTTGCCTACGAGCACACAGACGTATTCCTAGCGTTGGAAAAATTTAGAGCCAAGTATCCTGATAAATGGATGCCTGGCTTTTTTAGTTATGACCTAAAAAATGAAATTGAGAATTTAATTACATCTTTTCCCGATCGGTTGGAATTTCCGGAAGCTTATTTTTTTATTCCTACTGTCGTTTTACACTTCAAAGATAACGAGGTACAAATTGAAGCCCCTGATCCAGAAACCGTATATCACAACATTTTAGCCAGTTACAATACGACAAATGAGGGAGTAAAAGAAACGAAGAACATCTGTTTCCAAAAGCGGATGTCCGAAACTGCTTACGTCGAGGTATTCCAGCAGCTATTGAAACATATCCAACAAGGTGATATTTATGAAGTTAACCTTTGTCAGGAATTTTACGCCGAAAATGTTGTATTGTCGCCGTTGGCCGTATATCAAAAATTGAATAGGGTTTCTCCTACACCATTTTCCTGCTTTTTCAAAATCAAGGATAACTATATTCTATCCGCATCACCGGAACGTTTCTTAGCCAAGCGAGGAAACACGTTAATTTCTCAGCCTATTAAAGGTACTGCTCCTCGTGGAAAGACGTCGGAAGACGACTTCCATATTATCGAAACATTAAAAAACAGTCCGAAGGAAATTTCAGAGAACGTAATGATTGTAGATTTGGTCCGAAACGATTTAACGCGCAGTGCACAAGAAGGAACTGTAAAAGCAGAAAGGCAACTGGAAGTGCAAACATTTGAGCAAGTTCATCAATTGGTCTCTACTATCGCCTGCCAAAAAAAAGCTGAAATATCGGATGTAGAAGTTATCCGTAACACCTTCCCTGCTGGTTCGATGACCGGAGCTCCTAAAATTAGTGCTATGAAATTATGTGACCGTTACGAGAACAGCAAACGTGGCATATATGCAGGCGCTTTAGGTTATTTTAACCCTAAAGGCGATTTTGATTTCAATGTAGTTATACGCTCGTTACTTTACAATGCCAAAAAGCAATATTTATCTTTCCACACCGGTGGAGCGATAACCATCGATGCCGATCCAAAAAAGGAGTATGAAGAATGCCTACTGAAAGCTTCCGCAATCCTTAAAACATTGGACACGAGGTTAGTAACGTAAATTCCGTATATTTGAGTATGTCATCGCCTTATATCAACATACATACCCATTGCACACTTGCGCCAACCGCACGAATCTTTTCGCTTCCCAACGTTATTATTTCCAAGAATTACTTGTTCCCCTATCCCTGCTCACTTGGTATACACCCTTGGTATATCGAACAGAATGCCAAGGCACAATTGGATGCGCTACACCAATATGGAAAAAAGCAACAAGTTTTAGCGATTGGCGAATGCGGACTCGATAAACTATGTGACACAACGTGGTCCTTACAAGAAGCTATCTTTCGTAAACAAATCCGCTTTGCCAATAACATCCAAAAGCCTTTGATTATCCATTGTGTCCGAGCGTATCAGGAATGCTTACGAATACTTCACGAAGAAAAAGTGCGTGTTCCCGTTATCTTCCATGGTTTCGAAAAAAAAACAGCGTTGGCAACTCAAATTCTCCTTCACGGTCATTTCCTGAGCCTAGGTAGTGCGCTCCTTCCTGGGGACAAAGACGAACTTATCCAGCACGTACCGCTGGACAAAATTTTATTGGAAACGGACGATAAATCTATCAATATCGTTGATATTTATGCTTATTTTTGCCGCGTTCGAAGAATTGAGTTACCATACTTGAAAGAACAGTTGTACAAAAACTTTATGCATATGTTTAACTATCCTATAGGATAATTGAAACGGTTATTTAAATGAAAGATTTATCTTGGTTATCAAGAACAGAAGCTTTAACGGGTCGTAAGGCACTAGAAAAACTTGCAAATTCACACGTAATGGTTCTCGGTTTGGGAGGTGTAGGGTCATTTGCTGCCGAATTTATCTGCCGCGCAGGAGTAGGTAAAATGACCATCATCGATGGCGACACCGTCGATCCATCTAATCGAAATCGGCAATTGCCTGCGCTTGCCACTAATCATGGCGAACCCAAAGCACAGATCATGAAAGATCGTTTATTAGCCATTAATCCTGAGCTGGAACTTCACGTTGTCGAAGATTTTATTATACCAGAAAAAATCCCAACACTTTTAGCGTCAAATCCCGACTATTGTGTAGAGGCGATTGATAGTATTACACCAAAGTTATTTTTTATCCGACAGGCATTAGAAGCAAAGATTCCTTTTGTCAGCTCAATGGGTGCTGGCGGAAAGGTCGATCCCACTAAAATCCGTATTGCCGACATCAGCAAATCATACAACTGTAAACTGGCCCAACACATCCGAAAGAAACTTCGCAAACACGGCATTCGTGATGGCGTTAAAGTAGCCTTTTCCACGGAGCTTCCCAATAAAAAATCTTTATTGTACACGGATGGTAGTAATTTTAAAAAATCTGCTTATGGAACTATGTCCTATCTACCCGCTGCATTTGGTGGAGCCATTGCTTCTGTAGCGATTCGAGACTTAATTGATAAAGCAATTAATTAACATCAACAGCTTTGGGGTTACTAATTAAATTAGTAATATTGCAAAGTGAATAAACAAAAATACTTTGCCATTGTCGATATTGAAACCACGGGTAGTCACGCCGAGGGGAACCGTATTACAGAGGTTGCGATTTTGATACATAACGGTAAAAAGATCACTGACCGGTATCAAAGCCTTGTTAATCCGCAATGCCCTATCCCTTTCGCTATACAGACGCTGACAGGTATTACACCGGACATGTTAGAGAATGCACCTACTTTCGACGAAATCGCCGAAGATGTATACCATTTATTACAAGGCAAGGTTTTTGTGGCGCACAATGTCAATTTCGATTATTCGTTTCTAGCAAAAGAATTAAAGCAAGCAGGCTATGACTGGCAAGCGACAAAACTCTGTACTGTTCGGCTATCCAGAAAAATCTTTCCCGGACACCGCTCCTACAGCTTAGGGAACATCTGCAAAATACGCGACATCAAGATTACCGCACGACATCGGGCCCTAGGTGATGCCGAAGCCACTGCCGAACTCTTTTCCCAACTTATTGCACAGGATAAAAACCAGTATTTGCAGGAGAGCTTACACAAGAATACCGAACACCGATTGCCCACACATCTTTCGCTAGCACAATTCCAACGGTTACCTGAAACCGCTGGGATATATATTTTTCGGAATAAGAAAGGAAAGATTATTTATGTCGGAAAGGCTATTAATATACGCAAGCGTGTTTTAAGTCATTTCGGAGGTATCAACACGGGTCTCAGACGGCAACAATTTATAAATGAAATCGCAACGATAGATTTCGAAGAATCCGGTACGGAGCTAATGGCGCTCCTTATGGAATGTCAAATGATAAAAAGACATTGGCCTGCCCATAACCGGGCGATGAAACGATACGAACCAAAATTTGTGCTTATACATTACGAGGATATCCGGGGCTATCGTAGATTGGCTATAACCAAGGCAGTCAGTCACCCAAATAACATGCGCTATTTCGAAACAGCGCAAGAAGCCAATCTATTCCTGACCAATCTGTTGGAAGAATTTAATTTCGATCCAACACTTTGCACGTTCTATTCTCCGTCTACGGAGACACGCGAAGACCGAAAGGTACCCGTAAAAATTCTTCCGTCAATTGAAGAGCATAATCGAATCATTGATAGCATATTTCAACAACTGCATCATCGCAAACGTTCATTCCTACTTATCGACAGAGGACGGAATGAAGAGGAAAATAGTTACGTCTACTTTAAAGAGGATAAACTCTACGCCTTTGGGTTTGTCGCGTTTGTTCAACAATGGTCCAATGTAGAAGATATCGTTTCTTATAAAGATAAATGCATCAGTAATTTTTATATGCAACAGATTGTCCTGCAATATGCAGAACGCTATCCTGAAAAAGTAAATATTTTATCTCAGATGCCGATGCTTTCCTGAGCTTTGTCCATAAAGCTAAGCACCTTATTCACCATATTTTTGCTTCCGATAACAATCGGTGTCCGTTGATGCAGGCTGAGGGGTTTAATCCCTAGTACTCTTTCTGTACCGGAAACGGCTTTTCCCCCCGCTTGCTCGATAATAAACGCCATCGGATTACATTCATAAAGTAGACGTAGTTTACCATTCGGATAACTGGAGGTTTCGGGATAGAGAAACACGCCTCCAGTAATCAGCGTACGGTGGATATCGGCCACCATCGAACCTATATAGCGGGAAGTGTAAGGTCTGAATGTATCACTGTCCTCTTCTTGGCAATACTTAATATAATCTTTGATATATTGCGGAAATTTCAAGTAATTCCCCTCATTTACGGAGTAAGATTTTCCATCTACCGGAACTTTCATATCCGGATGCGACAAACAGAACTCTCCGATAGATGGATCCAATGTAAAACCGTTCACGCCTTTGCCAGTTGTATAAACCAGCATCGTCGAGGAACCGTAAATTACATATCCTGCAGCAATTTGTTCATGACCATATTGGAGTATTTCTTCTTCAGACACGGGTACATCAAGTATCTTTCTTCGATAGATCGAAAAGATAGACCCAACAGACACATTCAAATCAATATTTGCTGACCCATCAAGCGGATCCATACAAACCATGTATTTGCCATTACTTGCCAAGTTTTTTACCGATATTTCGATACATTCCTCATGCTCTTCCGAAGCGATATAACAACATTCGCCGCCTCGAGTCAAAGCTTCAATAAACTGTTCATCTGCATACACGTCAAGTTTTTTCTGCGCTTCGCCCTGTACATTGTGATCGCCATTTTCCCCCAATATATCAACAAGACCAGCTTTGTTGACCTCTCGGTTAATAATCTTAGCTGCAATACCAATGTCACGCAACAATCGCGAAAGCTCTCCTTTCGCGTACGGAAAATCTGCTTGCTTTTCAATGATGAATTGACCTAATGTTTTGAATGCCATAATATATAGTTGTTCGTTTTGATGAGTAATTCACGGCACAAAACTACATAAGCAAAACAAATTAAAAAACTGATTTTCAGCTTATTGTACAATATACACATATTTATCAGATTGATATTCAATCGATTATTTTCGATAAAAATATCATTTTTTTATTGGGTTAAACTTCCGTCGCTATTGCTCATTAACATCTTCTTCATATTTTCATTATATTTAAGACACATTACGGAGGTATATTTAAAAGCTATCAAATAGTGGCAAAGAAAAAAATGATAAATAGGTTTATTCCGCGTGATATCAGCTGGTTAAGTTTCAATGGTCGCGTGTTGCAGGAGGCTGCTGACGAGAGCGTACCACTTTCCGAACGGATCAAGTTTTTGGGCATTTTCTCGAACAACTTGGATGAATTTTTTCGTGTAAGGGTGGCCGGATTAAAGAGGGCATTGGTTTTGGACGAAAAAGAATCCAAAGAGTTTTTCTTCGAAAACCCACAATATATTCTGGATAAGATCAATGAATCGGTTATCGAACTTCAAACGCAGTTCGACCAGATATGGTTACGGGTACAGTCGGAGATGGCGAAGGAGAAGGTCTTTATTAAAGCTCCAGAAGAGCTTAGTGCGACGCAACGGGAATTTGTGCGACGCTATTATGAAGATGAAGTAGAATCCAACGTCATTCCATTAATGTTGGATGAATCGCGTCCGATGCCCTACCTAAGGGATAAAAGTCTCTATCTCGGTATTGCTATGCGTAAGACTGATTGGGTGTATGAAACACAGTTTGCGATTATCGAAAACCCTACTCGAAATAACGGTCGGTTCGTATTGCTTCCCTCACCAAAAGACCAAAAGCACGTTATTCTCTTGGAAGATGTCATCAAGTTCAACCTGCCTTATATCTTTTCGTATTTCGGGTTTGATACTTTCAAAGCACACGCCTTCAAGATCACAAAAGATGCGGAGTTTGATATTGACAATGATATCAACACGACGTTGGTGGAGAAAATTGAGAAGGGCATCAAAAACCGTCGTAAGGGTAAACCAACGCGTTTTGTATTCGATAAGGATATGGATTCGTCACTTGTCACTTTCTTAATCAAAAAATTGAACCTGTCGAAAAAAGACAGTATTATTCCGGGGCAGAAGATCCATAACTTCAAGCATTTCATGGATTTCCCGAAAATATTCAGATCGGAAAAACCCAATGTCGAACGCAGTTCCTTTGACCATCCGGATTTCGCAGGCCGCCAGAGAGTGAGTGACGTACTGGTGAAAAAGGACGTGCTGCTATCCTTTCCTTATCATACCTTTAATCCGATCATTGATCTACTACGTGAAGCAGCGATGGATCCGCACGTGCAGTCGATTTACGTCACCATATATCGAATGGCCGAAAATTCCAAAGTAGCTAACGCCCTGATTAATGCCGCCAGAAATGGCAAACACGTGACCGTTATGCTGGAGTTACGCGCTCGTTTTGACGAAGAGCACAACCTGATGTGGAAAGAACGGTTTGAGATGGAAGGTGTCAAGGTGCTGCTAGGTATACCGGATAAAAAGGTGCATGCTAAACTATGTATCATAAAAAAAAGGATGAACAATAAAACACTGCAGTATGGGTTTGTCAGTACGGGAAATATCAACGAGAAAACGGCAAAGATCTATGGGGACCACTGTTTTATGACTAGCAACCGCGCTATCATGGCGGATATTAACAAAATTTTTGCTGCGTTGAAGAAACCGAAAGCTGAACTCACCGAAAGTCTCAAACCATGCAAAAATCTTCTGGTCTGCCCGACAACGATGCGCGAAACGTTTTTGAAATTAATCGACTGTGAAATTGCCGAAGCTAAAGCTGGTAATGAAGCGCATATAATTATCAAGGTCAATTCGTTAAGCGATAAGATACTCATCCGCAAAATGTACGAAGCAGCCAATGCGGGGGTGAAGATCCAGATGATCGTGCGCGGTATCTACTGCGCCGTCAACCAAAAAAAGTTCAAAAGCCCACTCCACACCGTCAGTATAGTCGATGAGTATCTGGAGCACGCCCGAGCGATGTACTTTTATGCAGCAGGAAAAGAACTCGTTTATATTTCTTCGGCTGACTGGATGCCCCGTAACCTGGACTACCGCGTGGAAGCCGCTGTACTAATTACCAACAAAAAAATAAAACATGAGCTCATCGAGATGCTGCACATTCAACTGAAAGACAATGTGAAAGCACGTATCCTGAACAATAAATTGGAGAATAAATACGTGCGGGACAACGAAGCACAATTCCGATCTCAACTAGAACTGTACAGATACTTGCGGAAAAAGAATAAATCGTAAAGCTGCTATTCAATACCACTCACACCACCCGAAACCACGAGTTTCATAGCGTCTGTAGCCGTCATATCCAACCGTTGCACATTCGACGATTTTACCACAACAACTTGTCCAGCAACAGAATAAGAGTACGGAAAGTAAACTATAACTTCATCTGGCATTCCGATTTTACTCAAGTCGCGCTGGGTTAAAAAGCCGATTTTCTTCAGTCCAGTTTCATTTACCAATACTAGTACCGGCTCGTTAAACTTCTTCGCATCACCGACAAAGGCCTCCGTAAAATCCTTTATTGACGAGTAAAGCGTATTGAATAACGGGATCTTGTCAATGGTTCGTTTCAACCAAGCACGTATAGGCTCCGTAACGAAGGTTGTGAAAATGATCCCAACCAAAATCAGTATAAAGAGTACCGTCAATATCCCGATGCCGGGGATATATAACGGATGTCCCTGTTCGTCTTCTAAAAAGTGGATTGTTAGATTTAAAGCATTATCTAAGGATGCTACTACCCACACGATTAAAAATACCGCTCCCGCAACCGGAAGTGCAACTAATGTGCCCTTTATTAAATAATACAATAGTTTTTGTGATACTCTTCTCATTATTTCCTGTTTTTCTAACCGTAAAAATATATACGTTTTACTCTGGCAGCTATATTTACTAACAACTCATAGGGAATCGTACCGATACGTGCTGCTGCCTCGATCCAGTCAGGAAACACGACAACCTCATCTAATTCTTGTGCCGCAACATCCGTAACGTCAAGCATACACATATCCATACAAATCGAGCCGACAGTCCTTACCCGCTGCCCATTGATAGACATCTCTCCTACACCTTCACCAAAACGTCTGCTGTAACCATCGGCATATCCTATTTTCACCGTGGCGATACGGCTCGGTCGGTGCAGCAGTCCTTTTCTGTCATAACCGACCGTTGCTCCAGCAGGCAGCTCTTTAATTTGCGTAATGGTGGTTTTTAATTCGCTTACTTTTTCCAGCGTCATCTTTTTATTCATATCCACCCCGTACAGCCCTATCCCCAAACGGACCATATCCATATAGGCAGATGGCCAATTGACAATACCAGAGGTATTTGCGATATGACGAACGACTTTATAACCTAATATCGCTTCTAGCTTATCTACGCTTGATGAAAACATTGTAATCTGTTGTATCGTGAAATCATCATGCTGTCTGTTGCCTGAAGAAACCAAATGCGAAAATACTGTCTTAACTTTAATTTCCGGAGCTGTAGATAATAGCGTTGCCAATTCTTCCAGTTCATCGGGTAGAAAACCTAGGCGATGCATACCGGTATCAATTTTAATATGGATAGAAAAAGCTTTCTGTTTACGAATTCGTAGAAAGTCTATCAAGGCCTTTATAATTCGAAAGCTATATATTTCCGGCTCCAACTGGGAGGATAATAAACTCTCGAACGCCTGCTCGTCTGGACTCAACACCATAATGGGTAAGTCGATACCATGCTGTCGTAGTTCTACTCCTTCATCAGCAAATGCAACGGTTAAATAATCTACCTTATTAAACTGCAGCAGGTTGGCCACTTCATAACTACCGCTCCCGTAAGAAAATGCCTTAACCATGACCATCAACTTGACGTTCGGCGGTAACATTGAACGATACATCTGTAGATTATGCTCTAATGCGCTAAGGTTAATTTCCAAAACGGTTTCATGTGATTTAGCAACCAGCAATTTGCTTACATCTTCCAAGTGATATCTTCTGCTTCCCTTGATAAGAATAGTTTCGTTTTCAAAGGCAATATTCCCCAAGTTTCGTACCAGTTCTTCCGTGGAATCAAAAGACAACAGCAGTGTATCCAGTTTATCCTGTAAGCGATGTAAGGATTTACCTACCATAATTATCCGATGAAGATTTTGCTGTCTCAAGACCGAAAGAAGCTTTGCTTCAAGATGATCATTAAGACCATCCATATCAGAAAGAATGAGCGTCTTCTTTTTATGTTGTTGCTGTTGGTGTAAAAAATCCAAAGCAATTTGTAAAGACGCCAGATCATTTGAATAAGTGTCATCAATAATGGAACAATTATACCGTCCTGTCTTTAGTTGCAAACGCATCTCTAGGGGGCGTAGCCGCCCTAGCTTGTGGATGATCGCATTCAGCGAATAACCCAAAAACAAAAGTGTAGTAAAGCAGATAAGCACGTTTTCTATCGACGCTTTATCCACAAAAGGTACGGTAAAGGTTACCTTCTCCTTTCTATAAATCACCTGAATAGATGAATTCCCCTCCTTTCTTTCTTCTATACGCAATACCCGCACGTCATCCACATCGTGCTCTCCAAAAGTAAATGTCCTTGTTTCACTGGACAGGTATTTCCCAAAGCCATATCGCGAAGGGAAGATCACATCTCTGGTATGCTTAAAGAGTTTTAATTTCTCTGTTATCTTCAATGTCTTGCTAGCAAATCCCTCGGCATGTGCTACTCCAATATTGGTCATAATACCTATATCCGGATGTATCATTTCCTCCAACTGATCCATTTCATCCGGTTGGCTAATCCCCGCTTCGATAATCGCACAGTCATAATCTTCTGAAAGATTCCATAGCGATAGCGCGACTCCTAATTGCGAGTTGTAGCTTTTGGGGCTCTGATAAACTTTTTTATCTTCCTGCAATAGCTGGGCGAGCCATTCTTTTACCATGGTTTTACCGTTGCTACCTGTAATTCCGATAATAGGTTTTCGAAATTGCCGACGATGGTAACGCGCAAGTTCTTGCATTGCTTTCAAGACATCCTTTACCCAAAAGAAATTAGCTTCTGGATATAATGTTGTATCGATATCATCGCGCGATACAACGAAAGCACGAACACCTTTGTGATAGGCATCTGGAATAAAAGTATGCCCATCACGCACATTCTTCAACGCAAAAAAAAGACTGTGTGGGGCATTTCTTATTTTACGGCTGTCATAGGCCAAATCATAGATCAGTTGTTCCGCATTGCGAAGCAGGTGTCGTTTGCTATGGATATGAGGAAGAATAGATACGAGTGTGTACATGATAAATTGTAAAGGACAAATTTCATCAATATTTTCAACAATACTATTATCTAGTATATAAAAACGAAATTATTTAGGTTTGCAGGATGGACGAAATCAGGAAGCAGAAAAAAATACTAACCCCGCTGCAGGCTAAAGGAAAAGCGGAAAACTACTGTGCCTATCAAGAACGTGCTCAGCAGGAAGTGCGAAACAAATTATATGAATGGGGTCTTCACCAAGAAGAGGTAGAAAATATTATCGTGCAGCTTATCGAAGACAATTTTCTTAACGAAGAGCGATTCGCAAAAGCATATACTTCAGGAAAATTTCGCATGAAAGGCTGGGGAAAAATTAAAATAAAACAGCATCTAAAAGCCAAAAATGTCTCCGAACCGCTTATCAGTTTAGCTCTGAAAGGGATTAACGAAGAGGAATATCACAAAAAAATAGAAGAAACCATACAAAAGAGAATAAAAAAACCCTTACAAACTATTTCTTTTGCTGAAAAAAGAAAATTATACACATATATGCTATCAAAAGGATTCGAAAATGATATAATTTTAAAAAAGATAAACACATAACAACACTTTCATTAATAAAAAATGAATTAAATTATGTTTTTAATCAAAAAACTATTGCAATATTAAAATATTTGTATAGTTTTGCTGATATAATTACATTTTTAAAACAACCTAATCCATTTTTTATGAAAAAAATGAAAAAAATCTACAAATTAGCAGCAGTTATAACCGTAACTATCATCGGATTCTCTGCAAATGCTCAAGAAAGCGAGACAACTTTCTCCCTTGGGGTTACTTCTGATCAATTTTTTGGCGTTGCGCCTAGCGTTGCCATGGAATACAAATTTTCGGAGAAAGTCGGGGCATCGGTTTACGGAATTTTCTGGGGAGCAGGGACTGCTGGCGCTTGGGGTAACTGGACTGAGTTCGGGGGTGGTGTCAATTGGTACCTCGCAGAAGGGATCACCTTAAACCCTAATTTAGGTTTTACATTCGGTAACCTGTTATCTAAAGGAGCAGCTGATGGCCAGCTTGGTGGAATTGCAGGAGACGGGATTGTACCTAACCTATTCTTTAACGTAGATATTCCAAACTTTGAAAGTGAGATCTATGCAGGCTATTATGCTCCACTTAGAGATAAAGCGCCCGAAGATGGCTCTACCTTGGCCTACTTGCACTATTGGGTAAACGCGGGATATAAAGTAAGCGACGCATTTTCGTTCGGAGCGCATTTCGAACATCTGAAAAGGACAAAAGACGATGTCGGGGGCGAATTGGATTATTTCCAATGGTTGGGACCGTACGTCCAATTCAATGCTGGTAAGTTTGGCAGTTTTGTTCGGTTATCCGCCGGGCCGGAAGTAAAAAATGGGTTACAAGCAAAAGATTCTTTCTATAAATTATCGACAGGATTTTCGTTTTAATCAGACAGTAAAACAGTCAACGAATGAACCCAACCCTCCAAGCGGTCAGAAAACCTTTGGAGGGTTTGTTCATATTCGTTAAAGCCTATAATAAAAGCTAATGATTCTTTTCAGTTCGCTCTTATGTTACGTAACATGGAATCAAACTCCAACACGTTTGTGATAAAGACGTATACTTCTGTCGAAAAGGTAAACGCTTTCACAACGAAGGCATTAACCCAAACAACGAACACTAAGCTTTTTTATACGTTCTCGATCGACTTTTTGCCAAGTCGAAATGCATTTTCGTCAATCAGAAATGGAAATTTAGCGAATACGCCCCCGTTTATAGCAAAGTTATTCGTTTTTCACAATAACGACTTCGCCGACAGACTAAAGTCTATCAAAATAAGTCCAAACTCTTCCGCTTTCGTTTTAAACACCGAGGGCTATACAATAACATCAAACTGACAATGAATAAACTCTAACAAAAATAAAACAAACCGATCTATCTTTACTTTAAATAGTCATGAGTTTAAGTTAAACTTTTATCTCGTTAAAGGTATGTTACGTAGCATGACTTTGTCGGCTTACGCATTTATAATGAAGAGCGTGTTACTTAAGATATTTCTTTATGTGTCCGTTTCAATTTTATAGGGCTATACCATGTAGGCAGGTGCATTTAGAGCAAAGAGGTATCTCCTTAAAATATACCCTAAGACGTTTGTTTCAATCGCATACCGATAGGGAATAAAAGCAGTCGCATACCTACACGCGATCGTAGATGATTTACTGACAACTGTCAATGAATTGTCTATTACCGAAAATGGTTTAATCGCTTTTTATACTTTTAGCAATCAAGTCACGAAACTTAACTATGACTTCCTCTCTAAAATAGGACATCTTATGTATGTTGCCTTTAGCAAAGACTTCCTCATATGAAATAAAATCACAACCTCCATTGAGTTTGGATTGGAGCAGATGGGGAATTGTATCACTTATTATCGGGCAGCGTTTATCCAAAAGCTCCCCAGTAACAAGTTCCTGATACAATATTTGAAAGAAGAAATAATCCACAATTTTCTCCTGTGTATCCCAATAATACAACATCAATTCTAACAGTACAGTCGTCATCTCGCAACCTTTTTTTGCAAAGATAATGCTGTTGAGTACCTGAACCCTGAAATCGGGATGCCAACCCCAATAATAGGCATAGGTGCTTTCCCAATATCTTTTGTACGGTTCGTCCGGATCACGTTGGTATAAAAAGTACTCATGCTGCTCTAAGTGTGGTGGTAAAGAACCGGAAAGAAAGATAGTCGCATCTAACCAGACGCCGCCGTACACTTTCAATAGAGCCACACGCAGCAAATCAGAAAAGAACGTTCTGTTAAAATCTGACATGTTATCAAGCTTTTCCCACACAAAGGCAGGCATATCCAGATATTCTTTAACGGATTCATCATCTAGGCGAATAACCGTATAATTTCCCTTATGCTGATCTACGGATGCCGTGCAAAGGGATACGATCTCGGGAATATTTCCGTCTTGGAATCCTTGCCCCCAATACTGCCATATGATTTTATCGGTATCAAACTGCTGCTTAGCCTGAACAGTATACTTCAGTAATTTTCCGGCATAGTAGGCGTCAATTACGCCAGACCAATACGCCGCTACCCCACGATGTTTACGTAAGATCTTTTGGCGGCGCAGGTAGCTCCAGATATCGCCAAGTAAAGAGACTCTAGTTAATTTGCTCATAAGACGTATGGTATTTTCTTCTTAAAGCGCATCAGGACAAAAGCCGCAATACAAGTAACCGTCAGTATGCCTATTTTCCCAAAGGGAATTTCCGGATAATGTTTTGCCAGTTGCTCCGACAAAATAATCGCATAAAAATGTACGAGGTAAACGCCCGTAGCGAAATCAGCCAAGCCTTTGTATGAACCGGGAATATGCAGGTTTTTCACGTATAAAAACAACACCGGTGCGGCAATCAGTAGGAAGAGCAACAAATCCACAGACTCCCGGCTGTTGACGAACACAAACAGCAGAAAAGATTCAAGAACAAGAAGTACAATCGCTGCAACAACATGAAATAACAATGGCTTATGCTCCATTTTAGGTTCGATTCTTCTCAAGACAAAGCCCAGCGTCAGCATAGGGAAACAGAAGAGTAAAAAACTTCGATAAACCCACAGTGTATTCATAACGCCGTCCAAGCTTCCCTGAAAAATATGCAGATTCCCGACAATTTGAATAAGATAGCCGATCAAAAACAAGGCAACAGCCATTCCCATCAGGAACTTTATAGATACTTTCCGCAGTACATAGAGCAGCAAACCTGCAAATAATGCCCCTACCAAATACCATAAATGGTATGTCCCCGTCAGCAGGGTCAGCACCTTATTCGGTGCATTTATCCAGAAAGGCAAATAGATGAGCATCCAGATCAGGTATAAAGTCCCGAGCCGAAAGACCCATTTTTCTAGCTTGGCGACACTATCTACTTGGGTAAAATAATACCCCGAAATAAGCAGAAAAACCGGAACCGAGATCCTGAACAGGCCGTTCACCAAAACAAAACCCAGTAATGGAATCCTATCCATAAAAATATTCAGGTGTAAGAAAACAACTAAAAATGCCATCAACACCTTCAATATATCAACCGACAAATTTCGCATTTATGCTCTTTTAAACCATTTTTTCTTCTCTGCACCGTAACCGTAGCCATAGCCTCCATAGCCGTAGCCATAGGAGCCGTAACCTGCTCCTCCGGCTTTCAAGCCATTCAGCAATACCGCCATATTGTTGATTTTTTTCGTTCGGTAAATCTGCTCCACATCCGGCAATTGGCGGCGATCCATTTTGCCCGCGCGTATCACGAACAAGGTCAAGTCGGAAATGCGATCCATAATGCCCGCATCGGCAACAATACCCACCGGCACGCCATCCACAATGATGTACTCATATTCTTCACGCAATTTTTCCATCAAGAGATCCAGTCTTTTGCTCAATAAGAGTTCCACCGGATTCGGCGCAATCGCCCCGATAGGATAGAAATGCAGGTTCGATCCCTCCTCTCGGCTATACTGAATATCAGCCACCGATACCTCATGCTTCGATAAATATTGGCTCACTCCGGTTTGCCCATTCAGCCCTACTCTACCGGTTAAAGATCCTTTGCGCAGATCCAGATCCACCACGGCCACCTTCTTCCCTAGGTAAGACAAAGTCGTCGCCAAATTCAATGAAGTAAAGGTTTTTCCCACGCCAACACCAAAGGAAGTCAGGGTAATCACCTGTGCTTCCTTGCCGTCTTGCGCCATAAAGCTGATGTTAGTTCGCAAAATACGGAAAGCTTCCGTCAGCGGATCGCGCCCGGTCTCCGTTACCAAAATCTTAGCCGGATCGCTAGCTTTTAGTTTAGAAAGCGGGATTTCGCCAAGGAAAGGTACAGACAGAGCTGATTCAATATCGCGGCGGTCGCGCACCTTGGTATCCATCATCAGCGAGATCAGCAAGAGTGCCGCCGGAATCACGAAGCCGAGTACTGCCGCCGTCACCATTTTTCGCATCTTATTTGGTGCTATAGGCGCATTCGACCGCGTTGCCGCATCCACAATGCGAATGCTTTCGTCCGTCATCGCCTGATTGATGGCGTTCTCCTCTCGCTTATTCAATAGATACAGGTATAGCTCTTCCTTCACCTTTTGCTGGCGTTCGACAGAAAGCATCATCCGCTGTTGTCTAGGTACTTGCATCACCTTTCCACGCGCCGATTGCTCCTCGCGGATCACATTGTTCATCTTGATATCAAGCCCACGTATAGCATTATTCATCGCTTCGTTGATGTTGTCCCGCATGGAGGACAAGTTTCTGTCCAGATCCGCCACCACCGGATTCGCTGTGCTGCTGCCTTCCACCAGCCGGTTTCTACGCAAGAGCATGGTATTGTACTCTCCAATTTCCCCTTCCACACTAGCATCCACCAAGCCCGTATTATTTGGCATCAGTTCATACTGTCCGCTCTCCTCATTCAGATAATCGCGCATCATGTTGGCGAGGTTAATATCCGTTTCGATCTTGGTCCGCTCCGATTGCAACTGACGAGAATCAGACAGGTACATCTGTCCGGCTGTCCGCACATCCACCCCTTGGTTGGCGGTACGCATGCGTTCAATATCCGATTCCACCGAACCCAGTTCCGATTCAATAATCGCCAGGCGATCGTTGATAAAAGTTTCCGTATTGATAGCAATCTGGTTCTTATCGCGAATAGCCACCTCGTTGTATACCGCGATCAGCTCGGAGATAATTGCGGCGGCGCGCTGCGGGTTGGTATCTTCCAAACTCAACTGCAGCATCCCCGCATCCCCGGCAATCTGCCGCACATCCAGGCTGGCCAAGAATCCAGCTGCCGCGGCGGCTAGCGGACGTTTCGTCACCTGTATGCTTCTGCCCTGTCCGGTTTCATTGTAAAACGGCGTAGTCTTCACCGTCAGCGTACCGAAAGGTGTTTTCGTTGCTGTATCCAGCGTCATGGTCACCTGCTGACCTTCCACACGTTTATTTTCCACACGCACCTGGTTTTCTTTCAACAGGGTTACCAGCAGTGCGTAGCTGCTAGTGGCCAACTGTCCTTCCATCTCTACCGAAATCGGGCTGCTGCTGTACAATTCGTTGTCGCGCAAACCTACTCGCTCCTTATAATTCGTTTCCGCACCGATGCGTTCTACCGTTATCTGCATCAGCTCCTTCGAGCGGAGTTGTAAAATTTCGCTTTTCACGTTGATGTTGTTCAAGGCGTTTGTCCTTGTCAATCTTGCCGTGGTCGGCGTGTTCTCCGGTGTCTTGATCTTAACCGTCTGTACACTGCGATAAATAAAGGTTGCTTTGTTGTACTGGTAATAATATATCGCGCCGAAGATCAGCAGCGACAGAGCAAACCATTTCCATTTGGAGAGCAGGTATTTGATGATATCGACCAGGTTAATGGTCTGCTCTCTCCTTCCATTGGCGGCCGTACCGCCATCATATTGATTAACACGCATATCTTTCATTCCTATTTAAATAGAGCGAACAAGGAAATTGCAAAGGCGAACATTCCCATACCAAAACCGATATAAGCCCTGTTGCGCTGTTCGCGCGGGGTATTCACCGCCATCTTAGGTTCCACGTACACAATATCATTTTGTTGCAGGTAATAGGCCTCCGAGTCAAAAATAGACCGGGACTCGATATCGTTCACAATTTTCCGCCGCAGGCCGTTTTCCTCGCGGATCACGAGCACCGCCTGCGGATCGGCCACCACCGCTAGGCCGCCAGCCTGGTTAATTGCCTCCAGCAGGGTAATACGCCCTTCCGGAACTTGCAGCACCTGCTGACCGCCCACGGCACCCATCACCGAGATTTTTAAATTAAGCAGCTCCACTTTCACCGTAGGATTGTTAATGTATTCCTTCGCCACCAATTGTCCGCGCACCATTTCCCGCACCTGATCCAGCGTGCGACCTTCCACCTGCATCTTGCCCAGTATCGGGAAGTCGATCGCCCCCGTCTGGTCCACAATATAGCCTGCCGCAGAGCGATCTACCGTTGTCGACACGGAGCCGTCATCGCCCACGCGGTAGCTACCAACACCGCCGTTGAACGGCGCAGCCAACTCCGGAGCATTCGCACTAACCACAATCTGAACACGATCATTCTTCTGCAAGCGCAAGACCGGCGCCTCCAAAGCCATGTAGGCCGTGTCCGGTTCCATATCCTTTACATACACCACTTTTTTCGGTACGATACATCCATTGAGTAATACCAGGCCAGTTAGCCACGTTAATACAGTAATCTTATTCATAGTTATATTGTTTTTTTATAGATCTCCACACATTTTTCTATCATTTTATCACGTGTAAAATTTTCCTCGTAGCGCTTTCTGGCACCTTCGGATAGCTTTTGCTTCAGGATGTGCTCCTCGCAGATGCAGTGACAGGCCTCAGCGAGCGCTTTTGCATCTCCCGCAGGCACCACCAATCCGGATTCCTGATGCCGGTTTACCCAGCTAACGCCCGATCCGGGAATGGCCGTAGATACCACCGGTCTGCCACAGGCCATCGCCTCCAGCTGTACGATTGCAAAGGCCTCTGTTTTCTGAATCGAGCTTAGGCAGAATACATCCGCTGCCGCATGATAGTTCGGCACTTCCTCATCTGACAGAAAACCAAGTAAATGCACCTTATCTTCCAGTTTCAGTTCCTGAATCAAGGTCTTCAATATTTCCTCCAGCGGTCCTTTTCCGCCAACCAGGATCTGATAGCTATCATCCAGGTAACTCGCGGCACGAATCAGGTGTTCATAGCCTTTATAATCCACCAAACGCCCTAGCGAGAAAATCAGTTTTTTATGCTTGTATTCCTCCCGTATAGCATGTACCTTCTTCTTATCGATAACCGGTTCCAAAATTCCTATCGGGATGTAATCCACCTTATCCTGCACCTTTCGTAAAAAAGGCGATTCGGCTACGTACACCGGACTGGTACCCACGATCACATCGGCTCGCTTTATCAGCCAATTTTGCAAAGGTTTATACAGTTTCAACAATATCTTTTGCTTCAGGATATCGGCATGCCAATGCAAAATGACTTTCCCCTTAAATCCCGACAAAAACAAGGACAGCGTCGCCATCGGATCCGGGTGATGGATATGGATGATATCGTAATATTTGCCGTAACCTCGAAGGGTTTTAATCATCATCGGTGCGAGCATTGTTGCCGCAAGCTTCAAGCGTGTAGGGACAACCATCAACTGGGAAAAATCATTAAGATCGATATTTGCTGTCGGATGATTTTCCGTCGTCGCACAGAGCATATCGCAGGGTATAACACGTTCTGACAAGCCCAATGTAAGGTCGTACATGACCTTCTCTACCCCTCCCCGAATGGGATAGAATTTACCCAGTTGTAGTACACTTATATTTATCATAGTATGTCGTTGTTATTATGCACATGCTCCGGCAAAAGGTAAGAAAACAGATTGTTCCAATTGCTTGCCGTCGGTTCCGCAATAGGCCTTTCCTCGACGGCATTTAACCTATTCATGTTACCCTCATACAGCTCTTTTATCAACCCTGCCAGTGCTTCCGGCTTGTCCGGATCGAAAAAGCTCACTTGCGCGCTCCCGGCAGAAGTTTCCCGTGCATAAGGCAAATCCGCCAACAACATCGGTTTGCGAAAAGCAGCAAATTCCGATATCGGCAAGCCCCAGGACTCGGCTTTGGACGGATAAATCAAGACATCGCAACGCCGGTAGTAGTCCGCCAATTCCTTCTTCGACAAAAAGCCGATAAAGTGCAACGCTCTTAGCTGTCCCCATTTTCGGCGCAACCATTTCGCGTATTTATTTTCATCGCCCCCAACCGTGATATACACGCGTATATCCTGGATATTGTATTGCTTTTCTACGATCTCCAGAGCGCGACAGATCATCTCAAAATTCTTATGTTTATTCGGCGAAGCCGGATAGATAAACGAGCGGACAGGCTGCATGATCGTCTTCCCTATTTCCGGATCTTCGATACGTTGGAGCAGCATCGGCGGCGCCACAATAAACTTCTCCGGCGACATCTTAAACAGTGCGCTCATCGCCTCGCCAAGCCATGCCTGCTGCACCACCAAGTAGCGATTCCGTCGGATATAGGGCTTATAAATGAATGGCGTCAGCATGGCTAACAGCGTCATTTTCGGCGCAAACAGGAAATCTTCCCATTTCCATTTGTACGCAAAAAGCGCATTATGGCAATAGACAACCTGTCGTTCGGCGATCACATTCGGCGTTGTATCATGCAAAGAAAACCAGAGATCTACCGATCCAATATTCTTAGAAACCTGCTTTAAGGACACATACTCGTACCAAAGGCGATTTACCCAACATTGCTTCGGCCATTGGGTTTCTATATACTCGATATGCGGAAAGTCGACCAAGCTTCGTTGATGAACAATAGCGATGAATTTATAGGTGTCTGGGTGTTCCTCCAGCCAAGCCGACCAGGCACCCAGGCAATCCCGCAGAATCGTCAGAGGCCCCGCTTCCACAATATTTACCGCCGACACCACTATCGTTTTCATTCCGTCACCTCCTTAAAAAGATCCAACCATTGTTTCATCACCCGGTGTTCCGCATAATTAGCCGACATAGATTTCCCCTTTGTTCCCATAAGCCGTCGCCAATCCGCATCATCCATCAACCGAAGCAGACAGTCCAACATCCTATTTTCATCACCTTCCTCCACCAGAAAACCATTTACTCCGTCCGTAATAATATCTCGCGGACCACATTTACAAGCATAAGCGACCAAGGGCAGTCCGCAGGCCTGCGCCTCCAATAAGGCCATGGGCAAGCCTTCGTAGCGGGAAGTCATGACTAGCATAGCGCTTTCACAATATTCCTTTTGAATGTCATTAACGGGCGGACATAAGCGAATCACCCCCTCCAAATTCAGTTGCTGTATTTGTTCGCGCAGCGCAGCCTCATCCGGTCCTTTACCGAAAATATCCAGCCGCCAATCGGGCTTTTGTGCGTGTACCCTCTTCCACAAGCGAATCAGCCGATCAAAACCCTTCTGGTAATCGTAGCGTCCCACGGCGATCACCCGCTTGTGCGCCACAACATCCGCAGCACCCTTCGGCACAAAGCTGTTGGCATTCGGGATCACGCTGCTATTCGGCAGATACCCCCAATACGCACGATCCTCATCCGTTAGCAGCACAAAGCGATCATATTGCGCGGCGAGGAGTGCGTCTTGCTTGCTGCGATAGCGATCCACCTTTTGCCAAAGGCCCTTACGGTCGTACTGCAAGCGCTTATGGCGTGAGAAATGCGCTTCCAGCATTTTCTTGCTGCCATCGGCGATCTGGTACAGGAAAGCCGACTCATGATCAAACATGGAAATCACGATATCGGCTTTCAGCCGTATCAGCAGCTCCGTCAAGCGCTGCCGATGCAGCCTTTGCTTCGCACGATAAACAACTATCTTTTTCAACAGTCCGCTTTCCTGCATCTCCGTGTAATTTATATCCAAATCGTAATGATCAATTGCCGGATCCATCGCATAGTAGGGCGAACGAAATTGCTGATCGGTGGTGACCACAGCCACTTCATATCCCTTCCTTAGCAGGTAATTGGCCTTATTCGCTAAAACCCGCTCCATGCCGCCGGAATTATACGTTCCTACTATGCAATAGATAATTTTCATTTTCCTATCTTTTTTATTATCGGGCGAATGCGATACCCCCTTACTGAATAACATTTGCCATCTTTTCATAATCATCTCTTCTGAAAACATTGCGGAATGTTCTTTGGCCTTTCGGCCCATCGATTTGCGCAGGTTTTCGTCGTTCGCGAGGCGGATAATGGCTTCTGCCAGCCCCTGCTCATCTCCCGTTTCCACCAGAAAGCCATTTTCGCCCTCGCTGATGATGTCGCGCGGGCCGCATTTGCAGGCATAAGACACCAGCGGTACGCCGTGGGCCTGCGCTTCCAGCAGCACCATGCCCAAGCCTTCGTAGCGCGAGCTCAGCACATAGATTGATGATTGCAGGTATTCTTCAAAAATATGCGGCGTGGAATCGCGTAAAGACACCACCTCAGTCAACCCGGAGGCATCCACCAAGCCTTGCAGGTTCTCATTCGGCACGCCACCGCCGAAAATGCGCAACTGCCAATCCGGGCGAAACTGATGCACCCTTTTCCAGGTCCGCACCAGGCTTTCAAAATTTTTCTGGTAGCCGTAGCGCCCCGCAGCCACCACTACCTTATTATCCAGCGCCGCTTGCTCCTCCGACTCCACCGTGTTTGCGTTCGGAATCACTTCGATGTTAGACAGCTCACCCCAGTCGGGTTTATCCTCTTTCGTCAACACCACAAACTTGTCGTACCTGCGGATCATCCGCGCATCCAGCCAAGTGTGGAATTTTCCAAACAAGCCCTTATCCTTTCGGGAATCCAACCAAGTGAAATGCGAGGAATGCGCTTCCAGAATCTTCATACTGCCGTCCTTGATAAAAGGCAAAACAAAGAGTTCCCGACCAAAGGTGGAGATTACGATATCAGGATTTTCCTTCGTCAGAAATTTCTTCAAACGGTTGTAGTGCCATACCACCCGCTCGGGAATACGCCACAATTTTTCCCAGAGGGATTTATCATCAAAACCCACATAGTGAATATGCAAATCCACAAACCGGATCTTGTCAGACATCTCGTAGAAGTGCCCCTTCCCCAGCTGATCCGTCGTCACGATGATCACCTCATGCCCCGTCTCCACCAGATAATTAGCCTTATTGGCGATCACCCGCGTCAATCCGCCGGAGTACCAAGTATTCAATATGCAGTAAACAATTTTCATCATTAATCATTAATCATTAACAATCCATCATCATTATTCCCCGACGACACAAATTCATCCACACAATAAAACAGCGCGTATATCAAAAATATATCCGTGGCGATCTTTACCCAAAAGATGAAGGACATCACGATCAATACCACAAACATGGTCGCGTATTTTCCGGATCTGTTCATAAAAAACAAGCCGTTGTACACAAAAAAAAGGGAGAAAATGGAGAACCCGACTAGTCCGCAATACAGAATAAAACGGCAATAGCCGATGTCTGTAGCATACACAAAGCTCCCAAAGATGCCCGAGCCGATGATCCAGGTTTTGGTATCTTCCGGCCAGATCCACATTTCGTTGTTCAGCTTATCTGTCGATCCGGTACGCCACTCCCCAGTCTCCACCAGGTTGAAAAAGCCTTCAAAAGCAAAGCGAATATGGCCGTAAAAATCATCGTTAGTACGGTAGAGAAAAGTTCCTATAGCCACTACCAGAACCAAGGTAATTGTAGCCCATATTCCTAATTTCAGGGCGCTGAAGCGAATTTCAAAGCGGAAAAGTCCGGAAAACAGTATCGCGTAGAGCATACCGCCTGCCAGGCCGATAATGGTCGTACGTGAAATCATGTTGCCGACCAGTGCGACAGTAAAAAAGACCAAAAGCAGTGCAACAATAGCCGAGGTACTCTTTCGGACTTGCTCATCGTGGCAGAGCAGCGCAGAGATCATCAGCAGCACGATGGAGAAACGCACGCCGGCGGTATCCAGCGCCGCGCCTATGCCGTAGAGACGATCTTTATCTTCATAGAAAGCCTGGCCCTGCTGCACGTAGCTATCCACCAGCAACTGAAAGCCCTCGTGATTGTCGATGAGCAGCGCCAAACCGCATTGCACAAAACAGACAGCAGCCAGGTAGTTGGTCAGCACGCGGAAGTTGCAGCGACCATGCAGGCCTTTTATCGCCATACAAACCATGTAGGCCCCTCCCAACCAAGTAAACATACTGCCGAGATAGGTCACATACGCATAATCCGCCGTATTGTTCAAATCGGTAGCGATGTAGCAGACGATGGAGAAAAACAGCGCAATACCCACCGCCCCCAGCAAGCCCATCTGCACGGAAATTCCGCGCTCCTGCAGGCTGTTGTACCCAAAAAGCAAGCCCCCGACGAGCGCCAGCACCATTTTGGTATTGAAGGCATCTGGCAAGATGGTCAAGCCAACGGGAAACAAATAAAAACTTGTCAGGATACCCAATAATATGTATAGTATGATGCGTATCATTCTCTTTTCTATGTATAAAAAAGTCCGTAAACCACTCTGATAATCAAATAATAATGCAGCTTCAATAGCCAATCCTGTTTTTTCCATGCCGCCCATTGTATCAAGCGGATACGCAGTGATTGCTCCTTATTGTTCCAAGCATAGCCGTTGGCCTCACTAAACCAATTCCGCCATTTTTCATATTGCCGCCTATCGTCGGAAATCAGCATGGGCAGTTTGATTATTAGCTTGAGGAGATCAAGAGACGAAACAGCCTCCTTTTTCTGCTCGCCCAGAAAATGTGCTATTTCATTCACATTTTGCACTACCTGTTCAATGTGCTCATCGGTATAGGATTTTGTAAGTGAAGCTTCATTCGACTGCCCGTAGTGGTACAAAGCCTGTGGAAGATGATTGACCTTTTTCGCCAGCGAAAAAAGCTTAAACATCATCATCATGTCCTCGCCCATATTCAGCTTTGGGATAAAGCGCAGCTGATGATCTTCATATAAAGAGCGTTTCACCAGAAAGAGCCACAGGTTCCAGCGCATCTTTCCGTTGATAAAGTGCCGAATTCCTTCTTCGGGGATTGAAATTGTGGGTTGGCGCATCAGGCGCTCATTCTTCGAAAAAGAGAGATACCAGTCGCAGCCTACGATTTCCGCATCATTGCGTTCGGCTTCTTCCAGCATCAGCTCGATAGCCTGAGGAGCCAACCAATCGTCGGCATCCACGTAATAGAGATAATCGCCGGTAGCAGCATCCAACCCGATATTTCGCGCAGCGGCTACGCCTTGGTTTTCGGCATGACGAAGGAGTTTTACCATAGAGCTCGTTTGCTTCGCCAGCTTTTCTTGAAATTTCTCGATTAGCTGTACGCTTGCATCCGTACTGCAATCGTCCACAAAAATCAGTTCCAACTTATCGTAAGACTGCCGCTCCAACGACACCAAACACACATGCAGCGTGTCGGCGGCATTATACACCGGAATAATAATAGAAACCAATGCCTTGCTCATCTTTTACCTCCTTCTTTATACACAAAGCGTGACATCCGTCCGCCAGTTAATATGCCCAGCAGAGCCGGACTGATTTTCTTTAATATGCTATACAAGCCTATACAAACACCTATACACAACAGCGGCACAATAAAATAACCGAGCAGTTTTCCCCAGCCGGATGTATTTATCGCCAGACTTGCCCAGCCGCCTTTCAGCCAGTTGATGATATACACTTCGTGTGCGACATAAATAAAGAAACTGGTCGGTGCCAACTTCGCCAAGACATTCCGTACGCCTTCCTTTTTATTGATGATGTCGAAAATATTGATCAGGGCAACGGCGCCAATCGGCACAAAGAGGCGCAGTACATACTCATGGTAAACCGTGCCGTTGAGCAGAGTGCAGATCAGCAACAAGACCGCAGCCAGCAGAAGAAGTTGGCTTTTAATGCCTTCGCTGAGCAGCAATGGGTTCTTTTGATGTTGTGCAAAGTAGGCGCCCACGCCGAAAAAGAACACCGCCGTAGAGCTGAACCCCGGAATGTCGGTATGGTGTACCGTGAAGTAAAAGACCGCCAAAAGCAGCAAGCCGTATATTCTCAAGTATTTAAAAACAAGATAGAAAAACGGACTAATCAGTGTCATGCAAATCAGGTCGCGCATATACCACAGTGGGAAATTGATCGGCATGCCCCAGAGCAGGTTATACCCAGAGTTTTCGACTAATGCTGCCCTATCCGCCGCGTTATTGGCCGGCGAACCTAGCCCGAAGTAGGCAAACAGGTGATATTTAACATATATTGCTACTATTAAGATCAAATTCCAAAGCAAATAAGGGATCAGCAGGGTGCGGATTTTCTTTTTCAACTGTCCGGCGTAAACATCATTGTTCCATTCCACAAAGCGTTTAAAGAGATAATAGCCGGAAATCAAGAAATAGCAGCGCACTGACAGTTTCGCCAGATTATGCGAAATCATTTCGGAGACAAAGGTGTAAATATCCTGACTATCCCAAGACAAAGTGACACGGGGCGTTTCAAAGGAAACCATATGCGCGATCACCACCAAATAAATTAGGGGAAAGCGCATAGACTCGATCACGCCTGACAGTCTTTTTTCCGCTTGCTGGTATTCCATTAGGCTTCCCCTCCTTCTTTTCCGCGTATGACATTCGCAATTATTTCGACTACCGCTATATCTGTCGTATTGAATTTTCGCGCGAACAGAGCGCCGGATTGCATCAATTTATCATAATCCGCTAGTGTCCAGTCTCGCAACTCGCCGTCTTTCCAACCAATTGCCCGCATGCAGCCCTTGCCCTCATCCTGCATGTCATAAAGTTTCTCCCGAAATTCGGAATGCCCGCAGAGCGTTTGCTTGTAAATTTCATCCGGACAAAAGGTGTGATGATATAGCTGCATCACCTCTTCTCTTTTCAAAAGCAGCATGCTCACAAAACCATGTGTTACACTCACCCACTGCGTGCCTTTTTTAAAGTCCATTTTTTTATACCGTTTATACCCCACCAAATCCTGCAAACAGATAAACAAAAAACGCATGGTTTTCTTGAACAAGCCCGATATTCCCGCTTGTTGTTTAAAGTATTTCGGAAACAAGTGGTATCTATGGACTTTCCGTTCTATTTCTTTAGTATAATCGTATTGCGAAAAACCAATAAACTCTTTTCCTTGATACGCATCAAAAAAACGGTGTATTTCATCCTGTCCTTTTAAGGGTATATCTACGCCCGAGAGCAGATGATAATAGTGGTAAGACCCCTGATTTACAGCCTCGGCAAATAGCGCGTACTCAGCCTCAACAACTGAAATATCTCCCCATCGCACATCTATCCGTTCTTTGGTGAGGAACAACCCGGCTTTTTTGACCGTAAGCTCTGGTATATCCAGTACCTTTTTATCAAAATGGATAAAAATATCATTAAGCTCATCGTCCAGTGCCTTAATAAGGTACTGTAACAACGTAAATTCGTTATGGACGATAATTAGATAGGCGTGCTTCATCCGTTTCTTTTACTATGTTCTACCATCTTTTTAACTATCTCCCCATCCATAGCACTAAACTTCCGTGCGAACAAACAGTCCGATGCCACTAGTTCCGCGTAATCTGATATGGTGTAAACCTTTGCATTGGCGTTGCCTATCGCATGCTTCAATAAACGGTCGCTATAGGCTATGGTAAAATCTAAACGGGATGCTGACAGCTCTGTTGGAACAAAAAATTCGTCGCCACATAGCGTATATTTATATCGCTTTAACACTTGTTTACGAATAGAAAGCAAATAGCGAACGGCTTCACGGGTTATGCTCACCCAATTTGCCCCATATTGATAATCCGATCGGTTATACCGACGGATATGGAAAAAGCGTTGGATACTTTGTGCTAAGCGCCAACCAATCTGCGCAAAACGACTAGTCGATTTGTTTACGCTTGCGAAATAGGACATAAACAAATTATATCTGTTCATCTTCAAATCCATCTGGAAATTATTTATGGGCATCGCCGGAATAAGTTGCTTTCCGTTCTGGGATTGAAAAAAAGCATGGATATAATCTTGCTCATAAAGCGGCAGGTGTACTCCCGAGATAATGTGGAAATAAGCATACTGCGGATTGCAACGGTAGGCTTCCGTAAGAAGCTCATACTCTGCTTCTATCTGCGAAACATGCCCCCATCTTACGTCGACGCGGTCGGTAAGGATATAGAGGTTTGCCTGTGCGGTACGAAGCTTTGGAAGCGTTTTAACTTTCGCATCAAAATGAATAAAGATATCATTACGCGGATCGTCCAAAGCATATATTAACTGCTCCAGTACCTCAAACTCATGGTGTGCTATGATCAGATAAGCGTGCTTCTTCATGATATTCCATATTTAAAGCGTCTAACCAATTGTTGAAGACCATGCAAACAATACCTTCCCATCCCGGTATTACTTATTTTGTATAAACGATACATCCGTTTGTTCGGCTTCCACTTGTTTCTAATCACTTCAGGAAGTAGTTCGTAATAGCGCCACCAAATAGCAAATTGTACCGTAAATGTATCCCAAGGTTTTCCTCCTGTATAGTGTATAGTACCATGCTGTTGAACCGCCTGCCAGTCTGCCTCCGTATAATAACGCAGAAAAACAGGCTTATACTGCGGTAAATAGAATGTACGGATGCTGTTGTAATAGGGTGGAAGTCCTAAAATTTTGCCTTGGCAAAGCTGGTTCAGCACATCCTGATCTGGAAACTGCAGATAAGGTTTTTTTGCAGCATGCAGTAATTTCTCGACCATGCCATCCGCACGAAGTTTCGCTAGGTTCATCAGTAAAAAGCCTGAATTGATATAGTTTCCCGCTTTTACGCCAAGATGATCCAAATAATCAAGCTGGCTGTCCAGCGAAGCTTCAAAAACCGCCGCCAGATAATAATCTGCTATATCTGTTTTGTAATACAGATTGGCTAGATCGTTGCGCACCACCATATCACAGTCTACATAGATGACCTTATTGTATTCCGGCAACAGATCCGGCAACAGCAAACGGTAGGAAGCCGCCACGGTATAACGTTCGACCACGTAAATATCACCGAGTTTTCCCTGTAGGTTGATGTACCTCATAGTCAGCCTACCGCTGTCCAATTGTTCCATTGCTGACTTCATATCATCCGGCAATGCTTCGGTCAGCAGACAGATGACGTGAAAAGAGGCTGCGGGATCACTATGCTCCAATATAGAGTACAAACAGGTTGCCGCCGGAACAAAGTAGTTTGGTGTAAAGGCGACAACTAATGGAATAGCTTCTTTTCTTAATGCTTGCATTGTTTTCAAGTTCCTTGAACAGCTTTATTATAAAAATCAATCAATTTATTTGCCTCTATACGGACATCAAAATGATGTCTCCCAACTTCTTGCTCCATATCCATGCGTTCATAATCCATACATTTATTTAAAATCAAGTCCGCCCAAACCTCTGCCGGCTTTTCAATCGCTTCATAATGACTATAGTCCGAAATGCTTGTTTCCTTGGAAACCCTATCTAAAGATGCTATACATTTCAAAGCGGCTGCTTGCGCCTCTATCATCACCAATCCAAATCCTTCGCTAAAAGACGGAAACAATAGCACATCCATTGCCATCAACAGATGGTTTACATCTATTCTGGCACCCAAAAATTTTACATCATGTGATAATCCGATTTCTTCTATTTTATTCTTTAGTATATTCCGCATCTCCCCTTCACCTACGAGCAATAAAACAATGTCATCTTTCTTATCTTTTAGTGCTTTAAAAACTTCTAACAAATAAGGGATATTCTTTAAGGCTGCCAGTCTTCCAACAAATCCGACCACGTATTTCTCCTCAATTTGTAACTCTTGTCTGATGACTTGCCGAATTGCGGGATTAAATACATATTCTCCAGGATCAATAGCGTTATATATAACTGTTGCACGCGTTACGTATTTTGAACCGAACAGTTTCACGATAGCCATTTTGCTACACCCCATCCGATGTGTCACTACCCTGTTGAGCAACATCTGTAAGAGTTTATTTTTTAAGCCTGTATTATCCACGGCGAGGTGCGTATGCGCTATACGAATTTTAGTTCCGGCTAACATTGCAATAGCCAGGTATACGGCGGATACGAGTTCTACATGCGCATGTACTACATCGTATCTCTCCTGTCGAATTAGTTCTTTCAAATACCTTAAACGCTTAGTAATCTTCTCTGGCATGAAAAATACTTCCATGCCTAAATCTTCAAAAATCTGCTGGTATCGTTGTATATAAGAGGTTTCGATAGCGACGACATGAAAAAGAACATTGCCGTGCAACATATTGGTATAGTAGTTATATAACAAGCTGCTGATACCGCCTATATCGGCTCTGGTTATCACATGCAATACCTTTATATTCCCTACCTTCGCCATGTTTTAGTTTTCTATCTGGTAATAATTCCTGCTTTTTGACAAAAGATATGCTCGTTGATCCGGTTGTATAAACGGACATGCTTCTATCAGCGGAGCCAAATCTATGTGAATAGGTTCTTTATCATATGACAGGTCTTCTATCGGAATATCTTGTTCAGAAAGGTTTATTCTTTCTTTAGGCACTCTACCAACAGACAATAAATAGTCTGCAAACTTAAATTCTCCACCTGCCACGCTATCCGACAGTTTGATAGCACATACCGGTATTCCGTAGGCTTGCGCCAATATCAACCCATGTAAGGAACTGGTTACAATTTTTCTACAGGATTTTAACTGTTTTACAAAAAGCTCGTGGTTATTACTGGTCATAATATTGATAACCAACATATTTTTATCCGACCGGTATTGTTTGACCCAATTAGCGTCCCAATCGGCATAATGTGGAATGATTCCGTATTCGTAAATAGGCGCTATTGTCGGGTTATAAATCAAGGGTAGCAATAGTGCCGGATCTCCGTAGCATGTCGGGCAGTCAATTCCATTATTCCGATAAATCGCTCGTGACAACGGTCCCCTTACGGCTAATATGTGGCTTGGTTTGACAAAATCTTTTGTTTTAAATTCTTCTCCGATAAACCCTGCACCCCAGATTATCGTTTGCGGACGTGACCATTGACATACACTGCCAATAACCGCATAAGAAGTAGCCAGATTTTGAGGTGTTTGTTTCAAAAACCGTGAAGGGAATACATCTTTTCCGGAAAGATACTTCACTAAAGAAATATTCAACGCATCCCCAAAATTCCGGCTGTCCGGAAAGCCGTCTACAAAAATAGGGGCAGTGAGCGAACGAAGTTGCTCGTTAACCCTATATCTTTCGACAACCGCTTTTAATAAATCTTTAATTTTCTGCAACATATCCCGTACCTTATTTCTATAATTTTGAGTTCATCACACGTGCTGGTATACCTACAACCGTTACATACGCTTCCTTAATAGATTTGGTAACAATTGCTCCTGCTCCAATCTTAACACCATCCGCTACCGTAATATCGCCCAATATTTGAGCGCCTTGTCCGATATCCACATTATCTCCTATCTGAGGTGGTGTATCCGGAAAACCTCCTTTACTACCGATGCAGCAATTGCCATGTATCGTACAATTTTTGCCGATTTTAGCTTTGGGGTGCACGATAACCGATCCGTAATGATATATTTTTAACCCCGTTCCAAAATTCCCGGCGTGGATAAAAAAGCCTAATCGACTTCCTAATATATTCTTCCGTCGTTGGTAATAGTATTTCAGCAGTTTTTTGGGCTTGATCAGGGTGTAATATTCTTCGCTTCGGAGGTATTTAAGGTAACGGCGCAACCAATATTGCTCACCACGCAGCAGCACATCAACCAAATTATTTTTGGATAACAGCGGATAATAAGCCATCCCATCTTGCCGTATATATGCTTTGCGTGTAATCAAAACGTATACTTTTTGTATGTATCGCGTAAAGGAAAAGGTGCTGCCGCTAATAGATTCTTTTGCAAGGCAGCCAGCGAATTATTGATGCCACTCAAGCTGGGGTTTACCTCAAAAAGTTGCCGCCAATCGGATTCATCGTTCAATATTGCGTCAAAATCCGTAAAACCATCGTAAGCCGGAATATCCACGGAACTGAAATAGTCCTGAAATTTAAAACCGTCGGTATCGATATAGCCGTGCTTAATCCATAAAGCCGGAATCCCATAAGCATGTGCGACAATCAGTCCGTGTAAGGAACTGGATAAAATATATGCACAACGGGTAATATCGTAGGTTGTTCCAACCACATCTCTTGTCCGGAAATCAATAATGGTATGGCGATCGCCATATTTCTCCTTAAAGAAATCCACTTCTTTCCAATGGGGAATGATGCCGATTTTCACATCCTTTTGCACTGCTCCTTCTAACCACAGCGGCAGCAGCAAGGCCGGATCGCCATAGACACCACAAGCGGGAATTCCTTGTTCAACGAGTTTCCGTTCGGTCAGTTTTCCCCGAACGGCATATACTTTGCCGCCCCGAAATTGGTCATGGTGGTTCATCAGTCCGGATCCCCAGACTCGCGTCCCTTTCGGCAACCAAGGCATAATCGAACCCACGGCGCCAAAAATGCGATGATGTGGTAGAATAAGGCTTTTCCGCTTTGCCGGTTGCAAACCAAGTAGCGTCCGCAGCCTTTCGTTCCGCGTCATCGTGAAATCTTTATATTGTACCGGAATTCCCGTCAATTCTTTGACGAGCTGCGGACTCAAGGCATCTCCATAGTTCGCTTCATTCCAATAGATTAGGTTTATCTTTTTCATCTAATCTCGCGCAAAACGTTTCTTTACCTGTTCAACAATCAGTTCTTTTTCTCGTTCATTTACCCCAAACGACCAAACCCCTGCCGGCACGACCAACAGGGTCGTCAGGCAGATCAACAGCAAACGCCAAAGACTTTCATCCAGCTGCATATAGATTAGCGTAGGTAAAATCGGTGCGATCATAAAGACAACCAGTACTTTTATCATCACCTGCTGCCAATAATCTCTTCCGCGCAATTGAATCAGGGGTTTAACAAACTGTACCCGCAGGTAGTGGGCAATGCACAGCATGACAAACTGCACGAGAAATACCGTATAAGCCGGACACCCCAGTTTCAGAAAAACATAAGACAAGGGGGCGATCAGCAAGAGAAAGCTGCCAAGAATGACTTGATAACGTCGGATTTTTCCGGTAGCTTTCACCGAAGTAATTAGCGGATTTGCCAGGCATTCGACTAGCGAAATCAACAAGACAATACGCAAGAAAGTCACCGTATGCTCCGGCACAATTTTTAACCACCAAACTAACAACTGCCGGGCTTCAAAAAAAACCGGCAACGCCAACAGCAGAAAGAAGAAAAAGGAAAACTTGGAACCGGCGAAAAGCAGCTTGTGCATATAGGCAAAATCGTTGTCTGCATAACTTTTAATCAGCTGTGGATTCATGGCCGCCTGAAAGCTTCCTGTAAAGCGGTTTAGCACCGTCTGCACCTGCACGGCTACACCGCGGGCGGCATTGATCACCGGACCAAAAAATATATTCAGCAAGATATTGAGACCATGCGAGGATAGCATGGATGAAGCATCGCCAAACAGACTCCAGCCGGCAAAGGAAAACATCTCTTTTGCCTTGCTTTTATCCCAGGCCATGCCCGTACGCGACTCCTTGAAATGCCGATAGCAGTATTGCCAATAAACTGCCTGCATAAGCACCTGAATACCCAACAGCAACAGGGCGTACACCTTCAAATTATCAGCTCCAAAATACGGAATAGCTAACACCACCGCCAGGCGCAGGAACAAATCTGTCAAAGAAAAATAGGCGTAAATATGCATGCGCTCGTAAGCGCCGATCATGGCATTGTAAGGTACGTTGATAACCGAAAAAAATATGGCGGAAATACTGCAATGGAACACCCAGATTGCGGCCTCCATGCGTTCGGCAGGGATCGTCATTTCTAACTTTAAAAACCATAAGCCAAAAGCTTCGGCCAGCACCACGATCAAAAAAGCCAAAAGCACGTGAATGGTCAGCGCATTGCTAAATACCTGTTTTTGCTCGTTGAAATCTCCTTTACCCAATGCCACCGTGATAAAACGGATACTGGTGTTAGCCATAGACATATTTAACAAGGTGAACATCCCGACAAGTCCGCCGACTACACCGTAAATACCGTAATCCTCCACCCCCAGCTCGTTGAGCAGCACCCGGGATATATAGAAGCCTATAAACATGGCGATCAGCATCCGGGCGTATAACAGCATGCTGTTCTTAGCGATTCGTTGTGTCCTGTCTGTTGTTTGCATTAGAAAATTCCATTTCTAACATTCTTTTTAATCCTTCCTTCAGCGTAAACGGCGGCACGAAACCTGATGCCTGAACTTTACCGACATCAAATTGTGTGGTCGCGCAGAATTTCTTTACCCGCACGGAGCTGATGTTTAACTTCTTGCGCGTGATGAAAGCCAGCGTATCAAAACCATAGCCACCCATCATCCCCAGCCAATAGGGTATGCGCGCGGTCGGGATTTTCTTTCCCAGGATCTCTCCGGTATGGCGCACGAGATCTTTCGTCGTAAAATCCGGTTGATCGGCATAGTTATAGATTTCGTAGCCTATTGTCTTTTTCTCGATGAGAAAAGCAATAAACGTCACGATATTCCCAATATAGGACATGGACTTCTTGTTATTTCCCTTTCCAATCATCATAAATTGACCACCGGCAATCTGTTTCAACAGATTGTAAACGTTTCCCCGGTTACCTTCACCGAAAATGACCGTTGGTCGTATGATACTGATATCCCAATCGGGATGGTTTCGATACCAAACATTCAAGACCTGTTCAGCCTGCCATTTACTTTTCCCGTAATCATTAAAGGGGTCGATAGCTGCAGTTTCATTAGGATTATCCTTGTCCAATCCATATACCGCCACAGAACTGGTAAAAATTAACCGTTTTATACCGTTGGCATCCATAGCTTTTAAGGTATTTCGCATGCCTTCGACATTAATGTCGTAATAAAGAGAAGTTGGACTTACATCATCACGATGCTCCGCAGCCAGCAATACTGCCACATTACCACCCTTGGAATGATGCGCCAGCGTCTGCCAATCCATCACGTTCCCAATGCGTGTCAATTCCGGATATTTTTCGCTGTTGTTTTTATCAATGTTCAGTACATCGATTCCGGGTATTTCCAATAACCTATCGATTAAATGAGTACCAACAAATCCGGAACCCCCAATGAGGACTATTTTCATTTATACAATTGTTCTTTAAAGGTAATGAAGCTTGTCCGCGTACCGCAGACAGGTTTCATTTGTATTTTTTTTAAAATATCCAATTATCGAGACAGGCATACATAACGATCAGCGTGTATGCAATACTTCTCTATGTTTTTCTTTTCTCTCTCTTAGGTATACTTGTATAGGTGCGGTTAATCGCGCCTCCACATTTTGTTTCTCGACGTGTCGTTGTTCTATTTTTTCGAACGCATAATGGAGTCCTACCCACAACAACAAATCACAAGCGATGACAATATTATTGCTGATCAGATCGACCATCAGGATATTAAATAGGCAGAAAAATAACACCAATCCCAAAATAGACAACATCGCTATGCGATGAGACATGCCCATCCGCAAAAATTTATGATGAAGATGATTGCGGTCTGGTTTAAAAACAGGTTTCCCTTTTCGCCAACGCACAAACATCACACGCGCAACATCCAGTACAGGAATAATGAGTGTAGAAAAAGCGACGACAATAGCACCGTCGGAAAAAGACTTGATATAGATATTGTTCATGGCAAAACTAACCGCCAAAAACGCTATCGAATATCCTAGGGTCATACTTCCGGTATCGCCCATAAAAATCCGACGATGTCGACCGGTAGCACCAAATACGTTGAAATAGAAAAAAGGAATTAATAATCCTACCGTAATAAATGCGAATAAGGCATGCCACCAGGCACTATAATAAATAAACAAAGATCCCAGCACCAAACAACCCATACCTACTACACCGGAGCAAAGTCCGTCCAGCCCGTCAATAAGATTAATGGCATTAATAATCAGCACTACCATAAACATCGTCAGCGGAATACCTGCCCACGCCGGTAACGAAACTATAAGCCCTACACCATACAAATCGTTAATCCATAGACCAGAAAGTGGAAAAAACGCTGCTGCGACCACTTGTGCTGCAAATTTCCATTTATAGCTTACGCCGATAAGGTCGTCAGCTATCCCTACCATAAAGAGGATACCCAAACCACACAACAGCAGCATAAAATGGGATAGTAACGCCCACGACTCTACCTGTATATCCATGTTGGCTATCTTGACTACAAAAACCAATGCTATAACAAACAGAAAACACTGTATTGGCACAAAAGCAACTCCCCCCAAGCGAGGAGTGATATGTTGATGAACCTTACGCGTATTAATCGGATCAAAAAGCCGCTTTTTGTAGGTCACCAGCATGATAACAGGAAGCATCCCCCTGCTCAATAGCATGGCCAGTAAGAAGCAAGTGATTATGATGAGGGTATACATGATAGATCGGAACCAAGGTTTTTCCCAGAACAATATGCACCACCTCCCATACTTTCAGAAGCATGAGAAGGTGAGCATAGTGCTATGAAAACAAAAAATTAATTAATCTCCTATAACGATAACGGCACGGCTTACGCGTGGATCGTCATAATACATATTCTCGACACCACCCTTATGTTCGGTACGTAAACGTGATGGGTCAACACCAAATTCCTCTACCAATACTTTCTTGATAGCTGCTGCACGGTTACGGCTCAACAGTTCGTTGCGGGCAACGGAACCAGTGCCTCTATCGGCATAACCCGTAATAGTATACACGACATCCGGGCTACCTCTCTTGATCGTCTCTGCGAAGAATCCAAGGTTTACGCGCGCCTCATTACGCACTTCCCACGTATCGATCTTGAAGGTCACAAGGATCGGAGCCGCCAAGATTCTATCCTGAAATTTCACTTCTGTGATAACCTCTCCTTGCGCATCATCCAGCTGGCGTTTCAAGGCATCGTTGTCCGCAGCCAATTTAGCTACGCGGTCACGTAACTCGTTCAGCAACGACTCATCATAGCTTGACTCGATAATAGTCGTCGTTGGTTTATCCCAATCACGCTTGTTGAACCTATAGGCAAGACCAAGCGACGCTGTTAGCGAACCGTCTTGACGACGGCGGCCTATATCACCGTCTAAACGGTCGTGTACCATCGCGCCACGAATATCCAACGTCAAATGCAATGGTTTCGCCAAATGGAATGTGTTGTAGATTCCGATGTTCATGCTCACCTCGTGTTGTCTAGGTTCATCTGTCACGACCATATAACCTACACCGGCGTACGGACTGATATTGTAAAAACGCTCTTTATAGCCACTGAAAAGATTGGTTAGGTTGAAAAGCGCGTCTCCATAAACATGAAACGATTTAAACTCCTCGTGTGATAACCAATAGCCGTATCCGGATTTCCCCTCGTAAGACTCACCGGTCGAATAGAGACCGCTTTGGGTTACCCCTGTGATTTTCCCGAAGTTTCCCCCCACACGTGCACCGAATCCCGGACTGAACCATTTGCCTAAATAAGCGTTAAACGTAGGAGTTAGACGCTCCCCAAACTTCATTTGCTTGTCGTGGTCACCAAAGAAAATCTGCGCACCGACACCGGCACCGAAAAAAATATTGTCGCCAAAACGGTTCGTTACGACCTTGTAACGGTCGATGGATACCGTTACCGTAGTATCGCGTGTTACGGGGAGAGATTGTGCATCTCCCGTCCTTATACCACCCAACGCGAAAAGAGATAAAATAATAAATTTCTTCATTATGTAGTTAATCTTGTTCTTTGTTTGTCAATTAATAATTGTTATTCTTCACCACATTCAACCTTCGCCACACCGCCGTCTATATAAAATCTCATTATCGTTTTACCAGTTTGATATTGAGAAACCGTGACTTCGTTTGGTCTGCCATCCGTATACCAAATAACAGGATTCCATGATGCCCCATTATACAACTGCATTGTTTGAAGTGATCCGGTCTGCGTTCTTTTGGCCTGCATCGTAACGGAACCATTCGTATTAATAGTCACTCGAATCACTGGTGCCGTCTTCGTCCCAGTCATATTGTATATTTGTGCATTAGTACCCTCACCATGATTTCTTGGATTACTCATAAAACGAGCAGTATGGTCGATGTCAGTATTCGTCTGAAACTCGATTTCCTTAGTTGCTAATGGTGTGCCGTTAATAACCATGTTAAATGAATTATCTAGTTCGGCAATATTCAATACAAGACTTTCTCCTGCTGTGGTTAAGAAAGTGAAATTAGAAGTTAGGCTCCCCGGACCACCATCTGATTCTTGAGAAAACTCCGTATCAGATATATCCTTCAAACACCAAGCTTTAATCTCCAAATACAAATCGTATTTTACCCCCGGAGTGACAGGAATTGTCGTCTCCCCCGATTTACTGAAGGTTTGCCCATTATAGAATATCTCCAAATTCCCCAGCTTTAACGTTACATCAGAAGCTGCATCATGAACTAAAACGGTTGGCTGGCTTGCAACCGCTGTGCCAGGAAAATCATTGGAATTAAATACGATGGATTTATCTACGGCTGTCCCCAGATAGGTCATCTCACCATCTAAAATCTTAACCGTAGCCCGGTTGCCTACATCATGCGAAGCTGACTCAAAATAAGCACCACTCACATTTCTTAGTGCGTCTAAGCCAACGTTTGTGGCATCAACAATCGTCGTGATTTCACTGAGTTTGTTCCATAGAACAACGTCCAGTTCATAAATGTTATCAGGACTGCCAGAAAAGGTCTTTGTTTCGACAAAATGCATAAATTTGTCGTAATCTTCTGCTATAGTAACATAAAATTCATCCAATGTGGTCCCTTCTAACTCTGGAATATCGGCTGTACCCGCAGAATAGGCTATAAAAGTAAATATCCCTGGATTATCGGGATCATTCACTTCCAAAGCAAATTCCTCATACGCGGATGAAGTACTGGTTACTTCTTCATCTGTACGATATACTTCCTGTCCTGTTGCATTGTAAACCAACAGTCTATATTTCGTTCCTATTGGTAAATCATTTCTTACGGGTTGAGCTAAAGCCTTTAGGCCCTTTTCTCCAGATTGTTTCAGCTGTACTGGAGCAGCTTCTTGCTGTGGTACAAGCGTAGCTACTAGCCTAAGACCGTCGCCAAGATCAATCGTCTGTTGCTGATTAACAGATGATGTTGCTTTGGATCGACCAACAGAAGCCCGCTGATTATTATTAGGTTTATTTGAATCTGCCACTATGCCACCTTTTACATTGACGCGCATCTTTATCTGGTCTCCAGCTCCAAATGGTCTCATCGTATCCTTATTACAGGAAACCATGACGAGTAGTGCGAAAAATAGGTAGGGTATAAGTATGGTAATGTATCTCGTAGCGTTTCTCATTATTTCCATTTTTTGTTTTTGATTATTTTGTTTATTAAAAAAGATCAATGTCAATTTCTCTCACCACGTCGTCTTCAACCATCCATCCTTCTTCAACCTTGCCTTCCGTTTCCTTTACCGTTATTGAACCGGCCGCAATGTTGTTTTCCAACTCCACGAGAATCGATCCCATCGCGGGCGCGAGATAAATAAGTTTCTCGTTTTTTGTTTTACTCCCATCCTGCAATCCTGCAATATCAGGTGGTAGCATACTATTTTGCTCTTCCATTGTTGTTTTGGTTTTGCTGATTTTAATTAATAATATTTCTTGACTACGATTAATAGCTGGCTTGTTTAAGCCAAATTAATATGCGACAAAATTAGCGGCGTTTGATAGCTATAGAAAGCTTTTGTATGACCCAAATAACGAAAAGGCACAATTTTATTTTATTCATTTTACCGAAAACGAACAATACACAAAAACACTATAAACAACTAATAAACAACAAGATAACAGACATCAACACCAACTTAGTGTAGTTATCCTGCTACATAACAAAAGAACTTTAAGAATGCAATTTATTGTACATTTGTGATAGCCATTATTGTATTTACGCTGTACCTCTTTTTTTGGGTAAAACATCACACACACGCATTTTTGTACAATGATTTTGTTTTTGTATATAGTACCGACCTCGGTATAATTTTTCATAGGTAGATTGTATCCGGTATTTCTCCCCGATAATATCGGATCCTTTTATTATATATTCAAAAACAACATGAAATATGAAACCAGAAAATAGAAATATCAATAAAGGGAATCAAACCGATATTCGATTTGATTATAAAAATTAGAGAATATGAAACCATCAGTGATACGCTATCAAAAAGAAATAAAGGAAGGTGTTGTCCAAGCCATCATTAAAGGTGATCTGTTGCTGGAAGAGGCCATGGAAAAATATGGTATTATGACCAAGAAGACTATTGTTCGTTGGTTGAAAAGACAACAATATGAAATTTTAAAAGGAGGACAACAAACGTCAAAGACTTAAATATTATAATTAAATATATTTATCTATTTGGAATTTAATTTAAAACATCCTAATATTAATATATACTATGAAGATCGACAGTAAGGGGTTAACTTATTTTTATATTTTTTGTTTATTGATATGTAACGTCGTTTTACGTGCACAGGATCTAGAGTCTTATAACGCATTGTACGTAAAAACATATTTGGAAACATCCCAAAAGGATTTCCCAAAAGCCATTCAGATTGCCGACTCTTTATATTCAATATCACGAACCCCTTTATTACAAATTCGAAGCTTAATGCTTACCGCTTCCCTGTACCAACAACGGGCAGAAACAATAAAATCAATCGAATATGCGCTGAAAGCAGAAAAAATCGTCAATGATACCGATGAGGTAAACTGGAAAGCTCGAATTTATGGTTTTTTAGCTACCCAATATAGAATTGCGCGATTGCTCACGCCAGCAAAAGAGTATATAGTAAAAGCATCTGCTATTGTTGAACAAATAAAACGCCCACAAATAGCCAATACAGTCAGAGGATTGATCAATCAGGAGATGGCTCATAACGAAATGGCAAATAAACGATATACACAAGCGATAGCCTACATCCAACAATCAGAACAATATTTTGAAAGCACCGCAGAAAATCGGGGCTTCTTTAAGATGGAGAATGAGCAGTTATTGGGCCTTAATTACTACTTACTAGAGGATTATGACAAGTCAATAGAACACTATCAAAATGCTTTGCGCGTAGGCATTGATGCTCCCGAAAATTACGTCACGGCTTTAATTCATAATGGTCTGGCGAATATATACCTAAATAGAGAAAATCTTTTGAAGGCCGAAAAACATTTAGACAGCGCGCAACGCCTCGCAGATAAATCTTACTATCTACAACTGAAGAAAGAAGTGAATGAAACGGCATACCGATATTATGCAACAACAAACAAAATAGATAAGGTGTTGTTTATCAAAAAATTACAAGATTCTATTGTAAGCGAAATTTATAAGAAATCAGCTGAATTCGTAGATAATTCTTATACGAATCTAGGTCTTGAAATAAAAGACCAGCAACGAAGGTCAAAAAGTAAAATAGCCTTTCTCATCATGGGGTTATTGGTAGTATTCCCCATAACGCTTTACTTTATCTTACCGCAATTTAGACAAAAGCAGAAACTAATCAGCAAAAATGTAGTAGACAAAAAAGTCGAAAAGCAGCAATTTCCTTTACCAGATAACCCCGAAGAGGAAAGCAATAAAGATCAGCCGTCAGGAATGGAAAATGAAACTTCCCCTACCGTAGTAATTTCAGATCAAATTGTCAACAAGATTATGAACCGATTGGAAGAGTTTGAAGGTAAACACCTTTATGTTAAAAGGGACATCTCTCTTTCCTACCTAGCTATTTATTGTGATACCAATGCGAAGTACCTTTCCTTTGTTATCAACTCGCAAAAGAAAAAGGACTTCTACAATTATATTAACGAGCTTCGGATTAATTACATTGCAAAAAGATTGATAAACGATCCCTATTATCGACGACTGAAAATAGCGGCTCTAACCAACGAAGCTGGCTTTTCTTCACAAAGCAAATTTGCACAAAACTTCAGAAAGGTAACAGGAATGTCTCCTTCAGAGTTTATAAAATCTATACCGGAAGAGCCAGAGGAGTAATTTTTGCGCTATCAAAACCGATCAATCCACTGATAAAGGTCTTCATCCGGAGGAATACAAAATGATTTCCTAAGCCGGCTTTTCTTCGTCTGCACACTGCGCACAGCCATATGGTTATAATTGGCAATCTCTTTAGTGGTAAATCCTAATTTCAACAGGGCGCAAAATTTAAATTCTTCTCTCGTCATTTCGGGATTCTTCTCGCGCAACTTCTCATAAAAATCTGGAAATACGTGCTTAAACATTGGTAAAAAAGCCATGTCATCATCTTTTGCCAACTTCACAACATATGCCGGAGACTTCAACGTGCCAGCTGATTTCGGTTGTTCTGAATACTGATTATTCGACAATCCCATACCACTACGTAATGCTTGATGATACAAATTCTGTATTTTTTTGTTCTTCAGCATAATAAAATAACCATTAACAGCTAATAGCAGTACCGCCTGAACAAAAGTAATTTGTTGATTCTTACGAAAATACACCTGACTTTCCTCGACCCCATCAAACCATTCCAGATGAAACAACTGCACGATATAGAACAGCACAAAAATCCACAGAAAAACAAAAATATTATACAGGCTATTTTTTTCGTTAAAAATGAATAAAGCAGCAAACAGAATAGCGAAGTAATACGGAGCAATTCCGTTGTGAAAACCCGCAGTAGAACAAAAGTAGAATACCATCAATGTGGCCACTACGAGTGTCGACGCCGCAATTTTTGTACTAAAATACACCCTTGTATACCACGATAACAAAAATAATGCACAGCCCACCGTAAGCAAAATCGAAAAATTAATGTGGCGTCCAAAACATAAATTCCGAAAAGCATCTGTAATAAAAATCAACGAAATTAAAAAAGCATACTGATTCATCAAACGAACCCTAACGGCTTGCAATTTATCCATATCCTCATCAATATGTCTGTTGGATATAGCACGCCAACATGTTTTAAGCAACATTGCATTCATAATCTGCATTAAAAATTAGTTTATTTCTATTCAATATGAGGACCATTACCGGAAAAGATCCAGTAAGCGAATTTAGAGAATATCAGTAACTCTTTGAACAGATTGATGAGGTTTAAAAAAACATGTAGCGTTTCAACTACATATTTAGCACAATTTTCCTATGTAACAACTATCCCTTCTATCTTTCTCCGTTTTGAACTTTCATTTAAGATATAAATTTCAGAAATATAATACGTAATCAGTTTTCTAAAACGTATTATGGAGTCGCAACAATACTTAACTTGGTCTTAAAACAACCGCAATTGTGGGTTATGCAGTTTTTCCAAATCAGCGTCATAAAAATTAGAGATCGTCACCCCCAGAAGCCTCACCCGCTTGTCTTCCATGTCCACGTTGCCGAAAAGATCAGTTACCTGTCGGAAAATATCTTCCGCGGTATTTAGATAGAATGCACTTGTTTTGCTTCTTGTAAGCTGGGAAAAGTTTGCAAATTTTATTTTCAGTGTAACTGTACGTCCTTGTTTGGCCCTCCCCTCTAACCTCTTTTCCAGTTTTATGCATAACGCTCCCAATTCCTTTAGCATTTCCTGCTCCTCTTTGAGATCCGTTTCAAATGTATCTTCTATACCAATTGATTTGACGATCCGATTAGGCTTCACGGGTCGATTGTCCTCTCCCCGCACCATATGATAAAAAAATTTACCTGATTTCCCGAATCGCCGAATCAACTCATTCTCCGTAAACTCCTTCAATTCCTGTCCGGTATGTATTCCCATATTTTTCATTTTCTCAGCTGTTACTTTGCCAACTCCAAAAAATTTATCGATAGGGAGATGCTCTAAAAAAGGAATAATTTTAGAAGGCCCGATAAACGTTAATCCGTCCGGTTTTTGATAATCCGATGCAATTTTGGTAATAAACTTGTTTGTAGACACACCTGCCGATGCAGTCAGCCCCAATTCTTCACGAATGGCTGTCTTAATTGCTTTAGCAATTTCAATGGCCGACCCTATACCTTGTTTGTCTTCTGTCACATCCAGAAAAGCTTCGTCCAGCGAAAGCGGCTCTATCAAATCCGTATATCGTCTAAAAATTGCCCGTATCTGATTGGAAATTTCCCTATACACATCAAATCGGGGTCGTGTAAAGATCAAGTGCGGACAAAGCTGTAACGCCTGTCGGGAAGACATTGCCGAGCGGACTCCATATTTCCGTGCTTCGTAACTCGCTGTCGCCACCACGCCTCTACCATCCGGCGAACCACCAACTGCAAGTGCTTTATTTCGCAATTCCGGAAAATCACGTTGCTCCACCGACGCATAAAATGCATCCATATCAATATGAATTATTTTTCGTCTCTTTTCGCTCACAATTTTCTTAACTAGATTTGCACAATTCCCCCCAAATAGAAATTCCCAATTCTTTCCAAAATTAAAATGAATTTTCGTATCTAAGAATAGCGTAAAGTAAAACCAAGAAACATTATCTTTGGCATTTTGCGACACGTGATAGAAATACTTTTATACAACCATACGCATGAACATTAAAATTAAACTATTGCTGGTGACCGCTGGTTGCCTTTTGTTTACTATCCAAAGCCAGGCACAGGAACGAGACGATAGAGCAAACATACTGAATTTTAAGGGAATACAATACATGAGTAACGATTCTTTGTTTTATACCAACTTTAGATTTCGTATGCAAAACAGAGCTGGATTCAGCAACGTGCTGGACAATATCGATAATGGATCATTTGACGCGCGTGTCCGGCGGTTACGTTTGCGGATGGACGGTTACATTTATACGCCTAAAATATCGTACTCCGTTCAACTGGCCTTTACAAGAGGTGATCAGGATTTCGATGATAGCGGTATTCCAAATATCGTACGTGATGCTGTAGTTTTCTATAATTTTACGGATAATTTCTGGGTATCTTTCGGACAAAACAAATTACCAGGAAACCGTCAACGGGTCAACTCCTCGGGTCAATTACAATTTGCCGACCGGTCATTGGTCAATAGTAGATTCACGGTCGACCGGGATTTCGGGATGACCTTCCACTACACAAATAAAATCGGTCAGGTGCCCTTCAATGCTAAAGCAGCTGTTTCCACAGGAGAGGGACGGGCCGCGCTGGGTAGCGATAACGGTCTAGCCTATACTGGACGTATGGAATTTTTACCTTTTGGGGAATTCACAAATGAGGGCGACTACTCGGAAGGAGATATTGAGCGCGAAGAAACGCCTAAGCTCTCGTTAGGAGGTGGTTATAGCTATAATGACCGGACAACACGAGAAGGCGGGCAACTCGGCAGGTATGTAAAAAATCCGTTTACGCTCAAAACGTCTTTTGCAGACGCTATTTTTAAATATCAGGGCTTTGCATATCAGGTAGAATATATGCGACGTGATGTCGATAATCCGTTCAACATTGTCGATGATCAATTTAATCAAGTGGATGGTCCAGAAGAAGAAGAAACCTACGCCCAGAAGGGATGGGGAGTGAATCAGCAAGCATCTTATCTCCTCAATAAAGGATATGAAGTTGCTACGCGCTATACGCATATAAAACCGCATCAGCAGCTGCGGAATTACGAAGATCAGCTCGATGTTATCGAACTGGGATTGACCAAATATATGAAAGCACATCGGCTCAAGTTCCAATTAAATGCAAATTACACCGTGCCAAATGGGGACTTTAGCAATAATAGTAGCAAAAACGCTTGGGGAGGAATGTTCCAGATTGAACTGGGGATATAAAAAGTAAAGATCATGAAATATTATCTTATTGCAGGAGAAACTTCTGGAGATCTGCACGGTGCTAATTTAATCAAAGCCTTAAAAAAAGAAGATTCAGAGGCTAGTTTCCGTATAGTGGGCGGAGATCAAATGTGCAAGGCATCTGGAGAAACACCATTGATACATACATCGAAAATGGCATTCATGGGATTTGTAGAGGTTATCAAAAATCTCGGAAAAATCCAGAAGAATTTAAAACTGGTAAAAGAGGATATCACTGAGGAAAATCCGGACACTTTAATTTTGGTAGACTTTCCCGGATTTAATCTTAAAATCGCAGAATTTGCTAAAAAGCGTGGTATTCGTGTTTGCTACTATATCTCTCCTAAAATCTGGGCATGGAATCAAGGTCGAGTGCATAAAATCAAGAGAGTCGTTGATCATATGTTTTGTATTCTTCCTTTTGAGGTTGATTTCTACAAAAAATACAATTATGTTGTAGATTATGTTGGCAACCCCTTACTGGACGCGATAAGTCAGCATACGTTCAACTCCGCTTTCAAGCAAGATAATGAACTCAACGAACGTCCAATTATTGCCTTACTTCCGGGGAGTCGAAAAATGGAAATCGAAAAACTTTTGCCGGTTATGGTTGATCTATATTATCTTTTCCCGGCACATCAGCTCGTCATCGCGGGCGCACCCAATTTTGATGAAGACTACTACCGGCAATATACTGGTGATTTACCAATAAAAGTCGTTTTCCAACAAACCTATGATCTTCTCAAACATGCCGAAGCCGCCGTAGTGACGAGTGGTACTGCTACGCTTGAAGCCGGCATTTTAAAAGTGCCGCAGGTCGTCGTCTACAAAGCCAATAAACTTACGGTATTTTTAGCTCGTCGTTTGGTGAAAGTTGAGTTCATTTCTCTAGTAAACTTGATTAACGGCTTTCTATCTGTTCGGGAGTTTATTCAGGAAGAATGCGATACCCGTACGATCGCCGACGAACTTGGTGAGCTGATAACAAATAAGGAACACCGCGCGAGTGTATTGGAGAATTATGATGTATTAGCTGAGAAACTTGGATCTCCCGGAGCGTCGGAAAAAGCGGCAAAACTTATTGTTCAATATTCGTCTGGTGGGACAAACTAAACTATTTACCTTTTTGTTATTCCAATATAATGTATATAGCGTACGTAAATAGTAAAAGTCATGAAATTAACCCACATATTAAGTATAACCTTGCTCTTCCTAGGCGTTTCCTTCCTATCGATCGGATATGCGCAAGAGGAACATATCGGCAAATTAGAATTAGGCAAGAAGAAAAAGAGAACATTTAACAGCCGCGATTCTTCGGCAGTTATCTATATTGATACACTTATCATGAAAGACCGATCATCTTTGCAGTTTTATGGAAAAAAAGACGTCAAACTGGTCATAAAGCATGCGGAAATAGGGAAAGGTGCATTTATTAGCGGTATGGGCGGACGAAACAATGCTTCGGACTTCGATATCGACATCAACCTTAAAAAATTGGGTTCGTTATATGTTATTGCCCGTGGTCAAGATGCCATGAACGGCACGAAGACCGATCCGAATGGCGACGGTGGAAATGTGAATTTCAAATACGATCCGAGTGGGATTATACCTCAGGCAGAAGATAAAAAACAAGCGAATTACGTTTATATCGATGTCTCTGCCGGTGGTCGCGCAATCAATCCTGTTTCTGACTTAAACCAGATTTACTCACGAATAGCCATGTCTGCTCCTGGTCTTCGTGGCATACCACAAGGGCAAGTTTACTCTGGCTCTCCGGGTAAAGAAGGGAAGGCTGTTATTACAGAAAGTAAATAACCTTTGTAAGGTTAATGATGGAATATTCAATTGCATGAAAACTCCCTTAACATCCAATGTCGCATCCGGATTTTTGACAATTGTAGAAATCTATCCTTAGCACTTCCCTCCCTGTCAAACATCCGAAGCGACGAGCTTTTTGCTTCTTTTTCGCGGGGAAAAAGAAGAAAGATTAATTATTTCTCCCTACTACAATCTTAAGCAAATTATTGTAATCAAAATACGTATTGGCGATACGCTGCACATCTGCGGCGGTCATGTTACGGATGATTTCATTATAACGTGTATAATAGGATATATCGAGTCCATAGAAATACACCGCTTTAAATTTATCAGCATGTGAAAATACAGATTCGATAGATCCTAAAACTGAACCCAAAATATAATTTTTTACTAATGCTATCTCTTCCTCAGGAGCTGCTGTCTCACGCAAAATAGTAAACTCTTTTTCTATTTCCACTAGTGTTGCTTGTGTACTGTCGACACCGACCTCCGTAGCAATGGTAAAGAATCCGGTATGTTGTAAGCTCGCAAAGGCGGATCCGATGCTATAGGTGAACCCCTTGTCTTCACGGATGTTTCGCATTAAACGTGAACCAAAATACCCGCCGAGAAGGGTATTAACAAATTGGATAGCTGGAAAATCGGGATGCACCCGGTTAATGGTGGGTATACCCAAACGGATAGCTGACTGCAAGGCGTCCGCGCGCGTTTCCATAACTGTTGATGGTACAAAAACGGGAAATTTAGGTGCCACAATGCTATTTGTATCCACAGTGTTTGCCCATTGGACATCAAAAAGCGCCCGTACGTGCTTTAAAACATCATCAGTGATATTTCCCGATAAAATCAACGTACAGTTTTGAGGCTGTATCTGTTTCTGATACAGCGCAATCAAATCGTCTCTGTTCAGCTTATCATAAGCTTCTTCCGTCGGAACCCGTCCATATCTACTTTCTCCAAACAAGTTCTTGAAAAATAGCCGACGTGCGACATATTCATTTTTTTGCAACGAGATCTGTAATGTCTGCTTATTGTTACGAATATAGGTTTCCAGTTCTTCCTCTGGAAAAATAGCCGCACTCAATATATCGTGCACAACCGGTAAAACCGCATTTAAATGTTTATTCAACGAATAGAGTGTTAGTGCAGTTTGGTCAAAGCTATATTCTGGCATGAGATACGCACCATAAAAATCTATCTCTTCGGCTATCTGTGCACCCGTCCGTGTTTTCGTACCTTCTTTTAGCATATGGCTGGCACAGGTATGAAGAAGGGAATCTTCCGAGCCATCGAATATATTCTGAAAGATAAACTCAGCCTTTATCAACTCTTGCGTCGGCGCTCTGAAAATAAAAACCCTTACTCCGTTGTCAAAAATCACTTCATCCGGTCGAATAAGGTCGATATCCTGTATTTCATGACGTGAAGGTGCTTCGGCTCTATCCAGCATGTTGTTGTCGTTCTTTAGCATAATAAATTAGGGTAGATGAATTTTCTGGAATAAAAATTTCTCGCGCCATCCGTTGAATATCATCTGGTGTTATGGCGAGGTATTTATCCACTTCTTCGTTATACCAATCTGCGCTTCCTAGTGCTTCAAAAAAAGCAAGATTCATTGCTTTATCCAAAATTGAAAGCTCCGCAAATACCATCGTTGATTCTATCTTGTTTTTCACCTTTTGTAGCTCTGTTTCTTTCATCAGCTCGGTTTTCAGTATGTCGAGCTGTTTCCATAACGATGCTTCTGCCTTGGCCATATCTACCTGAGCTAATGGTTTCCCTTCAATCACAATAAGATTCGGATCGATAGAACCACAGACGTAAGCATTTACCTCGCTAAACAAGGGTTGATCTTTCACTAGCGCCCTGTAAAGTCGAGAAGAATTTCCACGCGATAGTATATCGGATAATAAATCCATTACGGGATAATCGGGATGGATACGCCCGAGACCATGAAATGCAATGTAGATGCTGTTTACCGGCACATCTGAGTATACTTCTTCTCGTCGTGGAGCTAACTGTTTCGGTTCTTGGGGTAACCTTCTTTCGGGTTTCTGACGCGCAGGGATATTAGCAAACCATTTTTCGGCTAACGTTTTTACTTGATTAAATGATACATCTCCCGAGACTACCATAATAGCATTACTTGGGACATAATGCTTGAAGAAAAACGCTTTTACATCCTCCATTGTTGCATCCTCGATATGGCGGAGCTCCTTGCCTATCGTAGCCCAGCGATAGGGATGTTCCTTGTAGGCAAGGGGACGCAAACGTAACCAAACATCACCATAAGGTTGGTTGAGGTAGCGTTGTTTAAATTCCTCACATACGACATTTCTTTGCACTTCTAGACTTTCCTCGCTAAAAGCTAGACTCAACATACGATCACTTTCTAGCCAAAATGCAGTTTCCAGATTAGCAGACGGCAGCGTAATATAATAATTGGTTATATCGTTGCTTGTAAAAGCATTGTTTTCTCCGCCGACTTCCTGCAAGGGCGTATCATAGTTAGGGATATTGACAGAACCTCCAAACATCAGATGCTCGAAAAGATGAGCAAATCCGGTTTTATCGGGCGATTCATCCCGTGCACCCACATCATATAATATATTCACACAGGCCATCGCTGTGGTATGGTCTTCATGTACCAATACACGTAAGCCATTATCAAGTGTAAATCGCTGATAATTAATCATAAATCACTATTACAGGTTATCCTATCCAGTTTATTTCCTTCTTCAGTAAAGACAACGTCCTTTCCTCTTCGGAGCCGGTTTCCGGTTTAAAATCATATGCCCAATTGGCTTGGGCTGGTAAACTCATCAATATGGACTCTATACGCCCATTTGTTTCCAAACCAAAACGGGTTCCGGCATCATACACCAAATTAAACTCCACGTAGCGCCCTCTACGCAACAATTGCCATTCTTTCTCTTCAGAGGAGAACTTACGATGTCTGTTCCGGTTCACTAATTCGGTATAGGTCGGTACGAAAGTTCGTCCCAGATCACAGGAGAATTTAAAAAGCTGCTCATCCGTTAAGCCTGTTTTTTCAGGGGTTAGCTTATCATAAAATACACCTCCTATTCCTCGTGTTTCTTGCCGGTGCTTGATATAAAAGTAATTATCAGCCCAGGTCTTAAATTCGGAATAAAAAGCAGGATGATGCTTGTCACATACATTTTTTATCATATGATGAAAAAAACGAGCATCTTCTTCTATCACGTAGTGCGGCGTAAGGTCAATTCCGCCTCCAAACCAGCGAATATTTTCTCCCAGTTCGAAATAGCGTATATTCATGTGAATGATCGGTACCCACGGATTATTAGGATGAATAACGATAGAGACTCCTGTGGCGAAAAACTCCTCTTCTTCGACTTTGAAAGATTTTTTGATAGGATCCGGTAACTTACCGTGAACTGCAGAAAAATTAACGCCCCCTTTTTCTACTATATTGCCAACCTGTATGATGCGGGTACGACCACCGCCACCTCCTTCACGCTGCCACAACTCTTCTACAAAAGTAGATTTTCCGTCTAAAGCTTCCAGTCCCGATGTAATTTCATCTTGAATTGTTTTGTATGTTTCTGCAATTTGCTCTTTTGTTAAACTCATTACGTTAATTTTGCTACTAATTTTTTGACTTCGGCGTTTGCGGGCTGACGGTGATATAGAATTTCATATACCATATGGCAGATAGGCATATCCAATTGATAACGCTGAACAATGTTTTGAATACAGGCCGAAGCATAATAACCCTCTGCCACCATATTCATCTCCAACTGCGCTGATTGTACGGTATAGCCCTTCCCTATCATGTGACCAAAAGTGCGGTTTCTGCTAAACTGTGAATAAGCCGTTACCAAAAGATCACCCAGATACGCTGATGCATTGATATCCCGGTCAGTCTCCGGATCTATCGCGGATAAACAAGTTTCCATTTCTTGGATAGCGTTAGAAATCAGCACGGCGATGAAATTATCGCCTAGTCCCAATCCGTGACATACCCCTGCAGCCAATGCATATATATTCTTAAGCACGGCACCGTATTCTACGCCAAAAATATCGTCGGAAAGAACAGTATTGATATATCGACCACGTATAAATGTAGCAACCCGTTCAACGGTATTATCGTCTTTGCCCGCTAAGGTTAAATAAGATAACTTTTCCGAAGACACTTCCTCCGCATGGCAGGGTCCTCCAATGACCACAATATTTTGTAACGGAATTTGATACGTTTTGGTCAGATAATCTCCCACAATGAGGTTGTCATGCGGAATGATCCCTTTGATGGCAGATACGACAATCTTATTGGCAAAATCGTCGGATTTCACATCTTTCAATGCCTGTTTTAAATATGCAGACGGTGTGTTTAATACAACAATATCCGATTGTTGAATAACCGATTTCGCATCCAAAAATAAATTATCTGGCTTTACGGAAACCTTTACAGCACTTAAATAGTTAGGATTATGTCCGTAAGATTTAATATACGCCAAATCTTCTTCCTTTCTAACCCACCATAGAATATCTTTCCCTCTAGCATTATCTTCAAACATCTTGATCATGGCTGTCGCCCAACTTCCACTCCCGACGATGCCTATCTTTTGCACAGATTCATCCATATATAGCTTCTTCCTTATAAAGGTTACAAATATACACTTTATTGGAGACAAGCCATATTTAACGACATATACTGTCTAAGGTAATAGTCGGTACCAATTTATTTCCCGACGATAATGGCAGCTCCGTTCGGTCGCAGAGTTAATTTGATCTTCTCGCCTTTTACTACCGTCAAATTGTCCCGCTGCGGGTTTCGTTGCGTATCATCCGAATATCGGGTTGCGTGCCCTTCAGCGAGCATGGGCAGAGAGATAAGCATATCTTTAGTTTCTTTCTCCGCATTGACTCCTGCTATATACCAAGTATCTCCATGTCGGCGCGCCAAAACAACATATTTGCCCGGATAGCCATCAATAAATATAGTCTCATCCCAAATGGTAGGTACATCTTTCATGAAATCAATAACAAAATCGGGATATTCGTTTAGGTTGTTCGGCGTAATTCCGAAGTTCTGCACCGGTGTCTGAAACAAGACAGCCGTAGCCAGTTGAAAAATCTCGCTGGTCTTGCGGATTGTTCCACCATTATTCTCTCTGTTATGACGTTTGTTCAGTAATACAGGTCCGAAGTCCATCGATCCGACTGCATTCCGTATAAAGGGGTGTAACGTTGCATTATAAGCCTCCGTATCATTCGCGTGCTGTGTAAAAATCAAGTTTTCGGATGCTAGTACAGCTTCGCTTCCCACAAAATTTGGATACATCCGTTCCCATCCCCGAGGTAATGTACAACCATGAAAAATAACGACTAAACCGTGATCATTTGCGTCCGAAAGAATATCCTCGTAAAGCTGCATTGTTTCCTGCTTATCTCCGCCAAAGAAATCTACCTTGATTCCCTTAACACCTATACGTTGCATCCAGGCCATTTCCTTTTTTCGAGCTATCGAGGTATTCATACGGTTTTTAGGACCTTGCGGCGCATCATTCCAGAAACCGTTGGAGTTATACCACAGGCAAATTCCGACTCCTTTTGTTTTTCCATAGGCGACCAGTTCTTCAATCCTCCAGTGCCCGATCTTCGTATCCCACCAATTATCTACCAATGTAAATTCATAGCCCATCTCGGCAGAGAGATCGATAAACGTCTTCTGATCCTCAAAATTGATACTGCCGTCTTGCCACTCCAACCAACTCCATGTCGAACGTCCGAATTGATAACTTTGAGAAGGTTCGTATAATGGTTTTACTACATCAAAAGCAATAGTTGTTTCCACAATAGGTTTTAGGTCTTTTCCAACAGTGATTGTTCTCCAAGGTGTATATCCCGGCAATGCCAAAGTAGGCTGCGAACTTCCTAACCCGTTATTTTCTCCTTCCTCCGGAAAGGCAATCTGATAAAGCCCGTCTGCATTACCTTCGCTCAATTTCGACCCACAATACAGGCTGCCTACACCTGTTTCTGATACGAGCACCCATCCCCGATCACCTATACGGAATAAAGCAGGGAATGTATAACCTACGCCATATTTGGATGGTGTGCCAATGGGTTCATCGGCGACATACTCTTCTTCGTAACTCGGTTTAGTTTTCTTCCACCCAATCATCGGTGTGGCCTGTGGCGTTAAAAATGTCGTTGTCAACGCTGGAAAATCAAAGCCGCTCAGCTCCTTTTGGATAATGGCATTGGCAGGTTCGCCAGTTTGAGGTATACCGTAACGGAACGCTACATTGTTATTGCTGACCTGAAAAATGACTTCTAACAACATGCTGTCATTGTTCTCGAATGTAAACCTATGTTCGTTTGCTTGGTAATGCACCGATTTTCTTTTAATCTTGGCTTCTTCGTAACGTTCATCTACCCGCCTTGTTTGTTTATCGATTAACCGAAGTCCACTCGAAAGATCACCTAAATGCGTCTGCAAACCCAAAGGCGACTTTTCGAGCATTTCCTGCCCATCAAAAACCACCGAGTAATATAGCTGTCTCTTATCCAGCTCCAGCAGCACCGAAAGATGATTATCGGGACTAACCATATTCATTTGTTGCCCTTTTACACCATACAAAAAGAATAGGAACAAAACACCAGCTATATATATCTTCTTCGTTAGCATAATTTATTAATTTTTATACTTCAATACATAATCTCCTTTATTCCTTAAAGTCCGGTTGCCATTCAATTACCTTCACTTCCGTAGGTGAAGCATTCAGCAAACCCTCTCCATCTTTTTGATCTGTCTGTTGAACATAGAGTGCTAAGCGCCTTTTATTCCGCCACAGCTCCGTATCGAACGTCGGTTCCCAAGCGCCCAACGATGTGTGGTATATATCCAATATCTCAAAATCATTCCGGCGAATATCGTCCAGCTTCAATACAGAAGCTTTATTCCCTCTCTCGCTATCTCGGAATAACAACAAGAGCGACACCCCCTTACCCCTGCCTTTTACCAATAGCTGTGGTCTCGAAATAGGTATCTCTTTCGTTCCATGTCCGCTCAAGGAGAACGGAGATGTCCTAAAGTCCAATGATTTTACCGCCCATCTACCATCTCTATAGTAAATGATCTTGTATTGTGGAACTTTTGAGTCGGTGGCGCGCCAGTAAGTGGCGATAAAAGGGTTCCCGTCTTCATCTGTTGCCATCGCAGTTTGGTTGATCAATTCACTTTGTTTCGGAATTCGTGCCGCATATTCCGCATTGTCAGCCCTAATAGGCAAACCATATGTTGTGCCATCTGTTTTTTGCCAGGTTAAACCACCGTCTTTAGAACAGGCATACGCCATATCGTGGTTGCTTGCCACATCAGGAGATTCCCGCCATACCCAGGAAACATGAATGGTCCCTTTATCATCCACATAGGCTTGCCAATATGCATTTCGTTTTCCTTCTCCATCTATCAAATTCGTATGAAGTCTTTGCCAACCTTTATTTACGTCATATCTATTAATTATTAAGTTTCCGGCGCCTGAACCACCATCCCGATAGACGAACAGAAGATCACCATTCGGCAACGCAAAAAATTCCGGATAGGTCACGCGGTTTTCTTCTTTTCCGATCATGCCCTGCTCTTGCCCAAGCTCCAATCCGTTAGGTATCGTACTTCTCGCATAGCGTAACCGGCCATTGTGATGATCCCAAGCAACATGTAAATATCCATCTCCATCTACCATCATGCTGATAATATTATGCGCATCAGCCGCGTTGCCCTTATACTCTGTACGCTGCACAGTCCACTGCGTACTACTGAGCTGTCGCTTTCCCAACGTTACAAAGCCATCGCCGTCGTAATACGCTATAAACTGAACCGAGTCACTACTCACGAGGGAGTTTTTCCTAAACACTGCCGTATTCACCGTATTTCTAGCCCAACCAAGGCCGACGTTCATTATACGGGCATCATGGGATTGAGCTTCTAAATAGCGATACATCTCAACTCCGGCTAATAAAAATGCGCCAACACCGAAATTGGCAGTTGAATTTGCGTCGACAATCTGGCCTGGAATAGCTTTTTCTCCAATCGGTTGCACATAACCTACCCGACCATCTTCCTGCAAGGCCATTTCGCTTAAAAATTTCCATCCCAACTCTGCTGTCCTGCTATATTTTTCTTCGGGCAAGAAACCATTGTTTATTCCCCATAAAAATCCGTACGTAAAAAAGGCCGTACCACTAGCTTCCGGTCCGGGAGCATGTTGAGCGTCTAGCATGCTACGTGTCCAATACCCTTCTTTTTGTTGACTTTTGGCAATCGCTTCTGCCATATCTTGATAACGTTGTACATAATAATCATAGTGCCGATTATCTTTCGGTAGATCCTGCAAGATTTTTGCGAAAGCGGCAAATACCCATCCGTCCCCACGAGCCCAAAAATCTTTCTTTCCATTTGCCGATTTATGGCGTGGATAAACATATTTTGCATCTCGATAATATAGTGCCGCCTCCTCATCATACATAATGCTATCCGCATAACGCAAATATGTATACATCTTCTCTAAATACAGGTCATTGCCGGTCACGTTGTACATCTTGGTCATCACGGGCATCACCATATACAAACCGTCCGCCCACCACCAATAATCGGCTTTACTGGTACTCATTTGATATTCCATCACTTCTTTAGCTCTGGCAATCTTGTGAGGTTTGGGATCCAAGTTATAGAGATCTATATACGTCTGAAAACAAATTTGCCAATCTCCAAAAAGTACATAGTTATCCTTCTCTCCATACGAATATTTCCAATTTGCTTTATCATCCGATTTAGCACCTTTCCATTCATTATGTTCTGCCCATGCTTCGGAATAAGCGCGATACGCTTCGTCTCGGGTAAGCTTATAAAGCTCCATATTTCCAGTGTGGTAAGCTGCTACATCCCAAAAGGCCCAAGCAGTAGGTTTATGATGTTCTTGCCAATAGCTATTCGCTAAATTCAATTTCGACAACACATCATCCGTAGTCAATCGATGACTTCCATATGCCGATGAAAACAATATTAGAAAACAAATGATAAGGTTTATACGCATTTCTTATTATGTTAAATTTTAGATTGAACATTTGTACACAGCAGTACATCTCAAAGATACCCCCCATTTACCTTCATCATGTTCAATTTCAACCTATTTATCCAGTAAATTTGGTTCAAAAGCCTTTTTAACATAGCGTCCTAACACAACCACTATATGCAAACGCTGCTTTCCGACCGCCTTGAAACATATTCAAACCTTTTTGACACAAATATCAACATTGCTAACGTATCTGCTGATTAGTTTTGCTTTGCAAGAGCGAGCTGTCAAAAAATAAATGTAAGAAAAACACTTAAATTAAGGGCACATTTTTTATATTTAAACAATCCGAAACAGGCACACGCAGCTAGCCAGATATGTATACGTTTTGGAAATTATGCTAGACAATACCTTTACACAATCTTTTTAAATAGACTATACAAATATTTTAAGACAACCATGAAGAAGAAATTATTCACATGCTGTTTATTCGTTTGCAGCACCATCTTTGTTAATGGACAATATCATACACCCGTTGAAAAGGACTATGTCGCCTACCTTTTTGCCTATTTCACTGGTAATGCTGTAGAAGAAGAACAGGTGCACTACGCTATTAGTAACGATGGGTATAATTATTTTGCTTTAAACGGGAATAAGCCTGTATTAGCTTCTAAAGATATTAGTTCCACCGGCGGCGTACGCGATCCACATATACTTCGTCGCCATGATGATCGAGCATTTTATATGGTATTGACCGATATGACCTCTTCCAAAGGATGGGATTCTAACCGTGCTTTAATCCTTTTGAAGTCAGATAACTTGATCGACTGGGCATCCAGCGTTATCAATATCCAGCAAAAATACCCCAATCAAGAAAGTTTGAAACGTGTCTGGGCTCCGCAAACAGTTTTCGACGAAAAAGTAAAAAAATATATGGTGTATTGGTCTATGCAACATGGGGATGGTCCCGATATCATTTACTACGCATACGCTAATAAGGATTTCACCGATTTGGAAGGGGAACCAAAACCTTTATTTATCCCTAAGAACAAAAAATCCTGTATTGATGGGGATATTATATATAAGAACGGGATATACCATCTCTTCTATAAAACGGAAGGTGATGGCAACGGCTTAAAAAAAGCCATGACCGATGATCTCACATCAGGACTTTGGATTGAACAACCAGATTATAAACAGCAAACCAAAGAAGCCGTTGAAGGATCGAGCATCTTCAAGCTGACAAATACCGATAAATATATATTGATGTATGATGTGTATATGAAAGGCAGTTATCAATTCTGTGAAAGCTGTGATCTAGATCAATTCCATGTCATCGACCAACAGATCCGCATGGATTTCCATCCACGTCATGGCAGCATCATCCCCATTACACGGAAAGAACTTCAACAGTTGTTAACCACATATGGTACGCCGAAAAACTATACGTATGTTCCCGAAAATAACCCGGTGCTGGAAGGTTACCATGCCGATCCAGAAATACTTTATGCCGAAAAAACGGGCAAATATTACCTATACCCTACCAGCGACGGTTATACGGGCTGGGCAGGCGATTATTTTAAAGTATTTTCTTCCGAAAACCTGGAAGATTGGAAGGCAGAAGGTACGATATTAGATCTAAAAAAAGACGTTTCATGGGCAGATAGAAACGCATGGGCTCCCGCTATCATTGAAAAGAAGGTCGGTAAAAATAAATACAAGTATTATTACTATTATACCGCCGCCCAAAAAATTGGCGTCGCCGTGGCAGATCACCCTACCGGACCATTCACTGATTCAGGTAAGCCACTTGTGGCAACAAAACCGGCGGGCATCAAGGGCGGACAAGAAATCGACCCAGCCGTATTCCATGATTCGGTGAGCGGCAAATATTACCTCTATTGGGGAAATGGCTATGGTGCCGTAGCGGAGTTAAACGACGACATGGTATCATTAAATGAAAACACAACGAAAGTTATTACGCCGGATACCACATTCCGCGAAGGTTTCTACGTGTTTTACCGCAAAGGAACATACTATTTCCTTTGGTCGGAGAACGATACGCGAAGTGAAGATTATCGTGTGCGGTATGGTACCTCTAAATCGCCAACAGGTCCTATTGAAATTCCTGAAAACAACTTAATTTTAACAAAAAATCCCGAACTGGGTATTTATGGTCCGGGGCACAATTCAGTTTTGCAAATTCCAGGAAAAGACGAATGGTACATCGTATACCATCGTTTCAGCCGACCAAATGGCATTAAAATGGGCGAAGCCGCCGGATATCATCGGGAAGTATGTATCGATAAAATGGAATTTAATGCAGATGGAAGTATAAAGCCGGTGGTTCCTACACTTTAAAATAGCTGATTCGTTATTGAACATTATTTGTATGAAGTTAAAAAAACTAATCACCATATGTTTGCTCTCCACCACGATGGGGACAGTAATACAGGCGCAGACGCAAAAGCAGATCGAATATTTTCACCTGCGTGACGTCAGCTTGCTACCGGGCCCCTTTAAACATGCCGAGGAGCTGGATCTAAACTACTTATTAACATTAGATGCTGACCGCCTCCTAGCTCCTTTTCTTGAGGAGGCAGATCTCCCCTCGCCCGCAGAACGTTACGGCAATTGGGAGAATACTGGGCTAGATGGCCATATTGGAGGGCATTACGTTTCAGCACTATCGTATATGTACGCATCCACGGGCCACGCGGCGATAAAGGAACGTCTTGATTACATGCTCAGTACGTTTAAACGTTGTCAAGACGCCCACGGTGATGGCTACATCGGTGGTGTCCCGGAAGGGAAAGCGCTCTGGGAAGAAGTGAAGCAGGGAAAAATCAACGCCGGCGGATTCAGCTTGAATGAACGTTGGGTGCCGCTATATAATATCCATAAAACGTATGCCGGATTACGCGACGCCTATTTACTGACAGGCAGTGAGATAGCCAAAGACATGTTGATCAAGATGACAGACTGGGCAATAACATTAGTAGCGGGTCTGAGCGAAGAACAAATACAGGATATGTTGCGCAGTGAACATGGTGGACTTAACGAAACATTTGCCGATGTAGCCGCCATCACGCAAAATTCCAAATACCTGGCACTTGCCAAGCAGTTCAGCCAGAAGGCCGTTTTAAATCCATTGTTAGCGCAGGAAGATTATCTTACCGGCAAACACGCCAACACACAGATTCCGAAAGTGTTAGGATTCAAGCGTATTGGAGATCTTTCCAAAGACGATCAGTGGGCAGATGCAGCGCGTTATTTTTGGGAAAATGTCATCGAAAGACGTTCTGTATCTATCGGTGGCAATAGTGTGAGCGAACACTTTAATCCTGTTGATGATTTTTCTAAAATGATCCAGAGCGTAGAAGGTCCCGAAACCTGCAATACCTACAATATGCTTCGACTGACACGCATGCTGTATCAAACCGATCCGAAAAGCAAATATCTCAATTATTACGAACGCGCCCTTTATAACCATATCCTATCGACACAAAATCCAGAAACAGGTGGGCTTGTTTATTTTACACAGATGCGGCCCGGACATTATCGCGTCTATTCGCAACCTCATACCAGCATGTGGTGCTGTGTTGGATCCGGTATCGAAAACCATGCAAAATATGGCGAGATGATCTATGCACATCGAGACAACGAACTGTTTGTCAATCTCTTTATTCCGTCCACTTTAAATTGGCAGGAGAAAAGCGTCAAGCTTGTGCAAGAGAATAACTTCCCAACGGAAAACAAAATACAATTTTCGGTGCACCCAAAGTCTGCTACGTCTTTCGCCTTACGTATCCGTAAACCTGGCTGGCTAACGGGCGAACCTGTCGTTCAACTCAACGGTAAGCCGCATGATGTTATCCCTTCCAAAGAGGGCTGGATTACGATCGAACGTCAATGGGAGAAGAGCGATCACGTGTCGGTTGAATTTCCGATGCACATTTATACGGAACAGCTTCCCGACCGTTCTAATTACTACAGCATACTATACGGTCCGCTTGTATTAGCGGCCAAAACAGGTACTAATGATCTTACCGGGCTATTTGCTGACGACAGCCGGATGGGCCATGTGGCACGTGGCCGACAAATTCCATTACGCGATATTCCAATTTTAGCAACTGCTCCAGATAGTATTCCCAACCTGGTAAAACCGATAAAAAATGCTCCGTTACACTTCAAACTGTCCGGTCTTCGCTTAGGGGAAGAACAGTTTAGCATGGAACTCGAACCGTTTTACAAAACCCACGAGGCGCGATATATCCTATATTGGCCGCAGGCAACGGAACAAGAACTTGTTGCCCTTCAAGAAAAAACGGAACGCGAAGAAAGGGAATCCCTGCGTTTGGCCGCTATGACGATCGATCGGGTCGTTAGCGGTGAACAACAACCGGAGTCAGATCATTTTATCAAAGAACAAAACACACAGGCAGGCAGTATAGCCGACGTCCGCTGGCGGGAGGCAAAAGGTTGGTTTAGCTATATTGTTAAAACCGATTCCAAGGAAAACGTACAATTATATATAAAATATTTAGAGGAAGAAAACCGAAAAACGAACATTCTCATCAACGATAAGGAGATCGGAAGGCTATCCCAGACGAATTCCAGCTCCGGTGAGGTCAAAACGGAGGTGATTGCGATTCCGCCAACTAGCAATAAAGGCGAAACTCTTCAGGTTAAAATCACCACCGATGCGCCATCAACCAGTCATAAAATTCTCGAAATAAGAGTCATTAAAGTAGATTAGCTCAAGTTTCTGGAGGTCAAGGCAATGCTTTGCCGTCGCACGGTTTCCGACAAATTTAACGTTTATCACCGTTCGATTACCGATGATTAGTTCGGGGCATTTTAGTAACTTTAACCAGCAGATAAACATAAACCGTGACCAACGCATTAATATATCATTTTTTTGTCCTCATTTTCTTCTATATAGGATCATCGCTCAGCTTTGCCCAACAAATCGGGATCACTCCTGTAAAAATTGAGCAGGAACTTCCATCCTTATCCGTCAACAGGACGTTTCAGGATAGTGAAGGGTACATTTGGTTTGCTACGGCCTATGGTCTTAGTCGTTTCGATGCATTCAATCTGCTTACCTTTAAATTGAAGGATAAAAAAGGGGATACGGTTGCCAATCAGAATATACTCGCCGTGTCCGAACTGGACGATAAGCTTCTTCTAGGCGCCGAAAACGGCATATATGTTCTAGAAAAAAAAACGTATCGTATTTTACCTTTTCCTGATGAGCGTCTCGAAGGACGACGCGTTGCCGCCATTTTGGTCGATCGACAGTCCAAAATTTGGGTTGGAACCCAAGACGCTATATATGTGTACAACCGAGATTTCAGCCTTCATGCTGCATTTGAACAGCATCCCAACAACGAAAAGTCCATTCCGAATGGAAGTATCAACTTTATTTTTCAAGATAAAGAAGGGGAAATATGGGTTGGCATATGGGATGCGGGACTTCACAAACTGGACAAAGAGAAGCGGCAATTCGTTGCCCTTCCTCCCATCGGAAAGCGGAATAATCCTTTTAAAATAATACAGGATGATCGGGAGCAACTTTGGATAAGTACTTGGGGCGATGGACTTTTTCTCTTCAATCCGGAAGGACGAGAAAATATGTATCACGAAATCATCATCAAAAACAAAAGACGGGGTGTTGGGAAGGAAGGCCTCGTATATAACATCGTACAAGATCGCTTGCAAAAATACATTTGGGTGTTGTCTTATTCGGGTATCTCTACCTTTCATTACACCGATGACGGCCGTATTGCTGAGCGCAATCTCTCACACCTGTTTCAGTATACATCTAATTTTTTCCAAGATATCTACCAAGATCGTTCGGGTACACTGTGGCTTGCTATCAGTGGCAAAGGCGTTTCAACGATTAGCTTTGACAAACCCGTTATGCGTGCGTTTGAGTTACCTCAAGTCCAAGAAAAATATAATATTTCGCCCAACCTCAACATGCTTTACCAAGACCATGAAAATCAATTGTGGTTCAATCTGGAACGTATCGGTTTAGGTAAATTTGTACCACAAACAAACCAATTAGCAACCTATAGCAACCTCCGTTTTAAGGATCTGGTGTCGTTAAGGGCGGTCAACTGCGCGTTGGAAATAGACGATGAATTATGGGTAGGTGGTGCATACGAAACGATAATGCACGTTTTCAAAAAAGAAAACGGTAGCCTAACGCTGTCACGTACCATTGATCTCGCCCAATATGCTAGCGAGATTGGCGTTCCTCTCCACCTTTTTCATGATACAGGAAAAAATTTATGGATCGGAACCACCCGAGGACTGTTGTGTAAAAAAGCAGGCCAGGAGCAACTATATCAGGTGGACGATGTAAACGGCCATATCATGGCAGTATGTCAAGACGCACGGGGCAATATATGGGTCGCCACCAAGGATCATGGTATTTATGAGATAGATAATCATTCGAGTTGGAAACCTAAACGTCGCGTGGGAAAAGATACAGCTGGGTTACAGACCAACCAGATCGAAACCATGGATACCGATAGCCGTGGATATCTATGGATAGGGACAAAAGACAATAGGCTACTTTCTTTTCATACCGAAAATGGTCAGGTGCGTGAGTACGCTAATGCACACCTGCTAGCTCCCAATCAACTCTTACATGTTGTTTGTCTTGACAGTACAGTATGGTTTTCCAGCACTAGAGCCGTTTATAAATTATTCCCGAGAGATAACCGTATTTTTGAATATAGCAGCAGCGACGGCATCCCGATAAATATGTTCACAAAGGGCGCGTATACAGCCGATAAGGCACAACAAACCGTGTATTTCGGTGGGCATAACGGCATCGTTCAATTTTGGGAGTCTTCGTTTTCACCTACGCATAAATCAGCTGTGGTCATCTCCGATATAAAAATCAACAACCAATCAGCGGTATCACTTGGCTTGCATGAAAAATATGATTTTCGTAAACAATCGCTGGTACTCGAGCCTGAAGATCAAAACTTAGAGATTCTATTTTCATCATTCGAATATACGCATCCGGGCAAAATTAGATATGCTTATAAACTGGAGGGAGTTGATAAGGATTGGGTATATGCTCCAAGAGAACGGCTATTTGCCACCTACAATAACCTAGGAAAAGGACGATATACGTTCCTGATCAAAGCAACTGATCTAGACAACCGGTGGAGCTCAGAAGTCACACGTCTACACATCCACAAGAAACCCGCATTCTATGAAAGTAACCTGGCCTATATGCTTTATACCATATTGATATTAGGCCTTGCCTACGCCGTTATCAGATTTTATGTTAATCGACTTAAATTACAAAGTGATCTTCGAATTGCACAAATCGAAAAAGAAAATGCCAACAAGCTTGTCCAGACCAAGTTGAGCTATTTCACCAATATATCACACGAATTGTTGACACCGTTAACCATTATTTCCTGTCTGATCGACGACGTCCAGATGATCACAAAAAAGAATCTGTCCCAATTTGATAAGATGCGATTTAATCTGGACCGATTGAAGAGGCTTCTTCAACAGATATTAGATTTTAAACGGGTGGAAAATAGGCAAATGGCCCTCCGCGTAGGACGCGAAGATCTCGTCGCTTTTATTACCAACATCTGTGCAATCTATTTTAGTCCACTAGCTAAACGCAAAAACATTGACTTCGACGTTATACAGGGAGATTGTTTATCTGAGGGATATTTTGACGCGGACAAGCTTGATAAAATCATTTTTAATATACTGTCAAATGCGTTTAAATATACACCCAGTGGAGGAAGTATAAAACTGGCATTTCATACCGAACATATACAAGGATACTTTCATATAGTTGTCCAAGTTCAAGACACCGGTATAGGCATCGCACAGACCGAATTGGATAAAATATTCATCCCATTCTATAACAACAGGCAGGCTAAACAGCAAGAAACTAATGGAATTGGGCTAGCATTGACGAAAGAACTCGTGGAACTTCATCACGGTTCTATTCAAGTAGATAGTATATTAGGCGAAGGTTCTACGTTCACGGTATCTATTCCGGTTGAAAAGGTAGTGTACACGACAGAAGAATTACGCGAACAACACGACAGTTTTGTTGATTCGGCTAATTTATTAACAGAAATATCGGATCTACCGGTTACACTGCTCACTCCGCAAGCAGAAAAAAAGAACAATATCAAGGTTTTGCTCGTAGAGGATAACCTTGATTTATTACAAACGGTGCAGAATGTGCTTTCGAGAACCTACAATATAGCTACAGCTCAGCAGGGTGAAGAAGCACTGACGATCTTACAACATCAGGAAATCGATATCGTCATCAGTGACATCATGATGCCGGTCATGGATGGTTTAACCTTATGCCGCCGTATTAAACAAGATCCCGAAATAAATCATATACCCGTTATCTTGCTAACGGCTAAAAACAGCATAGACGACCGCATAGAATGTTATCAAGCCGGCGCCGATAGCTACATCAGCAAGCCTTTCGACCTGAAGGTTTTAGAAGCACGTATACATAGCTTTTTGGTACATAAACGTACGAAACAGGAAGATTTTAAAGCGAGCCCACAAATCAATATTTCCTCTTTAGATTATACGCCGCAAGATGAACAGTTTATCGAAAAGATGATTAGCGTTGTAGAGGAAAATATAACCGATGATCAGTTTGATGTAGTGGCACTCGGTAATGCACTTGGATTATCCAAATCCACCCTTTATCGAAAGACAAAAGCTCTGTTAGCTCTATCGCCGAGTGAATTTGTTAAAAATATCCGGCTGAAACACGCTTGCCAGATGATGGAAAAGGATAAATCCATTTCCGTCAGCGAAGTTGCTTTTGCTACCGGCTTTTCGGATCCTCGTTATTTTTCCACTTGCTTCAAAGCAGAATTTGGCGTAACGCCATCGGAGTATCAGAAACAAATCGCAAAAGAAGGATAGGGAAAAATGATACTACCGTTGCTGATACACGCGCACATAATCAACTTCATAGCGGTTGGGGAATTTGGTATCGTTGAGTTGCCCCCCATTCATCCCTCCCATCGCCAAGTTCACCAAGATGTAGTGAGGTTGCTGGAAAGGGTTAAACCCAGAACCATCTTTATTGTGTAGCTTGCTCAACGGTTCTTTGATCATCAGCTCGTCGTCTACATACAAAGCGATGTATTCCGGCGTCCAGTCCATTCGCCATATATGGAAGTCATCAGCCCAAGACTTTCCGCCCAACGCTTCGATACTACGGGTTTTGCTATACCATTCGGCGTTCCAACGTGTAGATGTACCACAGGCGATATTGGCTAAAATCTTTCCTTTGTAATACTCCATGATATCGATCTCTCCGTTGGATGGCCATTCTTTGTCGACACCCAATGTCCAGAATGCCGGCCATAAGCCATCACTGACATCAATCTTAGCCCGCATCTCAAAACGGCCATACAGCCAGCTTTTCTTCCCGCCGGTATTGATCGACGATGAGGTATGTGTTATATATTCCCGCTTTCTCCCCCAATGATTGGAGGAAGGATCATAGGTTGGGTTTTTCCTTTTTTCTGCTCTAGCTTCGATAATCAGGAGGCCATTTTCGCACCAAGCATTATCCTCCTGATACCATTGCAGCTCCTGGTTACGAGCAAAACCGCGTTCGAAGTGCCAATATGCTGGATTTATCTTTCCATCCTGATCAAATTCATCTGCCCAAACCAGTTCATATCCTTCATTTTTATATCTATCTGCTCCTTTTTGGGCTTCCGCCTGCTTAGCAAATAATACTATGCAGGCGGCAAATATTGTTAATCTCCATCTTTTCATATTTACCTGTTTATTGCTTTTATCGTATAACCATAGGAGTATGCCGAGTCCATTAGTCTATACGGAACATGTGGTAATGCCCCCCAGCTATTGTCTCCGGCTACTCCCCGTTGTTTTAAATCGACGTGCAGCTGTGTATGTTCCGATTTTTTGAGCTGATACGGGTGGATTTGTTTTTTGGTCATTCCGGGATCCAGCTCTTCCACCGAATAGCGTGTTGCCGAAAACCCAAGGGGCTGCACACCGGATATTTCCAATCCTATCCCTTTTTCATTCACCAGTTGCAACCAACGAACGTCGGTTTTGTTACCGGACTCCTGCGGACGCATATATTCGTAGAAATACTGGTTATCTACTTTATCCTTATATATACCTATTTCCGAAGAATAGTTTCGGTCGATATAATTCTCCCAGGGGCCACGTCCATAATACCGTAAGTGCTCGAACTGACGGTCAATGATCATCCGCATACCAAAACGAGGTAGCTCCGGCAGTTCGCGATCGCCCATGTCCATGCTCGCTGTCACCGTAACGGAAGCATCACTATTTATCGTATACTTCACTGTGTAAGGAACATAGATTCCTGTCAGTTCGTAACCGGTCACTATTTCATACCGGTTACCATCCAATTTCTTCACATCTACCGATTTCACCTTTCGGTTTACATGAGCATTGCGCCATATACCTAATTTCTCCGGCATCCCATTACCAAAATCGTTATCTGTCGGGGCACGCCAAAAATAAGGAATCGGAAAATTTTGTATCACTCGCACACCATCGATAGCGTAGTTTGTAAATTCTCCATTTTTCAAATTAAATACACCGCTAATGTTACCATTCGAGAATTTCAATTGCTCTTCCGTATGCTCCACTTTTAGTTGCCCATCAACGGCAATACGTTGTGCGAAATAATCTCCCTGTATGTGCAATTGTTCGTTTGCAATGCTATGTCCAGCGGTTAATAACGGCTGATCTTCCTTTAACACAGCTTTGATATTGATAAAATACTCTTTTTCCTCTTGCCAAGCTGCCACAGGAATGGAAATAACTTTCTGTGCACCAGCAGGTAAATCCAGTTCGAAGGTTCCTTCTTCAATCTGCTGTCCATCTTCGATAATTTCCCAAACAAAAATATAATCCGATAAGTCCTTGAAATGGAAAGCATTTTTCACGATTATCTCACCGTTTATGACATCCTCCGCCTCGAAGTCAATATTCTGGTACACCTTTTTCACTTCGTAAGCACCGGGATGCGGTACTGTACGATCAGGGTTAACCAAACCATTCGCTACAAAATTTTCATCATTTTGCAAATGGAATCCACCCAAGTCACCGCCATACGCCCAAAATTTATTGCCGTAACCATCGTCTGTTCCCATACCCTGATCCATCCAGTCCCAAATAAAGCCACCCTGCATGTGTGGATAAGCTTTAATGATATCCCAAAGGTCTTTAAAATTACCTGTACTGTTTCCCATGGCGTGGGCATATTCACACATGATATAGGGACGAGTCTTGTCTGTAGCTTTTGCGTAATTCCAGATGCTGTTCATGTGGGGATACATAGGAGCGACAATATCCGTATTGCTGTTTTCCCCAGCCTGTTCAAACTGTACCAAACGAGAAAGGTCGCGCTGCTTCAGCCAATCATAAGCTTCGTAGAATACCGGAGCGTTTCCGCATTCATTGCCCAAACTCCAAATGATCACACTAGGATGATTTTTGCTGCGTTCAAACATCCGTTCAATCCGGTCCAAGTGCGCCGGTTTCCATTCCTCTCGATAGGCCGGATGGCGTTCTTTGTTGAACCACGCCTGCCACTCCGCACCCATTCCATGGGTTTCGATGTTGGCCTCGTCAACGAGATACATACCATATTCATCACACAGTTCATACCATCTCGGATCTGATGGATAATGGGAGTTCCGAACCGCGTTGATGTTCAATTCTTTCATCAGCTGAACATCCCGGATCATATCTTCCCGATCTATCGCACGCCCTTTAGTAGGATGTTGTTCATGGCGATTGACACCTTTCACATATATCGGCACGCCATTAATATGCAATTGTGCCTTTTTTATTTCGACCTTACGGAAACCGGCATGTATGGCCGTGCTTTGTACCGGCTTTCCTCCAGCATCATATAGGGTATAGACTGCGCGATATAAATTCGGTATCTCCCCACTCCACGGATGGACATTGACTATCTTTTTCTTTGCTTCGACATATACTACACTATCGGTAGAATGGAAAGATTGCTCTGTCTTCCAAACGGATTGATTGCTATAGAACAATTCCATTTTTACTTTACCTTGTCCTGCCGCTTTTTCAAAATTACGGACAGCAACCTTCGTCGTAAAAATCCCGTCTTTATATTCCGCATCGAGGTCGGCATATTGTTCGATATCCCAAATTGTTGTTTTCGGTAGTAAAAGCAATGCGACATCACGATCCAGACCACCTAAACGCCACATGTCCTGATCTTCCAGGTAACTTCCATCATGGTATTTAAAGACCTGCACGGCAATCGTATTTTGTCCGTCCTGCAACACATCGCTGATATCAAATTCTGCCTGCATCTTGGATACTTTGTTCATTCCTACTTTCTTTCCGTTGACATAAATCACCGCGTAGCCAGATATCGAACCAAACTGTAGAATGGCTTGTTTCGAACGCCAATCCGTAGGTAGCTTGATATGTTTACGATAAGTCCCTACAGGTACTTCCTGACCGACATAAGGTGGATTGGCCGGAAAGGGATAAACGATGTTGGTATAAATAGGTATACCATGTCCGTGCATTTCCCAATTGGCCGGAACAGGCAATGTTGTCCAATTTGTTTCATCTGTCTGTGTGTGGTAAAAATCCAACGGACGCTCTGCGAGGGTAGCGGCAAAATGAAATTTCCAATCACCATTCAGGGATAATACCTGCTTGGTACTTTCCGATCCGCCAGATCGCGCTTGATCCGCACTATCGTAATAGCGCAAGGACGCACGTTGCTTTTCTTTATTGAAATCCAAAACGTGTGGATTTTCCCATTCGTTGGGCTGTGCTAGCACCGTTATTATCTGGATAGATAGTCCCAATAAGAGCAGTACGTTTAGGTTGATAAATCTCTTAACCATTCTAATTTTATGCTTACGTTTGATTAACTGTTATCAAAATTGGTTAATTTCAATGCTTTATATGTCGATTATTCATTCAAATATGTAGAAAACACAACCATCTCCTTGATTATACGTCATTAATAAGCCAAAGTAGGGGGTGATTCGTTATGGTGGACAAAAGAATGGACAAAAGCTATTGAAAACGGACTGTTTATACGTCGTGATTTTGAAAGCGGACAGATGTCCCGTGATATGACGCTTTTTGTGGACAATGACAACAAGGGTTATCATATTTACTCTTCGGAAGATAACCTTACGTTACATATTGCGGAATTGACGGAGGACTATTTGGACTATACCGGAAAATATGTCCGGATTGCCCCGGCCGGGCACAACGAAGCACCGGCAATCTTCAAGAAAGACGGACGGTATTTTATGATAAATAACTACATTATTTCGCAGTTAAAGTCTCACGCTTGGCCAACCCATTTCATCCCACGCTATTTCACGTATTAAAAGTTTTGATCGTCCATTATCATCGCGATCATACGCATGGAAGAATAGATAATCCTTCGATTCCAATCGATACACGGCCTGATGTCCTACTCCGGGAAAGCGATCGTTGCCCTGTACAACAATAGTACCTCCACCCTGTAACATATCTTTTCCTTCACGGTCAAGATAAGGCCCACGAATATTCTTCGATCTGCCAACAGCCACTTTATAGGTACTGTTTACACCGGCACAACAGTTATCAAATGAAACAAAAAGGTAGTAGTATCCGTCTTTGTGAACAAGAAACGGCGCTTCTACCGCACCAATATTGCCAATATAACGTCCGTTTTCATCGCGGGAACGACTGGAGAGCGCATACCACTCTTCAGGCTGTTGGAGACAAAGCAGATCGTCCGTTAATCGAACCAACTGTATACCGTCCCACCACGATCCAAAAGTCATCCACGGGATTCCATGTTCGTCGATGATGATATTGGGATCAATAGCGTTCCAGTTGCAGCCTTCGTAAGAACGCACTACCATACCATGGTCAGTCCAACCAAAATCCGGGGATTCCTGATCAAGCGTCTTCGCCGTAGCCACACCAATCGCCGAGGTTCTTGTTCCAAAACTGGAAATGGAATAGTAAAGATAATACGTACCATTGTGCTTAATGATATCGGGGGCCCATATATGCCCCTCAAAGGCATGGATCATTTTCGTGGCCCACTGAGGAGGAGTTTTAAATACCGAAGCCAACCTAGTCCAGTTTTTCATATCGGCCGAACGCATCACACTGATTCCATTGCCGGTTGCAAATACGTAATAGTAACCACCTTCACGAATGGCGACCGGGTCATGCACCCCGATCAACCTTTCTTGTGCATTTACAGTTACCGAAGTGACAACATGCAAAAGCAGTGTTAAAAAGAGAATGATCTTCATGTGTATATTTTTCTATTTAATCAATTGGAATTCCATCTCGTTTAAAACCTTCCAAAATTAATGTAGTAATGATATAGTCAGATTCAAATCCGGTATCTACATGTGCCCCATTACCTTTTTAGTCAATTAAAATTCTTTCGTATTATGGAATAACATCATAGGCTGCAACATACACATTACGTGCATACATTTCTGCATGTTGTGGCCCGGATGCGTGCCCTCCGCTAGCCCCCTCCATCTGCATATTAATAATTAGCCAGAATGGTTTAGCGACAAAATCAGCATGATGTGTCGCTTTTTTTTCGCCATCAATAAATAGCTCCGCAGCGATGTCTGTGGCGGACGTCTTGTACATAACCAATTTATAATTATGCCAATCCCCAGCATTCGCTACGTAGGTCTTTGTGGTTTGCCAAGAAGTATTTTGCCAATTCGGGCCTGTCACTGTATTTTGCCAGTTGGTACTGTTCCCTTTAAACTCCATGATATCAATCTCAGGAGGCCAATTCCATGCACCGGTAATCCAGAACGCCGGCCAGGATCCAACCATGGTCGGCACTTTAAAATCGCCACTAATTATCCAGTAGGGTTCTTCATCTGTTACCGTAATGTGATTCTTATAATGGATTGCGCCAGAATGGTAATATATCCGTAACCAAGGGTCGGCACTGCTGTTCCCCTCCCATTCTTCTGTTCTATCTGCTTGTACTTTCAACTCGCCGTCACCTACTAGCGAAACCTGTTCCTCATACATACGAGCGGAACCATTGTGGTCCGTTCCCCAAGGATAAAACATATTCCAATGCTCTTCAAATTTAGTTGTGTTTTCAAACGTGGTTGAATCCAGATAAACAATAGGTTCGGGAAAAGCGATAGTTGAAAAAGTGATTTCCTCTCCATAGGATATACCGCTAGATTGTTTCGCAAAAGGGCGGACGTAATACATTTTTCCGGGCAATAGTCCTTCTAATTTTACGGTGAACCTTCCTCCTCCGGAAACACCTTGTGCCGAAGCCTTGGCATCATCTACTGTAGGAGTTTCATGCAGCGCATAAGCAACTCCTCGGGACAGAACACCTGTGTTTCCCTCCGTAATTTGAAAAGATAAACTAGCCGTATAGTAATTGAGATTGCTTGTAGATTCATGTTTAAAAACAATAGCTTTGGATTCCGCAACAGGCGTATCATCATCGGGGTCTTGGGAAACAGAATCGTTAGATTTACTACAACTTACGCAACAAAGAAATAGACAAACTAAATAAATGATTCTCATACTTGTTTTATTTTTGAATGAAAAAAAGTGCTTTCCTAAACAGCTGAGTATCTATTAGAAAAGCACCTATATTATTTATTCATAAATCAGCGAGACCGACAATCCCCTGACATTAAAGAACTGATTGCTCGAGCTCATTAAGTTGGTTACAAAACCAATCGTGATCGGCTGATTCTGAGGATTCTCAAAACGGAATCTAACCGTTTGATAACCATCTGCTATCCATTTTAGATTATAATAACCTAACGTAGATACGGATTCAACGTCTGCTGCATTTGGGATATTACCGTTATCCGTAGCAACAAAATAAATCAGGTTATTGAAAGCATCCACATTTGCGGTAACATTGTTACGGGTAAACTCAATGACAACCTCGTATTCTCCTGCAGGCAGTGTTGCTGTCTGATAAATTTTACCATTGTTGATATTCGGCGTACCCCAACCGGCCTCGGCAGAAAGAACTCTTATACCTGTATTAGTGTCCGTAGTGCCTCTACCACCGCTAATATTATTCGCCTCAGCATTGGAAATCCAATCAGAGATCACGCCCCATCGCCCGGAAATGTTGTGTGCGTCGAAAGGAGCGTTTAAATTACGGTAAAACACATAATCGGGCCTAATTTCCGCATATGCGGTATAAAATGTATCCAAACAAGTACTATCGGGAAGAAATAAGCTCCGCGACAACATGGGGTAATCTGCGTTTACGTCATCTAGTTCAAAGTCTTTTTCACCAATCGGCAACCGTAAAACTTTTTCCTGGTTTTCCAGGTTAGTATACTTGATCTCTGAAGCGAAAATACCAGACGATAAGTCGACATTACCTAGTGTACCAAGAAACACCCCACTATACGTTGTTAAATCTCTTCGTGATAAAGGCCTATCAAACAAAGATGTCTGATAACGGTCTCCGTATACCGTACCAATGCTGTGTACCGTTATAGAGGGATTACCTAATGCGTCGTACGTAACAACTTCAAAGTTATATACATTTTCTGCCATGTTTTCCAATAACACCTCTAATGTATCAACATCAAGTGTACGCTCAACGGGAACTGAGATCGAGTCTCTCCTATCGTTCCAAAAAATCCGACACTCAGTAACTTTTGGATCTGAAATAAACAAACCCGCTAACTTAACTCTATTTTTACCTGAGAAAATCCGAAGAGAATCTAGCTTCCCTGTGTAAGATATTTCGCCATCGGCGACATACTTCTTCCAGTCGTCCATCTTTGAACAACCCATACTTAATCCCAAGACAAGAGATATAAAGAGGAAGAATCTATATTGTTTCCAAAAATTCATGATTTTTCAATTTGTTTCTTAAAAGTAATTTCGTATCTAACGGGGGTCACCATAAACTTGGACTTCTCCTATTCCCATATAGGTCGTTCCTCCCCAATTCTTAATGCTTCTTATCCGTAGGTATCTAACTTTTGGCGCTGTAACATCGAAATCCCAACTGAGTCCTGCATTTGCCGTCTGGTAGTCCTCATTATTCTGCTGGCCGAACGGAAGTCCTGATGGCTTTGTTGCGTTATATTTACCCATCAGATGCCAGTTATCGAAACTTCCGTCAGCTGGAGGATTGTCCGAACCCCATACTTCAAATTCTTTAAGGTTTCCTAAATAATAATACGTTCTTCCAAATCCACCGCTACTGAAATACTCCGGATAATCCCATATCACGATACGGCTCAGTTTCGCCAGGCGCCCAATATCAAACGTAATGACATGTATTCCTGGATGCGCATTTTTTGTCTGATAGACGCTGGGCCAATCCCAAATGTTATTATCCCACATTCCTGCCATGGAAGTCGAAGGGTTGTGAGGAGCATCCCCCGGCAGGTTCATGCCTACATATCCAGATTTCGGAATCGCAGTTTCATAGAGCGGTTTGATATTTGCATACAGTGTGTCGGTATAGTTCAACCAACGGTCCCGGACAGTAAAAGCAAACGGTTGATCTACGGTATCCAGGCTTGCATCACGCATAATATAGGCGATGTCATCGGTAGCCGTATACAAGCTATTGGGATGCGTAACCCATTCTCCGTATTCATCTTTTTGCATAATCTGTATAGCAACTTCGCTACGTTCCGGGTTATCTGCCCGCACATTTACACCACTAAATGCGGGTGCTACTTCCATACTTCTATAAATATCCCAAATTGGAGACTCCTGTGGATGTATCTTCACTTTTGTAACTTCCGAAACTTTTTCGCTGCGGTTGACGGCATACAGCTCCACATCGTACTCCCCTTCGTTAGCAAAGCCTTCTACCATTAACCAATTATTATAATACGAAGATTTTACCTCCATCGGCTTACCATGGGGAAGTTTATACACTGCTTTCACATACAAGAGATCCTGCTGACTCGGCACCGTATAGGAGAGTTTCGCCTTTCCGGCTAAATTCTCCACTTGAACATTGGTAACAGGACCTGGAGCGTCTTGATTATTTTCCAAGGGGGTACGAAGACCATCTTCACCACAGCTCCAGAAGCCCACTCCTAAAATGCACAGCAATAAAAAATTAACTATATTTTTCATTTTATCTTTCATTTAATTTATTATTTTACCATCCAGGTGATTGAACTAGATTTTTATTTTGAATAACTGCGTTTTCTGATAGCGGCCAAAAATAATCCCTTGGTGCAACAAAACGTTGTTGATAGACCGTATTGATTTGGTAATATGAAATGGCATTTTCACCTGCCATATTCCAACCCGTAATCGGTGCATTCAAATAAATCGCTGACTTTTTCCAACGTTTCAAATCCCAGAGACGATGCCCCTCAAACGCTAGTTCGATCAAACGTTCCTGATGTATAATTTCGCGCAACCCTTCTTTGGTCGTGAATTTGGACGGGTTCGTTGAATAGGTTGTCCAAGATTCTTTCACACCTTCCAAACCAGCCCTATCACGAATCTTATCAAGATAGACAAATACCTCATCATTATCAGGCCCATACGCCTCATTCAAAGCTTCTGCATACATCAGGTATACATCTGCCAAGCGGATTTCCGGCCAAGGATAAACGCGATAGGAAGCTCCAGAAGAACTCATCGTTTGGTTCCAATCCACTAGTTTTTTGATAAAATATCCGGTAACATTAAAGTGAAAGGCATGTGTACTACCCGCGTAGTCCGTTCGTTTACTCCGCAAAACAAAAGTATTTTCATCAGAATTACTCGGACTATCATATTTGTACCATACCGCACCATCAAAAGCCAAGCTAGCATAAAAACGAGGCTCTCTATCAAAATGTAGACGCGAGGTTTCAAATCCCTCAGCAATACGGAATCGTTCTTCATGTGTCGCGATCCTCAACTCCGTATCATCCCTGAAAGACAATGTTCTATCCTCGTTAATAGGCACACCATTTTTCGTATAGAATTGTCTAGCGACCTTCAATGGAGGTGATAAGATTTTTCGGGCATTGTTATGATTATGATCAATATGTAAGGGTGCCATGGCCTGCAATTGTAAGTCTGCCGTCGTGCTATTTGAATTTGCCCAGATGTGCTCTTCGTTCCAACGCTCTGTAATCGCTTGACGCAAATCGAGCTCTAACATCGTTTGTTCTGAAAGTGAAAATGAAGTCGGCGGCATTGTAAACAATTTATGTCCGGCTTCTTCTGCTATATCAATTGCTTCTTTTGCCGCCGCAGCGGCCTGCACCCATTTTTCGCTCTTAAATTCTTGGTCAAACAGGAGCTTTCCATCTTTATTAGTATAGTTTGCATAATCTGAATTTCCATTGAATAATGGACTTGCCACCGTTAACAATACTTTCGCCTTCACTGCTTTAGCAATCGGTCTGGTTAAACGCCCTAATTCCAAAGTCCTGTCTGTAATGATCATCGGAAGTTTATCAGCTGAAGCATCCAATAACTCTACGATATACGCGATACACTCATCTATAGAGTTTCTCGGTATCGCCACTTCTTCTTTGGTCGCATCGATTCCCAAATTCGTTTGAATCAAGGGAACCGGGCCATACATACGTACTAAAAGGAAATGATAATATGCTTTCAAAAATTCTGCTTCACCAATCCATCTCCGACGTTCAACATCGGTGATGTCTCGAATTTTCGTCGGATCATTCGCATTTTCTAAAAAGATATTACAATGACGAATAGCTTGATACATGCTATTCCAAGATCCGACATAGGCATTCGACACGCTTTGATTACCTCGTGCTATTTCAAATGCATTACTATAGATACTGGTTTGATAAGGAATCCATATCTCATCTCCTGCTAGCATACCGATATTGGCCACGCTACCATTTTTAGGCAAATAGCTATATAACGTAAACAAGTATTTTTCAGCCTCATTTCGCAATTTGAAGGCATGATCAATGGTCGATACATTATCTGGTACAACATCCAAATAACTATCGCAAGATTGGCTCATTCCAAATCCAATAATGGAGGCAGCCCATATTATTTTCTTTAATCTTTTAAGTTTCATCTTTGCGTCTTTCTTTATTAACACCCCTATTAAAAGTCTACCAATATACCGACGTTATACACCGACTGTACAGGGTAGCCTAAGCCTTTTCCACCCATCTCTACATCCCACATCTTAAACTTACTCCATACCCATAAGTTAGAACCGCTTAAATACATTCTAAGTCTATTCACACCGAACCGTTGTGACTTATCGGTAGGTAGGTTGTAACCAATCTCCACATTTTTCAAGCGAAGGAAGGTACCGTTACGCATCCACCACGTCGATTGGTACTGATTATTTCCAAATCGTAGTGTATTATTCTGTACAAACTGCGGGCTCAATCTCGGCCAAAAAGCATACGCATCTCGATGATCTTCTGACCAATGACTTTCTTCAATCACACGTAACAAACCGTTCTGCGCTCCGCCATTGAGCACAAAGGGGGATATATTTTCCGGGTTAATAAAGAACGACGATCGCGCAGAACCTTGAAAAAACAAGCTTAAATCAAAGTCTTTATAGCCAACAGTTCCCCCAAAACCGTACGTAATCTCCGGGGTTGTCGGCCAACCGATGGGAACCATATCATTTAACGTAATCGATCCGTCACCATTCATATCTCTATATTTAATATCCCCTCCCATATAGGTTCCAAACTGTTGCGGAGAGTTAGCTACTTCCACATCGTCTACAAAAAGCCTTTCGGCGATGAGGCCAAACGTTTGTGCGACAGAATGTCCCGTACGGTATAAATAAGACATGTTTTCGGGATAGTCTAGCTCATCCCTCTTTAGTATCTTGCTCGTAGCAAATGTGAAATTTGCCCGTAAGGTTGCCCACCAAGCTTGCGAAAACGATTTATTGTAATTAATGGAGGCATCTAAACCTTTACTTTCGGCTTCGGCCGTGTTAGCCTGTGGAGTTCCCCCCATTAATCCCATTGTCGGGCTCAAAAAAGATCGAGGTTCTAAAATATTGTATCTTCTTTGATGAAAAGCATCTACGATAATTTCTGTCGAGTTATTGAATAGTGACATGTCCATGCCTAAATTAATCTGTCTGGATTTTTCCCAAGTGATTAAATTGTTCGCGTAACGAGATATAGAGACGCCAGGTCGGCTATAAAAACTGTTCTCACCAAAAACAGCTCCATATGCGCCATCGTTTAGATTAACCTCAGAAAGATAGAAAAAGCGATCCTCACGTCGTCCGATCTGGTCGTTTCCTACCCAGCCAAAAGATCCTCGAAATTTCAAGTCGTTTATTGTATTGTGTAGGGGTTCAAAGAACTTCTCGTTAGACACTCTATAAGCCATGCCAAAAGACGGAAAGAAACCAAAACGGTATCCGCTTGCAAACCGCTCGGATCCATTATAACCGAAATTAAATTCCGCTAAATAGCGATCATCATAGCCATACGTAAAACGTCCCGAAAGACCTTGGTTACGTTGCTCCAGAGAAGATTGTACGGACCCTGCATTACCTGTTTGGTAGCTCGATAAAATGGTGATCAGCATACCTGAAACATCATGTTTCCCGAATCGCTGTGCATAATTCACAGAAGCTTCCATGTACATACGGGAATCCAGATTCTTATCACCCTCGGAATAGTTCAGGTATTCCGATCCTGTTACACCAATGGAGTTAGGTCCGCCGTCGTTCAGTACGGACAGATCAATTTCGCCTGTTACCGGATTCAGGTAGGAACGATAATAAAACGGATTATACTGCCTTACCACATTAAAATAGGAATATCGCTTTAAATATCCCATTGCTCTCGCACTTAATCCAGGCGTGATAAAACTGAAATCTTGTTTCAATTCTAACTGCGGCTGCAACGTAGAAGTTTTATACACCTCATACCCTCTCACCATTTCCGCATAAGGGTTCGTTAGCAAAGATGTACTACCTAGCCCTGAAACTGCACCTCCAAACAATGGATGTTCTGTATACGGAGAAAACGAAGCTGGATATACCGCAGGGAACATCACGGGGTTCGACCATATTGCACTTCTGAAAATATGTTGTCCCCCATGAATTCTGTTGTTATTTTCATCGTAACTTCCCACCGGCCCACTATAATCATCAAATTGTCCATACACTTTGATAGCGGCATCTGTGGTAGGTGTCAATTTTAAATCAACATTAGTACGTATAGAATAGTTTTTTAGTTTAATATTGTTATTGAAGTTGTTTCGACCATCAACTTTGAGCACACCATTATCAATATTGTAGGTTCCCGCTACATAATAACGAGCCCGTTCTCCACCACCGCTGGCATTGATATTATATCCTTGATTAAAAGTATAATCTTTTATAAGCATATCGATCCAATTGTTATTTGGATACAACAACGGATCATCGCCTGCTGCCGTCCGATCAATTTTCGTTTGTACATAAGGTAAAATAGCCAGCGGATTCCGTGTTAATGCCGCTTCGTTCGCCAATTCCATATATCGAATATTGTCGGCAAACTGAAAATTACGTGTGTTGGAAGACATTCTATTCTCCGCCCGAAAGCTAAATTTTGTTTTACCTGCAGCACCCGTTTTGGTTGTAATCAAAATCACACCATTGGCGCCCCTAGCACCATATACTGCTGCTGCTGTGGCATCTTTCAGTACAGAGAAAGCTTCAATATCATCTGGTTGAAGTCTTGCCATATCCGTTGGAGAGGACTCGATACCGTCAACTAGGATAAGCGGATCGACTTTTCCTGCTCCGAATGATCCTAGACCACGTATAAAGAAGTCCGCGTTGTCGGCTCCCGGCTCTCCACTTTGCTGATAAGCAATCATTCCCGAAATACGTCCTGCTATCATGGTCGTCAAGTTTGATGTCGGGCCTTTTAGCTCTTTGGGGTTTATAGTCGTAATAGAACTAACTAGAGATCCTTTCTTCTGTGTTCCAAAACCGACGACAACAACGTCCTCAATTTCTTCACCTCCCAATTGTTCCATCACAACATTGAGGACGTACACTTTCTGGGCATTAGGCGTCACTTCTGTAAGACGTTTTTCGATACGATTATACCCTACATAGTTATAGACTAGGGTAGCATTTAGGGCAACATCAATGGAATAACGTCCATTTGCATCCGTAATGCCTAAATTTATTCCTTCTTTAATAGACACTGTCACACCCGCCAAGGGACCAGTCCCATCAGACACTGTTCCTTCTACCCGCACCTGTCCTGTTTGGGCAGAAACAAACGGTATACTGTACATACACAGTATTAACATGATACAAGCTATTAAATAATGCTTGTGGTAAATAGTTGGTTTTCGCATAGTTTATTCGTTTATAATTCTTCATATTTTAGATCATTCTTTTCCAAGAAAATGCTCATCACCATCGACGTGATGATCTTAATTTAACTTTAGCTGTTAGGGATCTTCTAATAGGTTCATTCTTTCCATAAATAGTACTTCGTTATGTTAGTTGTTTTTACTTATTGCGTACCATAAAAACCGTCCATGAGAATCAAGTTCTCAAAAAGGTATATTACCATACCTTAGATGTTCTACAATATGCGTTCTAAATACAGTTTTGAGAATTAGTTTATTTGCAGTGATATTTTTTAGTTAGCTATTCACAAATTCCAATTCAAAAGTCTAGATTAAAAAAAAAATTGTTGTTGATTTTCCATTCAAAAACATCAAAATATGATTCAATTAACACAGAAGCCAATAAATTAAATTACAAACCTATTTTTCAAGAAAACAACTATAACACTGTAAAACAACTCGTTAAACAGAATTCTAAATACATTCATTCGAGAGCCTTCTTGCTCAACAATTTGTAAATACCATTCTAATTCTCAATTTTTGTAATAAATAAACGTCAGATCAACATTTTTACAAATCGCTAGCTAATTAATAATAGTATATACATTCGTACATATGATATCCTTTTCCCAACCCAACCAATACAAAGTCCTTTCACTTGAACAGGGTATTTTAATAAAAACACGTTAAATATCACGATGATACAAACAAAAATAATTTCGTATTTGGCCGTCACCATTTTACTATCGTGTAGTGCCGCACAATCTCTCTTCGCCCAACCGGGCTTCGGCCAGGCAGAAAAAATAAATAATAACTGGCGTTTCCATCTTGGCGATACCGACCAAGCTATCGCACAGGATCAATTGGGTCGCTCATGGCGTTCTGTTCAACTGCCGCACGACTGGAGTGTGAAACAGCCGCTGAGCCCCACCTTGGCAAGTGCCACCGGATACCTACCTGGCGGTATTGGATGGTATAGAAAGACCATAAATATTTCGCAGAAAGACAAAGGTAAAAAACTCTATATCTATTTTGAAGGCGTATACAACCGAAGTGAAGTGTTTGTCAATGGACAATCGATTGGCAAACGTCCGAATGGATATATCTCGTTTAACTACGACATTACACCCTATATCAAATATGGCGAAGAAAACACTATAGCGGTTAAAGTAGACCACAGCCAAGACGCCGACTCCCGATGGTATACTGGTTCAGGAATCTATCGAGATGTATGGTTGGTACGTGCTAACCCAATCCATATAGAGCAATGGGGTGTGTACGCCTATCCGGAAGTTAAAAACAAGCAGGGAACACTGCACGTACAAACGGCTGTACGAAATGAAACGGGCCAAACAACATCGTTGTCTGTACTGACAGAACTTCTAGATCCCCAAGGTCAGGTTGTAGCAAAGAAAACCACAAAAACGACATTGGCGGCTGGTGGGCGTGAAGAGGTACAAACTTCATTGGACGTGAAAAACCCAAAATTGTGGAGTTTAGAAACGCCACATCAGTATACATTAAGGACCCGCGTTCTACAAGGAAAAGAGCAGATTGACGAATCAGAAGTCAAAACAGGTTTCCGTACCTTAACTTTTGATCCTAACAAAGGTTTTGCGCTTAACGGTGAATGGATGAAAATGAAAGGGGTCTGTATACACCACGATGCCGGTGTCTTAGGTGCAGAGGTCTATCCGGAAGTCTGGCGTCGCCGTTTATTAGCACTAAAAGAACTCGGCGTCAATGCTATCCGTACCAGCCATAACCCGCAAGCTCCTTCTTTATACGCGTTGTGCGATGAGCTTGGCCTCCTCGTCATGAACGAAGCATATGATGAATGGGAATTTCCGAAGAGAAAATGGTTGGAAGGTTGGAACATAGGAACGCCAGGATTCCAAGGATCATATGATTTTTTTGAAGAATGGGGTGAAAAAGATCTGGAAGACATGGTGAAACGCGACCGCAACCACATCTCTATCTTCGCTTGGAGTATCGGCAATGAGGTAGATTATCCTAACGACCCATACTCCCACCCCGTGTTAGATGGTGGTTCCGAAAGTGGGTTTACACAAGCCATGTTCGGAGGCTACAAAAAAGATGCGCCGGATGCAATGCGTCTGGGCGCTATTGCTAAACGTCTCGCAGCTGTCGTGCGCAAATTCGACAACCGCCCGATAACGGCTGGATTAGCTGGTGTGGCTATGTCTAACGAAACAGCGTATCCGGGTGCATTGGATATCGCCGGCTATAACTATACCGAAAGCTTTTACCACCGAGATCATGAGCGTTATCCAGATCGCGTTATTTACGGCAGTGAAAACCGCCATGATATGGGTGCGTGGAAAGCTGTACGTGACAACGAACATATTTTCGGACAGTTTCTTTGGACTGGTATCGACTATCTTGGCGAATCCGGCCGCTGGCCATCCCGCGGATTCTATTCGGGGTTATTGGATTTTGCGGGTTTTGTGAAACCACGTGGGCATTTCCGCCAGGCGCTATGGGCAGACAAACCCGTGGCACACTTAGGCACCTATCCGCTACAAGGTGGTGGTGCTGCTACCGATGTGTGGTCTAAATTGGAGGCTGAACAAGGACAACGAAAAGATCAGGCACCATCGATGGATGCTTGGCCAATCTGGAATTATCAGGAGGGACAACAGATACGTGTGGTGTGCTACACCAACAGTGCACAAGCGCGACTGGAACTCAACGGGAAAGTAGTTGGTGAACCCAAAGCCTATAACGATGAGCATGGAATTATTTACTGGGATGTCCCATATACAGCTGGAAAACTGGAAGTGATCGGACTGGATGACAACAACCAAGAGGTGGTTCGTCAACATATAAAATCCAGTAAAAGACCGCATGCTATCCAGATCATACAATCAAATAGCACTTCCGTGCAAGCTCAGGGAGGCGTTGCACAAATCGAATTACAGATTGTCGATGAGGATGGCCTACCGGTTATCCTAGCAGAGGATGAAATTACCTGCCAAGTTGCTGGAAAGGGTAGATTGCTAGGCATGGAAGCTGGTAATAACTCCGATATGGGTGATTACACAGACAACAAACAACGTGTATACCACGGTAAAATGATTGTATATGTACAAGCCAATGGGAATCCAGACGAGAAATTAGCTGTGCGGTTTACAGCTCCTTGGCTAGAAACAGCCGATGTAGAGATTACGTTAAACTAATCAAGAAAAAAGCGCTGTATGTTGTTACAGCGCTTTTTTCTTGATTCATTTCTTTTCTTTATTGTACCCCTTCTGTGGTCATCACAATACGCTTGATTGTCCCGTCGTCATCGTGGTATAACCGATCGATGCATATCGAACGGCTATAGCTGCCTCCATCCGTATTAATACCGCCATTATGGTATATAAAATACCAATCTCCTTTAAATTGTATGATAGCCTGATGGTTCGTGTTGCTATTGCCAGCAATTTCATTGAGAATCCCCTTATATTCATAGGGACCGTCGATATTGTCTGCCGTAGCATACGCAATTTTTTCGGGAAATTCCGTGGCATAGGTCAAATAATACTTGCCATTATAAGTATGGATCCATGGTGCCTCGGTAAAGCTAAATCCTTCGAATTGTACTTGTTTGATCTCGCCATCAATCTCGATCATATTATCTTTTAGCTTCGCATAATAACACTCTCTGTTTCCCCAAAAAATCCATGCTTGTCCATCCTCGTCAATAAATACTGCCGGATCGATGCAAGCCCAGGAATGGGTCGATGCAAAACAGTCATCATTTGTCAACAGCGGCTTACCCAAAGCGTCTTTGAATGGCCCTTCGGGTCGATCAGACACGGCGACGCCGATTCCCGACCAGTTCGTGCTGATATACCAATAATATTTGCCGTTATGTTTCACCATATCTGCCGCAAACGCATCACCACTTTTTGCCCAGGAAAAATCCGTTATTTTCATCGGCACTGGATATTCTGTCCAATTTTTCATATCGGTCGTAGAAAACACCAACCAGTCTTTCATCTTATATCCCCGCTGGCCTCCCGCAAAATCATGCCCAGCATATAACCATAGCGTATCCCCTTGCACAAGAGCCGCGGGATCAGCCGTATAATGATGTGTAATAATCGGGTTGCCTTTTGCTTCGAAATGATAGCGATCTTCTTTTTCGAGAGGTTGTAGCAATGCCGTCGGTACACCTCCCCATTTCGCATGTAGACGACGTGCTTCCTGTCTCGTAATACCAATGACGCTTCCATGCCGCGGATGGAAATTCTTATTAAATGATCCCGTTTCCGTTGTAAAGTCAAACAAATCCCTACTCCGTTGGAATTCATACCGCCCGTCAGCATAAAGATCATACATCAAGATATATTCATCGCTATCATTCAGCTTGAAGACACTCGATCCTTCAACCACAATAGATGTATTCGCATAGGCATCCAAATAGATAAAATCTTCTTTCCACGGCCCTTTCAACGATTTACTGGTTGCTTGTTGAATGCCATTTTTAAATTCTTTCCCTTCGGCATCTTTGGTATTTCCTTTATAAAAGAAATGGTAAAGCCCATCTTTGTAGATAATATCACCATCGATACCACCAAACTTGGGGCTAAACAACAATGTCGGCTCTTTTTCAAATCCTGTAAAATCTTTATTCGCATACGCACCATAAAAATCCAATTTGGAATTGTCATGCAAACGAACGGTAAAATATACGAGGTATTTTCCTACTTTTTTATCATAGAAAACCTGCGGCGCCCATACCCATTTCACATTCCCAAACTTTTTAGGGTATAATTTGGCCAGGTCCAAAATACTATGCTTCCAATCCAATAAGTCGTCCGATTTCATCAATATGATCCCAGGATTCGTATCCCAACCATTCTTTTTCGTAAACATATCCGTCGCGACCATATAGAAGCTGTCCTCATTTTCACCACGGTAGATATGCGGATCACGTATCCCTCCGGTCTGGGAAATATCAGTGGAAGCCATGATAGGCCTGTTTTCATTCAACGCTGTCCAATTTACGGCATCTGCACTAACCGCAAAACGGAGCTGTTCTTGTTGCTCTCCCTTTCCAGTTCCTTCAAAATAGGCGAATAAGTATCCCTCAAATTTAGATTCCTGCCTCTGTGATTGTGCGTGTATATACGGCGGGTGGAACAATAAATAAAAGAAAAACAATGCACCCAATAGGGCTTTCGATACTTGGTCTGAACTTTTCATCATATTTTGTCTGAATATATGTATTAGATTAATGGAGGAGGGTTATCTCCTGATTATTTAGTACACGATTATACACGTGAATACCTTGAACCCAACTATTGGGCGATGCCCATTTAACTGCAGATTGATTGATTTTCCCAATCATTATACATTGATCCAACAGACCATTGATATAGGTATACAAGATTCCTTTTTCATACGTTAAGGTCAACTTGAAACGCTGTAGTTTTTCAGGAACATACCATTTGCCGCTTGTACCGCGGTTATATTGTCTCCAACTATCTGCTGAGCCAAGTACATTCGTGCTGGGGTATATTGTTCCTTTAAACTCAATTTGTGGTTTCAAGCTATTGCTATCTAACCGATAAGACAAATCTCCAATCTGGAACAACGTACCTTCATAGTTTGTCGTATCGGTCACTACATCCAGTGAAATGGTAAATCTTTTGCCAAGTTTGCCGTGAAAACCATTCTCCTTGCTGACGGCTCCTTGAGCAAGATCAACAGCCGTGTTCATACCTTCAAAGTCGCTGTGAATCGCCGTTGGATACCCTGGGCGCGACTTGCTTACAATCCAATCATAGTAATCCCCATGCATCCAAGTCAGGCGCAGCGGTGTCCCCAAACTTCCCTCGATCATATAAGGTCGTATATTATTCTTCGGTGAGTTGGAGGTAATCGCTTCCGTCGATAGGATATCACCAGCATCATCAAGGGTATATTTTATCAACTCATATACAGAACCATGCGTACCGTCCACCGGAACGGAACAATATACCTCATTTACCTTATTCGGATTAATTGCCATTCCACCGCTATAGCACATTTCTAAGTTTTCCGTCTGGTGAAAATGTCCACCGCCGTTTGCTAGAAACGTCTTTTCCCACGCTGCTCCTGTCCACCTCCCGTAATAATAATCATGCGACTTCTTATCTTCACTGATCCGCACAAAGGCAATGACCGGAGAGCCATCTTTATCAATAGCCACCTGCCAAACCCAATCACGCTGTTGTGGATTATCCACCACGGTAGCCGGAAACGCTTGTATATATGCGTCCGTTTTGTTGACACGAAAAGCCTCTTCTTCAATTTTCGCGAGTTCAGTATCTCGCACGTCGTACAATGTCAGATTATTTATATCCACATAATTGAAGTACAAGAAGTTTGGATTTTCGTTATCCGGATGCCCCGTCGTATACGCGATATAAATTTTGTCTTTACCATTGGATACATATTTAGCATAAGGTCGGGAACCTGTAGATTGTACAATCTGATGTGGCTCACCTACAAAGGCTACGTTGTCTTCTGCATCCGGTAAGGACAAACGAGCGATCGTAGGATGCCAGTTCAGCCCTCGCCAACAGAGATAAAAATGTTCCGGATCGTCTGCCAAGATAAAGGGTGACGGATATGTTGTATTGTGATTTGTTTCCAGCCTTTTTTCTTCCCCGAGTGTCGTGATATCACCTGGCTTTTGTGAAATCCGGTAGTAAAAACAGCGTTCATCGGTGTGGCGGGAATAAAACACCATCACCCGATCATCGGGCAACACTAAAAACGTAGGGTTATTATGATCGTCAGGCTGAAACCAAGAGCGTACCAGTACCTCCACCTGTTCATTTTTTACGAAGTCGTACTGCATCGCCTTGATATTACCGCGCACATCGATATAACCGATATATGTTTTTTGGATTTTCTTTTTGGGGTTTTCATGATGGATAGCTCTCGGATCGGCAAACCAACACCATGCTCCTTCTGGAGATACTTCATATCCTTGTCCGAAAACTGGAGCAACAGCATTTAAAAGATCTCCTAAAAGAAGTAATATTATGTAAAATATTTTGTTGATCATATTATCCATATCATCTGATTAAGTCTATAAATTTGGATACTGCTGCACAAAAATGTACAAATATGCCCGTTTTTGTGTCTGTAAATCGCTCAAATAGGTTTAAAATACATTCATTCAAGCCAACCGTAATGCTAAATAAAAATAAATGTTATTTTTACATTTTTCAAGTAAATTTCGTTTATTTAGAAAATTTTATTGTTACACCCTAGATGTAAACCTTTATATTATGAACATAAATTCAATAAAAAGACAGACCTATCTTAGCCCCCTCTTGTTTTTATGCTGTGTGGTTATCGGCGTCACACAAAGTAAAGCACAACAAGCTCCGACAGAAGAAGACATGAACGTTTACCTAATGGTTTTTCATCGCGACGATACCCATAGTTTACATATGGCGTTAAGTCGGGACGGCTATACCTTTACTGCACTGAACGGCAGCAAACCCGTTATCAAAGGCGATACAATTGCCGAACAAAAAGGTATCCGGGATCCACATATTTACCGCGGCCCAGATGGCGCCTTTTATCTAGCCATGACCGACCTTCACATCTATGCTAAGCAAGCTGGGTATCGCGATACCGAATGGGAACGCGAAGGTTATGGCTGGGGAAACAACCGCGGGCTGGTACTTCTAAAATCTAAGGATCTGATCCATTGGAAACGAGCAAACCTACGGTTAGATAGCCAGGCTCCCTTCTTTCAGGATATCGGATGTGCATGGGCTCCCCAGACCACCTTCGATGAAGAAGCCGGAAAACTGATGGTTTATTTTACCATGCGACACCGCACCGATGCTGCGAAATTATATTACGTTTATATCAACGATGATTTCGACCGTTTGGAATCGACTCCGCATATCCTATTTGAATATCCCGACGAAAAAATCACCGCATTGGATGCCGATATTACCAAAGTAGGCGACAAATACAGGATGTTCTACGTTTCGCATGACGGGGTCGCGGGTATTAAGCAAGCCATATCAGACCGTGCAAACGGAGGTTATACATTCGACCCACGCTGGTACGATCCGGAACCACAAGCCTGTGAAGCACCTAATGTATGGAAACGTATTGGCGAAGAAAAATGGGTACTGATGTATGATTGTTATGGGCAATCGATTCATAATTTTGGTTTCAGTGAAACAACAGATTTCGTAAACTTCAAGAACCTCGGACAGTTCAATCAAGGCGTGATGAAAACTACGAATTTTACCTCACCCAAGCATGGCGCAGTTATTCATCTCACCAAAGCTGAGGCCGATAAATTAGTAGAAAAATGGGGTCTATAGGCCCAAAAAAACAGGCTGCACCTTATGGATACAACCTGTTCACATGATATAATGCTACTATTATTTCACCGGCACTTTAATCACGGTGAATGAATAGGGAAGAAATGTATCTTTAATTGTTTTGCCTTTATACGTTACCTGCGTTGTTTGCGGTTGTATTTTCAGTGGTTCTTCCAAGCTATTGGCCACGTCAAGACTTTCGTTTGCTAATGTAATCTTTGTTGCGTCCCCGTTTATCTTTCTCTTCGTATCCAGTTGGAAGTTCGCGTCTATCGGTTGGTCGTTATAATTCACTAATTTTATGATCAGGTCCTTCGTATTGGCATCGTAAACAGCAGACGCGTATAAGCTGTCTTGGCCTGTCACATTTTGACCGTCTCTCTTCACGGGTAGAATGTCAGTTCCCTTATGCAACGAATATAATTTTTGTACATGGTAACTTGGTGTACCATATACATTCAGATTATCGACCCAGATGAGATCAGGTGACCATTGCCAGCCATCTACATGACCAAACAAAGGCGCATAGGAGGCCATGGTTACCACATCTCCGTTTCGTTCTAGTCCTGTTAAGAAAGCCGCCTCCGATAAAGCCGCCTCCCAAGTACTTCTTCCTGGTCCGTTCGGACGTGTCGTATGCGACGCGTACTCTCCTGCAAAAATCTTGGGTCCATTCCGATCGTAATCATCATAACGGTCGGCGCTTGAGAGAAACCACGCCGGTGGGCGATAATAGTGTTCATCTACAATATCGATGTTCATTGCGCGGAGTTTTCCGTCCAGAAACTCAAATCGCTCACCTTCAGGGTCAGTCCCCGAACTGGCTATGATTTCAATCTCGGGATGCTTTTCCTGCAGTATTTTTTGGAATACGGCGAGTCTTTCAATGTACTGCGGCCCCCAGTTTTCGTTACCAACACCCAACATTTTTAAATAGAAAGGTTCAGGATGTCCCATTTCGGCACGTAGCTTGCCCCAGGGTGTGCTCGTGTCACCGTTAGCAAATTCTATCAGATCTAATGCATCTTGAACGTATTCGTCCAATTCGTCCAGCGGAACCACCTCCCCCGTGTTAAATTGGCATGCCATCCCACAATTTAGAATCGGTACAGCTTCGGCACCGATATCTTCTGCCAATAAGAAATATTCATAAAACCCAAGTCCAAATGTTTGAAAATAATCCGGGGTTAGCCGGTGGTTAAATTCCGTATTCCAGCGGTTGATGATAAGTTCTCTTTCTTCGATCGGACCTACGGTTTTTTTCCACTGGAATCGATTTGCCAAGTCCCTTCCTTCGACAATACACCCTCCCGGGAAACGGAGAAAATCAGGGTTCATGTCCGCCAATAGCTGCACCATATCTTTTCTTAACCCTTTAGACCTACCTTTCCAGGTGTCTTTCGGGAAAAGCGACAACATATCAGCTTCTACATCACCTGCTCCCTCAAACCAAACGTTCAATTTTCCTTTTGGCGAGGTTTCCAACGAAGTGAACGTCACGGATCCGGTTTGCCAACTGGCTCCTTGGGACAGTAGTAATGCCGCGGTACCAATAACCTTGTCATCTTCGTTCAGCAACTCCACCTTCACCTGCATGTCTGGAGATGCCTGTCGATAAAGCAACGAAAATTCATAATCATTTCCTTGTTTTACCCCCATTCCTCTAAATCCTTCGTTTTGCAAACCTATCTTGATGTCGGCAGCTTTATGTATTTTCAACGAACGGGGATTCCCCTTGCGCCGACCATCATTGACAATTAAGAAAGTACCTTCCGGTACATTTCCCAGACGTTTCCACCCCATCATTGGATGGTCAAACTCAAAAGAGCGATTTTTCACCAATTCGGCATATATTCCGCCATCGGCGCCCATATTAATATCTTCAAAAAATATTCCCCACATATGTGGCGATATTTTCCCAGAAGCCTTATCTAGTTGCACCTGCAGATCAATTGCATTTTGGGCAAAAAGAAAAGTGCCGCAGATGGCAAAAACAGTTGTCAATGACAATATCCTTTTCATGTATATATGAGTTTAAATTTATTAAATAAGTTCCAACACAATAACCGAATGCGCAGGAATAGCTATCTCGATATGGTTTCCTTGTAATTTAGCTTCTTTATATTCTTTAGGGACTACCGTATTCGGTTGCTCGAATGTATTATGCTCTCTTAAATTGCTTGTTGTCAGAATTCGTCCAGTTACATTCTTAGCCTGTATCGCTCCCAAATCCAATGAGACCTTCTTTTGCTGGCTCGGATCGATATTGACGACGGAGATATGCACCTTTCCTTGTTTGTCTTTCGATGCAGAAGCTGATATGGCCGGGATCGCGTCCTCACCGTATTGATAGTTGTCGCTTTCCAATGCTATAGGAATCAGTAGGGCATCTTGATGCACCTTATACATTTCCATCACATGATAAGTTGGTGTCAGGATCATATCCTTACCTTTCGTTAGGATGACTGCTTGCAAAACATTGATCGTCTGGGCAAGATTTGCCATCCTTACGCGTTTGGCGTGGTTATGAAAAATATTTAACGTCATTCCTGCAATCATGGCATCCCGCATGGTATTTTGCTGGTATAGAAAACCTGGATTGGTTCCCGGCTCGACTTCGTACCAACCGCCCCACTCGTCAACCACCAAGTCTACCCTACCTTGTGGATCGTATTTATCCATAATGGCGGTATGTTTTTCGATAAGCTCATTCATAAACCAAGCGGACTTCATCGTTTTAAAATACTCCTCATCAGAAAATTTTGTTGACGGACCCTTTTTGTTCCAGTTAATGACCGCATAATGATGCAATGCGACACCTTTCATAAGATGGTTTGGTATATTCTTCATAAGCGTTTCCGTCCAGTGGTAATCGGCACTATTCGCTCCGGAAGCAATACGGTATAATCCACCACTGTTGTCCCAATCGGCCATAAAGGTTGCATATTTCCGATAGATATCACTGTAATACTCGGCAGTCATGTTTCCACCACACCCCCACGCTTCGTTTCCTACCCCCCAAAATTTAACGTTCCAGGGCTCTTCTCTTCCGTTTTCTCGTCGGAGATCCGACATCGGACTTTTTCCCGCAAAATTGACATACTGCACCCAGTCGGCTAATTCCTGTACTTCGCCACTTCCGACATTGCCCGCTAGATATGGCTCTGTTTCTAATAGCTCGCACATGTTCAAAAAGTCATGTGTGCCAAAAGAATTGTCTTCCGTCACGCCTCCCCACCAGTTATTAACAATGGAAGGCCGAGCTCCTTTAGGTCCTATCCCGTCCTTCCAGTGATAAGTATCGGCAAAGCAACCTCCCGGCCATCTTAAATTTGGTATCTGTAATTTTTTCAGGGCATCGACCACATCGTTGCGAACACCCGCCGTATGCGAAATAGAGTCGTTGGCCTCTCCTACATAAAAACCATCGTAAATACATCGGCCCAAATGTTCCGCAAAATGGCCATAAATATGTTTGTTAATAGTGACTTCGTTTGACGGGTCAGCTAATTTGATATGGTTCTGCGCATTAGAAAACATGCAGACAGATAACAAGGCGATGCTTAGTTTTATCTTTACGTTTATCATACTCGTAGTTTTACATTTTTGGTTTATAATACTTCTTTATTAAAACTTTTCTCCTGGTCGTAATTCACATGAGGATTTAATTCTAAAATTAATGTCAAAATAACATTTATTTTTATAAAAAAAAATTTTTTGCGCGATAAAGCAGAAAAATTGAAAAAGCTGGAAGAATCCGTCTGTTCTTCCAGCTTGTGTATCGTCATACTTTATTTGCTATAACCGGGATTTTGCTTTAATGGTTCCCCTTCTTTATTGTTCAACTGGATTTCGCTCAAAGGGATAGGAAGTAAAGCGTGATAATCTTGAAAACCCGACGTAATCTTATTAGCTGGACCATCATCGCCATTTAACGCGATACGTTCTTTTAGTTTACCTGTACGCGCCAATGTCATTCTCCGGTTTTCTTCCGAAATCAGTTCTCTGGCGCGTTCATCAAGAATGAAGTCAATGGACATATCCGAAGCGTCTACCTTACCTAAGTTCGCGTTACCATCCGTTTCGCGCGCCATCTTAAAGGCGCGATCTCGTAAAACATTGATATCATCAGCGGCGCCACCTGCATTTCCTCGGCGTAGACGTGCTTCCGCACGTAAAAGGTAAGTTTCACCTAAACGCATCACTGGCCAATCTTTTACCAACGCATATCCAAAGTCATCGACGGGATCGTAACCTCCCCATTTCGTCGGGAACGGGTACCATACTTCTAAGCTGTCTGTCCGAAAAGGAATGACTTTATCCCCGGTTTTTATTGTCATATTTTTTACACCTGCGTCTTTTGCTACACGATAACCATCCGCATCGACACCAATTGTCGCTTCATAGTTGGGACGATTGTAGTTTGTGGTTCGGCGAATATTATAGTTGCTGTTTCGAATATCGCCCTCTAGTCCACTCCATACGGTGTACTTCATGAAATTGCTCAGCCGCAGACGCCCGTTTCCGCGACCACCCAGCGAATCTGCGTTGACCATTCCCTCCCATTTATGATAGGCGGGCTGCCAAACCCGTCGGTGCTGGGGATTATCGATCGTACCGCCATTTACTTCGCGGTTAAGCTCCAATTCAAATGTCCAGATGGCTTCGGTATTTCCCTCGGAACGACGCATATTACCCTGTCGAAACATATCCCGATAGTAGTCGCCACCTTCCGCTAAATATTTACCATAGCGCGCTTCGATCAATTTATACTTTCCACCTTCAATGATATCTGTTGCCATCTTTTCTGCTTTCTCAAAATAGGAAGCATCGCGTACACCTATGCGCAAGTACGCTTCTGCAGCCAGTTGCCTGGCCATATCCTTGTTAATCCGACTTGGATTCGCTGCTTCTCCTACATTGGGCAGGTTGGCCACGGCATATTCCAAGTCGTCCACTATCACGCGATCAACTTCTGCTACAGGCGTTCTGGAATAGTTAAAAGTCGGAACGTTGATAGATTCCGTTAATAAAGGAACATCACCCCATAAGGAGACAAGCGTGTTATACGCATAAGCCCTAAAAAAGCGCGCTTCTGCTGCAGCGGCCGGATTTTCGTCTCCAACAGAGCTAATGATGGTATTCGCGTTATTGATAAACTCATAAGATCGCTCCCATAAATAAGATACCCCAGCGTTCTCCGAATTGAGGTCGGCATATTGATAGAACGGATTTTCGACTCCTTCGGTCGATCCGGCGCTGGTAATGTCCATACCGATTTGCCAACAGGAAACAAACCCCTGTCGACCACTCCATCCCCATAATTGGGCATAAATATAGTGTAATCCTACTAATTGGTTTTCTACGGTAGAAGGATCACCGGTTCCAGCTTCATATTGTGAATAAGGCTTTTCGTCCAGAAAACTGTCGCTACACGACGCCACCCCTAGAGAAAACAGCGCTAGCACTGTGCCTAATTTTGTATGTTTATATATCTTCATGACTTTATTTTTAAAATGTAAGGTTTACGCCAAAAACATAATTTCGAACCATCGGATAATTGGTATTATCTCCTACATTATCCTGTGTATGTCCTCTCGGGATATCTCTCGATTCCGGATCCCACCCCAACCAACTTGTCCATGTATAGAGGTTTCGACCACTGGCATAAAGTGTAACGCCCGATACACCTATTCTGCTTGCTGTATTGGAAGGTAGGTTGTAGCTCAATGTGACGTCTTTCAATCGGGTGAAGCTGGCACTTTTTGGAAAGCCATAACCATACACGTTGGAACGGTTGCTCAAAGAACGCCATTCGTTACTTTTATTGTCAGGTGTCCAGTAACCTAAATCTGCCGGAGCACTCCGCCTTCCGAGTTCATCCGCTGCGCCCCCTATCTGTACATTGTTACGCATTGCGCCCTGCACAGTTTGGATGAAAATATTCAATGAAAAGTCTCTATATGTAAATGTATTGGTAAGACCTCCGGTCCATTTCGGAGCAGTCTGTCCTAATATCCTACGGTCATCGTCATTGATTATCCCATCACCCGAGAGGTCTGCCAACTTCACTGCCCCCGCTTCTGCCTGCTCGTCCCATCCTCTATGTAGACCGGCAGCTATCTCCTCTTCTTGCCAAATACCCGCTTGTGTATAATCGTATATCACACCAACCGGGTGTCCTATAAACCATCTATTTCCCAAATCGTCTCGCCCGTCACCGTATATATCTATAATTCTGTTCTTGTTATGCGAAAATACCACGGCAGTAGACCAGCTGAAATCGTCCTTTACGATATTTCTCGAGTTCAGTGTGACATCAATACCCGTATTCTCGACTTTACCCAAGTTGGACCATACGTCAGCAAAGCCAGTTAAGCGTGGCAAGCGCTGTAATATCAACATGTCCTGTGTATTTGTCTTATAAAACTCAATTGTACCGCTTAAACGATTCCCCCATAGCCCAAAATCAACCCCCGTATTGAACCCCGCCGTTTTTTCCCAACGTAAATCGTCGTTCCCCATCCGGTGGCGGTAGCGCAACGCGGCGCTAGATAATCCACCCATACCCAAGGGATTGGAATCCATTAACGAGCGCGTTTGGTATGGCGTAATAGCCTCATTTCCGGAAACACCATAGGAAACACGTAATTTTAAGTTGTCAATTATATCTTTTGTATTGGCCATGAAACTTTCGTTATGAATATTCCATGCCGCCGCCGCAGATGGAAACACTCCATATTTATTATTCGGACCAAAAACAGATGCACCATCTCGACGGACAGTAAAGGTCAACATATACCGGCTGTCATATCCATAGTTCAAACGTGCCATTTGGGATACTGAACGATATAAATCCGCACTAGATGTCACTTTCTGCGTGGATGCGGTGCCTAGATTTCCCCACTCCAAGACATCGTTCGGAAAAACTTCACCAATCGCTTCTGATTGTTGCCAGTATTTACTTCTGGCAGCATATAAGCCGGTAAAATCAAAACGGTGTAAGCCGAAAGATTTCTCGTACGTTAAGATATTCTCTACGGTATACGTCTGCGATTCTGCATTATGTATTCTTCCCCAACCGTTAGCGTTATACACCGATAAACCTTGATATTCGTTTGTACGTTTCGGCACATAAGAATATCCGCCGTTAAACCGATATTTCAAACCAGACAAAGGTTCCCAAATATTACCAAAATTCATTTCGGCATAACCGTTTAACGACATATTAAACTCTCGCCGTTCTGGATCAGTAGTGGTATGTAGCAATGGGTTTTCCCATAATTGCTCCGAATACATTGGCCACCGTGTCAATGTACCATCATCTTCATACATACGCGCATACGGACTCATCGCCAAGGCTTGTGTTAGGTTTGCCCGTCCGCCGTCTCTATTATGCGCAGCTATAAAAGCTGAAGTACCGACGGTCAGATATGTAGTCGGATTAAAATCAGTATTGGTACGAAAGGAGTAACGTTTATAATCGAATCCCTTCACAATCCCTTTTTGGCCGAAGTAGTCTACCGATACATAATATTTAGCATTTTCACTTCCGCCAGATAAACCGACGTTATGGTTTTGGATTGTTCCCGTTTGCATCACAGCATCTAGCCAGTCTGTTGTTACACCATTCTGATAGTTATCCCATTCGTATTCGTTGCGTACCGGGCCGCCATTAAATAAGCTCGTGTTCGTGATCCGCGCGTATTCTGCATATCTTGCCAATAGCTCTTCTGGCGATACGGGATCCAACATGTGTGATGGCTCCTCAACCCCGGCATACCCGCTATAACGAATTTGGGGAGTTCCAGAAGCTCCTCTTTTCGTTGTGATTAATATAACCCCATTAGAGCCATTTACACCATAGATAGCTACCGCCGAAGGATCTTTTAAAATTTCAACCGATTCAATGTCGTTTGGATTAATATCATTAATGGATCCATCTGTTCTCGACAAGGGTATTCCATCGACTACGATATATGGCGAAGCGTTAGCGCTCATGGAATTAAGCCCTCTCACCTGCGTAGACGGATTATCACCAGGTATCGACGAGGCCTGCGTAATATTGACATTGGAAACAGCTCCTTGGATTGCCTGCATCACATTGGTCACCGGCAATTTAGACAATCTTTCTTTAGGCACAGAAGCAACGGACCCCGTAATGTCAGACCGTCTTTGTGAACCGTAACCCACGACCACTAGTTCTTCCAAAACATTATCTGACGGTTGCAGATTGACGTCCAAGTTTGTCGACTGTCCTATAGTAAACGTATGTGGTTCATAACCAACGAACGTAAATACCAGCACCTGTCCCCTGCTCGCGGAGATCGAGAACGCGCCGGATGCGTCTGTTTGCGTGCTGTTCGAGGTTCCTCTAACGGCAACCGTAACACCAGCAAGTTCGCTACTTGTTACCGCGTCCCTCACAACACCTTTTCGTGCTGTTTCTTGTGCGATACCGGATGCCAGGCATAGCATGGCACATAAAAGCATAGAAAATGCCTTGTAGTAATTTTTCGTAATTTGTTTCAACATAGCTTTAAATGTTTAAAATGGTTAACCTACTCTATCCTCTCATAAGCGTTTCTGCTATCATCACATTACAAAACAAAACATCCGTGTCTACTAAAACATCTGTATTTATTCAGCTGCCGCAAGATGCATAGGTTATGAGTCGGCTTTTATCATATTTATGTTACAAACATAGTATTGTACTGGGTTCACGAGGTTGGATTATCGTTCAAAAGTGTCTAAAATGGATGCAGAAGATAAATTTATCGAGCGAAAGGCTTGCAAATAGCTATTGCAGCAACAGCAATAAAAAAACCTCGCTTGTGCGAGGTTTCATAGTTCTGTAAATAAACAGACGAAGCTGTTCTTAAGCACCGGTGTGGAGAACACTTGTGCTATAGCTTTACATATATTCTTTCAAAAACTTCTGTAATTTAGGAGCAATAACCGCGGCACAATAGGGGTTTTCCGGATTCTGGTTAAAATAATCGCGATGGTAGTTCTCCGCTTCCCAAAATGTTTGTGCGGGTTCCACTGCCGTTACTATAGGATCTGAAAAAATCGCCTGTTTCTCCAGTTCCGTAATAAAACGTTCGGCAGCTTCTTTCTGTAGCCCATCGTGATAAAAGACAACAGAACGGTACTGCGTTCCGATATCATTTCCTTGCCTATTTAATGTCGTGGGGTCATGTGTTTTAAAAAAAACCTTCAATAACTTCTCAAAATCAACTTTGCTTTCGTCAAAATCTAGTTGTACTACTTCGACATGACCCGAGTCCCCATTACACACTTCTTTATATGTGGGATTCGCTGATTTTCCTCCCATATAACCAGGCAATACGCTGCGGACACCTTCTATGTTTTGGAATATCGCTTCGGTACACCAAAAACATCCTCCTCCAAATGTTGCTTCCATAATAATACAAACCTAAATAAAATGTCCTTCATTCGCGAACTGACACCGATGTTATTTTCGACAGCGATCCTTTGAACAGTATTTAGTACGGAAGTACCCTTACTTTCACGCTGTTTTGCATTATATTGCATATCTTCGTGTCTATCATGACAAAAAACGTATACTTACTTCATAAAGTTACCTATCTGATATGTAGTTTTCTATATACTATATCTGCATCTGCACAAGTAGACTCAACGATATACTTTCAAGTTAAGGACTTCATCGAGATTACAAAAAAAGAATATGCACCGGATAAGCGGACAAAACTGCTGGAAATTGCCGAGGCAGATGCTATACAGAACACCTACAAGATTCAAACCAGCGAAAGCGACATCAAAGAATTACTCGAAGCTCAATTTGCTGTTCTATCTGGGGATTTTGAGGTCAACCTCTTTCCCGAAAAATCGTTGGGCGACCATATTAATGGTATCGTGAATATATCCGTTGCCAACCTCCGCACAAATCCTTCCCATGCAGCAGAGATGGCTTCCCAGCTGCTGTTAGGCACACAGGTCGATATTTTACAAGAGAAGAGCGACCATTATCGCATACGGACTCCCGATGGGTATATTGCATGGGTGCCCTCCTCCGCTATCATCCCGATGAATAAAACGGAATTGACCGCCTGGAATAACACAACCAAATTACTGTATACTAACGAGTTCGGAAAATCCTATTCCCATCCGAAAACGCCTAGTCCACGTGTCTCCGATTTGGTATATGGCAATATTTTCATTCTCCTAGGGGAAGACCAGCATTTTTTTAAAGTAGCTTATCCTGATCAACGGATTGCCTATATTCCGAAACAGGAAGCGGCTTTGTTTATCGATTGGCTATCAACGCGTCAAGCCACAGCCGATAACATCCTGACAAGCGCAAAATCCATGTTGGGTTTGCCATATCTTTGGGGTGGGACCTCGGTAAAAGGGGTGGATTGCAGCGGCTTTACCAAAACCTCTTTCTTTATGAACGGTTATGTTGTTCCGAGGGACGCGTCACAACAGATAAAAGCTGGGGAACCTATTGAAATTCTGGATAATGCTCAAAATTTTTCCCCAAAAATTGCATTGCAAAATCTACGTCCCGCTGATTTATTGTTTTTTGCATCCAATAAGGGAAAGCGTCCAAATGCTAGTATAACACACGTGGCTTTGTACATTGGGAATGGCGCATTTATTCACGCGGCTGGTAGTATGGTAAGAATCAATAACCTATTGCAAGGCACAACGGATTATGACGAAGAACGTGTTCACACCATTGTCGCCGCACGTCGCTACATAGGTATCGACGATATCGCTATTCAGAAAATTGCAGAAAACCCTTATTACAATATTAAATAACACTATGTCTAGACTAGCAGATTGGACAACAAGGAAAATGGGGAAATTTACACTACGCTTCCAGCCATATACCTTGGAAATGAATCATGTATTTACGGTTGCTTCTTTCAGCCGTACCAGTACACCCGTTATTTTGACGGAACTGGAATATGAAGGCGTGGTCGGTTATGGCGAAGCCAGTATGCCTCCTTATCTCGGTGAGTCGCAAGAAAGTGTAACCAAGTTCCTAAACAAGATTGACTTATCTGCGTTCAGCTCTCCTTTTGATACGGAGGAAATATTACATTATATAGACAGTGCCCAAGAAAAGAACACCGCAGCTAAAGCTTGTATCGATATAGCCTTACATGATTTATTAGGAAAACTCATGGCGCAGCCCTTTCACAAAATATGGGGATTAAACCCCGACCGTATCCCACCAACCTCCTTTACCATCGGAATCGATACGGAAGAAATCATACGCGAAAAAGTTGCAGAAGCAGAACAATTCAAGATCTTGAAGGTCAAACTCGGTTTGGATACCGATAAAATGATAATCAATACCATCCGATCTATAACAAATGTTCCTTTATGTGCGGATGTCAATCAAGGTTGGAAAAACAAAGAACAAGCCCTAGAGATGGCGCATTGGCTTGCCGAGCATAATATCTTTTTTATCGAACAACCGATGCCCAAGGAGCAAATAGATGATATAGCTTGGTTAACAGAACGCTCTCCTATTCCAACGATTGCCGATGAAGGATGTCAACGTTATAACGATATTATTAGCTTAAAAGACGTTTATACAGGCATCAATATCAAGTTGATGAAATGCACCGGCATGCGCGAGGCAAAAAAGATGGTGGAACTCGCAAGAGCACTAAATATGAAGGTAATGCTCGGCTGTATGACTGAAACGTCTTGTGCTATTTCTGCTGCCGCGCAGTTGGCTCCCCTTGTGGATTGGGCTGATCTCGACGGTGCGCTCTTAATCAGCAACGACGTATATGACGGTATGAAAATAGTAGATGGTGAATGCCAATTACCCGACCAACCAGGTATCGGCATCCACCGTCTTTTTACCAATACATGATATATAAAGCAGCCGTTATCAATGTCACTAAAAGTGCGCCGACGACAAAGCCTGGATGCGCTTTGAACATCTTCGTATCGACCTCCAATCCGTTTGGTACCACACCACGAGCATTCTCGATTTTACTGATGATGTACATGCCGATGATACAAATTACAAATACAAACCCCATGCGGTCGATAAAAGGTATTTCATATAAACCACTTGCCGGATTGATCACGGCAAAACCTGTCGAGTTTAAAAAGGATAAGTCAGCAAAATTTGGCAGGAATTTAAAGAAAACAGACAACAAGAATCCACCTATGGTCGCAAATAGAGCGGCATTAGAGGTTGTCTTCCTCCAGAAGAAACCAAGGATAAACATCGCAAATATACCCGGCGACACAAAGCCTGTATATTCTTGAATATATTGGAAGCCTCCTTTTTTATCGATACCCAAATGTGGGGCGATAAGTACTGCGAGTATCATAGACACAATAATAGTGATCTTGCCGGTATTAACTAATTGTCTTTCCGAAGCTGTCTTGTTAAATACTTTTTGATAGATATCGAGCGAGAAGATAGTCGCTACACTGTTTGCTTTTCCGGCTAAAGAAGCCACAACCGCCGCTGTTAAAGCTGCAAATGATAAACCTTTTAAACCTGATGGCAATAAATTTAACAGCACTGGATAAGCACGGTCTGGGTTCACCTCTCCTCCCTGTAACATTTCCGCTTGGAAATGCCCATCTTTCCATAGTACGTAAGCAGCGATACCTGGAAGTACAACGATAATTGGCATCAATAGTTTCAAGAAAGCAGCAAACAAGATACCGTTACGTGCCGTTTTTAAATCAGCGCCTAACGCTCGCTGCGTAATATACTGATTACAGCCCCAATAATTAAGGTTTACAATCCACATCCCACCAATCAATACGGATAGTCCTGGCAGGTCTAAATAGTTCTCGTTATCCTTTGCAAAAATCATTTCAAAATGCTCAGAAGCCTTGTCTGTCATAATAGCATAACCGTTTAAAATTCCTTCACCACCGTAGTGTTGAGAAACAAGGCTTAACGCGAGATACGTCGTTGCTAGACCTCCAAGTATTAAGAAAAAGACTTGAATAACGTCCGTATACCCGATCACTTTCATTCCGCCTAACGTAATGATAACCGCAAACACTGCAATGGCATACATACAGAATTCCAAACTAAATCCGGATATGCTGCTCACAGCCAAGGCGCCCAAATACAAAATGGAGGTTAGGTTGACCACCACATAAAGCGCTAGCCAAAAAACAGCCATAATCATCGCCACTGTACCATTATAACGCTTATGCAGAAATTGGGGCATCGTAAAGATCTTATTCTTTAGATAAACGGGTATAAAAAACACAGCCACAATGATTAACGTAATGGCCGCCATCCATTCATATGTCGCTATCGCAAGTCCCATCTTAAAGCCGGAACCACTCATACCAATGAACTGTTCAGCGGAAATATTCGAAGCGATTAAAGATGCTCCGATCGCCCACCAAGTTAACGAACCTTCCGCAAGGAAGTAATCTTTGGAATCCCCGCCAACTACCTTTGATCTTTTTTTATTATAGACCCAGATGCCATAGGCGGCGACAATTACGAAATAAACAAGAAAAACTAAATAGTCTGGAGTTGATAATATATTGTTCATACGGTTTATTTGATCACGGCTGCTAAGGTAATAAAAGAATTTAAAAATTAAATAAATCGATTTATGATATTTTCAATATATTCCTGTCTACCACTGGTTAACGTCGGCTCTCCATATTGTACAGCGTAATTTCGTAGATCCTCCAATCGCATGTTGCCCCTTTCAAAATCTGCTCCCGTACCGTTGTCAAAACTGCTATAGCGCTCTGTCCGTATCTTTTTATAATCTGAGTGTTGTAAGATATTGTCTGCGATAATAAGGCCTCTCGCAAAATTGTCCATACCACCTATATGTGCATGAAACAAATCTACAGGATCGGTTGAATTTCGGCGTATTTTGGCATCGAAGTTTACCCCCCCACCTTGTAAACCACCTGCCTCTAAGATAACAAGTAGAGCCTCAGCAAGTTCAGTTAAATTGTTGGGAAATTGGTCGGTATCCCATCCATTTTGGTAATCACCGCGATTAGCATCAATAGAACCCAATAAACCGGCATCTGCAGCAACCTGCAATTCATGCTGAAAAGTATGACCAGCCAACGTTGCATGATTTACTTCCAAATTCAACTTAAAGTCATCCAACAGATCAAATTGTCGCAGAAAACCTATTACGGTAGCTGCATCATAATCATATTGGTGCTTTGTTGGTTCACATGGTTTCGGTTCAATTAGAAAAGTTCCTGTAAAGCCTTGTTTTCTTGCATAGTCTTTTGCCATATGAAGAAAGCGTGCAAGATGTTCTTGCTCTCTTTTCATATTGGTATTTAAGAGCGACATATAGCCTTCTCTTCCGCCCCAAAAAACGTAGTTTTCTCCACCCAAAGCAATAGTCGCATCTATGGCGGCCTTCACCTGTGCTCCCGCATGTGATAATACGTGAAAATCTGGGTTGGTAGCGGCACCGTTCATATAACGATGGTGACTAAATAGGTTTGCCGTACCCCACAATAACTTCACACCACTCGCTTCTTGTTTTTCCTTTGCGTATGCCACAATTTGCGCCATATGGCGTTCATTATCTTCTATACTATCCGTGTGGTCAACCAAATCCACATCATGGAAACAATAATAAGGAAGCTGCATTTTGGTCATAAATTCAAAAGCAGCGTCCATTTTATCTTTTGCGCGTTCGAGAATTGTTGTTTTTTTATCCCATGGAAAAAATAAAGTGGGTCCGCCAAACGGATCGGATCCATTTGCGTTGAAAGAATGCCAGTAGGCACATGCAAACTTAAAATGTTCTGCCATTGTTTTTCCCGCTACCACATGTGAGGCATCATACCAACGGAACGCAAGCGGATTATCTGAATCCTTACCTTCATATTTTACTTGTCCAATGTTTTTGAAATACTCTTGATTTCCTAATAAAATGTTCATCTATTTGTTTTTTTATGATTAATGATTCTGAAGAGCTCTCTCCCGCTAATACCGAGATGAGGTATATTATTTAAATTGATAGTTTATCCTCTAGACTTTGTTTCCATTGATGATATAGTTCATTATATAGTTCCACTTGCCTCGGTTCAATAGTAATTTGCTTTTTAAGTCCGGAAAACGCTTCATTGCGATCAGTATATACACCAGCCCCTAATCCTGCCCCCAATGCCGCTCCAACACTACCATCATTGTCATACAATTCTACTCCGGTTCCCGTAGCACCGGCAAAAGACTGTTGAAAAACAGGACTCAAAAATAAATTCGTATGACCAGCTCGAATGACTTCGGGTTGGATACCGTTTTCACGCATAATATCTAGACCATACCGAAATGCAAAAGCAATTCCTTCTTGGGCTGCCCGCCACAAATGAGCAGCATCGTGGCGTACAAAATCCAAGTTTTCTATATGCGCATGCAAGGTTTTGTTCAATAGCATTCGCTCCGCACCGTTACCGAAAGGTAGGATTTGAACCCCCTCCGACCCGATTGGGACAGCGGCTGCGAATTCGTTGATTTGGGGATAACTGTACCCCATTGCCGTTATTTTTTTTAGCCAGCTATTCTGAATACCCGTTCCGTTAATACACAACAAGACACCTATATTCGGATTGTCAACCTGATAATTTACATGTGCAAAGGAATTAACCCTAGACTGTTGGTCGTAAACCAATTTGTCGGTAACGGCGTAAATAACACCTGAAGTTCCCGCGGTAGCAGCTACTTCTCCCGGTTCAAACACATTTAGAGATAGCGCATTGTTAGGTTGGTCTCCAGACTTATAACTCACAACCACATCAGGCGAGAGGCCAAGTTCATCGGCTACAATAGGGCGAATTTTTCCATAAGTTGAAAAAACAGGCAATAATTCTGGTACGAGTGATTCCGTGATACCATAATAATGTAATAACGAGTCCGATAAGCGATGTTCTGCAAAATTCCATAATACACCTTCTGATATGGAACTTATATTCGAATTTATCTCTCCTGTAAAACACATACTCAAATAATCCCCAGGCAACATAAACTTGTATACTTGCTCATACAGTTCCGGTTCGTATTGCTTAACCCAGGCTAGTTTAGAAGCAGTAAAGTTTCCTGGAGAGTTTAAATGAGTTGCTAAAAAAGAATGTTCTTTTAAGTGGAAAAAGGCTTCGTTCCCTATTTCCACCGCCCTGCTGTCACACCAAATGACGGCGTTTCGCAGCGGCTTATTGGTTTTGTCAACAACAACCAAACCGTGCATCTGATAGGCGATGCCAATAGCACCAATATCTTTTGGATTATATAATCCGCTCTGGTGTGCTTTTTTAATGGCTTCTCTTGTATGAGACCACCAAGTTATCGGATTTTGTTCAGCCCATCCAACCCTATCAGACAATATAGGGGCCTCGGATTCCGGAAAATTCGTGGAAACTATTTTAGTATTGGTCGCTGCATCTACAACAGAAACCTTAACAGATGATGTACCTAAATCTATCCCTAATAATAACATATTATATATCTAAAATTGGCAATGCTCTATGCAACCGCTTGCATAAAATTATTTAATATATTTTATATTTACAAAAATTAAATTTAAAAGATTTTATTTTGGCTAAGAAAACAACCGTCTACGACATTGCTAAAGAACTGAATATCACGGTATCCACGGTATCCAGAGCATTAAATAATATATCGACCATAAGTGAGGCGACCCGCAAGGCTGTCTTGGAAACAGCTGTGCGTTTGAATTATCGTCCCAATAAAATCGCCTCTTCCCTTACTTCCGGAAAAACATATACTATCGGCGTATTGATTCCCAGTGCCCAAATTCAGTTTTTTGCATCCGTTATTCATGCTCTTGAAACGTCTTTAAAATCGTTTGGTTATAGCATTCTTTTATATCAAACCAATGAATCGTTAAGCTCCGAAAAGAAGGGTATAACAACCCTTTTAGAGGCACAAGTAGATGGTATAGTTGCCTCTATGTCTTTGGAAACAAAGGATCCCACCCATTTCGAAAAAGTGAAAGAAGAAGGTAAACCGCTGATCATTTTTGATCGGACGCACGATGACTTGCAATGTCCTATGGTGAAGATCGACGACCTACACGCTGGATATATTGCCACAAAGCACTTATTGGACGAAGGTTATCGGAAAATAGCTTATATCACCACCAAACACAAGATTAAAATTTTCAAAGAGCGATATGAGGGATATCTGCTCGCACTACAGGAAGCGAAGCTTACAGCAAATCCAGGATATTCGATATTTGGTGAACTGAATGTAGAAGGAGGATACGCGGGTACACATGAACTATTAAAACTCCGAGAACGTCCGGACGCTATTATCGGTGGCGACGATTATGTAGCTCTGGGAATTATCAAAGCGTTACATGATAAAAAAATCACTCCTCCGGAAATTGGTGTGATAGGTTTTGCAAATCAAAACTTTTCAGAACACATTATACCCAGTCTTTCCACCATTGATCAACAGGCTTTAAAAATAGGAAAAGAGTGTGCTAAAATGTTTCTCAAGGTTATTGAACAACCACTTGCTACACGCGCAGATCAAAAGCCCGTAGTGATTGAACCCCTTCTTCTTGCTAGAGAATCGACCAAGCGGAGAAATAAATAAACCGTGAAGTTTATTCTTTGGTAAACATATTGCCAATTTCACGGCTGATTTTACGGAAAATCGGTGCTGTTGGAACGTCTTCGTATGCATCTATATGATGACTATTTGCACGTCTTTTGGGAAAAATCAAGATGATATTTTGATTTCGATAGTAGCGTCCGACACGTTTCGCAAGACCATCCAAAGAATCTCGATAAGACACTTCACCATGACGGGCAGAGACAAAAATCAACAGTGAGTCCACATTACTAAATGTGGCTAATCCATATATATTGTCCCAATCTTCATAGTTTTTAAACAACGCAGTAACGCTGGTTTTCATTACCTTCAACGTATTTTCTATGACCGCTTCCGTTCGTCTATCACATATAAAACATATCGGCAAGGATAATTCCTGTCCAAGTTTTAGCATTTTCTCCATCCAGTATTCGAACCCTATTTCAGATTCCGCTAGCGGAGGTACGAAGATTGTAATGGATGTGTGGGTGAGAAATGGGTTGTCCAAACGACACATCATCAAATTAGTGTCGGTCCTGTTCAATATACTTTCTGTCTTCTCGCCCACAATTTTTTCAATAAACGAAGTTGCACTGGGCCACCCCAGAATAACACAAGCGGCGGAAAGATTTTTTGATGTTCGTGCGATCCCGCCGGCGATATTATAATCGATTGTGGTGAGCATTTCTACTTCTGTTTCGGAGCCTGATGCATATTTGACCATACTATCTAAATTTTTACGGGCAATTTTCACATTTCGTTCTGCTTGTTCGTTATCGGTCACTACACTTAATATGTGCAGAGGGTAAGGTGACTTTTTTGATTTAATCAACGTAGCAAAATCTATAATAGGCTCCATTTTGTTCAAATTAGCAATAGGGATGAGTATCCGTTCCTCTCGTTCCTCTACATGATCCATATCTTCTATTTCTTGGTTACCTTCCAAAACAACAGCTTTGGAGGCCTTTTCCGTTAACAACGACGCAAAAATACAAGATATTAAAATCAAAGCTACTGTGCCGTTCAATACGTTTTCATCTACTATGCCGCTGTTATATCCAACCATAATAACAGCCAGTGTTGCAGCGGCGTGTGCGTTGCTAAGACCATGCATTAGATTTCGTTGACTATTGGAGTACTTAAAAACCAGCTGCGTGACAGCAGCGGCCAAGAACTTACCCGAAATAGAAACCACAGCTAATGTACCCACAATAACAAGTGCCCACGCCCCACTAAATAAAACGCTTAAATCCACCAGCATTCCAACCGAAATCAAGAAGAATGGTATAAAAATCGCATTGCCGATAAACTCAATTCTATTCATTAAAGCAGACGAATTGGGAATCAACTTATTTAAAGCTAAACCAGCCATGAAAGCTCCAATAATATGCTCCAGCCCGGCCATTTCCGCTAAAAACGCAGACAAAAAAACAACCGTTAATACAAAAATATAGTGAGCAGTTTTTTCCGCTTCTATCTTGGAGAAAAACCATTTTGCTATTCGCGGGATAATACCAAACAAAACAGCCAGAAATATAGTTAAGGAAATTCCCAACGTAATCCAAAACTCCGGTCCTATCTGCCCTTCCGACATACCTTTGATAACCGCCAGTATAACTAACACCGCTGTATCTGTTATAATCGTTCCGCCAATGGTAACAGCGACAACTTCTTTTTTTGAGATACCATAACTATTCACAATAGGATACCCAACTAATGTATGCGTAGCAAACATACTAGCGATAAGTACACTTGGCAGTAGTTCATACCCCAATAAAAAGTAACAGACCGGAAAACCAATAGCAATAGGAAACGCAAAAGTACAAAATCCAAAAAAGATACTTTTATTTTTAGTCTTTTGGAATTCGTTCATATCTAATTCGAGACCGGCAATAAACATAATATAGAGCAACCCAATGGTTGAAAACAGATCAATGCCATCAACACCAGTAATATTTACTGAATGCCTGTCTATTTTAGAAAGCCAGTTCAATCCGTGTGGTCCTAGTAACACACCAAATAATATAAAACCGATAATGCCGGGTACTTTAATCGGCCGCAATATGATAGGGGATATCAATATGATAAATAACACCAATGTAAATACCAGAACCGGGTTGGTCAAAGGAAGCGAAAATGCCTCGTTAAAATGGTGTAATACTCTATCCATAAATAATTCTTCTTATCGCTGCTGAAAATAAGAGAAGCGGAAAATAGGAAAACTTTAGCCTATTTCCTAATCAAAAACACAAAAAGCTAGATGGTTTACTTACTTCAATTATTTAAACTGTATGACTTTGATCGGTGAAATCCGGCTAATGAGCATCGCCGGAATAAATAAGGCAAGTAATCCAATTATGGCTATGGCAACATTCAGCCCCACGAATTCATACCAAGCAATATCCATCGGTACATAATGAACATAATAAGTATAAGGGTCCAACTTAAAAAAATGCGTATAGGTTTGAAAAAAATAAAGAGAGATGGCGATTAAGTTACCTATGAATAGGCCCACTCCAATAAGATATATGGAACCATATAAGAACACCTGTCGAATCCTTCCATTGGGACATCCCAAAGCTTTCAATACTCCAATCATCGAAGCACGTTCTAAGATACTAATCAACAAGGAAGACACCATATTGATAACAGCCACAACGACCATCAACACAAAAATGATGTTATCGTTCATATCGAGCATGTTTAACCAGTTAAAAATATCAGGCATTTGCTGTACGATATTAGTGGCTTCCAACTCGATGGGTAAGATTTTATCAATTTCCTGTGTGGTGTTTTCTAACAAATCAAAAGAAGTAATCCTAATTTGATATGCGCCCACTTGATTCTCTTGTAAATCATTTAGCCGTTTAATCAAATCTAGCGACCCGATGACATATGTCTTATCTAATTCCTCCGAATGTGTCGTATAAATGCCTTTAACGGTAAAAGGACGTCGACGAATCGGATCTTGTATAAAATACATGATGAACTTATCCCCGACATCCAAATGTAATCTATTTGCCAAATATTCAGAGATCAAAAGCTGTGTATTACCTCCTGATGAAAATTCAAGTGTGTCCCCCTTTACAATATTTTTTTGTAGATATTCTTGGTTATAACTTTTATCTATACCTTTCAATAGCACGCCCTCTACTTGCCCATCCACGTTCATAATACCTGCTTTGGTAGCAAAAGGTGTTATATCAACAACTTGAGGTAAAGCCGCTAGCTGCTTCAGGTTTTGGGACGATAATTGAATAGGCGTATTTTCGTAAGAAGCGTTCAAGTCATTTTTCGTTACAACAATATCTCCGAAAAATCCCCTTTGTTTGTCTATAATTTCCCGTTTAAATCCATTCAGTATAGCTACTGACAAAATAATGGCAGAAATAGCCAATGCCAACGCCCCTATAGTCACACGAACAATCAGCTTCGAAAACGTTCGATGCCCCATGAATGTGATCCGCTTAGCTAAAAAGTAAGGAAAATTCAAGGTGAATATTAATTTTGTAACTTCGCAAAGTTAATAATTTTTATCACTTAGCGATATTTCGTTTCCATACTAAAAACAGAAAAATATATGCGTATTATATTTATGGGTACCCCCGATTTTGCAGTTGCATCGTTAGCTGCATTGCTTCGGTCTGGCGAAGAGGTTGTTGCGGTCGTCACCACACCAGACAAACCGGCAGGACGAGGACAGAAAATGCACGAATCAGCAGTTAAGAAGTATGCAGTACAACAGGGATTACCGATATTGCAACCGGAAAGACTTAGAAGTCCCGAGTTTATCGCAGAACTCCAGTCTTATCAGGCGGATCTACAGGTTGTCGTCGCTTTCCGCATGCTCCCCGAAGTAGTTTGGAATATGCCTTCTTTAGGCACCGTCAACGTACATGCTTCACTTCTTCCGCAATACCGAGGCGCAGCTCCTATTAATCATGCCATTATTCAAGGAGAAACACATACTGGCGTGACTACGTTTTTATTACAACACGAGATAGACACTGGTCATGTACTTTTCTCACAACGAGTAGAAATTGGTCCGCGAGATACGGCAGGTAATTTACACGATAAATTGATGGTCGTAGGGGCAGAAGTGCTATTAAAAACGATTAGCGAATTGAAAAAAGACAATATACGCCCAATACCGCAAACACAATTGGAAACAGCTGTGCTAAAAACAGCGCCAAAGATCTTTAAAGAAAATTGTAACATCATATGGAATAAGCCAACGGATCAGGTTTACAACCAAATAAGAGGGTTAAGCCCCTATCCAACTGCATATACCCTATTAAATGGAAAAGTTTTGAAAATTTTTGAAACGGAAAAAGGGCAACCGATTGGAGGAGCTCCTGGAGCATATACCACCGACGGAAAAACTTTTCTGTCGTTTGCTACGCAAGACGGTTCGCTTTCCGTTATCTCTCTCCAGCTTGAGGGAAAAAAAAGGATGCAAATCGATGAGTTTTTAAGAGGATATCGATTTGATTAACAGGATTATTTTTCGTCTTTTATGTATTCCATAATGTCTCCGGGTTGACAGTCCAGCGCCTTGCACAGCGCCTCTAAGGTACTCAATCGAATCGCTTTAGATTTCTGATTTTTAATAATAGAAAGATTTGACAGCGTTATCCCTACGCGATGACTAAGCTCATTTAAGGAGACTTTTTTTTCTGACATAATCTTATCTAAATGAATTTTAATTGGCATAACTTCTCCATTTTAAGATGACACATTGACCTAATAGTAACAATTCTAATATACGATATGTTTTATTGAATATCAAAATTTCATTGATTCTTTAAATTAATAACTTCATAACAAAGGCGTTACAACAATCGTTTTACAAAAACGGATAAAACAAATTATCCGTTCTTACGTTTTACCTTAGTAATATATCGGGTTTGGAATAATTTTTGCTGTTAATTTTGTACTAAACCCCCTATGTTAACTTCCTCATACAGAGTATTTAATTTACACTTATATGAAGGAACTATGGGTAAAATTCACTATTTTTGCAGACATTTCAAAAGAGAAAGGTATTTATACATTAAATGAGACAGCTCAAAATTACACAATCCATTACCAATCGCGAATCACAGTCGTTAGACAAATATTTGCACGAGATTGGTAAAGTAGACTTAATCACCGCAGAAGAAGAAGTGATCTTGGCGCAACGCATACGCGAAGGAGACCAAGTTGCTTTGGAGAAACTGACAAAAACCAACTTACGTTTCGTGGTTTCTGTTGCTAAACAATATCAGAATCAAGGCCTTACATTGGGCGACTTGATTAACGAGGGCAACTTAGGCTTAATTAAAGCAGCAAAACGTTTTGATGAAACGAAAGGGTTTAAGTTTATCTCTTATGCCGTATGGTGGATTCGCCAGTCTATCTTGCAAGCGATTGCTGAACAATCACGTATTGTCCGTTTACCTTTGAACCAAGTGGGTTCATTGAGTAAGATCAGCAAAGCTTTTTCCAGATTGGAGCAGGAATATGAGCGCGAGCCGTCTCCAGAAGAATTGGCTGATATTTTGGAAACAACTGTTGACAAAGTGTCAGACACGTTAAGCAACTCAGGAAGACATGTATCCATGGATGCACCATTTGTTCAAGGGGAAGAAAACACCCTTTTGGATGTATTGGAAAATGCAGACCCGGATACAGATAGTATATTGATTGATGAGTCGCTATCTGAGGAGATTAAACGCTCATTGGCAACCTTGACAGAAAGAGAACGTGAAATTATCGTCTTGTTTTTCGGATTAGGAACAAACCACCAATTATCCCTTGAGGAAATAGGTGAAAAATTTAGCTTGACGAGAGAACGTGTACGTCAAATCAAGGACAAAGCTTTACAGCGCCTTCGCCATACGTCGCGCAGTAAAATTTTAAAATCTTATTTAGGCTAATCGCCGACCCATTATTAGTAATGCGCAGCCCAAAAGCTGCGCATTTTTGTTTTATCCAATATTGCATTTTATTTTTCATCTGGCAAAAGAATAAACTTAAAGAGTTTATCTTCCTTCAAATATTTATTGGCTACCTCCTTGACAGATTCCACCGATATTTTCTCCAAATCTTCCAAATAACTGTTAATATATGTAGGATCTTCCTCTCGTTGGTAGGCTCCTGAAATTTGTCCCATCCAGAATTTATTTTCTTTTAGCGAGAGTTCTAATTGACGCTTTTGCTCTATTTTGAATTTTTCTAAATCAGAAGCCAATGGACCATTTTCCTTGACCTTTGCAATCTCATTCAGTGCGGCGGCCATTAACGATTCATACCGGTCTACGCCTGTACCAAATGACACCGTGAAGCTATAACGATTTTTAGGATACTTATTGGTTGATGCTCTGGCTCCGGTACCATATACACCACTCTCTTCCTCGCGTAGGCGTTCAATCAATTTAATAGACAGTACACTCTGCAAGGCACTCATATTTAAATTCTCTACTTTATCATAAGTGTAGTCGCCATAATACCGTAAAACCGCTGTGGCTTTCTCTTCTTTCCCTTTATGAACCACCGTTTCAAATCCCTTTTCCGGTTCATAGATATTCAAATCTTTCGCTTGTTCCTGGCGTTCTAACGTTGGCAATGCGGCTAAATAGTTTTCTAAATAAGGTTTGATCTCCTCCTCTGTAAAAGAACCAACCAGCGTGAAGACAAAGTCGGACGCGTCAGCAAAGCGATCCTTATAAATCGCCAACGCGCGATCTCTATCAATCTTCTTTACATCTTTTGCTTCCATCGGAACACGACGGATATTATCTCCGTACAGGCTTTCATTAATTGCTTTGGAAAACACAAAATTCGGATCATCTTCTTGGTTACTCATAGAAGACAGACTTCTCGTAACAAAGCTCTGAAATACATCGTCTTCAATCCGTGGTTCCGTAAAGTAGCCGTAAATCAATTCAAAAGCGGTGGTAAGTCCCTCTTTATCGCTATAACCAGAAAGCCCCTCGCTCCGCTCGCCAATATAGGGACTGATATTCACATTCTTTCCGGTCATGTACCTGCGTAACTCAAATGTATTCAACTGACCAAGGCCGCTACTGTTCACTAGATTTCCAGACTGAGCTGCGGAAAAATAATCAACATCATTATATAAAGAGGTTCCTCCCGGACTGAATGCGTTAATCAGAATTTCATCATTTTTAAAAGTGGTTGGCTTCAGCACGACTTTCACCCCATTACTCAGTATGAATTCCTTCACGGCGATATCTGCAATTTCTTTGGAAGACGCGATCGTCCCCGCTTGGGGTTTACCCGCAAGTAAAGGAAGGTCAGATACCTTGTCTTCATAAGCAAGGACATCCTCGTTCTCTACTTCGGAAAACCAAGCATTCGCCTGTGCTTCGGCAGGGAGATTTTCTTTCTCCTTGTCCGGCGCCATAATGATAATATCTCGGTTCGTATCTAGGTAATATTCCTTCCCTATTTCTTCTACTTCCTTTAGTGTTAAGGTCGGGAGCAATTGCTTGTACAGATTATACGAATCTACATTACTTAATGCCGGAGTATCGTCCAGATAATAGTTCAAATAGCGGCTTACGTAGCTATCTGATTTCTTTTTATCCCGCTCTATAAATAGCGTTTCATTCCCCTTTTCAATATTCGCAATAGCCCGCTGAAATTCCGTCTCGGTAAAACCGTGCTTCTGAACACGCTCCAGTTCACGCACCAAGGCTTTAAACCCGTTCTCAAATTCGTTCGGTTTCGCCGCGAACGAAGCGTTATAAGCGTCCAATCCCCCCAGAAAACCGCCAATTCCGACTCTCGCTTGAATAAACGGCGGATCGGCTGATTGTGCTAGTTCCGACAAGCGGGCATTTAACATGGTGCCATATACTGATTTAAGGATACTTCTGCGGAAATCACGTACCGTTTTAACTTCTTCTTCTGTATGTTTGATTGTAATTTGGGCGGTGGTATAGGTCATTTCGGAATCCGTGACCACGATGAACTGGTTTTTATCCAATAAAGGCACCTTATACTCCACGCGTTCGGGCGGGTCGGCGGGTGATTTTAGGTCACCGAACAGGCGCTGCACTTCTGCTTCCATCTCCGCCACATCAATATCGCCAACGATAATCAGTGATTGTAAATCCGGACGATACCATTTCTGGTGGAAGTTGCGCAAAACCTCGTACGGAAAATCCGTGATGCTTTCTTTGGTACCGATAGGCAAACGATGTGTATACCGGGAATTGTTGAGCATTATGGGAAGATATTGATCGCGCATACGTTGTTGAGCACCGCGTCCTCCTCGCATTTCCTCTAATACGACACCTCTTTCTTTGTCAATTTCTTCATCTGTCAATAAAGCATCCTGCGCCCAATCACGCATGACTTGCAGTCCGTTTTTCAACAGCTCGGGGTCATCCGAAGGAATTGGTAATTGGTATACGGTTTGATCAAAACCGGTATAAGCATTGAGGTCACTACCGAAACGTACACCGGCACTTTGCAAGTAATTTACTAACTCATTTTTTGGAAAATGTTTGAGACCATTAAAATTCATGTGCTCCATAAAATGCGCCAGCCCTAATTCTTCCTCTGTCTCTAAGATAGAGCCTACTTTGGTCGCTAAATACATCGTAACACGATCGTTAGGCTCGACGTTTTTTCGGATAAAATATTGAAAACCGTTTTCCAGTTTACCTGTTTTAACCTCTTGATCAAAAGGTAACGGCGCATCCCACGACAATGTATCGGCTCGAAGAATACTCCGTGATTCCGCAAACATAGCCATTGGCCCAGCTTGACTTAACTGGAATAATCCAGGTAATAAAAATGCTATTGCAATAGGTTTTATTAGATTCATTCGTAACTTAATTTGTTGTGTATAATAATCGAATACGGTAAACATACGAAATTTCGTTGTTTCTTTCTCCATAATTTCCTACAATATTTCGATTAGTACATGATATAGCAAACAATATTTGTTAAGGAAGGGGCTTAAAAAAAACAGCGCTTTGCGAGCGCTGTTTTTTTGGTGTGTTCCCGGCGGGGGTCGAACCCACATCGTCAGAACCGGAATCTGAAATTCTATCCATTGAACTACGGGAACCAACTTCGCTGGCAAAAATACTATTTTTTACATTACTTTAAAATCGAAATGCAAAATATAAATTATCCGCCAGCAAATACTTCTAGTGGTCGTGGCCTTGTTCACTAACCAAATGCACCTCAACTTTCAAATCTAAATCGTTTGCCCCTGTGAATTGCATAAAGTTCGAATTGCTCCAATCACCAGCAGTGATATTTTCTTTTACCCCAGGATTTAAATGACGTAATACATAACGTAATACGAATGTATCCGCTTCTTCGGCAACGGTTAAGTATCCCGTAACGCCTACATTCACTTCATTATTGTCGACATCTCTGTCCGCATATACATATTCCATCGTTTCTGCAAGACTTCCTGTCGGGTTCTTTAGAATAAAAGCTTGGTGAATATCATGTCTATCCAGAAATGTTTGCCGCGTCTCGCGGCCTGCAAAGTCTGTCGCAAATAACTCCAATCTGTACGTCTTACCTACATACAAATGTAAGTGTGCATTTACTGGAGGAAGCATCTGATCACCACCAAACACAACCTCTTCTACTTGCGGATTCGAAATATCATTGTAATGGTAATGATCGCCATGTTCTTCACGTTCCACTTCGGTAAAAACTAATTTAGCCGTACCTACTTCCTCTTGATCTTCTTCTGGTGTAGGATCATCTTTTGAACACGATGGGGCAAAGAAAAGTATACTAATTGCTAAAATAAAAAGATTAATTTGTTTCATGATTTTAATAATTCTAAAATTGATAAGAAATTTTTACGTTTACATTTCTACCCATTTGATGGGCGAAATACCGAAAACGATCCATATAGTCCTTATAGGAGCTATTGAATAGATTTTCCACGGAAAGCATCACATTCCATGATGTGTGGGTGTCATTATTAGCTTTAATTTGCTTATTTACCACGATATCAAACAAATGGTAAGCAGGCGGTGGCACCACGTAGTCCATCCCTTCGGTATACTGGGTTTGTTTTGCTACAAAGCGGTGGACAAACTTGAGGTAACTTTCCGGTTGCGATCGTCCCAAATATGACCAAGAAAAAGCATGTTGAAAGCGTGCTGGTGGAATATACGGTAAATAGTTATCCAACTCCACATTGCGCGCACGAACTATGGATGCATTTACGTCGTAATGTAGCCTATCCAAAAAAGCATAGCGGAGACGTAAATCAGCTCCATAAAAGAGTGCATCGTGCTGCTGATAAGCGAACAGCGGAAATGTACCTCGGATCGTTTGCCGAACAACATCTGGATCCGGTTGTGCATAGATATAATCATATAATATCTGAGCGTACACATCTATCGTTGCCTGTAGACGCTCATCGTTCCATATAAAAGCATTGATCCATTTTAACCCCTTCTCGCTACGCAGATCAGGATTCCCTAATTCATAGGTCGCACTTCCGTGATGCACACCGTCACTATACAATTCATTAACAGAAGGTGCCCGCCAGGCCAGACCAATATTGCTTTTCCAGCTCAGTTTTGGTGAAAAATGATAAAGGGCACCGACTGTACCCGACGCGTTGTGAAACCTACGGGTATCCGTTAGTAAATATTGCTCAATCGTTCCATCGTCATTGATCAAGTCTCGCCGATACCGATACCCTGCGATATCTAAATATTTAAAATCGTAACGACCACCTATCTCGGCATGCCATCTATCAATATGAAATTGGTGCACGGCAAATATTCCTGCTGCATAGCTGTCGAAGTTGGGGATAATAGGCGTCGTCCCGGTACCCGGCGTATTATTATTGATCTGTATCAAAGATTGCATACCTACCGAACTATGTCCCTGCTTCACAACGACATCCAGACTTTGTGTCGTCAACACCATATCGGCCATTGGGATATCGTCCGATTCCACCCGCCGCAAGTCGTACTCTCGGCGGTGGTTTCGCTGCAGTCCATATTGCACTTCCAATTTACGGTCGGTGCGAAACTGATGTTCCCATGAGGCTTTAACCAAATCATGTGTTACTTTTTGTCGTGGCGCCTCGATCTGATAACTAAAATCGTACGTTTCAAAGGGACGTCCATAATCTATACGTGCTTGAATATCTTCGCCCGTACCAATATGTGCACCCCGAAAGATGCCCAATTGCGTTCCGAAATGACTAAAATATAACTCCAGCTGATTTCTGTCTCGTTTATATTGCAGTGTTCCGGCATAGTTGAATTCTTCTACACCCGTGTTACCCAAAAAGTAATCAGCCGCTTTATAATTTCCTAGCTTTTTACCGCTAACTTGCATGCGCCAGCCTAATCCAGGCAACGCTTTTACAGCACCCTCAAAACGCGTATTTACAGCTCCTCCACGTCCGTTCGACTGTCCTATCAGATCTACTCCCCCCTTCCATTCTCTGTCTAAATCAATATCATTTGCCGAGGTCAATATAACTCCGCCTAAAGCATCTGCCCCATACCGGACTCCTTGTGCGCCTTTCACCACCTCCAGTTCGTTTGCTGCAAAAGGGTCTATTTCAGGCGCATGTTCGATCCCCCATTGTTGTCCTTCTTGACGCACACCATTGTTCAAGATAAGAATTCGATTGCTGTGGAGTCCATTGATGACGGGTTTCACAACGCTGTTTCCCATACCTATAGTGGATACACCGGAAATGTCTGTTAATGATTCCGCCAGCGTTTTCCCTTTGTTTTCCTGCACTTCTTGTGCAGAGAGGCGGTGTACGCTGTGGGATAATTCACCACGACGTCCGATAACCTCCACATCTTGCAAATGGATGGAATCTTGTTCTTTTTTATGCACCGAGTGCTCCTGCTGCCCGTTACACAAGCCGATAAAAAGCCATAGCATCCCTAATAGGGCTAAGCATTTGTATTGCATTTATTCAAAAAATTTTATGAATGGTATAAACCTGAATGTTGTGGATTTATATATATCGGGGCGGGTCTTTGTTCTGCTGCAGACGCGCTGCACCATCCTGGCAGGACAAATAGTAACGTCCGTTGTGTAGACTATTGTACTCTTTTGTCACTACATCAGGTAACAAAGCGTCAAACGCGAAATGATGGCTTATTTGATGTAAAATGAACCAACAAAGCGCACATTCATCTGCCTCAGGATGTTCGTGATGATCTGAAGACGAACAATTATGGTGGTGTGTAATATCATGCGTATAGTGAAGCCCACTGCTTGTTGATAAAACAATCAATGTCATGATCACACCTATAAACCGTCCTATCTTTGCTGTCATAAGTTGGGCACAAAGATACATCAAATGCAATTGTATTGCAAATTAAAGTTCACCTAGTTGCATTAAGCAGATGTTTATGACCTGGGATGGTACTGGGTAATGACCGATTGCAAATAATCTTTATCAATATGCGTATAAATTTCAGTAGTCGTAATGCTCTCATGTCCGAGCATATCTTGTACTGCTCGCAAATCCGCACCACCTTCTACCAAATGGGAAGCAAATGAATGACGAAACGTGTGAGGACTAATAGGTTTTGTCAAACCTATTTTCTTTGCAAGATCTTTAATAATAAGGAATACCATGACACGTGTCAACTGTTTCCCGCGCCTATTCAGAAAAACAACGTCTTCATGTCCCATTTGCACCGGAACATGAGGACGCACTTCCTCCAGATATATTTTCAAGTATTTAATAGCGTGATGCCCAATAGGAATAAGACGTTCCTTACTTCCCTTCCCTTCTACTTTGACAAATTCGACATCCAAATAAAGATTAGAAACTTTTAATGTAACTAATTCCGAGACACGCAAACCACAACCATATAATACTTCCAAAATGGTTTTATTACGCATTCCCTCCAATGTGGACAGATCAATAGCTGCAATTAGCGCATCTATCTCCTCGATATTCAGTACAGTGGGAATTTTACGGTTTAATCGTGGGGATTCCACTAATTCCGTGGGGTTGTCCTTTCTATCATATTCAATTTGGAGGAATGCAAAAAACGTCCTTAATCCCGAAAGAAGCCTAGCTTGCGTAAAAGCAGATATGCTAAAGTCGTTTATAAAGACAAGGAACTGTTGTATGAAACGAGCATCTACTTGGGCAAGCGCTGTTTTCTTAAAACTGCAATATGCTTCCAGCTTCTGTACATCGTTCAAATAAGCATCTATCGAGTGGTTTGATAGATTACGTTCCAATAACAAATAGCGCTTAAAATCTTTTTTTGCGATGTCCCATTCCATATGTAAATAATCTGTTTTTAACGGCCACATGGAATACCAAGATTATTTCTATCGTTGGTTATAGCTTCACAACCGTGCGTATTTCATGCTTTCAAAGGTAGTGAAAACAAACAATTTTCGACAAGTTCTTTGTTATTGAAAAATTACATTTCCTGTTCGAATCGCTAATAAGAAAGGAGCATACTTCAGTGCTGCTCCTTTCTTAATTAATTCAAAATCTGCCACAACTAAAACTCCGTGACAGCTGGCGTCTCTTCCTGTGGATCTATTGCATTCGCTTCTGTACTCGCTTCCGGCGCTTTATCAATCAGTTCCATAAATTGATCTAGCTTTGGTGTAATGATAATTTGCGTACGACGGTTTCGCGCTTTTCCATCAGGTGTCGTGTTATCGGCAACAGGATTGTACTCGCCCCTTCCCCCTGCGGTTAAACGTCTAGGGTCAACACCATATTGGGTTTGTAAAGCCTGCACAACGGAGGATGCTCGTAACACACTCAAATCCCAATTATTTCGAATATTCTTTTGGGAAATTGGATCGGTATCTGTATTTCCTTCAATCAAGACATCGTATTCTCTATAGTCTTGAATAATCTTAGCAATTTTACTAAGTGTCTCGCCGGCTCTTGCAGAGATTTCATAGCTACCGGACCTATAAAGCATATTATCAGACAAGGATATATACACCACACCTTTCAACACCTTCACATCAACATCACGTAACTCCTCACGACTCAAAGAACGTGTCAAATTGTTTGTCAGCACGAGATTAAGTGAATCACTTTTATTTTTGGTATTTACCAAATGTTGGATATACCTATTCGATGCGTTGATCTCATCAACCAACTTTGAGATATTGACATTTCCCTGTGTATTTTGGTTGATACTCATATCCAGCGTTCCCTGTAGACGTTGTAATGCTTCCCGCAAGGACGCGTTGTTTTTACGCTCAATTTCCAAAAGCTCCTCTAAGTTTTTAACTTTCGTTCGGCTTTCAGCAAGCTCTATTTGGCTTTGTTGATAGCGCTCGGTCAAATCCTGATGCTGCATTTGTAATTCGGCATATCTTTTCTTTCCCCCACAGCTAGCAAGGAATAAACCAGAAATTAGGACGACCATCATGATTATTCTACTATTTATCATAAGTTGACATTTTTATTTCCTAGTATCAAGCTTTGCAAAAGTAATGCCTAAAATTTTCGAACAGCTTTTTTGACAAGAATGAAAAAACATATTAAATCCTTATTTTTAACAAAAAATCTATCAAAATGAAAATCCTTTCCGCCGCACAAATGTATACATGGGAGCAGATTACGATGAAGAGCCAAAATCTTGCTCCTGCTGAATTGATGGAACGTGCTGCAGAGGCGTTGTTTCAAGCGATACAGCAATATGTTGGCGAACGACAGGCTTCTTTTGTGATTTTATGTGGCTTTGGCAACAACGGTGGAGACGGATTGGCCGTGGGGCGAATGTTATACAATGCCGGACATACTGTTAAAATTTATCTGCTAGCGCATACATCTTACAGCGCAGAAAACCAAATCAATCAACAACGTCTTCACGAAATAGACATACCTATTCTTTCAATAACAACGGAAAGTCAATTGGAATTTCCAGAAAAAAGTATTCTTATCGATGCTTTATTCGGCTACGGCTTATCTCGCCAATTGGATGATAATTGGAAAGAACTTATCGACCAAATCAACACGGCTTCCAATCCTGTACTGTCCGTTGATATCCCTTCAGGGCTTTTTGCAGACAACCCCACCCCTTTAGAAGCTCCTATTATACAGGCAAACATGACGTATACATTTGCCTGCCCTAAACTCAGCCTATTGTTTCCGAAGTACGCTCCCTTTTCAGGCTCGTTCAATGTACTGGACATCGGACTAGACAAAGATATACAATATAGCATACCAACTACTTATCATTACACACAAAAAGAAGAAATACAGCTGTTTGTAAAGCCATTGGAAAAGTTTACACACAAGGGCACTTATGGGCATAGCTGTATTATTGGTGGATCTTATGGCAGTATCGGGGCGATCATTCTAGCTAGTAAAGGATCATTAAAAAGCGGTTGTGGGATGATAACAACCTATCTTCCCGCTTGTGGTTACGCTATAGTACAAAGTGCCTTTCCCGAAGCACAAGTACAGACCGATACAGCCGAAACACACATCAGTATGATCCCTGACCAAATCACCAAGTATCAAGCCATCGGTATTGGTATGGGAATGGGTACGCATCCAGACACAGAAAACGCTTTGTTACAATTATTTGAACGACTTAAGCTAATGTCCGCGCCCCCAGCCCTACTGCTGGATGCTGACGCTATCAACATCCTTGCAAAAAACCCTGATTGGCATGCGCTCATCCCTTCTCACAGCATTTTGACCCCGCATCCTAAAGAATTGGAGCGCTTAATAGGTTCTTGGGTAGATGACTTTGAAAAAATTAAAAAAGTGCGTGAATGGAGCAGTCATTACAAACAGATTGTTGTGGTAAAAGGAGCGAATAGCGCGATTATCCTACCAGATGGCAACGTACACTTTAATTCTACAGGCAACCCAGGGATGGCCACAGGCGGGAGCGGCGATGTACTCTCGGGCATTATCACCGCTTTGCTAGCACAACACCACGCGCCTACCAACGCTGCCTTATTGGGTGTATACTTACACGGATTAGCTGGAGACATCGCCGCGACCTCTATCCACGAAAAAAGCATTACAGCGACCGATATTATTAATCACTTATCTGCAGCATGGCAACATATTTCCAGTGGTTACCACAGTAAGCGAGATCTACTTCGTTAACCCCTTCCAGATCCGCAACTTATAATCCGTGGTACGTAATTTTGCTTAAAATCTTTATCTTTGGTCGTCACAAACCTCCTTATCACTGATGAAACTGGACATTCGATATGCTATCTTTTTTTTCTTATTCTTGACGGCACATAACTTGGCCACCGCCCAATTAATGAAAGCTAAGGCGATATTCAACAAGGCGGATTCCCTTAGGGGTACACTGACGCCTCTTCGGACATGCTATGATATTAAATATTATCACTTAGACATCAAAGTCGACATCAATAATCGCTTTATATCAGGAAGTAATCTATTTCATTTTGAGTCTGTTGATGATTTTGAAAGATTACAGTTTGATCTTTTTGAAAACCTTTCGGTTGACCGCGTGGAGTATCAAGGGGAAGAACTCCATTTTGAACGATCTTACAATGCTGTTTTCGTAAACTTTCCGAACATTATTCAGAAAGGTAAGATCGATTCTTTCAAAGTTCATTATTCTGGCAACCCCATTACCGCTACTCGCGCACCTTGGGACGGCGGTTTCGACTGGAAAACAGATCGCAGAGGAAAGCCCTGGGTGGCAACGGCTTGTCAAGGTCTAGGTGCTAGCGTATGGTGGCCGAATAAAGACCATCAATCAGATGAAGTAGATAGTATGCTGATTTCTGTTGCCGTTCCAAATGAAGTCATGAATGTCTCTAATGGTAGGTTAATAAAGACCGAAAAGCTGGATAAATATTACACTAAGTACCATTGGAAAGTGAACAATCCGATAAACAATTATAATGTAGCATTGAACATCGGTGACTATGAACATGTCGCCGAAAGTTATCTCGGAGAAAAAGGCCTGCTTTCCATTGACTACTATGTATTAAAAGAAAACAAAAATAAAATCAAGCACTTACAACAAAATACTAAAGAAACACTAGAGGCTTTTGAGTATTGGTTCGGCCCCTATCCGTTCTATGAAGATGGCTATAAATTAATAGAAACGGCACACCTCGGCATGGAGCACCAAAGCGCCATTGCGTATGGGAACAAATTTCAAAACGGGTATCTTGGCCACGATAATTCCGGTAGTGGATGGGGGCTAAAATGGGATTTCATTGTGGTTCACGAATCTGGCCATGAATGGTTTGGGAATAATATCACAGCCAAGGATCTAGCCGATATGTGGATACACGAGAGCTTCACCAATTATTCCGAGGCCCTCTTCATTGATTACCACTATGGAAAGGAAGCTAGTCAAGCTTACGTAAATGGTAACCGGCTGGCAATTTTGAACGACAAGCCACTCCAAGGCCCCTATGGGGTCAACAAGGAGGGTTCGGGAGATATGTATGTGAAAGGAGGTGTATTGCATAACATGATCCGAACGATCATCGATAGTGACGAAAAATGGCGGTCTATTCTTCGGGGGTTGAATAGCAAATTTTATCATCAAACAGTAGATTACCTAGATATCTTAACCTATTTGAACGCGGAATCTGGCATAGATTTCACGAAGATATTTGAACAGTATATCCAGCGTAAAAGTATTCCCGTATTAGAAATCGTACGACGAGATAACGGGAATGTATTTTGCCGTTGGATTGCCGAAACACCAGGCTTTAAAATGCCAGTACACATTGGAAAAAAAGGACAGCCCAGAACACGTTATGAGATAGATGCGACCTTTCAAGCTCTACCAATAAAGGTAGACAGTACAGGCGATTTAGAGGTTGATACATTCAATTATTACATAGGGGTTTTACTCCATGGAATATAGCGGTAAAAAGTCGTATTTTTTTCGTAGACGACTGACGGATAAAACCATTTTTTTTGCTTAGGTTTGCATTTAAATTTGAAAACAAGACAATATATACTTCATGGGGTTATTTAATTGGTTTACGCAAGAAGTTGCTATCGATTTAGGGACAGCAAACACCCTAATTATACATAATGACAAAGTAGTAGTGGATGAACCCTCTATCGTTGCTTTTGACCGCACGACTAACAAGGTGATTGCCATCGGTAGGCAAGCAATGCAAATGGAAGGTAAGACGCACGATAATATAAAAACAGTAAGGCCATTGCGCGACGGTGTTATAGCTGATTTTACGGCTGCCGAGCATTTGATTCGCGGAATGGTAAAGTTAGTGAATAAGGGCAAATCTTGGTTTTTCCCTTCTTTACGGATGGTTGTTTGTATTCCTTCAGGCATTACGGAAGTAGAGAAACGTGCGGTACGCGATTCAGCTGAAATTGCAGGTGCCAAAGAAGTTTACTTGATTCACGAACCCATGGCCGCAGCAGTGGGTATTGGAATCGATGTCGAAGAACCTGTTGGTAACATGATCATCGATATTGGTGGCGGCACAACAGAAATTGCTGTTATCGCGCTTTCCGGCATTGTTTGTGACCAATCTATCCGAGTCGCTGGAGACAATTTTGATTCCGACATTGTGCAATATATCCGTCGTCAACATAACATTATGATTGGAGAACGCACCGCGGAGAAAATCAAGATTGAAGTCGGGGCAGCCCTACCTGAACTTACAGACCCACCGGCAGATTTCGCTGTACAAGGCCGGGACCTCATGACAGGTATTCCAAAACAGATCACGGTATCGTATACAGAAATAGCGCACTGTCTGGATAAATCTATCTCAAAGATAGAGGAAGCCATCCTAAAGGCTTTAGAAATCACACCTCCCGAGCTATCGGCAGACATATATCAAACAGGTATATATCTAACGGGCGGAGGTGCGTTATTACGAGGTTTGGACAAACGTATACAAGCGAAAACAAAACTTCCGGTACACGTTGCCGAAGACCCGCTACGCGCAGTCGTGAGAGGTACAGGGATTGCGTTAAAAAATATCGGAAGATTTAAATTTTTAATGCAGTAAAAGCGTTATAATCCATTGATATATACGCGATATAAACGAAGTTTGTCATTTATATCGCGTATTTGTTGAGAGCTAAATAATAGAAACCAAAAACATATGAGAAACCTTTGGTTATTTCTGGTTAGATATAATGCTATATTTTGGTTTATTCTCTTTTTTGTAATATCCATTACCTTAGTTGTTCGTAATAACAATTTCCAGCGCTCTTCTTTTATTAATTCATCTAATATTATTGTCGGCTCGTATTATAAACAGGTTAATTCTTGGAAAAGTTATCTCTCCTTGAATGAAACAAATGAGGAATTGGCTACTGAAAACGTGCTGTTAAGGCAACAGATCCAAAATCTTCTTCAAGCTGACACCTCCGCAGATACGGTCCATATTATAGACTCTATCGAACAGGGCAGATATGCCTTTATTGTAGCGAATGTCGCTAACAATAGTATTCATCGAAAAAACAACTACCTCACGCTCGACAAAGGTTCGGCTGACGGCGTAGAGAAAGGAATGGGCGTGATTACCTCTAATGGAGTCGTTGGCGTCGTGCTCCAAACCTCCCCTCATTTCAGTTCGGTACAGTCACTGCTACACCCCGACACCAGGATTTCCGTTACGTTAGATAGTTCTGAAATAATTGGTTCGTTAGTGTGGGGAAGCAGTATAGATCCCCGCTATGGAATGGTAAAGGACATCCCTAATCATGTTGAGATCAAAAAAGGAGAAAAAGTCTATACTTCTGGCTTTTCGCTATTTCCCGCAGGAATCCAGGTGGGAAAAATTGCAGAAACAGGCATAACATCGGGAGAGAGCTTTTTAGACTTAAAAATAGAACTTTCAACGAATTTCAGCAATTTACACCATGTATATGTGGTAAAGGATTTATTGATTAAGGAAAAAGAAAAATTAGAAGCTGACAGTCAAGATAATGGGTAGCGTAATCATCAAAAATATTGTCCGATTTATATTTGTGGTTTTACTACAGGTAGCTCTATTTAAAAACATAGGGTATTACAACGTAGCGACCACTTATCCATATATCTTCTTTATCTTCCTTCTGCCAATAGGATTACCCAATTTATTGTTATTTTTGATTTCTTTTTTAACAGGATTAATCATCGACGCTTTTTATGATTCCGTCGGTGTACATGCCGCTGCGTGCGTCTGTTTGGGATTATTCCGTATATTCTTTCATAAAATTACGGTGGAAGTCGAACTGAAAGAATCGTTTAATACGCCATCGCTGGGCGTGATGGGTACGAAATGGTTTCTATCCTATGTATTTTTTGGAACGTTTGTACATCACTTCTTTCTTTTTCTTGTAGAAACATTTACGTTATCTAATTTTTTGTACACGATGGCAAGTACTATTTTAAGTAGTATATTTACAACTTGTATCATCTTGTTGATGAACTTGCTCGTTTATAAAAGAAAGTCACGCATTGGTAACATTTAAATTGGGGGCTTGCGTTCATGAATAGTTTTTTTGCTCGTAAATTTGTTATTCAGGGAATCTTTATTGCTATCGCAATTGTCATCATAGCTCGTCTATTTTACATCCAAGTCATTGACAAATCTTATTTATTATCAGCCAACAACAATGTTCTACGTAAAGTAGTTGTATATCCAGCTAGAGGTGTGATATATGATCGGAACGGAAAAGTGTTGGTACAGAACGAACCCGTATACGACTTGTTGGTAACGCCTATCGAAGCAAAAGAAATTGATACCACCCTTTTATGTCAGCTTGTCGACCTCGACTACGATGGATTCAAAAAGAGGATGAATAAAGCCCGCGCACATTCCCCTTATCGGCCTTCTATATTTGAAAAGCAGTTATCTGCAGAAACTTATGCACGATTACAGGAACATCTATATAAATTCCGAGGATTCTATGTCCAAAATCGGACCGTTAGGAGTTATCCGGACAGCATTGCACCACAACTTCTAGGCTATATCCAAGAGGTAAATGATAAGAATATCGAGCAATCCGAAGGTTTTTATCGGCCGGGCGACTATATCGGCGCTAGCGGTATTGAACGCGCTTACGAAGAGCTTCTACGTGGACAGCGCGGCGTAAAAAACCAAATGGTAGATGCACTCAATAGACCCAAGGGGTCTTTTATGGACGGTCAATATGACACGCTCGCTGTAGCGGGAGATGGTTTAATCTCAACCATTGACCGTGATTTACAAGTGTTGGCAGAAAAACTAATGAAAAACAAAATGGGTTCGGTCGTTGCCATTGAACCCGCTACCGGAGAGATACTAACTTTAGTCAGCGCCCCATCTTACGACCCCAATATGATGGTAGGGAGACAACGCGGCAATAATTACATGAAACTCTTACGGGATGAAACTCGGCCGATGTTTATCCGCCCAATCCAAGCTTCCTATCCTCCTGGATCGGTTTTTAAGGTAGTAGCAGCACTAACGGCTCAACAAGCGGGTGTCATCGACGAAAAAACTATTTTCTACTGCCCCGGTGGTTACCGCTATGGTGGAGGTCGGGCAATTATGCGCTGTACACACGTCGACGGCGCGACCAGTTTAGCGAAATCGATACAGACATCTTGTAACACCTACTACGGGTATACCTATGCGCGGATGATCGACTCACGGGGCATGTCTGGCCCCAAGGCTTACGACCTTTGGCGAGAGGCGTTAGCGAAGTTTGGGCTAGGCCGTACCTTAGGTATAGACCTTCCTGGTGAAAAGCCGGGTTTAATCCCTACTTCCGATTTTTATACCAAGCGTTATGGTAATGATAAATGGCGTTCCAGCTTTAATATTTCCTTATCTATCGGACAAGGGGAAATGGGCGTCACACCACTGCAAATGGCCAATATTATGGCAATCGTCGCCAACCGCGGCTTTTATTACCGTCCGCACCTCGTTAAAGCTATTGGTGAAAAGGGTATCGTAAAGGATGAATTTAAGGAAAAAATAAGTGCGGGTGTAGATGCTAAGTACTATGAACCTGTTATTGAAGGGATGAGTCGTGCCGTGAATGTTCCAGGCGGAACAGGATATAGGGTACGCATTCCGGACGTGGAAATGTGTGGCAAGACCGGAACCGTCCAGAATCCGCATGGTGAAAACCATGCCGTATTTTTTGCTTTCGCACCGCGCGAAAATCCTAAAATAGCCATTGCTGTATTTGTAGAAAACGCAGGATACGGCGGTACCTGGGCGGGTCCCATTGTTAATATGCTCGTCGAAAAATACCTCAAAGACACCATTACCTTACCTAAATATATACAGGATCGTATTTATAATGCGAACTTTCTTCCCGAACCGAAGAAAGAAAAGCAATCGGAAGTGAATAAAAGCACATCTAACACGAAGAACCCAGCGGAACGCCCTATTACAAGTGGAATAAAAACTGCGGAACCGAACCGCGAACGTTATGTGCATCACAGTGTGATAAGAAGGGGGCATCAATAAAATGAGAGAGAAAAACTTTTTCGGCCGTATCGACTGGTTCACCGTTACCTTGTGGCTTGCACTTTGTCTAATTGGCTGGTTTAATATTTATGCCGCCGTTTACGACCCCGAGCAGCCAAGTATTTTTAGTATGGCAACAAATTACGGTAAGCAATCTATTTATATTTTCACGGCATTGATTATCGGGTTCAGTATTTTGATTATCGACGCTAAATTTTTTATTTCAACATCTCCACTTATTTATGCAGTAATCATTTTACTGTTAATATTGGTATTGGTTATTGGTCGGAATGTCGGAGGAAATCAAGCATGGATACCCTTGGGTAGCTTCCGTTTGCAGCCCTCTGAATTTGGCAAACTGGCCACGTGTTTACTCCTAGCATCGTATCTTAGTTCTCAGACCAATAAAAACCCGAATATCAAAACACTCTTTATAGGGGCTTTGATTGTTTTGTTCCCTGTCGCTTTAGTCATGCTTCAGCCCGACACAGGTTCTGCGTTAGCGTTCTTCGCCTTGATTTTTGTCTTTTATCGCGAAGGGTATGTTGGGAATACGCTTCTGTTATTAGGTGGCCTCGCCATTCTCTTATTTATCTTGGCCCTCCTGATCAATCAGTGGGTTATTATCGGCGTCCTAGCACTCATTGCAGGATTGCTGATTTATTCGCTGCGGAAAAAGCGTAAATATATCATCAATGTTAGTGTACTTTTTTTTGCGTGTTCTGTATACGTACTGTTAGTAGATTTTGCCTATGACCATGTTCTACAAACGCACCAACGCAACCGGATTGATGTTCTTTTAGGAAAGATTCACGATCCTCGTGGAGAAGGATATAACCTTAATCAATCCAAGATAGCCATCGGCTCCGGCCAACTACTGGGCAAGGGCTTCCTGCAGGGGACACAAACAAAATACAAATTTGTCCCGGAACAAAGCACCGATTTTATTTTCTGTACCATTGGCGAAGAATGGGGATTTGTGGGCTCCACCGTCGTTATCGCTATCTACCTGACACTACTGCTCCGCTTAATTAGTATTGCAGAACGCCAACGGACCGCTTTTGCACGCATTTATGCCTATGGTGTCGCGTCTATACTATTCTTCCATTTCTTTATCAATATCGGTATGACTATTGGCTTAGTACCTGTTATCGGCATCCCACTTCCTTTGCTCAGTTATGGTGGGTCTTCGCTTTGGAGCTTTACTATCCTCTTGTTTATCTTATTACGTTTTGATTCAAGTCGTAAGGGCCTGAATGGGTGATGGTATTACGGCTACCACATGCTAGCATGGGTATTTAACATACTTGTTATTTTGAATTAGCTTGTGCAGCACTGCGATAGGCTTCTCATTCTTAAATAAATTGGGTAACTTTAGCACACGGTACAACAGCATGCAGTATGATCAGAACAATTATTAAAGAACATCCCTTAAAAAATATTACGCTCGATTTTGACGACCAGATCACGCAGCCTCCATTTGAGCAGAAAGCTCTGCAATCCTATTATGAGGCGCATGATAAAACTTGGGAAATCAAGGAGCACGTCATGAAAATTCAGCAAGAACTCAAAGTGGCGGATGATATCATTGCGGACCTATCCTTTCGACGTCTAGGCATAGAACAAGAACTGGAAATTTTAGAAGATTGGTTAGGTGTTACGGAACTGGCGGATAAAGAATTCTTTGAAGGCGAAATCACCATTGATATCGGGAACTTTTTTACGATCTGCGATAAACACAATCTGGATTTACAGAACCTTTATGAGAAAATAGTGATCCTAACTTCAACATACAATCGGGATATAGAAAATATCTACGAAGATGACGCTGTAATCGACCCTGAATATTTCAATGCACTTGATGAAATATATCCGCGTTATGAAGAAGTGTCTGTCCATACGGTATCGTTAGACGATGACCACCAGTCCTTTTTGGAAGAATATGGAAAAGTAGAAGCGTGTTTCTTTCAATACACTGAATTAGCGAGAGAAGTATTTGACAAATACAAACATCTAGTAGACACTGCCCAAGCTGTCTATCACCGCGTCGAAGTAGTTGATCGGCTATTAAAAGACAAATTAAAAAGATAGGAATAACATTACCGAATGGCACCTCATAAAGTATGAAGGTATCCATACTGTACACCATTTAACATCTCGAGCTTTTCGACAACCTGGTTAACGCGCAATTTTCTTACTTCCACATCCATAGAACAATTGTTGTCGAACGCTTGCTTTAAAATAGGCAAATTTTCTTCTTTGATCAAACGCATTACCTCATTCATTTGCAAATAATTAAAGGTAATCCGGTAAACATCATTAACCGTTTTTTCAACAATCCTAGCTGCGTCCAAAGCCTCTTGCGTGGCCACTTTATAGGCGTTTATCAATCCAGGAACACCTAAAAGTGTGCCACCAAAATAGCGTACCACCACCACTAAGACATTGGTTACATTTTTCGATAATAGCGTATTGAGTATCGGACGCCCTGCCGTTCCAGAAGGCTCTCCGTCGTCGTTAAAGCGGAAAACCGAACGGTCAGGTGTCAAACGATATGCCCAGCAATAATGACGTGCCTTAGGATGCAATATTCTCAGCTCTGCAATAATCTCTTTAAGCTTTTCTTCATTTTTAAAGGGATATGCATAAGCGATAAATTTACTTCCCTTGTCTCTAAACAATCCCTCACTGGATCGATCAATCGTTAAATATGTATCTTCAAATAAACTCACAGAAACGCAATTATTAATACGGAAACAACGGCCAATAACAAGCCTATCTTGTTCAAAAATGTCAGCCGTTCCGAAAAAAAGCCCACGCCAACGATAGCCCCGAGGAGAATAACACCGATATTCATTCCCGTAAAAACGATGGAAGGACTTTCGGAAAGTTCCTGATGGGCTTTCATATAGAACAGGATATTGCCAAAGTTAAACAATCCTAAGACGATACCCCAAACAATGGACTTAAATTGCAAACGCTCTTTCTTTATTGAAACACGATAAGTCAAAAAAACAAAGGCCATAAACATCGCCAATAAGAAAATCAGCAGCATAGAATACGTATACGGCACCGCGCGGAACATTGCTACTTTTTTGAAAAGGATATCAATAATACCCATCCCCAAAAAAACAGCCAACACATACAGCCAGCCTTTCTTAGCACCTTCTTTTTTCCAACCAATAGAACACAGGATAGCAGCAATCCCGACCACTATACCCATCAATTTAGACACACCGATCCTTTCTTGAAAGATGAAAAAGGCTGCCATCAAGGGAATAAACAACGAAAGACGTTGTGCAATCTCCGTTTTGACAATACCATTGTGCTGGATAGCGTAGGCAATGCATAGAAATATGGACGGCAGCAGCACCGCCAATAACAAATATAATCCCCATGGTAGTGCAGTCGGCGGAACGACAACCGTGCTCGGCTTTAGACACAACAGCGTAGCTAAAACCGCGATGGGATAATTCCACACAATAAGGTGCAGATGCTGCACACCATTTTTTTTTGCCAGTTTAATGATGACAGAAACTGTCACGCTACAGATCACACTAAGAAGTACATAAAACATACGGTTATCTTGATATCTCGGCAAAGGAATAAAATAATACGTTATTCTGCAAGCCGGACTAGCAATCAATTGCGAACCTGGACCTTTTGCTCCATAGAAGTTAGGTTTTTGATAAAAATTAAATAAAATTTATTGATAAAATTAACTCATAAATAGCATGTTTATAACATAAAAAATAGAATATAAACAGCGAAAAAAAACACAAAAAATTAAGATCAAAATAGCTCATATACACCGTATAAAAAATCATAATATACTATATATAAATTATATATAAAATAAAACTAAAAAATTAAGGGTAAAAAAAATACGCTTATTTAGTACACAAAAAAATAGGAATTTTATCACAAAAAACCTCAACTTAATCATGAAAATTAAACATAAAAAAATAGTTATTTTTAAATTTATTTTGCATATATAAAAATATAGTTATACTTTTGGACTGTAGCATTTGAGACATGACGATACACAACACATATTTTTATTTCGGCGACTTTTACTTTAAACGGTAAGGCCGGGAGTTTATATGTCTGTGTGAATAGATAAAAAGGTCCCGAACATCATCCGGGACCTTTTTTTTGAGAAAACAATACCCTGATGGTTAAATAAAAAAGATGAAAACAAGAATTGCGATACAAGGTGTTAGAGCTTCTTTTCATGAAGAAGCAGCTCAAAAATATTTCGGGGCAGAAGACATCGATATTATAGAGTGCGAGTCTTTCAAGAAAACCTGCGAACTACTCAAGCACGGTAAAACAGATTATGTTGTGATGGCCATCGAAAACTCCATTGCCGGTAGTATTTTACCAAACTATAATCTACTCCGTGATTACAAATTCCACATTATTGGAGAAGTTCATCTAAACATACAACAAAACCTGTTGGCGTTGCCGGGCACGCAACTTTCTGACATTAAATTTGTCGAATCTCATCCAATTGCTATACGCCAATGCGATGAATTTTTGAGTGAACACCCAGATTGGACAATAAAGGAAGGTATGGATACTGCCGCATGTGCCAAAAGCATTATTGAAAACAAACTGACACATACCGCTGCAATTGCCAGTATAGCGGCAGCTGAATTATATGGCTTAGAAATTCTGGAAAAAAGAATCGAAACCAATAAGAAGAATGCAACACGTTTCTTGATTTTGTCAAACGAGATAATTGAACAAAAAAATGCAAATAAGGCTTCCTTATCGTTTCAGACTGGAAACGCCGTAGGTGCTTTAGCCAATGTGCTGCAATGTTTTGCAGAACAAAATGTGAATCTGAGTAAAATTCAATCCATGCCAGTGGTAGGTCGGCGAAACGAATATGATTTCTATGTGGATGTAGAATGGAAAAAGCAAAACGACTATGACGCGGCTATCCGCAAGGTATTAAAACACACCATAAATTTCACCATTATGGGGGAATATATAAAAAACGAGAAAGTATAGCGTAAAAAATTATAAAAATATGAAACATACATTAGACATCGTTCCTTTAAAATCTTGGATAGATACAGGCGATAAACCATTAATCATTGCAGGACCATGCAGTGCGGAGACAGAAGAACAAGTGGTTTCCACCGCACATTTATTGGCAAACACAGGCAAAGTAAATGTATTACGTGCGGGTATCTGGAAACCCCGTACTCGTCCTGGTGAATTCGAAGGAATAGGCAGCATAGGGTTAGCGTGGCTAAAAAGAGCGAAAGAAGAAACAGGTTTACTGACCGCAACGGAAGTGGCTACAGCTAAACACGTAGAAGAAGCTTTAGCTGCCGGTATAGACATCCTCTGGGTGGGGGCTCGTTCTACGGCAAATCCATTCACTGTACAGGAAATTGCAGATGCTTTACAAGGTGTAGACGTACCGGTATTTGTCAAAAACCCGGTTAACCCAGACCTTTCCTTGTGGATTGGCGCATTAGAACGTATCAACCGCGCTGGTATAAAAAAATTGGGTGCAATCCATCGCGGATTCTCCTCTTTCGAGAAAACGGCCTTCCGTAATGAACCGATGTGGGATCTAGCTGTCCAGTTGAAATCGGCATGTCCGGATCTTCCTATCGTCAATGATCCTAGCCACATCTGTGGAAATCGTGAGCTGATTCCCTACATTGCACAAAAGGCGATGGATATGGATCAACAAGGTTTGATTGTGGAGTCACATATCGATCCGTCGGTAGCATGGACTGACGCCAAACAACAGGTAACCCCTGCTGCATTGGCAGACTTACTCGATCACTTATCGGTTCGCCATCCGGAATCCAACAACCCAGTTTTCGATGATAAACTTGCAGAATTGCGTCAGCAGATAGACAAACTAGACGACGCGATCCTAAAACAAATTGGTGACCGTATGAAGATTGCTGAAAAAATCGGGGAATACAAACGTGACAATAATGTCACTATCCTACAGGTTAGTCGTTGGGATGAGATCGTGGAAAAAAGAGTTCAACTTGCGAAAGCATTGTCACTTAGCGAAGATTTTGCAACTAAATACCTTGAATTATTGCACAATGAGTCTATTCGCAAGCAAAATGAAGTGATGAACGCTAAATCTGTGGCGGAGGCGTAAATGAGTTCGACACCACTTACACTTCGTCATCCGTCGAAAGTAATACAAGGCACGGTTCAACTTACTGGTTCCAAATCAGAGAGCAACCGTGCTCTTATTATACAGGCGCTAAGCCGGGGAACGGTTAACGTAGAAAACCTATCAGCTGCCGCGGATACGGTCATTATGAACAAAGCGCTCACATTGGCGGACACATCTAATGAAACAGGAGCAACTGTTACGGTGGATATTGGCCCTGCAGGAACAGCCATGCGTTTTCTCACCTCTTACCTGAATTTGGTCGAAGGTAATTTTATCCTTACCGGCACAGAACGCATGCAGCAGCGCCCTATTGGCATTCTTGTGGATGCTTTGAAAACATTAGGTGCGGACATTGGTTATGAGAAAAAGGATGGCTTTCCACCACTGAAGATCGCAGGGGGGATGACACAGAAAAAACAACGCGTGCGTATAACGGGAAATGTCAGTAGTCAATATCTATCTTCCCTCCTTCTCATAGCCGCCTCCCTAAACCAAGGGCTGGCACTGGAAATTGAGGGAGAACTGACATCCAGACCTTATGTCATCATGACCTTGGACATGTTGCAAGAAGCTGGAATAGGGCATACTTGGACAGACAACACTATTGAAATAGCTCCGCAGGAATTTAAGCCGACAACAATTTATGTTGAACCGGATTGGAGTGCGGCTTCCTACTGGTACGCTATTGTCGCACTATCCGAAAAGGGGGAAGTCGTGCTACCAGGTTTGAAGGCACACAGCTTGCAAGGTGATATCGCCATTGTAGATATCATGACGCACTTCGGGGTTGCCAGCTCTTTTCAAGAAGACGGATTACATATCGCTAAGGTTAATAGCGGATCTGATAAGGTATTGTTTGATTTCAAGGCATGTCCGGATTTAGCACAGACGATCGTTGCATTGACAGCTGCTATTCGCCGTGACATATCGATCACCGGAGTAGAAACCTTAAAAATTAAGGAAACAGATCGATTAACCGCATTAAAGAAGGAGATTGAAAAGTTTGGTACTACTATAGTCGCTGATGGAGAAACCTATCATATCAAAACAAAGGAAGCTTACACACCAAAGCAAATTACGTTTGACACTTACGAAGACCATCGGATGGCCATGGCATTCGCGCCCTTGGCAATGGTTTTTAACGAAGTAACGATTAACGACCCTGTGGTAGTGGAGAAGTCTTATCCCGATTTTTGGGAACACTTGCAACAACAGGGCTTCACCATCAAGCAATAGGTAAACAGTTAAACAATTAGAAAAATTACATCATGGCAGGAAATTCATTTGGCAACCTTTTTAAGATAACCACCTTTGGCGAATCGCACGGAAAAGCGATCGGTGTTATTATTGATGGTTGTCCTCCCAATATCGATATAGACGAAGATTTTATACAATCGGAGCTGGATAAACGGAAGCCGGGGCAATCTAAAATTACAACCCAACGTAAGGAAAGCGATGTCGCGCAGATTCTATCTGGTGTTTTCGAAGGAAAATCGACGGGCACACCTATCGCCATCGTCATACCAAATGAAGACCAACGGTCTAAAGACTATTCTCATATTGCAGATAAATATCGTCCATCTCATGCGGACTATACCTACCAGCAGAAATATGGTATTCGGGATTATCGTGGTGGCGGTCGATCTTCTGCAAGAGAAACAGCGGCAAGGGTGGCAGCTGGTGCTATCGCTAAGCTATATCTCAAAAGTCAAGGTATTGAAATTTTTGCCCATGTTTCAGCTGTTGGTAGATTGGAAGCTCCAAACTTGGACACTACTAATTTGTCGGCGCTACTCGATGCACGGGAAAGCAACATTGCCCGCTGCGCCGATCCGGCAACCGCAAATGAAATGATTGCGCTTATTGATTCCATAAGAAAAGCAGGAGACACCATTGGTGGAAAAATATCAACGGTCGTACACGGCGTACCCGTCGGACTTGGCGAACCTGTCTTTGATAAATTACATGCTGATTTAGGAAAGGCGATGCTGAGCATTAATGCTGTTCATGGATTTGAATACGGCTCTGGATTTAGTGGTTCTGAAATGCAGGGCTCTGAACATAACGATATTTTTGTGAAAGAAAACGAACAGGTCCGTACCCGCACAAACTTTTCAGGGGGTATCCAAGGCGGTATTTCCAACGGCATGGACATTAACTTTCGTACAGCTTTCAAACCTGTTGCCACAATTATGCGTGACCAAGAAACATTAAATGAAGCTGGTGATCACACGACCATCTCGGGTAAGGGACGGCACGATCCTTGTGTCGTCTCACGTGCTGTCATTATCGTTGAAGCCATGACGGCATTGGTGTTGGCTGACCATCTGTTACGATTTAAGGCATATAGGTAATCTCTTTCTGCCTTTGTTCCGAAAGAGATTGATATGGTAAAATCCTGCCAAAATGAGGGGTCCCCAAAAATATATTGGCAGGATTTTACCATATACAAAGCGTTTTTCTATATGCGATTAAGACGAAAAAACCGTGTTTTAGTTATATTTAGCCTTGATTTTCCGGAAATAAATATAGAAATATGCTAAAAGTAAAAAAGCATTCTTTTTTTAAAAAAGATCACGCTTTTTAAAAAAAAGAATGCAACAAAACCAAAAAAGAATGTTCTTTTTTGGCTTGAACCTGATACAATTTATTTTTATAGGGATATAACGGGATTTTTTATAGTTTCTTTTTCTTTTGCAAAGGCTATGACGTGGCAAAGTATTGATCCTATTTTGAGAATGATTGATCCTGATTTACAGATAATCGATACAATTTTGGGGAGGATCGATCATGCCCGACTTTATCGTGATAGGAAGTGACGTTTTAGCAATCCTATCCAAAACAATAGGGCTCGTAAACAAAAAATAATCGATTCTATAGCGGATAGTAAAGGTAACGCGTAAAAAATTATCGATCCTTTTTTGCCGGGTATCCATCTCCTTTTGCAAAGTAGGCTTTCTTCTCGAGATTAGCTTATAGCTACATATCACACGATAATAGTATTTCTTTTTGCTTTGCTAATTTCCGTAAAACTAAAACAATCTCGGAAAGGCCCCTTCATTATATTCACTCATCATTTCATATGCCAGTTCAACGACATCATCAACAGATGGTTTTGTAAAATAATCGCCATCAGATCCATATGGTGGACGGTTAGGTTTCGCTGAAAGCGTTCGAGGTTGCCCGTCCAACAGATAATAGCCATTTTGCTTTTCCAATATCTCGTGCATAATAAATGCGGCTGCACCACCCGGCATATCTTCGTCTACCACCAATAATTTATTGGTTTTCCCTAACGATTGACGGCAGATTTCTGTTCGATCGAAAGGTTGTAAACATTGTGCGTCGATAATCTCCAAAGAAATTCCTAGCTTTTCCAACTCGATGGCTGCTTCCTGCACAACACGCAGCGTAGCGCCGTAAGACACTACGGTAATATCTCTTCCTTCGCGTATCCGTTCCGCTATCCCGATGGGCACCATAAAATCACCAACGTTAGTAGGCATTTTTTCTTTCAATCGATAGCCGTTCAAACATTCTATCACCAGCGCAGGTTCATCCGAACGAAAGAGGGTATTATACATACCGGCTGCCTGTGTCATATTGCGCGGTACACAAATATGCAAACCACGGAGCCCGCCAAGGAGAACGGTCATGGGTGAACCTGAATGCCAGATACCTTCTAATCGATGACCTCGCGTGCGGATAATGACAGGAGCTTTCTGCGTACCTTTAGTACGGTAGCTCAAACATGCCAAATCATCACTTAATACCGGCATGGCATAGATCAAGTAATCGAGATATTGGATTTCAGCAATAGGGCGTAAACCGCGCAAAGCTAAGCCAATCCCCTTTCCGATAATGGCAGATTCACGGATACCGGTATCAAAAATACGTAATTCGCCAAACTGTTCTTGCAGTCCTGCAAAACCTTGATTAACATCCCCTATTTTCCCAACGTCTTCACCAAACGCTACGATGCGCTCATCACGTCTAAAATTGGCATCAAAACAAGCATTCAAAACTTCTCTACCATCCACAATAGAAACGTCCTGTTCATAATGGGCAGATATACCGTCTTTTTTTAATGGTGAATCGAGTGTATCAGAAAATAGCTTATCGTTATAGCGATCATAATTTTGCACCTGTTTTTGGGCATACCAGGTCATCAAACCATCCTTTTCGGGCGAATCTATTCCTCTCAAATCACGAATTGCTCTTCTTACATGGCCATAGACTTCCTTCAAAGATGGTTCTGCCAACGACTGTAAGGTCTTTAGCGGCACTTCGATCATCGGATTTTCAATAGCCGATAGCAATGCTATTGCTTCATCTAAATCAACTTGAAGCGTCTTATGATAGTCTGCCCAAGCACGTCGCTGTTCTTGACGGACAAAGTCTTTGGCTTCTTTTTCCAGATCTTTTAATTCCTCTTCTTGCGCAATACCCGATTGCAATAACCAATCCCGCATCTTCAGATTGCAGTCGAACGCACTCTCCCATTCTAGTCGTTCGACCGATTTATAGCGTTCATGCGATCCAGATGTAGAGTGCCCTTGTGGCTGCGTCAACTCTGTGACATGAACAACACATGGTACATGCTCTTCTCGCGCGTAACGAGCCGCTTGTTCGTAGACTTCGCATAAAGCGGGATAATCCCAGCCACGTACTTTAAATATTTCGATACCGTTGCTATTGTTTTCACGTTGAAAACCTTTCAGCACTTCGGATATATCGGCTTTCGCCATCTGTACATCATTCGGAACAGATATTCCATAGCCATCATCCCAGACAGAAATAACAACCGGTATTTGCTTTACTGCCGCGGCATTCAGTGTTTCCCAAAAAACACCTTCTGATGTAGAAGCATTCCCAATGGTACAAAAAACTACCTCTCTTCCTTGGCGCGAAAAATAGGTGAGATAATCCAGATTTCGATTTTCTTTATATAATTTAGATGCTAAACCTAGCCCCATAACACGCGCCATCTGTCCGCCTGTTGTCGAAATATCAGAAGCGGAGTTCTTCTGCGCTGTCTGGTTTAACCAATTTCCCTCCTTATCAAGTAGTTGTGTAGAAAAATGACAATTCATTTGCCGTCCGCCAGAGGATATATCAGCTTCCAGATCAGGGTTGGCATATAGTTGGGAAAAGAAATGATAAATACTAGATATACCTATAGCAAAGGCTAATGTTTGATCCCGGTAATAGCCAGAGCGCCAGTCACCGGGTTGGAATACCTTAGCTAACGCAATTTGCGCAATCTCTTTACCATCACCAAATACCCCGAATTTTGCCTTTCCAGTTAACACCTCCTTGCGTCCCAACAGGCTTGCAATCCGGCTTTCAACCGCTAATCTATAATCGTTTAAAATGATTTCACGAAAATCGTCAAAACTGATTTTTGACGTTTCAAAATCACTGTTTATATTCATGGTGATATTAGACATATTTAACCAATGGTTTCAACAAAAGTAGTAAAATATACGTATTATTGGAAATAGCAGCAGTGTATACCCATAAAACATTTTGCAAATAACGATAGAGAGAAGAGATTATACTGTTGCATATGAAGATTCTTTTTTCTAAAATTAAAAAGATGCGCATTCATTTCATCGAAATAGAAATGTTGACAGATAAAATTAGAAGATGTAAAAAAGACTAAAATACTCCGTATATTTGTACTTTGATTTGAAGAACGTTCAAAATACACCATTAGTAATGATTCATTTCTTTGTGAACCCAAGCCGCACCGTTTATGGTGTGCAAACCCAAAACGACTTATCGGCAGAAGATATTTCCAGATTAAATTGGCTTTTTGGAAACGCGCAAAAGCTCGACGAACAGACATTAGACAACTATTACGTCGGCCCTCGCGCTGCGATGGTAACCCCTTGGAGTACCAATGCTGTTGAAATTACGCAGAACATGGGTATTCAAGGCATTATCCGCATTGAAGAATTTCATCCAGTAGATGAAAACTTCACCGATTTCGACCCGATGATTTCGCAGAAATATGCCATACTGACACAAGACATATACACGATCAATATCCAACCAGAACCTATTCTGGAAATTGACGATATTGATGTATACAATAAATCGGAAGGTTTAGCTTTGAGCCCGGAAGAAGTGGAATATTTGAACAACCTTTCGAAGAAACTTGGACGTAAGCTGACAGACTCCGAAGTTTTCGCGTTTTCACAGGCAAATTCGGAACACTGCCGTCACAAAATATTCAACGGAACCTTTATCATTGACGGTGAAGAACAACCCTCTTCCCTATTCAAGCTGATTAGAAAAACATCGGAAACTAATCCCAATGAAATTATCTCGGCCTATAAAGATAATGTAGCGTTTGTCAAAGGACCAAAGGTCACCCAATTTGCTCCCAAATCGGCGGATAAACCGGACTTTTACGAAGAAAAAGCATTTGAATCGGTATTATCGCTCAAAGCTGAAACCCACAATTTCCCTACAACGGTAGAACCATTTGCGGGGGCCGCAACAGGCTCGGGTGGTGAAATCCGTGACCGACTGGCAGGAGGTCAAGGAGCTTTGCCTTTGGCGGGTACCGCTGTGTATATGACCGCTTACTCTCGTCTTGAATCGGATTCCACAGAAGGCGGATCCTTCGGTTCCGCTCAGGGCAAGCCGTGGGAAAATGGTATGAAAGAACGTCCGTGGCTGTATCAAACACCAATGGACATCCTTATCAAAGCATCCAATGGAGCTTCTGATTTTGGCAATAAATTCGGACAGCCTTTGATCGCGGGTTCTGTACTGACCTTTGAACATGAAGAAGGGGGGCGGAAATTAGGTTATGACAAAGTCATCATGCAAGCGGGTGGTGTCGGCTATGGTAAAGCAGACCAAGCTAAAAAACATGCACCAAAAATAGGTGATAAAATCGTTATTCTCGGTGGTGAAAACTACCGTATCGGTATGGGCGGTGCGGCTGTATCCTCTGCCGATACAGGTGCTTTCGGCTCCGGTATAGAATTGAACGCGATCCAACGTTCTAATCCCGAAATGCAAAAACGGGCGGCAAATGCTATCCGTGCCTTTGTAGAATCGGACAGCAACCCCATCGTCTCCATTCATGACCATGGTGCTGGCGGACATCTCAACTGTTTATCAGAATTGGTGGAAGAAACGGGTGGACTAATCGATATGGACAAGTTGCCTGTAGGCGACCCTACCCTATCGGCAAAAGAAATCATCGGCAATGAGTCCCAAGAGCGTATGGGATTAGTCATTGCCGACAAAGATATTGAAATACTGAAAAAGGTAGCGGATCGTGAACGCGCCCCGATGTATGCTGTAGGTGACGTTACGGGAGATCATCGCTTTACTTTCCAGTCGAAATCAACTGGAGAAAAGCCAATGGACTACGATCTAGCGGACTTCTTTGGTTCTTCACCAAAAACGGTGATGAAAGACCGTATAATCGACCGTCAATATGCAGCTATCTCTTACGATGTTAACGAAGTTCCTACCTATTTGAAACAGGTATTACAATTGGAAGCTGTCGCCTCGAAAGATTGGTTGACGAACAAAGTAGACCGCTGTGTTGGGGGACGAGTTGCTAAACAACAATGTGCAGGTCCTTTACAGCTTCCATTGAACAATGTGGGCGTCATGGCATTGGATTACAACTCAACAGAAGGTATCGCGACCACCATCGGCCATTCACCATTGACCGCGTTAGTTGATCCGGTTGCAGGTTCTCGCAATGCTATTGCCGAAGCCTTGTCGAATTTAGTATTCGCACCTATCAAAAATGGCCTAGCGGGCGTATCACTTTCGGCAAACTGGATGTGGCCATGTAACAACGAGGGAGAAGATGCCCGTTTGTACGAAGCTGTAAAAGGCTGTTCTGAATTTGCCATCGCTTTGGGTATCAACATCCCTACCGGGAAGGACTCGCTGTCGATGAAACAAAAATATCCGAATGGCGAAAACGTAATCGCTCCGGGGACATTGATCATCTCTGCCGCAGGCAACTGTACCAACATCAATAAAGTAATTGAGCCGGTATTATCAAAAGATGCAGGTTCTATTTACTATATCAATCTATCGCAGGACACATTCAAGTTAGGTGGTTCTTCTTTTGCACAGATAAATAATAAGATCGGTAAGGAAGCACCAACCATTCAAGATGCGGATTATTTAAAAAAAGCATTCAACGCGATACAGGAGGCTATCCTATCAGGCTACGTAGCTGCAGGGCACGATATAGGTTCGGGCGGGCTGATTACGACCTTATTGGAGATGACGTTTGCTGACGTTAACTTGGGCGCACAATACGATTTAAGTGGTTTAGGTGAAGCAGACACAGTTAAAGCATTATTCAACGAAAATATTGCTGTCGTGTTGCAGGCAAAAGATGACGCTGCTCTTGAAACGTTATTATCCCAAGCGGGCGTACAAGCCGTAAAAATCGGAAAGGCGATCAACGGAACCACTGTATCCTTCCAAAATAATGCAGACGAATTTACATTCGACGTAGCGGAAACACGTGATACCTGGTTTAAAACGTCGTTCTTGTTAGACAGCAAACAGTCTAAAAATGGCATGGCTCAAGAGCGCTATAACAACTATAAGAACCAACCCTTAAACTATGTATTCCCATCGCAATTTGATGGCAAAAAGCCTGTACGCGCGACAGACGGAACGACTAGACCCAAAGCAGCCATCATCCGGGAAAAAGGTTCAAACTCCGAAAGAGAAATGGCCAACGCGATGTATTTAGCCGGTTTTGACGTAAAAGATGTTCACATGACCGACTTGATTTCGGGTCGCGAAACGCTGGAAGACATTCAATTTATCGGCACGGTGGGCGGTTTCTCTAATTCCGATGTTTTGGGTTCGGCGAAAGGCTGGGCGGGGGCTTTCCTCTACAATGAGAAAGCGAAAAATGCCCTGGAAAACTTCTTTGCACGTCCAGACACGATGTCTGTCGGTATCTGTAACGGCTGCCAGTTGTTTATGGAATTGGAACTTATCAATCCGGAACATGAGGTACATGGAAAGATGTTGCATAATACATCCCAAAAACACGAATCTAGTTTTGCTTCGGTAAAAATACAAGATAGTAACTCCATTATGTTGTCTACCTTGGCGGGGAGCACATTGGGTGTATGGATTTCACACGGCGAAGGTAAGTTTAACCTCCCCCACAGTGAAGATCAATATAACATCGTAGCTAAATACGCTTACGAACAATATCCGCATAATCCAAATGGATCGGATTTCAACACCGCTATGCTTTGTGATAAGACCGGGCGCCATCTCGTGACTATGCCACATATCGAACGGTCTATCTTCCAATGGAATTGGGCATTTTATCCTGCTGGTAGACAGGATGAGATTACCCCTTGGTTGGAAGCCTTTGTGAATGCACGCAAATGGTGTGAACAGCATAAATAATCAAGAGGACCCGTCAATTGGCGGGTCTTTTTTGTATATTCGGAAAACACTATTATGAACATCATGCGAGGAACCTTATGAAAAACTCGGCCAAAATTATCTGTTTTCTGCTTTTATCTGTTGTAATTTTTCAGTCGTGCAGGTTAGGTAGATTTGTGTACTATAACTTTGCCAATATTACCGATCATAGAATATTCCCCTACCGAACGATAGAAACTTCTTCGTCGGCTTTCATCTTTCCGAAGGCACGGCGTCCGAAACAGCCGGAAAATATCGATTCAGATAAGGGCAATGAACCTTTTGATTCCTATTTGGAACGTACCAAAACCGTTGCTTTTCTGGTTATACAAGATGACAGTATACAATATGAAAAATATTTCAACAAATACGCAGAGGAATCCATCGTTGCATCTTTCTCTATGGCAAAATCCATTACATCCATGCTCATTGGCATTGCCATTGAAGAGGGAAAAATTCAATCCGTAGATGAGCCGATCACCCACTACATTCCGGAATTAAAGCCGAACGGATTTGATGCTGTCACAATAAAACACCTGCTGCAAATGACGTCCGGACTGGATTTTAACGAAAGTTACACCAATCCGTTTGGACACGCGGCAACTTTTTATTATGGCACCAACCTTCGGAAAGCCATCACTAAGTTAAAATTGAAAGATACACCTGGCGAAAAATTTGATTATACCAGCGGGACAACCCAGCTTCTTGGGCTCGTATTGGAAAGAGCGCTAAGAACCCAAACCGTCAGTTCTTATCTGGAAGAAAAAATCTGGAAACCCCTAGGGATGGAATATGATGCCACTTGGAGCCTCGATCGGAAAAAAGATGGACTGGAAAAGACGTTTTGTTGTCTAAATGCCCGTGCAAGAGACTTTGCTAAACTAGGGAGACTATATCTACACAACGGAAAATGGAATGACACGCAAGTCATTCCGGAACGATGGGTAAAAGCGTCTACTAAATTAGATACCACCGAACATAGTGCCCCTTTTTATCAGTATCAATGGTGGCTCACAAAAAACGCAGCGCAGTTTTACGCACAAGGTATATTAGGGCAATACATTTTTGTTGATCCTGATAAAAATCTGATTATCGTTCGGTTGGGAGAAAAAACAAGCAAGGTCAACTGGGTTAGGTTTATTGCTCAAGTCGCTAATTCTTATTAGCCTCCTCCCCTATTTTCTCTTATTCAGCATCTTCTCTGTTTGCATGAGATTCTGTGGTCCTATTCCATGCGTTTTGCTTGGGAATATTCGTCTCTGTTTCTGTTACCGCTTGCTGAAACCTTGCCATCGCATAAGCCGTTGTCGGTAAAAAAATAAAGACAAAAAAGCCTCCCCAAAATCCTACAAACCGGCTTATCAGGACGCTACAAAACAAAACAAATAGGGGATATGAAAACAATAATACCGAGAAAAGTAGGGAATCATAAAATATAGTGCCTTCCGTTTTCTTTTTAATATAATCCCGCCATAAACGATAAAACCAGAACTGTGTGTAATACCCTATTTTGGCTGTGACACGCCAAAAACGGTTATCTTTGCCCAAATCTTGCTCTGGAGCCAAAGGGCTTGCAACCATCGCTTCTCGGAGATTATTCCGCACGTCCCGGATAATAGCTGCTGTCTCTACTTGATGCCCGGATATGTATTCCGTTGTATCCAAAGGCGGCAATGCCTCCAATTCTATCGCTTTCGGTACATGTCGGAAAGAGTTATAATTTAAAGTATAGGGTTGAATTTGCAATGGCAGCTCTACCCTGTAAGAGCGTTCCAACAGCGATGTTAATCCACCGTTCATAAAAGGCTGTAATTCCCAGAGATTTCGAGATCTGCCTTCGGGAAATATCAGCACATGTTCCCCTGCTGTCAATCGTCGCATGCACTCATCAAATGTAAAATCGTTCTTTACCGCAAAGTCCTCATCATCATTTCGTTTATAAACAGGTAACATAGAGAGCCACCGCAATACTACGTTTGCGACCGGGTATTTAAAAATATCTCCTCTCGTTAGAAAGCAAATCTTTACGGGAGCATAGGCTGCTATTACCAATGCATCTAAAAAAGAGTTAGGGTGATTTGCTATGATAATAGTGGGATAGGTATATCGAGCCTGCCATATATTCCTAGCTTTCAATCCGGGAGCATACCACATCAATCCCAAGCGAATAAACAATCGTAGTACGGAATAAAACATATCGTTAAGATACTTATATTGTTACCCTTTAAACATATTTTTCCTAAAAAAGTTTGATTCATATCTTTTCAATAATTCTCTTTTCGCCTACATGAACGGTGCTTTCTTGTTGACGAATTCTCTTTTCCTTATAAAGAACGATGCATTCTTCAACACGAATGGTCTTTTCCTCATAACGAATAGCGCTTTCTTGTTGACGAATTCTCTTTTCCTTATAAAGAACGATGCATTCTTCAACACGAATGGTCTTTTCCTCATGAAGAATAGAGCTTTCCTGTTAGCGAGTTCTCTTTCTTTTATAAAGAACGATGCGTTCTTCAACACGAATGGTCTTTTCCTCATGAAGAATAGTTTATTCTTGTTAGGGAAATTTTGATTATTTTTTTTGAGGTAAACAAAGTAATGACTTACTTTGGATATGAGAATAATCGGAATTATACCAGCCCGATATGAGTCGTCCCGTTTTCCGGGAAAACCTTTAGTAGATATTGGTGGAAAGTCCATGATACAACGGGTTTACGAACAGGTGAAGGGGTGCGCCGGTCTTGCGGAAGTTATCGTAGCCACCGATGATATTAGAATTGAGGAGCACGTACGTTCATTTGCCGGGAATGTGCTCATGACGTCTTCAACCCATCAATCAGGAACAGATCGTTGTGCAGAGGTGGTTTCGAAAATAAGCGGCTTTGATGTGGCTATTAATATTCAAGGCGATGAACCTTTTATAAGCCCTTTGCAAATCGAGCTTTTAAGCAACCTTTTCCTAGATGCAACGACCGAAATAGGAACGTTGATAAAGAAAATCGACAACCTTGCTGATTTGTTTAATGAAAGTACGCCAAAAGTGGTCGTTAATTCCAGAAAAGAGGCTATGTATTTTTCGCGACAGACCGTCCCTTTTCAACGCGGTGCAAAGCAGAGCGACTGGATAAACAACTTTACCTATTTCAAACATATCGGTATATATGGTTATAAAGTGGACATACTAAAAGAGATTACCAAGCTTCCTTTATCTTCTTATGAAAAAGCGGAAGGATTGGAACAATTACGGTGGTTAGAAAATGGTTATAGAATTAAAATCGCTGAAACCGAATTCGACACCATTTCCGTTGACCATCCCGAAGATGTAGAGTTGATTAAAAGGGAATTTTTTAGTACGTAAAACCGTATCTTTGCCGTATGAATCCGTTTGCAGCAATTTTCGACATGGATGGGGTAATCTGTCATACGAACCCTTATCATGCTAAAGCCTTTGAACACTTTTTTGACAAGTATAAAATTCCCTATACAGAAAAGGAATTTGAAGAACATATGTACGGGAAACATAACAGTTATATTATGACCCACTTTTTTAAAAGAGAGATTATAGGCGAAGAATTAAAACAATTAGAGGACGAAAAAGAATCCCTCTTCCGGGAAATCTATCAACAAGAAATCGATCCACTGCCGCATTATTTGCCGTTTCTGGATGACTTAAAATCTGCAGGATTTAAAACTGCTGTGGCGACCTCGGCACCTTTGGCAAATCTAAAATTGATTGTAGATAGCTTACAGATTGATACCAAGATGGATTCACTAATGGCGAGTGAAGACGTCTCTCAGCATAAACCTCATCCCGAGGTTTATCTAAAGTCTGCTGAAAAACTGGGGATACCGCCAAATGCTTGCGTTGTATTTGAAGATTCTTTTTCTGGTGTCACCGCTGCTATAAATGCGGGAATGAATGTGGTGGGCGTATTGAGCTCTCATAGCCAAGAGGAACTGCCCCCATGTTCTTTATATATCAACGATTACCGTGAAATAAACGCTGCTTGCTTAATGAGTCTGTTACAAAGCTAGGTCCCCATGGCCGAAGCACTACAACTCCTTTCCTCACCTTCGGAATGGGCCCTGTATTTTGTATGTGCCGTACTAATAGGCATGTCAAAAACGGGCATTCAGAATATTGGCACCTTGGCCGTTCCCTTGTTCGCCTTCTTGTTTGGAGCGAAATATTCTACCGGCATCGTGCTCATACTTCTTTGTATCGCAGACTTAGTTGCCGTTATTTATTACAGAAAGGAGTTTCTATGGAGCGAAATAAAGAAACTTTTACCTGCTGCGCTGGCTGGCCTCTTTATTGGTTTACTCCTTGGAAATTACATCAACGACAAGGTCTTTAAATTATTGATCGGTGCATGTATTATCGTCGGCGTGGGCATCATGATTTGGTTGGAAAAAACCTCTCAACAGCAACAAGATATGCTAACGAAAAACCGTTGGTATTCACCTATTTTTGGTTTTATTCTCGGATTTTCTACTATGATAGGAAATGCGGCTGGCCCTGCTCTTTCGGTCTATATGCTCTCGAAACGACTGAACAAGATTAGCTTCGCTGCTACTTCCGCTTGGTTTATCATGATGCTGAATTTCACCAAAATCCCATTACAGGCTTTTGTTTGGGATAATCTTACTTGGTCAGGAATTTATCTCAACTTGTTCGCTATTCCTTTCATTCTTTTAGGAGGTTTCATCGGTATAAAAATCATTAAATTCCTTCCGGAGAAGGAATTCCGCACGTTGATTATAATATTGGTTGTTATTTCTGCGATATTACTAATTGTATTATAATCTACGCTAATACATCGTGTTCACTTGGATATCGTTCAAATACTGTTTTTGCAAATGAACAAGCGGGAACGACTTTCCAATTATGTTCGCGCGCTTGCCTGATAGCTGCTAAAACTAATTCTTCTGCAATTTTATTACCGCGATAAAAAGGTTCAACCTCGGCGTGAGAAATCGTCATCACATCGTTCTCTACTTGATAAATCAACTCTCCAATTTGTACTTCATCATTCAGCGCAAGCCATCTGCCGCCGTCTGCTACATGTGTTAGTTCCATGATATCAATGTTTTTAAGATAGTTCACTATATGTTTTCCAATAAACATAACAAATTTTTTGGACAATAGTTTCTTCCCTGTATAAAGCTATCATTAAAAAAATAAAAATCATACGTATCTTTGTTAATGATGAATGTAGACAGTTTACTTAAGCGTGCGCTTAATTTTGAGTTTCTATCCAAGGAAGAAGGTATCTATCTCTACCAAAATGCGGCAACGGCAGATTTGACCTATGTTGCCAATACGTTGCGAGAAATACAAGTTCCTCATGGCAGAGTTACTTGGCAGATTGACCGTAATGTCAACACTACGAATGTTTGTATTGCAAACTGCAAATTTTGTAATTTCTTTCGTCGTCCCGGCCATGAAGAAAGCTATATCACGGATATCGAAACGTATAAACAGAAAATTGAAGAAACATTTCGGTACGGTGGTGACCAACTGCTTTTGCAAGGTGGACATCATCCTGATTTGGGTCTCGAGTTTTACACAAAGTTATTCAAGCAGCTTAAGGAGCTCTACCCTACCCTTAAACTACATTCCCTTGGTCCTCCCGAGGTCGCCCATATCGCGAAACTAGAAGGACTATCTCATATCGAAGTACTTCGCGCATTAAAACAATCTGGATTGGATTCTCTTCCAGGTGCAGGAGCTGAAATACTAAACGATCGGGTACGGAGACTAATTTCGAAAGGCAAATGTGGCGGCCAGGAATGGCTGGATGTGATGCGTGCTGCCCACCAAATCAATCTCCCGACATCTGCTACGATGATGTTTGGTCATATCGAGACCCTAGAAGAACGTTTTGAACATTTGGTGTGGATTCGTGAAGTACAACACGAAAAACCGGCCGACGCTTATGGATTTATAGCCTTTATACCTTGGCCTTTCCAAGACGACGGCACCTTATTAAAACGCCTGCGGGGTATAACCAATAATGTAAGCAGCGAGGAATATATCCGGATGATTGCATTGAGCCGCATTATGCTACCTAATATTAAGAATATCCAGGCCTCTTGGCTCACTGTGGGAAAGAAAACAGCTCAGCTTTGTTTACATGCAGGCGCAAATGACTTCGGTTCCATTATGATAGAGGAAAATGTGGTTTCTGCTGCTGGCGCACCGCATCGATTCACTTCCACATCTATACAGGAAGCTATTCTGGAGGCGGGTTTCCAGCCACAATTACGCACCCAAAAATACGAATTCAGAGCGTTACCACAGATGGAAGAGCAGGTCATTAACTATTAAAATATGTCGTCGGGAAATCTGCATAGATTGTCATTAAAAACATTATTCCAGTGAAAGATATCTTATTAAATATAGAGGCGATTATATTTGCATCTGAAGAGGGTATTAACGCCAACGAAATCAAACAGATACTCAAAGAGGCTTTAGCCATTGACATAAACAAACAGGAGGTATTAGATCTGTTAAAGAAAATAGCAGAAAAATATGCCGATGAAGATCAAATATTTAGCCTCAAGGTTTTCGATAAACATTATCAGTTTTTGACTAAAGAAAAGTACCATGAAGCCATCAACCAACTTCAAGCACATAAGGATAAAAAGAAATTAAGCCAAGCTGCTTTAGAAACATTGTCTATAATCGCCTATCGGCAACCTATTACCAAATTGGAAGTGGAGCAGATCCGAGGGGTGAATTGTGATTATTCTATTCAGCGACTGTTAGAAAAGAATCTCATTGAGATTGTAGGAAAAGCAGAAAGTATTGGCAAACCGCTATTATATGCTACTAGTGGTCAGTTTATGCAGCACTTCGGCATCAGGTCAGTCAAAGATTTACCGCAACTAAAAGACATTATCACAGAAGACAATAGCATAGGCGAAGCTACAACGTAGCGAACAAGCATTTAACTTCCTGGTTGACAAGTCATAAAAAAACAAAAAAAATTTCAAGTTAGAAGATTCTTGATTATTTTTACCGTTGGTAACAAACAGTAGATTTATCATTTATTAACACGACAAAACTATGATGGTAGCGGCAGAAAAAGAGGTTTTGGCTGAAGAAATTATTAATTTTAACGGTCCGGAGGATGATGCAGATGATGTCTATGATGACGATTTCGAATTAGATGAAATTGATTCAATCGGAGAGTTCGATGATTTTGACGATGACGACGATGATTTTTAATGCATGACCACGTGAAATTCGTAAAAAATTTAAAAAGCAGGGTGTTGTGAACCCTGCTTTTTCCTTGCACTAACGTTGTAATTTTGATATTCTCAATATCCTGCGTTTTGTGTATAATTGGGGTTACCCAATTGATTTAACGGAATGGGGAAAAGAAGGTTTCTAGCATCAGAAATAGGTTTTTCCTGCCAAGCTTCTAAAAACCTTCCGAACCTAATCAAATCTGTTCTTCGATGTCCTTCCCAAAAAAACTCGCGTCCAAGTTCGTCCAATAGCTGTTGTTCGTTTAATTCAGATAAGTTACTTGCTCCTCTTTTTATTCGAACCTCATTTACAAGCTGCAACGCTTCTCCTTCTTCTCCGATACGCAAAAGTGCTTCTGCTTTCATCAACAAAACATCTGAATAACGATAAAATACCCAGTCGTTATTTAATAAACTAGTAGAACCATTCGCATAGTCAATAGGATATTTAATGACGCGTATACCAGCGACTTCGAGATGATTTTGGTCACGTTCGATAATATTCACTTCCGGTGTAAACGCCAAGAGATTACCTCGGCGGTCTGTTAAATTTTCCCCATTCTGGTTCACTTGCTGACCTACTAAAAAACCGACCCGAACTCCACTTATATCCGTCATGCTAGGGTATTCCCCCCCTCGTCGCACATCACTTTCTTCAAATTTATCGTAGAAGTCAGATAATGTGCAGAATCCATTATTCCCTCTCGGATTTTGATTGTAATGAAGCGTTGCGACCCACATATTTGTCATCCCCGTTGCCGAACTTTCTCCCCCTATATTCTCTCCTGTAAATATATTTTCTGTTTTCGATTGCCCATTGTCGGGGGCAAAATTCAAAAAATAATCATCTATCAACTCATACTTTCCACTATTAATAATTTCATCAGCTAGACGGATAACCTCCCGCATATCTTCGTCAGAAAAAGTTGGCGATGCACGGTTTAGAAAGACCCCCTTATTTAAGAATATTTTCATTAATAATACTTTTGCTGCATCTGGAGATGCACGATCAATACGAGTCGTGGGCAGGTCACTGATGACTGCCGTAATTTCCGAAATGAGATAACTAATTTGTTCTTCCGCATTCCGTACTTTAGGATTTTCTGTGACATTTTCTCCCGGCTCGCGATATGGTACCTGTCCCCAACCATCTAGAATAGAAAACTCGGCGAAGGCTCTCAAAAATCTAGCCTGTGCTTCCTGAAGAGGAGTAGGGTTATATTGTAAAATATCCGTAGCCGCATAGCTCACACCTAGAACATCTTTAAATACACTATGAATCCGTGTGTGATCTGACTCCCATCGGTGTAAGTGAAGCGCGCGCCAGGCACCATTATCATCCCAGTCTCCCCCTCTTGTAGGCACGATGGCTTCATCCGTCGGAAACTCCTGCAGCGCCCACCATCCATATGGTCCGAAATAAGGATTACGCATAGCAATGTACGTCGCATTCAATAAAGCTGGTACATCATCACTTCCTACATCCCCAGATCCTACCTGTCCATGAAGATTTTCTTCTAATTTTGTACATCCTGTAAAGGTTGCTGCTACGAGGATAACCAAAAGGATTTTTATATATTTATTGCTCATAATACTTCCTTTATTTTTACAATGAAAAGTTGACACCAATATTGAATGTGCGAGCCGTAGGATACGTAACATTATCTATACCGGCCGACGGAACGCTGTTTACGGATTTATTGACGTTTACTTCTGGATCAAATCCTTTATATTTAGTAATGACAAATATGTTCTGTCCATTCAAAAATACACCTAGATTTTTGATCGAAGCGCCAACATCTCCTATTCGATAATTCAATGTTGCATTCGCTAACTTTAAGTAGCTACCATTTTCAATATATCGTGAGGAAGCGGCAATAGGGTTTGCGGGTGACTCCAGATTTCCTTGGCTCATCAATTCTCCAGCAATATTTCGGGATCCTAGATTGGAGATAGGTAATACGGCATTTGCTGTGTTATTGTAGATGTCCTGCCCTATCACCCCGTTGAAATTGGCACTAAAGGAGAAGCGCTTATAGTCAATACCCGTACTGACACCTAATAAAACTCTCGGGTTCGGATTTCCGACGTGGTGAAATACAAATCCCTCATCGGTAAATCTTGAAAAGCCCTCCTCATCCAGCCCTAGATACTCCCTCGTTACAAAAGCAAACAATGGATAGCCATTCTGCACGACCTGCACCGTGACGTCGCTCAGCCCTTGTCCACTGAGGCTACCGGTTCGGATAATTTCGCTTTCACCTAAGTTTTGTACGCTATTTTTGACAAACGTCACATTTCCGCCTAAATCCCAACTAACATTATCGTTTTCAATGATTATACCATTCAGATTCAACTCAATCCCTTTGTTAATAACTTCTCCGGGCAGATTTATCCAAGTGATAGAGGCGTCAGGTGATGCGGGATACTGCGGTGTTTGCGGAAAAAGCAGGTCTGTTGTCTTTTTATGGAAGAAATCCAGCGTTCCACTGAGCCGCCGATTAAAAAAACCGAAATCGGCACCTATGTTAATCTGTTCATCCGACTGCCACCGTAAATCCGTATTCTCATTATTGTTAATGGGTCTTGTCTGTTCTCCTCCCCCAAATCCGATGGAATATCTACGCTGGGAAGAACCAGACGGAAATTCCTGATTGCCGGTCTTCCCCCAACCTGCTCGCAATTTTAGTTCACTTAACCAATCAGTGTGGGCCATAAAGCCTTCATTTTTAACATTCCATGCTGTAGCAAACGAAGGGAAGGTCCCATATCGATTATTTTCTCCGAATTTCGTTGATCCATCTACCCGAACGGTCGCAGTCAATAAATATCGTTCTTTGAAATTGAATGTAGCCCGACCAAAGTAGGATTGTAATTGCGTCGTGGGGTCGTGAAACGAATTGATATTTCTGTTACCAGGAGCGGTAGCCTGCATGATATCTGTATAATCTACTGGAATATCACCAAAGCCCCGAGCGTTCATGTCTGTTCCTCTATTCATGAAATCCATGTATTCATACCCGATCACAGCATTGAGGTTCAAATCAGTGGTAATCTTTTTATTAAACGATAATGTGTGAGTCAGCTGCTTCGTAATGAGTTCATTGTTCGCCACGCTAGCGTAACCACCTGCAAAATCGTTTTCAGGATCGGCCTGAATACTTTGAATATTAATAAAACTGCGGGTAGAGGATCGACGTTCTCCTTTACTGTAGTTGACACTCAATAACATCCTGTATTCCAACCAATCATTAAATTTATAGAAAGGTGATAAACTCGTCAAGATGTTCGTAACATTCGCTCGATCATCATAAGCTTCTAACATGGCCAGAGGATTGATAATATTACCTTGTTCAATAGCTAAGCTACCGTCTGCGTTTCGCAATGGACGTGTAGGATTCCAGGCTAAAGCCTGTCCAATTAAGCTACCATTAGCGCCTGCATCAGTTACTACAGGAGCAATGTTTTCCCTATTTTGACTGGCTAATAAATTGACATCCAAACCCAATTTTTTACTTTCCAACATCTTGAAATTTCCATTGAATGCCCCGCTATAGCGTTTAAAACTTGTCTTTTGAACAATCCCCTGCTGGTCTTGGTAACCAAAAGATGCCCGATATTTATTATCGGCATTTCCTCCACTTAACGAGAGGTTATGGTTTTGATTATAAGCGGTCCGCAAAATCGTTCCTAATGCATCTACATCGTCACCGTAATCACCTGTTGTAAATCCATATTTATTCAATGCATCTCTATATTGATTTCCGTTCAAAATATCAATGTTTCGCATAATATTGGCTACACCTCCTGAAGAGCTCACGTCTACTTTCACCGCGCCTTCCTGGCCACGTTTAGTTGTGATCAATACAACACCGTAGGCTGCTCTGGATCCGTAAATAGCTGTGGCCGAGGCGTCTTTTAAGACTTGAATAGACGCAATATCTGTAGGATTTATAAAGCTTAACGGATTACCCGCAGGGCTCGTCCCGATCCCCCCACTCTGATTAGGCCGAGATGTACGTCCGTCCAGGGCGACGCCATCAACCACATAAAGAGGTTGTCCAGAACCGGTAACGGCCGAATTCCCTCGAATACGGACTGTGCTAGCACCGCCAGGCTGTCCACTATTATTGAGCATCTGCACCCCAGAAACTTTACCTTGAATAAGCTGATCAGCTGATATCAGTGGTCCTTTGTTGAAATCTTTTTCTTCAACAGATGCTACTGCACCCGTTAAATCGCTTTTACGCTGCGTGCCATATCCTACAACGACGACCTCATCCAAATCACTGGGTTGTTCTTTTAGCACGATGTTGATTTCGCTTTTCCCTTCGATAGAAATCTCCTGCGTAGCAAAGCCCATGTAATCGAATACTAAAACACCTTGCTGTACGGAAACCACGAGGGTATAAGCACCATCCATACCTGTACTAGTGGCTATACTTGCCCCTTTCAATGCTATTGTTACCCCTACAAGAGGTTCCCCATTCTCATCGGTTACCCTTCCCTGAATTGTATGTTGTTGTTTGCTTACGTTTTTCTCAGAACGTGCAGATATTGTCTCCGAAACACGTGTTATGGCGATAGATTTTCTCTTAATTTCGTACGCTAATGGTTGTCCTTCAAACAGAATATCTAAAGTCTCTTGTATAGTACCGTTTTCAATGACGATAGAAACAGGATAGGTTGACCTTAAATCCTTTTCGTCATAGATAAAAGTATAACCTGATTGCTTACTAATATCTACTAGCACTTTTTTCAATTGTACCTTTTGATAATGGAGATTGACTCGCTGCCCATGTGCATGCGCAAAAGATAGCATCATAGAAGCGAAAAATATAACTACGGTCAATTTCATAGGTAAATAAACAAATGACGGCAACAAATATTTTATTTGATTTTGATGTTTGATCTTGTTCATTTCTGTCTAATGAACAATACGCCCTTAATGATAACTGGCTGGGTACAATCAATAAATTGCTTCCGAATCAAATAATCAGTAAGTTTGTATTGTTGGTATATAACTTTGTTAGCTAACACTATTCTAAAGTTATCCGGCATATCTTAACTATTGAGGTGTTACGAGCATCTCGATAGTTTCTACGGATAATCGCTTTTATTTCTTATTTTCTTGCCGATACCCTCCTTTCTTTTATCATAAATTTAGCTCCTGTTTTTAATTCAATAGCCTCCAACACTTCAGATAATTTAGCATTTCGAGGGATAATGGCAGATAATCTTCTCTCGCCGTAAGGGGCCATATCTACCTCGACATCATACCAGCGTTCAATCTTTCGTGCATAGTATTTTAATGGTTCATCATTCACGATATATAAACCATCTTTCCATGACGAAATCTCTTCTGTATCTACTTTTTTAATTGTTATTGCTTTTTTATCAGATACTACCGCCTGCTGGCCCGGTTTCAGTTCGATTTGATTGCCAAATTTGTCATGATGTACACGTATTCGCCCTTCGGTTAACGTCGTCAAGGTTTGCCCGTTGTCAGCATAAGCATTTATATTAAAACTTGTTCCCAACACTACAATACGTTGCTTGTTGGTGTGAACAACGAACGGTTTCTTGCTGTCGTGGACAACTTCCAGATATACTTCCCCAGTAATTTCAACCTGACGTTCTTGACCAGTAAATGCTGTAGGGTAGCGAAGAGAGGACAAGGCATTGAGCCAGGCTTTGCTACCATCTGGTAATGTTACTCGATATTGACCCGCAATAGGAGTGCTTAACGTGACCATCTGGACTTTCTTTATATCTTTTATAGACGTCCCATCATGATAGGTAATGACGTCTCCATTATTAATGAGACTTCCTTGTTCGCCGTTTAGTTCGATGTGTTCCTCATTGTCAAAAGATAAAGTCGCGCGATTTGTTCCTGGCATTACATCTTGTTGCGTAGAAATAACCGTACGTGAAATATTTTGTACAATTACTTTTTTATTCCATAGAATAAGACTAATTGCCAACATTACACACAAGATAGCTGCGATAGCACGAGCATAAATATGAAAAGAAGTTTTTCGTTTCGGTATCTTGGTTAACCGATTTTGCAGTTCATATAAGTCTGCCTGTATTTGCTTATCCGTTAATTCGTCTATGTCATTATGAATAGACAGGTACCAGCCTTCAATCCAAGCCTTTTCCTCTTCCGTACAATTTCCTTTCAGATATCTTCTTAATAAAGCCTGTGCTTTTCTATGGTGTTCGTCAGCCATGATACTTTTCCTTATTTACAGTATAAGACGGACGAAAAGAACCAAGGGGGGTGCTTTACCTTAAAAAATTTTACAATACAAGACAAATAGTATCCAAGGAAATGCGCCCAATTTCATGCGTAGCGCACGTAGTGCATCCTTAATATAGCTGCGCACGCTCTGCTCCGAAAGATTAAGTTTTTGTGAAATTTCTTTATGACTGAGGTATTGTTTTCGACTTAATTCGAAAATTTCACGTATCCGAGGTGGAAGTTGAAGCAGTACAGTTTCAATCTGCTCCTCGAGCATTTTTTCTCGCACGTGATAGTCTGCTTCGTCAGGTTGGCTTCCTATCCGATGAGTTAACGATTCCAGATAGCTTGCCTTCGATCGCTCTCTCGAAATATAGTCTAAGATTCTATTACGGACACTAGCATACAAATAAGATGACAGTTTCCCGGTCACTGTCAATGACTCCCTTCTCTGCCATATATTAGCAAAAAGGTCATGTACAATATCTTTTGCAGCATCTCTGTCCCCTAATTTATTGTAGGCATGTATATATAATAAACTATAATATTTGTTGTAAATTAGTTGAAAAGCTGATGTATCACTTTTCCGCAATGCATACAACAAAGCTTTTTCTTCACCTATAACATATGGTTTATGCATGGTCATATATACAATATTAATAAAATACTGTAATATCAGCAAAACCCCAAGTGTTAATTTGGGAAAAATTTGAAACAAAAAAAGAGCGTCGGTTTATGCGCTCTTCTTTAAGAATTCGATTTTCTTCTACTTTTTATGAAGTTTTTCGTACAGTTCGATTACTTTCTTTTGTAATTCAATTACTTCAGTCTCCCGAGCTTGCAGTTTATCGTTTAACTCATTAAGTTCATCCTGGATTTGTCTTTCTTGTTCCGAATCGGATGTCGACAATAACTGAACTAATGACATCCCGAATAGCTTAGAAATCTGATTCAATCGTGAAAGGTTCACATCGGTAATTCCGGTTTCAATCTTCGAAAAAGCTGGAATGGAAATGTCTAACCGCTTTGCCACATCTTCTTGGCTCCATCCTTTTTGATGTCTTAACAGACGAATTCTCTTTCCTAGTGCGTTCATTTTAGGTAGTTGCTATACTTTATTCTATCGGACAATTTTATTTCTTCCAAAAGTAATAAAAAGACAGTAAAAGGAACGCGTTTTACAGAATAATTAATAATTTTTAAGGAATTTATCTGCCAAACTAACAATATCCATGCTATTATATTTGGGAGAGACCATAAATAAAAGATTGAAACCTAATGACTTAAAACTATCTAAATAAATTTCGACAGAAGGGATATCTGTTAAAAACATAAAATTTCTGTGATTAAAAACACGTTGAATTTCGGACGCCAAATTACTTATTAAAATATTTTTCTCCTTTATAATATCTTTATTGACTACGACCACCGCATAGTCGGATTCATTCATCGACTCCCGATAAGTATCCAAAAAACTTCGGTTATTAACATCGTATGGGTTCAACTCAATAATAGTTACGAGCCCCTGTTCAGGAAACTGTTCTTTAACCGCATGAATACTGGTTCTAAGCTTATAGGGTGAATAAAGAAAGTCTTGATATACCACACTGTCATTTTCACTCGCAACAAATTCCAGGTAGCGGACGGAACTTTTAAAATCTTTAATCGCTTCATAGAAATCTACTCTTTTTATACCTAACCATTCACATATGATATATGACCCCGAAATGTTCGATAAGTTCAATTTTCCGAATACTTGTAAAGGAATACGTTCCTCCCCTAGATGGAGGTACGTGACACCTTTATTAATAGAATACTCGGGCAGTTTATAGCCATGTCGATTAATGTTACAGCCTGAGGTTTCCTCTACAATCTTCACCAAATTCTGGTTATCCTTATTATAAATCAATGTGCCTTTGGGCACGATGGTTTTAATAAACCTCTCAAATTGGTTAAAATATGCTGACTGCGCCATATTGGCCCTGCTTTCGTTCCATTCCACTCCGCTGATTAATGCGATATTCGGATTAAAAAGGTGAAACTTCGAACGGTCATCTATTGGAGAAGCATAATACTCGTCCCCCTCCAATAAAATAATCTTGCTATGGGCCGTTAATTTTACGAGCGAATCAAATCCCTCTAATTGTGCACCTACGAGATAGTCAAAATCACGTCCGAGTCTCTTGAGTACATGCATTACCATACTCATGATCGTCGTCTTACCATATGTTCCCGCAATGACTACTCGCGTTTTATCCATGCTTTGTTCATAGATGAATTCGGGGAAAGAGTAGATTTTAATGTTCAGCTCTTGTGCGCGAAGCAACTCGGGATTATCCTTTTCCGCATGCATCCCCAAAATTACAGCGTCAATATCCTCTGTTATCTTTTCTGGAAACCAACCGGTCGTCTTTGGCAAAAGTCCTGCATTTTTCAATCTGGACTTCGACGGCTCAACAACTTGATCATCAGACCCACTCACCTGGTGCCCTTGCTCTGCCAACGAAATGGCTAAGTTATGCATCACCGCACCGCCAATGGCTATAAAATGAACTCGCATGCTCCTAAATTTTTAACAAACTTTGCTGCGCACCATTTATCCTGCACTTTTTTGTGCTGATACTCAAACCCTGCAGATTGCGCTTTTTTCCTTAATATTTCCAAATCTTCCCCATCATAGAAACCGCTAATATACAATTCTCCACCAGACTTCGTACTTAACCCGTATTGGTCCAACTGTTCCATTAAGATGTTCCGATTGATATTAGCGAGAATAATATCAAATACTTTTCCCTTGATACGATCCTCTGATCCTAATTCCGATACGATAGGCACTGTATTATTCAGGATTTTATTCTCCTCGACACTTTTCACACAAATTTCGTCATAGTCTATCGCTAACACCTGTTTCGCTCCACGTTTAACCGCCAATATAGCCAGAATACCCGTACCGCATCCCATATCTAGCACTTCTTTATCCTTAAAGTCATTCTCTAAGATATAAGAGAGCATCATCGATGTGGTTTGATGATGCCCTGTTCCAAATGACATCTTGGGGTCGATAACAATTTCGTATGGTATATGAGGCTTCGATTCGTGAAAGGTGGCTCTAACGTAACAAATATCATCTACTGTAATCGGCTGAAAGTTACTTTCCCACAACGCGTTCCAATTTTGATCTTGTATCTCCTGGACAGTATAACGGATGTCGAACCCTTCAGTTTCTTGTAATAACAAGGTCTCCAACGCTTGTATATCCAGATTGGTTGTCGGAATGTAAGCTACAAACCCTTGCCCGATGTTTTCAAAGGTATCGTAACCAATAGCTCCCAGCGAATCAATAAGCAGATCCCGTTGCCAATCTTCCATCGTTGAAGAAGTAAACATAACCGAAGAATACTTCATTATTTCGTATTGAAAACCTTAACAATTTCTAAGAAGTCACGTGATTTCAAGGACGCTCCTCCAATCAATCCGCCGTCGATATCGTTTTGTGAAAACAATTCATTTGCATTTGCAGGATTGCAACTTCCACCATATAGAATTGATGTTTCCGCTGCGATTTTTTGCGTATAATGATTAGCAACAGTGTCCCGTATAAAAGCGTGTACCTCTTGTGCTTGTTCTGGAGAAGCAGTCAATCCTGTGCCAATCGCCCAAACAGGTTCGTAAGCCAATACAATTTTTTCAAATTCTTCACTCGATAGGTGAAATAATCCTTTCTCCAGTTGTGTTTTGATTACGTCGAAAACTTCTCCTCCTTCGCGTTCGTCTTTCGTCTCTCCGATACAGAAAATAGGCCTTAAACCATTAGCTAAAGCCGAATCTACTTTTTGCGCTAATAAAGCGTTGGTCTCACCAAAATATGCCCTACGCTCCGAATGACCTAGAATAACATAATTAGCACCTGTAGATTTAACTTGTGCTCCAGATATTTCTCCTGTGTAAGCTCCGGATTCTGCCTGATGGATGTTTTGCGCACCAACAGCGACATTACTTACGGGCTCCGCTAATTTTGCAATGCTGTGTAAATGGATAGCTGGACTACATACAACAACCTCCTGATCGCCCACAACCTCATCTTTGACCATGTTGACAATTTCCGAAAATAAGCTTAAACCTTTTTCGTAATCTAAATTCATCTTCCAGTTTCCTGCTACAATGTTTTTTCTCATCGCTTCTTTAAGTTATTTATTTGTGTATTAATTTCTGCTTCTCTTGTTAAACGATATATCTCCCGTAATATACGAATGTCTACTTCTGGGAGTAGCTCTTTCTTGGCGACTGACCGGGCTCGCAACATCTGTTCAAACTTATCCCAAACATATGTTTCCTGTTTTTCATCTGTCATCCAAGAAAACTCTCGCACAAACTTCGGAATAATATTTGACATAGACACCTGCGCGCCCACGCCAATTACAGCACCCGTCGTAATGGAAGAATTGATACCACACATTGCAAAGTCTCCCATAAAGGCACCCACTTTATGGTATCCCGTTTTCCGCCAGTCCTCTAGCCTATAATCATACAATTTAATCGTGTTCCAGTTGTTTTGAAGATTGGAGTTGCTCGTTCCAGCCCCCAAATTGCAGCCTTCTCCAATAACAGCGCAGCCTAGATACCCATCATGGCCCTTTGCACTATTATCCCACATGACTGTATTATTGACTTCCCCTCCGACAGTAGCTTTCGGCCCAACACTGACATTAGGATACAAACAGGCTCCCATCTTTACTCTAGCCCCTTTACCGATAGCTACTGGTCCTTTTAGATGACAACCTTGTTCTAACACCGCATCATCGTCGATATAGATAGGCCCATCCAACGTATTAAATGTACAACCAAACGACCGCACATTCGCTCCGACAAAGAGATTATCTCCTATCACCACATTAGAAGTATGTAGCGTTTCCGAGGTTCTATTCTTTGTAAGCAAAGAATAGTCAAAGAAAATTTGTCGGACATTTTGAAGATAAATATCTTCTAAGAATTGGATACGGTGCACTTCCCCTTCAAAGTTCTGCACTTTTAGGGTACTCCCCTCTGGTTGAGACAACCATTTCTTAACCTTATATGCAATCCAGTCACCATCCTTCTCCAATATACAGTCTTCCTCTAATGCGGAAAGTGCGTTTATCAAATCTGTCGATGGGCAAAGATTTCCACGTATTACCAAATAGGTAGCGGTAGATACAGGGCCTGGAAATTTTGCTTGGAGATACATTGCTGTATAGAAGCTGGCCGGAGCACCCAATAACAATTGCCATTTCTCCTGAAGTGTCAATATTCCTAGTCGAAAAGCACCTACCGGCCTTGTGAAAGCCATGGGCAACAAATGCTCGCGCCACGGGGCTCGATCATGTAAAACGACTTCTAATAGCATAATTCGATAAATTTACACAAAAAAATCCCGACAAGGAGAACCTATCGGGATTAAAGTTATTTTTGGCCGAAGCCTATATCGAATATTATTTTTGGTAACGACTACGGAATTTGTCGATACGTCCTGCTGTATCGACTAATTTCATTTTACCTGTATAGAATGGGTGAGAAGTGTGAGAAATCTCCAATTTCACCAACGGATACTCATTACCATCTTCCCAAGTAATAGTTTCTTTTGTGTCTACACATGATTTAGTTAAGAAAGTATAGTCATTAGACATATCTTTAAAAACAACTAATCTGTAGTTTGATGGATGCAGATCTTTTTTCATTTTTATCTTATGATTATTATATATTCAACAATTTGAGGTGCAAAGATAATCTATTTCTCTAAATAAAACAAACAGAATAATTTTTAAATACGACTTTAACCGTATATGTTTTGCTTCAACATTCAATTATGAACTATTTAAACATCCACTTTTTTTTCCTATTTTTGCATTCTCATTTAGCACTTTGAATCATTAATATGAGTACTGTATTATCGGAACAGGAACAACAGCGTAGACTAAACCTCCAGGCCCTTGTCAATTTAGGTATCAACCCTTATCCAGCGGATGAATTTAAGGTAAATGTCTCAGCTGCAGATATTTTGGAAAACTACGAAAGAGACAAACTAAATTACAAAAACATCCGCTTTGCCGGACGGATGATGAGCCGGCGTGTCATGGGAAGTGCATCGTTTATGGAACTACAAGATGCTACCGGACGCGTTCAAGCTTATGTCAAGCGTGACGATATTTGTCCTGATGAAGATAAGACATTGTATAATAATGTGTTTAAGAAACTGTTAGATATCGGTGATATTGTCGGTGTAGAAGGCTATGTTTTCACAACCCAAACGGGGGAAATCTCCATCCATGTCGAAAAGCTCACGGTGTTGACAAAATCTTTACGTCCGTTACCTATTGTAAAAGAAGCAGACGGTAAAACCTACGATGCGTTTACCGATCCGGAGCAACGGTACCGTATGCGGTATGTGGATTTAATCGTTAATCCACAAAATCGGGAAAGATTCGTTAAGCGCACTAAATTGTTTAATGCCATGCGGTCGTTTTTCAATGATGCGGGCTATATGGAGGTAGAGACACCAGTGCTTCAATCCATTCCTGGAGGTGCTGCGGCTCGTCCTTTTATGACGCATCATAATGCGCTTGACATCCCTTTATATTTGCGTATCGCAAACGAGTTATATCTTAAGCGACTTATTGTTGGCGGCTTTGACGGGGTGTATGAATTCTCAAAAAATTTCCGTAACGAGGGTATGGATAGAACACATAATCCAGAATTCACCGTCATGGAGATATACGTAGCTTACAAGGATTATAACTGGATGATGAGCTTTACGGAACGCCTGCTTGAGCATTGTGCGCTGGCTGTCAATGGAACTACTACGGCAACTTTCGGAGAGCATGAAATCGACTTCAAAGCTCCCTACAAACGTGTAACCATGGCCGACGCCATCAAAGAGTTTACAGACTTTGATATTTTAGGCAAATCAGAATCGGAAATCCGTGAAGCGGCTAAGAGCATGGGCATTGCCGTGGACGATACAATGGGAAAGGGAAAACTGATCGATGAGATTTTTGGTGAAAAATGCGAAGGAAATTATATCCAGCCCACATTTATCACAGATTATCCTATTGAAATGTCTCCGTTGACAAAAAAACACCGAGATAACCCAGCTTTGACTGAACGCTTTGAGCTCATGGTATGTGGTAAGGAAATTGCCAATGCTTATTCCGAATTGAATGACCCAATAGATCAACGCGAACGTTTTGAAGAACAACTTCGCCTTTCCGAAAAAGGAGATGATGAAGCGATGTTTATCGATCAGGATTTCTTGCGCGCATTGGAATATGGCATGCCGCCTACTTCGGGACTTGGCATCGGTATGGATCGTTTGATCATGTTCCTAACCAACAACGCTTCTATCCAGGAAGTATTATTTTTCCCTCAGATGCGCCCAGAGAAAAAGGAAGTCGTTGTAGAGCTGAATGAGGAGGAAAAACTGCTGTTGGAACTACTTCAAGAAGAACGTAATATCTTGACAAATGTGAAGCAAGCGGCAGGATTAAGTGGGAAAAAATGGGATGCTGCAACAAAAAGTCTACGTCAAAAAGATCTAATTAATATTATTGTTGAGGGGGACAATAAGTTTATCATAAAGAATTAGCGACTTGCTTAATCGCATCGCTAATTCTCTATAAAATTGCTTCGCGGATACGCACCAATTTTTCGAGTAAGCCCTCCAACAAATCGAGATGTAACATATTTGCTCCATCTGATTTTGCATTCGCAGGATCAGGATGCGTTTCTATAAATAGTCCGTCTGCGCCGACAGCGATAGCGGCCTTCGCTATTGTTTCAATAAGCTCAGGTTTCCCTCCCGTAACACCCGATAGTTGATTAGGTTGTTGTAATGAATGTGTACAGTCCATCACTGTTGGCACATTAAACGCACGCATCTCCGGCAAACCACGAAAATCAACAATTAAATCCTGGTATCCGAATGTGTTTCCTCTATCGGTTAAAAAAACCTTGTCATTTCCCGCGTCTTTTACTTTATCTACGGCAAATTTCATCGAAGCAGCAGACAGAAACTGACCCTTTTTGATGTTGATTACTTTACCTGTCTCAGCAGCAGCTACCAACAATTCTGTTTGTCTACACAGAAATGCCGGGATCTGTAATACATCGACATATGCAGCCGCAATAGCCGCTTCCTGGCGTTCATGTATATCGGTCACAGTCGGAACACCAAATGTTTTGCCTACCTTTTCTAATATTTTTAAAGCCTTCTCGTCTCCTATTCCTGTAAAGGAATCCGAACGCGAGCGATTAGCTTTTCGATAGGACCCCTTAAAGATGTACGGAATTCCATATCTATCCGTAATCTTTACAATCCGCTCCGCGATCCGCAAGGCTATTTCTTCTCCTTCAATTGCGCAAGGTCCTGCCATTAAAAAAAAACGGGTAGATTCCCGATGTTTAATAGCAGGTAAATATTGTTGAATCATCTATTATAAATTACTAATTTCCTAATTCAGACATGAATTTAATTCGCATTAACTGAATATCCTCATACGTGTAGTCGTCTTCCCCTAGTTCCTTTAGCGCTTCTTGGATAGAATCTACTTCAGCTGTTCGGAAGTAATCATATACTTCTTCTTGCCGATCACTATCAATCATCTCATCCACAAAATATCCGATATTCAGCTTTGTTCCAGAATTAACAATAGACTCAACTTCTTTAAGTAAATCCTCATAACTAATTCCCTTAGAGGAGGCTATATCCTCTAAACCTATCTTCCGATCTATATTTTGTATAATAGAAACTTTTAATGCCGATTTATTTGCGGTGCTCTTAATAACAAGATCCAATGGGCGGTCAATGTCATTATCGTCCACATATTGTTTAATTAACTCGACAAATGGTTTTCCAAATTTAAGCGCTTTACCTGCCCCTACACCGTGCATTTGTTTCAGTTCATCCAAACTAACAGGATAGTGAGTGCACATTTCATCCAGTGATGGATCTTGAAATATCACAAAGGGAGGTAAAGACCTCTGCTTTGCTATTTTCTTTCTTAAATCTCTCAACATTTTCAACAACTCCGTATCCAATGTTCCTGAACCCTGTGCCACTTCGTCTGTCCCGTCCTCATCTGCCTTCTCCATTATTCTATTTAGAATAAATCTGATACCATAGGGATTAGCTATATATCTTCTACCGTGCTCTGTAAGCGTTAACAAACCATAATGGTCAATGTCCTTCTTTAAAAAATCGTTTAATTCCGCTTGTCGAATCAATGATTTCCAATAGTTTACACCTAAGCTTTTGCCTTTTCCGAACAGCGGATGTAAATCATGTTTATAAGATGATACCGGCTGATTGTTTTGTCCAATCATCACATTGATAATATGATGATCGTCAAACTTCTCTCCTTCTTTATCTATAAAGCGTAATACCTCCAGCAAATTTTCCTCGGCGTCAAAATACGTCTTTGGCGCGCGACAGTTGTCACACATATTATTGCAGCCCGTTTCGTCAAACTGTTCTCCGAAATAATGTAAAATTTGTTTTCGACGACATACAGACGATTCCGAATAGTCGATGACTTCTTTTAAAATTTGTGTACCTATTTCCCTCTCGGAAACAGGTTTATCTTTCATAAACTTCGTTAGTTTCTCAATATCCTTTTCAGAATAGAAAGCTAAACAAATCCCCTCACCTCCATCACGTCCCGCACGACCGGTTTCCTGGTAATACCCTTCCATCGACTTTGGTATGTCATGATGGATCACATAACGAACATCCGGCTTGTCTATCCCCATCCCAAAAGCAATAGTCGCCACGATAACCTCGACATCTTCCATTAGAAACTTATCCTGCGTTTCCGCTCTCGTTTTCGCATCTAAGCCGGCATGATATGGTAACGCCTTTATTCCATTGATGTGAAGTACTTCGGCGATTTCCTCCACCTTTTTGCGGCTGAGACAATATATAATACCCGTTTTTCCGGCGTTATTTCGGATGAACTTCACTATTTCCTTAACAACATTCTTTTTAGGACGGACCTCGTAATATAAATTGGATCGGTTGAAGGATGATTTGAACAAAGTCGCGTTGTTCATCTGTAAATTTTTACGGATATCCGATTGTACCTTCGGTGTAGCGGTAGCCGTTAATGCAATAATGGGAATGTTATCACCAATTCCGTTAATAACTTGTCTTATTTTTCGATATTCCGGACGAAAATCGTGTCCCCATTCCGATATACAATGTGCTTCATCTACAGCAACGAAAGAAACCTTTATTTGCCTTAAAAAGAGTGTATTTTCTTCTTTAGCCAATGATTCCGGGGCCACATAGAGTAACTTCGTTTTGCCTTCCGTCACATCCTTTTTTACCTTCGTAATCTCTCCTTTATTAAGCGACGAGTTTAAAAAGTGTGCAATACTATCATTTCCACCAAACGCTCGCAACTGGTCTACCTGATTCTTCATAAGCGCTATAAGCGGAGAGATAACAATGGCCGTCCCCTCGCTCATCAACGCCGGCAATTGATAACAGATAGATTTCCCCCCTCCTGTGGGCATAATAACGAACGTATCTTTCTTATTCAAGATATTCGTTATAATGGCTTCTTGATCTCCTTTGAAGGTATCAAAGCCAAAAAACTCCTGCAAATTGTCAAATAGTGATTTTTCTATTTCCATTGACCTCAAAACAAAATTAAATGGATCCGGGGCTCATTTGAGCGCTAAATAACCTACTTTTGTAGGTAATTAAAATAAAATTAACGATTTTTTCTGTGATACACAACATCGATATCAAAAAGACTGCGATAGAGACGCTGGAATTGGAAGCCGGAGCGATTCGGAAACTAACGCAATTTATTGACCACGACTTCATTACGGTCGTAAACCAAATATTAGATCTATCAGGTAGGATTATCGTAACAGGCATCGGCAAAAGTGCAATTATTGCACAAAAAATAGTCGCAACGCTTAACTCTACCGGTACACCGGCTATTTTTATGCACGCTGCTGATGCCATTCATGGGGATCTGGGAATCATTCAGGAGCACGATCTTATTATTGCGCTATCCAAAAGCGGCAATACGCCCGAGATCAAGGTGTTAGTACCTTTTTTAAAACAAACGGGCAACACACTGGTTGCTATGGTGGGCAATATGGATTCTTTTTTAGCGCAACATGCAAACTTTATCTTGAATACATCCGTTGAACGGGAGGCCTGTCCAAACAATCTGGCTCCTACTACAAGTACAACTGCACAGCTGGCTATGGGAGACGCTCTGGCGGTTTGTCTACAAACCTGTCGTCAATTTTCAGATCGTGATTTTGCTAAATACCATCCCGGCGGTACACTCGGTAAACAGTTATATTTAAAAGTCAGCGACCTATCAGATAATAATGGAAAACCCGAAGTGTCTCCCTCTGCAAACATACGCCAAGTGCTCATTACCATCACGAAGTATCGATTGGGCGCCACAGCTGTTATCGACACAAATGGTATTGTAGGTATTATTACGGATGGAGATATCCGCAGAATGCTTGAAAAACACGAAGATGTAACACATTTGGTGGCCAATGACATTATGACGCAAAGTCCTAAAACGATAAGAAGAGCGGAACTCGCGGCTGATGCGCTTCATATGATGCGCCGACATAATATTTCACAGCTCTTAGTTACGCAAGAAGGACATTACGCAGGGATTATACATATACAAGACCTCCTAAAAGAAGGTATTATATAATGCGCTTATGTAATATTTTTGTTTATTTCGAGGGTTTTGAGTCTCATCCCTTACGCTATTTGTAATTTTGGCGTATCTTTTGATAATTACCATAGAGGTTAAAGAATATAGTAAAATGAAGAAAAGAACATTAGGAATATTAGCGACGTTTATAGCAGTCATTGGCTTCGTGTCCATGACAGTGGCTATAGGCGAATTCAAATTTGAAAAGGAAACCCACGACTTTGGGACCATTCCCCAAAATAAACCCGCATCGTACAATTTTAAATTTTCCAATACGGGCGATGCTCCTATTATCATCGGGGAGGTGAAACCATCTTGTGGCTGTTCGGTCGCTGAATTCACCAAAACACCTGTAAAGCCAGGGGAAGGAGGTACGGTCACGGTAACCTATAACGCTGCAGCTAAAGGCCCTTTTACTAAACAGTTCACGATTAAGTCCAATACAAAGACACCTGTCAAAACATTGACAATTAAAGGAAATGTAGAATAACAATCCACATCTCTTTCGGAGGCTATATAACAAAGCAAAGGTCATCAATTGATGACCTTTGTTGTTTACAACAAAAATTATATTATCGTAAAATCTGAATTCACAGAATATTTAGTAAGTATCATCCTCGATATCTATCACATAACATAGGATTCCTAAAGGTTTTTTACTAGCTTTGTCATATACTTAAAAACGTACAAGGTAATGCCAGAAATATCAAAAAGAGGTCGGGATATGCCGGCTTCACCAATTAGAAAGCTTACACCTTTTGCAGAACAGGCAAAAAAAGAAGGAAAGAAAGTATATCACTTAAATATCGGACAACCCGATATTGAGACGCCTGAAATCATGCTAAACGCTTTAAAAAACATCGATTTCACCATATGGGCTTATACCCCGTCGGAGGGCATTGCCTCCTATCGAGAAAAGTTGGCAGCATACTACAATAAATTGAATTACCGTATCGCGCCTACGGATATTTTAGTGACCAACGGTGGGTCAGAGGCACTTACTATTGCTGTGCAAAGCTGTCTTAGCCCCGGTGATGAAATCATAATTCCTGAACCATTTTACGCAAACTATAATGGATTTGTCTGTGCAGCAGATGCTGTAGTAAGACCTATCTTATCTTATATAGAAACGGGCTTCGCTTTACCGCCGATAGCGGAATTTGAAAAATTGATTACTGATAGGACGCGCGCAATTGCAATCTGTAATCCCAATAACCCTACGGGCTATCTCTATTCACGCGAAGAGTTAGAATCCTTAAAAGCATTGTGTCTAAAATATGACCTTTATCTATTTGCAGACGAAGCTTATCGCGAATTTTGTTATGATAGTAACACATTTGTTTCACCCATGCACTTAGACGGTCTTGAACAGCATGTGGTTATTATCGACACGGTATCCAAGCGATACTCAGCCTGTGGCGCACGGATAGGTTGCTTAATTACCAAAAACAAGGAATTATATCATACCGCCCTCAAATTTGCACAAACACGTTTGAGCCCGTCCCTTGAAGGACAGATTGCTGCTGAAGCAGCGATAGATACACCAGACAGCTACTTTGAAGCTGTGTCCAAAGAATATACTGCCCGTCGGAATACACTTGTTGAGGGGCTAAATAAGATAGAAGGCGTCTTTTGCGCTGTTCCAGGTGGAGCATTTTATGTCGTAGCTAAACTTCCTATTGATAATGCCGACAAGTTTTGTCAATGGATATTGGAGGAATTTTCGTACAACAACGAAACGGTCATGATGGCTCCGGCTACCGGCTTTTATAGCACACCTAATGTTGGAATCAATCAAGTACGTTTGGCATATGTTCTTAAACAGGAAGATTTACGCAATGCATTGGCTTGCCTAGAGAAAGCTCTGAAAGCGTATCCAGGCCGTATATCAATCTAAAAGAGATACCATCTTCTCCAAAGCTTAAAGGCTGGAGAAGATGGTGTTAAATCTCACAACGGTTCATGAAGATATTGAGCACTATCTTTATCAATGAATAAGTGTGCATTTTGATGCTTTCTCAATATGGTAGAGGGATATCGAGCATCGATTCCTTCGTAAAGCGTTTGATACACCGCTTTAGCTTTATTCTCGCCCGGAACCATACAATACAAAAATTTTCCCTGCAGTAATGCCGGAACGGTCAATGTGATGGCGTGGGTCGGCACTTCATCGAAGGAATTAAAGCACCCATCATTTACTTGTTGTTGGCGACTTTTATCATCTAGGTCAACGATTTTTACCCAATAAGGATCATTAAAGTCCGCTACATGAGGGTCATTGAAAGCTATGTGTGTATTTTCTCCAATTCCCATACACACAATATCTACTGGGTGTGTTCGCAGTAATTGTTCGTAGCGCTCACATTCCCTTTCGATATTGCCTGAATCCCCTTGTATGTAATGCACATCATGAATAGGTACTTTATCAAATAGGTTTTCCTTTAGAAAATATCCAAAACTTTGTGGATGGGCTAGGTCTAAACCAATATATTCATCCATGTGAAACGCGACGACTTTCTCCCAATCAATAATTGTATCTTTTACCAACGTTTCCAAAAATTCGTTTTGTGAAGGTGCAGAAGCAAATATAATATAAACGTAATCCTTATGCCGTTGTAGTTCTTGAATTTTTTTGCTGACCATTTCCCCGGCATCTTGTCCGAGCTGCTCACGGCTTTCATACGTTCTGATCTGCAACTGCTCTATTTTGTTTTGTTCGATTTCCATTAACTTATATTTTCATTAAAAAAAAGCTTCTAAATATAATTGTGTAGGTACACGTTATTCTTTTATAAAAAAGGTATACTACGAATGTATACCTAGTTACGATAGAATCGTTGATTCTCTCGATGGATGATGTCAATAGGCATTAAATATTCTTTTTCTTGTTTTTCTTCGAACATTAGATATCGATATAATGCCTTTATTCCGCGATATGCTTGTTCCTGTGGTTTCTCACAGATTAAAAAATCAATGACACCTTTATTAAGAAATTCAATATTTCGATCTAAAAAATCGTATCCTACCAACAGCATATCTTCTGTTTTCTTTTCTAACAGGTATTTCGCCACTAACGAAACCCGCGAGTTCGTGACAAAGATTAACCGTATATCAGGATAATCACGTAGTGCCTTTGCAACAGTCTTTTTTACCGATTGATAGTCCGTCTTATCTAGGTTTTGCTTTATTATTCTCTCGGGATTATTTGCTACGAAGTATTCCGTAAACCCCTCTTCTTTTTTAAGAATGTGATAATCTGAGTTAATATCTTTAGCAATATTCATTAACAATATCTGATCTGATTTTCCTACTAAATAATCAACCAGATGCGCGGCGGTATACCCACTATAAAAAAGATCCGGTCCAAAATAACTTAGGTTTTTACGATTTGGGATATTCGAGTTAATGAAAACAAAAGGAATTTTTCTCTTCTGACATACATCTGTAAATGCAATTGCTTCTTCGATAAACGCCGGAGCCAAAAGCACACCGTCCACAGATTCTGATTGAAGGATTACTTTGGTCTGCTTCATAAAGGATTCTCTATCATTCATGTCATAGAATAGCTTCTCGATTTTGACATTATAAAGCATAATCTCTTTTTCAGCCTGTATAATACCTTGTAATGGCACAGACCAGTAGTCTGTCTCCTCCGATACTTCGGGTATTAGCGTATAAAGATGCATGGTTTTAGATGAAGCTAACCGCCTAGCTAAGATATTGGGCTTATAGTCCAATTCTTTGATAATGTCATTAATCTTTTGTTTGGTCTTTTCCGAAACCCCTGTCCGATTATGCAGTACCCTATCTACCGTTGCGATAGAGACATTCGCCCGACGTGCAATTTCTTTTACGCCGACCAGTTCTTTTTCATTTTTCTTCATATAAAAACGTTACGTCCCTCATACAGAATACAAAAATAACGAATATGTAGCACTCTAAAATCATCTTACCAATGTTCTGCCTTACTAATAATTTGGGAAGCGTTAATTGTGTACGTTACCGAAGATAAGCCAAACTTTCTTTAATCCAAAATATTTTTTAAAATAAGCTATATATTTGATTCCCTCTATTTCGTGTTATAGCTTTTTCTCCTGTATTAGGTCCATAGCGTGGTTTGCTGCGCGGGCTGTAAGTGCCATAAACGTAAGTGAAGGGTTTTGGTTCCCTATACTAGTCATACACGCACCATCGGTTACAAAAACATTCTCACAAAGATGCAATTGATTATATCTATTCAACAGTGAGGTATTTGGGTCGTTTCCCATTCGAACACCACCTACTTCGTGCACTTCCAATCCCGGTTGCCTCCCGAACGCTTCATGTTGATCTAATGTACGGATATTTCCTGCACCTGCCTGGGTCAACATTTCTGTCCCTTCTTTAAAGAAATCTTCCATCATCATCATATCATTTGCACTATAATCCACAGAAGTAATTAATTGAGGTAAGCCATATTTATCGACTTTGTCTGGGCTCAACCGTACATGATTATTAAACGATGGGAGTACTTCGCCTTGCATCATCATTGAGATCTTCCAACCGCCCGGTTCCAGCAAATTATCCTTAAAATCAGCTCCTAAACCTTCCGTTGCGATTCCCCTAGCCCACGAATCGCGATAAGCGGCAAAAGCGATAAGATATGACCCCTTAAAAGTCTGCTCCGCCCGATGAATGTTTTTGAACGCTGGAATAAAAACCTGGGTCGGACGTCTACCGTAATAATACGAATTTTCATATCCAGGAAAGTCGGCTGTAATACGACCCCGATAGTTATGAAATGTAATATATTTTCCCATTAGCCCGTTATCATTCCCCAATCCATTCGGAAACCGATCGGATTTCGAATTCAGTAATATCAAATTAGAATTAAGGGTCGATGCATTTAAAAAAACTACAATTGATTTAAAGATTTTTTTATTTTTTGTTTTGAGGTCAATAGTCTGTACACCGATTGCTTTCTTCGTTTTGTCGTCATACAAAACGGATTCTACAATGGTATCCATCATAATCGTTAAGTTTCCTGTTTTCTCCGCATAAGGTAAGGTAGAAGAATTCGAGCTAAAGTATGCTCCGAAAGGGCAACCTCTCTCACATAACGAACGCGCCATACATCTACTTCGCCCCTGTGCAATTTGCTCTTCTTTTATCCCTGCGAGGTTTGCACAGCGTCCGATAATCGCTTTCCTATCCGAATAACGCTGCGCAATACTATTTGCAATGGCTTGCTCCACTTGATTCATTTCAAAAGCGCCGACCACTTCACTATCTGGCATATTGGGAATACCATCTTTTGTCCCTGCTATACCAACAAATCGTTCTACGTGCGCGTACCAAGGTGCCATATCCTGATAACGTATCGGCCAATCCGCAGCATACTCGTATTTCCGAGGTGCATCAAATTCAAAATCGCTCCACCGCTGTGTCTGTCGAGCCCACAGCAGCGACTTACCGCCTACTTGGTAGCCTCTGACCCAATCAAAGGGCTTTTCTTGAATGTATTCCTGATCCTCGTCGTTGATGTAAAAATGTCGGGTAGCCTCCGAATAAGCGTAGTGCTTGCTGATCCCTTTGTTCCGCGTTAGATCCTCTCGTGTTTTCTGACCCCGATGTTCCAACTCCCATGTATCCGTGTATGCCGTAGGATAATCCTGAATATGCTTAACCATTCGCCCTCGTTCGATCAAAAGTGTTTTAAATCCCCTTTCGGTAAATTCTTTGACCGCCCAGCCACCGCTGATTCCGGATCCCACCACAATGATGTCAAAATCTCTCTCTCTATCCATACTATAACTTATAAGGTAAATATAGTATATTTTAACAAACCCTATACTCCCGTGAAATTCTGTTTCAAAAACTCCGTTACAAATTTATCATCATTTAACTCCGGATAGGCTGCATATATTCTTGATATTTCTTCATATTGTCCCAGTGACAATACCTCATCTGGGTTAAGGCACCAGGTACCTTTCATCAATCCCTGACGTCGCAGCACCTCGTGTATTCCCGGTATACATCCGTGAAAATTATTCGCTGTATCGAATAATGCCGCATTCGCATCAGTCGTTTGGTTCGACAATATCTGTAACGCCCTCCATTTAACAAACGATGGATTATCCTTATAATCTTTGACTTTAGCCAACAACGCTACAGCTTTATGGGTCCACACCGCCCAATGTCCTAACAGACCTCCCCTGAACTCTATTTCTATATCTTTACCATTTACATTAAATCGATAAATTGACAACAAGTCCTGCACAATATTATCGTCATTACCTGTATATAAAGCAATTTGATCCCGTCTGGAGGAATTGGCAATCGCGCGAACTACGTCCAAGGTCTGGTAACGATTAAAGGAAGCGCATTTAATGGCTTCTACGTTATCTATCTCCACAAATGTAGACCAGAAATCATACGAAAACACCCGTCCGCCAACCGAAGGCTGCAAATAAAATCCAAACACGGGAATCACCTTGGCAACTTCCTCTGTACGTTCGAGTATTTGCTTTTCACTCAAACCCTGCAGCCCGCCCATGCTTAACAACCCCATATCATATCCGTAATCTACGGCAATCCGCGCTTCCTGAACAGCTTGTTCGGAGAGACCACATATTCCCGCGATTTTTACAAATGGACGATCCAGTTTAACCCTATCAATAACATCGGCCGTCACTCGTAAAACTTTCTCAAAGAGATTATATTTAGGTAAACGGATCTCGAATTGCGTAGAATGTACCGCCACAGCTACTCCTCCGGCCCCGCTTTGGATATAGTATTGCGTCAACAGCTTTTGGTTTTCCTCATCGAAATTACGAAACTGGTCCAGCGCGAGCGGATGGGCAGGAATGACTGTACCCTCCATGAGCAAAGACTTCAGGACACTATTTAATCTTTTCATTAAAACTTCCCTCCTCTCTCCTGGAAATGTGTATCTTTCCCAAACTCTCCACCGTCTTGCAATATCCATTGCGCCGTAATGGTAATAATATCCAATATACCTACTTGAGGGTAGCCAAATATCCTATGGCATTCCGACGCATTATTTAATAATGCTGTCTGTTCAGGTTCATGTACAAACAAGGGTTCCTTTCCCAGTAGTTCCCCAAGCTTTTCTGCAACCCATTTTATAGACAATATCTCTGGTCCCGTTACATTCAGCACCTTCGCCGGGCTTTCGACATGCAATAAGCTACGGATAGCTATTTCATTGGCATCACTTTGCCAGATTACATTGACATTATTTGTACGTATGTCAATCGGTTGCTGGTGATAAACCTGTTTTGCAATTTCTCGGATCACGCCATATCGGAAATCCACGGCGTAATTTAATCTATACAACAGTATCGGCGTGCCGTTTTTCTTACTGAAATAAGTAAAAATCCGTTCACGCCCTAATGTACTTTGGGCATATTCTCCTATCGGTTCCGGAAGGACCGATTCGTCGACGCCTCCCGATCGAACGTCGACAAAAGGCAATACGTTACCTGAGGAAAATGCGACGATACGCGAATTCTTGTACTTCTCGGCTATACGTCCCGGCAGGTAAGTATTCATCGCCCAAGTAAAATCTTCCTTTCCTGTCGCACCGAATTTAAAACCCGCCAAATAGATAACGTTTTTTGCATAAGGAAGCGATTGTAAGGCTTCATCGTCCAACAAGTCACAAACGATGGTTTCCACACCTAAATTTTCTAGGTATTGTCGGCTGCTATCATCTGAAAAGCGTGAAACACCGTACACCTTTCGGGAAACACCAACTTGGCGCAAACCCTCCAATAGCAACTTGGCCATGCTCGGCCCCATTTTTCCCCCAATACCTAGAAATATAAAATCACCATCAATATGCGCAAGATCTTCGAGAAATAACGCGGACGGTTGTGTAAACTTGTACTCCAATTCTACTAAAACCTGATTCTCCATTTTTATTTTAAAAACATATCATAAATATTACTAACCATTAATATGCAGATGACAATTAAGCCTAATGCCCCCGCTATCTTGTAAAAGAGATTATTAGCTTTATCTCCCATAATCGATTTATTGTTTGCAATTAAATAAATAGACACGCCTATAAAAGGCACTAAAAATATGGTTACGCTTTGAGCCAAAACAATTAACTCCAAAGGTAGCCTGCCAAAAGAAATAGCTACAACACACCCAAGGATCATGACGATAGAAATCAATATTTTGACTTTTTTGGAATCCAGGCTGCTTCCAACCCCCAACGCATCTCCTAATAATGTACCTCCTATCGTTGCATTACCTACCAATGATGAAAAGGCAGCACCAAACAACCCGACAAAAAACAGCGAACTGGCATGTTTTCCAAATAATGGCTCTAACGCCTTGCCCATTTCAGCGGCACTACTTACGTGTATACCTTTGGGAAATAAGACCGCCGCTGCACAAATCATCACGGCTGCACTCATAAACCCCAAAATAACCACTCCTGTATAAGCTCCCCTCGCAGAATTGCGAACAGTGACATCCCCACGATTTAATTTTCGTCGTTCCTGAATCAAATAGGTCTGGTAAAATGCGCCTACAAGCGAAAAACAAGAGGCGGTAAACGCTATTATCAATCCTAGAGAGCCTTCGGGCAGGGAAGGAATAAAACCCGAAAATAAATTACCTAATGAAACATCTGCGAGAAATAGTGTAGCAATAAAGCACGCCAACATAACCAGTATCAATGTTAGCATAACTTTTTCCATAATCCTGTAAAAGGAAGGAAAAAACAACAAAGCAATAGCTATTGTAGTAAAGACAACGATCCAGATATACATCGGGGTACCTGTAGCTTCTCCAATGGCCATGCCTACTCCTACACTATTGCCCGCTTGAAAAGACGTCGCCACTAAAAATATACCTACACCTATCGCGACACCGATGCCTTTGCCAAGGCGTTCTTTTATCAAAGTCAATAAAGACTTGTCATGAACCACGCCTATGCGAGAACACATTGCCGTATATATCCCCATAAAAAACAGCGCCACCAAGACAATCCATAACAGTGAATATTCGTAGTCTGCCCCCATTTTGGAGGTGATGGTCATCTTGCTCGGGCCGAACACAAGTGCGGCTGTGATAATCCCAGGCCCTAAAATGTTTAATAGTCTTTTCATCTATTTTCTTTTTTTCTTAACATGGTCGTCACTTATTTGTTCTCCGTCACCAAACGCTGTCTTGACATAATTGATAATAGCTGCCAACTCCTCATCGTTCAAAAAGGAGAAGCTGGCCATATCCTGTTCGTAGAAGACACCATTTATCGTATCCCTACCTTTGCTACCGTTTAACAAAAGATCGATAAAAGCATTGCTGTCCTCTACCCTCGCAGCATTCTTCAGAGGAGGAAAAGTACCTTTAACCCCAAGACCATCTTCTTTATGACATGAAGCGCAAAAGCTGGTATACAGTTGTTTTCCCTTATGCTCTTTAGATTCGGTTTCTACGACATCTTCCTTCAAATAATTATCCGGCGTCTCTGTAGTTTTTCTTAGTCTTAGTATCCTGTCGTCGGTCGGCAGCGGAAATCCCGGCTGTGGATTCCAATCCCTATTGCTGGTTGACAAATAGATATCGCCATTAGGTGTCACCAACACGGATCGCATTCTTCCATATTTTTTAGAAAAATACACCTGTTCCCGTTTCACTTGTTGATTTTTATCATCCAAATGTAGTACCCTTAATGATTGCGATTTGAGCGTAACGAGTAAGAGTGTGTTCTTCCATTCCGGAATATCGCTTTCTCCGTAATATGCTAAACCGGCGGGTGCTACTACAGGTGTCCACGACCAAATAGGTTTTGTTCGTGAGGAGTGTTTAGCTATTTCTATCTCATCAGGTGTATCGTGCATACCCTCTATAGCGGGCCAGCCATAATTGTTCAACGGTTTAATCAGATTGATCTCGTCTTCAATCGCGTCACCATGTTCAGATGTAAATATATTCCCTCGGTCATCTATGGTTAACCCCTGCATATTACGAAATCCCCAAGCATACACAAAGCTGTTTGGTATAGGATTATCGGGGGGAATTTCGCCGTTTATCGTCATCCTCAGAATCTTACCATTCAATGTAGTTGAATCTTGCGCTTCTGTATTATCTGCCACATCACCCGTTGCCCAATAGAGCATATTTTTGCTGTCCAGCATTAGTCTGGCGCCATTATGTCCCTTTGCACCTTTGACCGTCAACAGATCGACTGGGTTAATCAATGTATCTTTTTGATAAGTGTATCGCACCAATTTAGAAATGATACGATCATTCTCTTTAGCTGTATAGTTAATAATAACATAGGGATTATCTTTTACACCTTTCTGTACGACGATATCCAGTAAACCCGGAGTTGTCCTTGTAAATACATCCGGCACACGCAGGAGGGTAGAAACTTGACCGGTCGACAGATCCAGTTGCTTCACGTTTCCGATGATCTCGGTAAATAGAATTTTATCATCAAAAAATGTCATTCCCCACGGCACCTGCAGACTATCTGCTACCGTAGCTATCTCCAAAAATGAATCATCAAGCTTGACATGGTCGATCACTTCTGTGACATAATCATGTGGTTGTCGATTACACGATTGACATGACATAACACATAGCCATGTCCATATGCAAATCCCCCCAAGCACGAACGTTCTTTTACTAGACATTATAGCTTTCCTTTCCAGATTCTCTATATATTATTATCGCCAACCCGGATTTTGTGTCAAGTTTTCTGGATTCAATACAATCTGGCTTTCAGGGATGCAATCTAAATAGTCCCTATCCAATTTAAACCCATATCCCCCAGGCATGGCTTTTTGAAACGGATCCATAAATCCAGCTTCGTCTTCATGAAATGGGTTATTGCTGATCTGGCTCGCTTTAAACCCTTTGGGCCGTTTGCCAACGATCAGTTCGTCCGCCGCTGCCCAACGCGCTATATCATCCCATCGAAAGCCTTCTCCAACCAACTCTATCCGGCGCTCCCTCCGGATTTCGTTGATTAAAGGTGGTAGCGTGGGAAAATCCCAGTCCGAATCTGTTGCGATTGATCCTATATCGATATTCGGCATACCCACACGATCGCGAAGCAGCTTAACAGTCTTATCGATATCGCCCTGCGTACTAGTACCCAATTCGGCTTTTGCCTCGATATAATTTAACAATACTTCCGCATACCGGAAAAGAATAGATGGTTCCTCTCCATATTGCTGTACATGGTATATAACCTGGGGATCGTATCCTTTTTGGATCATATACCCTGTGGGCGCATTAAGATCAGCGTTGGCATTCATCCTTGCAAATACCGAAGACCAATTTTCCACGTTTCCATGCGCCTGTATTTTCCAGACCTGATCGGGAGAAGCAACCGTTTGTCTGAACCGGGGATCTCTGTTTTCCATTTCCTGTACAATGGTTGTATGTCCCTGGAAGAGTGGGTTTCCTCCAATCGCTCGCCCATCGGTACAAAGATAGTCATCGATAACGCTTTTGGAGATCGACCTTCCAAGTGGCTGTGACATCCGGAAGTTGCGATCGTTGGTAAACGAGCTATTTCCCCGAGATAGATTATTATCGTACTTCCGCCAGAACATGACTTCATTGCTGGATGAATATTCCCGTTGAATAAACAGATTCCGATAATCTTCCTCTGGCTTGCCGGTACTGTAGATCGCATACAGACCGGATTCCATAATCTGTTCTGCTGCTCCTACGGCCTTTTCAAGATATTTATTCGGATCCGCATTTTCAACGCCGAATGATGTACCGTTATGATATTTCTGCCAGGTTCCCTCGTATAAGGCCACACGGCTTTGCATTAGCAATGCGATCCATTTATTAATGCGTTCATACCCGTTGGTCTTATCTGCTGTCAGGTACAGCGCAGCCGTATCGAGACATCCGATGATACGGTCGACTACCACTTCCCGTGGTGTTCGCGGATTGTACAGTTCAGGAGAGGTATCTCCCAGATCTGTATCCAGCCATTGGATATCGCCATAACTTTTCAACAGGTTGAAATACGTTACCGCTTTAAAATAATAAGCTTCGCCCACATATTGTTTATAGCTGTCGAAATCGTGAAATTCTTCAATTTTTTTATAATGCGTCATAAAATAATTGATACTCCGCACATTCCCAAAACCGATGGTCCCCGTGGTCAAGACCGGTCTTGTGCCCTGTAAACGTGTATTGACCGTAGGGCCAACGAGATCGTCGCTATCGTAATCATTTCCATGGTTGGCATACTTTGGAAAAAAAGTTGCGTTATAATATTGGTTTACATACGTTTCCAAATCTTTAGGTTTTTCAAAAAACCTGTCAGATGCTACCTGATCTAATGGCGGACGTTCCAAAAAGTCGTCATTGCAGGCCATAAGGAAAAACAAGGAAGCCAGCCCAATCATTTTTATTAAAGTTTTCATAATCATCATTATTTTAATGTGAGGTTAAGACCAAACGAAAAAACTTTACTCATCGGGTATATTACACCGCTGGTGAGATATCCGTCTTCCCGGCTATCCGAGGCAATAGCTGTCTCTGGATCAAATACTTTCGGCAGACTAGAGAAAGTCAACAAGTTCTCCCCCGAGAAGTAAACGCGCGCTTTGCTAAATATGCTTCCGACTGCTGAAGCAGGTAATGTGTAACCAACCTGTACATTTTTCAACCGGATGAATCCCGCATTCTGTAAATAGCGTGTCTGCTCCCGTCTATTTTTATTTGTCTCTGCCGTAAAATAAGGTTTGGGCAGATATGCTCCGATGTTGGGTCCCAGTATATTTGTTTCATCCGCTGGGCGCCAATAATCGAGCGCCGGTGAGTCCTTGTAAAGACCCGAACCGGCCCAAGCACTTGTCAAACCCCAGAACAAAGGTGAGGTCGTTTCCGGATAAAAATCCCGTTTTAGAATGCCCTGCCAGAACATATTGAAGTCAACACCTTTCCAGCTGGCACCTGCGTTGATACCGATATTATAACGCGGACTCGTATTCCCGATAATTTTAAGGTCCCCATGGTCATCCAATGTACGGCTTCCCTCATCGATGACACCGTCAGGCTGTCCCTTATCCCCTCCACCTATATCTCTGTACATAATATCTCCAAGATTCCAGTTGGCGTGATATCGCGACTGATCTGCCATTGATTCAATATCCTGTTGCGTTTGAATAATACCCAGCGTCTCGAAACCCCAAATTTCTCCGTGTTCCTTTCCCGCATACCAGCCATCTATTCTCCCTGTCGGATTCCAGTATCGCGTTATCGTTGTTCGGCTATCGCCTAAAGCCAATTTAACATTGTAATTAAAATCAGTTCCCACCTTATCATTCCAGTTTACAACCAATTCAAACCCTTTCGTCGATAAATCGGCATTATTTGTAATCGGTGCGCTTGCCCCTAACACAAACGGCAATTCATAAGCGGCTCCCAACATATTTAATGTCTTCCTATCGTACCAGTCGAACGTTATTCCTAAACGGGAATCAAGTAAGTTCATCTCCATCCCAACATTAAATGTATTGATTGTTTCCCAGGTGATTTCGTCACTAATGATTGCAGGCACGTTGGCGTATGGGGGGCGTGCATTTCCTATAATCCATGGTGCTTCCGGAGAAATGTTGATTTTGTCATAAAAATAGTACGGTTCCCTTTGTCCGCTCTTTAAAATATTCTGATTGCCGAGAGAGCCGTAAGACGTTCTTAGTTTAAAGTAGTTGATATAGGGCTGTACAGATTCCCAAAACGGTTCATTAGATATGGTGTAGCCCACAGATGCCGAAGGAAAGAATCCGAATCGGTTTTCTTTTGGAAACCGAGAAGAGCCACTGTAACGCCCGCTTACTTCGACTAAATATTTTTCTTGATAATTATAATTCAATCGACCAAAAACCCCTCTGGTTGCCCAATGTTCCATATTATCCGAGGCGATTACGCCCCCTAAAGAAGTCCTGATGGAAGGATATTCATCCACTACCGGCGAGGTTCCTGTTGCTGTTAATCCGCTTGTAAACGCTTCTTCCTGCTCAAAACCCAGCATGATATTAAAGAAATGATCATCGATCTGTGATTCATATGAGGTTACTGCATTCAATAGCTTATAGACCCGTTCGGAGTAACTCGACACATAGGTAGATTCCGGCTTTCCAATATTACCAAGCGAACCGTCTCCTAGTTCGACCATCACTGGTTTGGGATTACTGCTGGCTTTTGTATTGCGGGTGTTATAGTTATAATTGAATGTGGTCTTCCAGCCCTTGACAGGTTCGATCTCCGCACCGATATTTGCTAAGAAATCTGCCCGTTTACTTATATCCCGCCCTGAATCTTGCAACAAGCGCACCAATGGACTCTGAACCGTACCATTAATATTATAATACGGCATCATTGGAGCAAACATCAACATCTCACGAAAGGTATGTTCCCTTCCCACAGTCGTTTCTCCCATCGGATAATCCGTATCCGAGGACGCCCACTTCAAGCTGGAATTTAGCCGCAACCAGTCGGTCACTTCTGTCGACACATTGGACATGAGATTATACCGCTGATAATGGTCGTGACCAACAGCATACGTTCCGTTCTGTCTGGAATAGCCAGCCGAAAGAAAATACTGTGTCCGTTCCGATCCACCCGATACATTTAAATTATGTTTGTGGCTTAACGAGTTGTTTCCCATCAAAAGATGAGGCCAGTCGTTATTCGCATTCCCATTTCGCCGACCGGCCCAAATATTGTCAATCGGATTCTCTGGATCATATTCATATGGAAAAATCCCATCGATATATCCTTTTATTCTTTCCATCTGTTCATCCGAATAAACGGAAGTGAGACCGGCATTGGCATTGGCTTGGTTATAGGCTGTCGCCCAGGTATACGAATCAATAAAATGAGGCAGACGAAGAAGGGAGGAAATAGAGGCGTTATTGGAATAATCAACTTTCACACCCTCTGCTCTGCTCCCTTTTTTTGTCGTAATGAGGATTACTCCATAGGGTGCCCGCGAACCATATACAGCCGACGCAGAAGCATCTTTTAACACGGAAACGCTTTCAATCGTTTCGGGATCTACGCTGTTGATATCTATCTCGACACCGTCAACTAATATCAAGGGATCACTACTACCCCGCAGCGATCCTACTCCCCGAATATTCCAGCCACTTGCGGCTCCCGGTTCGCCTCCCCGCATGCCCATATTGATATTCATATTCGGTGAGGCGCCTTTAATAAGATCGGCTACGTTAGCCGACGGACGGTTAGCCAAGGCCTCGCCCGAAACCACATCAACCGCTGCTGTCATATGCGCGCGTTTCTGTGTACCGTAACCAACAACCACTACCTCTTCCAGCGTCGAGTCCTGCTCGTCCAAAACTATATCAAGGGACGTTTTATTGCCAACACTCACTTTTTGAGTTACGTACCCGACATAAGATATGACTAAAACATCGGAAGAACTCAGTCCCGACGCCGACAGGTTGAAAACTCCGTTTTCGTCCGTAGAGACGCTTGATTGTGTCCTAACATGGGTCACCGTTGCTCCTACGATAGGCTCCCCATTTGCATCACGTACGGAACCTTTTATCTCACTTTGATTATACGGATTGGTATTTAGCGTTATTCCTTCATCTAGCTCAGATGAGTATGCCGCTGCATAACCGCTTCCTATAAAGAATGCAGTTATTCCTATCCCGCATAACCTCACCAATAGTCGTCCCCGTTTTTGCATTCTACCCCTAGGATAAAATAAAAATGAGTTGTTCTTTGTCACCATAATTAGTCTTATAATTTTAACTCAGCTGTATTTTAATTTGATGTTCTATTTTATATAATTTATAGTTATATCGATGTCTTATCGTTAACGTTACCGAACATTGTGTAAAAAAAAGGGCAACATGCTTTATTAGTTAAAAAAATAACGGTAAATTTTCTAAGGAAATTCTTTTCATCACGTTAGTCTCTGTCTAATGTCAACTAATTTATTGCTTATAATATAATCCAAGGTAGAACATAAACATTAAAAAAACAAATTTTTTTTAATTTTCGTAAAACATATAATTTTCAATGGTAATAATATCAATTGGCATGGGTTTAAAATTCGTGACATTCTCTTTTAGTAAAAAGAATCTATACAGGTAGTTTAACGCAAAATATCCCTGTTTATCCGGACGCTGACAGATTAAGAAATCTACAATCCCCTTTGAGAGATAGTCTACGTTGGCTTCCAAAAAGTCAAATCCTATAATATAGGGTTTCTTTATCTCCTGATGATCATGAAAAAAACGTCCTACAACAGAAACTCTGGAATTCGTAACAAACAATACATCAGGAGTAAACTTTTCAATATTGGATAATAACTCCTTTTCCACCTCTTCATATTCGTTATAAGGGATATCGATAACTTCTATTCTAAAATTCCGGTCCAGATCATTAAGATACGTTCTGTAGCCCTCAATTTTTGTATCTAAATACTTATAGTTTTCCAAGCCTTTCGCAATGTTCAAAATAAGTATCTTGGCATTTGTTCCAACTAAATAAGAAGTCAGGTTCCCCGCCAATCTCCCCGTACTGTTCAAATTTGGACCGATATAACCTAATGTTGATTTAGTTGGGATATCGGAGTTTATATATATCGTCTGCAGTTTTTTCCGATGGCATTTTTTCACAAAAGCTTCCGTTTCTTTAATGAATATCGGTGCTATGACTACAGCATTAAAGTTAGACTTTATCGTTTTTTCCGAAACCTCTAAAAAAGTGTGAACATCTTCTTGATCATAAAGAAACACCTCAGTTTGTATACCGAAGGGTTCCAACTCCTGTATACCTTTGTTAATACCATCTAAACACAGTTGCCAATAACCTGTCTGTAACGATGTCTTAGGGATAATAACTGAAATCTTAATATTATTTTTGACGGATAATGATCTGGCGTAAAGATTAGGCTGATAATTGTTTTCTTTTATGATATCCTTAACCTTTTTCCGGGTTGCTTCGGAGACGTCCTTTCTATTATTAAGCACACGGTCTACCGTTCCGATAGAAACATCGGCAAGTTTGGCAATATCTTTAATACCAAAACGTTTTTTCTCCTTGTCATCAGACATCATACTTCCCTAATAAAGTTGGTCTACGATAAATTTACATTAAATTTTCCAGATATACATCGCCTCCGGTCTAACGTTTCAAAAAGTAATCAAAAAATAAAAACGCCTGTTCATTGGAAGTGTTATCTGGTGAATGTGCTACGCGATTTGTCATAGCTGCCCGGTTTTCAAACCCCAACAATTTATTTACTGCAATAGTATGGTTTAGTGGTATCCATCTTTCCAAGGGGTCTGAAGATCCACCTGAAACCAAAAAAGGACGTGGTGCCATTAACGCATGTAACTCGTGTAGATCATACCCCTCTTCAATTAGTTTCGGATATAGCCCCTTTGCATCTGCTCTCATTCCTGTTTTTTGCCATGTGTTTTTCCAAGGCGGAGGATAATAACCAAGATACCAGGGTTCCCAATAATTCACACCGCTTCCTTTTGTTTCGTCAAAAACAATACCCGGATCAGACCACACCCCACAGGCGTATTTATCATATAAAGCAGAGGCAAACATCGCCCATTTGCCACCATAAGAGTGTCCCATAATTCCGATGCGGGTTTCATCGACTTCTGGATATTTCGCCAATGCCTCCCAAGCATTCGCCCCAGCATATGCCAGCATAGACAAGGGTTGCACTGTAGCATTATCTATTGACGGATAATAAAGCGAATAGGTTCTGTTGGCAGATGTCTCTTTCGTGCCGATGGATAATGTTACAAACCCACGTTTTGTTAATTGCAAGGCGAAATCGCGATGTGGTTTTCCCGCACCTGTTGCTGTTTCTGGTTCATAGAAAACCGTTACCACTGCTGGTTTTTTACCTTTTGTTTCGGGTACTAAAAGATATCCCGTTGTTTCTTCGTTCGGCAACCATTTAAAAGTCACCGTATATTGTGTGTACCCCTCTTTCTGAATAGAGTCCAATATGTTTAAGGTCTGATCTTCTATTATATCAGGCCACTCCCCCATCATGTCGTGCCATTTTTCTCTAATTTCTGTCCTCCGTTCTTCCCAATCTTCCTTTGTTTTTACTACCCTGCCATCATAAAAATTCAAAGGGGAACGATATTCACCTAATTCTTGTTTAAATTGTTCGGGTGGTACAAAATACCGCTCTATCTTATCCCATATTTCATCTTTCGGTACTTTCGTGGGTTGTCCGTGAGTGGCTAAAGCGCCTAACATAAACACTACAGTGCTCCAAAGTGCGATACGCTTTTTTAGTCTGCTTTTCATATTAAATCGTCTGCTTATCCGTTAAAACAAATATTATAAAGTTTCTTTTACGGTATAGACCACGAGCTTATTCAGCAACGTATCTGTCCTTTGTTTATTAAAAACCGAATCTAGCGTGATTTCATAGAGATAATCTTTCTCCATTTCACCGAGGTCTATCTGCAATCTCTTTCCTCGATTCGATATTTTCCATTCATGTACCGACATCTGTTTAAGATTTACTTCTGGCGAACCATATTTTTGATGGTATAGATAGTTATAGCGACGAACTCGGATAGCTTTGGCGATATGAATGCTATCTCCCAGATCGATAGATTGTGTAAAATACATTTCAAACCCGTTTTTAAGAAGATGTATGTCCGCTACGTCAAACGGCGTTTTGCCGGTAAACGAAATGCGTTGGATTCCCCTATCTCCTAGCCAGCCATGATCTGATTGGCCGACCCATAGACTACCATCCGGCGCAAAAACTAACCTGTTGTTTCCCTTTCGTAGCCCCTGACCATCTATAAACGGTGTCACTGCACCTTGGACCACCCCGTTTACATCTTCTAGCATAATACGAACTAAGCGTTCTTGATTCATCTCGCCTACAATAAACTGTCCCTCAAATGGCTTTAGCATTTTATTATGTCTAATTTGAACAGGTTGGGTAGGTGAATTTGCGATGACGTTATGTGGAAAAATCACAGCAGGCTTCTCCCGCAATGCATTTAATGTATCCGCACTCAGTTCAAATGGGTTGCCTCTATTCCACCCCTTCGTCCATACCAAGCTTGCCGGATGTCCGTAAAATTTACCTTCTTGGACATAGTGCAAGGGGCTCGACCCTACCCAATCTCCTTGGTTATCGGTAACAAACAGCCTTCCTTTTGCGTCAAGCCCTAATCCATTAGGGGAACGAAAACCCGAAGCAAACGGCACAATCTCTCCGTTTTTTTTCATTTTCATCACCCAACCTCTATAGGGTACAATGGAAAACATAGGCTTACCTTCCCGACTCTTGCCGTCCATCAACGTATCTCCTCGAAGTTCAGTAGATGTACCTCCTCCCGCTGAGGACGAATTCAAAGCAAAATACAAATTGCCCTCGCTGTCTTCCACGGGGCCATAGGTAAATTCATGATAGTTTCCCGTCATACCAAATCCGTCATACACCGTTTCATACGTATCCGCCTTTCCATCGCCATCGGTATCCTTGATCCGTGTTAGTTCGGGTAATTGCATGACCAGTATTTCACGGTCATTAATGACCTTCAAACCAAGCGGTTCGTGCAGACCTGTTGCAAAAACACGCCATTCTTTCGTATCTGGTTCGTAAATCATCACCTCTCCCCGCATAAAAGCTGCTACCAACCGACCATCTGCTAAAAAATCCAATGCGGCTACTTCTGCCGTCAACCCAGGAGGTGTTTCAATAGTATCTATTTGAAAAGATGCGCCGTCACTGACTAGATCATCGCCTTGACAAGCTGCTAAGGCTATCGACGCACCTAAAAAATATGTAATCGCCGTTCTCATTATTTCTCTATTCTAAACTCCACACTAAATTGCTTTCCGTTTTTTTTATCCAAGACAAGCGGCCCAGCCGGTAATGGTATGCCATTATAATAACAGGTTATTTTTTTTTCTTCTGTATGGTGAAAAACAACATTATCATCTAATGTTGGAATCCGAAAATGACGTACAATCCCATTTTTATCTTCCAATTCTCTTATCGTTTCAAAAATCTCGATACCTTCTATGATATAACAAAATTCTAAATAACCAGCATCCGTTATCCGATATCCTTTAAATTTTGGCGGATTCTTGGTTGTATTTTGTTCGCCGATCGTTAGTACGGCCGGCCGGGTTTCGCGGTACACAATTGTCCCTTCTCTCTTCGCTTTCGCATCTTTATGTCCTTTCCACAACTCCGTATTATCGACAAACCCGTCTTTCCATACAAATCTCATTTGACAGGGAGTTGCATCCCAACAAAAGGATATGTTTCCAGGTAAGTGGACGGCAATTGCTGCTGGGCTTGCGCCATCAATATATAGTCGATAATAATAAGGAGGTATCAATTCATAAGGATGATTTTTGGTTTCTGCATGAACATGCACTTTATTCTTAACATGGTGGGGCACAGCTTTATCCTCAGTCAACACAGGCATTTCACCGGATTTATTAACATACATTGCTCCGTACATGACATGTCCGTGTCCTGGTAGGGTACAAACATACGGATATACCCCTTCTTCTGATGGTGCTGTGAAAGACAATGTTTCTGTTTGGTCGGCATGTAAAACGGACGTATGCCACATCACGTCACCAGTTTCCGGAATATAACTTTTTGCTACTCCTTCCGCTCCCAATTTGGCAGCGAGATCTACCACCTTTTCTCGAGATTCCGGACGGATAACCAAAAGGTTATGATCCATATCGTCTGTGTTCGTAAACCGGAGGACGACCTGCTGCCCCGGAACAACATGAAATCTAGGTAGGCTAAACTGCAATCCGGGTAATACCGAGATGTCAACTTCTTTAGGGGGTTCTTTTTGTATTAAATATCCCTCTTTATAACCCAAAATGCCGGTAACTATAAAAAAAGAAAAAGCTACAGCAAACAGCTTCTTAACCGTTGGCGTTTTTTTTAATATCATCTTCATAATCCCTGCCTCGCAATCCCCATCATTTGCTGGTAATATGGTGAAATGGAAAAAATACCGCCTGCAGTGTCATAAAAATTTTGGTCTAATGTAAATACGCCGTTTACCACCCGCGTCCATTTAGCGTCCGCAAGCGGATGTCTCTTCTTCATATTTTCCCAATTGACATAGTTCATATCACCATTGGTTTCCATCAATCCCATCCCAATTGTAGGAAAAGGAGTCAGTGTAGCAGCAACATTCTTGTTCCACTCCATCAAAATTGGATTGACTGTCAAATCTGCGCACAAACATGGTATATCATTTTCATGGGCTACCTTAGCGATCTTAACAGTCTGACTTAATGTCTTTGCTATACCTTTCAAGATAAATGCTTTATATCCCAACGCAATCTTACGCCGGGCATCTTCTTCACTGTGAATACTCTCGTCAGCTCCGATAATTACCCCCAGATCCGAAACGTCTTCATGGTCACTCTCCCCAAAAGGTTCTTCATATAAAAGAATGTGTTCAAATGCGCCAATTTCTTTTGCGTAATCCAGATATTTTAGCAATGTTTCCTTTTTTTCATAGCGTCCGTTGGCATCCATCGTATAATAGATTTTGTTTATCCTTTTATTCCTTTCCCCATTAAGGATATCATGGATATCTTTTAATCTCATTTTATCCTGTTGCAACATCTTCTCTTGATCACCAGGACTTCCCGTTTTTATCTTAAATACAAAATATCCTTCTTCAGCTGCCTTTTTAATATCTGCCAGTGGCATGTCATAAGAAATCTGAAACATAACGGCGATCCGATCATTTTTGTGACTAAACGCTTGACGATAAGTCGAAGGTATAAGTTCGGTAAATGTTGAAATACCGTTCTCTTCTGCATATAACATCCACATTGCATTATCGATACTAACCAAGGCATTGTGTACAAAATTTATATTAAGATTAGGATATCCTGTTAGTTTTTTACCTTCTTCGATCAACCAAGGTAGCATTTCGTCGAACAGCCTTATCGGGCTATCTAATGATCGCCCTTCTATCCATTTTAATGCCTTATTTGTTAGCACAAACATATTTGCGTTTCCGTTGGATTCAGAGGTAGAGGCAAATATCTCCGCATCGCCATATAGGACACTCTGCGTAGCTAATCCCAGTCCTTTTTTTCCCTTATCGTTCTCGAGCAAAACGACTATTTGCCATAATTCGCTGAGGTATGCCCCTTTAAATCCAAAAGGAAACCGGAGCTTCTCCCTTTCGAAATCTGACTTGGTTTTTATAATTGTTGATTGGTTTATCATTTCTAATTTCTGATCATTTTACATTTCTTGAGATCAATGCACTTGCAGGATCAACCATATTGGTAATAAATTTATATCTTACCGGACCCTAGTTCAATTGACTAGTTATAGGCACGATCTAGTCTTGTAGAGATCGTTTGGTTTATACGTAAATCCGTGTCAAATTGCGTATAGTGATTATACGTTCCTGTCATCCATAACACAATCGGATCCCCTGCAAAACCAAAAACAACATACGGTCGTATGTTATCGGTTCCAGACCCCGAAGTGATTTTTGTAGAAATCCATCTTTTTCCTTTTTTTTTCCAGTGCGCAACTTCAAAGAAACGATCGACCTTACGAGACAAATAAACATTGGACGGATCATGATGGTCCAATGCAATCCCGCCTGAATAATGAGGCTCCCGCACCTTTTCTCCCGGCTTTACAACCGGCATCGACCCGCCTCCTTTACAGATTTCCTCATCAAGCCATCTTTCCCCATTCCACCGGGCGTAATGGTAACGATGGTCGGTATCTCGTGGAAAGCGGGTATAAACAATCACAGGCTTTCCATTTTTGCCCAGGGCCACATCTGATATCCAAGCCCTTATAGTGCTCTTTCCTCCATCATATACCTTACGAACATGTTCATGCTGAATCGCAGGTCCATCCCTTGCACTGATCTGTTCGCCATTCGTTTGATAGAATATCCCTTCGTTATAATAAAAATGGTAAACCGAATTCGTGGGCTCTACAGCAGGATGTCCGTCCGTAAATATAAAATCTATCCTATCCTTACCATTCGAATGAACCTTCAGATAAGGTCGGTTCTTTGTGCCCTTACTTTCTATTAACGCTTCAGTCGGACTCCAACTGTCTCCTAAATCATCGCTGAATGAAAAGGACGGCCGCCAATCACTACCTCGCCAAAACATATAAATACGGTTCCCTTCCTCTTTCAACATAACGGGATGGGAATACGTAATGCGTTTCCCACCAAAAGGAATAACCCTTTCGCTTTCCCATTCCGTAATATCCTCTGGATTCTTACTTTTCCTCATAAAGAAACGACCATTATGCTCCGTATAAAAAGTCAGGAGACGACCATCTGGTAAAAACAAGATGGAAGGAACATTATGATCATCCACCTGCAATTCCTTATGCAAAACAAATGTCTTCACCTCTTTTGACCCCAGATCTCTCGAACTGATAGCGACATCTCCTTTGCTATTGATATACGCATAATATATTCGTTCATTTAATCCTTTATGGTATACCCCCCTTGGATCAGAGAACCAACACCAAGCGGCATCTTCTGCTATAACTTCGTAATCACCTGCCTTAAATTGCGCTTTGGCAAAAAGATTTAAAAACACAAGTACTAAAACCATAGGTACAAAAACTCCTCTATTCATGCTGTGATTTATTTAGTCTTGACCATTATACTAGACGTCATGAAACAAGGTTGTCTCCCGAAACCAACTCCCAACTCGTCCCTCCATCGGGAGACATCAATAAAGTTCTTTCCGAATACTTTCTATCATTTCTGTAAAACCAAAAGGTAGACCAGTAATCATACGAAATAAATAGTCGTCCTTTTCGGTCTATAGTTAGACGATGGCGAAAATTGCTATAATGGAATAATGGTGCTTGTACCAATATTTTAGGTTCAGACCATTGCTCTCCTTGCTTTTTAGACATGTATGCCAATGTTGCATAATGAGTGTCAGGAAAGGGTTCCGCATTATGCTGCCAATACCTGAAGATAGTATGCAACGTATTCTCTTTATCTATGACTAAACCCAAATATGTTTGGGTCGAGCGAATTGTTTTGGGATCTAAAAGAGATTCTGCCTCCGTCCAGCCATCAAGAACACTTAGAGGTTGTAAAGATTTTGCATACTGAAAAGGTCTGCCGTGAGTACCTGTCAAGACATGTAAATAGCCTTCGCTATCCATAGTGATGCCGGGGATGTTATGTGTATCATTTGGTGGAGGCCCGAATCCAACTAAAACTGGGGTTATTAATTTTTTTGTTCTCTTATCATACATAGAAACAAAAACAGGTACTCCCGGCATCTTTTCTCTACTTATGTTTACATCGGTAATCTCCCCCCATACAATAAAAATTTTATCTTTATAAGATACGACCGATGACGGAAGCCCGGAATGAGATGAAACTCCGAGGCATTTGTCAGAAATCAAAATAGGCTGCTCCCATTCAATCCCTTTTCTCGTTTTCTTGGGAACGAATAGTTCCAAATTGCCATATCTTCTCCAAAAATGCTGTTTATCCGCTCCAACACGGGTATATTTTATAACAGGTGGTGGCCCCTCCAACATATTATGCCCGGTAAATTGCTCTATATCGCAACTTGTACCAAGTACACCCGGAAGGCAATACTTCTTAAACGTGAGCCCTTTATCTTTCGAGTGTAATAATGCCACTTTATTATTATCACGACCTAAAACATACATATCACCTTCCGAATCGAAAGCAGCAATTGAACTTTGAAGACGATCCGTGAACGTTTCTTTCCAGGTACTATTTTGGTAGGATAAAACACTGTTCTTAGAAAGTATAAATGGCATGTTGTCTACGTTGAAATAGGGCTGATTGTTTGTGGGATAATCCGGTGTATAACCAAACTGCTCTTGCTCATGACGGTAGGGTTCAAGTTGGATTGGTATTTGTAGGGAAGAATCTGTGTCTGGCTTTTGTGCTTTACTATATAACGTAGCATAAGTTGAAAAATCCCCGCATATCGTGCGTAAATGTACCGATCTATCTACGTCATTGCCTATCCAATTTAATACTACCTCTCTTTCCTGATTGGGATCAAGGAGAATCTCCCTATGTGATAATTGAATATTCCATTTTTCATCTGGGAACTCTAATTCTAATTTAACCTTCTTAGGAGTTGTTCCGTTATTATGAACTTTAAATATAGCAGATTGCTCCTTGCCTGATTGGTCGTACGACGTGTGGCTGTAAGGTGTTACTAACCAACGGTTATCGTGTAAAGTGAACCATTTCTCCGTATCAGGTGTCCAAAACGCCCCGCCAGGATATTCATAGAAAAAATCAGATTTATAACCTATGCCCCAATTCGTCACTCCCTCTATCACCACCTTCGCTAAGGCTTTTGGAAAATGTAATTTCCAAGGAACCATAAGCCGTCTTCCCTCTTCCACATGGTGGAAAGCAGTATCATTATGTACTTCAAGAAAAGTGATATGCTGGTCACTCGCATCTCTCAATTCGATTTTTTTAACCTCGTCCGATAAACCTGTTATCAGGATATTAAATCCATTCCGCTGGGGCATGAAACAGAGATCTGTTTCTTTTTCAGGGTCGACCAAGACGATCGGTTCTTCGTGGCGCTGGTCTTTGTGTCCTCTTGAAGTTTCTATTATATACTTATCACAGTTTGTCCTAAACCTCCAGCTTGTATTTTCGCCATACCGATCATTTGATATAGTAACCATAACAGCATATATACCTGGTCTATTAACATATGCTTCTAATCGTAAAGATTTGCCTTCGGATTCTTCGGAAGTATGTATGTCTTTCAGAACCTTTCGGTCAGGTCCGATAAAGGTTGCTCGCAATGATCTTGTTCTTGAATCTGCTTTCAAATCCGTTTTCTCTATCTCAACAGTTAGTGGTCCTTCTTTAGCATGAAAGAAAATCCCTCCACAGCCACCGAATTTAGGTGTCCATTCGTTTTGTTGCATGTCGCTTTCATTTACTTCCGGTGACATATAGGAAGTCGTTATCCCTAAAATCACAAATATGAAAGCACTATAGATAAAAAATCGTTTACATTTCATATCTTTTAATACTTATCGTCATTGTTTCATCTCCGTTGTTGACATCATTGACATAGACGTAAGCCCGATATTTGTTATCAACGGTTTGGATCCAGACGCCATATTCAGCCCTTAGGTCTATCGCATAATTGGGAGCATCGGAAATATTTAAAGTTTGAAAATCTAGGTCATCAACATATATCCCGAACTGTAATCTGGCTAAATGCTGATCCTGTAAACCAAACGTCCTCTGTATCAATGTGGAGTTATTTATACTCGAAGGCACGTTTTTCCCCTGTAGAAACTTGGCATCTACATCCGGTGAAACTAATGCATGATTGAATGCTATACCGGGAACAGCTCTATAGAGATAAACCAAATCTATCTTGTCAGCCCTTTGCAATGCCTCAGCTTCATCATATACTTTCATATCAGCAATCGAAAAAAAACACTTGTCATCATTAGAAACTACGATATCCTTTTCTATATCCATTTTCGCGATTTGGTAAGGTCCCATCTGATACGATACGCGTTCACCCGTACTTGCTGTTGAAGAAAACGTGAAGGTTACCGATTTTCCTCTAGCTTCTTCAGGGATCGTGTAATAATATCTTAGGGTTGCTGCGCATGTATCGACACTAAATATTACTTTTGTGATATTTTTTGCGGTGATGGATGGTTCCCCTATAACGACTCCCACATCATTGCCTCCATTATCCGTATGAAAAGAACGGTGTTCCAAAAAGGTTCCGGTCGCTCCGGATATAGAGGCTTCCACCATGGCACTAACTATATGGCCGCGCTCGCATCCTAGTGCCATTGCGTAAGCAAACTCTATATCAAGTCCAACCACATTTGGCCCTAATGTTCGCTTTATGGCATCATTATGAAGTTGCGTATTCGCTTGTGGCACACTGTACTCATCACTTTCACAGGAGATAAATAATGAGCCAAAAAATGAAAAGATCAACAGGAATATCTTATAATATTTTGTATACATAATAATCAAGGGTTTAGTTGCTGAATTGTTATATTCACGGAATATGTTTTCTTCACCTTACGGTTACCCGAGATCACTGTCCATTCTCTCGGTGAACTTATATCAGTAAAATCAGTCCAATCGGTTATTTTGGGATCTAATTTAGCATCCGTTACTAGCGTAAATTGAGGCCATAGCCTTTTTAAATTAGTTCCCCACCGGACTTCGACATCTATCGTTTGTGCTACAGTGTCTATAACGGCGTTCTTCGTCCTGACAGTCTGGTAGTCTGTATCCAGAAGCTCAAAATTGCTCACAAAACACTCGGCTCGATCGGTTATTAATAATCCATCTTCGTCCACGGGATAATAATCGTCTCCGCAACCGAATAAGCCGACCAATATTACTAATACTATACTATATTTTTTCATACGACTATTTGTTTTTTAATGAATCTTCTAAGTTTTACATCCAAGGTGTGTTTTGCGTCAGATTCGGATTTCTATCTCGTTCTGCGGGCGGGATTCTAAATATGTAACATTGCTCATAGGCTCTTTCAGACGCATTGTTAAAGTACCTAGTGACATTTGCTCCGTGACTGTCAATACACCATACGCCGGGTGAAAATGGCGGCACCCACACCCTTTCAATAGCCCGCCAGCGTCGCAGATCGAATGATCTGTGACCCTCCCCCAACAGCTCTATAATTCTCTCTTGCTCAATTGCGTCAAAAAAATCTTCCTTGCTGGTATACTTCTCTGCATTTAAAGGTGGGAGGTTTCCCCTGTGTCTTATCCGGTTTACTAGGTCAACTGCAACCTGTTGGGGGCCATAAGCTTCATTAGTAGCCTCCGCATACATCAGATATACATCGGCCAGTCGCATAACTGGCCAGGCATAATCACCGGACGCACGATCCGCCCCGGGGTAGTTTCTTAGAAATTTTCTGTACACGTAGCCGGATAGTGCAGTTCCGTGTCCTGTGTATGTGATATAGTTTACCCCATCAATCGTCACAGGGGATGTCCAAGTTTTATATATAAACGGCGTCCATCCGTCGTATTGAAAATTCACAATGCCCATAATCATCTCATAATCCCACAAGATAGAAGCCTTCATTCGGTAATCTCGGTTAGCATAACTTTGTGGATTTATTGCAGAGTTTTCGGTGGTTCTTGCTTCTGGATTAGATGGATTCATCGGAATTAGAGGCTCCACAAAATCACCCGTGATGGTGGATTGATACCTGTCTGCTATTTCAAAACGGGGGAATACCTGAAGTTGGCCACTCATAAGTTGCCGTCCTCCCAATGCCCTCATTAGTGATTCTCCTTGGCCCGAACCTTGTCCACCATGTGTAAAGCTCATAATTATTTCTGAGTCTCCATTTGCTGTAGGCAGAAACAGGTCAAAATAATTGGGTAGAATCTCTGCTTTCCCCAATTCGTCTATGTCTCCAGGCTCTCCGTTCCTGAACAATGTCAACCCGAAATCCTGAATAACCCTTCTGAAATCATCTGCCGCCCCGACATAAGCGGTTCTGGCCTCATCTGGATCAGGCACAAATCCATCCAATTCCGGCCACCCAAAGTTATTCCAAGACGCCCAATAAAGCTGTAGTTTTCCCCTGAAAGCCAGCGCCGCAGGTTTGGCAGCACGCCCCAAGGCGGGAATCTGATCTGGAAGCTTTTCAGATGCATAAGTAAAGTCGGCATAAATCGAGTCCTTGATTTGCTTTATTGGCATCCGAGTAATATCCTCCACTTCAGAATTATCATAGATTATTTTTCCTATATAGGGCACATCTCCCCAAAGCGAAATCAATCTGAAATAGACCATTCCTCTTAGCAAACGAGCTTCGCCTATTATTGCTTCGAGTTCTTCAGTGACGTCTGGAGACGTGTTTTCAAGCAACATTCTCTCTACGTTTTCAATAACATAATTTGTTCGGTGCACACCACCGTAAAGCTCCCTGTATAGAGTGTTAAAGGCCCCACCATAACCGCTGGGGTTAAAACTACCGTCTGTCATTCCGGGAGATCTAGCAATAGCGGTTGTATTTAGAACGCGTTGATATTCTCCCTGTCCATCCCACCACAAATCCCATTCAAAGAGTGAACGGACATCCGAGTAAGCCCCCATCAAAGCTGTAGTTGCGTCTTGTGTGGTCTGCCAGAACGCAGCAGCACCTAATTCAGTCCTAGGCTGTCGATCTAAAAAGTCATCATTACATGAAAGGCACGATAAGGTGATGATCATGAGTATTATTCTATAAAGTTTATTTATATTTTCCATTGCTATTCTGTTTAAATTCCAATCTTCAATCCCATTGAATACGATTTAACCAAAGGATATGCTTCGTTTATATCCTTACCTTGTATTTCCGGGTCAAGCCCCCTGTACTTGGTAACTGTGAATAAATTTTCACCTGAGATGAAGAATCGTATATCATTTAGCCCCAGTACAGAAAGGGCCCTTTTGCCTCTTAAGGTATATCCAATCTGTATATTCTTCATTCGTAAATAATTCAGGTCGTCTAGCCACAAGGTTGTTTCCTGTCTGTTTAACCCTCCACCACCTAATCTAGGCCATTCGCCACCTCTATTCGAGTGACTCCACGGGTAATCCAAATGCAATTGGCTAAAGGCATAACTTGTCACGTTCGGATTAACATCATTATAACGGGTAATCCAATAATCCTTACGCCCCGTTTCCGCTGTTAGGAAAGTCGCAAAATCAAACCCTTTCCAGCTCATATTGATAGCGAATCCAAGATTCGTGCGAGGCCTGTTTTGGTCTGTATTCGGATAAGCTTTTTTATCATTAGCGTCTATTCGACCGTCTCCGTTCAAATCAAGTCTCAATATATCGCCCGGTGCAGCTCCCTGTGGCGTACTGTTATATATGTCGTCCCAAGTCTGCGCTATCCCCTTATCTTCGTATGTGTACAAGAAACCATACGGCATATCGATAAAAGTTGAACCTCTTCCTAAATATTCGTTCCAGCTTTCCAAACGATTTCTGTTATGGGCGATATTAAAACGTAGACTATAATTAAAATCACCGATATTATCTCGCCAAGTGAAATTACCCTCCACACCTTGATTCCTTAAATTACCAATATTCCTTCTGGGTGCCGTGTATGCACCGGTTAAATGCGTAGACATTTCAGAAGGACGGTTCATGCCCTTAGTCAATCTATTATAATAATCAATTTCAGCTGTCAGTCTATTTCGAAGAAAACCAAGATCTAAACCTATATTTGTCACGTAGGTTCCTTCCCATGATAAATCTCTATTGATCATCTTGGAATTTACAAATCCACGCACTATTTGGCCATCGATTATATAATTCATCGTAGTCAACGTTTCTTGCTGTTCATACCGACCTACACCGCTATTATTCCCCAGACCTCCGTATGAAACCCGTAATTTACCTTCGTTCAAGAAGCTTTTCGCAAAATTTTGCACGAAACCTTCTTCCGAAAATCTCCATCCAAAAGAACCCGATGGAAAGAAACCATACTGTTGGTCACCAATAAATCTGGAAGACCCATCGAATCGAGCACTGAACTCCAACAGATATTTACCATACGCATTGTAATTGAAGCGACCGACAAACGAACGCATAGCTTCTTCGTTGGAATTCCCTCCATTGGACTGTATCTCATTCAGTGCAGCGTCAATTTCAGTAAGTGAAGGATGGAGACGATCGTTCCTTGATGCGTTTTGGGCTCTATTGTACCAATACTCCTGGCTAACCACAAAAAGTCCTGTTATCTGGTGATTGGCATTTATTTGCTTATCATAATTGAGCAAAGCATTTAATTGCGTCTTATACCCTGTATTTGTGAAATTTTGTATCGGAGCATTTGGTGTGATAAACCATCGGTCTGTCAGCATTTCACGCTGAAAATTGTACGCCTGAGTGGGTATATTTGCCCCTCGTCTAAATTGGTTGTAATAGTCAATGGTATAATCAGCACGAGCTCTTAATCCCTCGATTGGGAACCACTCTAGGTACATCGAAGGATTGATTTCCTGCCGGTTTTGGTGGTTTCTCACATTCGTATAAGCTTGTAGCGGATTGAACACGAGTGTATTTTCATTATATGCCATCTCTCCTCCATAGTATCCCGTAACAGGATCGTAAGGGGTTATTCCGGCAACCGAAGCTCTGAGATCAGCTCCCACCCCACTCCCTTGAGTAAAACCTTCGGAACCCGCGTATTCCCAAACAGACCAGTTTCCACCGAAGCGTGTCCCGATAACCAAATTATCCCTTAAAGAATGTTCGTAGTTAAATCTAGCGTTGTATCTTTTAAAATTGTTGTTTATTTGCAATCCCTTTTCGTCCATAATCCCGACAGAACCAAAAAAGCTAGATTTGTCATTTCCTCCCTGCACCGAAAGATTGTGGTTCTGCAACACGCCATTTCGGACAATTATATCCCACCAATCTGTGTTCGGATACCGGATAGGGTCGATCATGCCCAAAGCCATCCATTGGTCTATCGTGCCATCTTTATAGTTCAAGTTTGCCCGCTCAGTAGACGTAAGTTGAGCTACTTGGTGAAGAGTTAAAGCTCTTGGATAATCAGGTAAAAATGAATATGCATCAGTAGGGTTTGACATCGCTACATTAGACGACAGTTCAAGCCTGGGCTTTTCTAAATTCTTTCCCGATTTCGTAGTGATCAGTATTACACCGTTGGCTGCTCTAGAACCGTAAATAGCAGCGGAGCTTGCATCCTTCAGGACAGTCACACTCTCTATATCGTTAATATTCAACCTGTTCATATCAACATCAGGCATACCGTCCACTACTATTAGGGGGCTTGCGTCGTTGACTGTCCCCATTCCCCTGATGAGTATCGACATATCGTTACTTCCCGCCATGCCGCTATTTTGACTAATAGCCAGACCGGGCAACTGTCCGCTTAAAGCTGAAGATAAGTTTGTCAAGGCTCTGCTCGTAATCTTTTCATCTATTTGAAGGGACGAGACAGCGCCTGTCAAATTCGCTTTTTTCTGAGTTCCATATCCCACGACAACCACTTCATCCAAATCGGATAGCCTATGTTCCAACATAACTTCCATTGTACCTGCAGCAGCAGATAATTCCAAGAAGTCATACCCTAAAAGCGAAAAGCTGATTTTCTCTCCGACATTTCCTTTAAGTTCAAAACGTCCTTGGCGGTCGGTCTGGGTGGTTACACCACCAATCTGAACTGTTACGCTAGAAAGCGGCTCCCGCGTTCCGGCATCTTTAACTACGCCGACGATCTGCGTTTGGCTATAGCTATCTACTGCCAACAAAGACATAATAAATAGCAAGAAAAACTTGTGTAAACTACGCATCATAACATTTTCTATTGGTTATTATTTATAAACTTATCAATGACTTATATGGGAAAATTCGGTTACGTAACCGTAGTATGTCGTCAGAATCTATTAGGCAAATCGTTTACGTACACGTTATTTTACAATAATTTATTTCCGTTAGTCTTATAATCTATTGCTAATATAGTGACTTTTTGCTCCTTTCCAAACAGAATCCGGATAGATTTTGCGAAGAACCTCTATATCATCACTGGTTTTTGAGCCATTCCATTTTTCTTTCCGTTGTTCAGCAGTTTTCACGGAATGCTTCCAAATCCTAGGGTAACATATCATACTCCGGCTTCCAATATTGCGTTTTTTCATTCTCAATGGCTTCTAAACCCATACAAATAGCGATTGCAGAATCTCGTCCTGTTTCTACATTGGATGCTGGTTTTTTACCATTAACTATACAATCTGCAAAATCATTAAGCGCATTTATAGTCGGTTCGACCATCTTCTCATCCGGACCTAGGTATTCAATTTCTGTTTTTTCACCTTGTGTTGCATTTAGAATTGTGGCTCCTGTTACCCCATCGACTGTACCTAAGGTCCGCTTTGTCGTTTCCGGGTATAGGTAAGCTTTATTACGTTCTATTTCAATCGTTGCTTTGTTACCTAAGATTCTAATCTGATATCCATTGAACGCGTTTGACAAAACCGACGTATACGTTGCTTTTATACCATGCTCATATTCGTACACCGTCCGTACGTTATCATGGGTTTCTCTTCCATCTTTCCAGTAGTCTATTCCCCCCAAGCCCATTACCTTAATAGGATGACTACTGGTAATATAGTTTACCGCATCGATCTGGTGAGCGCATAATTCGGATAAAGGCCCGCCACAGAGGTCTTTATACATCCTCCAATTGATAACTTTTTCTAATTTTGGGTCATTGACAGGATATCTCCAATCCGAGTTTCGATTATACTGGCATTCAAAACTATAGGTATCCCCTATCCAGCCCTGATTGACAACTTCCTTAATTTTGTGATAGAGTTCAAAATTCCTGTACTGAAAACCTACTTGGAAAACTAACCTCGAATTTCTCACTCTTTTAACCAGATCCAACGACTGTTCTATCGTAAAGGCCATCGATTTCTCGACATATACATGTTTATCCGTCGAAAGTGCTGCTACCGCCATCGGATAATGCAAATATAAGGGTGTCGCAATGATCACGGCATCTATATTTTTATCTGCTAGCAGCTGTTCATAGTCTGTATATGCTTTAGCCTTTGGATCGGCCTTTGCCATCGCCGATTGCAAATTTTCAGGAATAATGTCACAGCAAGCGACGACTTTCAAACCAGAGATTTTTTCTATTGTATTTATTAATCCTAGCCCACGTTTTCCAGTGCCTATAACCCCCACTTGTACAGCGCCTCCCGATGAAGCGGCTTTCCCGAACAGTGGCATATCTGCGGCTAATAAGCCTCCCAGTGTTAAAGCACTATTGGCAATAAATTGCCTTCTATTTATAAAATTATCTGACATCATTATTATATTGTTTTTGCGTTCTACTCTTCTTCTCCAAATATCCAACCCCGCCTCAGCGTATTTTTCCCAATCTATTATATAGCGCTTGGACCTTCACTAGCCGCAAATCATTGTCAATGCTTAGTTCCGATACGTAAAAGGCTTTTTTATTTAGTTTCAAGTAATCGTTATTTAATTTTTTAATCTTCGAAATGATAACTTTTAACTCGCTTAATAATTCGGGAACTTGTGAGATTACAAAATCCTCCCTATTTGCTGTATGCTCTATATATTGATACGAAACATAAAGCGACCTTGTTTTGGCCATAAGGCGATAATGTTCAAATTCATCCTTGTTTTTCAGCGGTCGTAACTCGTCGAATACTTTTTCCACGTACGTAACACTATCCAGCAATTGTTTGATTGACATATCTTCCGTCCCCAGAACGCGACCTTGTCCAATTTGATAAGGAGTAGCAAACAATGCCTTAAAGAATCGATCTGATTGTTGCTGATTAAATCCATATGCCCGATTTGTATAATCTCGTATAAAGCCTTGTATGTCGAGCGTCTGCATTTCGTTCATCGCTTTTAGGTACGCTTCCAATAAGAGATTAAAACCAGACAGTGGATAAACTCGACGCACGGCATGTAGATCAATTATATCTGCGCCACTTTCTTTTAGATAAGAATACACACCTGATGTTGACCAGGAAGTCATAATCATTCCTGTATAGCCGAGCGCTCTTGCCTGAGGGATAAAGTCCCGGATATTATTGAAATGCTTCTCCCATGAAGTCAAGTTGTAATTATCGGGGTTGGATCTTAGAGAGGGAGCACCCCAAATCTCAAAATCACTTTTCGTAAGTTTTTGGTGATCGCCAAACCTATTGAGATCCCAACCATAATTCCAATCCACAAAAACAACTCCCCGAGGTAAAGACTTTAATGCTTCAGGATATTTTAACGCTATATCAGCCCACAACACAGGTATTTTTCCCATCTCAATTACCAGGTCGCACATCAATTTGACATAATCGCCATACAACCTTCCAGTACCATATTTTTCGACTTTGGCTTTGCTACTGGGACTGTGTCCCAACAGTCTTGTTTCGTCACAACCTATATGAAAATATTTAGAAGGGTGTAGTTCAGCCATTTCCGCAAACAATTCCTTAAACAATTTTATAGCCAGTTCCTCTTGCATTGGGTTAACTTGAGAATAGTCGGCATTAGATTCCCTAAGTTTAGCATAAGTAGGTAAACGTAAAATATATTCAACGTGTCCAAAGCTTTGTTGCAAGGGAATCACATCTATCCCCAGGTCCGCGCAACATCTTACAAAATCTGCTATTTCTGCTTTCGTATAAGCATATCGGTTAGGAATAAGCGGATGCTTTTCGAATGGAAAAGTCGCTTCATATTCCATAATCAACGTATTAATTCCCGACTTACTTAGTTTCAATGCAAATGACTTTAAAGCCTCAGGCTTCATCACCTGTATCCTTAAATCCAAGTGAAATCCCCTAACTTTAAAGTCTCTTGAATCAGAGATCTTTTCGTTCTGTGCCACCACTATATTTGTAAAAGTCAATAAGAAAGCTACAAATAAGGAACAGAACATCTTGAATCTAGTCGTTGCTTTTCTTTCCATAATTCATTTATTTAAAATAATCAATTTAAATCCATGATTTCTGCTCCCAATGAATCTCCTTTGGGGCTATTTATTAACCTTCTGATTTTGATACGCCTAAAATAAGCTTTGTCATGATGATCTTGTAACAGAATATAGCCGGCCGAAGCGTCTCCATAGTTTTCATATTCTTTAAACTTCGTTTGATCCACCAGTCTCCGGAACTCTTCGGATCCGCGTTCATATGCTAGTACCTTTTTCCCGTTAATCCAATGTTCGACATTTTTACCATTTGCTATTATTCTTGCCTCATTCCATTCGCCGGGTTTATTCAGTACCTTATTTTTTGGAGCATACAATAAGTACAAAGAGCCCGTGCTGGTTTCCGGACTTTTGCCATCCTTTACCGTTTCATGCTTAAAGTCATCTATTAATTGAAATTCAGGTCCAATCAATGTGGTTTTTCCTTTTACATTTTTCAATTCTGAAACAAAGTATTTTATTCCCGTATTCGCAGAATCCACCAATTTATAATCAAGCACCAGTTCGAAATTGGCAAACTGTTCACGGGTGACAATGTCTCCTCCTTTCCTCCCCGGCAAAAGAACAAGGGTATTATCTTTAACAGTCCATCCTTCTTTTGGGAATTTATCACCGCTAATACTCCTCCATCGAATGTTCGGATCCTTGCCGTCAAACAACAGCTCCCAACCTTCCACTTTTTCCTTTTCAGTCAAATAATTATGTTGTAGGTGCAACATACCCTGAGCAAAACGCCGTCCCAGTTCAGATGCCGACGGGCTATCAAAATGTGTCTCGTCACCTTTATGCCAAAGCCCCTCAGAAGAAACAATTGCTGTGTTGGGCACCGTATCTTCAAGCTTATCTAACTCGCTATTGACCAGCTGATAATTATCCCGATACCTAGCTAGCTGCCCTACTACAAAGGGTAATTCCGGATCATCGACCAGCTGGCGTACCCTATAGATAAGTTCTTGAAGATTGTTCAAATATACCTTTGCCAATTCTTCATTACTATCTCCTTCTCCTTGATGCCAGATGATTCCCTTTACAATTCCCGTTTCCATAGCTTTTCTTATTCTCTGCTCCGCATCATCGTATGGATGCGTGTCCGTTGCTTTATCATAAGCCCCCGGTTTCCACTTTGCAATCTGTGTCCCCCCGACAGCACATGGTACTAGTCCGATAGTAACATAGGGGTAAGCTTCGGCCATAGCCATACCGAAGGCCAGTCCCGGCCCTACGCCCGCGACCTTAGGTTTGTCGAAATGCACAGGATGTCTAGCACCGATCCACTTGTCGAACTGATCAAGCATCATTACTTGGGAATGTTGCTGTTTTGCATACTGCCCAGTCACGTTCCCCCTCCCGGCCATGTTAGATTGGCCCATGAGAATATAAATATGTTTTTCCTTACCTTGCTGTGCAAACGCTTGGAAAAGTAGGCAGCCGAAGAATAACTGGAAGTAAAGTATAGTTACATTTTTTTTCATCTGTACAATTAGTTTTCTAACCATGTTCACATTTTCTGTTTTCAGGTAATATATCCATCAACTATATTTTAAACCAGTTAATGCCCCATTCGAAGTCTCTTTCCAGCTAACAAACGTTTATACCGTATTAAAGCCTCCACATAATAATAATCCGCATAGGTCAACGGAACGTCAACTTCCGAATTTCCAGGAAAACTCCCTACGGAGTGCTGTAAAATAAATCCGCCTTTACCTCCTGTTTCCACCTTATAGGGCGATGCGGATAAACTCCTAATCATTGTTTCCGCAGCCTGTAAATAACGTTTGGATTTTCCATCATTTCCAAATGTACTCAACTCCAGTAAAGCGGAAGCCGTAATCGCACCAGCCGAAGCATCCCTAAATGTATTGGGAATACCATCTGCATTAAAGTCCCAATATGGAATCAAGTCCTCCGGTAAGTTCGGATGGTTCAGTATAAAATCGGCAATATGCCTTGCTTGTTCGAGGTATTCTTTTTTCTCCGTATCACGGTACATCATGGTATAGCCATACAAACCCCACGCTTGTCCTCTGGCCCAGGCCGACTCATTATCAAATCCTTGATGGGTATGCTTATGCAAAACCTCCCCTGTTTCGGGATGATAATCGATTACATGGTACGAGCTATGATCTTCTCTAAAGTGATTTTTGAGTGTTGTATTGGCGTGTGTAATGGCGATCTCACCATACGTTGGATTTCCACTTTCCCCGCTAGCCCAGTTCAGATATTCCAAGTTCATCATATTGTCCACGATGACCGGAAACTTCCACTTACCGTGCGTTTGATCCCATGAACGAATACTTTTTACCGCCGGGTTGTATCGTTTAATCAATGATTCCGCTCCCGTAAGTAAAACGTCGTAATATTCATTGTTTCCCGTCAATCGCCATGCATTTCCATAACTACAATACAATATGAAACCCAAATCGTGCGTACGAGTGCTAAATTTTTGTTTCTCTAGGATTGGTAACCGCCGCTCAGCTTCCCTCCGCAACGCTTCATCGCCAGAAAATTCGTACAAGTACCAGAGCGTACCGATGTAAAACCCAGCTGTCCACAATCGGTTATGTCCATTGATCACTTTCTTAGTTTTTGGCGAAAAAGTTCTTGGTAGGACTCCTTCGTCAACATGCGATTGTAAAATCTTATATTGGTCGATGGCACCTAACAGCTGCCGATCAACAAAACTTGGAGATAATTTCAATGCGTTCTTATTGATGCCACACCCGGCCAACAGGAAGAAACCGGCCAACAAAAGACCATAATATCTGAAACATGTGATTTTTATATGCATTTCATCTGTATATTTTTAATTTCCAACCATCTTCACATTTTCTGCTTCTAATTCATGATGGCATTTCAGCATGGCAATAAATTCAGGGGCGATAACAATTCTTTCGTTTTTACAATATTTTAATATATCGTTGCCGAGCCTTGTGTTCAGGTGATTATACTTTACTGTCTTGTTGAGTTGAATGATATCGATGAGGTGGAGAAGATCTGGACGGCTTTGTCCGTTGATGTCCGGAGCAAGTAACACACAATTTGTAAATGTTGTCCCAAGGACAGAGGCCACCGAGAATGGCTTATTTACTATAGAAGAAACAGGTTTAATTTTGCAGTTACTAAAACCGATACTCCCCTGTAGCGGCTCTGTATCAGACGCATGCACCTCATTTATGGTACAATCTTCAAATAAAATGCTGGCGACATTTTCTCCAAAATCTCCCCTGAAGTGCCTGCAGTTTTTGAAAACAATATGCGGGAGCAACGTATGTGTACCGGCCTTTCCTACAGGCGATTTAAATGTAAAATGCATATCTTGCTTGTTGCCAGAGGAATTTATCACCTCAAGCTGTATATTTTCAAATGTTAAATCGGAATTTGAAATCAATTCGGTGGAGTCATAAACTCCTTCATTTTTTAATTTAAATCCGTTTGCATTTGGGATAGTCATCAGCCGCACCCCACTCCCTCCGCCCTCCACGGTGATATTTTTAAATTCGGCAAACGCAGGAAAAAACAAACCTTCACCATGACGTAAAGAAGAATGAGCAGCCGTCCGCATAACCCAGCAGGAAACTTCCTTCACAGGCAAAGCTGTATAATCCACGACAAAGTCCTCAATCTTGATCTTATGTGCGTAGCCGATAGGATAACGATAATCAAAGTATGCAGACATAAATGACAATATGGTCAGATCCGTCGATTGGTCGGGTGCGAGCCTACAATTGCTAATATAGATATTACCGTCCCATTTCGCTCCGTAGTCGTAACGAAAATTAATGAACCTGCGATCTCGGCAAACGGTATTAGTAACGATAAGCTCACCACCTCCAGTTATGGAAATTCCTTTGAATCCAATCTCAGAATCGCTAATTTGCAAATTCCAACAATGAAAATGTACATCTACTCGATTCAATTTACACCGTTCGATTCTGAAATTCTTATTCATATTCGTACCGAACACTCCCCAATGAACCATACTGCCTTCGGCCGTTACATTGCGAAAAACCACATTAAACATCCGGTTCCCCCCTAATCCATACGTACCTTGAGATACACTGGTTTCTTTGCTCCCACGATCTTTCTCCCAGGGGATTAATCGTACATTTTCTAACATACAGTCGTAGACATTTGTGAAAGAATAAAACCCACTTCTCGGCATCATAGAAACATCGCGTTTTCCCTTATCTAATCCTACCCATTGATTGCGAATAATAGTTCGGCTCCGACTGATGCGAAAGCCATTCATTACATACCGCATTTTCTTAGCACCCGCATCATTACCCGACACATAAAACGTACCGCCTTCCACGGATAAATAGCTTTCGTCCGCTGGATAGGCGATAAACGAAGTGTAATTGCTAAATGCCCATGCGATATCGCCAATGATCCGCCCGTATTCTTCTACGTAAAACAACTCCTCACGCATCCGGGACACCTTGCCCCCATACGAATTGCCAGCTCGATATCCAATACGATCTTTATTATCTGATACGACTACTAAACAGTTTTTATATGTCGCCATCACGGGAATCACACCCACACCCGGTTTGAATTGTTCTAAAAACTCCTGTTTTTCTCCTTCCGTTAATTCAATAGAAATCGGAGCGTGCTTACTAGTGATGTGAAAACGGGGTGCGCTAGTATTATGTCGCTCGTTAATATGGAACTTGGTTTTCCCCCATGCCACGTCCGTCTGTATGATTATACCGTTGGTTTTTTCGATCCAGAAATCCCCCTGAAGGTTTATTACCGGTATACCCATCTTGTTGGCATAGGTATGAGCAGCTTTGATTTGCTCGCCATCGTCATTGTCTCCGTCTCCTTTGGCGCCAAACATTTTATAATTTACTGCTCCCACGTTTATTAAAACAGCCACCAAGCCGTTGTCTAATGAAATGAATTCCGGATCGGTGGGTTCTACTGTGCTTTGGGTCGAGATCAAATACTCGGCCGCGCCTCCATCTCCCATAGTATAATATCCTGCGGTGCGCACAATACAACCACTCGTTATAGCACCGTCTTTTTTCATTGCTTCTATATTGGCACAAAGTTTTACACTTTTCTGGCCACTCTTCTGCACTCCTTTTTTTTCTCTTGCCATTAGCGGAGATATCACAGCTAAACTTGCTAAACTAAACGCTGTGAGCACCTTCCTTCTACTGAATAGTTCGTCCTTGGCCATCTGTTCTTTATTGTTTTTCTTTAACTATTCGGCTATATACTCCTTTGACGCGCTTTCATACAGTCCAGCAAAAAAGGCCCCTATTTCACCATACATTTCCACTGTCATTCGGTTGATTTCACCGGCTGGATAAGCTACCGTCAATTGATCTTGTTTTCCATACAGGTTGTAAACTTGGTGCACAGGCTTCATCATTTTCTTTAACGCTTGGATATCAGTATAGCGATCTAGATCGGGTGCTAAAATCAGTATAGGCTTTGGTGCAACTGCGGCAATAATTTCGGCGAAATCTATGGGCGTATTTTGCGGATTACTCGCAAATGTCCCAAGCCTCGGAATAAAACCGTGCAAATGAGAATAAGTCCTCAAAGACTCGTACTGGCTATTGGAACTCCTCCAAGGAGAAAATGCGGCTACGGTGGCAATTCCTGCCACCCTATCATCCAAGGCAGCGGTCATTAAGGAGACACTGCCACCTATAGTATTGCCCAATAAATAAACATGGTCTTCGTCCAGATAGTCGAGATCTTCTATCGCATCGATGCAACCTTTTACATCACGGATCATTTTCCCCATTTTTGACCAATTAGGGTACCGCAGGTAGAAGTTCTTCGCCTCCCATATTCGAGTTCCAAAACCATACATATCAATCGCAAGTACTGCAAAGCCACGTTTTACCAATGACTCAAAAAGCTCCTTCGTTCCTCGTGAGCCGGTTTTATCGTAACCCTTCACGAAACCAGTTGAGTGTGCATACTGATGCGAGTAAACGACAACTGGCAACTTTCCATTCGATTTGGTTTTAAATGCCCCGGTCTCATCTATCGGGCAATATAAAACACCTGGAACATGATCTCCTGTAGCGCTGTAGGGCCCTAGATAAATTTCTTTAGCTCCTTTAACAACCGGTACGGGATTTATTTTTTCAATCCAGTCCCTTCTCGGATTGTTCCAAGTCCCCACATTCGCCGCTCTGACGCTTGCGGGTTCGTCACCCAAGATCCAGTTCAGGTTCGTCAAAATCTTACGCTTGTCCTGATTAAATTCTTCAATAGTGGAGTAATTATCTTTAAGATTTACTAGAGAAACTTGTTTTGCAATTTCCTGACTATTGGGATGGCTTTCTTTCCATTTTTCGTAGTCATAGGTATAATATAAATTATTTGTCCACTTCAGCGGAATTCGCTTAAAATGAATATCTAAAAAATCGATTGTTTGTTCCACATCCCTTGCCGCAACAGCATGCGCTCCCATGCGGGTAAGCACCCCAATATTGTCAGGAACGTCTAGAAAATCATATACTTTCTTTACCGAATAGTAATTTTGTTCATTTGACCAGGAGTTTAAGCCGGGTTCCACAAGTGAGTAGTGATAAAGCAGAGGTCTTGGGGCAATCAATGCGCCCAACAAGTTTTGGTCAACGGGCAATTTGTCTTCCCGACCAGAGAAAAATTTGAGTCGCGGGTGAAACCAATGTGCATTCCAAGCAGTGACATAATCCAATGTTTCACTGGCGTATTGAGGATCCCCGTACCGCCATGGAGCATCTCCGCCTGTACTTGAGCTACTCGATATTACTGCGGCGATACGTTCATCGAACGCTGCCGCCCATAAAGATTGCTTACCATTACGCGAATGCCCGGTGATGGCGATTTGTTGCTTACTGACTTCCGCTCGCATCATCAAATAATCGACCACCCTTGATGCTCCCCACGCCCGACGCATCAACGCGCTAAAGTCGTATTCGGGATATAAGAACATATAGGAATCCGTGTCATCTTTACTATCAGCCCCGGCGTATACGCAACCGATATATCCTCTTTTAACCGCTAACTGTGCCCAATCGCGATGATTCCACTGCGTCATGAATACAGGAAAGGGACCCTCTCCATTCGGTATCATTAACTCGATGGTCATTTTCGCCTTACGCTGCGGACCGAAACTTAGCCGGATTACCTGTACCCGGCTCCCTCCATCCACGGTCGTATCTTTTAGTATTTCCGCCAGTACTTTACCTGGCGCCGGCGGTGCATGTCCTGATATCCAGTTTTGATACTCCGATTTGATCCATTCTCGCTTCTTCTCCCATTCTTTTTCCGTAGCTATTGGTACTTCTTTTCCGTCCTTGTGCTGTACCAATGGCTCCGGCAACATCGGTATGGAACGCATCTCGGAAAAGTCAGGCGGCAATTCTCCAGTTCGATTCAGCCAGTCTTCCCAAGTACTATCTTGGACTGAGACTCTTCTCGTATTTGCCCTGAAACGTTGCTCTATATTGATTTTCAATATTTCGTTTAGATATTGATTTTGTCGATCAAGTGTATGCTGCGAAAATGCGCTGCCCGGGATAAAAGGGAACAAAAATAAACACCTAACGATAATCTTCTTCTTTGAATTCATGGTTTATACGTTAATTCTATTTTTTGGAGTATCATTTTACTGAAAAGTTATTTTACTTGTCTTTCTGCAACCTCTCTTCTTTCATAGTTTATAACCTCCGGTAACGTACACATAAAGTAAAGTATTAATTTTTATAATTCCAAAATATTCGTAACCTTTAGTATTTTCTGGCTGATAGAAAGAATTTGTTTATAGAAACATGTTGATTTGCCGAACTCCCCTATTTGTTAGATATCGTCATGCGCTATCGTTTTAGCTTCCTCTAAAGCTTTGGTGGTCAAATAATACTTCGCCAGTATAAACGATTTTTCCCATGCAGGTAAAACACCGTCCTTCCGATATTGTAAGAATCCGTCCAATACCTTTGCAAAATGGTCCTCATGGCTGAGGTACAGGTTTTCAGGAATGATAATTTTGTAAGCGTCGGATAATTTTTCTGCCGTTACCCCTGACAGACCATCCATTGCTCGCAAAACATTTCCCAACTGGCTTGCAAAGTTGCCGGCATCGTCATTCGGTGTGATAAAAACAGCAGCTTTACCATTTTCGTCAGGCTTAATCTCTACCGTAAAATTATTGCTTAGAAAACGTGCATAAAACTGGTCTCCTCTTCCATCCAGCGACTCCGCATGCCATCTAACATCAATTGATACGGGGATCCCTTTAAAGGTATAATCCATCTTTCCATTACAAAAAACATCGACGTGGCCATTGCCAACAACATGTTTTTGCAATACAGATGGGAAGCCTGGCAAGCCAGTTGCCCTTTGAAATTGCTCATTAGAAAGGCTCGTTTTCCATCGTTGTGAACCAATAAGCTTCACATCTTGATCAACGTCGATAACCGTTTCCGATGATAGCATCCATTGTACCAAATCGATGTAATGGGTCGTAACATCGACCAGTCCCTCACCCTGCTTTTCTGTATCGAAGAAAAATGCCGGGCGCAGAAGTGGCTTACCAGAGACATCCTTGATAAAGTAGTGTACACTTTGGAATAAGATAGCTGGCTCACCATCCTTCGCGTTTACTAATCCGCCAGATAAGTCTTGATTATTCAGCAACGATTTGACAATCTGATTTTTCACATCGTATCGTTCTGTCATCATATCATAAACCAATACCTGCTCTTTCTCTCCACTACCTTCCATCAAAGACTCCAGTTTACGATAACCTGCAGCATCGATGACCAAGGGCTTGTCAGCAAAAACGTCTCGCTCGCGCTGAACGAACTTTTGGATATAGTCTATCTTCCGCTGATTATCCCCAGCCAGCACCACAACATTCCCTGCTGTTGGATCAAATGCTTTTTCCAAAAAGTCCGCTCCAAAATAATCGACAATCTTCCATTGTGTCGGTTCACTCTCCCGCGTATTATATTGGGTGATCAGTTGTTTATATCCTTCCGCTGTGGCACTGGAATCTGCAAATAAATGCACGACTGAATCGATACCAGGATGAATATGTTTCTGCACTAAAGCCGCATGAAAATGCTGTGGGTCGATAACGGTCAATCTGGCTTTTTCTTCTCCTTTTTGGTTAGAAGGATTTTCACCGGTACATCCAACTCCGCAAAGAAGGATTATTAGCAAAGAAAAATAGCTTAATGTTCTCATTTTACAAACTCCATTTTCTAATTTTATGTCCATAAACCGCATAATAGACCAGATATAGGTAACAAGGAAATAATACCCAATACGCTTCGCGTAAACCATACCCATCCGCAAAATAACCATAAACCATCGGCAAAATGGCATTACCACATAATCCCATGATCATCAATGATGCACCGACTTTGGTAAATCTTCCCAAGCCGTCCAGTGCTAAAGGCCAGATGCCTGCCCATGTCAAAGAATTAGAGATTCCCAGCAAGGTAATGAACCAGATGGAGATATCGGCAGTATGTCCTAAAAACGTAACCTCTCCTTTGGCATAAACAATAAGCAAGGAAAGCACAGCACCCAGTACGGTGACAATTTTTAATAGCGTTGTTTGACTAATTAATCTTGGCGTAACGGCAATTCCCATGAAATAACCTGCAATCGCCATCGCGAGCGTATATGATGGGAATACTTTGGCTTCCACAAGAGAAATCCCCATGGATCCCGCATAGTTAATGATGGTATCGATGGATATGACCTGTGCTCCCACATGAATAAAAATAGCCACCGCCCCCAAAATCAGGTGTGGAAACTGAAAGATACTGGTTTTATGACTATTCGTCTCCGCAACTTCTTCACTTTCTTCATCGGTATTTATCTCCGGGAGCGGAGAATACCGGACACCAATACCGATCAATAGCATGACACAGCCTACAACAGCATACGGGACGATAACGCGTCGAATTAATTCATCAAGTGCCGCACTCCGGTCCGCATCTGTCATTTCCGCCAAGCTATCAAACATGGCCTGATCTGTAGGACGCAGTACCGCCGCCGCAAACAAAAGAGGTGCGAGAATTCCTGCAAATTTGTTACAGATGCCCATAATGCTGATACGTTGCGCTGCACGCTCCTTCGGTCCTAGAATCGTAATATAGGGGTTTGCAGCGGTCTGTAGAATAGCTAAACCGACACCGATGGTAAACAATCCGAGCAAAAACACCTCATATGTTCGTGTCATCGCGGCTGGAATAAATATAAACGCACCCGTTGCCAATGCCAAAAACCCAATCATCATCCCCTTCTTGAAACCTACAGCTTTCAACAGGTACGAGGATGGGACCGACATTACAAAATAAGCGATATAGAAAGCAAACGCTACCAAATAGGATTGGAAATGCGTCAGTTCACAAGCGATTTTAAAATACGGTATCAGGATGGCATTTATCCAGGACAAGAAACCGAAAATAAAAAATAATAGAGCAATAATACCAATAGAAATCGTTGTTTCCTTTTTGGTCAAACTTGCCACCGTTTTTAAAGTTGTTGCGCTCATCCCTTATTTAGATTTTAGGTTCCCAACCTTTAGCATACTCTCTTGACCAAAATTCCTGCATGATATGCTTATCGTTGCTAATATGTCCATTAGATGGGTCTATTTCCAACTGTTTACCAGAACGTAGCGCAATATTCCCTAATTGCACTAAAAGCGTGCTCTGATGACCACTCATGATATCTGAATTTAGGTTTCCGCCGCTATTAATAGCCGAAAACATATTCTGTATATGGATAGCATCTAATTGCTGTGAAGGGCTTGTTAAACTTGCCGTATTAACCGGGCCGCTGTCCTTTACCTCTTTGACGAGTTTACCCTTTACATCGAACACTTTATAAGAATTACCCCCGTCTATCTGCAGTGAACCATTAGATCCGTAAAACATAACACCGACATTTGAACCTTCCGTAGGCATTCCGCTGCAACTCCTCCCTTCCCAGATAATTAATTTATCCGGGCCAAATTCGATACTGATCACTTGCGTATCTGGCGTCTCCCAATCATCTTGATACGCATAACGTCCGCCATTCGAACTCACCCGCGTTGGATAATCCACCTGTAGTCCCCAGCGCGCTAAATCCACCATATGCGTACCGTTATTCAAAGCTTCTCCCGTGCCCCAGTGCCAGAACCAGTGCCAATTATAATGGATAAGGTTATCCTGAAAATCCCTTCGTGGTGCAGGCCCCTGCCACAAATCAAAGTCAAGCCAATCAGGCACGGACACCTTCTTACCAATACCAATAGGTGGTCGATTGTTAGCGTACCAAGTTTTAGCGTAGAACACGTCACCTATCGTACCGTTATGCACTTCTTGAATACCTTTAACCACATTTGGCCAAGAGCGGCGTTGGTTACCCATTTGGATAACATTCTTATGTTTATTTACCGCATCAATCAGCCATTCGCCTTCCTGTGGATTATGCCCGCAGGGTTTTTCCAGATACACGTGTTTTCCTGCTTGCGAAGCCAAAATGGCAGCTGGCGCATGCCAATGATCTGGTGTGGCAACGACCAACACGTCCACGTCCTTGCTTTCCAACGACTTTCTGAAATCTGCAAAACCTGTTGGTATGGTTTGTTGGTATTTTGTCAATCCTTTAATACACTTGTCAATGGCCCGATTATCCACATCACATACATGGATAACCTCACTATTGGGTTGCGCTGCAAAATTCTTCGCCAATGCATTTCCCCTGGCATTGACCCCCATCATCGATATGCGCAGTTTATTATTTGCTCCTATAATGTTATTATAGCTCTTTGCGCTAAACGCGGGCAATACGCCTCCTACGCTAATTGCTGCCGAAGCAATCAATGTCTTTTTTATGAAATCTCTTCTTGAATTATTGTTCATAACAAATTGATATTATTTTATAACATGATTTAAGTCAATCGAACGACCGTTAGCGGACTTACTGACGTCAGCCGCTTCGATAAATGCACAAATTTCTAGTGTTTCGTTGCTATCAAAAGGTACAACCTTCGTGTCAAAAAATTCAACGATTTTCTCCAACAACGAACCGTATCCTTTATACGCACCCAACGCTATAGTGGCCTTCTCACAATACACCGTACCTCCATAAGCGCTTTTACCTTGCCTGGTACCTCGAACTACGCCAATACGGTTATCGTCCCATACACCCACGATGATATCCGCGCCCTCCGTATGCGTTCTTGAAACCGTCTTACATCCCACGCCCATCGCGGCGAAAAGCATTTCCACACCATGAATACCATACCAGAAAAAATCCGGATGACTAGGATCTAACGCTGCGGGGCTATACACGTCTGCTCCGAGTACTTTACCATATTTGCCGTCAATAATATCCTGCATTCCATCAATGTATCGAAGAGAAGAAGATGAAAAGAACGGCGTATTATATTGCTGGGAAAGTGCAAATATTTTTTGAGCATCGGCATAAGAAGCAGCTAACGGTTTATCAATGAAAAGTACTTTCTTGGCTTTAAAGACCTCTTCCGCCTGCTCTAGATGAAGGCGTCCATCGTTCGTCTCCAATAGCACAAAATCCACCTGTTTCAACAGTTCTTTGATAGACTTAGTAATCTTAACACCATACTGCTGTATGTCTTCCGTAAATTTTGGTATACGATCCGTAGCCGATGGAATGGTCTTTGTTCCGTATGGATACGCAGCCACCACCTTATATCCCCCATATCCTCCAGGGTTTTCATTAATGGATTTTGTAAAAGCTACCGAATGGGACGTATCCAATCCAATAATGCCTATGCGTTTCCCATTTTGAGCAGCTATAGGTAATGTAAAAGCAGACGCTTGGTTCGCAGCTAGCCCCAACATTGCCAGGGAACTAGCGCCGATAAAATCTCTTCTAGTAAAGTTTTTCATGTTAACGGTTTATCTTGTTACTCTATAAAAATAAATAATTGTGTACGTTACCGAGAATATTTAAAAAAAAATATTCAGAAACAACAATCTTGTTACTCAATGTGTCGTTCATACACGATTTTTCCTTTCACCATCGTATATTGAACTTGGATATTAGCATCGAAGACGACGAGATCTGCATCTTTCCCGACGGCAATGGAGCCTTTCTCTTCTTCTACTTTCATTACTCTTGCCGGATTCAGGGAGATCATCCGGATGATCTCGGTTAGCGGAATAGTTTCCAACTTTAACATCGTCCTGACTAATCTATCCGTAGTCGCCACGCTTCCCGCAAACGCTGTCCGATCCTTTAACTTTGCAACACCATCTTCGACAAGCACCTCCATTCCATCATCACGACTTCCTAGTATAGAAAGCGTATCGTTCGTACCCGCTGCTCGCATCGCATCCGTTATCAACACCATCCTTTCTGGCCCTTTTATTTTGTAGATCAATTCCAATAAAGGATTAGGAAGATGCACGCCATCCGCAATAAGTTCGACATCAAAGTCATCAATCAGATACCCTGCTTCAACAACCCCTGCATACCGGAAAGCATGCCGCCTTGTTACCCCCGACATGGCCGAGTAAAAATGCGTCATTAACTTGTAGCCCACTTGATACGCCTTTTCAACATCTTCATAAACTGCATCGGTGTGAGCGATTGCGGCAATAATATTATTAGCTACCAAGTACTCTCCAAATGCCAACGCGCCTTCCAACTCAGGAGCGGCACTCCAACGCACAATACTTTTATACCTATCTATTAGTGATTTATATTCTTTTGGATCAGGATTCCGTATATATCTAGGATCTTGCGCACCGCGCTGGCTCATCGCAAAATACGGTCCTTCCAAATGGATACCCAACAAGTCCGCTCCATCATTAGCGTATTTTTTTACGCTTTCGTAACTCTGCAATGTCTCTTCTAATCGTTCCGTAGTAGTCGTCAATGTCGTCGGGACAAGAGATGTTGTTCCAAATCGGCAATGCGTTTTTGCAATTTGGGTAAAGGATTCCTCTGTCCCATCCATAAAATCATATCCTCCCCCACCATGAATGTGAATATCAATAAATCCGGGAGATAAATATTGCTGGTTCACATCAATCAATGTATACCCCTCATATTTATCGAGATATGAAAGCTCATTCGTTGGAATAATAGCTTTAATTTTACCGTTTTCTACCAGTACGCCACCGTCTGTTAGGGTATCTTTTAGGATTATTTTTGCATTATAAAACAACGTCGGTCTTGCCATTTTTAGGTCTGTTTTATTTTTGTGTACGTACACGAAGATACAAACTTTTTTTATTTACCAAAACTTCACCTAAAAAAGTTACACATTTTTTTGACTATCCACCTTTGATAAAGTTTTTTTCACTTATTAAAATTAGGATTACCTCCGGCGGGTCTATACTGGTGAAAAATCTCTATTTTTGTCTATATGATAACAATAGAGGAACTGAAGAGCGAACTTTTAGCAAAATCTTTGCCAGAACGGGTAGAGATTTCACAGGAGCAAGTCGTAGTAGATGTGGACACTTTCCTGAAGATACAGTTTATCGAAGTAGAAGCTTGGAAAAAAGATTTAGAAAAATGTCCAGCTTATTTACGACTAATGAAATTCCGGGAAGCAATAAAATAATATGGATAACGAGGGATCTATAAGAGAATAAGAACCCCCGTTATTTTAACAACGTTGTTATACTCCTATTGTACCAATTGAACCGAAAGTTCGTTAAGTAATACTTTAGCATCGTTGAGGTCTTGATTCCACGTATCGTTACGCTTTGTAATCTTTAACTTTTGGATGGCCGTTTCCAACCGATCCAAGTTTGCCTGGTCGCCCTTGCCCCTCAACACTTGTTTCACCATCTGAATCTTCGCATAATCCTGAAGCCCTTCCAATAAGCGTTCATAACGAATCGAGCTTCGAGCATTTGGATATACAATATACGTATCACCAGCCGGCCACGTACGAAAGCGTGAATCCAACAATGGATTTTCCACCCAAGAATTGAATGCCCAACGCAACATACCATCAAAATTCGCCGCCTCAGTATACCATGCTAGAAGGGTAGATTCAGCGGGGTCAGAAAACGTAAACTGATTAGGAAATGCATCGCTACAGCAGATGTAAAACGTGGTGTTCAGTCCCCGGGATTGCCGATTTTTAAGGTCCACTGCCGAAAAGGGATGCCCTATCGAGATACTGATATCATTACTATTTGGATAACGTTGATAAGTTTTCTGATTATCCGCATAAGAAACACCTAATTCCGGTGATACCTTTTGTAATAAAGTCAAAGCACCGTCCACCTCTTCCCTGGTACGCTCGTCAATGGCGATATTCGTTTTTTCCAACCAACCTTTTCCCCGAAGGTGTTCCACGAAATCTTCTAAGAACGGCGTCCATAAATCCTCAAATATAGGTGTCCCCGGTTTAGCCTCGACATTTACAAATTCACCACTTGCCTCATCATTATAATGGATTTCGTTATTCCAAGGAATAATGGAATAGCAATTTATCATCTTGTCAATACCAAGATCCAGCATAAACTGCACCCATTTATCAAACACACGATAATCATACTTCCAAGAACCATCCCTTTGTTTTGTCCAAATAATCATGTCCGCATAGTGATCGAATGTCTGTACATTCCAGGGATCCTTGTTAAGGGTCGTCGTGATTACTTTTTGCCCTACGTCAGCTAACATCTGCATTTGTGGTTTCAACGCTTCAAAATGTTCGTCAGACCACATTTCAAGCCCTTCTACACGTGCCACTGCGGACGGATGTTGCCACTGGTCTAAATGATAGGTCCATTCTGACGGCTTTGGCAAAACCTGATCAATTACGTTCAAAGAAACGTCCAGTTCTTGCGTCTTTATGCCAGCAGCTTTCACATGCACTTTGGCGGTATAATTTCCCGGCTTCGCGTCTTCAGGAATGCGTAATGTTACCCAAACAGGCCTTACTTTCTTTGCTTCGAGATCGAAAGAAGTAAGATCGTCCAACATGTCAGGAGATAGAGACATCGCAAAATCTTCCGGTTTGCGATGACCACATCCTCCAGCGAACTCATCAGTCATCACATAGCGAACAAAATGGGTGGAAGCGATATCAACCGGTAAATTTTCTCCATTTTCTCCCGTAAACTCCGATACTTCTACTTGTGCATCAGCAATTTCCATATTTGTCCACAATAACAATTGCGCAGACACACGCTCTCCTCTCCATCCTATTATGGATTCTTGTTTCTTGACAGAAAAATCTGGAGCTACCGACTTCGGAAAGCGCTTATCAATCGTCACAAACGAAGCGTGTAATCCATTTCCCACGTTAGACCAGTCAGACAATGTATCGGCAGTTGGGTCAGGTAATTCTTCAAAATCGACCAATTCGAATGGTGTGTTCCGCTGTTGCTGCTGTTGACTTTGAGCGCATGCAGAAGCCGTCGCTAGCAGGATTGTGCTGCACAAAACACCTGTTAATTTTCTCTTATTTAAATTCATCATAAAAAGATTATAGTTTAAACTTAGCGAAATCGATAAGTACATGCAAACCTTACTGAAACACAATCGATTGTTTAAAATTAGTACTATCCCAAATGTAAAACATTCGAAGCCATGAGGTTTTGCTTCTTTTTCACGAAAAAAAAGAAGATAAAAAACGTTACCTTTGCAGCATGATTAATGTATCGAATTTATCGCTTCGTTTTGGGAAGCGCGTGCTGTTTGAAGATGTAAATTTGAAATTTACACCTGGAAACTGCTATGGAATAATAGGTGCTAATGGTGCCGGAAAATCGACATTCCTTAAAATCATATCCGGCGAGGTTGATCCTACAACGGGTTCTGTGGCTTTTACACCGGGCGAACGTATGTCTGTGTTAAAACAAAATCACTACGAGTTTGACGAATTTACCGTTCTCGAAACTGTCATGATGGGTAACCAGGAACTCTATAAGATAATGAAAGAGAAAGACGCCATCTACATGAAGGAGGACTTTACCGATGCCGATGGTGAGCGAGCCGGTGAACTAGAAAGCCTCTTTGCTGAAATGGACGGCTGGAATGCGGAGAACAACGCCGCTACTCTATTAAGCAACTTGGGAATCAAAGAAGGACTTCATTATAAAGTAGTCAAGGAACTAGATGGTAACGAAAAAGTGCGTGTGCTTTTGGCGCAGGCACTATTTGGTAATCCAGACATCTTGATTCTCGATGAGCCCACCAACGACCTGGATATTAATACAATCGCTTGGTTAGAAGATTTCTTGGCAGGGTATGAAGCTATTGTTTTGGTGGTTTCACACGACCGTCACTTTCTAGATCATGTCTGTACACATATCGTTGACATCGATTTTGGTAAAATGAACATTTATACAGGTAACTATAGTTTCTGGTATGAATCTTCTCAGCTGGCGTTGAAACAACGTACAGATCAGAACAAAAAGATGGAAGATAAAGTTAAGGAACTACAGGAGTTTATCCGTCGCTTCTCTGCAAATGCTTCTAAATCTAAACAGGCGACTTCCCGAAAGAAAGCGTTGGAGAAACTCAATGTGGAGGATATCAAACCTTCTAACCGGAAGTATCCGGCCATTATGTTCAACCAGATGGACCGTGAGCCGGGCGACCAAATATTGCATGTAGAGGACCTAAGTAAAACCGTCAACGGCGAAGTTTACTTTAAAGACGTTACTTTCATGATCAATAAAGGCGACAAAATCGCGTTATTATCTGAAAACTCTTTAGTAACCAGTGCATTCTACGAAATATTAGCCGGTCGTGACAAAGATTTTGGAGGAGAGTTTAAGTGGGGGGTCACCATCACGCCGACCGATATGCCTATCGAAAACGCCGAATACTTTGAAGGTCGTGATGAGAATCTTGTCGATTGGCTTCGCAACTACACCTCAAAACCGGAAGCAGATGAACAGTTTATTCGTGGGTTCTTAGGCAAAATGTTGTTCTCCGGCGAAGAGGTTTTGAAAAAGGTATCTGTATTATCAGGTGGTGAAAAGATGCGCTGCATGTTCTCGAAAATGATGCTTCAAGGCGCAAATTTCCTGCTATTCGATGAGCCTACCAATCACCTTGATTTGGAATCCATTACGGCACTGAACAACGGAATGTTAGACTTCAAAGGTTCCATGTTGTTTACTTCGCGTGACCACGAGCTAACGCAAACCGTGGCAAACCGCATCATTGAACTTACCCCCAATGGGGTCATAGACAAATTAATGTCTTACGATGAATACATTAACTCCGATGTTGTCAAAGCACAACGCGAAGAGCTATATGGTAAAACAACCGTATAAGCGTAACCTCAGTATAAAAAAAGGGAGGGGAAGCATACATTTCCCCTTTTTTTTGTTACTTTGGCTTTCTAAATTTATAAAAGAGACCATGAAACCAAACACATTCTACTCGCTGATAATGTTAGCGGGAATTACTTTTTTATCTTGTTCTTCTGGAACAACTTCTTCAACTACGCAGGTAGAAGATACATTGCAGGATACAGTCGGTTACCCTGAAGAACATTTAAATTGGAAATTAGGGGCACAAGCGTACACATTTAGGTTGTTTACTTTTGCCGAAGCATTGGATAAGATAGATAGTGCTGACTTACGGTTTGTAGAAGCTTTTCCAGGACAGATTATCGGAGCGGGGAACGAGGAGAAGTTTAACTATACCCTCTCGAAAGAAGGACGGAATCTCGTGCGAAAGCTCTTGACTGACCGTAATATTACGCTGCATGCCTTTGGCGTGGTTAATGGCAAAGATGCCGCAGAATGGGATCAGATTTTTGCTTTTGCCCAAGATATGGGCGTCCGCGTCATCAATTGCGAGCCGAAAGAAGAACACTTGGATATTATATCTGCCTTATGCGACAAATACGATATCCGTGCCGCCATTCATAACCACCCAGAACCCACAACCTATTGGAAACCCGAAGTCGTTTTGGCGGCATTGCAAGGGAGAAGTTCCAAAATGGGTGCAGCAGCTGATGTTGGACACTGGATGCGTTCGGGATTAGATCCTGTGGAATGCCTAAAGAAATTAAACGGTAAAATTATTCACGCGCACTTTAAAGATTTGAATGCTTTCGGCGACAAAAAAGCACATGATGTGCACTGGGGAACAGGTAAGCTTCCGATCAATGAAGTCATCGAAGAACTGAAAAATCAAAACTTTGATGGAATGCTATCTGCAGAATACGAATACAATTGGGAAAACAACCAACCTGATGTCGCCCAGAGCGTACGTAATCTCCGCGAACTATTATCAGCATCTGCTAATTAATCCAGTTCTTATAAAAATTTTCTTGCGGTGGTCGACTTAAATCGATAAGATAACCGTTGACCACTGCATATTTCAATTTTGCGCCGTCCCCTAGGAAGAAGTTACTAGTTCCTGTCAGAACGATTTTAGGTGTTGGAGCAATTTCAGTACCAGTAGCAATAACCAATGGGAGATTATGTAAACGATCTTGCCCCCGAGAGGCCACCCGAACGGCAATATATCCCTCTTTTAATAACTCCCAAGCGTCACTATTACGAATATCATCAACTGTCTGGAAAATCTTCGGATAGACTTTTCCTTGCACAAATTTCAACCCGCCGGCATCCAGCTCATCGTACCCATACGTACCTTCTAAATCACCTATATCTTCTATCCAACCGCGTACACAATAATCTCGCTCTACAGTCAGCTCTGCTCGCCGGATAGCAACGTCTGTCTTTAGCGGCACACTATCCGTTCCTAAGTCGACCTGTCGGATGACCACGTCGTGTAATTGAGACGCATTAAAAGGAATCTTATCATATGCCTTATAATCGTGCTTCTTATATGAACCCTGTGCAATTTCCAGTAAAGCGTTCAGAATAATGGCAAAATTAAACCGTCTTATTTCCTGTTTTTCAGGGTCACCTTTCAAACCACCCGATTCAATCAGCACCGTACTCGCACCCCATGCTTGGAAATTGTCACCAAAGCCACGTGGTGAATACGTATCGTCATACTTTGCGACCGCATCGGGAACATACTGTTGCAAAAGGTCGTTCATCCCCACAATGAGCTGCATCGCGCCTTTACGGACATCGTTCACTTCCCTGTCCACATTATAAGCCGGTGCAAGCATTGCTATCGTTACCGGATTTTTTGTTTTAGGAACGTTGTAATATATACTCTGATCGTGCAGGTTAAAGCCATAATTTGGCTTCACCTCTTCCGCCATCCGTCGCAGCAATTTCGCTTCCACGGTATGATTGGCACGTGCATCTCGGTTCAAATCGATATATTGGGCGTTTCGCCGTATAAAACGTTCAGCACCATCGGGATTCAGCATCGGAATAAAATGAATAGTCAGGTTATCCTTAAGACAGGTTCGAATGGAGTCGAAGCCATCATTTCCGCCTTCCAAAAAATTGAAAATATCAAACAGGGCCATCGTAGCCGTAGGTTCATCACCGTGCATCTGCGACCATAGCATCACTTTTTTATCTCCGCTACCGTATTTCAATTTATATATTGCTCGGCTTTCCACCGATTTGCCTATCTCCGCAACCTGCAGCACACCCTTCTCTTCCCGTATTTTCACCAAGTCCACGATATCCTGATGCTTAAAACGTCTATTCGTTAAAGCTGTTTCCCGATATGTTCTATGTAAGCTATTATAAGCATTTGTATCCAAAGTCATTGCATTCGCATAGCTATTTGATTCGCTCGTGATCGTTGTTTGATTACAAGACTGAAGACTTGTAAATACACATAAGAAAAAAAAGATTCTTTTCATATACAGTAGCTTTCCTACCGGTTAAACAATAACCGATGCCCTGTACCTACTTCAATAATCTTGCCATCTGTATAAGCTACATTTCCAGAAACCAATGTGTGGGCTACTGTAGCCGAAAACGTATGTCCTTCAAAAGGCGACCAGCCACATTTTGACAAGATGTTGTCTTTAGAAACCGTATATGGTTGATCGAGATCTACCAGTACTAAATCGGCCCAGTATCCCTCTCTGACGAACCCCCTGCTTTCTATCTGAAACAGCTCAGCAGTATTGTGTGCCGTTTTTTGCACCAGCTGTTCCAATGTCATTTTACCCTGTTTTACCAAGTCCAACAACGCTTGGAGTGCATGTTGCACTAAGGGGCCACCAGATGGTGCTTGAGCATAAGGTTTTGATTTTTCTTCCAGTGTATGGGGCGCATGGTCTGTAGCAATTACATCGATATGTCCATCTAACACCGCCTGTAAAACCCCTTCCCGATCGGCAGCCGTCTTCACCGCGGGATTCCATTTAATGAAGTTTCCTTTTTCTTCATAATCTGCGTCAGAGAACCAAAGATGATGCACACAAGCTTCCGCTGTAATTTTCTTCTCCTTTAAGGGACTAGTGCTGACGAAGAGTGCAGTTTCTGCCGCAGTTGAAATATGTAATATATGAAGGCGAGTATTATGCTTTTTGGCAAGTTCAACTGCTTTGGAGGAAGAAAGGTAACAGGCCTCTGCTGTCCGAATAAGCGGATGCATAAAAGGTTGCAATTTCTCCTCTCCATATTTTTCCTTAAAAGCTTGAAGATTGCGTTGCACGGTCGCTTCGTCTTCACAATGAACTGCTATCAGCGTCGTTGCTTCGGCAAAAATCTTCTCCAACGTTGTTTCATTGTCTACCAACATATTTCCCGTAGACGAGCCCATAAAGATCTTGATACCGCAAACATCACGTGGATTTATTTTTAAAACCTCGTCTAAGTTATCATTGGCGGCTCCCATGAAAAAAGAATAGTTTGCCAATGATTTTTCGGCAGCAATATCGTATTTGTCTTGCAACAATTTTTGGGTCAGCGTATTGGGAACCGTATTTGGCATTTCCATAAACGAGGTTGTGCCTCCCGCAACCGCTGCACGGCTTTCATGCCAAATATCGGCTTTATAGGTCAAACCAGGTTCGCGGAAATGCACCTGATCATCGATCAACCCCGGTAGCAAATGTAAACCCCGTGCATCTATCGTCTGATCAGCGGAACGTTTGATTTCTTCGGCAATCATCTCGATTCGCCCGTTACTGATATATACATCACTCAAAAAGGTTTTTCCCTCGTTGACAATTTGTGCTGATTTTATAAGAATTGATGGCATGTCTTAGTTATGAATTATGCGTTATAAATTATGAGTTCCAATTCAAATTACCTATCCACTTCTCCCAGTACAATATCAATAGAGCCGAGGATGGCAATTAAATCCGCTATAAGCTGCCCTTTACCTAGTTCGGGCAATACAGAAAGGTTATTGAAACTAGGCCCCCGCGCTTTTACCCGTCGCGGCACATCTGTCTTCTCCTGCGTTACAAAATGAAAGCCTAATTCACCTTTCGGGTTTTCTGCACGAATGTAATATTCCTGCGCTTTCAAGTTCACTTTTTTCGGAACTAATCCCCGAGGATCGAAATCCGGTGTCCTTTTATAATCAAGCTGAAGCCGTTGCAAACATTGTTCTATGATCTTTACAGATTCCTTCACTTCATCGACACGAACCTTATACCTATCCCAGCAATCTCCAAGCGTTCCCATCTCACCCTTCCCAATCGGGATCTCAAAATCCAGCTCGGGGTAAACACTATAACCATCCACTCTGCGTAAATCCCACTTAATACCCGATGCACGTAACATCGGTCCGCTACATCCATAATTGATAGCGACATCCGCAGGCAGCGCTCCTATATTCGCTGTACGCGAAATAAATATCTGGTTATTCGAAAGCAAATCATCCAGCTCCACCAGCTTGGGTTTAAAATAGTCTACAAATTCTTGACAACGGCTTTCAAATCCCACAGGCAAATCATAAAATAACCCGCCTATCCAAATATAGTTGTAAAGCATACGCGATCCCGAAGCCCATTCCAACATATTCATAATGTGCTCTCGATCGCGAAAACACCACATAAACGGCGTGAAAGCACCAATATCAATTCCGTAAGTACCGATAGCAATCAAGTGGGAAGCAATACGATTCAGTTCACAAACTAACACCCGTATATATTCCACACGCTTGGGCAATTTGTTTTCTATTTTGAGCATACGTTCTACCCCCATAACAAAAGCGTGGCTGTTGTTCATGGACGACAAATAATCCAATCTATCCGTAAAAGGTATAGTCTTTCCGTAATTGAGTGATTCCGCATGCTTATCAAAACAGCGATGAAGATAACCTAAATGCGGGATGACCTCCCTCACAACCTCTCCATCCGTAATAAGCTCCAAACGGAGCACACCGTGTGTAGAGGGGTGTTGTGGCCCCATGTTGATGACCATTTCTTGCGGCGTAATTGCCGCAATCTTCTTCTTATAATTCTCCAGTCCTTCGGTATAAGGCGTCATCTTTGTTTATTTAATGGCTATTCCGTGATAAGTCTCCGCATCTTCATAATCCTTGCGCAAGGGATATCCCTGCCAATCGTCAGGCAACAAGATACGTCTGAGATCCGGGTGCCCTGTAAAAAATATCCCCATCAAATCGAATGCCTCCCGTTCATGCCAATCAGCTGTACGCCAAACGGCCGCAACCGAAGGTACCTCGGGTAAACTATCAAGTCGACGGTCATTCTCCATTTCCACCTTCAATATGAGTTGTGTTTGATAGGGGATGGAAGCCAAGTGATACACTACTGCAAATCGGTTATCGGGATGATAATCTACGGCGGATATATTCGAAAGAAAATCAAAATAACATCCTTCGGTATCCCTCAAAAAATAGGCAATTTTAACCAAATTATCGGCATCTACAACCAAAGTAGGCTGTAAATGTTCCTCTTCAATACGAACAATAGCCTGTTCGCTAATATGGGTGATTATTAAATCTTTTATTTTAGTTATCATGTATTATGGCGCTAATCGTTGTATAATCCAATCCTCCTGTTGAAAAACATATTCAATGCGATCGTGTAAACGATTACTTCTACCCTGCCAAAATTCCATTCGCAACGGATGGACCACGTAACCTCCCCAAAAAGCAGGTCGTTCTATATTCACTTTTTCAGCGAACTCCACCGTCAATTGTTCAACACGCGTTTCTAACACCTTTCTATCCGCAATGACCTGGCTCTGTGGCGATGCTATTGCTCCAATACGGCTTCCCTTGGGGCGAGAGGCAAAATATTCATCTGAATCCTCTGAAAGCAGTTTCTCCGCCCATCCCTCTACCCGCACTTGCCGTTGCAGTTCAGGCCAAAAAAACAAAAGGCTGACTTTCTTTTCTTTCGCCATAGCCTGCCCCTTTTTACTATGATAATTTGTAAAAAAGCTAAATCCAGTAGGTTTTATATCTTTTAAAAGAACAACCCTCGACGAAGGAAAGCCGTCTTCTCCAACCGTCGCCAATACCATCGCATTTGGTTCCACCACCTCAGCATGACGAGCTTCGTCAAACCAACGCTGAAATTGTTTAATTGGATCGGACAATACGTCTCCCTCGTCCAATTTATATTTACAATAATCTTCCCGTATAGCTGCAATATCTTTATGGATAATGGACATGGGTTAAGTCTGTTTGATGCAAACACAAACTTAATCAAAAGCGGCGGGATTCGTAATATCTATTCTCTTTTTTTACCTCCCACCACCCCATGTTCGGGAGCGATCGTGCAAATGCATCGGTTTATAAATTGTATTCTTTATAAAAATACCGTATATTGAGTCAGGTTTTAGACGAAAACTCTTATTATGTTCAATACGCACACACCTCAAAAAGGAAGTTTATTGCTTTCCGAACCGTTTATGCTCGACAACAACTTCGAAAGATCCGTTATTCTACTATGCGAACACGATGCTATTGACGGAACCATGGGTGTTATCGTCAATAATCGTTCTTCGCTGTTGTTATCAGATGTCGTACCTGCTATAGAAAACCCACGCTTTCCCCTGTATATCGGTGGACCAGTTGGCGTAGAAGCCCTGTTTTTTCTTCACAAAGCACCTGAAAAGATTGAGGGGGGAGTTGAGCTTGTCGATGATATCTACTTTGGTGGAAATTTCGAGCAGATACAGCTTCTAGTCAATGATCATCTACTTCAGCCAGACGAAATTAAATTTATTCTCGGCTACGCCGGATGGATTCCCGGGCAATTAGACGAGGAAATTGAGCAAAACAGTTGGGCAGTACACAACAAATTCCCGACCGATCTACTCCTGCTACAAGACGGAGAAGATCTATGGAAACAGGTGCTTATCAGTCTTGGACCGAAATATGCCCATGTAGCCAATTTCCCGAAAAGCCCTGACTTGAATTGACTTGTTTTTTTGACTTTAGGCAAACGTTGTCATGACGACACCGTTATACTTATGTAGTAATCAATCATTGCATAAAAAAGACGAAAGTAGTTATGACAGAAGAATTAACGCGCCTCTCTCAAACATTGCCTATCTGGCTCTGGAATATCAGCCTGATTTTATTTTCTATTTTAACAGGGATTATTATAAAAATAATACTCGTTCCGCTTGTACGTCGAGAGGCTATCGCACAGGCTTCCTATTCCCTGTTCCGGTCCTTTATCCGTCATTTCAATAAAATACTGGGCGTTTTTATTCCGCTTATTGTTTTTAGCAGCCTCCTGCCTTTTACGCGTTTCAATCCGTCAACGCTCTCGGTTGTAAGCAAAACAGTGGAGATACTTTTAATCAGCTGCTTTGCTATTCTGTTAGTCCGGACCGTCAGGGTGTTCGAAGACTATCTATACCATCGCTTTGATGTGAACAAAGAAAATAATCTGCGAGAACGAAAAATTAGGACACAGATTGTTTTCATCCGTAAACTGATCATTACCATTATCGTCATCGTGTCGATTGCTATTATCTTACTCAGCTTTGAGAGCATGCAAAAAATTGGTGCAGGCTTACTCACCGGAGTTGGAGTCGGCGGCATCATTATTGGTTTCGCTGCCCAGAAGTCGCTTGGGAACTTGTTAGCAGGTTTTCAAATCGCGTTCACCCAACCGCTTCGCATGGACGACGTGGTGATTGTAGAAGGAGAATGGGGGCGCGTAGAAGAAATCAATTTGACTTATGTCGTCGTCAATATTTGGGACAAACGTCGTCTTGTGCTTCCGATTAACTATTTCATAGAAAAACCTTTCCAGAATTGGACAAGAACTACGGCCGAAATACTCGGCACCGTTTTTATTTATACCGATTTCACCATACCCATACAACAATTGCGGGATAAACTCACAGAACTATTAAAAGGTCATCCGCTATGGGATGGTAAAGTAAACGTCCTTCAAGTGACCGACTTTAAGGAGCGAACAATGGAAATACGCTGTTTGATGAGCTGTCGAAACTCCGGTCATGCTTTCGATCTACGCTGCTATGTGCGGGAGCAGATGATTCAGTACATTCAAAGCAATTTTCCTGAAAGTCTCGCGAAGACACGTATTACGTATAATGAAGGTACATCAGTACTAGACAGCACAAAATAGTTATTATGCACGTTCAATGATTACCCAGCTAAAAAGCTGCTCGAATTGATCTTTACTCATCGATTGTCTCATCAATAGGTGGGTCGCCAAGCACCGTGTCGCCCTTAACAGATCTCAAATAGCCTTGAAAAGCAATTTTCAAGGCATGATAAATAAGATCAGCGTGGTCATCGCTCGTGCCATAGGTGCCCAGTACGACTTTGTCATCATCGGTCTTTCCAACAATAGCCATCACGCACTTATCACCATCCGGAAAAAAGAGACCGACGCCGACCGGCTCATCGCCGTAATTAACCAGCCACGTTTCCTCGACCTGATCCTCAACGACTTTGGGAAGAGCAGACTCCTTTTTTAGCTGTTCTAGTTTTATATTGTCAAAATCAAGCGTATTCATAACGATATGTATCTATCAAACGAACGTTTATATATTCATTTTGTTTTCAAGGCCATTTCCTAAATTTGAAACTATATTTTATACCAACTGTTCTATGGGTAATAAGCAAATAAAATAGATATGAATACGAACGGACACAGAGAAAAACCGCAAACAGACCGCGAGCGTGGTGTTGCAGAAAACGAAAAAGCAAATTACAGCAACTTTCCCCAGGAAGAATCGAAGAACGAGGACGAAAAAGACGATATCAAAGAGACCGATCAGTTGGATGAACGGGACAAGGAAGGTGGTGATATTGCTGGAAACGCCGCGGGCAATGTTCCGCCTAACGAAGACGAAGACTAGCGGCGCAGCACTGTCACAATCCGCCCTCCTCCGGTCCGGTAACAGGTCTGGGCGGTGTATGTTTTTCTTGCCTCATTTCCGTAAAAAGCGCAGCACCTAAAATAATCAGTCCCATAACGATATGAAAAAGATGCGTCTCTTCGCTAAACCCAAACAGAAAGGGCGCTGCGATGAGAAAGGCGCCTAATACACCATCCATGGCTAAATGTACCTTCATTGGTACTATACGTACAATGCCACCCTCATTGGCAGTAAGTACAGTTAGTAATGCGATAAGACCGCCGCCAGCCAAGCTCGTTATTCTTGCCGCTTCTATCTCATGAAAAGTCGATAGCCAAGGACCAGCTAATAGCACGACGGCCCATATATAATCCATAAATGCATGCCAGTGTGTTGGAATTAATTTTCTCATAATCTTTTTGATTTTAAGTAGTTTTCCATCATAAGCCTACTTCCCTATTCGGCCTTTATAAGTAGACAACCAGCGCGCTAAATGGTTGGCGATAGCATTAAAAACGCGTAGTTATAACCTACTTTCCGTCCAACAGTTCAATGCACACCTGATTTATACGGGCCCAGCGTAAAAAACACCTATTTCTATTCCAACATGGCCTATGCTGACACTTCTGTACGTTCCTGTTTAAACTGGTCTACGATGCAACGTCGATGCTTTGTCCCCCACTCCGCCAAACTGTGGATTACCGGAAGTAAATCCACACAGTAATCAGTAAGCTCATAAACCACTGATATTGGCTGTTCGGAGATCACCGTCCGTTTAACCAGTAGATTCATTTCCATGTCCTTCAGTTCTCTGCTGAGCATCTTTCCGGAAATTCCGGTTACTTCCTTCAGTATTTCTGAATAGCGCCGTTTTCCAAAGCCCAGCAAAGAGATAATGGTAATTTTCCATTTACCGCTCAACACGTCCATCGTATCATGTACCGCGGCAATGTGTTTGTCACAATTTGAATATTCGTGTCCTTCACACGGCACTTCTTTTACTTTGATTTCCATAAAATGTCACTTAGTTACCCGAATGTCACTATTACTTTTTGTCCCTTGGTTACAAATTTACACCAAATTACCGGATATTTGCCTAGGTTTTATAAAAAGATTACAAATGGAATTACAAGACGCATTATCGTGGCGCTATGCCGTAAAAAAATACAAAGAAGCACCTGTAGCGGATGACAAAATCCGTCGCATCCTCGAAGCGACAAACCTCAGCGCATCCTCGGTAGGTATACAGCCTTATCGGGTTATCGTAATCAAAGACAAAGCCCTTCGCGCCGAATTGGGAGCAGGCTCTTTCAACACACAGATTACAGACGCATCGCATTTACTTGTGTTTGCAGCCTACACGAATATTGATCAGGGCATGATTGACGACTTGATGACACGTACAGCAGCGATACGGTCTATACCCGTAGAGCAGCTCGCAGACTTTAAAAAGATGCTAGAAAGTTTCCTGTTGACACGTACAGCTGAGGAAAATTTCCAGTGGACTTCCCGTCAAGCATACATTGGTCTCGGTACTGCATTGATTGCTGCTGCCGCAGAACAGGTGGATTCAACGCCAATGGAAGGGTTTGACTCCGCACAAGTAGACCGTATCCTTGGTTTGACGGAAAAAGGCTTGCGCAGTGTCGTACTATTATCATTGGGCTATCGCGACGAAGAGCAAGATTGGCTGGCATCACTTAAAAAAGTGCGACTACCCGTTGACGAGTTTGCCCCACAAGTAGGCTAAATTAGTACCGCCCACAAAAAAATCCCCGGATTAACTATACATCCGGGGATTCCAACCGCCAAAATATACCGCTCAGCTTATTACGGAAGAGCCGTACCAGATCACCCATGCATCGAAAAAACTTTTTTTTCGCGTAGATTTTTTATCTTTACGTCATGAGTAACAATGATATCATGAAAAAGCTCCGCGTAGCTTTAAAATTCACGGACGACGATATTGTCGAAATATTAGCCCTAGTGGATTTCAAGGTAACGAAAACCGAACTGAGCGCTATATTCCGCAAAGAAGACCATCCGAATTTCAAACCTTGTGGTGACCAGTTACTCCGAAATTTCCTAAACGGTTTGATTATCTACAAGCGTGGTCCTCGAACCCGTCATTAGCCCGGCCATCATGGCCTAAGGCTCCACTACTGTAATTTCCACTTGCTTTACCATTTCTTTATCATTATATGCTGTTTTATTAGAAGCAACAAATGTAGCGGTATATGTACCGACCTCCGTGTATACATGCGTAAATTCATGCAGCGGCATATCGGCGTAACCTTTTATAGGCACACTCCGATCTACCCCCATATCAATTTCATCCACTTGAAATGATTTGGAGATGCCCCATTCCTCATATTCCAATCGATGTCCTGAAGGCGCCGCGAGCAATAAGATTGTTGAAGCAACGGTGCTAGAAGACGTCAGCAAAGTGTCTTTTTTCACGAGCTTCCAGTCCATCGTTCTGTAGGAAGCCAAATCGACCGTATGTCCATATTCCGTGTTGACTCGAAGCGCGTGTGAACGTGTTCTCCAATTCCTGCCAGGAATAGATCCTTCCGGGACCGGTGGCGCTATATACCGATAGGCAATATAAAACGGATGTCCATTCTCGAGCATATCCGCCAAATTCACCGCTCCCGATGATTGCCAGCTCGTTTGCCACGGAGCAGGGGTTGCCCAATGAAATCTGGCGCTTACGTCATGCCACGTGGCAGCACTTACATTTTCATACTTATAAACCCCATTAAAGTCTGTGGAGAACATCAGCTGGACTTGCACGGCTTCTGTCGGCGTATTATGCGCGTCAAATGCAAAAATAAGATCCTTTACCTCGTCAATTCTAGATACATCCTTGAAATCATATGCGTTACCTACTTCCCCAGAGTAGAAAGAAAGTTGTCCTGGATCGCCAGTCAGGAGAAATTTAGCCTCATCACCAGCTTTTATAGTTAAGCTTGCGGGCTGTACGGAAAAAGTGGAAACATCCGCTGCTTCTTCCTTTTCGCAGGAATTCAATATTGCTAAGCAAAATAACATTCCGATTAAACGTATTTTCATATCGTCCTATATTTTATCAAATAAATATTACCAACCTGGATTCTGCGGAGTCAAACCCCTGTTTAGTGCCATCTCACGTGGTGAAAAAGGCCACAACATATCACGAGGAGAAGCATTTCGAAAACTGAGCACACCATAAGCGGTTCCCGAAGAAGCCCGCGGTACAGGGAAATCTCCATTCACGAAGTCATTCTCTATGCGCTTCATATTGATCATAAACTTACCCCAGCGAATAAGGTCAGACTTCCGCAACGTTTCAAAACAGAGCTCTCTGGCTCTTTCATCTTCAATTAGCTCTTGAAAACTCTCCTGGGTAGCTGTTTGATCTTCTGTTAAATCGGGATTACTAGTTTGTCGTTTACTGAGCAGTGCGATCGCCTCCGCCCCAGACCCGCCACCACCGGTCAATACAACCAACGGTGGAGTTGCGTAGTTCATTCCCTCCGCCGTTATTTTAACTCTTGTCACCGCTCCGTTCGCATTCACAAATGCCTTGCCTACTGCTCCAGTGCCATCCCCACCGATGATGGTTACTGTAGGTGCAGATGTATAGCCCGTACCACCATTCGTCACCTGGACCATACGGACCGACTCCTGTGGAAGTTGTTTTCCGTACGCTCTCCTGCGAACTCTGTTTACCGCTTCGATCGCTTCATTAGAAGGCGTTTGGGTAACCATATTGTCCGCTTCCGCAAACATCAGTAATACATCGGAAAATCGCAATAATGGAAAATTAATGGGTCCCGCATTCTTGTTTTTCGGTTCGACCAGTTCCAGTTCGCGGCGCCATTTACCACTTGTGCGCTCATAAATCTGCGCTACAGTAAATGGTATTTCTACAGCAGGCGTTCCGGTTATGCGATACGGTGCGATGGCCCACTCGCGTCTTTCATCAGCCGACAATAAACTAGCCGCATCCTCGTAGAGATGCCATAGCCGTCCTGTAATCTGGAGAAAACCATAGCTATAACCATACGCATCATCTTCGCCAGAATAAGCAATTCCATTGTTACTTCCTACCCGTCCATTTTCTTGGAAAGCGTCTGCGGAATTCCCATAAAACTCTACCTCCCATATGGATTCTTTAATATCATAACGATCCTGGCACATATTAATAAATACATGTTGATAAGACGGATTGAGGTCGTGCTGGAATCCATCTTCAGGAGCCGGATCGATGACCTTCTTGGCCCAAGCCCTAGCTTCCGCATACTTACTGCTATCGTTAATAGGTTCACCAGCCATGTATAAACATACGCGTGCCAGGATGCCCCTTACCGCAGATTTACTGACCCGTCCGCCGTGCCCGATAGCAGAAATACTCTTCACCATACCTTCTGCTTGTTTCATATCCGCGAGTATCTGTTCATATACTTCTCGGGCTGGAACGCGCGGTGCTACAGTTTGGTCGGCCGAACGGATGGGTTCTAACATCAAGGGTACGGCACCCCAGTTGTTCACTAACATCAAATGGTAAAAAGCGCGTAAAAATAGGGCCTCCCCTTTAATTGCTGCCAATTCAGTTTCATCCATCTCTACCTTATCCGCATTTGCAAGTAAAAAATTAGCTCTATTGATACCTTCATACCAATGCTCCCAATTGTTAGCGATCCGAGCATCGGATGGTTCCGTGCTGTAGACCGCCACCCCTACCCGGGTTGAACTACGCGCGTAATAGCCCTCGTCTCCTTCAAGCCCCATACGGCCGAGCATTTGGTCACCAAACGTCTGCGGCCGGCCCATCCTATCGTAAACGCCCGCGAGAGCCGATCTGAGCTGCGCTTCCGTTTCATAATAATTTTCCGGCGATAATGCATCCATTGGCGTCGTTTCCAGAAAGTTTTTACAAGCTGCAAAATGGAGCAGCAGTAACACGACAATTATAAAATATCTTTTCTTCATGATTTTCAATACTATGTTTTACAATGTAGCTTTAATCCCAAACACAATAGTACGTGCGTGAGGGTAGGCTGAGTAGTCAAATCCAGGTGTAAGCACGGAGTGCTTAGAGGATACTTCCGGATCGAAGCCCGAATACGATGTCCATGTGAACAGGTTTTGTGCTGATGCTGTTAAGGTCAAATCCTGTATTTTCGCACGTTGTATCCACGTCTTCGGCAAGCTGTACCCGAAGAACAGTGTTTTCAAACGCAGGAACGAACCGTCCTCTATTATTTTAGAAGAATAGATACCGTTAGGTCCCCAGCCTCCTACACGATAATGCTCATTAGACGGATTCTCTGGCGTCCATCGGTCAGCATACGACGTGAACTGATTTAAGCTCAACCTAGTCGAGCCCTCAAAGATAAGTCTGTTCGCGTTCAAGATATCGTTGCCGGCAGACCACTGAAAAAACACACCAAGACTAAAACCTTTATAAGTAAAGTTATTAGAAAATCCCCCAATATGAATCGGAATACCGCGACCTATTACCGTCAGGTCGTACTGATTAATCACGCCATCCCCGTTCAAATCTAGATACTTTATATCGCCCGGCTTCACGGTGATGTTCTGTCTATCATTATTATTCGTGGTTATATGGCTTTTTAATTCATATACATCAGGTGCTATTTCATCGAAATCTTCAAATTGATAGATACCGTCCCAAATGTAACCATACATCTGTCCCGCAGGTTGACCGATTTTCGATATATATGCGGGCGTGTTGTTAAACGCTGTTTCCCACGTTACGTTATTGATGATACTATTTTCACCCTCCGTCAACGCCAATATCTTGTTTTTATTAAAGCTGATGTTAAAATTAGACTGCCAACTAAAATCTTTCGTTTTCACATTCACGGTATTGAGTGTCAACTCGATCCCTTGGTTCCGCACCTTTCCAACATTCTTATAGACTCTTGTAAAACCCGTGTGGTACGGCATGTTGGCGTTTAGCAACAGGTCGTTAGTCGTTTTTCGGTAGAGGTCAACCGTAAATTCAAACCTGTTTTTCAGAAAAGAGACGTCGTAGCCTATATCTATCTGCTCCGTTGTTTCCCATTTCAATTGCGAATTGCCTAAACTGGATATATTCACGCCTTGTGTAGGAATTTGGTTCCCAAAAGAATAAGCTGCGTTATTATTAGGGTCCACTAAAGCAAACGCAGCAAAATCTGACACCCTGTTATTTCCCGTCAGTCCGTAACTGACACGCAATTTTGCTTCCGAGATAATGTTTTGATTTTTCATAAACGGCTCGTTTATCATACGCCATGCAAACGCCCCCGAAGGAAAGAATCCCCACTTATTAGCGGTCAGAAATTTTGATGATCCATCTGCACGAAAAGAAGCTGTGAATAAATACCGCGAATCATAATTATAATTAGCCCGCGCCAGATACGACTGTAATCTAAAAATGGAAGCCCCTCCCGAAGTCCCCAAAGGCGTACCTTGTCGAAGTCCATGGATTCCTAAGGACTCGTTCGGAACAAGTATCGCCGTATAACCTCCCGACTCGTTTCTACTTTCCTGCAAGCTATAAGCACCCATTAGGTCAAGCTGATGAACGTTGTTGATCCTCGTCTTATACGTAAGGATATTTTCGCTAGACCAAGCGATACGTTCGGAGAACGATTTCGATCCCCATTGCCCACGTGAATTGGAAGGTAAAAGAGGCGTTCCACGAGATGTCAACGAATTATAAAAATTCTCTGACCTCGAATTAAGGCTGTTTAATCCGCCTGTCATCTTCAAGGTCAAACCCTTTATAATTTCATAAGAAAGGTAAGCGTTGGCAATAAGATTGTTTCTAAAGACTTTCCGATGTTCATTCTGTGTTGATATAATCGGATTAATCCGGTAATCTTCCAATGGGTTTACATCCTCATCCATCATATCATCTCCTAAATCATCTAATGAAAAGTCTACGCTCCCTGTGACCGGTCGATATCCCAACGTTGCGTAGAGTAAGTAACTGGTGGCCGAACCACCCGCATTGGCCAACGAGGCCTCTCGTCCAAACGCCATTCTGCTAGAATAATTTGCATCAACTCCCGCTTTCACTTTTTTACTGAATGTCTGCTCTAATGAAAATCTACCCTGATACCGATTGCTTCCCGTATTGATAATAACGGCGTCCGAATCAAAAACCGATCCCGATATCGAGTACTTTGTTTGGTCATTACCACCTCTGACCGCTACATTGTGAATATTGGTCGCTCCCTTGCGAAACAGCCTATCCTGCCAATCTATGCCCTTCATACCTCGATACGTTTCAAGTGTGGTCGTCGAGTCGTCGAAATAACGGTGGCCATTGCCTCTGTCGGCCTGATAACGTACAAATTCATATGCATCCATCATCTCCATGCGTTTGATAATTTCCTGAAACCCATAAGAACCATTATACGTCACGACCGGCGCCCCAATCTTACCCCTTTTCGTTTCAATGATAACCACACCATTCGAACCACGAGCCCCATATATAGCCGTTGCTGATGCATCTTTGAGGATATTCATAGATTCTATATCGTCCATGTTGAGTGAACCCGGATCAAAATCCTCTATAGGGAAACCATCCACGACATACAAAGGTGCATTACTTTGTGTCAGCGAGCCGGCTCCACGGATAACGATATTAATCCCTTCTCCCCCTGGCTGCCCTTCACTTGCAGAGACCTGAACGCCCGCTATTCTCCCTGCTAGCGCTTGATCAAATGAAACTACAGGCGCGTTCGCCAGTTCCTCCACTTTTACAATACCGACAGAACCTGTGAGGTCTTCTCGATTTACGGTACCGTACCCGACAACGACTACTTCATTTATTTCGCCCGATATTGGATATAACCTAACATTGACTGGAGAACTCCCTTTAAAGGAGACTTCCTGCTTATTGTATCCAACCATGCTGAATACGACCGTATAATTACCTTTAGGAAGATTCATACTATATTGCCCTTTTTGGTTGGTTGCCGTCGTTACCGAGCTCTCTTTCAAAGATACGGTTGTCCCCTCGAGGGGGTTACCGGCCTCATCTAAAACGATGCCGCTAATACGAACCGTTTCCTGACTCTCGACTTTTAAAGGGCTTGAATACGATGGACCGGTTTTCTCATTAATGACAATCACCTTATTCTTCAGAGTCCAATTAAAGGGTAAACCGGATAGTATTTTTTCCATAGCTACCGCTAAGGGAACATCTTTCAAAACCGCATTTACCGTTACTGGCGTTTTAGTTTTGGCATTTACAAAGAAACGGAGACCAGTTTGTTCTTGTATTTGGCGCATTGCCTCGTTCAAGGGAATGTCTCGCGCATTCAGTGAAATCCGTTGCGCATAACTATTTGGTGAGGCCTGCAATACCGTTATGCATGTTAGTAGCAATATCAATTTCATTCGTACCAAAATCTTTTTAGCCAAAAATACATCAATAGACATATTTTCGACTTTTTGATTAAAAATCATAACTTTGTTCTATGTTTTAGGGTTTATAATTTACGCTTAGCCGCTGTAAACAGCGGTACTATTTTAACCGCCCTAAGCACATCTGGATAGTGTTCACAGCGCTATCCAGCTATGTATCATTTTCGACGGTATTCCTAATAATCTTTAGGAAAAAATTGAATTTATCATACTTCTTTTCATTACGTTATACAATCTGTTAATTACTCCGTTATTTCAGGGCATAATGATCAATTTTTGGGTCGAGCCATGCAACTCCAATCTAAAATGGAGACCACTTTCCTTCAGTATGCCCAGTACCGATGACAAATGGAGGTTCCGTTCAATTTCGCCCGAAAAATATGTTGTCGGAACAGCACCTCTATATTCTATATCCAGGTTATACCAGCGACTCAGTTCCGTCATCGCCTTTTTTAACTCCGTATGAGAAAATCGGAACAAGCCTTCTTTCCAACCGATTGTCCGCTCAACATCAGCTATCCGAGCATATAGCTGGTTATCAATATATACGGATTCCTCTCCGGGTTTTAGCGTAACAGACGAATGATGTGCCGAGACACTTAGCGAACCCCTTACCAGCGTAGTTTTTACTTCTCTTTCCCCCGGATATGCCGAAACATTAAAAGCAGTCCCCAACACATTTATTTCCTGTCCCCTACAAAGCACCTTGAACGGTCTTTTGCTGTCTTTAGCAACCTCGAAATACCCTTCACCTTCGAGCTCTATTATACGCTCTTCCGAAGAAAATGCAGTGGGATATTTCAATGAGGAGGCAGCATTGAGCCATACTTTAGATCCATCAGACAGCACGATTTGATATTGCCCCCCTTTTGGAGTATTCAACATCATCAGCGAAGAAGAACGATGTTCATCTAAAACACGACGCCCATCCGTATATGTAATTTCATCTCCGATTACAATACCCTCTTGGTCGCTGTTTAAATCTAAAACCGTACCGTCGGCCAATGTGAGCACGGCTTTATTCGTTCCTGGTGCGACATCTTCCAGCACGACGAAATGCGAGCTATCAACATTCATATTTACTTTCTCATAAACGACGTACAGACCGACAAGTGCTGCCAACAGGACAGCCGCGACAGCCCCGCATACCCTTAATCGTCTATGACGACGCCTTATCTTTGCCTCTTTGTATACCCTTTCCAACAACGTACGACAATGCATCTCTTTTGACGAGGCAATATGTTCTTGGATAAAAATTGGGGTATTTACGGAACTAGAAAACCAGTCGTCAAACTCTCGTTGTTCCGTTTCCGACAGGCTGCCGTTCAACCAACGGCTGGCCAAGTCCTGCATGCGTGTGTTCTGGTCGCTCTTTCCCATTCAATAGGTGCTTTATAAATAAGTACCCTGACAAGACCAAATCCTTCATTTTATTTTTTTTTAGCGCTATCTTATGTGAATGTGAATAGATACACAGACAGAAACCGTTGTAATCCAGAACGGAGAACTTTTTTTACCCGCACAAGATGTGCGTCCACTGCCTTTTCGGTTATATCCAATTCTGAGGCAATTTCGCGATAACTCATCCCTTCCTCTTTATTCATCCGGTAAATCAGTCTCGCTTTCTCGGGAAGATTACCGACGAGTTGTTCGAGGCGTTCCCGAAGTTCAGCAAAATCTAGGTATTGCTGGGTAGCATCATCTAACAAATCTACCGAACCGTGCCCTTCCTCGAAATATAAACGTCGAACACGTTGGTGGTTCAATGCTTTTATTACTCTATACTTAACCGCTACCAATAAGTAATGCTGAAAGTTGCCGGTTATATTTAGTGCTTTCCTTCTTTTCCATAACGATACAAACACATCCTGAACGATATTTTCCGCTTCCATCACATCATCTAATTTATGTATCGCTATCTGGAGTAACTTATCCCAATAACGGTTAAACAGCTCGTTGAAAGCTTGTTCCTTTCCTTTCGATATCAGGTGTAAAAGTTCACTATCAGCGAGCGGTTTATAAGACATCATATCTACGGTATAGGTATAAACATAACATTAAACTATAAAGCGCCGAAAATGAATTCAGGTTTAGTCATCGGTGCCAACAACACAAAGTTATAACAATAAATCCAAAATAACCGACATTAATGTCTTGTTCTCCTTATTTTTCCTAAATTAGCACAAGGAATCGACAGCACGCTATCATAAACTTAAACAACTTCCAAATGAAAAAAATTCTCTATCAGGCTATTCTTTTTTGCCTTTCTATACATTGCGGATCTGTGTATATAAGTGCTCAACCGAAGCAAATCGAGCGGATGGATTCCCTGCTCCAGTCGTTCATTGACAACGGCAAAACAAATGTTGTAGCAGCATATGTTGCAAAGGGTGGTGATGTACTATATCATAAGGCATTCGGATACAAAGACTTCGAAAATAAGATTCCGGCAAGTGTTGATGATTATTATGTCCTGTTTTCTCAAACTAAGGCTGTTATTTCGGTCGCCTTTATGACTTTAGTGGATAAAGGATTGGTGTCTGTCGATGATCCTGTCGCCAACTATTTCCCAGGTATACCGGATCAGATCATAACGACGCTGAACGAAGACGGCACCTATGAAACGAGAACAGCTAATGTACCGATGACCTTCGTTCATCTCATGGCACACTCCTCTGGTCTAGGCGCTGGTCAAGCAGGTGCACTACGACGTAAAAGACGCCCGCAAGAAGATAGGCCTCCCGGATTTGCTGGCCATACTGACGAGCGTAAAACTACAGGCCAACGCACCATGGGCGTGGATGGCGAAGTACGTTATCTGAAAGATGAAATGGAAGCGTTGGCCAAATATCCTTTAGGATTCGAACCGGGCTCGGAGTATAACTACCACGTCAGTACAAATATGCTGGCCTATATGATCGGGCGTATTTCGGGCAAGCCACTACGCGAATATGTAAAGGAGACCATCTTAATCCCGCTAGGTATGAATGACACCGACTGGTATTATCCAGCCGACAAATTGGATAGATTTGTAAAGCCATATAATTATGTCGATGGCAAATTGGAAAAGGGGACTACAATGTATGCTGAAGGTGCTGTAAGTCCGGTCCAAACATACTGTGAAGGTGCTATCGGCCTGAATGGACCGATTGGGGACTATGCCAAATTCTGCCAGATGCTGCTCAATAAAGGAGAATATAATGGGGTACGAATACTAAAGGCCGAGACCGTGGACGCGATGACCACCATCAACCGTCTTCCTGCAGTAAACTCGGGAGGCAAAGGATTCCAATTTGGACTTGGCTTTGAACTGCACAACCCGAACCGCAAACCCTTACCTGAGGTATCCAATAGCGCGTATTCGTGGGGAGGTATGTTGGGAACAGCGTACATCATTGATCCGCAAAATGATATGACAGCACTCTTTTATCTCAATATGTTTAAGAAAGAAGAGCTGTACCCCCTATTTTTGAAAGAAGTGTATCACGTGATCAAGCCGTAAAAGTTACCCGTATTTTTTCGTTTTACGGCCAAATTTCTTATTTTTAGATGTCTTTCAATTCAACATACCCAACATGGCTACGACACTCGCTGTTATCTCTATTCTCTTAATTCTTTTAAGCGTACTGCCATTTATCCAACATCAGCACTGGATATTCCGCGTAGCCGAATTTATCAAAATACAGCTTCTCATCCTACAAACCGTCGTCTTCGGTGTAACCATGGTATATGTACAGGAGATACGTTGGCTTTGGGTAGTACAAGCCTTTCAGTTTTTATTGATTATTTATCATGTCTATGTTTTGATGCGCTACACAAAATTCTGGAAGAAGCAAAAACCCACAAAAACAGCATTTAGTTCGGATAAGATAAAGATTGTCTCATGCAACATCTACCAATTCAACACCGAGCACCATCGTTTTATCCAGCTTATCGAACAAGAACAGCCGGATATCTTCGTCACTATGGAGAGTAACGCCGACTGGGGAAAAGCTATGCAGTGTTTGGAAAAGGACTACCCCTATCAAGAGAAGGTAGCGCTGGAGAATACCTATGGGATGCATTTTTTCACGAAACTAAAAGTTAGAAACATACAAACCCATTATTTTGTAGCGGATGATGTTCCTAGCATAGAAGCGGAGCTGGAAACACCTGATGGTCATCGGTTTGTTTTCTTTGCAGTGCACCCGCCCCCGCCAAGTCCGACGGAAGAAGAGAATTCCAAAGAAAGGGATGGCGACCTGCTTTCAGTAGCGAAGAAAGTGAGGGACTATACCTTGCCTGTACTAGTGATCGGCGATTTCAACAATGTTGCCTGGGCAAAGTCCTCGATTTTGTTCAAAAAGACCAGCGAACTAATCGATGCACGCATCGGACGTGGCATATTATCGACCTTCCATGCCAAGTATTGGTTTTTCAGAGTCCCGTTGGATCTATTGTTTCACAGTACGGATATTATTATCGACAAGCTATTCATTTATCCATCTGTTGGCTCCGATCACTTTCCGATTGGCTGCACCTTTCACGTCGATGTCGAATCCGAAGAGCAGGAAGAAGATATAAAGCATCTGGAAGCAGGCGAAATGGAGGAAGTGAATGAACTTATAGAAGAAGGAAAAGCCGAAGAAAGCGATAACCGGTCGGTCGATAACTAAGGCTAAACCGTTTAACAGCTCTCTAGGCACATATCCCGGAGAGCTGTTTTTAACTAAAGACCGTTTACGTCAACAGCTGTGCCGCCTCGTCGTCTACCAAGAAAAGTAGCTCTCCTCCAGTAGGCTCCAGCAGTTGAGATGGATACTGCTCCGGATTGCGCTCTCCCTGCAAAACTTCCCGCAAGGCTTTAGCTTTTTTCTCGCCAAACGTAATCACAACGATCTTCTCTGCCTTATTGATAAACGGCGCTGTTAGCGTAATCCGATACATATCCTGTGGAGCAAGAAAATAAGCATCTACCCATTTATCTTTTTCATGAAGCACCTCGGTGCCTGGAAACAGCGATGCTGTATGTCCATCGTCTCCCATTCCTAAAAAAATAAAATCGAGCCGCGCATCATCTTTTAATTTTTCCCGCAAAATTTGCTCGTAGGTCTGCGCATAAGCTTTCGCATCTACGCCTTCTTTAAACATCGGAAAAATGTTGGATTCCGGAATAGGAATGTGATTAAGTAACGTTTCATAAGACATCTTGGCATTACTCAAATCGTCATCAAGCGGCACCCACCTTTCGTCACCCCAAAACACAAGAACCTTACTCCAATCCACCTGTGATTTATAGGCTTCCGTAGCCAATAATTTGTGCAGATCAATAGGAGAAGAACCTCCTGTCAGTGCCACCGAAAAGAAACCCTTTTCATCGATATTTTTTTTTGCCGCGTCGACAAACAGCTGTGCTGCTGTTTCAATAATTTGCGCTTTACTTTTAAACTGTTTTACCATTAGTTTCCTCCCTTAATTCTTCCACTGTTGTTGATAGCCATCGATGCCCCTGTCTGCTTAACAATTCATCAGCTGCCGCTGGTCCCCAACTTCCTGCCGCGTAGGTGTGCATCGGCGAATAAGTTCCATTTTCCCATTCTTCCTGAATCGTCGCGATAATATCCCAAGCTTCCTCTACTTGATCCGAACGCATAAATAACGTAGAATCTCCGTCGAGCGCATCTATCAGCAAGGTCTCATACGCCTCCGGGCTGTCCGGCGCACATTCAAAATAGTCAAACACCATTTCAACGGGGTTTAATGTCATGTCCAGGCCAGGTTTCTTCGCCATGAACGATAAACGAATATCCATTTCAGGCTGGATATTGATGGTCAATTGGTTAGGCACTGGGTTATTCCTACCGTTTACGAACGTTTTATTCGGCACATCCTTAAAGTTCACCACTACAGACGACTTCTTCTGCTCCATACTTTTACCGGTACGCATATAGAATGGTACCCCCTGCCATCTCGGATTGTCGATATAAAACTTCATGGCTACAAACGTTTCAGTATTCGAGTTCGGATCTACGCCCGGCTCCTGTCTATAACCTTGTTTTGCGTCGCCTTTTATTACCCCCTCCGTATATTGTGCTCGAACGGTGTAATGATTAATATCTTCCGGTTTAATTCTGCGTACCGCCTTTAGTATTTCCGCCTTTTTATCTCGGATTAAAGCCGATTCAAACTCAACTGGCGCATCCATAGCGACCATACAGAGAATTTGCAGGAGGTGGTTCTGAATCATATCACGTAGCGCACCGGAATGATCGTAGTATCCGCCCCGGTCTTCCACCCCCACCTGTTCGGCCACCGTTATCTGAACCGATTCAATATGTCTGTTACTCCATAGTGGTTCAAAAACCGTATTCGCAAAGCGAAAGGCCAGGATATTTTGTACGGTCTCTTTCCCTAAATAGTGATCGATACGATAAATCTGTTCTTCTTTGAAGTTCTCGTTTAATAACTTGTTTAAGGCAATCGCCGAAGCCTTGTCATACCCGAAAGGTTTCTCAATGATGATACGATCCTTCTCTATATTGCTTGCCAGGCCCGTTTTATGTAAGTTAACAGATACCTTATCTATAAAGCTAGGTGCTACTGATAAATAAAAAAGGCGGTTTGTTCGTTTATTACAAGCTACATCGAACGCTGTAAGCTTATCGTTGAGATTCAGGAACGAATTTTCATCCGTGATGTCAAAATTCAGGAAGGTTATCTTTTCACTAAAACTCATCCACTGTTCTTCAGTGTAATTGTTATTACGAGAAAATTCCTTCAAATTTTCCAAGACATAAGCTCGAAAACCCTCCTGTGTGTACTGCTTTCTACCCAGCGCAAGGATCTGAAATTGCTTTGGCATCCATTCGTCGATGAATAGATTAAAGAAAGCCGGGAACAATTTCCTTTTCGCTAAATCACCTGTTCCACCAAATACGACGATGGATGTTGGTGCCGTTGTTCTGTCGTGCGTCATTTTTTACCGTCGCTTAAAATTAGTCCCATTGCGTATGAAATACACCCGCTTGATCAATACGTTCATACGTGTGTGCACCAAAATAATCACGTTGTGCCTGAATGATATTCGTCGGAAGATTTTCCGAACGATAGGCATCAAAATACGCCAGTGCATTCATCAAGCCCGATACCGGTATACCCTGATCTATCGCATCTTTTATTACGGCGCGGATACTTTCTTGGCACGCCACCAATTTTTGGGCAATATCTTTATCTAACAGGATATTACGCAACTGTGGGTTCTTAGCATAAGCTGCACGGAAATCTTCTAATACAGCCGCCCGAATAATACAACCGCCTCTCCATATTTTAGTTACCACTTCCAAATCTAAATCATAACCATACGTTTCAGAAGCAACGGTCAATTGCGCTAAACCTTGCGCGTAGGTGGTGAGCACTGCAAAAAATAAGGCTTGTTTAAGATGCCCGATATTTTTTTCCTTACCTGCAGCGATAACGCCCGTATTCCATGGGAGTATTTTGGCCGCTTCCGTCCGTTCCGGTTTATATTTCGACATATCCCGCATGTTGACTGCAGCATCGATAACCGGTACAGGCACTTGCAGATCCATGGCATTTTGCGAAGTCCACTTTCCTGTACCTTTGGACTTTGCCCAATCCGAAATCAGATCAACCAAATACGTTTCCCCTTCTTTTTTCTTTAATATCTGCGCCGTAATTTCCACCAAAAAAGAACTCAGTTCCTCTTTGTTCCACTGCTCAAAAGCGAGTTGAATGGCAGCATTGTCCATACGGTACACTTTTTTCATCAAGTCATAAGTTTCCGCAATCAGCTGCATAATACCATACTCGATACCGTTGTGGACCATTTTTACGTAATTCCCTGCGGAACCATTTCCTAGAAATTCGACACAAGGTTCGCCATTTACTTTAGCCGCGACCGCTTCAAATACCGGGCGTAACCGCTCATAGGCCTCTCTATTCCCTCCGGGCATTAAGCTAGGGCCTCTCCTTGCTCCACTTTCGCCTCCAGAGATACCCATCCCAAAAAAGTGAATTCCCTTTTCAGACAATTCGTTAAATCGTCTATCTGTATCTGGGAAGTACGTATTGCCACCATCAACTATAATATCGCCTTTATCTAAAAATGGCACCAAACTCGCTATCGCCGCGTCAACCGGCTTACCTGCCGGTACCAAAAGCATGATCGTTCTAGGCTGTTGCAATAACCCGATAAATTCTTCCGCATGCGTCGTTGCTTTAATATCTTGTCCGTCTTGTGCTTCAGCTTGTAATGATTCGGCTTTTTCCGGATCTAAATCCAGTCCGGCTACAGCAAAACCGTTGTCTGCCATGTTTAGGAGCAAGTTCCGTCCCATAACCCCCAGACCAACGATTCCGAAATTGTATTTATTCATCTTTTTCAATTAGTTAAATTTGGAAAGCCAAATATATTGAAACTTGCACTTATTAAAGCGTCCATTGCCTCATTTCGCTGGCGGTAGTGGTAAAAAAATCGTTTTCTGACCTTCGTATGATGAACATGGCAAATTCAAGAGCTTCAACGGGATAACCTATAATACCACGAAGAAGTTTACCCACCGTTTTCTCAAGAGGCACAGCGGTCAAAATACACCGTCCCTGGAGTTAGTTAAACGGTTCTTGAAAAGAGCATCGACGTTTGAGGATGATTTAACTTAATCTAAGGATTCGTACTAAAAATAGATCCATTTGCAATCAGCGCCCGTCTATTCATCTTGAGCATATCCACTACCCACTCAGCAAAATCTTCCGGTTGCAACACCTTATCCGGGTTCCCATCCGTTAAACCACCGTCAATACTCATATCCGTAGCAATCGTACTCGGTGTCAGGGTGATAACCCGGATATCATCTTTACGCCATTCCGCCATCATCGACTGTGATAGTGAAATTACCGCCGCTTTGGAAGCTGCATACGCCGCCATACCTGCGCCACCCTTTAAACCAGCAGTGGACGCGACATTGACCACATCTCCTTGTCCTGCTTCTTTTAGATAAGGATAAACCGCTCTGGCCACGTGGTATACACCAAAGAAATTTATATCAAACACCTTTTGGAAATCCGCTGGTGCCATCTCCATCACTTTGCCAAACTGGCCTACACCCGCATTATTTATTAAAATATCGACACCTCCTAGCGATTCAACGAGTTCCTCTATACCACTTTCCACCTGCTTATTATCCGATACATTAAATGCAGCATAGTGTGCCTCTACACCTACCCCACGAAGTTCCTCTACTGTTGATCGCAGGTTTTGCTCGTTTTGCCCGGTAACACCCACATGCACACCCTCAGCCGCAAGTGCTAACGCAACGGCTTTACCTAAACCACGGCCTCCGCCTGTGATAATTGCTTTTTTACCTTTTAATTCTGTCATGTTGATGCTGTTGTAATCTATCCAAAAATAAGAAGAATAGTTCTTATCAGGAACCTATATTGAAATCATATCGATAAATCGGACAGTTATTATTACTTTCATCGTCCGGATCCTCGCAGAGGATAAAGGTTAATGTATCCACAGACTGGCCATAAAGCGCAAACCCCTCCAGTTTTTTCGTATTCGAGAGCAGATTGGTCGGGCCTAATTTCCAGTCGCTCAGGTGTATATAGCTGAGATAGGAACCTTTACATTCGCCGTCATGATACGTGCTGGCGCTGTCTTCTGCCGTTGCAATAAAATATAAGCGACCGTCCACGATGACTCCATCAGAAAATCCAGTTATGTAGTTTTGGATACGAGGCAGCTCGATATGATGCGCGCGCAATGTTGCAGGATAGAGAACAAAGTTCTCGTCACCCGCTAATGTAAAAACCACATTTTGGTTCTTTTCACCATTGCCCCGGTTTAAAAAATACCAGGTTCCGTTAGCATAGGCCAATCCTTCTATGTTGAAGTTATCCTGGTCAACCTTGCCTACCGCTTGCATTTGTTGATATATCGATTCCAAAGATACATGGCGTACATTCCGATTCCGTTTATTATAAATAAACGCGTCTTGCCGTTCGGGCTTTGATCCCGAACCTACGATTACCAGTGCATCACCGACATCGCACAACGCCTCGAAATCTTTTTTATCCTTTTTGGCAACGATTTCGGCTCGCTGAGTACTGTCCAACAGCACTTTATCGGTCCGTTCTTCCAGTACATTATAATGGTAAAGATAAGGACTGTTATCCGAAACAATATACAATTGATCTTGATCGTGTTGCAAGCCAGATGCCGCATTGATACCTGTCAAGTTAAAAAGCAATAGCAAAGAATAGAGTGTATCCATTATCCCGTTGATTCTGTTCTACAGAAATAGTAAAAAATACAAAATTTGTACTTTCAAAAGTACAAAACCTTGCCGAATTCTGTAGACCCCCGTATTCGTATGTAATGCTTATTTTTGTTTAACAAATGAAGAAATTATCTTAGCTTGCTTAGTATATGAACAGATCAATCCCCATTCCTCACCGTTTCTCCTTACGTTGGCTTACCTATTGTATGCTCTTATTCATTACACTGCAAGCTTGCCAATCGTCTAACAAAAGCGATACGCAGGCTACACAAGCAGACTCTTCCAGGCCAGAAAGTATGTCTATTGCGGAAGATACGCTTTCCAAGCTACAGAGCAAGTTACGCGTAGGTGAATCGCTAACGTTAGGTGCCGTATACACCGATACCGTATCTTTTGTAGATGTGAATGACGATGGGGACTACTTTCTATTGCATGTAAAAAAGACAAAGGACACCGTTGGGCTACTGTACGACGGTTCATATGACTTTGTACGTGGGGACAAATTGGCTATCCAATGGAAGATCGATAGTATCCGCCCAGCGGGTGACCCTGATTTCCTGCACTTTACCGAAAGACTGCTATCGGCATCTGTGGTGAAACCATTCAAATTGCAGCCCCGATCAGTGAAATTCCTCTGGCACGAGGAACGATTCATGGAAGAATACGACGCGACAGTCAGCACCATCGTGCTGGACGAAGGCTATGTAGCCAATATATCCGATCCGGAAAAGGCCGCACTAGGCTATGTGGCAACATTTATTGGCAACGAATGTGCTTGGGATGGTAAAGCAACTCCAAATCGCAGCAACCTAAAATGTAAAATCCTCACCGCATTAGACCTCGGCTATCAATGTTCAAACACACACCTCGGCTTCCTGCGTCACTGGTTCCGCAGCGACAGCACCGCACTGAAAAAGTTAGAAAGCTGCCCGACTATCCCGGACGGCTCTACCATACAAGAAACGTTCGACAAGATTGACCTGAAAGTCGACGGCAACGAAATTATCGTAGCTTATACGATTGTTAGCATCAACACCCGGGAGGGTAAAAGCTGGACTTGGGATGTTAAGGATCATTTCAGATTTCATAACAACCGCCTTGAATTGGTCAAGACTGAAAGATCAGAGCCGGCCGCGGCGGATTTTGAGGTAAGTGACTCGGATAGTTAATCTTCGATCAACAAAGTATTTGACAGAAACATAAATTTTCGATAGAAAAAATCAACTTAAAACAATAGAAATGAAAGATATAACATTAATAAGCAAAAGTGACGGCACGTCCTTTCACATCGCTAAAGGACGATATCGAACAATAATATCCGGTAAAGACACAGGCGGTAAATATGCTATTATTGAAATGAATGTACCTCCGGGTGGAGGCCCTGCACCTCACGCCCATAAAGATACCGAAGAAGTGTTTTATGTAGCCCGTGGCGAAGTCGATTTTCACACAGAACATAGTGTGCATAAAGCAAAAGCAGGAGATACCATCAGAATACCATTCGGCGGGGCAATACACGCTTTTAAAAATACATCTGAAAACGAAACGACCCTTATATGTACTGTTCATCCTGCTGGATTCGATGACATGTTTGCGGAAATCAATGCCGCCGACCCTTCAAAAGCAAAAGCCATCGGTGAAAAATTTGGAAACGAAATCTTTCCCCACGATTATTTTGATACGAAGTCTTAAAAGGAAAACATTATTTGTACTATAAAATCATAAAAAGATTGGTTTTATATTCAATTTTCATCGTTTTGTTTAGACATATATTTTTTATTTTTCACCTATTTGTATTACTCCTTTTATTCATTTAGAACGTCTTTATAATAATAGTTTTATAAAGAAGAACAAATGATGAGATTAATAAGAATTGTATCACTTTTTGTATTATTATTTGCAGGAAAACCTTCTAACCTAGAGGTGTCTTCATTATCTCCCACTATAGACACCAATTTCCACCTATATTTGCTGGCCGGGCAATCTAATATGGCCGGAAGAGGAAAAGTGGATTCGATTAGTGAAATAATTGATTCCGCTATTTTAACTTTGGATCGCAATAGTATATGGGTATATGCGAAAGATCCCATACATTTTGATAAATCCTTTGCCGGAGTAGGACCAGGTCTCCGCTTTGCACAAACAATGTTATCTAAAGAACAGGATTCTACGATACGTATCGGATTGATCCCTTGTGCCGTAGGCGGGACATCCATCGATCGGTGGTTTGCCGGGCAACAGGACCCTGTGACGAAAGCATTTCCTTATGATGATGCCATTAGACGTGCAAAGATTGCCATGAAAAGAGGCGTATTGAAAGGAATTTTATGGCATCAAGGAGAAGCAGATAATGCAGAAGTCCGAGCAGCACAATACCAAGACAAGTTAGCCCGCCTCGTCCAGAATTTTCGGAACGATCTCTCTGGTGATTTTCCTTTTGTCGTAGGTGAAATTGGTCATTTTAAATCAAGGCTGCCGATTAATGACGTGCTCAACCAAACCCCTCGTTTTATACCTAATTCAGCAGTAGTAAGTGCTGAAGGGTTAAAAGACGTGGGGGATGGAACGCACTTTAATACTTGGTCGGCAAGGTTACTCGGACAACGGTATGCTGAAGCTATGTGTAGCTTGTTAGCGCAGACTAAGTGATGCTAACCTTTGCTTGATTTTATCCAAGCCAAACTTGATGTCGTTTGTATACCATTGTTCAAAGACACCATGATCTGCACGGTGTAGCCAAACCTGCGCGCTGGTTATGTCTTGTAGGCTCGCATGAATAAACGCCCGCGCATCTTTTTTTTCAGCTGATACTTGGTAAGCTTTGGTTAAGTTATGTAGCATACGATTAAGCTCCAACATAAAGTGAGCCTGCCCGCGTAGATTATCATCAAAAAACCGCTTTCCTTCCTCCAGTTCTTCATAAATACGGTCTGCTTCAGCCGTAATCTTCTCTAATTTGGCTATACTAGATGCAGTGCCGTGAAGCACGGCGTTTAATTGGATATTTTTTTCGGACGAAGAAAGGATGCGGAAATAGCCCGCGCTACCTTTGTCAGGGTTGTCCAATGCATGGTTGTCAAAAGGATTATTTCGATGTTTACCCTTTTCCATATCCCCTATTAGCGTTTCTGCTGCACGAGCATACCGCATATCTTGAAAAAGATATTGCCGTTCGAAGCCTGGAATGTCGCTTTCCTTTTGTTGCCAGTAGGAGCGAAAAAAAGCGTCGTACAGTAAAGCGATTTGAGAAGCATGCTCTTCTCCAAAGTAGGCCTTGCAAAAGCTTGTATAAAAAGAAGGGCAATCAAACGAATCCATATTCCACATCATTTCTGCATTAGCCGATAGCTCCAATACATGCTCTCTGATATTACCAGCGTTGACGACCGAGAAAACCAGGTTACCGTCGCTTAAGCTATCTACCATTCTGAAGTTTTGTTCCATTTTTCGTGGACCTTCGGCCTGCGCCAGGTGAGATCCGGAAGACGTGAACTGAAAATTTAAGTAGTAGCCTGTCGGTTCGCCCGAAAAAGAATAACCCCGAATGTCTGCCGCAGGAAAATGATCGCGTCGGGCGGCTACGAAATTCCGTATTAGGGAGGATTCATCCGGCAAATTGAAATGTCCATTGGCAACCAGTGTCGACATTTCGTTATAAAGCGTCAGTCGCATAAGAGGATGTTGTTCGTCCGTTACCTCCTTCACGATCTCCACCTGTCGCTTGACCATGGCATCGATTACATCGGCACGGTCTTTCGGACTGGCTGGCGCATCCGGAAAGAATTCCCAGAAAGGGATATCACGATTTCCACGGAAACCTACTAACCATATAATATCGGCCTCATTGCGTGTAGCAAGTGTTGCGTGATAACGCCACCACTGCCTCAGCGCATCAACATTTTCAATTTTCAATGCGGGCGGCTGTTGTTTTTTGATTTGTTTCCAATAGGCATTCCAATATCTATAATTAGATCCGAAAATTAACATATGATGACCGGTAATGATGAGTCCGCGTTGTTGTGCTAAAGTAGCTTCTCGACCCAGCGGATAGGGAGGTCTATAACTTCTTTCATCCGCGATTTCACCCTCTAGCGTATTGACTTTTAGGCGAAGCATCGTTTCATACATCGCTTCGAAATTCTCATTGGAAAGCTTTTGCCACGGATTTATCAGATCCCTATCATTCGGGAACCATGCTCGATATTTCACCGAGGGTGAAGAAATTTTGATATGAAATTCAGGAGGGACAATCAGCTGTTCCTGACGAACGGGCTCTTCTGACGTCCAGCGCCATAGCGGTTTCACACCTAAAACTGATTCGCTAAAAGTATATATAGCGTAGATGGTTCCGCGCATATCGGCACCGTTTACTATAATTCGGTTGTCATCTTTATAAACTTGGTGAGCTTCCCAACCACTAACAGCCGGTTTCGAGCCGGAATACCGATCACCTGTGGCGACAACTATTGCCGAACTCGTCAATGTATCGGTCAATACCGAGGTTTCTCCTAAAACGTTGTGGAGGTCCCGCAACACATCCTTAACAGCTCGTCTCACGGCCTGTGGTTCATCCGGATGGACAAACACCGGAATGCCCCCCTTGATTATCATGCTGCCTTCCATCGATTTACTACCGCTGTAGCGCGTTTCCAACGATAAACTGAACGCTGATGGCAACTGTTGTCCCATGACAACAATGAACAAGTATATATGAAAAAATTTTCTCATCACCTTAACTTTAAACACTAATTGAAAGGAATCGTTTCGTAGGTCGTATAAAAGGTATCAATAGCCATCGGATGGGGCAAAAATACAGTACGGTAACGTAAATCGGTATCTGGTTTGCGTTCTGGCAATGAGGTTATCAATGTCTCCGCATCTGCAAACACCGTTCGAATCTGATTTTCTGTATCTGCATACTCCAAAGAAGTACCGATTAATCCGGTTTCACTTGATTCGCCCCAATACACCCGCGTTGTGTCGTCAACAATTTCCACACGCTGTATAGGCCTGTTCAAAAGAGTATTCGTATACAAATCGCCGTACGCGCGGCCCTGTGCTTCCACCCTTATCGATTGATTGCCGTCCTGGTCATACGTGAAATATTCAAAGAGATAATCACGTTCCTCCAAGTCGGAAAGCAAGGTCTTCATACTATCGATACCCGACGAGGGGGCAACGTTGAGCTCTACCGAATCGGTTCTATTATCCCAATAGATTTTAACACGGGTCACATTCGGATCGAACAATAACCACGACAACAATAGTCGGTTTTTCCCTGGAAGCACGCTTACAGAATCTGCCTTTCCAGGATAAATAATCTTGCCGTCCTTAATAAAGTCGGCGTAAGTAGCATCCATACGGCTACAACTCGTTGCGCAAAGGATGCCAAAAGATATTAAAAATAAAAGAATTCTTGTTTTCATTTGTATAAATTCATGTGTTAACAGCGTTTGGGTGGGAGCTATTCCTCCACAGACCCAAACATCGAAATTTCATTTACCCACACATTTTGTGTGGCTGGATCCCATACTTCCAGGGTCTTGAAGCGGATATAACGTACCAGTGGAGCATCTGCCGGAAAAACAAAGTTATCACCCGCCGTGGCATGTGCTATATCTTCTTCCGTTGTGGATCCTAATGGTAAGCCTGAAGGCTTGAATGAAGTGAATGTTGCCATCAATGTCCAGCTCTCCCAACTACCGTCTGGATCTGGATCTGTACTTCCCCAAATTTCGATCACTTTGGCATTGCCTTGTGCAAAAAGGCCAGCTTTCATCCAATATTGCATCCGGCTTAATTTAGCCGTTACGCCGAGGTCAAATGTAAACCATTGTGGTATTGGGCTGGGTAAGATAGACTGGAAATTATGATTTTGGCCACTGGTTGCTCGATTTCCATTCCATATCGCCGAAACTCCAGCACTGCCCGCATAACGCTTTTGCCAAGTATCCGTGGGCAAACGTACCTCTTTGAAACGACTCTTATCCAACTCCATTTCAAAATATGGAGTTAAATCACCGACTAATGTATCTGAATAGTTTTCCCAGCGATCTCTGATATAGACCCCGAAACGTCTCTCTTCAGGCTCAAATCCGCGTGCAGTAAATATCCCTTGGCGCTGTCTAGTGTAATACGTCTCTACCGGTTCCCATACACCGTTCGGCTCGAGCGTCACAATATACATAACGATGTCTGCCTCTGTATCGTTTTTCATCGAAACGTTCAAGCCGCCGAAATCCTCGTTCATGACTAACGTCTCATACACACTTTCAATGGGAGGTGTGTCCGGGTGGACCTGTACAACAACCGGCTCCGATTCTTTTTCGTCTCGACTGACCGCATATAGTTTAACGTCATAATCCCCTGTTTTTCCAAAACCGTCCAACACGATCTGATTGGTATAATAAGTTGCTTTTTTTTCTCTTTTCACACCTGGACGAATTTCATATTCCGCTTTAACGTACCAAAGTTCCTTGCCTGGGGGTAAATCATAAGTAAGCGTAGCTCCCCCTTGAAAATTTTCCACCTTGACATTGCCTACAGGGCCCGGTGTAGGCCAATCCTTTTCTATAGGGCTAAGTTTTGAATCGCAAGCCGCTACTAGAACAATACTGATAGCAACTAGCGATAGAAGTATACGTGATATTTTTTTGTCTTTCATAAAACAATTGTTTTAAGTTTTCTAATCTCTTTTACCAACCTGGGCTCTGAACTAAAGCACGGTTAACCAGTAGTGTTTGCTCCTGAAGCGGCCAAAAATAATCGCGGAAGCGGAATGTGGTTTGATACAATGCCCGTTGCCGATAATAATTTTCAGCCTCTTTTTGCGCAATGTCCCATCCCGATATAGTCCTGTTTAAAACCGTTTCCCCTATCTTCCAGCGACGTATATCCCAAAAGCGTTTTCCTTCAAAAGCCAATTCAATCATACGTTCTCTACGGATGATATCGCGCAGCCCTTCTTGACTGGTATATTTAGAAGGCTGTGTAGAATATTGTGACCACGAGTTCTCTACGCTTTCCAAACCAGCCCTCTCCCGAACCAAATTTATCCAGTTGAGCGCATCCGACGACGGGCCCTGAGCCTCATTAAGTGCTTCTGCGTATAAAAGGTATAGGTCGGCCAGACGCATCACGGGCCATGGATAAGCCTCTACTGTATAACGATTCGGCGCTTCAATGATATTTTGATAATGCACTAATTTTTTTGTCCAGTATCCAGTATTGGAGTACGAATTCGAGGAAACCATAGAAGCAAATTGTCCCACTTTCGCTTGCAAGTAATTGGTATTGTTGTCGTCAAATAACCCATGGCCATACCAAATGCCACCATCGAAACCTAAATAGGCGTAATAGCGATGTTCACGCCGGTAATTTATCTTGGCTGTTGTGTACCCTTCTTTGATGTGATATTTGTCGATAGCTGTAGCCGTTTCCAATTGGAAACGGTCGCTATATGTCCAGGTTTTATCTTCCGTAATGGGGACGCCGTTTTCGCTGTAAAACATCTCGACGATGTGTAAAGGCGGAGCAAGGTTGCCTCGGGTAGAAACCACTTCCACCGTCGCGGCGGTCAAACCCCGTACCATCGCCTGACTCTGTATGCCGCTGGTTCCACCACCAGCCATACTGTTTGGGTCGCCCCAGATAATTTCGCGATTCCAGCGCTCAACAACTGCATTGCGCAGATCCATCTGTATCTGAATTTCCGGTGAAAGCGGAAATACCACTATTCCCGGATTAAAACGATACAGTTCCCGGCCAGCGGCATGACACTGCTCAACAGCCTCCTGACAGGCGGTAACAGCTTTCCGCCATTTATCCGCATCATATGTCGTATTGAATAATGCTGTGCCGTCATGATTTGTGTATCCTTGATAAGAACTGTTACCATTAAAAAGTGGACTAGCAGCCGTTACGAGAATGTATGCTTTAATACTCTTGGCGATGGGTTGCGTAATTCGCCCCAGTTCTGTTATTTCACTGTCGAGCAAAGCGGGCAATGATTCCATTCCCTCGTCAATCAGCCCGATGATATAATCAAAACATTCGTCTACCGGATCACGCGGAATTTGCACCTCGTCCACAGTCGCTGAAACAGGAATGTTTTCGCGCATCAACGGAATAGGACCATACATACGTACCAGCCAGAAGTGATAATAAGCTTTCAAAAATTTCACTTCAGCAATCCATCTATTTCTTTCATCTTCTCCTAAATCAGGAACTCGATCAATATTTTCCAAGAATATATTGCAATCGCGGATACCCATGAATAAATTGGTGCCACCATTTCCACCATCCCAAGAATTGTTAAATGGATTTACGATGTTCTGATTGCCTCTTACGATATTAGAAGCGGGAGCACTGAAATCAACAAACTGTTCCCGAATCCAAAATTCATCACTCCCCATAAATGCTGGGTTGGAAGTCAGACTGGCATGAGGAGGCATCCAGGAATAACATGTGAACAGATACCGTTCTGCCGTACTTCGCATATTAAAAGCGTGTTCTAAAACAGCTACATTATCCGGAACGATATCCAGATAGCTGTTGCAAGAGCTAACGGATATTATTGTTGCTATGAAGAATGCCTTCATGGGCATCATCATCGCAAACTTTTTATTTGTCTTCATTAGATATATTTTTATTTCTTTTTCAAAAATTCATGTGGATACCAATATTGTACACCCGTTGAACCGGATAACCAAGGCCATTGCCAGCCATTTCTACATCCCAAAGTTTAAAATCACTCCAAGTAAGAAGGTTTGTGCCGCTTAAATAAACCCGCATTTGTTTGATGTATAACTTACTGGAAACTTTCTGTGGTAAGCTATAACCGATTTCCGCCGATTTGAGACGTATAAAGGACCCGCTACGCATAAACCAAGTGCTACGCTGCCCATTGTTGGAATTAGGTGTATCACCAGCGGTATAGGAAACAGGCAATGTGCTGAGCCTTGGCCACAAAGCATACTGATTACGATTATCTTCTGACCAGTAATTATCCGCATACGCTTGTAGCAGTTGGTTCTGTAGCTGCACCCCCGAAAGTTCTCCACTACTATAGCGATATTGGATAAATGGTGCAGTCGCATAGGGATCTATCCAAAATGATTCCCGGCCCAAACCCTGGAAAAATGCAGAGATATCAAAACCTTTGTATCCACCCGAAAAACCAAATCCATAGGTTATTTCAGGTGTCGTGGGATAACCAATCGGTACCCGATCAGCCTCGGTAATCTGTCCGTCACGATTGACATCCCGATATTTGATGTCACCCTCACCGTATTCTCCAAAATGCTGAACCGGCGAGTTGGCAACCTCGTATTCATCAACAAATAAATGGTCGGCGATGTAACCCCATTGTTGCGATAGCGGGTAACCAACGCGGGAGCGCCACGGCTCATTGAAGTACACCGGTTCTTCATAGACGGTGAATGCGCTGGTGGCGTAGGTGAAATTTCCCATTGCCGACATCCACATACCGTTCATCCAACTATGTTGATAGTCCAATGAAATATCAATTCCTTCTGATTTCGCTTCGCCTACGTTTGCGCGAACCTGAGCCGCCAATCCGAGTTGACTGATGTTTGGCCGTGTCATTAATATATTCTCCCGATGTCTATTAAAATATTCTGCCTGTATCTGAACTTTATTGAATAAACCTACCTCTACTGCCAAATTCCGCTGATGGTCTATTTCCCAAGTTATATCAGGATTGGCATAACGGTTAATAGAAATACCGTTGCGGCTATTGATATAGTCCCGACCAAATCTCGCTCCCCGGTTTGAGTTGTTCATGTTGACATCGGAGAGATAAAAAAAGCGGTCATTGGCGCGGCCAATGTTATCGCTTCCGACTAATCCGTACGTTCCGCGTAACCTTAAATTGCTTATAATAGGTTTGATGGGTTCCCAGAAGCTTTCGTTTGAAGCTGTCCAAGCTAATCCAAATGATGGAAAAAAACCGAAACGCTTACTCTCGTGGAATCGTTCTGAACCGTTGTAACCAAAATTGAATTCTGCAAAATAACGATTGTCAAACGCATATGTAAACCTTCCCGATAGACCTGTGTTACGGTGAGGCAACGATAGTTGTAGATCTTCTTCATTGGCGTTCATACTTTGTCGCATGATGTAAATCATCATACCACTCAGTGTATGTTTATCAGCGAATGTTCGGTTATAGTTCAAAGCAGATTCGAGGTAGAAAATAGAATTAATTTCTTTTGCCCCGGGGTTATAGTTCAGATATTCTGTTCCCGCATCTTCGTCGATAGATTGGAGTGCGTATTCCTGGGTGCGTCGGTCATAAAATCCCACACGGTAATAAAAGGGTTCATATTGACGGCTTACGGAGTATCTAGACGTACGGTTGGTGTTGACCATCGTTCTAAAAGAAAGACCATCTGTTACGAAGGGCAAATCTTGCTTGAAATCCACCTGTGCTAACATTAAGGCGCGTGATTGGTCTCGATAACCTTTCACCATATCAGCATAAGGGTTGAGATAATTGCCTTCGTCGTAGTTGCCAAACATGATATGCTGTACATACTGGTGTTGCTCATCAGCAGGATAATATGCAGGAAAATATACGGGGTTTGCCCGCATAATACGTTGATAGGTTGCCGCACCGCCTTCAACTGGGCCTGTATAATCATCGAAATTACCATTTAATCGGACAGTTAGCGCGGTCGTTTTGGTCAGATCGATATTAACATTTGCCCGCAAATTATAATTCTTCATGTCAATATTACTGTTGAAATTATTTCGCCGATCTACCTGGAGTATGCCATTGTCGCGATTCAGTGATGCGGTGACAAAATATCGAGCAACTTGCCCACCCCCATTGACGCTAAGGTTAACGCGTTGGTTCATCGTATAATCTTTCAATAGTGTAGATCGCCAATCTGTAGCCGGATAAAAAATAGGATTTGCACCCGCGATTGTTTGATCTATTTTTTCGTTTGTATACGGTAGTCGGCCAAGTGGATCACGCGTCAATACCGCTTCATTATGCAATCGCATATACGTTATGGGGTCAGCGAGTTCAACATTGGTCGTAGGTGTAGATATGGAGTTTTCCATTCGAAGCGATACTTTAGCAACACCTGCTACCCCCTCTTTAGTCGTGACGAGAATGACTCCATTTGCCCCCCGCGCACCATATACTGCTGTAGCGGTTGCATCTTTCATGATCGAAAAGCTCCCTATATCATCCGGTTGTAATCTCGCTAGATCGGTAACTGTCAACTCGACACCATCAATCAAGATCAATGGATCAGGACGACTATCTGCAAAAGTCGTTACTCCGCGGATAAAGAAGTCTGCGTTGTCTTGACCGGGCTCCCCACTTCGTTGGAAGGCGATAACACCAGAAGCACGGCCGGCAAGAGCCGTCGTTAGGTTACTTGACGGAATTTTCAATTCACTCGGTTTGATGGAAACGACTGATCCGATCATGTCCGAACGTTTCTGTTGTCCAAATCCAACGATAACGACTTCGTCTATACCACTCATAGCAGAAACCAGTGTGACGTTGATGGTTTCGGAGGCTCCAATCGGTATTTCTTGTGTCTCAAACCCGACGATAGTAAACACCAAAACAGCATCAACCGGGACATCTATGATAAACCTACCATTCAAATCCGTCGTCGTTCCTGCTCGGCTCATATTTTTAACCATGACAGACACACCCGGTAAAGGCGCACCATCGGCATCCACCACAAGACCATCGATTTTTCGTTGTTGTGGGGGCGATTTGGACTTAGGTGCCTGTTTTTTCTTTTCTTTTATGAGTATATTTTTTTTAATAATTTTATAGGTAAAAGGTAAGTTTCTAAAACAGGCCTCTAAAGCTTTTTCAATACTGGAGTTTTCCACATCGACCGTAACCTTGAGTGTTTCTACGCGATCGCTGTTATATACAAAGACATAATCACTTTGTTTCATGATTGATTCCAATACACGTTCAAGTGAAACGTTCTTTTCACTTAGAGAAATCTTCTGTGCATAGCTATTCGCATTGGAATGAAAACAGGCGACTACAATAAGGATAGTAGAAAGGTTTATACGCATGATTATCGTTTTGTCCCATTTAGTACCCCGCCAAATCGAGCAGGATAAAGTTTTAATCAAAGTATTAAATAGCCATAGGATTAACTGACCTATGGAAAATGAGTTAAATTTCATTACTTTTGAAATATGAAGGGTTAATACTGAAACTGTTCGCAATAGTATTCCGTAAAGCCTAATATATAGGCAGCTCTTTTTGAGTCTCTCATTGCAGTGAGAGACTTTTTTTTACAACATGTTTTTTAGAAAATTTCGGGGGTTTTTTGTTCGTTTTTTTTCATCTTTTAGTTTTGTTTATAAGTGAGAAATAATTACTTTTTTTCTGGAATTTGCACTAGTATCTTTTGCAGTAATATCTATTATTCGATACTTTAAATTAAAATAACTTAAAATGTCCAGCGCTTCCGACGCATTGACGTTTCGATGAACTTTACCCCACAATTTGGTAGCCGGCATCTTACCTTCAAATTCGAATTCAAAATTGTACCATCTCGAAAATTCTTCCATTACACTCCTGATATCTGTATCTTCAAAATAAAATAAATCATCCTTCCAAGAAATCACATTTGAAGCATTGACTTTTTTTACCTCTAATCTCCGTTTAGCGTTTAAAATGGATTGTTCTCCTGGCTTTAATGTCCTAGAAGCATTTTGTGTATCCGTTTTTGATATTGGGTTTACCCTTACGCTGCCCTCCAGAAGTGTGGTTTGGGTAGCACTTTTTCGTCCATACGAACGTACATTGAAATGCGTACCTAATACGGTAATTGATTGGTCTTCTGTTGTTACCGTAAATGGAGCCTTGGCATTCTTTGCCACCTCAAAATAGCCTTCACCCGTTAATGTTACCTTTCTTTCATTGTTGCTAAATTTAGTAGGATAGGTTAAGGACGATGCCGAGTTCAACCAAACTTTTGTACCATCTGGCAAAGCAACTTGATATTTTCCTCCTCTCGGAATCTCAATAGTATTAAAAATAAGTTCTTTGGCAACAGTCGTTGATCGTTCTTCTTGCATATCGTCTATGATATAGCTAATCTGGCCGTCGTCGGTTTTTGTGATAATGAAACCATCTTGCTTAACGATTTCACCTTCATTGATGTCGTTTAATCCGATAACGGAACCGTTTGCCAGCGTCAAGGTGGCCATATTACCTCCCGGCGCAATATCTACAGGTTCATTCATTGCAGCCGACTGCGGCTTAGATTCTTGTTTGCTTTTGTAAAGAACACCGCCGATAGCTAAACCGATCAATAACACTGCTGCGATTTTAGAAAACGTTGACCATAATGAACGTTTCCGCGTAGACGGTATGTCGCTCTCTGTCGAATCCGAACCATTCTCCGTTTTTAATACAGCTTTTAAGATATTCGATCTTCGTTCAGTGCTAAAGAAGTCTGCCTCTGCCGTATGTTGAAGCGATTGATAGGCAGCTTCCATCAGAGAAAACACTTCCTCATCTGGAGCCCTATCGATATATTGCATCAACTCGTCAATTTCCTCTGAGCTAGCTGATTTATCAATATACTTCCTAAATAAACACGCTATTCGCTGTTTGTCCATTCTTTATCGAGTAAAAGGCCGTCTAATTAAGCCGATTACTATAAAGACGTTAATAAATGAAAAAAGGGGTAAGGGAATACCGTAAATTAATTTAAAAAGGCAAAATTAACAAAAGGATTAGTACGCTATTCTCAATTTGGAGTTTAATATTTTGTCTCAAAAAATGAAGTGATAATTGCATGTGCTTTTTCACAGTTTCCTTAGAAATTCCCATTTGTGCTGCGATTTCTTCATATTTCAATTTTTCATGCCTACTTAAATAATAAACTTTTTGCTGCTGTGGAGGTAATTGGTTTACCGTTCTTTCAATAATTAAATTATATTCTTCTTTGAGGGATGGGGTATCAATCACATAGCTATCTTCGAACAGCTCTTTCGAAAGATAGCGTTGATGAGTACGCTCTGTTGCAAGTTTACGAAGGTAATCGAGCGTTTTATTTTTGGAGAGCGTAAATAGATAGCCCTTGAAATTATCTATATTATAAAGTGTTTCTCTTTTTTCCCAGACCTTAATAAAGGTCTCTTGAACAATCTCTTGGGCCACTTCTCTTGACTCGGTTATTTTATAAACATACACCCCTAACTTTTGATGGTAGAAGTCAAAAATTTGCGTAAATGCCCGTCGATCTCCCTTGGAAATCTTATGAAGAATCTCTTTTTCTTTCTGAATCGCATTCATTATCAGGCAAGTTACTATTCAAAATATCACTTCTGTTTTTTTCTTAACCAAGAAATTTACTAGATAGGATCGGGTTTATCTACAATTAGAATCTAAATCTAGGAATTTTATAATAAAAAGCAAAATTGCATATATAAATTTGTTTTCGCACGCCCAGAAACAAACATAAAACTCCCGAGGCCTTGGACTGCGCCCCGGGAGTTCGTTATACAGTCACAAAATATACTTATCGTCCCATATTTATGGGTACTTCCCTACGAAATCAAACACCAGTTTACCTTCTATCCATTCTGGCCCTATTTTATTCGGCTGCCCTTCCGGACCATGATTTGTCGCTGCATCAAACTTGGTTCCGATAGCACTGATGCCATTCAAAAAAGAGATGTCGCCTGCAGGGAACGGAGGCGAATTATGGTTATTTTCTGCGGCTTGCGGCCCTGGTGGAGTATAAAGTCTTAAAAACAGATCATCGCTTTCGCTATAGATGGCAAAGGGTTTAATCGTATTTTCAATGACAACCCAATTGAAATTACGGTAATAACCTTTAAACTCGGGATATTCCCAGGATTCTCCGGTAACGGTATTATTGTACTTTTTATGCCAAACGCCGTAATTGTTACCTTTCATTCTATTTTTCCAAACCCGATAAGGGCCTCTTCCCATATATTTCACACCTGTTACCAGCTCTTCGGGAAAATCAAAGTTTATTCCCAAATAATCAAAGGCATTGCCGGAACCTCCTGTGTCATGGTAATACGCGTAGTCCAATGTCAGCAAACCACTGGGGGCTAGTTTATACTTCACCCGTTTCAGCGCGTCTTTATACTGTATCTCGACAAAAACACTATCTCCTTTTGTAGTGTGCTCCATGGAGACAAAGTCCGCCTTTCCTATGGCCGGCTGTGGTCCGTTCGAGAAAGGAATCTGCTGATCACCACTTTTTACCTGATGGATCAAGCCCGAGCTTTTGTCGAAGCTGATGGCTAAATCACCGGCTGTTAGCGTTACATCACGCTCCGTTTCCGTCACTCGCGCCTTTGCTTGCGGACGCGGTTCGTTTATCCATTGTTCGTTGATCGTTTTCACCGACTTGAGCGGCCAAGTCCATGTGTAGAGTTCTCTTCCGTGTACATCGGTAGCCTTTAGCGTTAAGAGATCGGCCTTTACCTTTTTGTGCTGATCGAAAGGAATTTTAATCGTTCCGCGTTGTTTGGGTTGCAGATCGGGTCCAGAGATCGATCCCTCGTCCAACACCGTGCCTATCGTATCCTGCGCATAAGGCGAAGGAAAAGTGCTGAGTTTCCACTCAAACTGCACGGTATTTAAATTGGTATAAAGGTAGCGGTTCTCTATTTCCAAGTCCCCATCAAAATGAGTTGGCAGCTTTTCATGGTCGATATAAACGGGCGACCAGATTTCTTTGATCGTATAAAAACTGCCTTCCTTTTCACGATAAGGACCTAAAATGCCATCGGGAGCATGGTTGCCATCGGTATCGATACGACCACCTTGATCTAACCTAACCACGCCTTCATCTGCAAATACCCATAGAAAACCGCCAGCAGAAAGCGGATTGGCCATCATCTTGTTCCAGTGATCGTTTAAACCAGCGCCATGCCCGCCATCAAACAGGCCATGCAAAAACTCTGTGGGAAAGAATACCTCTTTGCCATTATATAGCGATCCGTCACAGCAATCATAGCCTTTATAGTGTTGCGTGTCGGTGCCATTAAAAATATTCCAGGGATGAATTACGATTCTATTTTGGGGATCGTATTTGGCGTAATCTTCCACAAGTTCATGATTATTACCGCCTTCATTGCCATTGGCCCAGATAACGATGGACGGATGGTTTACATCTTTCGTCACCATCTCTTTCAGTAATTTACGTCCAACAGCTGTATCGTACTTCTTCTGCCAACCGGTTAATTCATCGATAACGAAAAGACCAAGTGAATCACATACTTCGAGGAAATGGCCGTCGGGCGGATAGTGAGACATCCGTACCGCATTCATGTTCATATCTTTCATGAGATTGACGTCCATGATGCTGATCTCCTTGCTCATGGTTCTGCCAGAGGTTGGCCAGGCGCTATGTCTGTTGACACCTTTGAACATTACTTTAACACCGTTTACGAAAAAGCCTACTCCTCGCTTTAACTCGACCGTTCTGAATCCAAACTTTTCGGTTTTGGTATGCACTACATTTTGCTTCGCATCAAGCAGCTTCAGCTCGACCTGATAGCGATTGGGAAACTCGGGCGACCAAAGGTCCGGTGATTCCACCTGTGTACGCAGGCTTGTTTTTTCTGCATCTTTTTCAAGCGGCATACGAAAAGGCGCACCCACTTTTTCTCCATCCATCGTTTTTATCTGGGCCTCCACCGTCTGATTTTTTTGATCCCCTTCTGTATAAACATTGATCAAAAAGCTACCATCTGCCTTCGCATCAATGGCTGTCCACTCTATATGGCTCTCCGGGACGATTTCCAGGTATACTGGCCTAAAAATGCCCCCAAAAACCCAAAAATCCGACATACGCTCCGCTCTATTGACCGAGGTATCCGAAGAAATTTTCCGGACCGTAACCTCCAGCAGGTTCTCGCCGGATGATTTGAGCAGTTTCGTAATGTCGTACTTAAACCGGTAAAAGGAGCCTTGATGCATGGGGCCTGCCGATGTCCCGTTCACCTTTACCTCGGTGTCGGTCATCGCTCCTTCAAAAACAAGCTTTACCGTCTTATTTTTCCAGTGAGCATCAGAAACGAATGTATGCTTATAATAGCCAATTTCATTTTTCTCGAAATCTTCCTTCCAGCCATAATGATAGGTACCAAAACCTTTGGTTTCCCAGTTGGACGGTACCGGTATTTTACTCCAGGTGCCGCTATTGGCGCCACTGCTCACCATAAAATCCCAATCTACGGTATGGTCTTTATCGGTACCCGAAAGATAGCTGATCGCTGTGGATTGACCGCAGACGGTGCTTATTGTGACGAAATGCAGCAGGTACATGGCCCACTTCGTTGCATTTTTGATACTTCTTTTTTGGATCATGGTGTTTTTTTATTACCAAGCAGGATCTTGTTGAATATTGGGATTTGTATTTCGTTCGGTTTACATCTCAAATATATTAGTTTAAGTTTAAGCATGCAAATATTAAAACCAACCGTATCAATAAACTTAGCACCTATAGCGCACGTGATGACGACATTACCACATCTCGGAACCGACATCCACAGATTTTGAGATACGTGAATCGGGCGGTTAATATTCGATCAAAAAAGTATTCAGCAGTAGTATAAACTTCCGGTAGAAAAATCTATCTTTGGCCCTTTAATTAATCTAACTTTATGGATAACATCCGCGTATCCCTATTATTTATTTCGTATTTCAACATGAAAAAACTTTACATTTTAGTTTTAGTAGCTTGTTTACTTGCTACGGGTCGGTCTTATAGCCAAGACAGTAAATTCAACATCTCCGCCCATACCCAATTGGGTACAACTAAATTTTCAAGAGTTGGTGATTCTTCGGCCGAGCTGAAACAGTTCACCATTACGCCCCGAGCAACATTCCGAATCGATAAGGTATGGGCGGTTGGCGCGCTCTACAATTACCGTAGCACTGAAGAGAGAACATACCTATCTATCCCTGGAGTGGGTGGAGGAAATATCGATACCAAAACAACCGATCAGTATGCCGGCGTCCTTGTCCAGACCTATCTTTTTGATAACGGAAAATTCGCGGCATTTTTAGAATTAGACGGTACAATGGGAACATCCAAAACGGAAATTCTATCTGGTGTGACCGGCACACCTACCAAGTCTGACTTATATTCCTCGGCATTCCACGCCGGCGGACGGTACACTTTTTTCAAAGGTCTCGGAGCAGAGATACGTCTAAACCATTTGGCTAGTTATCGCAAACTAAAAGGAAAAGAACTTGACACAGAAACCAGTCAGTTCGACTTATTTAATAACGTTTTGAACCAGGTTTCCTTAGGGCTTTCCTATCAGTTCTAAGTATCCCTAATATAAAAAAACACCCGGAGTGCATGCTCCGGGTGTTTTTTACACCCTCATTTAATGTCTTAATCGACATTAGTACAGAAAACCAAATAAACTAAATTCATTCCGCATGAACTTAGTTCGTGCATTTTTTTTGACCATCTCTTGTTTTTCCAGAAAGACCAAAAGCCGCTCCTAGAGCGGGATGTACGTTTTTTTTTGAACTACGGGACTTCAAGTTCAAGCCAACCGGCGACCCGAGGCACCGATCGCCATTATCATATTAGCTATCTGTAATAGAAAATCACAAAAACTTGGGTTTTATAAGTACTACCACGTAAAAAATGTTTCTCCGCAATAATTCGATGGATTAGGCGTAACGGTTCGGCTACTTTTGTATCCGATGAATACCATTTTAATTTCGCATCTTTTCGTAGAAGAAGGGAAACGGTTACGCCGTATTGCCGTACAGGATATCCGATACCTGAAAGCCGCGGGCGACTATACCGTGATTTACCTAGACAAGGGTGAGTTTGTAAGTTCATCCGGTATCGGATCTATCGAACGAAAACTCGATCCATCGCGGTTTATGCGTGTGCATCGGTCGTTTATCGTCAATCTGGAGCACATCGACGCTTGCCATCGCGATATCGGCAGGCTCTACCTTATTATGAAAAACGGGCAGCAAATCGGTGTAGGAAAACGTTATATGCATCAGATCAAATCTTTAATACTGTAGCCGTTGGGTATTTCTAGATAGACGGCTAGCCTTTGTTAATTTTAAAATTAAACACCACTGTGGTTGATGGAGGAACCTCACAGCCTTGTACCTCGATTGGATAGATTAGTCCCGAAAAGGAACCTTCCATATACAGGCCAACATCAGTCAGTGTAGCGGTTCCGTTAAATATCTCCTCGTTTTCACAGGTGCGGTAATAACTAATAGAACTACGCCTTTCCCCTCCATGATACGTGGTGTAATACAGCGCAGCCTCCCCGCCGTCGATGCCACCAGGATAAGTGCCGGGACCCGTACCAAAGCACTGGAGAGTCAGGTTTATCGGAGACTCATCCCCACCTAACCGTATGTATGCGCTGCCGTTGACAATTTTAGCGTCGTTCCCCGTTTTGGATAGATCCTGCTCTACGCCGTTCACGATGAGTTGAACGAAATTTTCGGGTACCAGACGGATGGTCGTCAACAAAATCAGTTTTCCGAACTTTCGCCTACCGCCGGGAGCGCTTCGATCGCTGATGTAACCGTTCTTGCTCTCCACCTCGACCTGTATTTCCACATTCGTCGCTCTCTCAATGGTGGTCGGGGCCGTATAGACTGCGTCACCGAGCACCATCTTGGTATTGATTTTGGGCGATAGCGATCCCGGGCCGGAGATAATCTTCCACCCACTCACCGTCACATCCTTAGAAAAGCCGATATCGTCCATTGCCGCTAACGGAACACTATCGATGTGGTTTGCCGGGATGAGTTCGCCAAGGATCTGTTCCAGCAACTTCAGATTGACCGTTTCACCTGCACCTACCGATTCTTTATCTTTCCGCAGCGACAGGAGATCAAACCACACCCAGTCGCTGAAATGTGTAGTTTCAACGGTTAGTCGACGCTGCGAGGCATTCAACTCCGTGGAGTTACCGCACCATACCCCATCGTTCCGCTGGAAGGCCACCATGCGTGTCGCAGGATTACCCTCGGCATCCGGATCATACAAAAACGAGATCTGAACAGGTTTGTCGAAGTGGATACCCTCGGGAGTCAATCGGAATGCGGGATTAGACGACGCCTCATCGAGTGTATTGCTGATGGGTTGAATGCCGAACGTCGTGAGTTCGTCCACGGCGCCGGGCGGGACTTCCATTCGTACCATATCCCCGTACAACAGAACACCGCCATTGGGGCCGATCGCCGCCGAAACAGCATCGCCCACAGGCTGTCCCTTGGGTTTAACTACCGGTTCTCCGAAAACGGGGTCCGGTTCCTCCGTCAATGGTGCGTCTTTATTGCAGGAGGCCGCCAACAGGAGCGGCAACATGAATACAAATCGAGAAACTGTTAACATAAGCGAATTCATGGGCTTTTTTATACAAGTATCGGTGGTTACTCGCAATTATCTCCGTCGATTTCGACGAACAATCGTTAACGGCGATAAAGAGCCAGAAAAGGCGGTAAGACTTACCTTCCGTCACGAACTCCATTGATTATTATATCGTTTTTATTACATTTGCTTAGCCACGCCCATATTTAGCGTGTTATCTATCAGTGAACATCTACAAATCTTATAAACAACTATGAAAAAAAAAGACATCTGGCGGTATATACACAACTGGAAAGGTATGCTTGAACGCCACGAAGCCCCTAGTATTTTACAGCGCCTCTATGCCGATAAATCCCATTTTGATTTTTGTGTATTGGATTTTATGAAATCGGGCGCAAAAAATGTCCATGTGTACCCCGGTGTATCAGACGATTATGAAAAACTCCGATTTTTTGTACTATCAGAAACCTTTGATCGTAGTACATACCGGGACAGTATGGATCACTATATCTATGTATCAAAACCGGTAAAAAGTACCGATCAGGAAGCAGATTTAAAATCTGATATCAGTGAAAGGGAAGCCAAGAGGCGTATTGATCGTTGGAACGAGACCTTTAGCGGCAAAGCTATTGATCCCGCTATTCTAGACTTGCTAAAGGTGCGGTGTTTTATCATTCCGATGGAGGATATTTCGACCTGTGTCAATAGCGCATACTTTGCATTTAAGGTCGATAAAAAGACATCCGTATGGTCTATGGATTTGATTATCCGAGGGTGCTATGACGATCAAGACGATGCGCGTTCGGCACCGCAGGCGTCTTACGATACGATCCGCCTGGTGCCTCCGTTTCCCCCAATAACCGAAGAACAGCAATTTGAAATCTTGTTTGATTAAAACATCATGTCAAATTGGATACAATGGCTGGATGCTGCAACGTGGTCCATTCCCATTTTATTGACCCTAAGCCTTGCAGCTTTAATCTGCTATAGGAAAGCGGCCAACCCATGGGATTACTATGTGTTTGCGTATCTGGCCATTGCGCTTATTGTGGATCTATCCAGCCGATACTGGTTATCGTTTCATACCGATAACCTAGTTTTCGTACAGTTATATGCCCTGGCGGAATTGATGTTGGTGGGCATCATGTATATGCGGTTTTTCCTTACCCGCCTACGAAAAATCGGGTGGCTACTGCTATTCTTCACCGGAAGTTTCGTGACCTGGGAATTTGCGCATCATATCCTTCAGGACACCGATCAAGATTTTTCATACTATCAATCGTACAGCCGCGTAGTCGTTTCGGCGACGCTTGTCACCTACGGACTTATGTCGCTGTTGCAAAGGGTTCGCCGTTCCGAGCGGATGGATCATCAAAAAGTACGTCTGATCGTAGCATTGACCTTTTACTACAGCTTGAATTTTATATTCTATCTTCCGATCAATTTTTTCGTTACGGCCCATACCCATTTCAAATTTTTACTCTGGGCTATAAACTTACTGGTTACCAACGTATTTTACATCTATTTGACCCTATACCTATGGCGCTTTGGCAAAAAGAAGAAACCATTATTTTCTGGATAGTCGTTTCCTTGTTTTTTATCTCCGCTATCTTGATCTGTTTTTTTTGGCTATTCTACCGTTATCAGCAAAACATGTATCAACAAAAAGTAGCGCATCTGGAAAACGAACACCGGTTTAAGGAGTCATTAAGACTCTCCATGCTGGAGAGCCAAGAAAACGAACGTGCCCGGATAGCTCATGATTTGCACGACTCCCTAAATGGTCATTTAACCGCCCTACAGTGGTCTGTAGACCTTGATGTCGAGCGCCCGAAGCTGCAAGATAAGATTAAGTTCTGCATCGCAGAAGTACGACGTATATCCCACAATCTCTATCCGCCCCTGCTGGAAGACACATCATTAGAAACGCTGATTTCCCATCAGGTACAACATTGGATTAGCCGTTACGAAATCGATTATTATATCGATGTCCGTACGCAGCAATCTATATCAAACCATGTAAAATTACATTTTCTTCGCATCATCCAAGAACTCTTCGTCAATAGCGATAAGCACGGGCACGCTACTCGAGTCCGCTTACATTTACGGATTACACCAGCCTCGCTATGTATGGCTTATTGTGATAACGGGAAAGGTCTGCCGCCTGGATACCAAGCCGGATTAGGCATCAAAAGTATCCAAAACCGGATGATGATGATCGCGGGACAATACAAAGCTAAATCTTACCAGGGTTTTCAGTTTATTTCCATTTGTTCCGATAATAAACACCTCTATAAACAAGCACATTCATGAACACTTCCCTACCAAAAAAATACCGACTGGCACTGGTTGATGACGATCTTTTGCTCATTGATCTGTTGAGCTCCTATTTAAAAAACTTCGATCGGTTCGATATCGTTCTGCAAGCCTCCGACGGCAATTCTTGCCTCGAGCGCTTAGACGCTATGCCAGATCAACACCCAGAAGCTTATATTATCGATTTGAAAATGGAAGGAATGGACGGGTTAACCCTACTCGAAAACATTCAAAATCGCTACCCCGATGCACATATTATTGTTGTTTCCTCCCATTACCACAACGATACATTGGGCTTTATGATCAAGAAAGGTGTAGCCGCTTTTTTACCCAAAGGTGTTTCTTTAACAGTTTTGATCGAAGTGCTTGACGAAGTTATGCAAAGAGGCTTCTACCTCCTACCCGATCAAGTAAGTATCCTGAGGCAACAAATATCCCATAAGGTATCTCCACCGCGGCTTGGTAGCGACCTGTTAACCTCGCGTGAGCGCGATGTACTTATTCGATTGGCACAACAAAAGACGGCCAAAGAAATTGCAGATGAACTATTTATTACCACCCGAACCGTGGAAGGCCATAAGAACAATCTGTTTGCAAAAACCGGCGCGAAGAATTTAGTCGGTTTGGTCCTTTACGCCATCCAGCAGAAAATTATCGACCCCGATAACATCAACATATAGCGTACCCGTATTTTTACCTCTTTCCTATAGTCAGGTAATTACTACCTGAAAACACCACTCTATTACTGCAAACTTTGTGTAAGCCCAATCCAATATAGGGACGGGGTAAAGACATTGTATTGAACAAACAATCCTATGAAAAAATGAAATCAACTACCATTAACACACAGCTTCCCCAGGCCGACCAGCAAAAGATAAAGCAAAGCTTTATATCGCTGGCGGAAATGAAACGATTACAACTGCCCGAAGCCCTCCTTGACTTAAAAAAAAATCCGCCACCCGGAAGAAACTGGCATTTTGGACTCGAACATTATTCCAGTGATCAAGATTTTCGAGAATGGGCCGGCATCAAAGACGCAGACGGTATGTTAGTAACAGCACTGATTGAACACCCCATGCATGCCTTTTTAAAAGTCTGGGCACTTCTACGAACCTCCGCCGTCAGTGAATCAATTAAAAAAAGGTGGTATATCTTCGTCTTGGCCGACCTACTCGAACGACTGCGCACAGCCGTGGGCCATATGTTTTATCACCAGTGCATCTATACACTACAAAGCAAGCTCGATTATCTCGATCAACAGATTAGCTTAGGCAACCAGCTCCATGTCGAGCGGCAGGCCCACCAACTCTATACCACGAGCCTCCAGTTTGGCAACGACATCGAGATCCTATTGTCATCCGCCCTTGCCAACGAGAAGGCTAATGGTATACCGCAAACTATGAACGATCTGGCTGGTGGTTATGCACTCACCGACTTAGAAACAAACGGCTTTAAAGCCGTCATGAACTGTATAATAGCTAGTATTCAACAATAAATCCCTTTCCTCATGAAAAACAACAGCTCCGATGCCCCCGTGGGCACCATCATACCCTATAGTGGCGATGCTAAAACACAACGCGACACCTTAAAGGCAGCAGGGTGGTTAATCTGCGACGGCGCGGATTTCCCACAAACAGAATACAAAGAACTATTCGACACCATTGGTGTGGCGTTTGGAAGCCCAGCCGACGGTAGATTTAATATTCCGGATTTCAGAGGTCTGTTTTTGCGAGGTGTAAGCGAAGATTCCGGCAATGACCCGGATGCGGCCAGCCGAACAGCACTTCACGACAACGGAAACGCAGGCAACACGGTAGGTTCCTTTCAACCGTGGGCCACCGGAAAACCTCGTAAGGACTTTACCGCGACCATTCCCAAAAACAAGATCGGAAACTCTAAATTGGACAAAGGAGCTTGCGTCGACGATGCTGGCAAATACCGCGACGAAGATGGCTATGGCGACACAGATGGCAAAGGTGGCGACAAAGAAACAAGACCAATTAATGTATACGTCTATTACCTGATCAAATGGAAAACAACGACCAACAGTGGTGGTCTGGCTACCCCGCCTGTAGGCACGGTCATGGCGTATGCCGGTCACGCTACTACAGTCCTTGCCAGCAATTGGGCAACCTGCGAAGGCGCAGAACGCCAACGGGTGGGTAAGTTTGAATCGCTGTTTGCAGTCATCGGAACCGCATTTGGGTCTACCGGTGACAACAAGTTTAACCTACCCGACCTGCGCGGCTATTTTCTTCGAGGCGTGAACATGGATGCCGAAAACCGCGACCCCGAGGCCGAAAACCGAGAACCACTTCAACCAGGAGGAAACACCGGCAATGCAGTGGGCTCAAAACAAACTGATGCCACCGGCTACCCGGTATCCAAGCCGTTTCGTACAGTCATTCCCCACCTACCCAACCAATCGGGAGCAGCAGCAATATCAGGTTTTGCCAAAGACGTCTACAAGTGGAATAAGAATTCTTCCGGTCCTATTGCGCTAACAACAGGTGGCGGCGACGAAGAAACACGCCCGATTAACACGGCGGTCGCGTGGCACGTATTATACCAGCAGCTGCTGTCCGATGACTGGCCCGTGGGTACCATTATCGCCTACGGGGGGAGTACATTGCCCCAAAACGATTACTGGTTACCGTGCAAAGGTCAAATCTACCCGCAGCATACATACAGCGCGTTGTACGCAGTGGTCAAAAATCTGTATAACAACCCGGATCAAAGCATCCCCGCTGATGCATTTCAACTTCCCGACCTACGTGGCAAATTCTTACGTGGAGCCCAAGGCGACACCTCGGATGATGAGCCTGTTATCGGACAGACGCAGCCCTACGCCACCAAACGTCCCGGCACGCCGTTTAGTGCCAGCTTTGACCATTTACCCACATCCTCGAAAGGGACGCACGGTATCACAAACAGTAATAACACAGCCGACAATGGTCAATATGAACAAAACACCTGTACCGACGGCGGTGATGCCGAATCCCGCCCCATCAATGTAGCTGTCCATTTTTATATCAAAGCAAACAAATAATTCCTGTTATGAACGACAAAACAACATACAGCAATATCGTCACCGTCAGTCATCAAGGCCGTGCCGTGTCCTTCGTGCTAAAACAGGCAGAAAATACGAACGAAAGCACCACTTCCATATGTTTCAACATCTTGAATCCGGATATTGCCTCCTCGCACGACGACCTCGATTGGCAGACCTACCAAGAATTGGCATTTCCGACAACGGTGAGTATGGCCGGGTTCAATATCCTTCGTATCCCGGAGCCCATGTTAGGCGCAGCCTCGACTTTTCGGGTAGTCACCGACCAACACTATATTTATATTTTCCGATGCATCGATAATCAACTGTATGCCAATCGCTATGTCCTTTCCGAGCAACCTGCAACAGTTAAGAACAGTGACAACAACCTTAAAGCTCGGCCGAACTGGACATTACAACCAAGCTGGGAAGTTCGGTTCCAACGTAGCGAAAAACCAGACACGCCCCTAGGCCCTAAAGACAACCAAAGCTTTGTGGATATGGACAATACACCTTTCGAGGAGCCTGTTTGGGTACTTCCGCTGACACCCACAGGTGAAAAAGTTTCCATTTCGGGCTTTGACGTACAATTGTTGCCCACCGCGACACCCGATGAATATGCCTGGCAGATCGCTCTGATAGCAGAAGGCAAGCTCTTCACCTATTCCATCATCAAACCCGCAGGTGGTTGGTTCCAATTTGACGACGACCAGTTCGATCCCGCGGTACAGACCATCCGCCCCAATGTGGTCCTATCGCTAACACAACCCAGCAGTGGCACGTCCACTACCCCGATCACGCTCATCGGTGAACCCTCAGCATGCCTGTACAACAAACAAGAACAGGTACGCACGGCTAACAACGAGCAGCTAAAACTCCAAAATGCCTACCGCTATATGCTAGCCTGTCAGGGTGCGGTCGCAGCTCCAGAAAAAGAAACAGAGAATGGTATTGTGGTTCTTGATTTCGCGGTAGCCGAAACCGGACGACTGACTTACCAAAACGCGTACAACGCCACACAGACATTGGCAGCAGGTGCCTTGAATGCTCGACAATTTACCCTCTCTTTCAATGGCTGCGCACAGTTGATTATTCCGGCCGATCCGGCCTTAACGCTCGGACCGGCATTCACACAACAATGCTGGGTCATGCCCAAAGGTACCACATTGGATAAACAATACATCTTCGGTGTAGCGCCCGGCACATCAGTTGCCGACTATCCCCCCGTAGTTTACATTACCAACACCCTAAAAATCGGCGTCGGGTTTGGAGATGGCAAGCGTTTACTCTCGGCCGAGACCAAGGATAATGTGCTGGAACTAGACACCTGGATAAACGTAATTGCCTATTACGATGAAACTGGTTATCACCTGTTGATCAATGGATCGGAAGTAGCGCTGGAAACCACGGTCGATTTTAAGGGAAAGACGCCAACTCAAACCGTATTGACCGTCATTGGGCAAGGCGCTGACGGCGGCAACATTACCGGAATGCTGGATGAAGTACGGCTGTGGCAGGGCAATCAGGCGGCCGTCGCAAAGAAAAATCTCTTTAAACCACTCGACCTTCAGGAGGACCACCCTGATTTACTAGCCTATTGGCCGCTCAATACAGGCAAGGGACTGATTGCCAAAGATCATTCTAAAGCCGGCACGCACGACGCCACCTTATCTGGCGCACGCTGGGTACCCGGTACCCCGCCCCTGAACCTCCCTACCGGCAACATCAGCAGTATGGACGAAATGGGACTGACGGTAAACACCGGCATTGCGCTCCCAATAGCCGACGACGATGGTTACGCCCTGTTTGGCGCGATCAAACCAGAAAGCACACCGTATTTATTGAGTGGTAAAGACGGGTTAATACATCTGTATTACCAAGGCAATAACGATGCTTTTCTTGCAGCACAATATGATACCTCGATCTCCCGGCCGGTGTTCGGTATACCCTGGACAGCCGGACCCGCTTCTACAGACTCCGTTACCAGCGGCAACCTTCTATTTATCGGGCGGCAAGCCGGCACACTGCTCAACAACAGTGTCGTGCAACTCGCTAAAACGGCTACCAATTTGTACAGCTTAACGCTGGACGACAACATTAACATTGGTAATAACGAGACGTGGCAGGGGCTATTACAACGGGCAGATTATGTCGCAGCGGTGCTGGAAGAACATTACACCAACGATCCACTAAACCCCAATGTGCTCGACAGCAACACAGTATTCTACGATAGCTTAGGCGTATATAAACAAGGTTTTTTGGCTGTCGGAGATCCACTACAACACGGATTTCTACAAATAGTCGGTACGCAGTCAGATAGTATAACGGTCGACAAAGTCGAAGTGAAGGTAGCCGAAGAAGCTACCACCTCCACCGTTACACTGTCGGGTACCATACCAGGCAACCCCGAAAATCCATTACATATCCAACTCAACCATGTACCGACAGATGTCACGCTATTTTCACAAGTACTCAACGACCGCTCAAGCACCTACGATTACACCACAAGCGTTAATAACGACCCGAACAACACTGCCTGCTATCAGTTGCCCACCGATGGACCAGATGGGCTCTTGTTAGTACCGAGCAAGGAAATCAAAACAACCACGCTTTCGATAACAAACGGAAACAGCAAGACGACGTGTACCGTCAAAATATCCTTGCAATATCGCGATTCAAAAAAAACCGAGACTGTTGGAATCTGGAAAAACATTAGCCGACAGCTTGACGAGCTAAGCGAAATTATCAAGAAAAGTGCCGACGGCGATAACAAAATCGTCGCGGACCACATCGTATTCCACTGTCCAGCCCTAGCGCAAGATCTGCTCGTCAACAACGTCGCGGCAGCCCCTACAGCTGGCTTACGGGCTTTGCTTGCGTTTATCCGGGTGTTTGCCATCGGCGCCAATGGACTGGTCGGCAACGCGAGTCTAGCCTTAAGCAAAATACAAGGAGTAAAGAGTGAAGGGTACGCCCTCAAACAACGCTTAGCCGTAAAAAAGACCGCACCGGGATCGCCCCTGTTTGCTGTCAGACTTGATCGAACAGCAAACAACGGCTATCCTCAACTATTGACCACGGACAAAAACGGAGCCGCCACCGCACTACCTTTAAAAACGGGGGTAAACGGCGGTTGGCTTGATATCGCGCCATCGTCAGCACTAGGGCTACGCGGCAAACACTCGCTGATCATGATCGATAATAGCGGAAGTCAATACCAGCGGCTGAACCTTCAACACGCACGGACATTTGAAGCTTGGACATATCCCACCCTTTCCAGCGATAAGTTGGCTAGCGACACTAACCGCATCCTACACCTCGATATCGAAAATGGGGTCGATAAAAGCCAGAATATGCTGGGGCTAAAGCGTAGCGACATGCTCTACCTGATGGGTAAGGGTAAGCTGGAAATAAATGATGCGGATTGTATAGACGATTCAAAAAAAGACAAACGCTTGTTTCCTAACCAGGATAGCTATGCCGCCCAGCTCTATATTAAGCCCGCGTTGAAAACGATTGAACCGGATCGCCCGGCACCGGTTTTGACGCTTACCTTCAAGAACGGCGAAACAACAGATCAGATCGAAACACTACACCTTGACCATACAGGTAGGTTATCTTACACCGTTCAAACAGGCAGTTTGGATCCTGTAAGGTCAGCATTTACCCAAGACATAGCCGACAACAGCTGGAGCCAGATTACCGTGTCACGCGCAAACGGAATCCTTTCGTTTTTTATCAATGGCTCTTCGTCTGGAAAAAGTGGCACTAACCGTAAACCCGAGGGCAATAACCATGTGGTAACCGTGGGCGGCAACGCGCAGTCTACGGAGGGACAGCTAGAAATGGAAATGGGCGTTAACCAATTTTCCTTATACCGCGACAGTTTGCCCCCACAGTTTGTCACCGACCACTACCACCGGGTTTTACAATCGAGTGCTGATAACCTGCAACTGCTTTGGCGACTGGATCGCCAAACGAGTAACGGATCCGTTGTCAATGAAGCGATCGTCACACAAGGTCTGTACGGTACAAGCTTCGATACCGAAAAGTGTATATGGGAAAGCCTTGGCGTGTTTAAATATGCTTATGCCGCTGTTGGTAAACAAGCCATCGTCACCGAAATGGCTACCGTACCAAACAATCAGTGGACGCATCTCGCCGCTACCTATCAACCACATTACGGTGTTCGATTAAGCGACGGAAACTATGCGGACTGCGGCGCAAACAACGGCCTCAACTTCGACAAAGCATTTGCAGCCTCACTTTGGGTGAAAGCCGATCAAACGACCAAGGAGAAACAGGTGCTGCTAAGCAAATTTGGGGCAACAGAAGACGAGCAAAGCTATGAGATTGGCCTGCAAGATGGTAAGCCTTACCTGACGGTTCGCTGCAAAAACGCCACAGATAAAGCCGGCAATGCCTTACAGCTCAACAAGCAATATATAACATGCAAATCCAAGAGCCCGTTGACCAGCACAGAAATGACGCATTTGGTTTTTACAGCAGAGCTCATTGAAGTCACTGAAGAGGTGGGGAACGTCGTCCAAAGCCAAGATGGAGAAAAACTCAAGAAACTGGATACATCGATAGAAAATTACCACCGGTTAGTCTTGAAATTGTTTGTAAACGGTCAGTTAGTTGCTACGTATCCAGAAGACAGCGCTCGTAACGTCGCAATATTGTACGGTAACGTCCGCTTTTTTGACTCCAATACACCACTGAATATGGGTCGGACACGGCCAGATGCGGAAGTATCCGAACAAGCATTCTTTTCGGGTACGATCTCGGATGTATTGTTATGGAATAAAGTGCTTGGGGACGAGCAGGTAGCCGCATTGTATACAATCAAAGAAATTCCGCAGGACGGGCTTATATCAGCGTGGTATTTCAACGAACAAAATGGACGCACGGCCTACGACAGCGTGTCATCAAATGATGCCGTATGGTTAAGCAATGAGGAGGAAATGTGGATTTTGGTCCATGATAATGCCACCATGCAACTCCTAATTAACGGCAAGCTGACTACAGGAATCAATGCACTTCCAGGTGACTTCGGCGGCTATATGACGCCGCAAGCAGCCATCGGTGGCTGCGTAAACGACAGTGTAGTGGTCACAAATGGTTTTGAAGGTTATCTGGAGGAAGTACGGGTCTGGTCGGAGCGACGAACCACCGAGCAAATTACCGATAACATGAACCGGCATATATCGGGGTTGAAGACAAATTTGGCCGGTTACTGGGCCTTTGATACCGGATCGGGCGATCGATGTGTCGATGAATCGGCTTACGGCAACAATGGCATATTTAAAATTGATACGGATCAAGCATCTCCTTATTGGGTGCCATCGACGGCGCCGGTCGCAAACGAAGGGCCACGGGTCCGAAATGCCATGGGAGGCCTTGCCACCGATGCCCAAGCATCCCTTCGCTCGGGGCCAGCCGCAGTGGAATATGCCGATGTGCAGCATGATGCAAGTGGCCAATCATTCAGCGTCTTAAAACGTTGCTATCTGTATATCGATCAAGACGGCCATATCGTGCATGCCTCGGGGTATAAAGTGGGCGATCTCAACATGGTTTACCTGGGGCAGGTCCAAACCAACCCATCGCTGATTGGTTACGTGGAGGGCGCACCACCGCTGCCAAGCGAAAACCTCACTAAGCCCTATTACCTAGACCCTACCAAGCCGTCGTACTTCGCGTACAACAACAGTTCGTCGGTGGCGTTGACACAGCAAAAAACAACCGCCTTCCGCTTTTCCGGATCCAAGCATACCGGTAGTCATTTGGCGTTTAACACCAAGCTTGGTGGTGGCGTATCCTTTGAAAAAAAACTAGAGGAAATCATCCTGATCACCGACATCATAAAAACTGAAGTCATCGGTAAAGCGACATTCGGATTGGGATGGAATGAGAGCGAAGATACCGGCAGTCAATTCGCGGCCCAGCTGCTATCAGGCAACGTCAACACCATGTATAACTGTGGCGACTGGGAGCCAGACGACGGCGCGGGTATGCTCCTTAAAAACGGTGAAAGGCGTTTTATCCCGAACAACGAGGGGTATGCGTTGGTCAAATCGGCCACAGCGGATGTTTATACGCTGCTACTGCAAGACACCGGTGCACTCATGGGCACTACGATCGTCCCCAATACAGAGATTCCGCCAGATGTCAATCTGATTTATTTCCCGTTGAACCCAGCATATGTAAAAAATGGCACATTGGATGGCAAAGTAGGATTAAAAAATGATCCGGACTATCAAAATGCCGATGTACAAAGGGGTAGTTACTTCAAGCCGACCGAAGCCTATGCACTCAAACGTCAAATTGAACGGAAAGACCAGGAATTACTGGCTCAGTATCAGCAATTCGACGCGAAAAAACGCGGCAAAGACCGGAATTACAAACTCGATAATGATATTTCATCCAACGCGCTCTACGACTGGAAGCAGGGGGCGCCGAAAAAAGGCATGTACAGTACACACGTCTGGACTGCCGCCGGAGGGCTCTATCGTGAGCAGCAAGGCTATGTCAGCCAAATTGAGGAAAATTACGGTGGTTCATACAGCTTCGACTGGTCATTGGGGCTGACCGCAGAAACCACATTGGTATTTGGGGGAGCCGGTTTTTGGGGCGAACTGGATCTAAATGGCGGTACGCATATGAAATACGAGGTCAGCAAGGCAAAAGAAGAAACGTCTGCTATATCGTTGGATATCCAGGCCGATCCTGATGGGTTTTTGAATAAATACTTGGGCAACGATCCGAAAAAGCCCTTCTACGCGTCTAAATCAGAACCTGGGAAGGTGGATACCTACCGCTTCATGACGTTTTATCTACCCCCGGACAAGGGAAACTTCGACGAATTTTTCGAAAGAGTGGTCGATCCGAGATGGCTGAATCTATCTAACGACCCGCGAGCAGCAGCACTGCGGGAAGCTAGAGCCAACACCAATCAGAGTTGGCGTGTGCTGCATCGGGTTACCTACGTTAGCCGGATACCGCCTGAGTACGACGTCGCACCAAAGGAAAAGGCCCCTGATACCGATATTGCACCAGCAAACGCACAGGCGAACACCTTATTGTTCGAACTGGTGGCACATCACATCAAGAAGTTGCAATTAGCAGCACACTACGCACCCGCGCAGATCGGTCAGGCCGTTAAAGATGTGCTTGACAAAGACTTGGTCAACTCGCTCCCACTCTGGAAGGTCTTCAGAGAAAAAGCGTCGGTGCCTAATTCAGCAGAAGCCTACCAGTACATGACATTGTATGACGATATTGTTGCCTATATGGACGCTTACTATCAATCAATAGACAACTAAAATAGCAAATTTTTTAACTTTTAAACTTATACGTTATGGGACAAGGAAGTCACATTTTAATTAAAAATCAAACAGATCAAGACTGGGTATGCTTTCACAATCACCAATATCAGATGGATGGCTGGGGGTTCCCCGAAAAGATTGCATCGGGTGCAGTCGTCAAGGTCTATGTCGAATTTTGTGAAAATATATTTAAGCACGAGCATGACGATGCTGGCGAAGTAAAATACAAATTTGGTTCAGATACCTCCACCAATCCAAGCAGCTACATTGAGTTCGCTGCAACTTATAAGCACGAGAGGGATGTCTATGTAAAACTGGTTAATATACCAAGCGCCGGAAATCAATTAAACAAGACCATAGACTTAGGATGGGATCACGATGGTACGATGCCTTTTGCCTTATACGGTTCATCTGGAGATTACATGTTGATAGATCCTTCCAGGTGGATGGAGCAGACTTTAGGTCGTATAGGGGATTTTCCACTTAAAGATATTTCGATTCCGGGATCGCATGATGCTGGGATGTATACACGAAATGGTGGAACGGCGTTCGGGAGAGATTGCAATACATTAACGCAGACTGGTTCCGTAGGCCAACAATTGGTCAATGGCGCTCGATATTTCGATATCCGCCCTGTTATCGCTGCAGGGAAGTACATGACCGGGCATTACAGCAAGATTATAGATGCTACCTGGCAAGGGGCTAATGGCGAGTCCATATCCGATATTATCAAAGAAGTCAACAGCTTTACAGAAGGCAGGAAGGAAATTGTTATTCTTAACCTTTCCCACACCCTGAACACAGACGTCGGAAATACCAGTTATCGAGCATTTAATGATGAAGAATGGACCACGTTATTCCAACAGTTAGCTGGAATTAATAAGTTGCTGTTTTCTGATAAAGCCGATCTAACCCAAGTCAAATTAAACGAACTTTTGAGCAACGATAGTAAGGTTATCATCGTGGTGGAAGGCCTGAATAGCGGGAAACTTGGTGCGTATTACAGGAAAGGCTTTTATACGACAAAAGAGTTTAATGTATATAATAGTTATGCCAATACGAATGATCTTTCTAAAATGATCAACGATCAAATTGATAAGATGAAGGCGCATAGCGATAGCTATTTCCTGCTCTCCTGGACACTTACCCAGTCTACATCGCAAGCAGTCACCTGTTCGTCCAGCATCTTGGATCTGGCTAAACAAGCCAACGCAAAGCTCGATAGTGTTCTTGATTATGTATCGCCATCTTTATATCCGAATATCGTATACATCGATAAATTTGACAATCCACTAGCGACTATGGTGGTTTTAGAAATAAATGATGTCGGGACCGCGTAGATCAGTAAAAAATCTACCCGAAGCGTACGCTTCGGGTGGGTTAATTATCGACATCAGTAAAGAAAACCAAATAACCACAAAGGAATTTTGTGGTGGAAACCGTGCGTTATATCATCTGATACAATATAGGCATTATCCAATCCCTTGACTTGCTTCTCTGTCTTATCTTTCCCACCTATTTCAAAGATATATTGATTATTCACCGTAAAATCTCCTTGTTCCGCGTAATTAAGTTCATAAGCGTACCCTACTTGATTCGCAAAAAAGGTTTCACGCAGATTTCCCCGATTGGCATTTTCTTCCGCCAGCAGGTAAAGGAGGTTGGTGTTTTCAAGATAGACCTTAGCTGGTTTTTGCAACACACTTATCCCTTCTCCAGATCTGAAGAGATTACGAGTTAGTTCAATTTCATCTAGATAATGTAAATAGGACAACAAGGTATTTCTATTAATCCCAATCTTTTCGCTCAATTTACTCACGTTAGGGATAAAGGGTACTGATTCTGCAATAACCGTTAGCAGCTGTTTAATTTTAGCCACATAGGCTAGGTCAATTTGGCGTAATAACGTTGACGTACGCTAATTTCCGTTGAAATAATTCGATTAATGCTTCCATAATTGTTTACTGTAATAAACAAATATACACCAAAAATGCTTATCAAAGTAAACAATTTATAAGAATATTGTTTACTGTGATAAGCAAAATACACCAGATACTATTATTTCCATACTTTTATCTTTAGCATCTTCCGCATTCACTGGATAATCAGGTTGAACGCCTCTTTGCTCCCAGTTGGTTTTTGTAATTTCATTGACAGGAGACGCAGTAGAGATAGAAATGCGAAGATTATGGGGCAGTGTAAAGAACGAATTCATATTGGCAGCTCCCGCTGATGTTTCTCCTACTACAACTGCCTTTTTATGCGCTTGCAATGTATAAGCAAAATATTCTGCTGCAGAAGCCGTCTTTTTATCAATAAGAATGTATAATGGCGTTCCTAACCTGAGCTTCCCGTACACCAGGTCGGAGGTGTAATTCGGAGCGGGGTGCAACGTACTATCGCCGAAATAAGTTGTTGAAAGCAATGTAGGCGGCCCATCGAAATAATGATTTAGAATGTATTCCATAATACCTGGATAACCACCGCCATTTCCCCTCAAGTCGATAATAAGTGCGTCTGTATTTTCTACGAGTTTCATTGCAGCTACAGCCGTTTGCATGGCACGTTGAGGATGCATAAAATCCGTAATTTTTATATAACCTATATTGTTTTCTAATATCTGCACTTCCCGAAAACCATAATTCGAACGGATTTCCTGCTCCAATTCCTGTTTCTCCCAATCTTTTATATCCTTTTTAACAGTATCGCTATTGCTTAAATAGCGCACATATAAATGTCCATCATTACTGATCGATCTCAAATCGTGCGAAAGTATCCCTGCGAGACTATCGGGATTCGTTATTGCATCATATTTTCCGCTTTTTACTTTCTGCTGGAATTCTAATACAATGCGTATTTTATTTTCCTGAAAGACATAATTTTCATTGATCAACTGTTCGATTTGATCGGTGATCAGCTTAATATCGTTTTTTGTTAAAATTTGTCCATTCGTGTTTTGAAACCATAAGATCAATATGATGAGCGGCGCGATTAATTTAATGATCATAACTTGTTATTATTCCATAAAGATACGCAAGATTATAAAATGGAGCGTTACAAAAAAGAAAAGCGCTTATTTGCTAATCACGAGGATTTATCAATTTATAATTTCGCCCTGGTTATTGTCCAGTCTTTCCTGCCACTTATTTCTTTCTTCGGCAGTTATTCGTGCCCAATTTTTAATTTCACCGAGTACTTTTAGTGGTTTCTGACTGCGATACGAACGCGTCGGATTGCCCGCGAACTTTTTATTTGTCACGTTCGGATCGTCTTCAAAATCCCCCGTTGGTTCTACGATGTAAACGCGTTCTTCCCCCTCGCCTTTCGCCAAAGCAGCAGCAAGTCCCGCGCCATGTATCAAAGCGGTGAAGTAAATATGATTCATAACGAGATCGGCTTCGTAATTCGATTTACCTCCAGCGGTCAATAGATCGCCTATCTGCAAATCTGCCCTTGTTCCGTGAAAAAAGAGTTCTTTGGTTGATGGTGCGTCAGGTAGCTGTTTTGCTAACTTATCATATTTTTCGGCATTATCCATCTCGCCCAGCTCCTTGTAGCATTGTGCCAGCTGGACATATATCAGCGGTAGTGCCGGTTTAACCACGTCATCATTTATTTTCTGTGCGAGCTGCAATCCCGTGTTGAGCCACTTTAATTTGTCCTCAAGCTTGGTTTGCCGACGAGCAATATGGTGCGCCGACGTAAATTTTTCAGCATCGTCAGTTGCCTCCTCCCAAGCTTTCAGAAAAAGAGTAAGTGCTTCTTCAACATGACCTGTATCCTCCAGATGCATGCCTTGTATGCATAGTTTCACCACCGTATTATTTGCGCTAAATTCCATTTTACAACGATTTAAATGATATGCTGATAAAGAAATAGTCGAAACGCTGACCACAAATATACGACAATAAACATACCTCCTGTAGCGCACGTGATGAAGACATTACCATCTCGGAACCGACCTCCACAGATTTTGAGATACGTGAATCGGGTGGTATATTCGATCAAAAAGGTATTCGGTAGTAAAAACTTTACATTTTAGTGTTAGTAGCTTGTTTACTTGCTACGGGTCGATCTTACAGTCAAGACAGTTTGTCGCAAATTTTGCGACAACTGAACTAACTGGGTTTTAATTCTTCTTATTTCATATTGTTAAAATACGCATATAGCAAGTCAATATTGTTTGAGCAAAGAATTGGAATCGCACCAAACAGATATATTTCATCCCACTCCCACCATTTCATTTCCAAGAGCTTTTTGATCTCATCTTCTTCAAACCTCTTTTTTATGGGTTTCGAAGGGTTTCCACCAATGATAGTGTACGGTTCAACATCTTTTGTTACTAAAGACCGACTGCCGATGACAGCTCCATCACCAATTATTACTCCGGGCATAATCATAGCCTCGCTTCCTATCCACACATCGTTGCCTATAATTGTATTTCTGGCTCCTGAATATCCGTCGAGGGCTTCCTTAAAGGTTTCAACTTCTGTCTTCATATAGAAAAAAGGAAAACTTGAAATCCAATCGTGTCGATGCCCTTGATTACCCGCCATGATAAAACTGGCACCACTTCCGATCGAACAGTACGATCCGATAATAAGTTTATCAACATTGTCCCTATCCGGAAATAAATAACGAGCACAATCGTCAAACGAGTGCCCATGATAATATCCTGAATAGTAAGAATATTTACCAGCGATAATATTGGGATTTGTGATATGGTCTTTGATTATTTTGCCCTTGAAAGGACTTTCGAAAAAATTACTCATTTTAGCATGTTTAAAAATTAACAAATAAAAATTCAGAACAGGGGTTACTGTTCGTTAAAATATATTTGTTATGTGCTAATCTGAGAGCTTCATGGCACAAATATAATTTAATTTACCATTACTTTTCTAATCGCAGAAGCTTAATGCAGGTTTTTTGAGTTCAGAAAATTATGAACAAACTTTTTTTATTTTTATTTAATTAAGTCTTTCCATTTTGTCATTCTGTCTTTTAGATCTTTTGTTCGACCATCCACGCTGAAGGTACCGTCACCTTTGTGATGAAAAATGCGCTGTTCCTTTCTATCACTATTGACCCACGCCATCACAGCCTCGACAATAAATAGATTATATTTCTTTGATAAATCGGTATTTACAACCTTACATTCAATGTTAGCAAGACATTGCTTTATCAACGGAGCCTTGACTTTTTCCGCATTTAAACCATCTAAACCGAATTCTTTAAATTTGTCTACGTCTGCGCCACTACAATTTCCAATGTCTACGGCTTTTTCCATTAAATCCACACCAGGGATTCCAATAACGCACTCCTTGGTGCCCACCAGCGCTTTATAACTAAAATCCCATGGCCCAAGAATAAATGCGATTAACGGTGGATCGTGTTGAACCATCATATGAAATCCCATGGTCATTATATTATTTTTGCCTTGATCGGCCGTGGTAACAAGAACCAGAGGCCCTGGTTCTAACCATCGTACTATTTTGTTCAACGGGAGATTTTTCATCTTTTTCCTTTTTAACGTATCAAATACTAATTTAGAGCAATAACTAGAATTCCGATTTACCCAATGGTAAAAAATAAGTGATGCAAATTTCCTACCACACTCTGTTCTGGAGTTTGCTGCTCGTCACCTTAGATCGTGGTACTGTTGCCTTTCCTCCTCAGTATTCTTAATACCTATATTTTAAACATTCCAGTTGACACCCATATTTTTTTTATTAGGAAATGCTTCAATTTTAATTTTGTCGATTTCCCGATCAAGAAGCTCAATGAAAACGGTTTAAATTTCTATTCATGTTTACCTCGGCAGTATGACAGGAATAATTGTAAAAGCCTAATCGTGTGTTCAATTGTCAGGACTAACCATCTCCACATCTTATACTCCATGGGTGTATTACCATCGGGTTGCGTCCAATGTTAATAAACTGCGTACACCATCAATAGCTGTTTTACTTTCTGGATTTTTCCAATAAGCTTTTATGGGCTCCCAAGACAGAGGAACCAGATCTTCCTGCTCCTTTGGTAAGCCCTGTTATTTTTCTCTCAATGAGTAACAGCAAAGACTTTCAGAACTCTTAAATAGTAATTCCACTTCCTCCAACTACTTTTATTCCTTCTGCAAATTTTTTCCAGAAACGGATATATCTGTATCTAGCTTCAAAAGGCTCATTATTATAATTTCCTTTTAACTCTATCTGCAACGTAATGACCGCAAGGTCATCAATGATGTTCAGTTCTTCTACTTTTGGAATGAGTTCCTCGACTTTTAAATTTCCCTCACGATAGGTTTGTAAATCCATTTCTTTAGTTATTGTCTCACCGCTCGGAATTATAAAAAGTAAATCAGCATGCAAGAGGTTGTCGAGTACTTCCGTATTGCTATTTTTGATTGCTTCGTAAAGTGTATTCTCGAGATTTAAAATTTTATCCTTTGTTATCATTTCTTAGTTATTATTTGTATTCACTAAACTTTCTTTTGTAAAACGTAGAAATTCGTGAATTGGAATCATAGTTATTGTTTAAGCTTAAGCCGTTTGTTTTTAGATATCAAACTGTCTATCGAATATTTTCCACTTCCCTGAATGAACAGTGCCAGACATAGACCCAGCATCAGCAAATGATATTCGAATCCTTCGCCCTCCTTATCTCCAAACCAGTTCATAAAAAAGCCATACGGAAGATGCTCCTTTAGAATAATTCCGATAAATAGGCCGCCCATTGCAATTGCCCACAAGCGCGATGCAAAGCCAATCATCAATAAAATAGCTCCCAAAAACTCTATCAGAATAACCATCAGCGCCACCGGCCACGGTATGCCCATCTGTTGTAAGCCCTCCAATGTATTGACAAATCCGAATCCACCAAACCAACCCAGCATAGCCCGCGCTCCGTGTGGAAACATAACGATGCCTATGGTAAGACGAATGATTAAACCTGTATAATCATTGTGTGTACTAAAAATTTTCTGTTTCATGATTTCTTTCATTATTTGATGATAAAATTGTTCAAAATACTTTTCTCACGAAAAGTCCAAAGTTGCTATAGTTTGTTGCATAACGTCCGTACTGGTCAAAATTTGCGGCCAGTCCAAACTGTATACCTGAGGTGTCTATCCCTGCACGTGCATATTGATAACTCCGGCTATGTCCGTTCCGGTTCCATGTGGTCATATACTGAAAGCGGGCATATAGGTTTACAGGTCTGTTTACGGCTCCCTGATATTCAATAAAGCCCATAAGTTCGAAATTGGGGTCAGACCAGATATCCATCCTCGGGTAAACCAATACAGATGTTGTTTTCCCTTTCTGGAAATATTGGAAGAATACAGATGGTCTTACCCGATTTACGGGAGTGAAGATAGTGCCAACTCCTGATGTCCATCGTTTGCTCATCGCATACGAAAGGTAAGACTGGCTCATAATTTCATTCCCACGTTTTTTATCATAAGGTATAAGAACCGACGAGGTGTGAAAGAAACCTAAGGGCTTTTCGGCACGGAATCGTCCGCCAAACGCATGCTGATAATAGTAGCTCGAATGACCTGCACTGACTTCAACAGGTATCTGTGCTTGCATTGACAAGCACCACACGTTTAAAAACAGCAAGACCAACAAGCGATTTATCATATTCACTTTTCTCATCTTTCATTTTTTGTGTACTATTTTTGGCATGTTTCTTTGCTCACCCCACTCAACCCGTAGCATTATTTATAATTTGTTTTGTATTAAGCTGCGCTGGGAAATGGTTACAACGAAAATTATTCTTTAGATATACGACAAATAAAGTTCTTTAAACGTGACAACGCTGTCCATCCCGATATGACACGTATTTAAGCTTCATTGTACGTTTTATTTAATATAGTACAAAGATATTGAGAAGCCTAGCCTTCAATACTGTATATAATGCGGTAAAAAATGTATTTTTTTCCGTTTTTGATTTAGATCCGTGAGGATGAACACTTGGGATTTCCAACGGTATTTTTGAATTCGGTGGGTAGCTGTCCGTCATAACTTCTGAATGCACGGGAAAAATGAGAAGTATCTGTGTAGCCAAGCTGAAATGCTACCTCCTTAACAGACATATCCCGAAAGCTCAACAGGTACTTTGCTTCCTGCATAACATGAAATTCAATCCATTTTTTTGCTGAAAGTCCTGTGTATTCCACTAATATTTCGCTAAGATATTTTGGCGATATGTGCAACCGTTCCGCGTAAAAAGCGACATCTTTATTTTCCGCAAAATTCTTCGATACTAATTCTCTAAACTTTACGACCGTATGTTCTTTACCGCATAGTTCTTTTTTATTGCCTCGGTGCAGGTTCCAGAAATATTTCTGTGAAATAATCAGAATTGAATATAGTATTCCCGATACAGCTTCAGGTTTATCTGCGATTGTCCGAAGCGTGTGGAAAAGCTGTTGCATTTCCTCAAATTGATTGTCAGACAGTTGAATTACACTCTTTTCATCGGGGCAAAAGAATTCCAAAGAGTAGAAGAATGACCTATTGAAATTATTTACGAATATATCATCATAAAAGAAAAAGCGTATCATTGAGTGGGAAGCTCGTATTGAGCCATTGGCAAGTCACTCCAGGACCAATTGTTAATAAGCTTCCCTGTGTTAACTCATAGGTAGTACTACCTATTCTGATACTCGCTCCCTCGCCATAAAACAGACCGATAGTATAAAAGTAGTTTTTAAACGGATGAGTTATCTCCATGTGTTCCAAACAGGCTCTCGACGCCAAATAATAAGGCGCCATATCGCAATCATCTTTTTGTGACCTTAAATATTTGAGCAAATCAAAGTTGCCTGAATGTTTTTGTAACATATGAAAATAAAAATTAATACAGCCCTATAAATGTTTTTCAGACCAAATTCTAATTTGAAAAACGATATCATGCAAATCCCTTCCCTTTTCAGTTAAAGAGTATTCAACTGTTGAAATTTAACGAAATCAGGAAAGCAGTTTCTGCGACATGACTTGATTTAAAAGAATTTATATAAATTTACAAAAACATAAGGCAACAAACGTGAATATTGTCACGCAAATAAGAAATTTGTACCACCCTATCCAGCCGACCGTCAAAGCATCGGCCGAAAATGTTACCTATGTTGAATTCTTACCCGATATAAGGCTACAGCCCTATATCTATTGCTATTGGCAGCTTAAAACTACCCAACCGCTTCCTGAACCATTCAATTATCGTGTGGTAACCGACAGTTGCATTGATATAATTTTAGACCTCAATAACCCTGAAGAGAATTATGTGATGGGCTTTTTCAAAAAGTTTTCTGAATTTCCCTTGACTACCTCTTTTAGCTACATAGGCATTCGTTTTTTGCCGACAATGTTCCCGCAATTTTTCAAAGTAAAAGCTTCCGAGCTTAGCAATCAAATCGAGCATTTAAGTTCCATCGTTCCGCATCTTTCCGATTTTATCTCCAACCGTTTTAACGAAAAGAAATCGGCTGAAGAAGTTAGAATTATTCTTGACAATCACCTCCTTGCATTGTATGCAAAAGCACAGTTCAATGCCGATAATAGGCTGTATGCTGGCATTGAAATTATTTTGAAAAACAATGGATCAGTTGAGGTACAAAAGGATTTAAATACGGGTATCAGTCCAAGGCAGCTCCGCAGGCTTTTTGAGTTTTACATCGGCGATACTGCCAAAACATTCAGTAAAGTCGTCCGTTTTCAAAAATTTTTAAATGCACAGCCATCAATGCAAAGCCTGACGAAAAAAAAATTGTTTTTTGAGGCGGGCTATTACGATCAATCGCACTTCATTAAAGATTTCAAGGATTTTTATGGTATTACACCGGGAAAAGCATTTGAAAATACGCCGGAGAATTGCCCGAATAGGTTATTTTTTACCTGACACTTACGTTTCTTCATAGGCTGCCTTTGTATTATCGATCAAAAAAACCTGCAAAGGGTATTTTGTCCGTTTTTTCCTATTCTAAACGTTTCTATTACCCGAAATTCGTTTAGTCAAATAAATATAAAAAGATGAACCAGCTCATATTAATCATTGTAACGCTTTGTTTAGCAACAAATGTGTTTTCACAAACAAACTCTTCCTCTAAAAAAGAAATCAAGATGACACTTAATGCAGGAATTATCACAGAAAAACTGGCGGAAACTAAAGCATTTTATACCAAAACTTTAGGTTTCGGCGTGACGTTTGAAAATGAATTTTATATTTTAATGCACACGCCAAATAAGGAAGCGGAAATTAGCTTTTTACTACCGAACCATCCGAGCCAGAAACCTTTTTTTCATAAGCCATTTCAAGGACAGGGAATGTACTTAACCATCGAGGTAGAAGACGTGGATAAAATCTATCGGGAATTAAAACGAAAAGGAATCAAAATAGAAATTGACATTCGCAACGAGCCATGGGGCGACAGACATTTTGCCATCCAGGATCCTAACGGTATCGGTATAGATATTGTAAAATATTCAGCGCCTCATAAACAGTGAGATATTCACAAACCATCCGTAATTTACAACGTGAATTGCATCACACACTGCAAGATATGGCAGTTATTGTGAGAACACATTTATTAATTTTTTGAATAGAATTGAGATGAATACCTTTTTGATTATAGCGAACGTAATTGTTCTGATATCTGTAATCGTCCATATGTTTTTGGGGGATAAAGATATAAAGTCGATTATGCCCGACCTTTCAGAACACAAGAGATTTGAAAACTGGATAATGGCGAGAGGTGCATTCCACGTTGTTTCAGTGGATATATTGATGATCACTGCCGGACTTACTTTGATAAATTTCACAGACCTATTAGACCCACATCGAACAATTCTCTTACAGATTATGAGCATCTACTTTCTGTTGTATGCTGTCTTTTTCTTAATTGTGGTAACTGTATCAGGCTCACTGCCCAAAAAGTTTCTGAAACTATGCCAATGGGCGTTATTTCTAATATTAAGCGGACTAATTTATTTTGGTATCTAAATAGAGTACGAAAAAATTTCAACATCATCTATTTGCCCAGACTTTCTTCCACGGTACTAAAGCCGACTAAAAAGTCGGAATCTAGACAAAGTCATCCTCGAATTAATGACTATTCTAATACTTTCTTGCACACAAACTTTTACGAACGCCAGTTTGAGGCTCGAAGTAAAACCTACAATAAGGTTGTAGCTAATTTCTACAAACAAAATTTCAATATATTTTATATCTTCGGTATGTATTAGGCAAGAAGTTGACGATATTGTATTAAAAAATTAGAATGAAAAGATACTGCTACCTCGTATTGATATCCCTCTTACCATTGGCGATTTACGGTCAAGAAGGTCAAAGCTCGGACGATCTATTTGCCAAAGCACGTTATGCCGCTTTCGAAGAAAAAAATTATACCAGCGCCATCCAACTTGCAAAGCAGGCGCTCGAGAAATCACCAGAATATACAGACATTTCCATATTCCTTGGTCGGCTTTATACTTGGACGGAAGACGTGGCATCTGCACGACAGGTATACGAGGCGCTCGATAAAAAGAACGTGACAGATGAAGATTTTTTTGTTGCATACGGTTCTCTCGAATACTGGAACGACCACTATAAAAAAGCAATCGGTATTATAGACCGGGGGATAACCCGTCATCCTCAATCAGAGACCTTATGGCTGTTAAAAGCGAAAATACATAGCGCCGACAATGACTATGTAGAAGCAGAGAAAGCAACCTCATCGGCTTTAGAAATCGATCCAAAAAACACAGAGGCAAGGGCTATTGCTGCGAGAATTAGGGAGCTGAGTTCCAAAAACGCATTTGGCGTGACGTACAGCTTTTCGCATTTTGATAAGCAATTTGACAACGACTGGCACACAGTGGGAATCAGCTATAGAAGAATAACTCCGATAGGTTCGGTAATTGCGAGAGGGAATTATGCAAACCGGTTTGGAGAAAATGGAGCACAGTTCGAGCTAGAAGCTTATCCCCGACTCTCCAAGATGTTTTACCTGTATCTAGGTGCCGCCTATTCAGATAATGTGGGCATATTCCCCAAATACCGCACGGGAGCATCCCTGTATGCGAACCTTCCTAATAGCTTTGAAGGGGAATTGGGGTATAGACAACTTCATTTCAGCAATAATATCTGGATGTACACCGCTTCGGTTGGGAAATATTATAAAAACCTATGGTTTAATTTTCGTACTTATCTAACGCCCGACCATACAAACATCTCCCACTCGTATACCGGAACTATGCGATATTATACAAAAGGTGCTAACGACTATTTCGCTCTCCAGGTAGGAACAGGGATTAGCCCAGAAGAAAGTATAAATGCCCTTCTAGAAACGTACAACTACAAACTTAAAACGCTCAAATTTGGCGGGGAATATAATTTTTCGATAAATAAACTGAATCTGTTTTCGATAGCTGCGACTTACTACAATCAAGAATATCGTCCAGATGAAAAAGGTAATCAGTTTGATATTAGTATCGGATACATCAAAGCATTTTAGGGGTCTAATGTATTATTACTCATAAAATTGACTGTTACGGAATCCGGCATCAACATCCCCGACGAATAGAACCTAGCGTTCTTGGCCTTAAACTCGTCAAACCGTCGGTTTATTTCGTTGACGAGAGACTGATCATCAACTTGGTCTTCTGTAACGTTTGCTTTTAATACAAATAATCGATTGTCATTTAAATGATAATTATTGAAGATAAAATCACCAATCTGGTTTTTGCTTTGCATAATAGGAATACCATAGGTATTATTCCTCCGGTCCTTGGCAAAGCCTCGGCCCACCCACGCCACCGTTGACGGAGTCTTTAGTCTATAATTCTCTCTATAATACGCTAATATAGACGGCGCGATATCAAAATGGCTAGTAAGCTGAAAAAAACGTTTGGGCTCCTTCAAGAGTGGAGAATAGATGATTAAAGGTACGTGGTAACGGTCTATTTTTGTTTGAAGAGGGATCTCCGGCATACTATGATCACCTGTTATTAAGAAAATCGTATTTTTAAAGTCTGGACGTTTAGCATAGGCCTCAAAGAATGCTTTCAGGGCGTCGTCGACATTAAGCACCGAAACTAACTGTTTTTTATTTTCGAAAGCCCATTTTCGTTGTGCATCTAAAATTTGGTTGGAAGCAACCCGCTTTTGGAAAAGCTCTTCATAATACGATGTATTATTGATTAGAAAGGGATTATGGGTTGATAATGTAAGAATCAAATTAAAATAAGGTTGATTGTCTGGCTTTTGGACATCGAGCATTTTACTAAAGACCGCCTGATCTTCATATCCCCAACTTTCTCCGTTATTCTCGGGTAGCTTGCGGTAAGGAGAAGTGAAAGATTGTTCTTCAATTAAATTGTCCACTTCACTGTATTCCAAGAATGCTTTCATACGATCGAACGATGCATCCCCGCCATAATAGAAACCTGTTTCGAAGCCGTTCTTCTTTAAAACGTTGAATAAATTGAAATGTGGAGGCGTCTGTCCGATTTCCAGAAAACCATTTTTCCCAAATGGCAATGACCCAGTAAGCGTAGGTAACATCGCAAACGTGCGCCCAGACGAACTCACGTTGAATTCCCAGTACAGACTCCGGTTGGCTAAAGAATCTATAAAGGGCGTAAAATTCCCAACGTACCCTTTTGGCGAACTGTAAGCGTGCCCCAGACCCTCAATCGTTATGAAAACTAGATTGGGAATGGTTGTAGATGTATTGAAGTATTCACCAAGGAAGTCCGGTGTATCCTCATTCCTCCAAAAGGGATAAGCATCATCTAATCGATTAGGATCACTCGATATGTGCTGTGGCTTACCGAATAACCTAGATAGCTTAGGGTATTCGTTTATAAAATCATCGAGATTTGAATTTAAAAAGTAAGCTCCTTTGCTTTTTGATGCATTCTGCTCAAAATCACTCGTGTAGCGCCCTGCAGGAAAAATATCTGGCGAGACGAAGAGCATAAGAAAACCGAGACATAAAAATGCTAGACCAATATACCACGACCGATGAGCCTGCTTTACGGCAATCCAAAACGGAAGCAATGTGCCGGCTATTAAAATAACCATCAGTGCGATATTCTTCGCACTCAACATGCCGCTGGTCTGCAGAATCTGCTTCATTTCCTCGGCGCTATAGTAACGCACGTCTGCTCCCAGCATATTATGCGACTCGGCGAAATACAGAAAAAATATATACTGTGTCAATACCACCAGCGTACATAGCGTGACCGTAATTATTTTTGCCCATGATTCCTTAATTAAGTTCAGAATCATGTACAGGATTCCTATGCCAAATATTAATTGAAACAGGAATACAAGGTTATTGAACAGTAAGTTTTTAGCCAATAAAGAGCCGTCGAATTGTTTAAAATTGTATGTATACCAAAGCCACTCTGCTGCTATCGAAAGCAAAAACAATCCCAAAAACATCACGGAGAAGGCTCCCCATTTTTTAAGACTGTACGTTAGTTTTCTAGCTATTCGCAATTTCCAAGGAAGGTGTTCTATTGTCTGGTTGAATCCCTGTCTGGTCATTTCGCCCCAGCTATGCGATTTTTTGAAATAGTCAATAAATCCCATCACACCTGCCTTTACCACAATTGGATGAAAGTAAATCGGTTCAAGAATCGCTGCCGCAACTAATGTCAAAGAGTCTTTTCTCTTAGTATACACCTGCTTACTCAAGAAATCAACCCAGATGGCGTATATGGAATATAGGATACCGGCAGAAATCACTAAGGCGAACAATATGATAAAGAAAGGCCAATTGACAATTCCAAATAACAGGAAAATTAGAAAAATAATATAGCCTGAAAACTCTACTAAAGGGCCCAAAAACTCGAAAAAAAACCAATACGGGAGGCTGATCATCCCCAATTTTCCATACCTCGGATTAAACATTAATTTCCGATGCTTCCATAACGTTTCCATGGTGCCACGCATCCAACGATTGCGCTGTTTGCTTAAAATCTCTTTAGTTTCAGGCACCTCGGTCCAACACAGAGGATCAGGAATATTCACCACTTCGTACGGCTCTTTCCGTTCTTCCATGTATCTTCTCATACGAACAACGAGTTCCATATCTTCTCCTACCGTGTCCTTGTCGTATCCCCCGCATGCTAATACGATCTTCCGATCAAATGCACCGAATGCGCCTGATATTAAAATTAATCCCGAGGCACGAGACCATGCCATACGTCCTAATACGAAAGCTCTTATGTACTCTAAAGCTTGCATTCTTCCGAGCCACGATTTTGGAACGTTAACTTCGGTTATTTTGCCATTTTCTATTTTGCAGCTATTCGCCAGACGTATGACACCTCCGCAAGCGATGACTTTCTTATCGGTTTGTTCTAGAAAAGGTTTTGCCAACTTAAGGATAGCATCTTGCTCCAGAATACAATCGACATCGATACATACCACGTAGTCGCCAGAAGAAATATTGATCCCCACATTTAGGGCATCCGCCTTGCCCCCATTTTCTTTATCAATAACAGTTAGTTTTCGGAACGCGGGATTTTTACTTTTATAAACACCTTTTATCGTTTTGGTTTCCAACTGTCCTTGTACAAAAAATGAGATACGTTCTAACTCGTAGGCCGTAATAAGCTTCTGCATCGAATCGTCTTTACTCCCATCATTCACAATAATGATCTCCAGATTATGATAATACAGCGAAAGCAACGATCGTACGTTTTCAACAATAGTCTTCCCTTCGTTATATGCCGGAGCGATAAGGCTGAATACCGGGGTATCGGAGCTGGTCGCAATTATGCTGTAATCCGTAAACGTATTTTGATGCCTATATCTTATTATTGCTCCCAAGGCGTAAACTCCCATCCAGGTGTACACCAAAAAAACGCCTACGCCATAAAGCAAGAATAGCCAAATGACAATTTCGTATACAATGTGTGAGAATTCTAGCATAATCTTTCTCCTAATGCATGTTTAATAATTTGAACTAGCCGATCTGGAGACGTCTTATCACCAGAAATCGCCAATAGATCATCTTTAGCGCCGAGAGAGACAAGGGCTTCCGCAGCAGCTAACTTAACGTCGGCACGCGGGTGGTTAAGCAGTTGGAATCTGAAGAAATCACAACAACGTTTGTCATCAGATCGCTTCAGTGTCTTCATTATTTGCAACTGTAATTCAGCCGGTTGGTTCCCATAATCGTCCGTCAGATGCGTAACGGTGTCGATATTCTCCAAAGACTGCAACGTGCGAACTGCCTGCAGACGGATATCAATCGACGTATGTGTCAACAGCTCCCTCACGTGCTCGTAAACGGAAAATACCTGAAATTTCCGAAGCAACCTCAAGGTAAAAACTACGACGGAAGTGTTTCGGCTTTTTAACCAACCAATGGCAGGTGCGATACTATCCTCAGGAATAGTTTTCAAGGAACGTAATAAACGCAACTGCTGCCAATCTGAAATTGTATAGGAGAATTCATTCAAAAATGAGAGACCATCAAAACCTTTAAATACTACCATCGCGTATTGTGCTTCCTGATATACCTGGGAGGATGGATACTTAAGAAAAACACTGATCTGTGGCAGGTATACAGCCATCTCCATTACGGTAAGTTCCTGAATACCAACCGCAATGAGATGGGCCTTTTTTTTCTTCAATTTTTGAAGGGCTTCTATTTGTAGATTATAGTCTATAAATAGCTGCTGAATCGTCTGCTGTGCGCTTCCCGAAAATTTCTTTTTCGAGGCAACTAATTTTTCTAAAAATAAGTATCTAAAAGGAGACTTCTTGGAATAAAGGTCAAACATCTCATCGGACGACCTTTCCTCGTGCGAATAAACGATCGCATCCGCTATCTTATTCTCGATCATTACAGACCATTCCCGCATATGTCTTGATACGGTATGCTGGTAAAGCACATAAGAAAGGAGGACGCCGATCAGTACTAAAACCAAAAACAATATGCCTAAAAAGATCAAAAACAGATCGTGTATCGAAACATATAAAAACATCATCTTCTTTAGTATATAGCGGGAGTTCTATCGCTCCTCTCCTTTAATCTACCTTCGGTAATATCATTTCTTCATTTGGGAATAAGTCTCTTGATTCGGAGTATAAGTTCCGTCGGACTAAAAGGTTTAACCATAAAATCCGAAGCACCTAAATCAAACGCATTCAATACCACGTCCTCCTGTCCAAGACTAGAAAGCATAATGACGGGTATATTTCTTCCTACTGATCGGATAGCGGAAAGTATCTCGGTACCGGAAGCGAAGGGCATCATAATATCCGAGATAACCAAATCCACATTAGTATCCCTTATTCTATCAATAGCATCTTTGCCGTTACGGGTAACGATAACCTCGTACCCCTCTTTCAACAGCTTATGCTCTATTGTTTTTAAAATTAGTTCATCATCTTCAGCAATCAAGATCAACATACCCATTATTTTTTGTTCATTTGACTAATTATCGTTAAAGCTATATCGATTTCGCTTCTCATTTCTTCTTCCATCTTGGAATAATCCATATGTTCATCGATGCTGCTCTCCCACTCCGTAGTTAGACGCGCTAACCTAGTTAGACCCACCGTTCCGGAGGTGCCTCTAAGTTTATGCAGAAACATCTTTACGGCTTCCCTATCTTTTTTTTCGGATAGTTCTTTCATTTGAGCGCTAGCGTTACCGAGTTCCTGAATAACCAAGTTAAAAAATATAATTTTAAAATCGTCATCATCTCCTATCTGTTCTTGGAGCTTATTCATATCAAGGTGGGCTCCTACTTCAATCGCTTCTGACACAACATTGTTATTATCAGCAGAGATATGTTTTTTGAGCATTTGAAACAGGTCTGTCTGCCTAAGCGGCTTCGGTAAAAAATCAGTCATTCCTGCTTCCAAACACTTCTCCTTCTCTCCCGCTATATTTCCAGCCGTTATTCCGATGATAGGAATATCGGAATAACGCGCTAATAAACGAATTTGTTTTGTAGCTTCTATACCATCCATAATGGGCATCTGGACGTCCATCAAAATCAAATCGAAATACCGTTCTCTACATTTTTGTAGAGCCTGTTCTCCATCATGGACCTCAACTAGCTCCGCACTTGGCATCAAAGCATTCATCATTTTTTGATTAAGCGCCATATTTACCGGATTATCGTCAGCAATTAATACCGTCCAAGGATACGCAAACGCCAACAGTTCATTATCCTTCTGTACGTTTGGTTTTACGGATTCCCGATCAGTATAACGCGTAACGTTTTTTAATGTTCTATACAAATCCTCAGATTTAATCGGTTTTAGTAGACGATACGACTTTTCGTCTTGCTGGAAAGAGGAAAGAACTTCATGTTCCTCGGAGGAGGTATGAAGTACGATAAACGGGATCTCTTCTTCCTGTTTCGTAAATAGTTGCTTAATCTTTTCGATGGTTTCCACCCCAGATAGAATGGGCATATGATAATCCATTAAAATAATATCAAATCGTTCACCTTTCATGAGAAGCTGAATAGCTTCTAAGCCGTTCACTACGGATGTTGATTGCACATTTTTATAGGCCAGCATATGTTCAAGAATAATCCGATTGTTTTTATTATCATCTACAATTAACGCGCGGTGTACCTCAAGCTCTCCTTGCTCGTCCGAATAATCCGCAAACTCGTAGGGAACATCTATATCAAAGTAAAAAACTGATCCTGTGCCTACTTCGCTTTCAAGAGAAAGCCCACTGTCCATATATTGTAAAATATTATTGGATATTGTAAGTCCCAGGCCCGTGCCCCCATATTTTTTACTTACAGAGCTGTCTTCCTGCGTAAAAGCATCGAATATACGTTGCTGTTTTTCGGTAGTAATCCCTATTCCAGTATCTCTAACCGAAAAACGCAAGGTGATTGTTTTATCGTTACTTTTTAATTTACGAATTTTGAATTCGATTTCTCCCTGATCGGTAAACTTCACCGCATTGCCTAATAAATTAATAAGGACCTGTTTAATTCGAGCCTCGTCTATCCAAATTATTTTGGGTAAGCCCAGCTCTATGTCGAGAAGTAACTCGAGGCTCTTTTGTTGCGCCTGATAACGGATTACATTAACAACATGGCTAGCGAGATCGTAAACATTGTACCGCTCGATGAAAAGTTCCAATTTTCCGGACTCTATCTTGGCGAAGTCCAAAATATCGTTAATAATGCTCAATAGTGTATTTCCCGATTCGTTAATATAGCTCAAATATTGTGCTTGTACCTCCGTTAGCGGGGTTTTTAGTAATAGATCAGAAAACCCAATTACCCCATTTAACGGCGTCCTGATTTCGTGGCTCATATTGGCTAAGAATTCGGATTTCGCCTTGCTGGCTAGATCAGCCAATTCTTTAGCTTTCTTTAGTTCTCGGTTTACTTTAACAAGACCGGTTATATTCTGCATAAAAACGATCACCCCTCCAATAGTATCGTCCGAGAAATGCCAAGGCCTAATTTCCCAGTTAAAGTGTTGAGGTTCATCGACTCCTGCTATTTCAAAGACTTGATCTTCATTGCTAAATGATTCTCCTTTTAATGCTGCTGTATATAGCTTCTTCCGTTCCTCTGTTATCTGTGGATGTATCGAATATAAGTTTTTTCCCACCACTTCCACACCATCCAGCCTTAGTTCATTCAACCATCTCTTACTTACGGAAACATAATCTAAATTTCTGTCCAACATGGCTACAGCGGCCGGAACATAGTTTACGAAAGATCGAAGCATCGCTTCTTTTTTTTCCAGTTCCAGATATGTATTTTTTGTCGCATCGATATCTTGAATAATACCATAGATCCTTGTACACACTCCTTCCTCAAATTCTGGAATACCCTTCACCCTGACCCAGATAAGGGTTCCGTCATTTCTTTGAAGCTGCAGTTCTTCATCATAAGGTACTCCTTCCTCGACAGCCTCTGAAAATAAATTTCGTATTTTTTTCTTACTCTCTTCTGTGTAGAAGCCAACTGCTGTTTCAAAATCAGGTTGGAACGTATTGCTTACCCGGTGGATAGCCCTCGTAGAATCTGACCAAAATACCCTATTAGTCTTAAGATTGATATCCCATCCCCCCACTTGGGCTACCAAATTCGTCTGCTCTAAAATTTCTTTGGTCTTTAGTAGGTCTTTTTCAAGCCGTATACGTTCTGTCATGTTCAATGCTGTACTCACTACGTAAGGATTGCCGTTTTCATCAGCTTCCAGCATACTATAATACATCCAGAAAATATCTTCACCATCTTTCGCACGTAAAATCATCGTCCCAGAGTCTTCTTTTTTAGTTCTCATCCGGACGATATACTGTTCTAGCAAATCCAAGTGCTGTGGAGGAACGAGTTGCCGTAAATTCAAGTCGATCACTTCATCTTCGGAATACTTCAATACCTCCCTCCCCTTTTTATTGACCGCTATAATATTACCTTGCAGATCGTGCATGCTCATTAAACCTATCGCATTTTCAAAGAAATTCCTGAATCTGCGCTCAGAGTCCTCCAACTTGTGACGTTCTTCAACCTCCTTTGTAATATTTCTGCCGAAACAAAGAATTTCTGTTTTTCTACTGTTTTGTCTGAAAGACCATTCCAACACGACGCTATCGCCATCTTTAATCATCGTCTTTGTTGTAAGCGAAACGCCTTTGGGAAATTTATCCAGATCTTGAAGCAAACTATCCAATTCTTCGAAATTGTTTGGCTCCAAAAGCTTTAATATACCGATACCTACAACATCATTCTTTGATGTTTGGAAGATTTCCTCGAATGCTGGGTTGATTTCTTTAACACGGTGATTGGTATCCAAAACGCATATGATATTGTCGGTAATGGTAAACGTTTCGGAGAAATATTCTGCTTCTGTCTGTCTCCTTTTAGCCACTAGAAGTTTAGTTACGGCTTTCCCTAGTTTTCTTAATGACTCAATTTGCTTATCATTGATTTTCTTGGGCACGTAATCTATCACACAGATTGTTCCTAAAACGTAGCCTTGTTCTTCGACCAAAGGGACGCCTGCATAAAACCGGATATTTCCGTCTCGTATAATTGGATTAGAACTCGACCGCTCATCAAGAAACGTGTCTTCAATAATGAGAACATCGTGACTCATTATCGTATACTGGCAAATCGTATCCCGCCGAGGTACAGCGTCCATCGAGAGGCCCACACAGCTTTGAATACGTTGCGTTTCAAGTTCCATTATAGAGATAATCGACGCCGGGCAATCTGTTATTAGACATGCAGCTTCGGCAAAAACATCCAAATCGTGATCTTTGCTTACGTTCAACAAGTCGTAGAATTCAAGCCGATTCAGCCGTTCTTCTTCATTTTTAATAGGGTAGATAGCCATATGTAGTCCGATTATAATGGAATTGCACTTCATCAATATGCTTGATCAAGATCAAAAAAAATATGCATTTTACAAAATATAAATTTTCTCGATCTTGAGACCTCTTACCCCTCCTTTCGATGAACTTCGGGTGTTTTTACTCCGGCATTTCCATTCTACGTTGCACCGGACTGCTCAATGCATGCAAAAAAGCAATAACAGCATCTACCTCCTCTTTAGATAAGTGGAGTTTTCTCAACAAAGGCGACGGTATAGGACGGGTACGCTCGTCTACCACTACCCTTCGTTGTATCGGCGCAGGGTTTCCCAGATTGTATAGCTCAACAACATCGCGGAGCGTAGGAAAATTACCATGATGCATCCACGGACCAGTAAGTGCTACGTCGCGCAACGATGGCGTTCTAAACGCGCCCACATCCTCTTGCTTTCCCGAAATATGGTAACGGCCAAAATCCTCCTGTCGGGTACCATACAAGGCCTGTCCATCATTATGAAATTTATTATCCGAAAACAACGGGGTATTATGGCAATTGATACAACGCGCCTTCGTTCGAAACAGATGCATGCCTAAAAGTTCCTGATCATTGAGTGCATTCGCATTTCCAGACACAAAACGATCAAATCTGCTGGGATAACTGTTTATCCCACGAATAAACGTCGCCAGTGCCTTTTGTACACGATCTACTGTCACATCGCGATTGCCAAAAGCAGCCTGAAAATGTGGTCGATATCCAGCTATTTCCGCCACTCCGGCTATCATACTATCTACGTTAGCGTTCATTTCCACAGGGTCCTGAAGAGGCAGAAGCACTTGATCCTCCAAAGATGCCGCACGGCCATCCCACATAAACGTATCGTAATGTCCCACATTGTAGAGCGTCATGGCATTTCGCTTACCAACACGCCTATCATGGCCATGAGCTAAACTCTTACCGTCTCCAAACCCCAACTGTGGATCGTGGCAACTCGCGCAGGATATCTGACGCGAACCCGATAAGCGTGGATCGAAGAACAGCAATTTACCCAAAATTGCCTTTTCTTTGCTATAAGGGTTATCATCGGGGTACGGAGCCTTGTTCAACGGACCAATATCTTCGAAGCCCTCCCGTGCACGTTCATCCAAATGCGCTTCCGGCCAATTTTTTACATCTCCACTGCTATAACGCGCACGCAACTCCTCCAGCGTATAGTCTCCATCCCAAAAGCCCGTCAATAACGCCAAAAAGAACGGTATCGATAAGACGATTAAGCCCACCCATGTTCTCGTCGACCTTTCCTTTAATCTAGAAAAACACCTAAAAACCATACGCCATCGTGATATTTAATCGTGATCGTTCATTTGCTCGATATTGGCTATTCCCTTCTGGTACCGGTTCGAAACCATTTGCTATCCGTTGTTGATAGCGCAATCCCCAACGTAAAAATCCACGTCCGTTAAGCGGCTGCCTATAGCCCATATTTAATTCCCCACCATAGCTATTGGTTTGGTGGTAATTCACATCATGATAGAATACATAACGATGGAAAACATTCTCATTTACGAGCGGTAACTCCCACTGCAATGCAGGCGTATGGCTCGTCAGGACGGCAAGCCCCATGTACACCTGTTGTCCGCTACCCATCATTCGCGTCAAGACAAACGAAAGCCTTGCATGTATCTGGGTGTAGTCCAACAACGTCCCCGAACCACCGTCCGACTTCCTTTCCTGCACATACTCCATCGCACCTTCATAATCGTACTGCCAACGCGCCCGCTCATGACTAAAGGCACCCTCTGCTCGGTATAAATCGTTATCGTATACATAGTTGTTCAAGCCGTTGCCAGCGGCAGGCAATCTATCTTTGCCGCGCTTGTTTAAACCTTGAAGATGTACATAAAGCTGTCCAGCCGCGGTTTTGCGATGCCATTGGACACCATAATCCATGGCATTACTCGTGTAGGACGTGAGTTCATTCTTCCGAGATTCATTACGCAATACCTGCTGATAACGTTGTTGGTCGCTCTTATATCCCGCGTACGCGTAGAACCTATCCGCTCCTGCCTTATGCGAAACATAGCCTTTGAATGCCGGTCGCTTCATATTTGTCTGGTAGTGGAGTCCCTTGTCCAATAGCCAGTCTTGTACACGCCATCCATACCCAAAGACCGTATAATTTAGATAAGGCGATTCCGTTGATTGAAGCGCATATTGCTCATTTCTAAAGCCGACTTCTACCGCTTCCTGCCCGTATCCATAAGCAGCTTGTATCCCCACCTGCCATTCCCGAGCCAATTGATACCCCAGACCCAAGCTACCATCCACTTGAAAGACATCTATACTTCCACGCGGATCGTTATTACTGAAATGGTCGCCCAGTATATAGTCCACACCACCATACAGCGACCACCTTTTATCGCTAAAATACCGCTGTCCTCTCACCTGTAATTGATAGTCGCTACGTTCATAATAGTTAGCGCCGTACGAGGCAAAGTAAAAGGGAGCTTCAGGATTCCTACGCGTTTGATGTCCAAACCTCGTGCTGTCTTCCCGGGCATTTCTATAGCCAAAACTTCCCCAAAGCCGTACATCCTTAATCGTCACACTTCCCTCACTTTTGAAGGCAATTTCTCGGGATCGGTCGGCTTGTTGCGCCGCACGATAACCGCCACTTTCAGCCCCGTATGCAAGGCTGATATCGCTGTAGCGTGGCTCCATCAACTCTTCCATCCAAATCGGATTATCCACGGCAAAGTACCGCATCTTACGACCTATCGTATCCAGAAAATTCACCTCCTGCCCGTGAACCGGAAGGCAAATTCCAACAAGCAATATAAGCAAACCAAAGAATGCGCCGATATCTTGTTTCATGTTATCCCAATTACCTGATTATAGTATTAATCAGCAAAACCTTTCGGATTAGCCTTTATCGATACGAAATCTTCTGTTGAATTATTCGTATCTGCCAGTACCCTTCTGCCGTTAACCACTTCCTTCGTCTTCCGGATTACCGCATAGGAGGAGCGTGCTCCACCTTCTGCCGCAGTCCATCCCGCGTCTTGCTGTGCTGTAAAGCGTTTTGGATATACGGTCGAGGTCGAAGACGACTGCAATTCAACCGCGTCCATGATATTCGCTACCGGAATTTGTATATACGTTCCATCCGTCCGCTCCCGTCCGTCTGTATAGGGCACATCATAGCCCTTCCAGCTAGACACTGCCCCCATTCCCTCGCCGTGGAAGATCAACCAGCTAATACGGCCAGTCTGATCCATGATGAGATCGGTAGCATTGCCCGATCGTCTATGCACAATGACATTCGGTACCGTCGGATTATCCACGTCCGAAGCTAAGGGCCGCCCCCTATCGATATAGGGCGCATAATATGCTTCAAAATCTGCTTTGCTTAGATCGACCGTCAACGAAGGGTCCTGCACACTAATCGTCACCCCATCCGTACCTGTATACGGCGATTGATGATTGACTGCCGTCGAAGCCATAACGACGCTCTCTCCAGGCTGAATAGGATACTCCTCACCGCTTCCTGGTAGTTGGATAATCGTGCGGGCATATACATAATCGGCGTTTGCATTTATACCCGAAGGCATGCCATACGATTTACTCCAGTCGTACTGTCCGCTATTCGGCTGGAAAGCATACTGTGCATTGGCGTTATTTGTTCCGTAAGCTTCCGCTATGTAAAGGCCATCCGCATAGGCTACCTGGTCACTGTTATTATAGATTTCGATGAACTGATCGCGGAAACTTGCACCCTGTCGTGCATCAGAACCCGTATAGTAAATCTGTTTGATGATTAAAGCGCTTGTGGCGCCCGTCATCAGTTCAAGGTGAAATGCTTTCTCACCGGCTATGTTAATTTCGACGGTTTTCTGCTCGGTGGTAAAGGTCACATCTGTTTCTTCCGTCTTTCCCATAATGCCATTGAATTCAGCAGCCGTATACACTTTCGTTGCTTGTAGCGTATAAGTCGCTGGCGAAAGTTGCTGTACCCTCACCTTCCCCGCAACATCCGTCATTCCTTGAAAGACCACTTTTCCCGAAGCATTGTAAACGTTTACGGTAATACCCTCCACATCGAGGTTCTCCGCATACGCATCTCCAGCAAAACTCACCGACACCTCTACATCTACCGGTGCATTTTGAGGAGCTTCGTCTTTCTTACAGCTTACAAACGCCATCAGGAGCGTTATCATTAGGGTTCCTAATCGGGTTGTTCTCATGTTTATCGTTGTCATTGTTTTATAGTTGATGATTTTATGTTAAATTTTTAACCGCAATTGCGCGCCATAAGTCGGCTTGTCGTTGGGTATAATCAAGGTGTTATCTGAGCGCAAATATTGCGGACGGTAATTGAATACGTTGTAAACCTGAAAAGTAAGCGTCAAACGTTTGGTTACATCTTTCGATAGATTGAGGTGAAAGTTGCTATACACCGCCGGTTGGTTTTGATTATTGAGTTCCTGCTGCGGCACGAGCAAATGCCGGTATTGCAGGTTATTTTGATCAAAACTTTCGATCGTTATGTAACGTCCATCCGCGGTATAATAAGCAATCGGCACTCCTTCCGCCGCATCGGTATCTGTTCTATTGATCAGGTTAAATTCCGCAATAAAGTTGACGACCAAGTTCGCTTTGGGTATGTGCGTACTGGACGTTATTGCCGCATTACTACGCACCGACCTGCGCTTAAGTCCCGGATAAACACCCGTGACCGCATAATCCAAATCCGTACCGGGGTTCGTAAAGTTCCGCTGGCTATTTGTGGACGGATTATATACCGTTTGGCTAATACCTCCGCGTAGGTTAAACGAGGTCTGGATCACGTCCCATTTAGGTGTGAAAGCCATGAGTTCGATACCGCTGTTACTTGTATTATTCAGGTTAGCAAAACGGTGGCGCGGAAGCCTATATCGCTTCGTTCCATCAATAATATACAAAGGATCACCGCCCCGATTATCCCAATATTGGTCCAGTTCGATAACACTATAATCCGGCAGGGTACTAATGCCACGGAATGTTTCCTTAAAGAATAAATTCATACCCACATTATACCCCCTTTTATTGTACCGCACTGTAGCTTCCCATTGTTGCGAACCCGAAGGTTTGAGACCACTGTTTTCCGGCATAAACTTATCTACATACAGCAAGTACAAGCTATTTTGTTCATCTACCGCCCCCGTCTCCGTAACCGCGGTATGTTGGAACAATGGTACCTCGAAATAAACCGGTCCGGGATAAAGTTGTCCTAACCCCGGCGCCTTGCTCGCATATCCATAGGCCAGCCCAAGTTGCAGATCGGGTCTCAGCTCATACGATAAGTTTACCCGCGGAGAAACGGTTAGGTACTGTTCGAATTTATCCATTCGCGTTCCCAAAATTGCATGCAAAGGTCTATTAGCAAATCTCGTCTCAAATACATTTTCGACGTACAGCCCTAACTGCTGCTGAGCATGTATCGTCGAGAAGTCGTAGTATCGAGCCGATCGATTGCCAGCAGTAGCCGCCGAAGCCAATTGGTTCGGGCGAGAAGGATCCACTAATTGACCACGCCCCCTATTTTTGGAATAATTGTAATTCATCCCGAAGCTAAGTTGATGGAGGATATCCCCCGTGTAGTATTTTCCATTAAGATCCAACCGACCAGAAATGTCTATCGGTTTTCCTTCAATATGGTCTACAGCAGTATAAATACCCGGCGCGTAAGTTCCTTTGGTAATACCTACCTCTGTGGCATCGGAGTAAATGATGTAGGTACCATTCATAAAGCGTTCGCGATACGTATTTTGATAAGATTCGCTATAACGCATATTCAGTCCCACGTTTGTCAGAAAACCGCGATCGATACGGTAGTTGCTGCGATTAGCAACCGAAAAATTATAATTCCTAAACCGCGCTAAGGATGCAGTCGGGTCATCTGGATCACGACGCACATTGTCCAGATTGCGTCCGTAGTCCGCAGAAAATGTATTCGTAAAAGCTTTATTCGCGCCAGCCGACGTACTCCACATCAAATTAGTCGATAGCCGGTCGTAAGATTTCAGTTTATCGCGATTGTCCTGAAAAGAACGTGTAAAATTGCCACCGAGCGTAAACGCGCCCAATTTATTGGTTCGGAAACCTTTGCTTAGACCGTAAACCGTGGCATTATCTCGCAGCTGCATACTGAAATACATCGGCGAACTTCCAGCAATACGGTTCACAATAATCGCTCCGTCCGTTAAGTCACCATATTTAGCCGATGCAACACCCGCTACCACCTCGACACTCTCAATATTATCCGTCGCGATCTGGCGCAAATCCACCCCACCGTGCGCATAGTCCCCCGAATAGCGCATTCCCCGGTCTCTGCTTCCAGCCAAACCCGAGGTGCCCACGTCCACAAATGAATCGCCCATCCCCGTCATTCCAGCATTAAGGGTTTGCATGTTGCTATTATTGGACAGCGCAATCCCGTCCATGATGATGGCCACCCCAAACGCATTATTCATGGCAAATGGATCCCTTGCTCCCTGTGAGCTGGTCGTTAATGTATTACTACGTAACGTAGCCTGCTGTACGCGTTGAAGCGAAGGAGATTCTATCTTCTTATTTGGCACCAAATTAAGTAGATCATTCAGACTCAGCGCCCCAGACTGCTCAATCACTTCCCTATTGATATATAAGGAGCTATTGCTGCTCAACCTGTCATGCGTTACTGGACTTACCGAAACTTCTTCCAAGCCCATACTTAATTGCGGCATAACGACCGTCGAGATAGTTTGATCATGCGCTACTAGTTGTACTTCGGCAGCTTGTTCCTGTCTCCCCAGCATGGAGAAAGCCAGATTAAGCTTCGCATAACGGGCCATAGGATACGTTAAACTAAAAGTCCCCTGTTCATCCGTCATGTGTTGCTGGTTGAATTGCCTAATAAAAACGCTTACCGCCGCAAGCGGTTTCCCCCCTTCATCCACAACCTTCCCACTGAGTTTGCCATACCGAAGTGGGCGGACCAAGATATTCTTTCCAGAAATCGCTATATCTAGCATCGCTTTTTTTCCCAATGTCTCTAGGACACTCGGCAGGCTACCCGCTGTACGGATACTCATCCGACGTTGCGATCGAATAATCTTAGCGTCATAAGTAAAAACGTAGCCTGTCTGCCGCTCAAGCTCTTTAAAAATATCCTCCAATATCCGCTGTTCTGCATCTAGCCGAACGTTGTTCTGCTGCGGATACCCAACCAAAGATATCCCGAGGCCGAAAAGTAATAGTAGAAACCGACCACCTAAAGTATATAGTGCATGCATACCTAACTAGCGATTATTTCTGTGTCACGAAAACAGTGTCGGCCTTAACCGCGAAGTGATATCCCGTCGTGTGTGTTAAGTCATCCAATACGTTATTCAAAGACTCATTCTGGAATTTGCCAGAAAACTCCATATCGATCTCAGATGATGCGACAAAAGTGACCCCATAAAATCGAGATACCTTGCGCCTTACTTCTTCAAAGGACGCATGCTCAAAAAGCAGATCACCCACGTGGGCAGGGGAAGTAGGATCAAAATCAAAAAGAGATATAGATCCATCAAACTTATTGAATACCAAAGTCGTACCTGATTCTATCTCCTTATATACTTGACCTGTAGAAAACGCCACCTTTCCAGTAAAGAGTGCCAGTTTCATAGACCCATCACCTTCAAAAGCTTCTAGGGAAAATGAAGTTCCCAACACCCGTATCTGTGCATCTGACGTCGCGATTACGAAAGGCTTTTCGGGTTGCCTCTGTACGTCAAAAAATCCAGAACCGTCCAGTCGTACCATCCGTAGCGTGTCCGAAAAAGTTTTCGGATAAGAAAGTTTAGAGGATGGCGACAGCGTTACTTTGGTCCCATCCTCCAACCTCAATTCCATTGTCTTCTTTGGAGGGACCTCTTGGTTAACCCATATAGGCACATTCTTTTTTAACGGCGCGCTAAACCGAGCTGGTAGTATAAACTGCGCAATCCCGATTAGGATCAGTATCGCAGCAGCTACTGCCGCCAGCGGCTTCCAGTAAACTATTCTTCTTTTACTACTCGATTCTCCAGCTTCAATATAAGCTATTATGCGCGCTCGTTCCCCCTCCAACTCCAAGAGTGAAGGCACATCCTTTAATAGAAAAACCATCTTTTTGGCTTCCTCGAGCAAGGTATCGTATTGGGGATGATCATCGATCCAAGAAGTCCAATAAGCTATGTCTTCTATGTCCGTTCCTAGGCAATAGTTCACAAAACTAGTATCTGCAATAAGTTGCTCAATCGTCAATTCTTCCATCTATATGCTGGGGTACTTCATAGAGTAGTGTAGGAAACAGTAGATTTTTACCGGTTTTTATTTAGAAAAAATAAAAATAAGGAAGGAAAAGACAGCCATGTCACCTTTAAGACGTTTCAGGCTTTCATATATTACATTATAAACCGTGCGGATAGACACGTCATCGAGCTGGGCAATCTCTTCATAAGATTTATTCTCAAAGAAACGCCATTCAATATATTTCCGTTGTTTTTTGCTTAGTTTCGCCAACGCTTTTTCCAGCTTGGTGTGCAGCTCCAAAATCTCCTCGATTTGTATGCGTTCTTCTTCAACGGAGCGCTCGAGAGGCTGTTCCGATAATTGGTCAAGCGGAAAATGTTCCGTACTATACTGTCGGAAAATGATGCGTTTTAGCCAAGTAAAAAGATAAAAGCGGGCGTCATGCCTCGGTACCGGTAAACGTTCCCGTTGTTCCCAGAGTTCACAAAACAGTATATGCAAACACTCTTTCACTAGCTCCCTATCATGTTTGATTTTGAGCCCGTAGTGAAAGAGCGGTTTATAGTACATGTCATAAAGCTCCATAAAGCTTTCTTGACTACCTTCTTTTACTTTCGACCAAACCTCTAGCATATCGAGGCAAAGGTAAATATTATTTGTACTTATTCTAAATAATATAACGTTTTTGAAAGCTTCGATTGATCTGTATTATGTATCTCTGAGTTCCTCCACGCCACGTTGAAGATTATTTCAAGTTCCATGAATTTTGATATTTCTATTTAAACAAAATTTTTTTTTCTGTTCCCGATAGGAAATCTTTTCTATATTTGTCATCTATTTAGATTTAATCTAATTAATGACTAAGATATATACAATATTAATCACCTGTTTATTAACACATTACGGATACAGTCAATCCCGTTTAACCGGCAGGCTAATCGATGAAGCACAAAAGCCCGTCGTATATGCGACTGTTTTATATATCAACGCCAACGAGACAACGCTCAGTTCAAAAGACGGTGCGTTCACCTTTACTCTCCTGCCACATCAAGACTCCGTGCGGTTACGCATTAACTTTATTGGCAAGCAGACAAAGTACATTTCCTACCCCGCATCAAACATCCCAACATCACCCGTTATACAACTTAACGATCAATCGCTTACCTTGGAAGAGGTTAGTGTACTGCCCACCTATTCACAAGACGGACGCTCCAATTCCTCCATCACGATTGACCGGCAGGCCATTGACCAGCTACAAGCTTTCAGTTTGGTCGATGTGATGAACTCCCTTCCCGGGAAAAAAATGCAACCATTGGACATGAACACACTTTCCATGTTTAATTTCCGTGGTGGATTCAGCATGAAAAACGGTGCCCCAGCAACAGATGGCACTAACGTACAGCAGTTGAACAACTCGTTGGGCATTGCTATCATTATCGATGACATGCGCGTCTCCAACGATGCCAACATGCAAGCACAAGGATTTGCTCGTGGAGGGTTTAATAGTTCCAAAATATCCGGAGGTTCCTTTCGCGATAGCTACTTCGGGAACCGGGGTCGGAACACATATGACACGCCTTTCCAAGGAATAGACCTTCGCGATATTCCTACCACAAACATTGAGCGAATCGAAGTGATACAGGGTATTGCGCCAGCGCGTTATGGCGAGGTGACCGACGGCGCCGTCATTATCGATAGACAAGCTGGTAAAAGTCCGTACGTCGTAAGTTTCAACATCAACGGTGGTTCGACCGGTAGTTCGGTGAGCAAAGGATTTCAATTGCCGGGCAATTGGGGGGCCATTAATTTCAGCACCAACTGGACGCATAGCAATGCCGATCCAAAAGACAAAGTCAAATCCTTCAACCGCTATGGCCAGAGTATCATCTGGACACGCAGTTTTGACCGCTTCAAAAACACTTTATCTCTAGACTATTCCGGCCGGAACGACCGGAAGCGACAGGATCCCGATGATGAAACCTTACGGACATCGCAGTTTAGCAACAATCGATTTGGTCTCAGCAATAGATTGCGCTATGAGTTAGAGAGCAAGTGGGTCAAATCCATACAGTTGAACGCCAATATATCTGGCGGAAAACAGGAGTCTTATTCGTCTTACGCCATGAATAAAGGCCCAATATACCCTGTCGCCAATTTGGACACTATCGGCGTTTATGAAGGTGTTTTCGTTGACGGACGTTACGTTGCCGAAGAAATTATCATCGGCAAACCTTTAAATGGTTCGCTAGCTTTATCGGCTAATTCAAGTCTTCCGTGGGGAACGGTTACCCATAATGTACAGTACGGTGTCAACTATACTATTTCCAATAATGGCGGGCAAGGCATCCTATCCGATCCTGAACGTCCACGCTTTTCGGGCACTAATAATCAGAACCTACGCCCCTATTCGTATGAGAGCCTGCCCACAGCGCAGAACATCGGTCTCTATGTTGAAGATAACTTTCAAGTAAAGCTCGGCGAACGCACACTATCCAATAACATTGGCGTGCGCTACGATATTCAAAATGGTTATGGAACCCTGCAGCCTAGAATTAATTCTCGTTTGCGGTGGAATGAACAGTGGGGATTTACCGCCGGGTTCGGCCTCGGAAGTAAAGCACCTACACTAGCACACCTATACCCCGGCCCCGTTTACATCGACTACGATCTCGCGCTCGCTACCACTGGCACCTTAGATTCATCGTTCTACCTCCTGTTTACTGATCGGTTCACGCCTGACAACAGCAAGCTTAAACCTTCCAAATCATTGCAATTAGAGCTTGGTGTGGAACATCGAAACAGCTTCTTTACCAGCTCTATATACACCTACTATAAACGCAACTGGGATGGCTTTGCCCAACAAAGGCAATTGCGTCGATATGTACTTCCGGAGTATAATTTTTGGTTCGATCAGGAAACCGGCAAGTACGCATATGCAGCAAGTGGCGACGAGATCATCATGGGTGGTTTACTGGATTTCAACATGATCAACGGCGCCAGTTCGGAAACCTGGGGATTTGATTGGTTTATCAGTACACCTCGGTTACCTTATATCAACACGAGCATCTCACTCAATACCTCTTTGACATACAATGTATTCAAAGATGTCGTAAACGAGCCCGTGGAACCTGCACAACGCATTGAATTTGAAGATAAGAGCCACATCAAGACTGTCTTTTATACGCCAAGAGATCACAACAATACTATGTTGATGTCTAAACTGAATACCGTAACCCATCTATCCCGTATTGGCTTTGTATTGAATTTTTCAGCTGATATCAACTGGATGGCTACCCAAAACATAACCAACAGTTTGTACCCCATCGCATATCTCGACAGTAAGATTAACTACATGGAGCTATCCGAACTGGACGCACTTCAGTCACCCTTCAACCAGTTGATACGTACCTCGAGTGATCAAAGCCGCACAAAGCAACCGATGGCCTATGTCACGATGAATCTAGGCGTGGAAAAAGAAATCCGAAAAAACTTCCGGATCAATCTCCGGGGATATAACATATTCGACATCCGTCCGTATAAGGTTGTACAGTACGACAATGGAACAGAGCTTGTCTTCAACCCCAATAGCAAACCCAGTTTAACCATAGGAACAACAATCAAATTTTAATAACATGAAAAAGCAACCCTATCTCTATTTAATAGCGCTCATTGTGAGCATACTATCGAGCTGTAACAAAGACGACAATGACCTCGCTCAATCCGTCTCCTTGGAAATACAAATCGCCGCGAAAGAAGCTGAATTTAGTTTCGACGTCTCGAAGGCAGTCGTCAAAATCAGCAGCAATACCACCAGTGCCAGTTTCAGCACGACGCCCAATGCAACTGACAAGGCTATTTTTGAAAGCCTTACACCTGGCACCTACGATGTTTCCACGACATTGGTTGTAGATGCCGCCACCTATACGAGCGTGACGGGAATTACCACCGACGAAGATGTCTATTTCAATGGATCGGCAGAAAAGTTGCAAGTCTTCGAAAATACCGCGACTAACTTAGATCTCCTTGTCGGTAGAGTGGGCAATTGGGTATTCAAACAGATCTATTATGCCGGATCGCACGCCCAAAGAGGAGCAAGCTTTCGAGATACCTTTTTCGAGATTTACAATAATTCGAACCAAATCATGTATGCCGACAGTCTGTACTTCGGACAGGTAGCAGGCAAAAACAATAACAGAGCGGAAGACTATACACAAAGTAATTTCCAATACGATTGGAGCAAATCGGTTGGTATGGTGACCGATCCCGGATTAAATGCGAACACCGACTACATCTACGCCCACAATATCTTCATGATCCCAAGTGACGGAACCGGCAAAAAATACCCTGTCAATCCAGGTGAAAGTATCATTATCGCGACTAATGCCATCAATCATGCTGCCCCTTATGTGGACAACGATGGCGGGACCGTTAGCGTACAAGACCCTAGTTTGACGGTAGATCTATCCAAAGCTGACTTTGAAACGTACCTGGCAGTATACCTGGGAGCACCTTATAAATATGATATTGACAACACCAATGTTCCGGATGTAGATGTCATCTACGCTGCCGGCCACAATGATATGATTTTAGATGCAAATGGCCGGGATGCATTCTATTTATATAAAGCGGCAGCAGATCAGGTTCCTGCCGAAGAACTTCCACTGTATGCAAGTCCGGATGTAAAAGAAATTACTGCAACCAGCAAAAAGTTTAAGCAAATACCCGTGCACTACATCGAAGATGCCGTCGAAGTTCAAAATCCTGTCGAAGCCTCCCGCGTACCAAAACGGCTTCCGATCAGCTTAGATGCTGTACGCACCCACGTGCCTGAAGGCAGGTATTCCAGTCAGTCTCTCATCCGCAAGACAGCTAAGATTGTCAATGGAAGACGCATACTGCAAGACACGAACAATTCAAGCGAAGATTTCGGGTATTTTGAAAGGCCAAATGTCTCTAAATCCGCTTCTTCCTTCTTGGATTAACAACTACATAAGCGAACGGGATACGATATGAAATACCTTCAGTGCCTTTTCTTGCTATGCTGTTGTACGACGGCTACTGTCCAAGCGCAAGATTACTATCACTCGGATAGCATCTTGCGCTATTCAGCCAGCGAACAATACATAGACTTTTTATTGTCTCATCCCACCCTTTTATGGGATAGTACACAAATAAAAGGTTTCGGTGTCGCCGATCTCCATTACCTATCCAAACGGACCGATTTCCGAACGGCGCAAACGGAAAGAGAACACCAAGCAGCCGCTTTTGAAGCACGTGGTTACAACAAGATCGGTTCCCGTGTATATGTATCCGGCTCCTTCCAATTCCGTAAAACCTGGCAAGATAGCTTAGCCTTTGCCCTACGTGGGCCACAGCCTGATGGCATGCCGACCTATTATTTCGTTCCGAAAGCAGGTAAATTTGAGCGGCAGATCTATCAAGCCACCGCCCACGTGGGTTACGCGTTGAAGCCTAATAAATGGCGTACTGATTTGCAAATGGACTATCTCCATCATTGGGCCACACGCTCAGTAGATCCTCGAATGGAGCACTATACCATGCAACTCGTCCTGAAACCTAGTCTTTCCTATCGTCTCGGCACACTACAGACAACGTTACAGGGAATATGGGGATATGCCAATGCACAAACCAATCTCAGTTATAAACACACCCCCTACACCTTTGGCAATGCCTTTCCGGAATACCATTATCGGACTAGCTATGGCTACGGCAATATCAGTCTGGCGCTTGACAGCAGCGATATGCGGCAGTATGACCATTATAAAGGCATAGCATTATTAGGAAAGACGCATAAAGCCAACTGGGAATTGCTATGGCATGGTGAATACCTACATACCCAACAAAATAGCACCAACGACCAACGCAGAATGGTCGGTTACTTTGTCAAACAACGTTTTTCGCTCGACGCTTTCCGTCTCTCTTTCTTTGGTATCCATCATCATAGCAATCCGTTAGCGATACGGCTTGTAGCCGAACACAAACAAGGGGAAGATTTCAATGGAAATATGCGCAGCAAAAACTATCTATGGCAACAATCGCGTGCTTTAGTCGGCTTCACAAAAACACTACAGTCCACAACCCACCTACCCAAAGAGTTTGGCGTAGAAACCACCATTACCCACGACGAACGTACAGACGGCTCCACAAACCACTACATGCAACGCACCTGGGTGGATGTAGGTATGCCGCTGGCTATCACCTATGTGCTGCCGGCAGCGAACAGGATCCGTTGGACACTTCGTCCTTCCTATCGTATATCACTGCACAACGAACTGAACATCCCAAACACACAATACACTATTTTTTCGACCGGGATCGCTTATCCCGAACACTATTACTACGGGACAAATGCCTTATCTTTGCAAACCAGGTTAGCTTATATCGGCAAAACATCCGTGCGGTATCCTTTTGGATTGTACATCGATTTGGGATGGACAAGGCCCGATGGCTATCATGGCGAGATATATCCAGGAACGAAGTATTACAGCGGTAACAACACGGCGTTGCAGTTAGGCTTGAATTTCTACCTCTAACATCGAAGCATATTAATTAGTTATGAAACGATTATTAGTAATTTCCACGATCATCTTCGGTATCTTCCTCCTATCCTTTCTGTCCGAATATCAGGAAGACCTTAGGCGTCTGTACTCCCGACCGGTTTCCGAATGGCCTGTGCCCACCATTGATTCAGGCATCGTCTGGGAAGAATTCCAATCCCTGCCGAAGGTAGATAGCAACTACTTCGAAATCATGGAATCTCCCGAAGTCGTACTCGGAAAATACCTCTTCTTCGATCCTATCCTGTCTGGATCAAACCAGATATCGTGCAGTTCCTGTCATAACCCACAAACTTCCTGGGCAGACAAACTTACCGTTCCGATTGGTCACGACCATCAGGAAGGCTCCAGAAATACGCCTTCTTTATTGAACGTTTATGCTCGTCAAACACTCTTTTGGGATGGACGCGATTCTACGCTTGAAGCCCAGGCATTATCCCCTATCGCCGCCCATCACGAAATGAACATGAAAACCGACGAACTCGTCCCGAAGTTGAAGGCTATTCCGGCTTATGACACCTTGTTTCAAACGGCCTATAGGAATCACGACTGGTCCATATCCGAAGTTGTAAAAGCGCTTGCCGCCTTCCAGCGTACACTCAAAAGCCGTCGCAGCCGTTTTGATGAGTTCTTGGATGGAAACTACAAGGTACTGAACGACCAAGAGATACGTGGACTACATCTTTTCCGGAACAAGGCTCGCTGTATGAATTGCCATCATGGCCAATTCATGACCGACGGACAATTTCACAATATTGGTCTTACCTATTACAAGCGAAAATATGAAGATCTAGGGAGATACCATGTCACGAAAGATCCAGCAGACGTCGGAAAATTTCGTACACCGTCCTTACGTGATGTGATGAATACCGACCCTTGGATGCACAATGGCTTATTTTGGAATATGACCGGTCTGTTGAATTTGTACAACAGCGGCATGCAGATGAACAGCGCCACACCGGAGCAGAAAGCAGCAGACCCGATGTACCCCGTTACAGATCCCTTAATGCAAAAATTGAATCTCAGCAAGGAAGAAATAGCGGATATTGCCGCCTTTATGCAAGCAATTACCGCTACAAAATACCGTATGCGCAGACCAGAGTCGTTGCCGCGATGAAGTAATGCTTATGGTATAATATTGATCCTAAGTTAAGATACAAGATCATCTTGGCAAGCCTATAGGTTCCACTTTCCTCGATAATGTCGACTTCTCATCATATTGGCGAAGGCGTCATCAAACTCTTCGTTTACTGGATCCCACCGTAAGTCCCTTTGTAGCTCATAAGCAATATTAACCGCGTTACAAACTGTCGATGTACGCTGACCGATCTCCACGTCACAAATCGGTTTCGAACGGTTTTGAATAGCTTTCACCCAATCCTGATAGTGATTATCACTATAATACAAACGCTTATCGTTAGCCGTTAGGTTATGCCCGGCAAGTGCCGTCGGATTTGTTTTCAAAAACGACCGGCTTACTTCTATGATGCCATCAGTTCCTATAAACTGGATGGCGTTAGGTTCACCCCAATCAACATGATTGACACGTGTGCCCTGCTCATAGATGTATGCCAAGCCTTTTTCTGCCTGTGGAGCTTCAGGAGGAATAAACTGAACTGGCCCACCGTTATCCATACCTAAAGCCCATTGAATAATGTCAAACATATGTGCTCCCCAATCCGTAATATACCCTCCGCCAAAATCCCGATATCCTCGCCACCATGCCCATTTATCGTCTTCTATGGGCGGTGATAAAATGGGGTTATAGCCACGGTATAAAGAGGGACCGATCCACATATCCCAGTCTAAATAATCAGGAACAGGAAAGGACGGCAGGTCACATTGTCTTACCGGTTCCCCTACCGAAACATTGATTTCCTTCACGTCCCCAATATAGCCGTTGTATACCAATTCCGCCGCTTGTCTAAAGTTAAACGACGAACGTTGCATACTCCCTGTTTGAAAGACAATATCATATTTCCTGGCGGCATTCACCATGGCCCTTCCTTCTGCTATTGTCAGGGCTAATGGCTTTTCGCAATAAATATCTTTCTTCGCTTTGGCTGCATCTACAGCGATCTGCGCATGCCAATGATCCGGCGTTGCGATAACCACAGCATCCACTGATGCCGACTCCAGCAGTTCTCGAAAATGTCCATATTTGCCGATAGAGGAATTTGATTTACCCATCGTACTTTGAGCCGTTGCAGCCGTTTTGACAAAGTAATCTAATTTCTTACTATCCACATCACAAGCTGCTTGAATAACCACTTCCGCGCAGCCGTTCAATCCGTGCAACAAATTTAGACTCTGCTTTCCTACACCGATAAAGCCAACTTGAATTTTATCACTTGGCGCCACAAATCCGCTTCCGCCCAAGACACTTCGCGGAACAATCGTAAACGCAACTGCAGATTTCCAGCTTCTATCTATAAAATCTCTTCTTTTCATGGTTTTCGTGTTAAATCAATCTTGTTTAGGAACTAAGCTCACAGCGCTAATTTCCGGCAAAGCATCTCCCTCAATAGAGAGCGCTTCCAGTACAAATGGAAGAAATGGTTCGCCGATTGCTTTTTGCGGTATCTCGATCGTGCCAATTCTTGCTTCTTCAAACGATTTTCCTTCCTTTGCTTCAAAGTTGTACGTCAACTTGCTGCTCTCTGTATGGAAAACAACCGTCCCTCCATGTTCAGGTAATGGTAAGTAATTTATCAATACATCATATTGTCCTGGGCGCTGTATCTTTACTTTCCAAGACACTTTATCATCGGTGTGGCTCCATCCCGCAACGGCATTAGGACGTTTAAAATCATGTCTTGCCCCACTTATCCTCATCCCATGTGCCGTCTGGATATCGGCATTATCGGCAGATAAGACAATCCTTCCGTCCGATAATGCTTGTGTCACACTCTCTTCCATCTCGAGCGCTCCCTCGACTTCCATAACCAGCACCTTGGGACCGTTCTCCAACGAAAACGGAGGTATAGAAATTCCTATACCTATTTCCTGAGGAACCGTTTCCATCTGGCTATGTTCCGCTCCCAACTCTTGAACACTTTTAACGGTATTCTTCAACGGTATATTAATTATATTACTGCTCGGGATATCAAAGACATGTAGATAGAGCTTGTTCTCTTTTATGGTACAATACCCCCAATCCAGCTTTCTAAAAGGACTTGCCTGCGTTCCATAAATAGATTCACTATTTACCGACATCCACTTTCCTACCCGCTCCAATATTTCCACCGCTTGATCTGGAATTTTGCCGTTGCCGTCAGGTCCCACATTTAATAGAAAATTTCCCCCCTTGCTAACGGTTTCCACCAGCAGACGCATAATCTGTGGGAAACTTTTCCAGTTTTGGTCGTGCGCACTATAACCATAACTTTCGTTCATCGTATGATTTACTTCCCAATTCGTTCCGCTGATACCCGTCGGCGGCACGTATTTCTCAGGCGTCCCTATATCACCGTTCTTGTTCTCTAGCCCGTTCCAAAACCGATTGTTAATCAATATATTCGGTTGCCATTTAATAAGATCCGTCAAGATCCGTTTCGTCCCCCAGCTTTCGCCTTCGTGGTCCTTACTACTAAAGTCAGCCCACAGTACATCCAGTGAACCGTAATTGTTAGCCAACTCTTTGATCTGACCGTACATATAATCCTTATATCGTTCATGGTCGGGAACATGTCCTGTAGGATTTGGATTTAACCGGAACGCTTCATACGAATCTGGATGCTGCCAGTCCAGTAAAGAGTAGTACGCTCCTGTTTTTAACCCTTCCTGTTGAAATGCCTCCATAATTTCTCGGTATAGATCCCGTCCAGCAGGTGAAAGATTCGCCGTCCCCGTTACATCATTCTGTAAAGCAAAGGGTTGATTACTATTAAATAAACTAAAGCCTTCGTGATGTCGCGCGGTAAGAACCATATATTTCGCCCCAGATTTCTTAACCAATTTTGCCCATTGTTTTGGATCAAAGTCCCGTAAAGTAAATTTAGGCTTTAAATGTTCTGTATATTGTTTACTTGGAATCTTACCCCAAGTCTGTATCCATTCCGCATAATGCTGCGGATACGTTTCACCTTTAAAAACACCGCCGGCAGCACTATATAGCCCCCAATGGATAAAAACACCGAAACGCGCATCTTGAAACCAAGCTAAGCGCTTTTCCTGTGTTTCCAACCATCCCGGAACACCCTCAAAAGGTTCGGATTTCGTTTGAGCAGTTAAGTCTTTAATGTGTAGTAAGAGGAGTAAATAAATGATGATCTGATATTTCATAGTTGCTACGTTTAATTGACGTTTTCTGTAATTTTTGTATTTTATTCTGGATGCGTATACTTTCTTTTTTTGCCTTATCAAGCGGGAGCCCCACAGGCAATCCCGGTCGGTTATGCCCCGTATATGTTAGCCACGCATTTTTTACTATTTCCTGTCGCTCCTCCAATAATTTATAAAGATGCGCATAATAAGACGTGTTGTCCAGGCACGCAGATAGAAAATCTTTTGAGGCAAACTTGTCATCAAAATAAGGAATAATATATTCTGCTATTAGGCGATGACCTTCCAAACCAGGATGTATACCATCTTCTGCTAATTTAAAATCAGGTTCAAGGGTCTTTTTTGCCGTCAGGTAGTCTTGCATAGGAAAATGTATATCTATTACTTCCCAGTTTCTTTCCGTTCGTTGATCAATTAGCCATTGCGCATACCGATTAAGCACGAGGTTATAGCCTTTAAGACCCAGTATAGGATCTTCATGGACACTTGGTGTGATAAAAACAACCCGTTTAACTTCCGCCGCCTTGAGCTTCGCATACAAGCTGACCATCCCTTCTTTGTAGCGCTGAAAATTCGACTCGCTAAAAGGTTGATAGATTCCGTCATTCATACCATAACACGCAATGACAACGTCCGGTTTTATCCGCTCGGTAACATTGTCGAGCCTGCTAAACAGCCACGGTCGCACAAATGCTCCCTCAGCATGACCATCTTCACTAAGACCCGAGACAGTTTCGCTCGGCAATCCCAGATTAATGGTTTCAATTTCCGAGCTTGGAAACGCCGTTATCAAAAAACTTTCGAACAGGGTCACATAGTGCCCGGCATACGTTATGCTATTCCCTAAGAATAATATTCTTTTGGCATCTCGTATAGGAAACGGAGGTTCCGAAGGATGGCCTTCACCATGCCCCTCTACAGCAAAGCCTAAACATAAAAGGAAAACAATATAGATACGATTCATGACGAACTTGGCGTTATTTTCAAGGTATATCCTTTCGGCAGCTTCCGAACTGATTTTGGCAGTTTTACCAAGAGCCCTTCTTCTGTTTGTCTAAAAGCAACTTTGCCGATCCCCAGTATCTCCACTTGCTTCACATCGATTTCTCCCCTGGCCAAGCTTTTTACAACGGCCACCCGACTTTCAGGCAATTCGAGCGATACCACATACAGATACTTCTCCCGTTCTGTAAACCAAAAATCGTCGGACGTGAACTCCGCTTTAAACCCTTCCTTCTCGCGTTGCTCGGTATCTGTTATACGCACCGTCGTCGGTCCCTCGCGTTGTACTTTCCACGGCTTAGATCCGTAAATTGCTTCCTTGTTTACCGCCATCCAACTACCGAGTTTTTGTAGGTTGTCCTGAACTGTTGGCGCTACACTTCCTTTGGCATCCGGACCGATATTCAACATATAGTTGCCTCCTTTACTCACGATTTCGACAAGCCAGTAGAGCAACTCATCGACACTTTTCCAATCTTGGTCGTACGTCTTGTATCCCCAGGAATGGTTAAACGTGCCGATCGCTTCCCAGGGCTTATCGAATTGATCGTCAGCGGTTGGGATACGGTTGTCTCCGGGAATCGCATAATCTCCCATACCATTGCCGATACGTTCAGCGACAATGACGGTGGGATTGATATCATAGACTGTTTTATAAAATGTATAGCTTTGCTCCGGAGTCATTAAGCCCGGCATGTCGAACCAAATATAGCGGATATCCGGATACTGCTCCAGTAACTCTTTTACCTGCGGAATGGCCTTGTTTTTTAGATATGAAGAAAAGGTATTCGGACTCGGATCCCATAAATTTGCGCCGAAGCTATCCGTATCCTTGCCCACCCGATCGTTGTCGGCTTTTGTCGTTGCATATTGTGCGTCAGCCCCATCTGCCCAATCAATATTATGGGAATAATACACCCCGAACTCCACTTGATGCCGTTTACAGGCTTCATAAAGTTCCTGTACAATATCCCGTTTAAATGGTGTAGCATCCATCATATCGAAATCGCTAACTTTCGAGTCGAATAGTGCAAAACCGTCGTGGTGTTTGCTCGTGATGACGATATATTTCATTCCAGCTTCCTTGGCCATGCTGACAATATGATCCGCATTGAAATCGACAGGGTTAAATGAAGCAGCTAAATCCGCATATTCCTTTCGTGGGATCTTTGCAACTAACTGAATCCATTCAGCTACGCTCGGAATCCCCATTTCTTCCATTGTTTTCCCCTTCCATACCCCGCCAGGAATAGCATATAACCCCCAATGGATGAACATACCGAATTTTTGCTGCTGGAATTCTCGTAATGCAGGTTCTTTTGACCTGTTCATTTTACGCCAATCGTTTTCTATTGATTGACATCGTGTTTTCCCGCTCCAGACCGCCGTCAATAATAACATTATAACATATTTCATATACTAATCTTCCATTAAAATTTTTAACAACTGGTGCTTGTGCATGTCGGATTGCGGTACCGAGACGAGTAATACTCCTTCCTTCATTTCCCACGTCTGAAGGACCAGACCATTTAATTCTATCCGATTCGGTTTACGATCTATATTAAACAGGATCTCATAAGCTCGCCTATCCGGCATTCCTTTATATGCACCACCGGTTGGGGATATGGTAAATTCGATCTCCTTTTGTTTTTCATGACATTCAAAATGGGTTCTCGAAATTGCGCCTTGCTCAAAATCAAACGATTCACCATCATCTTCCAATAATATATAGGAGCTTTTCCCTTCCGGATATACCTTTAAGATAAGCGTGTCTAACGGATGTTGACCAACATATTGCATCGGCTTTTGGAATGGGATAATGGCACCAGCCTTCACAAAAAGCTGACCACCTGTATGTGCAGGAATCCTCGGCGAAACGGTCTGCCCACCCTTTACCTTCTCTCCCCACCAGTAATTCACCCATTTACCTGCTGGCAAATAGACTGAATCCGTAAAAGCACTGACCAATAGATGTTCCCCAAACATAAACTGCGTAGTCATGTTTTCCACTTCCTTATCCTGTGGGAATACCAAAGGCATCGCCCGTAGGATAGGCATGCCAGTTTGGCTGCCGTGTATAGCGGTTGAATAGATATACGGCAATAGGCTGTTACGCAACCGCGCATAGAAACGAAACGTTTCCTTATATTCCGACGAAAAATACCATGGATAATGCATACTCGCCCAACTGTTGATTTGCACCCATGGCAGAAAAAACCCAAAATGGAAACCTGCTTTCACATCTTCTACCGCGTCCAGTACATCTGCAGAAGTATTGAGGAATCCGCTCAACCCTAGGTTGAGTTGGTCATAGAGCGCATCTCGACCACCACCATTATCACCGGCAGTGGACGCTCCCCAATGCTGACTTCCTGCATACCCCCCACAATAGTGGTGAAAAGATCGAACACCTGTATGTTCGCGGAAAACACGATACATTTGTTTTGGCAGGAGCACTTGATTTAGATTGTGCATCTCTCGATCCGTATATCCATTGTGATATACTCTATCGGGGTGCTCATCTAATGTACGTCCCGGATCGAGCTTAAAACCATCAATCCCCTGATCAACAAATTTCATGAGATGAGGGAACCAATGTGCTTCGCCTGACTGTTTACCACCCTGCAGAGCAGCCAAATGATCCTCCTCTTCGATACTCAGATCATGATCAATACATAACCATAACGCTACATGATAACCTAGTTGGCGTAATTTAGATAAAAACAGTTGCTTGTTCTCATACCGGTTACCTTCGCCCTTCTGCCAGAAAAAATAAGCCGGAAATTTGGACAGATCCCAATCTTTCTCGGTAGAATAATCGTAAAATTTAGCCATCCACTGCGGTTCAATCCAATACACGTCAACTGGAATATTTTCCGCTCGGAACCGTACCGCGTTGTCCAACATCCGAAATTGATCTTCCATCATATTTCCTCCAAACGCTAAACCATAAGCCCATTTGGGCAACAGATATGGTTTGCCCGTTATCGTCGTGTACAAGTCAATCGTGTTTTCCAAGGATTGCCCACTCATCAAATAAAAATCGACCGTTCCATCCGTATTGTACACGTAAAGTTGGTCGTCTTTAAAATTCCCTACATCAAAATAGTTCAAAGCCGTGGTGTTGTTGAAAATTCCCCAACCACGGGAGCTAACAAGAAATGGCGCAACCATATCCGACTGCTGATACGTTGCCCATATGCGCAGGAGTGCTCCTCGGTGCTGAATAGCTTTACGACTGGCCGCACCACCACCATAAAAACGTTCCTCAGGCGTAATGGATAGTTGCATTATGGCCGGTTCTAACCGGATTTCTCCCTGTTTAACAACTTTAGAATGACGATCTTCGCTTGTCGTATCTCCGATAATTTCCTTTTTGGTTAATGCTTGCTCATAATCCGATACAGCTTCATGCAGCACTTTATAGGTTTTATCCCCCTTTTCCAATACCGACAAACGGGTGATGATTTCACTTCCAGATAGCGATCTAAGGGTAATCTCCCCATCTTCCCCATTTATTTCCAACCGATTTCGGCTTGTTGTTAACCGATAGTCCGAACCCTGCTTCGTTACTTTTGTTTCATTGTTCCAGTTTTTCTTTACAATATCATAACGCTCCATAAGCGTTTCGGGGAAACTATTCGACGGCGAGACCCTTATTCTAAACGTTTGATCATTACAAGCTTGTATATTTAAAAAATTGCCATTTGCAAGTTCGATGGTATGTCCTTGCCCGAAAGAACGCATCCCCAACGAACAACTTAAAGCTATCATCGCCAGCCAGCCCATCCGGAGAGCTAACTTCCATTTCATATTCATCATATTTCTTAAATTAAAGCTGTGCGGCTATATATACCGCACAACCTATTGGAAACTGGTTGATTAACCAATCAATATCCTGGATTTTGGATGAGTAGATCATTTTTAAGTATTTCATCCCGCATAATGGGAAAGAAATATAATTTGTTGTGCCAAATTCTTAGATCACCTGGAATCTCGATACGATTATACACGGGTGTGCCCCACGTAGACCCGTCGGGCTGCCGATAGGAAGCAACTTGCGTTCTGTCAACCGTATAACGAATATCTACCCCGTGCGTCTGGTGCGAAGCTTCGGGCCCGATAAGCCATCTTCTTACATCCCAAAAGCGGTGGTCCTCAAAAGCAAGTTCTATACGACGCTCTTTTCTAATTGCTTTCCTTAAAGCGTCTCCGTTAATGGTTCCAGATAGATCAGGTTGTCCGGCACGCCTACGGATCATATTGACAAACGTCCTTGCTTCCGCGTCTTCACCCAGTTCATTACACGCTTCTGCATAAATCAACAATATTTCGGCATAACGCATGTATCGGAACGGTATATCTTGCTTTTTTCCATCCGTCGGTGAAATGGTGGGATCAACCGCTTTACGGAGATAGTACCCCGAATAACTACCATTCCAGTCCTCAATCGGTCCTTTTCTGGTATCGAGACCAGCTTTGATCATCGTGCCGTTTGTGCTATAGACATATCCTGTCTGAATCTTGCTATAAGGATCCATTACCAGCGCATCCGATGGTCGAGTCGCCCACTGAACCCCTTCATAAAGTACCGTCGCATAAAAGCGCGCATCACGATTTAAATAAGGGTTCGCTTTATGCACCGGATTTTCCCAATTGAATTTAGAACCGTCTTTCATTTCGTAGTCGTCCACTAAATCTCCTATGGGGTTTTGGTTTCCTGTACCGTGATACCCGTTCGGATTAGACGCAATAACAGGATCTACCCATCCGCCTGTAGACGTTTTAGGGGTATAATGTATCGTTATTATATCTTCCGCTGTCAATTCTTTCATCAGAAAATAATCAGCAATGGTTTGCGGAATGGAATCCCCTTGGGCAGGTTCGGCGGCATATAAACTATAAGTTTGCATATCGATAACGGCTTTGGCGGCATTTTTCGCAAGCCTCCAGCGATCAGCGGAAGAACCATTGGTATAACCTAACAGCTCCGGATTTGTGTAACCTTGGAGGATAGCGCCATTTTTCTCGGGATTATGCAGATCGCTTGCCGCGTAAACCAATACTTTCGCTTTAAACCCCAGTGCACCCCCTTTCGTGATCCGTCCAGCCCTATCTATCGAATAGCTTTCCGGCAACAACGCGGCAGCACTGTCGAGCTGCGAAACTATAAAATCTATACATTCCTCATAGCTGTTCCGGGGAAGAAGAAAATCGTCATTTAATCCATACACATCGGTAATGATCGGAACCCCACCGTAAAGCGTAGTTAAATAATGGTAAGTGGCCGCGCGCATAAAATAAACCTCTCCTTTCAGCCGATCAGAAAAATCTGGATCATCCGCGGCAATATCTTCGATTTTTGAGAAAAAAATATTGGTCTGCCGAATATTAGCGTACAGCGAATTCCAGTTTAAATGCGCTGTCGCGTATGTTGCAGGCCAAGTATACAAATTATCCGAAGTAATCAATCCTTTATTAAAATTGCCCGTACCCCAATCCGGCACAAAATGAGATTCGTCGCTGTAGTCGGAAAGTCGCCATGCGGCAAAAGGGGTTCCGAAGACGTTTATATACATTTTGTTAACAAAAGTTTCGGCCAGATTCAAATCTTTCCAAACATTGGTTTCCGAATATTCACCCAGCGGTTCCAGATCCAGAAAATCCTTATCACATGCCAAATGGAGGCTTATGCAAAAAAATATGATCGTTTTAATAAGTAGCTTTTTCATTTTAATTTTTCGTTTAAAAGGTTAAACCAATCCCCATGTTAATAATTCGTTGCGCGGGGTATGAACGACCGGTTTTAACCGCCTCCGGATCAAAATGTTTTAGTTTATCCACCGTAAATAAGTTGAACGCATTCGCATAAATACGTAACCGCTCTATGCCGATTCTCTCTGTCAAATTTTGTGAGAAACTATATCCCAGTTCGATATTTTTCAGACGGATATAGTCCGTCGGTTTTAACCAAAATGTATTCGCGGAGTTCGTCCAGTAAGGTTCCGATCGATTATACGCTCTGGGATAAGTGGCACCGGTGTTATCTGGTGTCCAATGGTCTTCTGCGAAAAACTGATAATAATTTCCCCAATCGCCAGATTCCACCATGTCGATATACTGCACAGCGCCAGCGGCTCCCTGGAAGAAGATGCTCATATCGATTGCTTTTTTATAGCTGAAATTCAAGGTCACACCACCAAGCAATCTTGGCATACTTGACTTCGTATTCATCACCCTATCCAGTCCGTTTATTTCTTGATCGCCATTCACGTCTTTAAATATAATGTCGCCCGGAGCCGCACCTGGGAGGTGAGGAGAGGCATCAATTTCCGCTTGGTCTTTGAATATCCCAATGGCCTCGTAATACAGCGAGGACCCCATTGGGCGTCCAGTAGATTGTTGATAATCTGGTATACCAGGAGTTTCGTCCCAAAACACAATCTTATTTTTGGAATAACTTGCATTGAAGGCTATCGAATAATCGAAATCACTTTTCGTGTCCTGATAGCCGACTTGAAACTCGAATCCCTTGTTTCTTACTTTTCCGATGTTTTCCGGCGGCAAAACCAATCCTGTGCTTCCCGGTACAGACGCATTACGTGTCACCAATATCTGCGACCGCAGATTGTTGAAATAATCAAATTCCAAAAAGAACTTATTCCCAAACATATACGTGTCAAATCCAACATTAAATTGGTTAGCCACTTCCCAAGTCACATTTGGGTTGGGGATTTTCATTTCTTCCAGCAGCTTATTATCAATAGTCGGAACACCAAATCCATAATTCCGACCAGAGAATCCATATGTAGCGAGATACTGATATTCGGCGATACGGTCGTTACCGGTTTGCCCCCAAGATGTCCTTAACTTGAGATCGTTGATGAACGACAGGTTGTCACTCCAGAAGTCTTCGTCGGAGATCCTCCAGCCCACAGACACACCCGGAAAGAAACCGAACCGCTTATCTTTAGGGAACATATAGGAACCATCGTACCGCCATAAAAATTCAAGCAGATATTTATTTCTGAAGTCGTAATTTGCACGTCCGAAGTAGCTCATGTATTTATTATGGGATGCCGATCCCCAATTGGTCATAAATTGATCTTCTGCCCCCGCGAAGAGCTCTTCAATGGCATCGGAAATAAAGTTCCGTCTAAATGCCCCAAAGTTTTTCCCTCTTCCGCCACGGGTTTCCATGCCGGCCATCAATTTGATGTGGTGTTCCGAATCAAATGACTTCGTGTAAGTAGCAAACGTATTCAACAAGTAATTGTCTCCTCCCGAATAGTTTTCCGTCAATTGTGCAGAATCGAAACCCCGCTTTCCCCTTGTCGTTATATGATCCGGGTTTCCATCCCAGGTATACAAATACCACGGTCTATTGAATACCTTTTGCAGGCGGAAAGAACGGTCATATGCCGCGTTACCTGTCAATGTTAGGCCTTCGACCCAAGGTATCCGGACATTTGCCCGAAAGTTACCTTCAAAAACGTAGTTATCTACTCTATCATAACCCGGCGCGTCAGAGACAATTACAACCGGATTGTCGCCGCGTTCAATATCGGGGCCAGGATCCCCATTTGGCCAGTACGCCGCCATATTTGGCTTGCCTCTGGTAATCATCGACCAGATGATATCTTCGGTGGGTCGTGTCGGTAAATTATAATCTTCCAAACGGCCAGCTACATCAAATGCGACATCGATATACTGATTCACTTTTGCGTCAACATTTGACCTAAAGTTATATTGGCGATAATCTGATGAACTTTTTCTGTAGTAAGCATCCTGATACTTTTCACCTGCCGAAATAAAGTATTGCACATTGTCCGACCCGCCCGATAAGGTAATACTTGTTTGATGCTGCGCCGACCAAGGTTTCAGTGTTTCCGAAAACCAGTCGGTGTCGGGATGGCCCCATGGATCAGACCCATCTGCGAATAACCCGATATCCTCTTCAGTAAATCGTTGAAACCATCCCCCGTTCGGATTTTTATAATATTCCAGTTCATTCAGCAAGGTCGTGTACTGTACGGCATCTGCCATTTTCGGTATGCGGGTAGGCTGGTTCATGCCCATCCCCAAATCAAGATTAATCCTGGGTTTACCTGAATTCCCCCTTTTGGTCGTAACGATGATGGCACCGTTAGCGGCCTGTGCGCCATAAATGGCGGCCGCAGCATCCTTTAATACCGTGATGCTCTCGATATCATTTGGGTTTATACGTTCAAAGTTACGGTTAGGAACGCCATTTACCACAATTAACGGACTGTTATTGCCGAGTGTATTCAGTCCGCGGACCAGTAAATTTGCGCCATCCCGACCGGGTTCCCCGCTCGGTGAAATTGCGCTCAATCCTGGCACCCTGCCCAGCAAGTTGTTGGTTACGTTAGTTGCGGGCGAAGAAGCAATTGTCGATCCTTTGATCGAAGCGATCGCACCGGTGGCTGTTTCCTTTTTCTGTACACCATATCCCACCACCATGACTTCTTCCAGATCGCTAACAGCTTCCTTCAAAATTATATTGATAATAGATTCTTCGCCGACTAGTTTTTCGGAAGGCGTAAATCCGACGCTGGAGAATATCAGAACCGTTTGGGCGTTGGGCACTTCTATCTGATAAGCTCCTTCCCTATCCGACGACGTTGTAACCGTTCCGCCTTTAACAGCGACTGTTGCCCCGACCAGCGGCGTGCCCTGTCCGTTCGTGATACGTCCGGTTACACGCCGTTGCACAGAGACAGCTGTAGATCGCTCGAGGTCGGCGTTTCGGTAACGACGTTTAACTATTATTGTTTCGTCTTTAATAACCCATTCGAGGTTTAGAGGTGCCAGTAGTTTGCCCATGGCAACATCGAGCGTTTCGTTTTTAATTTCGGCACTCACGCGTGCCGTCGCTATCGCCTTTCCGTTCAGGAAAAAAGCGTATCCGCTTTGTTGCTGGATACTTCGCATGGCATCTGTAAGCGTAGAGTTATTTATTTTCAGGTTTATCGTCTGCGCAGTTCCCTCCGCATGGACCTGCATCATGGCAATGAATAGAAATACGATCACCAACTTCATCATAACAAATATTCGGCGAGTTAAAGTCCAAGAACAGGCTTTAACACATGGATAAAAAATCATATGTTTGTATAGTTTTGTATTGTTTTTATAATGGTTAACGACCAGCCGTCTTTTTGACGGCATATAAAGCATTCAAAATTTTAGGTAGTGCCCCCCAGCACTGCCTTTTTTGCTTTTTCAATCTTACTGTATCAAGTTGGTTTTCTTTGCATACTTATCATTTATTAAGTTGACAATCAAAAATTAGTTCATCTCCATTTATTGTGCGGATAGTACCGTCAATACATTTTTCGTTTTCTCTTTTGTTAACCTGAAGCGTACGTTGCTCTCTTCCAGTATATTCAATACACTTTTAAGTGACTTACTTCTCGGGATCTGGCCATAAAAATAGGTTCGGGAGACATCCCCATCGTACCTAATTTCTATATCGTACCAACGACCGAGCTGGAGCATCGCGTCCGCCAACGCCGTCTCATCAAAGTAAAATAGACCTTCCTTCCATCCAACTTGTTCCATCAGGTTAGCCTCCCTAACCGAAATATCACCGCCATTTTTAAGAATGGACTGCTGCCCCGGCCTTAAGTATATGGAAGAAGATAGCTCATCCTTATGACCAACCTTTACCTTCCCTTCTACCAAGGTTGTACGAACAAAACGTTCATTGGGATATGCATTGATGTTAAATGAGGTACCAAGGACTTCCACTGTCTGATCACCAGTAGTAACCCTGAAAGGCCGTTTAGCATCTTTTTGGATCTCGAAGTAGGCCTCTCCTTCAATTTCCACCTTTCTTTCGTGCTGGCTAAACTTAGCCGGATAGACTAGTTTAGAGGCGGCGTTTAGCCAAACGATACTTCCATCATCCAAGGTGACGCGATAAGTGCCGCCATTTGGTGTAGAAAGCTCATACCGTACCTCCCCATCACCACTATTTGCAGGTTCTGCCACCTCCGAACCGTTTGTGTAGGTAATTTCGTCTCCCATAATTATACCTTCCTGTGCCTCGTTCAGGACGATAACACTTCCATCAGCAGTTTTAAGCATGGCCTTATTGGAGCCAGGCGCTACATCAACAAGTTTGGTATAACGTTGGGTTTCGGGAGTGGTTTTCTGAGAAGTGTCGTTATAGAGATAGAGACCGAACAGGCAAATGAGAAGGACAGCAGCGGCAGCCCACAATGGGATCAATCGTTTTACTGTTCGCTTCTTAGAAATCGCTATCGTTTTAGAAGAAATCTTGTGATAAAGATCTTCAAATTTTTGATCATTCAGCTGGGCAGTCTCCACCTCCTGCAGCAAACTTTCCCATAACGCCTTATCTACATCGTCGTTATTATTAGACAATCCATCGTAAAGATGTTCTAATTCTTCCCGCGAACATTTACCGTCCTTATATCGCTGTAAAAGCGCTCGTATGTTAGCTTTATTATGGTCCACTTTCGGTCTATTTTTATATAAATACACCTACCAGTGAAAAAAGGTCTGCTCTGTTTATAATTTTTTTTAAGAAATACTCAGATAAAAGAAAAGAAGCAATAATGAAGAAAAGCTTCCTTCGTACATCAATACATCTTTAATGAACTTGTTAGCTTTCACGATATGGTCGCGGACAGTAGAAACCGAGATCTGAAGTTCTTCAGCGACCTCCTGATAACTTTTTCCATCTAATTTACACATCCTAAAAATTCGTTGTCGTTGCAGCGGAAGTTGGCTGATTACATTTTCTATCAGCTTGTGCACTTCCTTTTTATGGAGTATGCTATCTACGGATTCGGCAAGTTGAACGCTTTCATCAGCCAAGTGTATAGCAGATTCGATCTCTAATTTCAGTCTTCTTCTGAAATTGAAGACCATGTTTCTTGAGCAGGTAAATAGATAAGCAGCAAATGACAGACTAGGATCAATGGAGGTACGATGTTCCCATACCTTCACGAATACATCTTGCAACAGATCGTCTGCGGCAGATTCATCATTGATAAAACGCATGATGTTACCATATATCAGCCGGCTATAACGCTCGTAGAGTATACGAAAAGCATCTTCTTCTCCTGCCTGCAGCCGAAGAAGAATCTCATATTCGGATAGGTTTTGATCGTTTATCATTGTCGATTAGCTTTGTTGGCTACTTTGATCACCAAAACGCCAAAAACCAAATATAGCACATAATTTTACTATTCTTCCTTCACAACCCAAACTTTCTTTCCAAACACAAAAAACTCCTACTCACCACCCGTGTCAATTTATAATTTCGCCATCGTTACTTACACTAAATTCCATTTTACAACGATTTAAATGATAGGCTAAGATTTATTCACGTGCTAGGATTACCAAAATATACCCCTCCTTTCGCTCATATTTCACGTCATCCACTGTTAGTTGCTCGATGGTTATACCTCCACAGCCCTTGTTCTTCCTGGTCTTGACCAGAAATGGAAAGGATTGTATGGTCGACAAGAGTTTATATTGTATAACCCCTTCTGACCAGCCCACCTCAGGAAATGTGACGCGATCATCTCCTCCAATCGTATGCTCTACGAGTTTCAGTAAAGTCAAAAATATTAGTACATTTGCTACAACTACTAGTACTAATTTGAACAATTACAACACATATGATGATTTTGAGTTGTTTCAACTAACACAGTCAGGAGATGATCGTGCATTTTCTTGTTTGTACGACCGTTATAAGAGCGTGGTTTACCAACATGCGTTTATTTTTTATCAAAACCACGATCGGGCACAGGATATAACACAGGATGTTTTCAGTAAACTTTGGGAAAAACGAAAAAGCTTGGTTATACACTCGTCTTTTAAAGGTTATATCCATACAGCGGTTCGCCACACCATCCTCAACCAAATCTCCCGCCAGGAGGTTGCCGATCGCTATATACAGCATCTTCCGAAAGAACACATTACGGCAAAAAACGATGTCGAAGAATATATAGTCGAAAAAGAACTATTGGACATTCTCGATAAAAAAATAGAACGGCTTCCGAAGCGAATGAAAGAAGTATTTATGCTTAGTCGTGCAGAACAATTGACACATTCGGAAATTAGTGCCAAACTAAACATATCCACAAAGACCGTCCGCCAGCAGATCTATAATGCCTTGCTTATCCTGAAAAGCGTCATGAAATATATCGCCATTATATTTTTTTCATTTTTTTCTTAGACAATACTTTCCATAAGCTGTCTTCAATATAACACCCGAAACTATACATCGGGGACCGATTGACGATGAAAGAAAAAGATCTATTTGACTTAATAGAAAAATATAAAAAAGGAGATATTTCCTCCGCGGAAAAACGAATTTTATTCCAATGGTATAACGAGGAATTATTCAATAAAAATGTCGATTCTTTTGAGGAAGACGTAGCGTTAGAACATATCATAAACCTAGACAAACAGTTTGGTAAAAGGACAAAAACACCTATAATATGGTTGCGTTATGCTGCAGCAGTCTTAGCTTTCCTACTCTGTTTTTGGGGCTTGTTTGCCCTGTTGGAAAAACCACGACAAGATATATTGGCAGAGGAGAACGATACACCCTCCCCCCCAACGATAAAAGCCTACGCCTTTTTGTCCAATGGCGATTCTATTTTACTTGACGGTGAAGTAAATAAACTCAAGAGCATCAATCTGAATGAGCAGGTCATTGGAAAGCTATCACATAACGACTCTACGCGCGATCTTTGGATAACCATCAAAACGCCGATGTCGGGTAAATTTCAATTTATCTTACCTGACGGTTCGGCGGTATGGCTTAATACCGATAGCGAACTATCCTATCCACAGTCGTTCGGACATTCCGCCAGAGAAGTAAAACTAATAGGAGAAGCCTACTTCGAAGTGGCCAAACAACAAGAAAATAATCGTCATATTCCATTTGTTGTACGATCTAGCCAACAAGATGTCAAGGTACTGGGCACGAAATTTAATATTACAGCATATCCAAATGACCGTATCAGTACCACGACGTTAATCGAGGGCGCGGTAGAGGTCACAGCACGTAGCAAAACAGAAACCCTGTTGCTCCGACCAAATGAACAAACCGTTATTTCGTCTACCGGAATGGAGAAGAACCCGGTCCGTTCTGCTGATATTACCTCCTGGATGCAAGGCTACATTGTTTTACGTGAACTCGATTTGCCGAGTATTGCGCGCATCATCGAACGTAACTATGGAGTCTCTTTCGTCGACAAAAACCTGCCGTCTGATGTAAAAATCAGCGGAGAACTGCAAACAGATGTAAATCTTGAAGACTTACTACATACTTTACAAATCAACACAGGCATTAAATTTAAGCGAGAAGGGAGGCGTATTATAATGGAGAGATAATCAAACCAGCCTAAAAAGATACAGAGGTGTTCGAGCACCCCTGTATATAAAATATTAGGCAGATAACGAACATTTCAAGCATTTCATTAATTAACCTAACATATTCAAATGTATGAATAAACTAGCACGTACTAAAGAAACAGGAGAACTTCTTCTGCGTGTATTCAGTCCTGGCTTTCGTCCATTAATCAAAATCAATTTAAAAATGCGATTGACAGCTTTACTGTTCTTACTAATCAACCTACAAATCTCTGCAAACACGTATGCGCAGCGGATAAATTTACGTATTAAAAATGCTCACTTAGAAACCGCGCTCAGCGAGATCAGAAAGCAAAGCGGATACTCGTTCATTTATAATGGTGAGCTTTTAAAAAATCAACCCACGGTAACCGTTACGGTACATAATGCTACATTGGACCGAGCACTACAGCTTATCCTAGAAAACAAGCCTTTATCCTATCGGATCCAAGGCAAAGTCGTAACCCTTATCCCGGCCGTTTCGTCGAGCCCCGCCAATGAAGGCGTGCAGCAACACATTTCGGGCTATGTTTTTGATGATACCAACAAACCATTACAAAATGCCACCGTTAAGATCCGAGGCGGTACATCTTCTGTAATGACAAGCGAAAACGGCTTTTTTGAGCTCGATAATGTGGATTTTGGCGCGATCTTACAGATTTCGTATGTCGGATACCAGACAATCGAAGTTAATTCGATGTCTGATTTACGCAAAATTATACTGAAACCCGTGCAGCAGGAACTCGACGAAGTCGTTGTCCACACTGGATTTCAAACGCTAAACAAGGAGCGTGCCACCGGTTCGTTTGGTACAGTAGAACGCGAACAGATAGAACGTCCGAGCACCAATATAGCCCAACGTATCATCGGCACGACCGCAGGTGTGCAGGCCACGTTGGATGTAAACGGTAATCCACGTTTTGAAATTCGCGGTCAGACCAGTCTCAATATCCGGGATAACCAAGGAAATATTACAGCAAATGGCGTTCCTCTAGTCGTTGTAGACGGTTTTGCCATTCAGGGCGACTTCAACTCGATAAACCCGAATGACGTGGAGAGCATAACCATTTTAAAAGACGCCGCAGCAGCTTCGATATGGGGGGCACGCGCCGGAAATGGCGTCATTGTAATCACGACAAAAAAAGCCTCCAAAGGCATTCCACTTCAAGTAGATTTTCAGGCCTTTACACGTGTGGGCAAACGGTTCGATCTCGACTATGTAAATCCGTTAGCAACATCAGCTGAAACCGTAGATTTCGAAAAACTGGCCTTTAACCGCTGGAGTGCCCAGATAAATGCAGGCGCTTTCAATACCGATATTTTGAAAAAATGGTCCTCCGGGCTTGTTGCTATGAGTGAGCATTACCTAGGATATATTTCAGAAGCCGAACGCGATGCGGAACTCGAACGTCTTAAAACGTTGGACAATAGGCAACAGATCAACGACCTTCTGCTGGCCAACCCAGTCAATCAACAATATAATCTGTCCCTACAAAGTTCGACCCACAAGATGACAAATTTGTTCTCGTTAATGTATGAGCGCAACCAATCCAACTTTCAGGAAACGAAAAACAATCGCTATATGCTGAATTACCGCACATCGGCACATATTTTTGATTGGTTGGACTTCAATGCTTCAACAATGTTTCAGTATAACGATATACAGAATAACGGTGTAACATTAGATGATATCCAAGGATTATCCCCTTACGAGATGCTACGTAACCCCGATGGTTCTTTCACCAATGTCCAACAATATTATTGGCCAATTTTGGAACGGATGGTTCCAATGACATCCTTTCCTTACAGCGACTGGACCTACAATCCCGCAGAGGAGATTTATCGTCGTGATATTAACCGGCGGGATATCAATGCGCGGATGATGGGGGGATTCACCTTCAAGCTTCTACCTGGATTAACATTTGACACTAAGATTCAATATGAATTATTCAACACCTTCAATCGTGATTACCACCATGGAAACTCCTTTTTTGCCAGAAAGATAGTCAACGAGGCAACTTCGTGGGATATCGATACCGATCAAGTGTCCGCAAATCTCCCTGTTGGCGCCATACTCGATCAAGTTCGAACCAAGTACACGAATTACAGCTTCCGGAATCAAGCGAACTACCATCGATCCTTCGGGGCAGATCATGAAATAAATGCGATCGCGGGTTCCGAACTGAGCAATTTTGTGACGGAAAGATTTCAAAACCCTCGATCCTATGGATATAACGACGAGACGTTAACTGTCGGTATTTTTCCGAACGGTCCAGGAGGCATATTTGCACCACTTAAAGATTGGAGGGGGAATAACCAAACTTTTTCTTATGTCAACTCCTTCACTTACCGCACAGAGCGTTTCTTCTCTTTATTTGGGAATGCCTCCTATACCTACGCAAATAAGTATACCCTGTCCGGTAGTGTTCGGACGGACGCTTCCAATATGATTACAGACGATCCATCTTACCGCTGGGCACCTTTCTGGTCATTGGGTGGAGCGTGGCAACTAGGCAACGAGCAATTTTTAGCGGATATGCATTGGTTAGACCGTCTAAATGTACGCCTTACCTATGGGTATAACGGAAATGTAGATCGCTCAACATCTTTTCGCCCACTCATTGCATTGACTCCTGCACCGCATGTCGTCACAAACGACTATACTGCCCGTATCTCATCATATGGTAATCCTAGTCTACGTTGGGAAAGAACCGGCACATGGAATATCGGTTTGGACTATTCCCTATGGCAAGGTAAGCTATACGGTAAGGTAGACCTATATAACAAGCAAGGAAAAGACCTCATCGCCCAACTTTCGATCCCTGCTGTTAACGGTACGAATGCCCAGATGTTAAACAACGCCGCGATCAACAATCGTGGTATCGAATTAGAATTAGGTACGTCACTCCCCTTAAAAGGAAACGATATCCGTTGGCGTGGAAATCTTAATTTTTCCTATAATCGAAATAGGGTAACCGATCTTTTCGTAGCTAATTATATTGCGAGTGATCTATATGGATACAATCGGGAATATGGCGCATACGTAGAGGGTTACGATGCGAATAGCATGTGGATGTTTGAATATGCCGGTGTACATGATAAGCAGCCCATGGTCAAAGGTGCAGATGGAGATCTGTATGATTTTGGTACGTGGACCCCAGGCGATGGACGCGATTATTTAGTTAATATGGGAACGCGTGTCGCACCGTTCACATTAGGTCTGAACAGTACATTTGATATATACGATTTCAGCCTTTCCTTTATCTTGACCGGAAAGTTGGGACATGTTTTCCGACAAATGCCTTTTAACAACGATGGTGTATGGAACGATCGTTTGTTACCAAACAATAAGTTATCATCTGTACGCGATGGCGATCCGAACGAGATTGTACCGTTGCCCTTAAACGATGTCGAACCTCGACATTATTTTTGGAACCGTTTCTACCCCTATTTGTCCTATTTGGCAACAAACGCTTCACATCTGCGGATGCAGGAAGTCAATGCGGCCTATCGTATACCTACGCAAAACTGGCCCTTTTTGAGTAAAAGCCGGGCAATGGTATACATACAGGGGAATGATCTGTTCACAGTCCTATTTAATGATGTGGGAGAAGACCCTGAATTTCGTATGGGGCAAATGAAGCCTCAACCACGGTATACATTTGGCATAAAAGTAGGATTCTAACGATAAAACTAATGAATAAAATTTTAAAATATACAGCAAAATTTCGACTGCTTTCCGTCTTAACAGCGGTGATACTCGCAAGCAGTTGCAACGATTTCCTAGATGAAAAACCTAGCAAATCAAGTGATCTCGTTGTCACGACAACCGAAGATCTAGATGCCCTTTTAAATAATTTTTCTGCTTTTTATTCAGAGGGAAATAGAACGGCTATTTACAGTACAGATGATTATGGGCTTACCACAGCCATCTACAATGGACGCCCGGCAACATTCGGTATGGCTGCCATAGAGTTCAGTCTGTGGGACATTGATTACCTACCCGACGATACGCGCGAAGGCTTTTGGCGAAACGAATATACAAAGATCTTCAACGCCAATATGGTGCTCGAGAACCTCGGTCGGGTTAGCGGTTCCGAAGCAGACAAAAGCCGGCTAAAAGCCGATGCACATTTTATTCGCGCCTACAGTTATTTCGCTTTAGCAAACGTGTACTGCCTACCTTACAACGAATCGACAGCCGACGAATTGGGATTGACGTTAAAAACAGGAACCTCATTCGACGATCCCACAGAAAGGAGTTCGCTGGCGGAAGTTTACACCCAAATTGAGGCGGATCTTGCTGAAGCTCTAAGCACACCGGTACCATTGGTACAGCAAGGGAGAGCTCGGCATTGGCGTACCAACACGGCCGCTGTAAATGGCTTTGCTGCCCGGTATTATTTGATTCGGAACAATTACGAAAAAGCCTTGCAATATGCTAATGAAGCGCTGTCAGAATACAGTGAGCTAGTAGATTACAATACTGATATGCGCTATGGTAGAAGTTCTACCGTTACCATCAACGCTGGCACACCAAACGCGGAGTCAGTAACGATACAATTTCCCTACACGCACGATAACCAACAAGATTTTATCGATATGATCCAATGGAAAGAATTTTTATACTTCCGCATGCTTAACCATGAATCTTGGTGGTATCTCCCCAGCCAGGCGCTCATCGATCTTTATGACCGTCAACACGATCTGCGGTATGCATACCACATGATCGATCACTATTCTTACGACAGAGGAATGATTAATCCTTCATTTGATTGGCCCGGCTACGTGTTCTTTTATAAAGACCGTATTCCTTCGGGACCTACCACGGCAGAAATGTACCTCATTAAAGCAGAATGTCTAGCTCGCTTAAACCGCGTGCCAGAGGCACTGACCGCCGTCAACACGCTTCGGGCCAAACGAATGAAACCGGGGGCGTGGGTCAATATTAGCGCTACCGACAACAATAATGCCCTTCAAAAGATACTGGAAGAGCGTAGAAGAGAACTACCTTTCACCCAGCGCTGGAATGATATCCGTCGATTCAATAATAATAACTACGCTGCGGATGATGTCGAATTAGAGAAAACATTCTATCCCTATACAGCTTCCAATGTTACAGCGGATCAAGCACCGAAGGTCTATAAACTTCCTAAAGATTCCAGGCGCTTTGCAGCACCAATACCACGTACAGAGATCATATCCAGTAGAGGGGCAATCGTCCAAAACACCTATTAAAAAACACCATGATGAAAATAAAGATAAAAGCATTTCTATTCGCCTGCAGTACCTTTTTGAGTGTTTCTGCGCAGGAATACATCACTTTCCAAGGCAGTGTGACAGACATCAAAGACGGTTATACCGTGCATATGTATAACAACATTTTGGATACGAGAGACTCTTCCAAAGTGGAAAATGGAAAGTTTACTATCCGTGTACCATATACCACCCCATCCCGCTATCTATTTTTCTCAAGCTACGACACACAAGTCAAAAAAGGGTATGCCCCATTTGGTATCTTGGTAGATAAACCCGGTAAAATTGACATCGAGGTGCGTCTGGAGGAAGGATTTACAAAAGCGAAAATTACAAATTCCATTCCGCATGGCCTTTATGAACAATTGAACCATGCGTTGGCTACCGCCGACGATAAAGGTGCTACCCTAGCGAAGTTTGTGGAAAGCAACAACAATTCCTATGCCGCCGTATTTGTATTGGATCGATTGGGAGCCAATGTTGACGTAAATACACGTAAAACATTATTCGACAAGTTACCACAAGCCTTACAAAACAGTTATGAAGGTAAGCGCGTCGCAGACAAAATTAGCGGCGAGCTCGCGTCTAAGATTGGCAATAGTGCACCGGAATTTACACTAAAAAACCGAGAAGGTCATACTATTTCGCTAAGCGATTTTCGCGGAAAGTACGTATTTATCGATTTTTGGGCAAGTTGGTGCGGACCCTGCCGTGAGGAATTCCCATTTATAAAAAATGCCTACGACAAATATAAAGGAAAAGGTTTTGAGGTTATCGGAGTATCTACTGATAAAAATACCGAAGCCTGGGAAAGAGCAATAGATGCACTTTCCCTACCTTGGGTTCATTTACTTGATAATCGTGGAGACCAAGCTATTGCGCTTTCGAAGTATGCGGTTACGGTCTTACCTACGTCTTATTTGCTCGATCCAGACGGTAAGATTATCGCCAAAGATCTAAGGGGCGAACAATTAGAAGAGCAACTTAAAAAGTTACTAAATTAACGAGAAAGGGGCGCTTTATGTAGCGCCCCTTTCTCAATTTAACTCCAATAATTCTGTTATCATCAACTCCAGTTCATCCTCATTCTTTTGCGTCGTTCTAAAATCTGAAAAAACGACCCTACCGGCTTTATCAATCAGAAAATTCATCGGCGCAAAGCCTCTATTATCCAAATTACCCTTATCCCTCCCCTCGACATCCTCCAACGGATAGAATGTATATTTAGTCCCTGCTAAGAATGGCAATACATAATCATTTTGCTTCGAAACAATATTGATGCCTACATAGGCTAGTTGATCTTTAGAAAACTTAGACACTACGTTCTGAAAATGGGGAAACTCACCACGACAGGGGCCACAGCCGGGGAACCAATACGTCAGTAATACCACTTTCCCTTTAAAATCCGACAAGGTGTTTTTTCCACCCTCATAGTTTTTCAACTCGAAGGGGGTCGCGGGTTCAGCTACTTCATGCAACGCCATTTCGATATCGGTTTGTATGTTGGCTTCCGTCTTACCAATTTGTTGTCCATATTTTTCGAGCAATTTTTTCAATTTCGGCGATGGATTTTTAGCATAAAAAGACAGCAGTTGCCCAAGCGCCTCTTCTCCTTTCCCTGAAATTGCCAATGCTTCAGCTTTAAAAATCGGTATACGTTTGTATAATGGCGAATATCTGGATACCTCTTCAAGATCATCGATGAGATGTAAGGCACGTTCTCCCTCTTTATTGTCTAACGCCTTTTTTATTGCTAGTGATTTTTCGACAGTTGCCTGATTATCCTCCCAGTCATCTCCCTCCGGCATTGCCGCCATTTCCTTTGACAAGAGAAGAGCCTCCTCCCACCTATCCTGCTCGAACAAAAAAGAAAAATATTCCTGTTCACCACTGGAAGACCAACGAAATTTCGTTGGTGGGAATTGCTGCCGCAAACGCTTAAACATATTTTCTTTGAACGCTGGATCGGTTGATCTCACAGCAAGCCAATACAAAGATTGCGCTCCACGTTCGGTATCACTAAATTTATCAGCAACTTTCAAGCTTAAATCACGGTACTTTTCTTCGTCAACCTTGGAGAATGAGCTCGCATAATAAAACGCATAATTTGCGTTAGTGGGATCGGCTTCCGTTGCCTTTCTTAAATACTCCCTTCCTAATTCATCATTGCCCCAGCGTTCCGCATCTATCCATAACCCTCCCCAAGCCTCCGTTAGTTTCGGATCGATATCCACAGCTTTCAATAGATACTCCTTCGCTTTTGGACTTTCCTGCCTTTCTAGAGCTTGTCCTAGAGCAAAAGGTATATTGGCATTTTTTGGATATGCTTTCATCCATAGCTGATATTGTTGTTCAAGATCAGGATTATCTGCACCCATCGCCTTAATAAACTCCCTATGATAAGTAACGCTATCCATATTAGACGCAACTTTCTGCCTAAGAACCTCTATAGCTGCGCTGTCCGCGACTTCCACATTGTCTTTTGTTTGGGCGTGAAGACTAGTCGGAGGATTTAGAAATAAGCAACCCATTAAACCCGCTAATACAAGATGTACATTCTTTGTTTTTTTTTCCATAGTATTATAATTGCGTATTAAATATTATAGATATAACCCATCCATTTGTTTATACCCTTTAACTTAAAGACAGTTTCAATACCTATTTGTCTCTATCCATTTTTAATTTTCCGCTTTTCATCGCTGTCCTTGGTGAAACCGCCCAATGCGTTCGTTTCAAAATGCCGGTATGTTGCTAAATCCGCATGAAACTGTTCTCTGTACGTGCGACCGATGGGAATGATTGGCTCCACATCCTGTAAGTTAATCTGCTCGCCGTTGTGCGCGACAACAGCATCAAGGGCTACTATAAAGCTTTTATGTACCTGTGAAAATAGGCCACTAGGTAATAGTTTCATTAACAATGCCAACTTCGAGCGAACAAGAATAGTATCTTTGGTCGTGAAGATCGACATAATCTTCTGCTGGCTGGAAATATAGCGGATATCACTCACCAGTAAATTGTATTCCATTCGCTTTATGTCAACGATATTGATCCGCTCTACCTCCCTTTTCTCCTCTTCCCGACTATCCACTTCATCTATCATCCTGTACAGTAAATTCTTTACGTCTTCTATTGCAGGCATTTTAGGGATATAGCCCATCATCCCCCTTTTCGACGCATCATACGCTTGATTGGTATAGCCCGAACATACCGCAAATACCGGTGGTTTCTGTAATAGGTTAAGCAATTTAATACCATCCAGATCCGGCATTTCCATGTCGACAAACAGAAGATCTACCGGATTCTCCCGCATAAACTTAAACGCCTTTAGCGGGTCGGACTCGATAGGCAGCACTTCCAGAAAAGAATATTCCGACAATAAACTATGTAAGATCACAATGCTTTCTGGCTGATCATCCACCATCAGCACCGTGTAAACCGACTTTCTCATAACTTGTTTATATTTATTGTAAAAAAGAACTTCTCTTCATCCTGCCGTACAGCTATCTGTATCGGCAGCCTAAGCACTGTTATCTGCTTTTCCGCCATCTCCAAACCCCTACCTGTGCTAACTACTGATTCTACACTACCCCAATTGATATAACTGATACATAGGATATTCCAACCATCATCCACTCGCCTCATGTTATACCGTATCGGAAACTTAGGTCCCAGCTGGGCATACTTCAAACAATTCTCCAGTGGTAAAAGCAGTAAGCCCAACGGTATTTCATCTTCTGCCATACCTCCATCCTCTAATCCAGCGCATATCACCGTTCCCTCTCCATATTGCTGGTCAATCATAGCTATAAAATGTTTTAGTTGCCGTAGTTCTTGCTTAAGTGGCACCACACCCATACTTCCTTGATCTACCTTATTGAAATAAGCCAGCAACTCGATCAAGGCTATAATTTTCTTTTTTTGATCAGGTTTGGTCTGCAAAAGCACCGCACCGATATTCGTACTCAGTATATTGCTGATAAAATGCGTTTTTATCTCCCGATCGATAAACTGCTGCTGCAAACCATCCAACTGTTTTAGTAACTGCTTCTTTTCGAAATGATGCTGTATCAAACGAGCAGTTGCAACAGTAAAAGCAGCCATGCTTACCACAATGATGTAAGGACTTATCAGCCGTTTGCGAAAATCTGCTTCGTTGTAAGGAACCGTATCGTCGAACAGTTGCAAACCTACAGCAGGCATCCACTCTTGTATAAGCTTATACATTACTGGAAACAACGTCCCGTAAAGCATGGCGGTCCCAATCGCGCCAATTATCCGCCTTGCCCACCCTCCTTTCCACAGCATATCAAAACACAGCAGGTGTGCGCTATAGTAAGCAGCATACAATATAACTACGGCCGCGATATGGCGATGAGGTATGTAATCGTCTACATACTTCGCATTTACATTCCACAAAAGACTATAGAGGGCAGTAATACAGAAAACAGCCAGCAACGGTATATAAAATCTTGAGCACGTCATATCCACAGGTTTAGGAAAACATCCTAAATCTAATGGATTTCAATAAAAAATAAAAGAAAATCAGCAAATTAACTGATAAGAAACCCTGTCAAAGTATGCCTGTCGTCCCTGCCACGGTACAGGTATCCATGTATCTTTTATTTCCATCGGCGACTTATTTTCTGTGGTAAACTTAGGTTTCCATGTCACAGGATCAAAACTTCCATTCAAGTGGATATAGCTCCAACACTCCCATTTCCACGGTGTGCCGACCACCTCCGTTGCCAAATGATCATACAAAGTTTGCATACTAAAACGAATAAAATCCTGTCGTATATTCCATTCCCTTGGATCAATCCGATCGGCCACGGTCAGTGTATACACACCCTTTCTCTTATTCATCCATAATGGAAAAATCGGCACATGCAACACATGACTTATCACGGCGATTCCCTGCTTTACCTGTAGATTTCCACCTAGGAATTGAACCGAGGTGCGCCGGTCCTTCTTTCCTGCCACCGTCCCCGAATTTCCATCTGCGAAGACAACAACATGCTTACGCTCCCGCAGTGCCGTTCGCATCTTAAGCAGGACTGCGCGATCGTCACTAAACAGAAAACGGTATTTCTCTCCATTGTTTTGGAGTTGCACCTGTAGCGCAGAGAACGTTGACTCCTGCCGGGTATACACCTCTCGATCTAGCAAAAGATCGAAAGTTAGCCCTAACCTCGCTAAAGCTAACACCGTTTCAAAATGGTTCCCCAAATGGTATAAGCATAGTAAAGCCGGTTCCAACTTCAGCAATACCTCCACATCGCGGGTATGTTCCATCTCCAAAACCCCATGTGGCTTAGGTGTATGGAATGCCTCAAAACGCCCGTATAAATCTTCATGTTCCTGCCACGGGATATGCGGCAAAAAATGATGGATATGCGCACTAAAGAGCGCAAAAGGCCACTCAAATAATGTCTTGTTCATGCTATAATGGTTTTACCAAGAAGGGAAGGCGGCTCGTTGCTCCCACCCTTCTGACCGTTAGCGTCTAGTATGCGCTATAATGTAAATATCGGGCACCTTTCCTTTGCAGGTTCTTCCGCCAAAAATGGAACGATCTCAGACCACGTCAATACTTCCGCTGGCTGTAGATTAGGTTCTCTGTTGAACAATGCTTGCAGATTTTTCATGTGTATTTTATCTTTAAAATTTAACCATATATCTCCTTGCAGCTTGTACCTTTCTGTTGAGAGATATTCCTTATTTTGTCGGATCCAACGGTCCAAATCTTAAAAACCTTTTTAAAGAGAAAAAACTTCGACCATACATTCCTACCTAAATGCCGTAAATAGCGTATTCGCGTTCGTAATAATTTTCATGCTGCAATGGGTTACTTGACCGTTACAATTTGCTGCCGTTTACGCCATATACGCGTCGTTTATACCATATCTGTGTTTTGTACGCTTGGACTTGGCATGAAAAGATGATTTTTTATAAGCTTGTGAGACTAACAATAGAAAAAAACATCTGTTATGAAAAAAAGCCTACACATCAACTTCCTTGCTCACTTTGGGCAAGCTATCGCCGACCAGGCACCCGAGCAACCAAAACCTCGGCTTAACATCCGACATGCAGACACGCAGTACTATGCCAAAGAAGAAAATTGGGCCATTGCACAAGAATTTGATGGCAAACATGGTTATCTCTTTGGTTATGATCTATGGCTCGAGCAGGCTGTCACTATTCCTGTCCGTGTCGATATCGGGGATTTGTATGTGGTCTACGTCGTCGAGGGAAACGACGACATTCTGATCCAGGATGCTGGGGCCGATCTTGTTTGCATCCTTGCTCCCAGCCGTGCCCGTTATCTTTATGTGCCTCCGGGCGATTATCAGGTTGAACTTTCTCGCGGACAATATCAAATCTTTGGGTTTTACTTCGATGGCGGCATCTTTCGCGATGGCAATGAGCGCAGCTTTCGTTTTTTACAGGAGGTGATCGATGGCTATCGCAATAACGCGAAAAGCCTGATCCACAGCATCGATTTTCTCATTGGGCCGAAAACCCGGCTACATATTACCCATCTCTGTAAAAATTTAACGAAAGGCGATTTCAATAACGAGACTTTCATTTTTGATGAACTGAGCCGGCTGGTACAGCTTTCCAGACGGAAGGTCCACGAGGAATACGAACAGATCAACCCAGTACAACATTTGGCCGATAATGCCATTGAGCTGGTTAAAGCCTATGTGCATACCCACGGGCAGGCCTTCAGTATCCAACACGTCGCCGACGATCTGGGTGTGACCGCTGCTCATCTATGTCGTGTATTTAAAGACGAGATGCTTCCTTCTCCCAGAAGCTATAAAGATCGTTTTCTTCTTTCGCGTTGCAAAAAAGAACTTCTCCACGATCAGCAATTGGGCGATGTTGCCGAGCGTTGCCAGTTTTCCAGCGTCGCGTCATTCAGCCGATTCTTTAAAAAGCACACCGGGCAAACGCCGGGTGCATACAAAGGTGAGCTATATCGCTTACACCATCGTGTTTCGCTATAAATGCATCAGGATGTTGACCAACTTTCCAAATGGATCCCGTACATAAAATCGACGCACGCCCCAGGGCTCATTAGCCGGGCCGTATTCGATTTCGTATCCATGCTCTTTCATTCGCGCATACGCTTCCTCTATATTATCCACTTCGATGGATAGGTCAGGGACGGCAGTTCCAGATCCACCTTCGGTTGCGAAAGCAATCTGCACACGCATGTTTTCCGTATTGCCATAACTCGTTATCCAACCGTGATCCATCAAGATATCCAAGCCTAACAGCTCTCCGTAAAAATGTTGTGCAGCATCAATTTGTTGTGTGCTGATATTCGCGACTATTCTTTTTACCTCCATTGTATCTGATTGTTTTAGCCTGCTCCTTCAATAGATCTCCGCAATTTACAAATCAAAAATTGATAATTCAAGATATCAAAAACGGACAAACACCTGCACTGCATTCTGTATTAGTTTTGCTTTGTAAGTATCACGAATCGATAAAGTAAACATGAAAACAAAACAGTATAGACGAAAATTTGGGGTATTTCCGCATTAGCGGTATAGCAGATTATGCCTAGGTACTACGCGTATCGGACCAACAGGCCGGGCATGCCTTCTAGCTTGTTATAGAACTAAATTTAAACAAATATTAAAAACAACTGCCTTATGAGCACTTTAAAAAAATACTGGCTACGTGCTATTACAGCTTTCACTTTAGCTTTGGGTGTTATGTATTTTGCACAAGCCTTCGACAGAAAATCGGAAGAAAAAGAATCTACTAAAGTCACAACAGTCTTTCACTATGTCGGCGACGACACATCCGAGGGTGCATTTGCGAATCCTGATAACTGGGAAGAGGGTTCCTCCCCCTCTACCATCCCTTGCGGTTCTGGACAAAACAAGCCATGTGAAAAGTCAGCGACAGATAAAGATGAGTTAACGGATATGCTTGAGGGAAGAAGTAATTCAGACATCCTTAACGACCCTACTTTTAGCACTAGACAATAATAATTGGTAATAGGAGTTTATTGTGGAAGAAGGGGCCTTACGGTCCCTTCTTTCGTTTTTTATCGAGAATTTTGTTGAATACCACTGATCTCTATCACGTCTTCGGGCAGCGCTATTGCATAACGCTTATCGTTAGGCATAAGATTCAAGTTCTGCCCATTGATCGTACGATGGAGTGTTATCGAGGCCCCATCTCTATTCAACCTTTTTATATCAGACCAGCGTAAACCTCTAAAAATTAATTCCTTTCTTCTTTCTGCCAATACCGTATTAAGCGCTATATGCTTATCTTGAAACTGGTATGGTTGATATGATTGTTTATTTAAACGATTGATCATCAAACGATTTAGCGTTAAAGCCGCTTTATCCACATCATCTAAACGAGCATAACATTCGGCAGAAATCAACAACAATTCGGCTGTAGTTATTCCTGTAATAAGGCCACTGTGTCCCATATGTGTGCCCTTAAAAAGATAGTGACCTTCATTATCCGCTCTAAAATAGACAGCCTTTCTGCGATCACCGTCCTGATACATGCCATAGAGATCTGGGTTTATTTTTGCGATATCTAGATTGTTGACCATATTAGACCCATACATTCGCGTAAAAAACACAACTTCGCTACTAATTTGGTTTGTTACGGGGATTGGGAAACTTGCTTGCTCATCTAGGTCATTAAAGTCAATGAGATTACTTTGAAAACTCAGTGACTGTTCGGCATTCTGTAGCGCCCTATCGTAGTCGCCCATAATTAGATATGCCCGAGCTAAAAGACCATGAGCCGCTGCTTGTGTCGGGAGTGCGGGAGAAATAGTCGATACAGGTAATATCGGGAGCGCTTCTGCCAAATCCTTCAATATCTGGTCGTATGTCTCTTGTACAGTAGCCCGAACTGACGGAAGATTCATATCTGGATCCAGCCGTATCACCATACCCAAATCACTTGCTGCTGTTTCCCGGTTATATACGGGAGCCCATATCTGTATCCCGTCGAGGTAACGAGCTGCTCTAAACACCAACGCCTGGCCTCTGATCTCATTAGCTCTGCGGTCCCTTAAATTATTTTCATCCAAACCCTTCAAAATAGAATTAGAGACGTAAATACCTTTATAACAATGCCACCACTCATGACCACCCCCCGATAGAGACCGTGTTACATAATCAGGCATCCAACTATATAAGCGTTTATCGCTCTCATAATATAAACTACTATAATCCTCATCCGTCAAATAAAAATCATCACTGCAAGCCTCGCCCATGGATGCAAAATCCGAGTTCACATAACCCCAGTCATTCAGTAAAGCTTTAAAGTCGTCTGCCGTAGTAGGTATCGCTAAACTTTTATCAGACTTCTCTTCCAGAAACTTGTTGCAGCCAGTCATCAAGATGATGCCAAACGATAATGTTGCTACCGTATTCCATATCCTATTCATACCAATCAATTTTAAATTTTAATTTTTATTCCAAATGACCAAGTTCTTGGAGTCACCAACCTGTTCCTCCCCAAGCTAAAGTCTGGGTCAATTCCTGCTTTATTTGCTTTCCACAGTAACCCAACATTTTGCATGTTAAAATATAACTGTAAGCTATTCCAGCTCTTTAACCTAGGAAGATCGTAGGCCAGTCTGATGTATTGTAGCCGGAGATGGTCGCCTTTCTCTACCAGTACACTCGAACCCTCATAAAACCTATCTCGGTTGTTATTCGTTGAATACAGATTAGCCGGAACGGATGTGATCCGTTCGTCACCAGGATTCTGCCACCTCATACTATAGTCGCTATGTCCTCGTCCGTTATTAAATAGATCCGTATAATTGATTGAAGATCTTCTAAACCAGTACCCCTGTTTGTAAGTTATTCCAACCTGTAAATTAAACGCCCCATATGAAAAAGCATTTAGAATATTTCCATATCTGGTAGGAATTGCTGACCCAAAATAGGCTAAATCTTCTTCTTTTGTACCTACCCCTACGATACTGGCGTAATCCTTACTGATCTCTCCGTTCAGCAGACCTTGTGCCTCGCCTGTAGCAGGATCCAGCCCTGCCCATTTATAAGCGTAAATTGCATATACCGGCTTACCCTCGATACCTGAAATTGGTGGCGCAGCGACATTGACATACTGTTGCGCCAATGTGCGTGGAAGGTGATATGATGTTATCGCGTCTTTATAAAGGCTAAAATTAACCACGGTACGCCATTGAAACGTTGGCCGGTCAATATTTATGGTCGTCAACTCAACGTCCACACCATGTCCACGCATATTTGCCACGTTGCGTTGCATTGAAGGATTGATGCCTGTGGTTAAATCTATCGGCGCCTGTCCAAAGAGATTTTTGCCCCATTTCCGATAATACTCCACAGCCCCAGATAAACGGCTATTTTTCGTCCGGAAATCGATTGCAAGGTTCATCATCTTGGATGTTTCCCATTTCAACTGTGGGTTATAAAAGTTGGTGTAACGTGCGAACGGAATCCCGGTAAATACCGAAGGGTTTGCGTATGTAACTGTATTCACAGCTACCATCGATGGATCTACGTTTCCGCTAAAACCATAAGTACCTCTAACATTCAGATAAGGTATCAGGTCAGAGCGATAAAAGTTTTCATTTGAAAGCTTCCACGCTAAACCTGCCGACCAAAACGGATTCCACTGTTCATTGGTCTTTAATCCAAAAAGATTGGACGCATCACGCCGCATACTAGCAGACACCGTATATCTGTTATCATAGCTATACGCCGCGTTGGCGAACTGGGATACGAACCGTGTATCCGTTTCTCCGATCGACTGATTATTCTGAATGTAAGTAGCACCACCTGTGATGACATTGGGGTAGGTATGTCTGTAATCGATGTTTCCAACGGTCATATTATTGGCGTTATAACCATAAAACCGATCCGTATATGATTGTCTATTGGCGCTTCGTACCTCTATGCCTGCTATTGCAGCGATATGACCTCGTCCAACCTCTTTATTATAATTGAGCCTTCCGCGGATATTGTTTGCTATTAAGGTTTGACTGCCTTTATCCAATATCGCACCTCTAGGCACGATATACTCAACCCCACCATTTTTGAATTGGGTGAATCGGTTAATATAATCTCTTGCCATATAACTATCTTCATCGGCTAGCGTAGAGCTCAACGCGCCCTGTCGCTCATACTGGTAATTAAAACCAGCCGATAGTCCAGCAGTTATTTCATATTGAAGTTCCACCTTCCCTAACAGATCAGTAGCATTATTATTTCTGGATTGGTACTTCCAATCCGTTAAAGGGTAGTAACTCCAGTCCAGCAACTGACCATCTCCGAACGAATCCAAGAAGCTCTTTCTATTTCCCCTCGGAATGGCCAATGCATTTCCCGATTCATCGGCTATCTCCATATATGGTAACAGGCTCGGCACATTTGTATAACCTTCCCGTCCTGATCTGTTCCTGGCTAGTGTATAATATAAATCCGTAGTAAGCGAAAGCTTATCCGTTATATTATATGTGTTTTGGAACCTTAAATTGAGACGTTGGTAAGTACCTCCAAGCGACTGGACATCTCGGTCATATCCTATTGAAGATATCCAAGAAAAAGCGGGTGACCCACCAGAGGCACTCAGAAAATATTGTTGTGTGAAGGACGGCTTATATACATATCGGTCAAATTGATCACGTGTATCTATTGTTTTCCATTTGTCCATCTGTGCAAACGCGTCTTCTTTTGACACCATACCTTGGTCAACCAGGTCCAATAAATCGACGACAGGACTAATTAATGGCTTACTTGCTGAATTTAACTTGCTTCGATAGAACCCCCTTCTATAGAGTTCCTGTTCCATCTCTACAAAATCTGACGCGGCCATCTGCGGTATATAATATAGATCTGGCCTTTCCCCAATCATCAGCATGGAATTCAGATCGATGGTTGTCTCTTTGTTAAACGTCCCCTTTTTTGTCGTAATCACAATTACACCATTTGCGGCTCTAGCCCCCCAAATGCTGGAGGCTGCGGCATCCTTTAGGATCGTGATATTCTCCACAATATTGGGATTTATATTATTAATATCACCATCATACGGAAAATTGTCAACCACGATCAACGGACTTTTCGGGCCGTTAATGGTACTAAGGCCACGGACCATCATCTGGGGTGCACCTTGGCTTCTGCCTGCATCCATTACCACGCTGTTGGCAATCGCTGGCAATCGCGATAAGATATCGGTGCCTACTTGCTGATTAAATAATTCACCGCTTACTGTTGCAAAAGAACCCGTAGAACGTTCTTTGGGGACATGCTGATATCCAGTAGATATAATAACCTCTTCAATTTCAGAGACCTTAGCGTCCAGAATTATCAATAGCTCTCTTGCATTGGGATCAAAAGCTTTCATACGCTCTCGGTAACCAACATGTTGAAATACAAGGTTCCCAGAATCGTTTACGGTGATTAATTCGAATTTTCCAAGTTGATCTGTCATAACCCTCCGACCACTCTTCTGTTCGAGCACCGTTACGTTTGTTAGTCCATTATCCAAACTGTCCTTAACCACTCCTTTAATCAACACCTGCCCCTGTACGAATGTCATCATGATCATCATACATCCTAGTAAAACTATACGCATCATAATTTTTCGTCAATAAAGGGTGCTACATACGATTGATCCAGAAGGTTCCTAAAGGTCTGAAGTTGAAAGATGTTTTGATCATTAATCCAAAAATAATTTGGATAGGCCGCCGGCGAAAACATTTGATCTAAGTACTCATCTTCTATAATTGAAATGAGATTTGGAAGCTGCAAATTGCGAAAGACACCCCCTTGAATATAGCGTATTAGTTTCTCATGATCGTCTCTTGTCCTCTTGCTATTGACCATGATCACAGCCAAATCTTCTGGGTATTTTTCTTTAAAATAATTTATCTCTTTTTGATGCACAAGGCATTTCGTGCATCCTGTAAACCAAAAGTCTAAGACCAATATTTTCCCGCGGTGTTCTTCTAGCGTTTTTCGAACGGTATCTCCATTAATCAAGAAAAGGTGTTCTTTTGTCCAAAACTCATCTGGAACCCGATGCCCTACTTGCAAAGGCTTAATCTCAATTTGCCCTTCGGCAGTCCGCGATTCCGCGGACTGCGCCCAGGCTTCTGATAGATTAAACAACATGAAACATAAGAATCCCAAACAAAGGATTCTTATGTTCTTCAATGCCATTAAAGAAAATAATCTCCTTGAAAACCAAATCAATGCCAACACAAAAGGCATTGATTTGTTCTTCGTTGCCTCTACCCCTACTATTCCTCTACGGTTACTGTACTGCTGATCTACGCCAGAGGTACATGCGTTTAGTAGGTCAGTAGTAGATCTCCAGTAGCTTCTTAGTAGATCTTCAGTACCTTTTCGGTACACTTCCCGTACACTAACGGTACACTCGCGGTACATTAACGGTACTTCAGCTATTTTACGCAAACGTTGCGTAAAAGGTACTACATCCTTACTGCATCTATACTTGATCCCCGCTTTAAGGATGCCCAAAAAACGGTAAAAAGCCAGCCTGTTTCTTCGGGTGCTGTTCGGGTGTCCTTCGGGAGCGCTTCGAGTCCGCTTCGGGACTGGTTCGGGACAACTTCGGTAATCCTTCGGATGTTCTTCGGGTGTTCTTCGGGTGGTACCCGAACAGCACTCGAACACTTCCCGAACAGCACCCGAACAAGTGTCGAACAAATGCCGAGGATATGTCGAAGAACATTCGACAAATTCTCGAACGGTTGCCGATGGCAAGGCAACAGCCTTTCTTCCTACTGGATGGGTCAAAATTTTGGATAATCGAGGTGGTTTTTCTTTCCGGAAACTGACTTCTCCTTCGCGTTGGCTAAAGGCCAGTCCTCTCCCACCCTTGTAAAAATTGTTCATTTTTCGAGGTTTTAAGGGTGTGGCCTAGAGGTTCTGCTATTTTCTATTCTTCGCTACTTCTCTTTTGTGGCTAAACCTAGTTTAGACCACACACAGTTAGTGAAATGTTTTTAGAAATGATGCGAACGATACGAGGTTTCATATTGGTTTTATGATTCGGTTTTGCGCTGTCGCATCTATGGAAAAGCCAAAAAATGGCTACGCAAACCGATCTAATCGGGTGGCGAAATTAAGTTTTTGTAAAGTTTTTTCTTTTGGACCATACTCGTTACTTATATAACGAGTCCTGATGGCTAGCAGCTTCTTTTGATACATGTGGGCCTGCACACCGTGGCTACTTTTCAGTTCTCACGCCTTACGTAACACGGATTTACAGCAGGCCCACATCTACCATACGCGTACAAATATACACATAACCGTGAAGATGTGGGTGTTTATACTGCTGCCCTGCGTTACGGCGTGAGAATGTAGCCGCAAGACTCTAAGTTTAACACCTTTTCTACAGAAAACTAATATTGTTTTCTACACAAATCAAAGATAGGTATTTCATATCTAAAAATCAAATTATTTAAGACACTTATGATAAAAGAAACTAATCCCGTCATTTAAAATATGGAAAAAAAGACATGGTATTTATCACCTATTGAACTCTTTATTATAACTACAATAAGATCTATACGACTTGAACTAGGCATAACTGGTGAGGAGATATCCACTTTTCTCAAAAAAAACCCAAAATATATTGGGCATATAGAAAGCAATGCCCACAACGGTAAATACAGCGATGAGGTTTTGAGCAACGTAGCAATATACATAACAGAAAAAGCCAAAGAAAAACAAAAAGAACTCATTGATAATAATGATATTACTGTTATAAAAACAGAATATACTATTCACGACTTTTATCCTGTTGAAATACTTAGTGACGAAAAAATAATAAAAAAGATCGACCCGATTCCAACTGGATCAGGTCCCACTGGTACAATTAACGCATTAATTGAGGCGACAAATTTCTTTAGAAAAGCTAAAACTTTAGCAGAAGTCGTGGCCAAAGCAAACAAAGTACAAGACCAAAACTGGGAGGCTAGCAATTTCACACAAGTATTAGAAAATGCTGTCAAAGGCAAAAACAAACGCTTGGAGGTAATCCTTAATGATAGCGGCTTAAATACCTACATCCTACCAAAAAAGCAGAAGAAGGTTTAGTATATTTGTAAACAACAGCAATTTGTTGACCGATAATATGCAAGCCCATTTAGAGTTTAAAGAAATACAGATAACAGCAATGCCAGAAATAGAGGTTGAGAAAATGCTCAATGTGCTTGCGCTGAGAAAGCGAAAGCGTTACAGCCAGTTTGAGTTATCGTTTCTCATGGGGCAACGTGATTTTTACGTCCGCGATGTAGAGAATCTAGCCCATACCTTGATTTATACAATCCCTTTTAATAATATATTCCGGCAGATTTTTAACTGCGGTATCCAAGCCATCGTTCCAGACGTTAATGAAAAGCCTAGCTATAAGATTCGTATATCAGAGGCAGCGGACGAGAATGGTAATATCCTGTACAGAGTTGAGAAACAGATCGAGGGTCACGATTGGGAACTTATCAGTGAATTTGGGACGGAAGACAAAGATTTGCTTCTCGAATTCGAAGAACCTATCGATATAGTCTCGGAAGAACGGATTAGTAATTGGGTACTGGACAAGATAGAATCCGGTTACTTTGACATAGCAAAGAATGCTTTGCAGATTTTCAATGATTGCCAAGCGGAATTAACCGGGACAGTGCGGCCATTGTTTTTAGCCAATGCGCTGAAAGCGTGCAATGGCACAAAGGGTCTTCCGAAGCTTAATAAAAAGAAGGATGGGGAGGCGAGGTTTGTTTATATCAAAGAAAAAATCAAATTATGAATTTGAAGTGGAGTTTTATAGTTAGGGGGGCTCACTCATATTTATACGACCTCTCGCATCATCTTGATTCAGCAGACATCGTCATTTATGAAGATGGAGAAGAGGGAATTGATTTAACACAATACTTTTCTTCGGTACACCTAAATCACTTGACGAACCCCGAAGAAATATATTCAAAAGCCTACCAAATCTGTTCATTTTTAAATGGAGCTGAGTTTTTAATGTATGAAAATAAGGCGGATGCTGGGTATATAAGACTGGATCGACTGATTAATATTGACCAAAATAAAGTTGTGCATTATAACCCTCACCACCCCATTGAGCGAATAGATATTGACTTTACAATAAATCAAATATCAAAGCATTCTAATAACCATATAGTTGCTGAGATCATGAGAGTAGCTAAGTCAGATATCTTTATACAGACCATACTGTTTATGTGTGCGCACGAAATGAACTTTCGTGCAATATATCAAACACTTGACGAGGTAAAAAATTTTCTTAAAGCAAAAGGAACTAACCTTAATGAGTTGGGGTTTTCAGATAAGGTGCTTAAATCGCTCACACATACTGCGAACAACTATGAAACATTAGGTTTAGCTGCTCGCCATGGTAGTATGGGGCATGAGGCTCCTAAAACGCCTATGATCATATCTGAAGCTCAAACTTTAATAACACAAATCATTAGAACGACATTCGAGAAGTCTTTCGACTTTAATTTACCATTCGTAAAGAAATCAAATTTTGATATATCTGAAATTAGATGGTAGTACAGTACGGCAATTGGAGATGGTTATCTTTGGCTGAAGTTACAGATAAAGTACATTTACGCGGTTCGATATTTAGATCGCGCTGTATATATCTTGCAATAAAAGAACATATCTGGATTTCTCATAGAAGGACAATAGTCAAAATTCTAGGGTGGTTTATGGGAGAAGAGGACAACACTAAATTAGTGTTTACGAATAATATCCAAAGTGGCATGGATTAATCGAAATCAATAGTATCCACAATGAAATATCGAAGAATTTGCATTTCCTAAACCGTACAATTTTTATATTTGAAGTAAAGATAATTTTTTGCCATGTATGAACCTCACGAATCACTTATTGATGTGCCAGATGACACGATCATTTGGAAATATTTAGATCTTTTTAAATATTTAGATTTAATCGCAAATAAGCAGCTATTCATGTTAAGATGCGATTGCTTCGCGGATAAATATGAAGGAATGGCACCTAGCTATGAAACGATATCTCGACTTCTTCACCCTGATGAGTATCCGCAGAAAAATAAAATAGTATTAGGACTCCTGAGTGCATATGAAGAACAAAGAAAGAGCAGTTACGTTAATTGCTGGCACATTAATAACTTCGAGTCTTCAATAATGTGGGATGCTTACTCGAATAAAAATGGAGGACTTGCCATCAAAACCACAGCGGGTCATCTAAAGCACTCTATCTTAGACCAAAGAAAAATATATCTTTCAGAGGTTATCTATGGAAGAGATAAGTTAGGGATAGGAAACCTCATGTATCCATTAATCGTTAAGCGTGAAGAATTTGCAGACGAGCGGGAATGTAGGATTTTTATATCTCCTGTGTCTACCGCTATTAATCAACCAGAAGAGGTACTGGCTGCTCTTCCCAAGGCTACGAAAATAAGTATTGACATAGATGTTTTGATTCAAGAAGCTATTTTTCATCCACTAGCCGAGGACTGGGTTTGCGAGAGCATTACCAATGTTATTTCGCATGTAAACGCAAACTTTATTCCGCGAAAGTCGACATTGTATAGTAGAAGTGAATAATAATGACGTCCAATTAGCTTTCGAATACTATAGTTCGGAGTATGCAAAAATATATGATTTATTGTTTCCGGTCAGCGACCCTAGTAGATAGAAGTCGGCAGAATCCAGAACTCTGGAGTATTTATCGACTTATAAGAGTACTCAAATAATGCAATATACGACACTATTCACGAAATATATATCTGTAGTGTTGTGATAAATTTTATCTAAAAAATGTCCAGGAACAAACTAGTAGAGCTACGTAAGGCGATTAGATCAAATATTAAAACCGTCATAGACTATATTTCTTTAAATCATATTTTCAGAGGTAATAACATATCAACTTACGTCCCAGCCACGACGATTTGCATGTTTTGTGGCAGCTGTTCAAATAACATAACAAAGGAACATGTTATCCCTCGCTGGATATTCGAAAAAGATCCACATAAGTTCTTTGACATTACATTGAACGGGCAAAGCCAAACATATAATAAAACGACTGTCCCTGCTTGTCAACGGTGCAATGGCGAACTTCTAAGTTCGTTGGAGTACTATGTAAAAGAGTTATTTCGAACAGTGGATCTTGACAACAATCGTTTTTCTGTCGACGAACTTCAAAATCTGATTAGGTGGCTCGAGATAATCGACTACAAATTTCAGATCGTTAACATAACAAAGAAATTTTTGAGTCCAAAAAATGGACAACATATTCCCTATCTAAAAGATTTCCCTCTATATATGCTTTTGCCAAATAGAAATTACTCGCCGAGTCAGGTAAAATCTAATATTAGGCAAGCTTTAAGAAGAATAAGTATCAAAAATAAACAAAGGCATTTAAATTCGTTGGTCGTTTTTAAGACATCAAATAGAGGTTTTCACTTTTTTCACACGATCAATGATTTTATATTTCTAGAGCTTCCTCAGTTTGGCATTGCACTCTTTTACTTTTACATTAAAACATTCGAGGACGAAAACGATTGCCATAAAGAAGCAATGAAAATAATTGATGAGGTATATTGAGGGAAAATTTAGATCTAAAACTAAAGAAAGAAAGACCCACATTTTGCGGGTCATTAGTTCCTCATAACCTGTAAACTCTATATCACTTTGGTCGATACACGTATCCGCCCTACGAACTACATATTTGATTGCTCAATAATTTGTTTATAGTTCTGGGGATAGCGGTCTTTCAGTTTTTTATGGTTGATGGACATGATATTTTCCAACGTGTATTTTAGCCATTGGAAGGGATTTACGTCATGTTTTTTGCAGATGGCAAAGAAGCCCACCCGGGAAAAGACGAGGGGATTACCCATTTCCGACCATTATCTAAATTCCTTGAATCGTAATAAAAAATTCTCTATCTTAGAGATTAACTAAGAGCACAATTATGAAGAACCGAACAACAAAAGAAATTCCGACAAATACTGAGTTATCTCTCAAGGGACTGCGAGCTGCGACGGCAAGAGGAATTAACCTACCCTATGGAATCAAAAAGGACTCTTCTGGTGAACGTGTTACGTTTAATATAGAATACGTATCTCTTGGTTGGAATTCGACTGAAAATTCGGCAAAAATTTTCAATGAAAAGCTGTCCTCCGGCCTGATTTGTACAAAATTTAGAGATTTGATTGGAATGATTACTGACATCACTGAAGACAAGTATTAAAGTAATACTAATGAACCGCCAGCAATAATTAAATTATTTATCAAAAAATCTAAATATGATTTTAGGATTATCAGTAAGGCACTATAAAAGCTATAATAACGTCAACTACATCCCCATTACTAACCAAGTAGTAAATCGAATGTCTATGTTCGTTGGAAACAATGGGGTCGGCAAATCTTCGATATTAGAGGCATTAGATACATTTTTTAATGGTGGATACTGGAATAAAACAAAGAATGAAAAACAAGATCAAACATTTATTTGCCCCTTATTTTTAGTCCGGCGAACAGCGGTCGAAGAATTACTGAATCTATCCTCCGAGGATAAGGAAGCCCTAGATTGTATATCAAGCTTTTTATTTAATTTAGAAGAGAGCAGCAATAAAGAATTTAAAGAATTTGTACGTATTCGGAACGCGATGAATATTTCTCGCGAAGAGTATTATTTAATCATTATAGGCATTACTTTCAAAGATCGTAATAAAGCGTATTTTGGCAGTTCCTTCGATAACGAGCTAAAAAACAAAATAAATGAATTGGTTCCTAGTTATAATACAGATAGGGTTCTTAATTTTTTCAGAAAACTTTATACTTACATATATATTCCGGTCGAGGCTAAGACGAATGACGTACTTAAATTGGAGGCATCGGAAATGCAAAAATTGATGAACAAGAATATTCTTGAAACCATCGAAAAAGTATTAAAGGAGAAAAAATTTAGCTCTAAACCCAAAAAAGCAATGACTGATTTGGTTACCATCATTAACTCTACGTTAAACGACTTTATGGACGAGATAAATGATCATATACAATATATTGATCCAGATTATTCGTATAAAGTAGAAGATGGATACAAAAAAAACCTTACAGCATCCGATTTAAGAGAACATATATTGAGAGCTTACTTTTCCATCCGAACATTGAAAAAGAATGGCAAGGAAATTTTTGAGCTGAGTTCTGGTGAACAAAGGGTAGCTCTAATCGATATTGCAAATGCCTTTATAGCTAAAAACGAGAATAAAAAAGGGATGGTCTTACTAGCAATCGATGAACCCGAAGCCTCCCTTCACGTATCGAAATGCTTTAGTCAGTTCAAGAGAATTGAGGAATTGTCTAAGCAGAAAAATACACAGGTCTTGTTGACAACCCATTGGTACGGTGCAATCCCAACGCTAAACAACGGCACTTTAAATATTATACAGAGCGGATCTAAAGCTGAAATTTCTTCTTTTTCATTAACTAATTATCTTGAGAAACGTAGAGATTTCCCAGATGATGTTGATTTAAAAAGTTTTTTCGAATTAGTATCTACAATTATATCGTCTATAAAATCAGACAATACAAAGTGGTTGATCATAGAAGGGTCGGATGATGCTTTGTATCATAAAAGATATGTCGGTCATAAAGTGGAAGACTTGGTTATTCTACCAGTGGGTGGATGTGGAAATGTTATCAAAATATATGAATACTTATTCGCCCCTTTCAACGAAAAGGTTGAAAAAGGAATCTTGAGAAATTCAAAGGTATTGTGCTTAATTGACTCTGATGTCAGCCAAAGAACGACACAGTTATATTCTCCTCAGATAGAAAACCAGCTAAAAATTTGTCGAATCCAAAACTCCAACACAGAGGTTACTTTGAATAAATTGACAGTCGGAGGCGACTATATCCCCACCGAAATAGAAGATTGCCTAAATCCAACTCTCTTTTACAATGCTTTGAAAACGACTATCAAAAATGAAGAGAGTCGAGAATTGAGTGAAATATTCGATAAATTTGGGCAAAATACTGATGCGATAACGAGTCGAGTTAAGACAGAACAATCGTTACTTAAACCCTTATCATTGGAAGCTCTTGATTACAAAGATCAGCTGCTTGAAAGGATGAGTGATTCTCATTTTAAAGTTAAGCTTGCGAATCACTACTTTAAAATAAGTGAAGCCGACAAAGACTACACGCCCCCTCTTTTTCAGAAGGTGATAGAATACTTTAACACATAATTAATCCGTATGTACACACTAAATTACTATTAAAAAATATTAGAAATGATTGAGATTAAACATTAGAATTATAACAATTTTATGAGCGTAAAATAATTGTGTCAATGGGTATTGCAATGTGGGCTCAATCGTCCTCGTCTAATGCTCTCTTCAGCTTAGTAACTAAGTCGGGGTGGATATCAAAGTAATTAACCAAACCATCTCCACTTTGATAGGACCACACCTTTTCCTTAACGCTCGGGCGGTTAAGTTGATTGAATATATGCATCAACTGCGGGGAAACAGCGACTCTTAGATTATCAAAATCGAAAAACGTGATATGATCGAAGCGAATATACAACGTATGATTAATGTGAAGAAAAGCGCCTCCATAAAGTGATTCTATAGTTTCTCTGCATAATCCGGAGGATATGCACCCAATATCCGGCTGTTAATCCAGGCTGAAAAGGAGCTGATATCTCTGTCATTCCGGCATATATGCACCCAAAAACAGCGTAAAGGGAGCTGTTTAGGGAGAAATTCGGAGCTGCTGCGTCGTGATTCCGGAGGATATGCACCCAGCAGGTGGATCGGGGTATAGATCCGGGACGATTCCGGAGCATGTGCACCCAGAAAAGGAACGATAACCGTTGTTTTGATCTACATAAACAGCGATTCCGGAGGATATGCACCCAGTTGGACCCTATTATTTTCTGTGCTTTTTGTTTAATTGCCAATTCCTGGATATTTCGGAGGGACCGTGCCAGCGATTTCGGTCAAACCGTGCCACTATAAAAGATCATACAATTATATAAAAAAGTTATTATTATTCCTGTTTCAATATTCCTTTTCTGAGCGATTGGCCCTTAAGGTCTATGCGGTGTGAAGAGTTGACGATCCGGTCCAATATGGCATCGGCAATCGTTCCTTCTCCACCGATAACTTCGTACCAGGCCGATACGGGGATCTGAGAGGATATTATCGTTGATCTTTTAGCATGTCGGTCGTCTATAATGTCCATCAATGTTTCCCGATCCTGGATATCGAACGCCTGCAGGCCAAAGTCATCAAGAATAAGCAGGTCCACTTTTGTCAGTTTCTCCAGCTCCTTGAGGTAAGTTCCGTCTACTTTGCTCAACCTCAGTTTTTTAAAGATCCTTGCAGTAACGGCATATAACGTCCTTGTCCCCGTCATACATGCCTGATGCCCCAATGCCTGGCACAGGTAACTCTTTCCCGTACCGGAAGCTCCGCATACAATGATATTCTCCTTCCGGGAGATAAAGTCAAGGGTAGCGAGCCTGGCGAACATATTTCGGTCCAGATTTCTATCGCCTGAGTAACTGATGTCCGCAACGCTGGCATTCTGCCTGAAGGCAGCCTGTTTCAGCAGGCGGTCAATCTTTGCGTTTTCCCTGTCTTCCCATTGGTGGTCGGTCAGTAGGGAGAGATATTCATCACATGTCATCTCCCCAAACCTGTTCTGCTGGACATGTTCCAGATGTAAGCGGGCCATCGCACCCAGGCGAAGGCTCCGCAGTTTTTCAATTGTCTGATTGTTCATTTTTATGTTTTACCTGTTACTGTCATTCGTAAGCGGAAGCGCCGCGTATATTGTCGTGGAAAGGGATGTGGGGTGCACTCTGTTCCGGCTGTGGCATCCTGTCCATATTATTTTTCAGGATATTCTTTATGCGCGTGTACGAACAGGCATCCGTATCGAGTGCCCTTTTGCAGGCATCGTTGAGACGTTGGGACCCGTAGGCGCGGTATAGCTGGATGACCCCCAGCGCACGTTTGTAACCGATCTCGGGATACTCCTGCGATGCCAGTATCTTTTCCACGCATCCCACCACATGTTCGCCGTGCCGCGCAGCTTTTCTTTTGAAGAACTCCGGGTTCCAATCGGCGTAGAAACGGTGCGTGCTGGCCAGATGGTCTTTCTGGGTCGTATAGCTTCCCCTGACAGGGTTACGCGGATGCAGCGCTATCCTTTGATGGTTATGGAATACCTCGATCCTGCCCGCTGTGTAATGGATCAGCGTCTCCTTGCCCTTATACCGGTGGGGAACGCTGTAATAGCTCTTGTCCGGCGAAAAATAGACATAGCCCATCTTCTGTACTTTCGCCCTCCTATAATCCTTCAGCTCATAAGGTGTACCGGGCAACGGTTTGAGATACTGCCGCTCGACCGACTGGTAAAGTTCAGTCCGGCTGGACTCCCTGCGCTGCAGCAGCAGGTTATTATATCCCTGTAGCAGTATGCCGATTTCCCGGTTGAGGTCTTCCAGCGAAAGAAGACCATCTCCCGCAGGGGGTAGTAGATACGTTGATAGGCCAGATGTACGGCATTCTCCACCAGGGCCTTATCCTGTGGGGAATATCTCCGTGTGGGGCTGATCACACAGTTGTAGTGGCGGGCAAAGTCCTTGAAGCTTCTGTTGATATCCGCTTCGTATCTGCTGGCCCTGTTGACCGCAGACTTCAGGTTGTCCGAAACGATCGCTTTGGGGACGCCCCCGTAAAAGTGCAGCGCATCTGCGCAGCACGCAATCAGCTCGGCCCTGTTCTGGCTCATGCAGGCCTTCACATAGGTGTAATGGCTACAGGGAAGGATCGCTACGAATACCTCCACCGGGGTAAGTGCCCCCGTTTCCCTGTCGGTAATATGGAGCTTCTTGCCGGCAAAATCAATGAACATCTCATCGCCGGCAACGTGATCGAGTTTCATCGAGCCTTTTTCGCGCGGATATTTACGGCGGTAGTGTTCCAGGAACTGTGTATAACTGTACGGTTCCCGGGCCTGGGCTACGTATTGCTGGTAATGGTGCAGGAACGTGAAGCCGGGATGGTCCCGCGATCTGTTCACCCCTTCGAAGTAAAGCATCAGTTCGTTGTGCCGTGCCGTATCTACGGTCGTATGCGAGGAAAACAGTTCGGATAGCCCTGCTGTATCCATCCCAAGCAGTTCATCCAGTGAATAATCGCTTGCTGCGAACAGCTGCATATAATTGTTTACCGTATTACGGGAGATCCCACGCGTCGAGCCTATCTTTCGGTTGCTCGCTCCGTCAAGGTGTAATGTAATTATTTGTTTCAAGTCCATCGGATCAAGGATGTGGGCCATGTCGCTCTATTTTTTTCAAGCGGCAAGGTAGTTTCTTGATCTCTTATAGTGGCACAAAACGAAACGTAATAGTTCCCTTAAACAAACCTGTTCTGTAAAAGCCCCTCATTGATATTGGCACCATTCGAACCGTAACGGTAACCTTAAATATCAAACTAAAATGGCACCTTTTGAACCGTAACAGCTGGCATCATCTGACCGAAATGACTGGCACAAATCGAACCGTAGTATCCACAAGCATCAAAACTTAAAAGATCGCGAAGTTGAAACGAAACTGGGTCAGCGGAAGATTCAAGACATATTCATCAGTCCAAATAATCAAGAAGCATTTAGCGAGATAATCAGCGCAATTTTGTTAAAAGAAAGCTATAATCACGTTTTAGGACATTTCAAGGATGACGAAACCTTTCAGGTCTATGTATTATATTATAATCCAAATGTTGATTCTTTCGCTTTCTACGAATTGTTAAAAAAAGTTGTTGACCGGATTGAATCAGACAAACAACCCTAGGTCAATTCTAGGAGTGGAAATTCTTTTTTCATTTTTAAGGCACCCACGATGGTTAACGTAATGATTAAATTATGAAATATTTTAAAGAAATTTTTGGGACGTGTATTTTATTATGCGTGATTGTTTTTATAGATGCTTACAAGGAAAGAACCCGTCAACAACGGTTTCAATATATTACCGTTGAGCGATCTACTACTATATTTGATTCCAAGACGTTGAAAAGCTACATGCAGTTACCTGATAAAGATAGAAACATCTACCTATATGAATATTCCGATTTTATCAAAAATGGTACATCTGCAAAAAAATACAGACCGCTTCAACTGCTTGACCAGTAAGAAGAGATAACAACTGCATACACCGGAGTAAGCTGATCCCACAGTTCCGGCGGTTGTTTAGGGATGTAAAGCTCGATTGTGAGCGATAATCGCATGGCATTCCGGCAGATGCTGACCCCTCAGGCGTCCATCCGTTATCAGATTCTGGGGCAAATTGACCCCTTATAAGGTTCTGATTTTGGTTTAATTTGGGAAAAAAATACCCAATGGCCGGAAAACCCAGCCCCATGAGTCAAATAAAACAGATGATCAGGCTGCACAAGCAGGGCTATGCGATCAAATCGATAGCACGCAGCCTAGGTATAAGCAAGAATATGGTAAAGTCGTACCTGTACAAGATCGGCGAGGCCAGGCTGGATATGGAGGAACTGCTGGCGGTAGATGACCCCGTGCTGGAAGGGCTGCTCCATTCTGGCAATCCGGCATACCGCGATCCCCGCTATGAATATCTAAAGGAACGCCTCCGCTACTTTGAGGAAGAACTGGACAAGGTCGGCGTAACACGTAAACTTCTGTGGGAAGAGTACCGGGCCTGCTATCCGGAAAGTTATGGCTATTCGCAGTTCTGTTACCATTTTTCCCAGCTGTCGGCATCATCCTGAGTCATAAGTCGCCGTTCTTTGTATACCTCTGTAATTTACCTGTACAACGTATTTTAAAGTTATCAACATTCACACCAAACTCTATAAATCAATACTTTACACAAGAAAACAAGCGTAGAACGCGGTTTATTCTTCCTATTTGTTAATCATGTTAAAAAGTATCATTACCGCTCAGAATTTAAATGTTGGATATTTGTAATACACGGTCAAGGAGCACCAAGCAACGAAAAAGCCCAATGCTGTAACATTAGGCTTTCTCATATTTTTTAACGGTAATTTTATACGATAAATGAATGTACTCTTTATCAAATTACACGTCAAACTTAACCAAATTTTGGAAAAGTTTTCGCAAAAAGTTTTACACTTGTTGCTAATGACGAAACTCCTGCTGGAGGCAATTAACCTCTTAAAGGACATTGTAAAAATGGTGCTTACGCTTAGACTACAGCCCATTCCGCATATCATGTAAGTGATAGAAACTAGGAAAAGGCAGCTGCAATAGCTGCCTTTTTTAATGTGGAAAACTCTGTGACACAGTTCGCTTTACACTACCAAGCCTACTCTTTTTCAAAATATTCCCGATACCTTTCCTCAAATATTTCCCATTCCTTGTCTGTTGGTTGTGTATCTCTTAAAGCAATAATTTCTATATGGCTATCACCAAACCGCTTAATTTTAAAGAACAGTGAAACATAGTCCTCATATATACTAAATATCGTATTATAATCAGCTGTGTCTTTAATATTAAATATGGTGAATGCTTCTCGAAGCTTCTTTAATTCCCCTATATCAAAACTGACTGGATACATTAATTTGTCGCTGCTTTCCAACTTATTATCGGACAGGGCTGCAACTATTCCAAATGGACTGTAATGCTTTAACAGTTTTAGACTAACAGTTTTTCCCATATAGATTATATTTTTTTATGCCCCAAATCTACACACTAAAAATCAATGTTTTGAAAGGGGGGCACTTACAAATCCGACATGTCAACCCACAATTCCTTTTTTTCTGAAATTATAAATGGATCTACGTTTTGTAAAACATACTCTTCATCAGTTTGCAATGCACGACACAAGTCATCATCAGATAGCTTCTGCGGTAAATGGATGCATTCGGGATCAGTCCAGATGATGTCACACACGGTATTATTAACTTGATAATCTTCGAACAATTCACGCGCTGCCACCCCGGATATCTGCATCAAGTTTATAAAAGATAGGTGAAACCGCTCCATTTCCTTCTTTTCCAGTTCGGGATAGCATTCAGATAGGTACTCCCGGTAAGGATCTATCTTACCTGTTCTAAGTGCATCATTTCGCAATATAATGCGCTTAACGTCTTTTTCGAACGGATAACTATTACGATCAAATCGGTAGAATGCACCGAATATTTCCAGTCTCTGTGTTAGGTTCATAGCTTATACTGCTAGTTTTGCATAAATTTACAAAAATCTTTTATATCCAAACACTCCCAATAAGATCTTCTTCCCGGATATTTTCCAATGCATCGTCGATTACGAGATAGTGTAATTCCTCTGTAGATCTGATAGACGCTCTATCATCTCGCTATCCAAATCAAACGACTTTCCTAGATCTACCTTAACAGGTATCCATGTGGGATTGTGGTTTGCGAATATCCTTTACAAATGATTCCGTACTCTTTTTCTTTGGTGTTCCCATAATTAAATCTAGTATTTTTTGTGGAAATCACTCCTTAAGTTTTTAAAATAACGTGTCCCCTTTTTGCTGACGATTTACAACCCCTATCACCTTGAAATCTAAAAGTTCTTCATCGCGCAGAACAATGGGTTTGTAAGACAAATCGGTAGACTTGGGGTGCAGCGTGATCTCCTGATGCTGCCACCCTTCTTCGCTCACTGTTTTTTCACTTCTATACGCTTTAATCGTATAGTTGGCTCCAAAATCCCGGTCTATAAAACTACTGGACTCTACAAGGCATATCTGGTTGTTTCGGGAGCCTCCTTCATATCTTTCGAACAGACAAATTGATCCGTTGGGGATAATCTCGTTCATGGACTCCCCTATTATTTTACAGGCAAAATAACGTGAGGGGTCTAGAGTTTCACCATCCAACTTTATATACTGGATATCTCCTGCCTGTTGCAATTCGGAAAACGTGCCCGCTGCAATTTCAAGATCGTAAAAAGGAATGGTATGTTCTGAAGGGAGGTCGACAATATCAACGGTGCTCGGCTTGCCTTCTGGTCGTCCGACAACGTTCATGTGCTGTGACAGATAATCTCGTAAGGCAGGATTGCACACATAAATATAGACACCCTTCACCGCACGCATCATAAAACTTTTATAGATGTTCTTTACATAAAACAGAAGCTCCGTATCACTCGTGCTGTTCTTCCCGTTCTTGTCCTTATAACGATCTCGGTAGACAACGATTTTACCTTCGCGGGAATCATAATCTATCTCATGTCCGAAAATGATACCGATATAATTAAGGTCATTACCAAACACGGTGTGGATGCTCCCGACTTCATTAATCGCATTTTTGGAATTGATCCAGTCGACGGCTTTCGAGTTCCAGCGCAGGTCAACTCCTTCGATCGTCATATCGATCAAATGGCGGTTCTTCGTAGCTTTGGTTTTGTACTCCCAGCTGAAGCCCGCCACCAGTCTAGCCAACCGCCCTTCCTCTTCACGGTGGAAGATCTGCTTCCGCATATCGACAAAGCTGTCGTACAGCTCGAGCTCAAACTCATCGGTTTCAAATCGCTCGCCCTCTGCTAATTCGCATTCCAATAACCGATGTACGAAATCAGTAAACTCATCCCCTCCTTTTGACCGTACCTGCGTTGCCAACTGTATATACGCATAAATACCCGAATCTTTAAGCTCCGCAAAACGGTTGGACGGAATATCCGTAAGCCGGATAGATTGGTTATGGTCATAAAAAAAGACCTGTTTATTGGATTGCTTGATGACCCAGTCTAGCTCGGTGCCCGTCTGTTTCTCTAAGCCCATCCGTTGATTGCTTTTGTCAAAATCGCCATATCCTGATAGGTTTTTTCGCTGACGTAGTCGGTGAGCTTCATCTACTAGGACAATCTTATAGTTACGTTTTGTAAGTTCTGTCGGGGAAATGACCATACTCTTTTCTAGCCCATGAACAGCGGAAAAGACGGTCTGCAGGGTACCCCGTAATGAGGTCATGGCTACGACAATGGCTATCTGATCTTTGATCTTTGCCTCGTTCGCCGCGGTAATACCGTTCTTTTCACGGTATTGGAGGAGCAACGCATAGGCCTGCTTGGAAAAGTCATCTTCCATCTCGTAGAGTTCAAAATGGCTTATGGGTGTGGTCAGTAGCTTGACCAGATAGATCGCAATGATTGTTTTGCCCGTACCGGCTGTGCCCTGGACGAATGCTCCTCGTTGATCGGACACCAGACTTTCCAATATAGCGAGTACGGCCTGCTGCTGGTCGGGATTTAAGCTTTTGTATGGAGAATATTTGAAGATATTACTATTTATAATTTCCTCAAAAGAAGTTCTCGCTATTTTGAGCTCCTGCAGCCTTCGCCAGATTGACGGGAAGAGCGATTCGTATTCCTTCTTATGATGATAATAATGGCTGCCGTTGCCCAAGTTGGCATTCAAAAGCTTTAGCGATTTTTCGGCAGAAAAGTGATTGATCAGGAAAGACTCTAAGTGGAGTGTGACAGACTTGTTGAAGTAGCTGGAATGTATGGCATGTCGATTCAGCAGTGCTTTCTTGGTGCTATCTTGATTGTGGCTAGCTAGCCTATCAAGGATACTGACTGTCTCGCCTACATAGACAGATTTCTTGTCGTTAAGTAGATACACTAATGCGCTGCGATAAAAATCAAGGTTCTTATCTTCCATATCGGCCAGCTTTCCACTAGGGTCTACCGGCACGATGCTAATCTCCGCTAAACTATATTTATCCATATGTGGCTATAGTTCATTGTATTTTTTGGCTGTTCCTTTTGCTTTGTCAACCGGATATTTCTCGTTGTTGCGTTTGATCTTGTCTTCGATGATCTGTTTGATATCGAGTCCATGCTTATCGGTCAGCAAAAGGGCGTACATCAGTACGTCCGCCAGCTCTTCTTTGAGCTTTTGGGGATCGGCTTCTTCGTTGCCTTTCCAGAGGAATAGTTCCAGTAGCTCGGAGGCTTCTATACTGAGGGCGACGGCGAGATCCTTGGAATTGTGGAACTGCTGCCAGTCGCGGGCATCGCGAAAGTTCCTGATCTGCTGCAAGAGTTGTTCGATATCTGTCATGGTGTGCTTCAAAAACGGCTTGATGGCTAAATTTACGAATTTTGCGGGAGTTTCATTTACTCTTTCTTTATACTTGGTTCGCTACTTATTCGCAAGTTGTTCGGAAGAGTACCGGGATTTTACCGTGTTGCGTACGATATGGATGGGTGTGTAAATTGACAGTTCAATTTACACTCCCCTCGAAAACATCGACTCTGAAGAAATTAGCTTATCCAGAAAACCCTACATTTTTACAGCTATTGTTTTTGGTCTATTGTTATTTTTATGCAGTTTTTCGATAATTTTATCATAAATCAGTCGTTCAAACTTTTTCATTTCCTTCCTATTCTCAAAATAATTAAAATCTCTATTCATTTTCTTTATCTCACCGTTATCGCGTTTTACAAACTCAACTAGGGTTAACGTTGTTTCGCCGCTCTTTCTTCCTCTGAGCAGTGTTCGCACAACCTCTTCACTATCCTCGTAGAAAAAATCTACCTTCGAATAGTATCCTGTGTGATCAATTTCGAACTGTAACGAGTCCTGCGTAGGAAAAAGTTCTCGCTCACTGTTTTTCAACTTAACTATCACTTTTTTAACACTGTCTATTGGAGCGGCGATCTTCCACTTTTCAGCAAAGGGGTAAGATCCTGCAAAACTACCTACCTTTCTTCGTAATAGTTCAGATCCCAGAATAACAGTTACAATGGATACGATAACAATAATAATATATTTGTATTGAATCATAGTCGTTATTTATTCCTGACATTATTTTATAAATCTAATTACCACCACCCCATATTAGATTGTTTGTTATAGCGTTTGCTATCATGTGAGCTTTAATGAGAAAGATTGGTCATGATTTAATTTACGTCCTTTCATTTTATACTAATGATTTCAGCGCTTGCTGAAAATAGATGAGCAAGCATACTAATAATAAACAACCAAAATAGATTACCCACGCGAAGACTTTTTTTGTCTTTGTAATCTGTATACCAAAACGGCTGGGACTATCAGAATCTTTCACTACCCCGTATAAATTGAATATTAAATAATACATTGCTATAAACGGTAATAGTCCATATAGGAGTAAAACCAAAAATCTGTTAGTTAAATTTATGATGTTGACAGATAAAGTTATATCAATCAAAAAAGTAAATAATAAGAGGCATAAAATTGTCGTGAGACAAACCTGAAACAATGCATGACACCAATAATTGTCGAACTGATGAGCGTATCGAGACTCTTTATGAGCTTGAAACCAAATAAAGTAATATGTTAGTATAATTTTTTTCATTTGCTAAAATTACTAGATGCTTATTGTTTTACAACCCGGTATTTTATTCATTTAACATTTGATATATTTCCCAACCAAACAAAACCGCACCACCTGTTACTACTACTGCTCCATTTAGTCCCGGAATCAAAAGAGCTGCACCTAAAATTACTTATTGTATCTATCTTAAAGTAGACCAACTTTCCGTTTTTCAGTTCTTCCGAGTAACTTGCTTTGATATAGGATTCTAAACCACCAGACGAATTGTAATCAAGAAGGACAAAATCAAGATTTTCATAATCCAAGTTGTCATCCAAATTCTTTGCCAATGTCTGCTTCAGATAAGAAAGTCGATTCATACAAGTGGTACAGAAGGAAACTCGAAAATTTTTCATTTAAAATTATTTATAGATAATAGTTAGCTGTTGGCTTCGAAAGACGTAAAAAAGTTTAAAATTTTTGTTTAGCTATTTCTAAAGATAAACATATTCTTGAAATAAGAAATTGTATTTTTTACCAACTGCACAAAATTCTCGCTACCCTTGACCTGACCATCGTACGAGTTTTCAGGAAAGCCCTCCCATTCGCCGGTATCCGGGTTATACTTGAGATCGTTACCAAAAATGACACCGGCATAGTCAAACTCAAATCCTTGTGCGGTATAGACACAGCCCACCTGATCGATACCTGCCTCGTCATAGGCCCAGTATTGTGATTTGGGAATACCACGGCGCATACCTTTGGTGTTCTCATCTGCATTCCACGGGCGGATATAATCACCCACAACAACATCCTTGTGCAATTCCCCATCGGCATCGGCCTGCTTTGTCCAAGGCCAACAGAACCCTGCCATCACCCGGCCTGTATAACCTTCTTCGACCTTCTCCCGGATGGCTTGCTCCAAAGCGTGTGGGCTGTCCATGATACGGAACTCGAAGGCATCTTCCTGCCGCCACTCCGTGGTAGCTGTTTGCCGGATATGAAGCGTATGATCTATCCACTGGCTGTATTTCTCTGAGCCGCCGTTGCGGAACTGCGATTCCAGATCATATTCATACACGGTACAGCCCATCTTTTCGGCTTGCGCACGGATAAAACTCGATGAGCCGATCTCTCCTCTCCGCACGGCTTGATAATCGTCTATAAAGAAGACGCATATGCGGCCGGCATGGAGTAAGTCTTCCACTTGTAGCCTGCCGGTTGATTTGGCATAGCGTACCTGCGTTTTCTCGCGAATACGATGTGCTTCATCCATCAACAGGACATCAATGGCATTTGGTGTTGCACCCCCGTAAGACAAGAAGTACTTGAGGAGGCTAGCGGAATCCTTGCCCAATATCTTGCGCAGCGTCTCGGTAAATGATCTGGAGCCTGTGGCATAGTGGGTGTTGATCATCAAATACGTAGTTCGTCAGGCGAATATATATCAACGAGGCAAGGAGGCTACTTTATAACCTTTCATATTCTTAGCGACCAGGTTACCTATAAAACGTGCAAATGGCAGGATATCGTTTCCTACGCTGGCCTGTTCCAATGCCTGCATATATTCATCGCGGCTCTCTACCGGTATCACCGTCCAAGGATAACCTCCCGATACAAGCATCGTATTCATCAGAAACCTTCCCATCCGACCATTTCCATCCATATATGGATGAATAAATACGAAGATAAAATGTCCTAGGACCGCTCGGACAGATGCTTCTGTTTCCATCTCCAGCAGATCAAACAGTATCGGCATCGCGTCCCGCATGGCATCCACATTTAAAGGTACATGTTTAGAATTACCGATATATACCTGTCCATTCCGATAGCCGGCTAGATCCGAAGCTTTTAATATCCCAGCAGTCACACTAGGATCAAATAGCTGTCTGTACCACTTGCCATGATCTGTATCCACCTGCCCCCCAGGACTGCTGCCTTTTAATATAATTTCCACCGTATCCTTCACCGCCTGGAATGCGAGATAATATCCCCTTGCAGCCATTGCATCCCGTTGCTTTCGATCATCTTCATTGTCTGCCGCATTCCATGCCCCAGAACTCACTTTAATGATCAATTCAGGCGTCACTCTATATCGCTCAATGGAAAGAGAGTGGTAAGCGTCTGTTTCGTATATATCGTCTATATTCTTTAGAAACGCTTCGTGGTCTTGGGGAATGCCTGGGGCTGGAGGAAAACACGCAATTATTGCCTCGCGCATCTGAGACCACATCAGTTTAATACGAGTGACAGACGGCGAGCGTTCACGTGGAGATAGGTTCAGTTCGATCCTGCTATCAAACGGATCTTCTTCGCGTATATCGTAATCAGCCTGCACGAAAGTCTCCACTATCTGATCCGCTATTTTGCTTCTGCCAATATTTCTGAACGCACCCGCCAAGCGTCCTGCTAATGTCGTATGTCCGTTGTCCAAGAGAAGGGGCAATACTTCAGATGCATCCCTGATCAAGGAGAGTGCTGTACGTGCATCAATAGCATAGTGTGTATATATACCAGCCGACGTATATACTAGTGCCGCTTGCAGATTATACATTCGTATGCCTCTATCTGATAGCATGGTTTGATCTAATGGAGGAAGTTCTCCGCGCATATTAAACAGGGAGGTATTGTGCGGCAACGGTGTTGGGTTATTGTTCCCTTTTGGCGAACGCACCAACAGCTGCTGGGGTACAGACTGGTTTCCGGCATGTAGCAACAACGATTGTTCGGCAGAGATACACCAATCATCACCATATTTATGCGACAGAAACTTGGCAACGAAGTCCCAATAGGAACTATACCATGATGTCGTTCCTCCTCTGTGTTCCTGAGGATCACAGGGAATGTACCATCCCTTTGTCGCCTCTTTTATAAAACCGTTCTTGAGCAATATTTCTCTATATTTACGGTTAGGCAAGTCATCTGTGTGAATGCCGACGGTACCTTTATCCTGCAAACTCTTTAGGAATTCCAATGCTTCGGCGAATCGTTCTCTTGGTGTTGCCATAATATGAATTGCTTACATTATTATTGATGTAGTAAAGTTAGTAAATATTGTCGTGATATTTTTATTAAATAGTGTCGTGATGTTTCTATTAAAACTCGCCGTGTCATTTCTATTAAATAGTGTCGTGACATTTTCATTAAATCATGCCTGCGCTTTCAGACAGTCAGCTTGAGAATGACGCCAGAATTAGAATCTTGTCCTTTGCATTCAATTCTTACGTTCTTCTAATGTACGTATTTGACAAAAACAATTTGCCCCAAGAGGAATTGTTGACATTTATAGACAACATAAAAAGCAGCACCTAACACGGGTTTTCTGTATTATTTTTGACACTTTTAAGTTGTCAGTCCAACGGCACGCCCCCAAAATTGACCATCATCTATATTATGTTGGCATTTAGGTGTTTAAATGTACTCTATTTTATTCAAAGAAGAACATTGCTTCTTCACATTGCAGAGCCAACGTATTGATAAGGTTAATATTAGTGTCAATATTTTTGTAAATCAATGGGATTTCTGTACACCCCAAAATAAAAGCATCTAAATGAGCATATTTTTTATTAATGACATTTTTAAAATAGTCCACATGATAATCTTGAAAAGAACCGCTTGAAACCTGCGTTTGAATTTCTTGAATTTTAAAACGTTCTTCTTCGTTGGGTATCACAATATTCACTCCCCCGTCACTCAATGGCTGTTTAAAAAAACTATCTTCCATTGTAAACTTTGTACCTAAAAGCAATACGTTATTGTACCCCATTTTCTCTATGTACTGCTTTGTAAGGTCGATAATATGTAATACGGGTATACCAGTTTCTAAGGTGTCCTTAATTATATCGTACGCTTTATGCAATGTGTTGTTAGCGATAATTATACATGAGGGTTTAAAACTTGCCAATATTTCCAACTCTTTTTTTAGAAGTTTGGGAATTATCGACCAACCATCATGATAGTTGGATTTAATGGCATTATAATCAATACTGTATAATATAATTGGACAGGAATGATACTCTCCAAATTTCTTATGATAAAGCCTGTTTAGCGTCTCATAATAAAGTAAAGTTGATGGATAACTCGTTCCTCCCAATATACCTATTTTTTTATTCAGCAGATAATTTCTATCCATTGGTGATACGCTGTTGTGTTTTTCAATACTTTATAAAGATAATAATTTTTCGTCCTGCTCGTCCATTTTCTTGATAAGGGTTTCCCGAAGCGCATCAAGGAATTTTGTCGGGTTTATTTTCCGGCTTCTCAATTCCAGATACGTTTGGTAGAAGTTGCCCAAATTGATATGGAACAAATCTTCAAAATACTTCGCTATTAGCCTTATATCGGCCTCAATAGACATAAAAGAGCACCTACGATAGATTTATGAACAAAAAAGTGATGAGCAACCGACAATACAATCAAATCAGCCGTCTCGTGAAGATAATTAATTCATGGAACTTAATCCCTGGAGCGTCAACGCATGAATTTGACACAATGGCCAATAAGATATTAAGCCATCTACAAAAGGGTGCGGATCTCGAAAAAGTTCAAAACATCATCGCAAGTGATCTAGTAGCTATTTATGGATTTTATAATTACGAAATTGATGCTACAGTTTTTGCTCAAGAAATCCTTGACTGGTGGGTATTGGATGAAAACGTTTAAAAAACAATATGATAAACCCTAAGTCTTATCATAATAAAGGATGTGTTTATAAAAAGAGGTGAGAATTTGTTTAATTTCTTTCCGGACTCTGAAATATTTGAAGAAAAAGGAGTCTTCGGAACTAAGAGAAAATGGAGATGTATATGTGGAAATATAAATAGTGAAAATGATGAGAGATGTGCATGTAGTAGGGATAGAAAAGGGTTTAGGGCAGATGAGGTTACACCGTATTATATCCAGGATATTCTTAATGACAAAATATCTTTGTTAGAATCGGAGATCTAATTTACGGGGTGGCAGACAAATAAAGTGAACTCATAGGTATTCTAACGAGACTGTAATATAGACTGTGTCAAGGATGAGAATTTTAAGTAGTTTTGTTACATATATAAATAAGTTGCCAGTAATACTAAAATGACGAACCAGATACTAACTATCTTATTGCTATTGACATTTTTCAATAGCAAAGCCCAGAACCTTTTCTCTGAAAAATTTGACGATTGCCACCAAACAAATTTCAGTTTTTGTTTGGATTGTGGAGAAATTAAAGCACAATCGGAATCGGACGTAAACGAATATTTTAAAAAGGAACTAACCAATATCTCGCCAAAGTTAAAAGGACAAGTTCTTGTTCAAGTCATAGTTGATTCAATTGGAATGCAATGTGTAAAAAGTATGCAGGCGAAGACAACTAAAAGTGTCAAGAAACTAAACTTGAAAGACAAGATTAATTCAATGACCGACTGGAAGCCAGCAATTAGTAATGGTAAACCTCAAAATGCAACAATTATATTAGAATTCATATTTGACAATGGAAAAGTTGAAACAAAATACAAACGAGTTGACACAAAAAATCAGTCAAATATGAAATCAGTAGGGTCAGTAGAGATTAACAGAAAAGATAAGTATAAAAATAAACTTGACCCCAGCTCATTTGAAGTATTTACTAGCCAAAACTCAATTATTCCTTGGGATATGTCACGTGCGATTATAATTGACAAAAATGGAATTGTTTGGTATGGTACTGATAATGGCATTGTAAAAATCACAGACCATAAAATGGAATTGATAAATCAATCCAATTCTCCTTTAAGAGTTACTAAATATAATAAAAACCAGGCCAACTCTATTATGGATGCAGTTGTAGATAACCAAAATAATAAATGGTTTTCTGACGGTTATAATGCATATAAATTTGATGATAAAAATTGGACTGTTTACGATTCTCTAAATTCAAAAATGAGATGGTCAACAACAATCTATGCGGATAAATCGAACAATGTATATTTTACAACCTTCGGTGGTTTAGTTATTTATGATGGTCATAACTGGTCCGTAATGGACTCAATAAATTCAAAACTTCCTTCTAATCGAGTAATGGGAGTTTTTAAAGACAGTAAAAACAGACTTTGGATTGGAACAAATAGAGGAAATATTAGGATTGACGGTCAGAATGTGGAAGATTTCAAAAACACCACTTCGCCATTAGCCACTTCTACTCTAACCAAAGGTTACGAGGACAATGATGGAAATATTTGGTTTTCATTGTATGAAAAATTCCCACAGACAAAAGGCTTTGCTAAATTTAAACGAGATGGAACTTGGGAAATTATCAACACTGAAAATGCAGACATTCCAAGAAATGATGTTCTGGACTTTGCTATTGATGAAAAGAACAATCGAATTTGGTTAAGTCTTAATAGAGTTGGGATTTCGATGTTTGACGGACAAACTTGGCAAACTTTCACACCTGAAAACTCCAATGTTCCAAGTACATACATACAAAGAATTAAAATAGACGAAAACGGAAATTTATGGTGTGCGACTTTTGCTGGACTTCTAAAAATCAAAATGGAATAAAGTACTACTGGCAACATCGGCGATGCACCATGGTGGAGAAAGTGCCAGCCCAAAGGTCAGGAAGTTTAACTAACTTTGGTTCTTAACCGAAAAGCCACTGCGTAAAAACCGCCGCTGTGCATAGCCGTATTAGCTAATAAAGTCCAAATAATCAAAGCTTTAGAGGTGGAAAAATTATTACCTATTTGGATATGCACCGAATTTAGAAGCCTTTTTTGTGAACCTTATCGACAAAAGCTATCCCTCTTCATAATAATTTATCGTAAGCCATGATACCAAATCACCTTCCTCTTCATCAGTACTCGGCTCCCTATATTGCTCGTACAATGCATGATATTGATTGCGTAAAGCTTCAAGCTTAAAAGGTAATGGACAAAAATACATTTCCAGTTTAGGCAACCAAACTTTTTTATCAGGCAACCGGATTATTATCTCTGGCATGGAAAAAGTATCAAGCGTTGAGATGAGAGAAGGCAACTCTTGCGGCGCTAATTTTATATTCTTAGATCTACTAACTAATGGAAACTGAACTTGAATCATCACCCCTTTAACATTTAACGAGATCACCTCGTCCACAACATCATCAAAAAGTTGCAACCCCATAGCGAACATATTATTCTTATTCCATAACTTCACATCCTGATATAGTTCATCCAAATCAAATGAGACACTATCATGCTCATTAATCACCTTATCAATATAATGTCTAATTTTGGTATCCATAAAATATTATTGGGCTATCCTTTCAAACCATTTGTTACATCGCCAACTAATTATGAGCAAACTCACGCAACCAGCCAATAGATAAGGCAAACAAATAGCAACAAATAGCTCTTGCTTAATGTGCAAGTCTAAATAGACCTGCCACAGTCCCTTATCATTTTCTTTTAGGAAGTATATAATAATGGGAACAAGCAAATAGACTATAACAGTTATCACGCCCAAACAAAGTAAATGAGGTTGTTGTCTTAAAAGGCTTAGAACAATTAGTCCAATCAAAGAAAAAAGAACCGTTAAATAGATTATCCGTACAACAATCGAGATCATGATCATTTCACTCGGATTACCCTGAATAAGATTAATAACAACATTAAAGAAAAGGTCAACCACGATCAATAGACACGTATATATTAATAAGTTCTTTGCCATCCCGTTTTTTTAGGAATTTGTTGAATTTTATAAATATACGTCAATTTTTCTGCCCATGATAATACCTGTTCGACGTATTCAGCAGTAATGTGAGTATTTGTTTTATAAGTCCTTTGGATCAAGTTTGTTGGCCATATCGCTGTATTTAAAGCGACAAGGTAATTCTTTCCTGATCTTTTTGAAGTGGCACAATTAGAACCGTAAAACACGGACCGATCGACGAAAACTAAATCACTAAAGTGGCATCATTTTGTATGCCATTCTTCAATAAATTATGTAGTTATATAAATAATAAGTTGTATTTTTAATGAAGCTATAAATATTTAACTCTATAAGATTAACATAGAAACCGCTATTATTAACTTTAATTACTAGATATTATGAAATCTATCTTCTACCTTTTATGGGGCTTGTCAATTATGATGACAAGCTGTGGCACGGTCAGGAATTACAGTCACAATAGTAGACCTAAAATTATAGCAGAAAAAACAAAACTGACTATCGATACTACAAATAAAAATACGCATAATCAAAAAAATTTTGCAGGGGTTGTCGGATTAGCAGCTGCACTGGCCCCGACTGTGATAGATTTCGGGACGACAATAATCAGTCAATCGTTAAAGGTAGATGAAGCCGACTATACGGGTACCTATAAGGCATCGAATTCACAGGAAGGTTTTTACACCGAAAACGATGGATTAGCCTTACCACAACTTAGGTTTGAAAGAGAGATTGTATTAAATGAAAAACCTGATGCTCTTACTCCGGCAGTACTTATAAATTTAGTCCCGGAGATGTCAAAGGATTCTACGGCATTTAGATACAAGATAGACAACGACAACTTCAAATACCAATACTCCATCGCGAAACTTAAAGGAGCCTATAATTATATTGATTTACACCTGGAGATAAAAATCAGAAGCTTATCGGTTAATGCAAATAAATACGAATTGAATGACATTCGCACAGTTACAATGGTTATACCAACAGTAAAGGTGTCAGATAATGCGAAAGTTACCGATGAAATTTTTAGCGGATGGATACCTCTATTTCCAAAATCCTCCATAGATATCGACACTGTTAAAAATATAATAGAAGAAAAAGAAAAGGAAATAACCGACGAGAATGGCATTACAAAAAAAACGACCGAAAAGATTACTAGTGTCAAAGTTCCTAAAACTATTAAGTATACGCCAATTCCATCCGGCGTTTACGAAATTGAAGTTATGGCAACTGAGGTCAACATAGCAAAAATGAAAGCAGAGCAGAGAGCAAAATTATTTGATGAAACAAGTGAATCAGGAGGAGCTTTATTGAAGGCCATTGTAGAGCAGCTCACTAAAAAGCCTGATGAAGAAAAGGAGTAAATTAATTAGTCGCCAATACTATACCTATTTGAGAGGTGGTGCCGGCATATTAACTTGATAGAGAATGTGTTTAAATATCGAAATAAAAGATCTAGGTAATTATATAAGAATAGAGCCTTTACAAAGACTTTATTATGGATCTGAATCAGACTGGGATAAAAACTGGATAAGCACAAAGATAAGTGTAGCTGCAGGAGCCTTTAGCGGAACATATACTGCTGATTTGACCTCGTTTGATTTTGAAAATTTCAAACACGCCTTAAACAATCTGTACGATAATCTAAACGGAAGCTTAGATTTTAAAGATCTCGAGGGGTATATCAAACTAATTATTAAAGGAGATGGAATAGGTCATTTTAACCTGCAAGCTACCTTTTGTGATAAGCCGGGACTCGATTCCGCCGAATTACATTTTGAGCTTTCGTTTGATCAAACTTTTATAAGACCTATGGTAAATAGCCTAAAGGAAATCACCGAAAAATTTCCTATAATAGGAGACTATTAGAGATCAGAATTTGCATTCATAACTAATTGACACGTCGCTATGAAAAATTAATCTTTATAGAAAGAAGTGATGAAAAGCTATGCGGCATTTTATGTATACCGCTTTAATAATTGAGAAATGTGATGTATTAGGATTTTTTTTGACGGATCAGGTTTTGAACTAAACACAATAGCAATCAAATATGTTCAACAGAGAAAATATCATGGAGAAGTTTGGTTTTTGGTAAATGAATACGAAATATGTTTCTGTACTCTTTTCTTTAAAGATGGTAAAGTTTTATTAGAAACAAGCTTAGGATAAATGTCCCCATGCCTACTATAAAACGTAAGACAATATTTGGTATTTTTACAAGTATAACAACCGAGTTTATGTTTATATTTAGAGGGTTATTTTTGGTTAAGGATATGAATAAATACTTTGCATTATTTCTTTCCGTAATTTTATTGTTCGCAACGGGTTGTAGGTCTTATGAGCCGATCTCCTCGGAAAATAAAAATGAAATCCAAACGCATCTGTTGGAGATGGTTAAAATAGATCAGATAGCGGCATTTCCGAAAGCGGGTGCATATAGCAATTATTCGCACGAGCAGTGGCAAGCATTTAAAGACAGCGTCTTTCGTACTAACCACAAAACAATTGCAAATTACTTTTCTACCTACGGATACCTCGGATATAATGAGGTTGGTGAGGAAGGGTCCAACCATTTCTGGCTATTGGTGCAACATTGCGACCATGACCCCAAGTTCCAGAAACGAGTGCTTAAAAAAATGGATATACAGGTAAAAAGGAAGAATGCAAATCCGAAGAATTATGCATACCTTTTCGATCGCGTTCAGGTAAACGCGGGTAAAAAACAACTCTTCGGCACGCAGGTAGACTATCTGAAAACAGGTCGAGCGACACCGAAATATGGTCTTATTGATTCCGTCAATGTTGATCAAAGAAGGGCGAAATACAGTCTACCCACATTGACGGAATACCTTAATGACATGACAATTATGCACTTTGAAATGAATAAAGCATCATACATCGAAAGTGGCTATACAGAGCCGGATCTTTATGAATTGTAATTCTCAAATAATAGAATAGGTTTAAAAGCTTAAGGGTATTGTTGCTAATCAGATTAAGAAATCTATTTCCCCTCCTATTTTTGATTAATAAGAACGGATGAAATATATTTTCTAATTTGGTTTTCCACGGTGATGCAATACGCCCTAGAAGTAGCTATTTTTTCGTTAACCAGTGACATACCCATGAGAATAAGTTTTAGCGGTTGGCAAATGCTGAAGAAACGAAAGTAGGATTTCACAAATATTATGTGGCTACTGGATATATAAAATGAATACAGAAAAATATCCAATAAATGATGATTTAAAATCTGACAAATGTTCTCAAAATCCCACTTGCATTTCAACGTTTTACTTTCTACCTTTATCCTAATCAACGCAACTTGGGTCTGATCGAAATAAATCTTATGTCGCATACCTAAGTTGTTGAGGTGATACCTAACTTTTGGATTGACTGCCGTACAACTTGAACAAAAAAATGATATTATGCTATTTTTGACCGCAAAACCATGGGTAATCTGTTCGTTGATGATTGCCGTGCCAATCATAGGAACGTTAATGGTCGTTTTGGTTGCTAACTTAACAGGTATATCTGGCTTAATCTCCATTGTAACCCCACTGCTGTTTCTAGCCATTATAATTACCTATTTTGGATGGCTATGGAATGCAGGAACCCATCTTCCTACGGATCGGCATAGCAGAAGGCTGTTTGGCATAGTATACCTTTCATCATTGTTTTGTGCTTTCATTGTTGTACCGACCCTCGGCGTAATCGCCAAAGAAAGCCTCGCATCCCTACTGGATGTGATCAGGATATTAAATTTCGGGGGCCTTTTGTACTGCGTACATCTAATCCGAAAAGGGTTTTATGAAAGAATGGTCGAGGCCGGCTTGCCCACCGCCCCAGCCTTTGTCGATTTCCTCTTGATTTGGATACTGCCAATAGGCATATGGTTTATACAGCCCAAGGTGATACGGGTTTTAAAGACGGAAAGAGAAAATTAAACTATAGTGGAAAAAATCATCCGGAGATTGGGTTAAAGATGAAGAGCTTTCGAATATCGTTCTTATGCATAGGTTTTTGGTACTTTTATGCAAAATAAGCTTATTAACCGAGAGATAACTTTTTAGATGATTTTGTAGAACCGATCAGATATTAAAAGAGATTTTTGTTTATATGGAGCCATATATCATTTCATACACTCGCACTAAGAATGATAATAGAAGTTGAAATAATAAACCAACCTTATTCCGGAGAATACGCTGAAAGGATTTACGATAATGAAGGTGTATGGAATTCTCAAGGCTGGACTTTTGTCAAGTTCACAAATGAAGACTATTCAGAATGGTGTGGGCAATTCCGTGGTTTTCCGGGAAAAGCTGTAATATCGACGATCAATAATATTATTTTAGTTTTAACTTCCGATTATTTATATCAGCTTGAAACAGAAACAGGAATCTAACAGAATTGGAAAATCAGCCTTCGCACAACAACTTGACGGTAGCACCAAATGGGGATTTTATTATTGCTGACTATTACAACATTGAAAAAATTACGACAAGCATAAGGCAGAAAGTGCCAATCGAAAGCCCAATTCAAATGGATTTAATCGAATTTAAAGAGTGGTATGAAAACCTATTAGAATTTACATGCGAAGAATTTCTAAATTGGGATAGGCATTTGACGATGACTTATAATTGCGATAGTAACTCAATAGATATAAAAGAGGACCTACGATAGATTTATGAACAAAAAAGTGATGAGCAACCGACAATACAATCAAATCAGCCGTCTCGTGAAGATAATTAATTCATGGAACTTAATCCCTGGAGCGTCAACGCATGAATTTGACACAATGGCCAATAAGATATTAAGCCATCTACAAAAGGGTGCGGATCTCGAAAAAATTCAAAACATCATCGCAAGTGATCTAGTAGCTATTTATGGTTTTTATAATTACGAAATTGATGCTACAGCTTTTGCTCAAGAAATCGTTGACTGGTGGGTATTGGAGCAAAGCGTTTAAAAAACAATATGATAAACCCTAAGTCTTATCATAATAAAGGATGTGTTTTATAAAAAGAGGTGATGGAGTTATTAGTTGTAATATTTTCTTTTTTTATGATCTAGCCCGCATTTGCTATAGCCGATGTTGTGCGATCCTCTCCGTATTATTTATCTTCAATTATATTTCAAATTTATGTCTCCATTGCTCCTTTATTTCTATTTATAATATTCCGCAGTCGAGGTCGATTATAACGTTGAATTCCAATTGGGTAAACATTAAGTACTAAGTTTAGAAAAAATAGCCATAATGACTGTAAGGCTCCATATCTAAACGCCACTACAAAATTGAAGATTAATACGATAAAAAATATAATTAAATGCCCAAATTCCGATTGTCGAGTTCTATACTCCAATTGTTTTAATGCATCCAAGTTCTTTTTTACAGGATTGGAAGCTTTGTTGAGTTTCTCCCAACCAACCCATACTAAAATCTTTCTAAACACATCTACCCCATACCATTTATAAATCTTTCCGTCAATCTCCCATTTTTTAGAATTATAATAAGGCGATATTAATCTTGGTCTGAAGGTCTCAGTGATGTATAAAATACCCATCATCAGCATGAAGTTTAATACCCATGCAAATAGAAAAGAATATAGGCCTTGCCAGAGAGCTACCGCTACCACGGTAAATACAACAAACAATAAGACGAAACAAACTTTTAAATATTTACTCATAGCTATCTTCATTTGCTTCCACAGTCAAAAAACCACGCACTAAAGTAGTTATAAACCGGTTAATCGAAAAACTCACTGTCATCGAAAGTATACAAAGAGTTACCGTGATAACTACTTACTCGATCGACTCTTTCATTAAAAAAATGGGTCCAAAATATATTTGAAGAATACATTTCTTTCACTTGGTCCGTGGTACGTTGAAGTGGAGAGTTCGTTGAAAAAGCTATTTAGAATATTCCGTAACTTCTTTGTCAAGACCTCATCAATTGATTCAATCTGAATAACCTCCCCTACTCTCGTCTTGCCAATCCTTTGCGAAAACTTCATTTTATTTTATGTAGATAGTTTATTAGTAGATACCGTTTGAATGTTTTTAAAATTAGTGACAGCGAGTTCTCTTCCTCTTTCTACTGCGGCCTCATACCGCGGCTCTTATGCTTCTACTTGCTTTTCTCGAGCTTTGTCTTTCTTCCGAAAAAAATTGAACATCATAATTGTGTTTAGTTGATTTTCTAAGATAATAAAAAAGACGAAGTTATAAAATTTCGCGCCCAAGCTGGTACAACAACGAAAGACCGCATTCGGCATTAGGAAACCTGACGGCGATAGAATTCCTGTTGAAATATGGAAAACTCCCAACGCTCAATAGACTTAAAGGTAAAAATCGGTCATGCATCTACAAGATAGCACCAGGAGGAATAAGGAACATACCCATCGCTGTAAATATAAGGAGAGTTATGATTAGAATACTCCATAAATAATACACCGCGCCTCCGAATTTATAAGTTAAGATTAAAGTTTGAATTGAACCGATACTCAAACTTATTAGCATTAACCAATTCCAGACCTCCAAAACAGTTGATGCTATGTGAATATCATCAATAATCGAATAAATCATTTCTGTTCTAAACAAAATCGTGATTAAAAAGGAAATGACACCGAAAGCTAGGTTCAGCTTATAGAATCGCTTTGATTTATTGTTCATGTGGTTTTTCCGGTCAACGTTTTATAAGTGGGATAATGGGTTTGCAGAGTAACGTAGGACCTTTTAAATCACGATACGGTGTAGAAGAGAGTAAAGTAGTGCTAGAACAAATGAAAAAGCCCAGTATGTGTACCGCATTAAATAGTGTTATTGAATATATCTAAAGCAGTCGCATTGAATTGACCTTTACGAACAAGATCTTCAATAATGGGGAGAAATTCACGTAATCCCGTTATTTGAATACCCGATGGTACAACTCCTGTATTTAAATAAAATAAAAAATCGCCCACATGTTTTCTATAATAAGTTAGTCCATTGTCGTCTTCATTTCGCTTTAGCCTAAGATAGCGTGCATCCAACTGCTGGACTTCCTTTGGAACCTCCGTTATTAGCGTAATATAATCCGCATCCTTATACTTTGAAATGAAATCGCTTAAATTGTAATTCATAATTTCTGTCTTTTATGCTACCCGCAAACGAAGATAATAATTTTAGAAATGTTCGATTTATTAAAAGCTAAAATGGGTGCTTTAAAACGTCGATAGATATTGTGCCGTTGCAAAGTTTTTAGTATTTTTATAGTGTTAACTAATTAGATATGGCCTTATCCCTCAAAGAAGCACGAGATATTATCTCAAATTCTCCATTTGTAAAGGAAATAAATGATTTGACTTGTACGATATCTTACCCCTACTTGAATATGCAATTTGAATTAAAGGGACTGTATAATATATACAAGTATTTTTACGAGCAATTTGTCGGATGGGAAAACTTAAAAAAAGAGAATCCAGGCTATGTATTCGATCATAGCCATCAATACTACAGGAATGTACTGGCTGCTTTGCAACAATTTATAAAACGGGAACTAGTAAATAGCAATACTTCACCGAAGACTTTGCTTCCTCTGTTCAGCCGAAATGTCCAAAGTCTCATTAGAAATCAACGCGGCAGCTATCCATTTCCGTTTGATTCTCCGGAAGCAGATTTCTTGACAGGACTTCAATCAAAAAGCCCTGATCTCGCTGGATCGGCATTTAATTATTTGACCGGTATCAATCAAAATAGAGATAACTCATCTTCGCTTGAGGGTGCTATTATGGCGTACGAATTCAAAAACCAAGATAATTCCGCCATTTTCAATCGTCGTATTAAAGAAAAAAAATCATTGGATAGATTGAGGTCTAGATTTGAGAGTCTGTCTAATGAGTACCAAAATGAGTTAACAGTATATATAGCCAAGTTAAAGGAGGATTTTCACATTCACACCTCAGAACTAGAGGAATTCAAAAATGCCAAAGAAAAATCAATTACCGATTGGTTTATTACAAAAAAGGGCGAAATAGAATTCTTTATAGCGGAAGCCAAAAATGATATCGAAAATATACAAGCGAGTTACCGTGATAAATTGAAGCTGGAAGAACCCATTAAATACTGGGCCGATAGAGCAACGGCGTTAAGGGAAAAAGGCAACTGGTTATTAGGAGGAATTATTGGTACCTCACTCCTCTTTGCCGTCGGTGTATATTTCTTATTATGGCACACCCCGGCCGATATGCTGGAATCTATTTTCGATGGTGATAGAACCGCCGCTATTCGTTGGTCATTAGTTTTCGTTATTTTTGTATCTATATTTTTCGTGGTAGCCAGAGCTTTTTTAAAATTTATGTTTAGCAATTTTCACCTCGCCCGAGACGCCGAAGAAAGAGAAAAGCTAACTTATCTTTATCTATCCATGATCGAAAAAGGAGCACTGGACGAAGAAGAACGGAAAATAATTCTTCAGTCTTTATTTAGTCGATCTGATACTGGTTTGTTAAAAGAAAATTCTTCGCCGACAATGCCGAATGTTGGTGGTTTAATTAGTAGACAATAATGGGGTAAAAAACAACATGAATAAATTTTATAGGTGCAATAATTTCGTTTTGATTCTGTTAGGCATTGCAATCAGTGCTTTTGGTATTATGATACCCATTTTATATACCAATAATGAAGTCGATGGCACAAATGTCAGCAATTCTATTCAGTTTCTTACTTTACTGGTTGGAATCGCAACAATTGCGTATGTTATTAAAACATTCGAATTACAAAGAAAACAAATTGAAGATAACAACCGGAATACAGAATTTAATAGAGTATTGGATATAACATATCGTCAATTAGACATTACCAAGGATAGATTAAAAGAATTGGATGAACTGTCTGTAAGCTTAATAGAGGTAATTAGAACCCGAGATGACTTATTTGAGAATCAACCCGGTTTTAGAAAATATTTATATAATCTTACCGCTCAAACCTATTTTTATAAACGGCTTTTGAACAAATCGTATTTGTCCTATAATGACAAACAATTCGTTTTCTTGGTATTCTACGATAACATACCTCCAAGCATCTTGCAACTAACATTCCATATACAAATCTTAATCAAAACGGCGACTAAAGGCGGAAAATCAATGGAAGGGTTATATAGGACCTTTTTAGCAGAAAGACAATTTGCAGAAATATTGCAAGGTAAAGAAGTGGGAAAGCTTAAGAAAGCAATATGGAAAAATAAAACAAATATTCCCACTGTCGAGGATTTAATTGAATTTCCTAGAACATTTAAAGAATTTAAAGAATTGATTAATTTGTTTACTCTATATGACGTCCTCGAAAAACGGCGGAATATAAACTGAGTCCGCTCAACAGGTGTCAACGCTTAATAGCAGCTCATATTGTGTTCAACTTGATTCAGAACGAATTGCGTTCGAAATTGGAGCAACGAAATAAAACTGACCGTTGAGCTTTAAAGTGGCACAAATCGAACTGTGATATGCACTGTTTAATATCTTACTTGTATCTTTAACAATCTCCGCTATGGACAACCGGAAAAGATATCTGATAAATATGCTGAAATCCATTTTTTTATTGATAGTCGTTATGTAACTTTAAGAACCAATCAAAACTATCATATTAACAATATAACACATAAGAATAACATAGCTAAATGAATAATATAAATATCTTCGTCAGTTCAACGTGTTATGACTTATCGCAGATAAGAGTAGACCTATCCGAATTTATTACAAATTCGGGACATAATCCCATTCTCTCGGAATTCGAGAATTTCCCCATATCGCCTGAACTAAATACTATTGAAAATTGTATCAAGATAGTAAAGGAAAATGCTGATATTTTAGTACTGATCGTTGGTAACAGGTATGGAAATATAATAAATAATGGCAAATCTATTACAAATAATGAATTCCTCGTCGCTCGACAAAAGGGTATTCCAATTTTTTGTTTTATTGATAAAAAAACTTTAAATGCTTTGAGCTTCTGGAATACTAACAAAGACGGAGATTTTTCAAGTTTTGTAGATAATGTGCAGATATTCGATTTTATTGAAGAAATAAGAAACAACTCGAAAATTTGGACTTTCCCATTTGAAAAAGCACAAGATATAATCAGTACTTTGAAAGTTCAGTTATCTTATTTATTTAAGAAAAGTCTGAGCATCAAGAATATCTTCGACAAAGATGTCGAAGATATTTTCAAACTTAATATATCAGAAAAATCACTTAAGATACTTTTAGACAAAAGTGAAACACATGAATATTCGTTCCTCGCACAAATTCTTGTTGATGAAATAAAAAAGAAAGAATTTCTAAAAAACGATATTCAATATTCTATTTTGACTGAGCCAAAACATTTTGTAAGTGATTTTGGAGAAATTCCCAATTGGGCACAAGAGAGACTTTCCACTGTGATGAAAATAATTGAAGGGGTTAATAATATAATATCTAGTGCATTACCTAAATTCTTAGGAGAACCTGGAGTTCCAGCAGACTTAAAAGGCCTTTACTATGTTGCGGTAAAATATGCTGAGCTTTATGAAAAAATATTAAATTGGGTTATTATCACAAAAAGCACTTACATCGGAAAGGATTTTGAAAGTATAAAACATACTTTATCCGGCCTTATAACTGACTCGGCAGATGCCATATGGAATTTCCCGTTCGAAGTTCAAAAACAAATTGAGGATGCGAACCAAAAACTGCTCTTAGGGGAAGAAGAAAACATCAAAATAACCCTTACTCTTACTTTAAAGATTGACGAAAAAGCACTTGATAATTTCAACAAGACTTTAGATGAACTTAATAAATACATCTAATTTCCTCCGTTTTTGCCCCTACGCTAGTGCACGTGCCGCACGTGCTCGGTGGTGTAGCGAGGAGCAAACAATAAGCTGGAACTAATGAAAGAGAGCCGAATATGATATAAGAAACGGCTAAAAAGATATTACTGCTATTGGGCGTTGATGAATCTTCAATTGAAAAAATTATGGCTAGATAATCCTCTCCTAATATTGTTCTACAAATGAAAAAATAATTAGGGTTGCTAATCTAGCCGATATTCTCTACTTTTAGGATAAGAATAATACTATCTACATTCAAATCGGCTGAAGTTATGAAGAATATGCCATTAACTGAATTAAGCACCGAACAACTCGTCAAGAATAAAAGAATAACCAGCATTATAACCGGTTCTTTGGCGGGTATCCTTATCATCTTGTTTGTCCAGTCAATACACGCCTGGGCAACCGAAGGTTATCCATCTGCAATTGCAATACCAATTGCCCTATCACCTACCGTGTTCATTTATCTGAAAAAAATCAAGGAGATTAAAAGGGAGTTGGAAATGCGGGGGAAGTTTTAAGCGATGAAGGATAACAAGCAAGTTAAATAAATGAACATTTTTTTCTTACCCTCATACGCAATCAATAAAACACAGATATGTTTTGACGATATAGGATGGGAAACATTGCACATCTCTTCAGAGTGGGCTGAAGACCTATCAATGTTCAGATCGCATCTCACTCAATGAAAAGAACACTAATTTTGTAGGAAGAAGTGATGAAAAACTATGACAATTTAGTACTCGTAATAGCAGTTGCAATACTTGGTTTTTTTGGAGGTATTGCATTTGTAAATAATTGGCTGGTTCTAAATAAGCACTATCCGGAAGTTGGGATGTTTGACGTCCCCTTTAAGGCAGATGTATGGGGTACTGTAAGTGATTGGGCAATTGTTCTTATTACAATACTAACAGCCCGTTATCTAGTAAAAACATTCATTGAACAGAAGAATATTAACAAGGCAAGCTTGTTGCCGATATTTAAAATAAAGCAACAACCAGTTTGGGATAGTAAAAGAGGTTGTTCGATTATGAGAATCCTACTAGTAAAAAATACGGCATATTATATTGCTCCGAGTCGTTCTTATGGAAAATTTCTTTTAGATCCTGCGGGATTTCCACTCATTATGTACCTCGCCGAATCAGAATCTTTTGAAATTGAATGTTCTGGGATATTACCTTCTGGAACAGTGCCAACTATTGTTACCTTAATGCGCTTTTCTTTCAAAGATGTATCTGGAAACACATATTTTCAAGAAATCACGTATCATAGATGGAGACAAGAGTATTCGCTAAGCGTACCGCAAGCTAAAATCGAATAATATATTTATTAACTAACGTCATGGGTTCATATTCACAATTGACAATAGCAGGCTATCCAATTTTTAGCACTAAGAACAGTTATTTTCGGGAATTACCACAAAAACACTAAAAACATAAAAGCTCTTATATTAGCAAAAATGAAAATTGATACAAGTGTTATTAACTTTTCCCTATATTGAGTGATAAACAAAAACAAATGGCTCTAAAAAGAATATCAGAGGACACCTTTAATGACTACAACTTTACAAAAACTCCATCATTAATCGGCTTGGTGAGAGAAGAACATTGGTTTTCCGATGATGCCGAAAATCTGTTAGGTACAGTGCTAATAGATCTTATCGATAAAGATTGGAGTATCGTGATTATGGCATTAGAAGAGGATGGAGAATACCGCTTCACAGACGGAGAAGTGTCTATAGAAGAAGAAGATGAAGCCATCGACAGGCTAAAAACAAAGATGTCAGCAATCGCAAAAGCTGGAAAAATTGAAAAGGAGCTATATAGTTCAACGTTATTCGATAGTAAATCACCAATCATAGTCACAGACATCAATGAAGAAATAAAAAAATTCTTCAAAAAATACCCACAGAGACTGTACGACCTTAACCCCAGGAAGTTTGAAGAGCTGATTGCAAGTATTCTAGAGGACTTAGGCTTTACCGTAGAATTAACCCGAGCTACCAGGGACGGAGGAAGGGATATAATTGCCAGCATCCGTAATTCACTCACCAACTTTCTTGCCTATGTAGAATGTAAAAGATATGCGCCGGATAATAAAATTGATGTCGGTATTATCAGGCAAGTTCAAGGCGTGCAGTATACCCATCGCCCATCAAAAAGTATAATTGTTACAACCAGTTTCTTTACTAGAGATGCCGTAAAAGAAGCTAAATTTATTGAGAACCAACTAGACTTAAAGGACTTCAATGATATAAAGAATTGGCTGGAAAAATATTGACCATTAAAAAACCTCTCCATAATAGACAGAGTTCCAATAAATAAATATATAAAATATGATAACCGATAAAGATTTCACGGTCACCTTTTTTTGACGTAAATGTTGGTGACGGCATTTGGAGCAGATATAAATGCAGTCTAATTAATAAGTGCAGTTTTTTATATGCTTAATATCATTCAATTAACCCCTTAGTTAATCTAATCTCTAATTGGCTTATCAGACTTCTTTCGAAACTGAATTCGGAAACATTAAGATCAGACTTCAGACAAGAATGTCGGTAACAGACCGGCGCAAAAAATATTTTGTTACTGCCCATTGATGTTCCGCGTACAATTAGTATACTTGCTGTAAAATAATTAATAACCATATAATGTCGTCAGACAGATTTGAATTCAAAATTTTAAAGGATAAGGATGGATCAGAGACTGATTTAAAAGGAATGTCTTTGACTGAATCGAAAGCTTTCTTAGTGCTTCTAAATTCTGTGGTGACGTTAGCTGAAAATATTAATTTAGATTCTTCTTATGAGATAAAGATAGAGAGAGGATCTGCTTGTGTAGCGATAGAAGGAACAGATCTCAACCCTTTAATATCAGAGTATGATAAGATTCTCGAAAACAGGTCTAATAATTACGAAGCAGTCACGGCATTTAGAAACATTCAAAGCCTATTTTGGGAAAATGGCCTAACTTACCTATCGAGATACAGGACTGCAGATTTTGAAGAAACAAATGTCTATGATAAGATATATAATTCTAAGACTTTTAGAACAAAATCTATACGCCGTGATAAAAACATAGAAGTTTACTTTTTAAAAGGCTATCTACAAGAAGTCGGTGGAAAAAAGCCTAATTTTCACCTGGATATAAATGGAAACAGAGTAAAAATAGAATGTACTGTAGAACAAGCACAACGAGTTAAAAACGAACTCTATAAAGAGGTGCATGTGTCTGTAATTAAACGATCAACTGCAAAAGTAACGTACTCTTTTTTGGATTATTATTCCGACAGTAATATATATAAGGAATATAAGGATTTAATAAATTCTATTTACGAAAGCAGTAGACTAGATGCTGTAAGATCTGTAAATTGCAATTTAAGAAATTCTCTTGTTTCTAAAAATTATACCAAAGCCAGGTCTTTAATTAAGCTTTTCAACAATGACTTCACCGACGAAAGTATTTTAAAGACGATTCTAATACTTACTAAATCCGTTCCAAATGAGGCTAGTATATTTAATTTAAGATCTAGCGTTAAAACAATTTTAGAAAAGAAAAGAGGAGAGGAATTAATTTAACGTTGATGGTTAACCAAATTTTTACCAAAAAAATCAGTAAGTCCTATGACTACAGTTTGGATGAATACTTTGTCGCTGCTGCGATAAGATTTGATAATGGAGATGCGACGCATGCGGGGATTGCAATATGTATTGAAGGCAAACTGTATATATTTCATTATGCGGGGGCTGAAATTATATTAGAAGAATTAGACGAAGATAAATGGTATATAGAAAATAAACTTACCTTTATAAAGCCAAAGGAAGTTGATGCTTTTTTCGTCTATTGCGAGAATATACAGGCTGAGGCTAACCCCTCTTACGGGTTCAATTATAACGGAGCTTATTTTCTAGAAAACGGAAATTACTTTTCAGAGGTTGAGGATTTCCAGTTTATGACTTGTGTTGGATTCTGTCTAGCTGTTATCACTGGAGCAATAGAAGGTCACAAATATTTGATGCACGAGGAGTGGGATATGGCTGATCATGAAAAAGATGCATATTTCTTGGAACATATTGAAAGTTTGCTCGATTCGGTAGAGATCCACGTTAGAAATAGAATAAAGAGCAATCTTCGAAGAATATATCCTATTGATTATTTCTCAGCTTCTTTTGTTGAAGTCGTTCCTATTTCTAAAAAGGCGGTAGACGATATAAAACAAGATGTAATCGATAGCATAATTGATAAATTTCCGAATTAAAGTTTCTAGATGTTATAATACCCTAGGCTTATTTGTTCTTATCTCGGGCAAAAGGATATCTATCCTTTCTACAGCAAGCGCATATTGTGATAGATAGTTTTCTAGCTGAGTCTTGAGCTCATCGTTTAAAGTGACAAAACGTTGCATATTCTCAAGCACTTGAGTAATTGACCTTATGATAGTATCCGCGCTATCAGTTTTTGACGAGTACACTTTTATGGCTTCTTCACCAAGGCTTTTAACAGCTTTTAGCAGAGTTTCCCTTTCCTCGAAAGAAGGCTTTTCTAATTCAAACTCTGACCAGGCACGATTTATTTCCAGCCAAATATCTGTGAGTCGGCCGTTTTTATCGGGATGAACCCTTCTCCGGGAATCTTTTACAATCTCATCAATTTCTTTCAGTATAAATACATTTGAATTGTGCAACTCCAATCGTTCCAGACTATATTGTTTAAAAAATATATGGTAATGCTGCTCATTGATTGAACCTACAACATCCAACGAGTCCGTCAAATTATTGAAATCTGTAGCAAAGCCTTTTCCTTTGGCTATCTCTGCTTGAAACGCTTCAATACACCGTTCGAACGAAACATCTATCAAATCGGACACATTTTTAGATCTGAAATGCAATTCTTTTACTTCATTATCGATGTTATTCAGTTCCAGCATCTGTTTCCTCAGTGCGGATATACTCAATTGTATATCTTCTTTCCAAGCCCTTAGTTTAAAGAATAAGCTATCACGGAAAATATAATTATCGTACCGCAGCCTGTATTTCTCTCGACCTACCGTCATGAGAAAAATTAAAGCCGGAATTGCCAAACCAGAGATAATTGGAATAATAATATCTTTCCAATTATCTCTTTCAAGAAACCATTCATAAACTGCACAAACGCAAAGAAGAGCCATAGTTAACAATTTTAGTAAAATCAAGATAGCATAAAAGCTGAATAGTAATCTCGGTTATTTCAGAAGGATCGGTCTCTCCGACACATCCGATTCGTTAATAGTTAGATCTAAATATTTTTATGCATAAGCTATTGAAACATACCATTTTACAACTTTAATCTATGCAAAAATTTCAATAGTGAAGGTTATATAACTTATGTTAAGCAAAACACAGTTAGTTTTTATTCCCAAAGTATCCTTTCTCTAATGCTGAAATTGAACTTAAAATATTATCAGATACTTCATCATAACTTAATTTTTTTTGGCGTTCCATGTAGTAGATATCATCACTAGACTGATCATCCAAATAATCTGGGTGTGTCTTTATAATATTTCTATATTCCTTCAATAAATTAATAGCGCTAATTCCTTGATTGAGGAGGAGGAGGTCTTTCAGTTCATTTATAAATTGATCGTTCATAACAAAAAATTTTAAGTATTAATCTTCCCCTAACTTCAACATTGCTCCCGCCACACCAAGCGCGGAATCATCATACTCCTCATGCGCATAGCCATGCTTTTCATTTAGCATATAAAACTCACGGTATAGGTCAAAAGGATTTTGGGATCCACCTACCCATGTAATTACAATATCTAAGATATCCTTCATTACAGGCTGGAATGTCATCCGACCGTCCGATCCGCGGACGCCACCACCATCACACTTTCGCTTGCCTAGATTTAAAAAGATATTTTTCTCGTCGTAGATAATATCACGCATCTCCTTATACTCCTCTCCTTTTGGCAAATGATCCATGAGTAACTTACGTATCCCCTTGTAGTAGATATTGTATTTTTCTTCTGGGTTATCCAGTTGCTTACCCACTAACTCCCGAAGCTCGTCGATCTCTTTCAAGTTTCCGGCATCGCCGTCAATAGTTAGTTGCTTACCTTTCTTTTCATGGGCACGTTGTAGTAGCTCCAATCGTTCTAGATCTGTTTGGCTTACCTCTTGCTCCTGCTGAGTCTTTTTCTTATTATTCTCTTCCATAGATTTAAAATTTATTAATTGATTTCGAATACGGCTTTTATTTTTTCGCTGGCTTCCCGGACAGTATCCTCATCCCAAGTGATCGGGTTTAATTTAGCTATAGCGGGTTTATAGTCTGGGTAGTACTCCTTAAAGGCTGCGTAGTAATTCTTATTATAAAGTTCCTGCTGGTACCATGTATAGAATGAATACACCAAGGACTTGTGAATTTCATTTTCTTTGGCAAACTGCTCAACCATATAATCATTCTTGATATAGGTCTTGATATAATCAAAATTTGCCCTGGGCATAAAATAATCCCGTGCGAAGCTGTTGGCTTTCTCTTCTATGAGGAAGAGATCTTCATCATCGGAAAGGTGATAGCTATTGGTCTTGATGGCATCGTAATCAAACAAGACGTGGTGCAGCTCGTGCAACAGGGTAAACCAAATAGTTGGATATTTTTTTTGATTATCCGTTAATACGACACACGGCTTATTATTGATAATGAATGTCGCTCCTCTTACATGCGTAGTTGTTAAATAGTTTTGAAAGATTACGGTCACTCCTACATTGTACAAAGCCCGGCACACCGTATAAAGACCGTTCTTGACATCTTGCGAATAGGGTTTCATATTGACAATGACATCTTTAAGGCGTTCGCGGTCGTATCCATTTGTATTGTCAATCAACCGAAAGGTTTGATAGGCTGACCTAACCCAGAAATCCTTCATCTTGTCCGAAAACTGACGTTTCGTCCTACTGTACAACGGTGTTACTAATTCTTCTTCAAACTGGCGAATAGAATCATAACCGAAGTAATGCAATACGCGCTCGACGAGTTCATCTATATCATCTGTATTATCAAAAAAACCTAATTTTGTCAACGCCTTAACATCAAAATTCTTCATCAGGAATCTCACCTTGCGGGCACGGTCGATAGAAGCGATATTTTCGGTGTTTTGGTTCTTGAGAACCATTTGAATAAAGTCGTCTACATTGATCTCCAAGAACTCAGCAATTTTGACAACATGAATAAGGTTTGGTTGCTTGGCGGTACCATTAATGATATCCTCAAATACGTCCTTATCGACATTTAGGAGTTTCAATGCTCTGGTCTTGGTAACACCGTATTCTACTATCTTTTCTTCAAAAAGAGCCTTCAGATCCAGCGACACATCGTCGTTAAAAATGTCTTCAAGCAGTTTATCTATATCTATATTTTTCACCTTTTGAAAGTATTTACCCTTCAAATATAGAGATAATTTATTTATAAACTCAAAATAAAGGGTAAATACCCTTTATTTTAAACACCAACACTATCCTCGTCATCCACATTATCATTTTCTTTCAAAAAGGTTGACAAGGCAGCCTTCCAATTATCAATATTATGATGAATAATTCTTCTGAGAAATGACACGTGATTTTGAGCCGTTGTTTTGTCCAACGTCTTACTCTTATCATACTTAGACAGATCAAATATATATGTAGCATTACCACTTCGAAGATTTTCAAGAATAACGATATTATCGTTGGCAAACTCAAAATGTAGGTATTCATTAAAGCCTCCCTCTCCATTATAGATATCGGTAATCGCATATTCTTTCAATATAGAAAAACGATAGCTATTCCCTGATGTATCAACTGATTCACCACCACCAAAGTATTCTTTTTTAATATCCTCAAGTTTATCTTTCACCGTACCCATGCCCCTACTCAATATTTTCCGTTTAAATGTACCTGTAATAGGCAAAATAGGTTCCAGTTGTTCATTATAAATTTGAAAATAAGACCCTAAATAAATCGCGATATTCATTGCAGCTTTTGTTCTCAATAATAACATTGTATCATCCGGCAAATAATCCATTTGCTCAAAATACAGAATGATCTCTCCTTGGGGAGAAATACCTCTATATAATTTTAATCCAAATTTATGCAACAGCTTCTTTTCCCAAATTTCAAAGATGCGGTCATATTCAATTCGAGCACCATCTTTTCTGGTGTATTTGATATGTTTAAGAATCTGTTCTTTGTTCTCTGGTTGTTTCCTAACATATTTTCCGGCTGTATTTTCTTTCAACGGCCCTTTTTTTCCCATCAACAATAAATCGGAAATATTTCCCTTAATCAATTCGTTTAGGTCTCTATAATGTATCCCTTCGGTTGTTAGGGATTTTGATCCGAAACCAATTTTATAACTGTCACCTTCGTTTAAAAGTGGTTCGAGATGCGGTTTCGCATTTATCACTCTTTTTGCCATAATTATTTCTCCTTTCTAATTCCTTTAAATTTGCCACCGGATGTCTTTACATCGATAAATTGCCCTGTTTGCGTATCACGCTTGGTCCACAACCCTGTTTTAGGATTCTACGATTGCGTACGTCCGCCGACGTATCCATGACGGCGACTGTCGTCTGTCTTTCCATTTCCTGTCATTGTATTTTTAGCTATAGAAATTGAACACTTTGCCTCCGCGATCACCCAGAGGGAAACCTCCTGATCCAGAAAACGGATCAACAAACTACACCTCAAGCGATTGCTTTAGCTATTAATAAACTCTACATGATGTGTTTGCTCGTGAAGGACATGGGACACATTCAATACCCCAAGGTACGCTAGAAAGAGAAAGTATTTTTACGGGTTTCCGTAATATTTGTTTGGTTATGCAAAACAAATTGCTTTATTTCGCGTTCAATTTAGAAGATCAATACTTTCATTCTGTCTTTCTAGGTACGAATGATATAAGTTTAAGAGAGCTAAGTGCTAGTAACACTTAGCTCTTGTTTTTTATATCAGCCTCCTTCTCATCTATTCCTTCCTTATTTCCATTTTTCAAACTATTTATATTATACAAAAATACTGCTTTTTTAGACCGGTTTTTATCATGGGCTATAAACAACATATAATTTACCCATTGATTTAATTACATAATCTCTATCCCCGCAAAGAAAATTGCCTTGATCCTTTGACGACAGCTATTTTTTATTTAAAAGCAAAGCTATATACTTTCCATCCTAGCCGGTAGTGCAACTTATCCACATGGATTTCATCAATTTATATTTTTTTCTATTTTCTTAATAAAATTACAATTTTCTTTGTTCTTTCGAACAGATAAGCTCAAAAATAAGCAACGCTAGTATGTTGATAACTTTAAGAACGCAAAAATACATCTGTCAAAAACAGGCTAGTGGATAGACATAATACCTCACCTCCTCACCCGACTCCTAAAATACCGCTCCGTCTCCTTATCCATAAAGTACACATAGCAAGCTTTCATACCACGTCCCAATAATACGCGGTATGTATTTTTTACCAACTGCACGAAATCCTCACTCCCCTTCACCTGCCCATCGTGCGAATTTTCAGGAAATCCCTCCCATTCCCCGGTATCGGGGTTATATTTAAGATCATTACCAAATATGACACCGGTATAGTCAAACTCAAATCCTTGTGCTGTATACACACAGCCTACCTGATCGATACCTGCCTCGTCATAGGCCCAGTATTGTGATTTAGGGATACCGCGGCGCATACCTTGGGTGTTCTCATCTGCATTCCACGGGCGGATATAATCACCCACGACAACATCTTTGTGCAATTCCCCATCGGCTTCCTTCGTCCAGGGCCAACAGAACCCTGCCATCACCCGGCCAGTATAACCTTCTTCGACCTTCTCCCGGATGGCTTGCTCCAACGCATGCGGGCTGTCCATGATACGGAACTCAAACGCATCTTCCTGCCGCCACTCCGTGGTAGCTGTCTGCCGGATATGCAGGGTATGGTCGATCCACTGGCTGTATTTCTCTGACCCACCATTGCGAAACTGTGATTCAACAGATAGCCATTTGAAGGAGTCTTAGTCTGAAAATTGTGAGATCATAAGATTAAAAAGAAGACATTTTCAACCGAATTTTTCTTTAATTTTGTTACTGGCAGCCATAAAGATTCTGCAAAGAGTTGCGTGGCAATTTGAAACTAACTATCAAACTCAAATCTATGAAAAAGCTCACAATACTTCTTTTTTTCTTATACCAAGCACAAAATCTAGCGGCGCAAACTGTCGATAAGCGGGAAATATATTGGTACACTTATTTGAACTCAAGGGGTTTAAGCGAGGAGGAGGTTTTAGACCTTGCTCTACTTAATTGTGCGTTTAAAGAAAACAAACAACTGAAAGCCGATTCGTTGATTCCAGCCTATCGATATTTCAAAAGCGTTCTCTATGAAGCAAGGGATCAAACGCGGCTTTCTACTCTTCGCGCAATCAATACTATTGGACCCTTGACGGAACTCCAATCTAATCTGTTTGCAAAGATGTATTCCACAATGATACTTCAACAATGGGGTCAACAGGAGAAGAGACTTTATAGGAGTGTAAATGAAAAGTATACCAACTACATCCAACATGATATTTATTTAGAAGACCTCGACATTCCACGTGATGAACTATACGAGATCTGCTGGGACCTATACACTGAGAACCTCGAATACGCTAAGACGATAAACAATTTTATTTCTTTAGAATTTTGGCCTAGCGATCCTATCGTCCCAGAGATAGTTACGAATTTGATTGATCCCTACACACTTAGCCTGCTAGAACATATCTCGCCTGATGGAAAATCAACCATATCGAAGGACTCGCTGAACATTTTGACTCTTGAAATGGTAAAAAAATACGATAACGAAATGCAGATGGGTGGTATTAGTTTTTCAAGAAAGCCAGAAAAAGCAGAATACGAAGCCTATAAAGAGCAGTTGGAAAAGGAAAGGGAGCGGGAGGAAAAACTGATCAAACAATTTTCTGCAGCAAATAATGTATTGGCCAAAATGATCGCAAATTTTAATAAAACTGATGCGGAACGCTTTAGAAGCGTATTCCAGAATACCGTAAAAATTTATGATAGTTGGTCCAAATGGAAAAAGGAATATTTCAGTATAACGGGCGACGATTCCGATGAGTCGAAACTGAAACAGATAGTAAGTATCGTCAATCTCGGAAATGGAGTTGTAGGGGCAAGCCTCGGAATTTACAACGCTTTCTCACAATCTGGCAAAAAAACTTCTGAAGCCTATCTTCTGGAGCAACTAGAAGTATTAGGAAACAAGATAGACACTTTATCGAAAGAAATGCATGAACGCTTTGATATCGTAGATAGTAAACTCAATGTAATCTTCGAAAATATGAATGTCCATTTCAAGAGTATGATTTACCAAATTGAAGAGGTTCAATACATAACTTCACAAACGAGAATTGAAATTGTCGACACTCGGAAGCAATTGCTGAGGATGGAAGTGGATATCATCGGTTACTTACAGGAACTTTCAAAGCAGGATTGGCACCTCAAACTGTCCTATTACCTAGATTATAAAACGAACTTTCCGAATGCAACAATCGACAAAAACGAACTGATATCGACGTTTCATTTGTTTGGATATTGGGGCACGGAACAGGCAAAAAATTCCCTTTTCTCGGGTCGACCAGGAAACTACTCTTTTCAAGACAAGGATATCTCCACGGAGATCCGTAAATTTTCTCAATCCGATGCCAATGATTTGAACTATTTTGTACACTATACAAGAAAAAGATTCAACAAAAATTACTATAGCACATCTCCCAAAAGTAATCCTAATCTTTGGGTGGTCGGAGCTAGCGCATATTTGCAGCTGGCAACTGATTGGCCAGAGGTTTATCGCAATAATCTTACCCCAAGTATTGTCAATCTATTGATCGACAATGGTGAAGAACTAAAATTAACCTACAAAAATATCTTATTTTTAAAAGGCAAAACAGATACTATACTTTTCAGAAACCTAGTGGGTCTTCACAAAGAAAAGCTGGAAGCATTAAAACGATCTTACAATGATATCTACTTAAGCTTTCTCAAAGAAAATAGGTTAAACTCAGATCCCGCTTTCTCTATTTGGAGAATTGACAGTTTAAGGCAATACGACTTTAAAGTTCCTTCCGAAATGGACTATTCGGATACCATCACTTTAGACCTGGACCGATACAATCCGGACGGTAGAGTCAGGGAGTTTTCTCGAGTAAAGATCGGAGATGGGTTGATTTGGCGTAGATTTAGGCCAGATACACTCAATATCGTTAAGTATGCTCATATACTCCGCTTAGGCGAGCCTACACTTTCCTATACATATTGGGAAGGTATCGGCACCTCGACAAAGTATGTTGGACCTGCTATAGATACAGACCCCGGTAAACTGAAATTTGGATACAAAACTGACTTAATGAGCGGAGTTATGACTATCCAAGGCGAGTTTGGGGGGCATGTAATCTATAAGGTTTCGCGTAATTTAGGACTGATTTATTATAGAAGTAAAGTTAAGCCGTATGCGTATGCGTCAGGAACAGCCAAACCTGATGGGAGTGGTATTATCCCCTATTCCAATTATCGAAAAAACCATATCGAGCTTTTCAAAGAGATTTGGACGAGTGATAACGTGACGAAATATTGGGATCTCAATGTAAAGTATGATTATTACGATAACATGAAATCGATGCATCGTATTCGGTCGGAAGTAAAATGGGAAATGCTAAGGCAGCAAAGCCAATTCTATAAAAAAATTGCCAGTGAGGAGTTTACGGATTATGCTGTATACAACGCGCTCGATGGGGCCAAAGAGCTGTTGAAAACCTACTTCCAGCTTGCGATTCCTACGATGTTGGAGTCCAATGAGTCATTAAGATCGTGTTTTTACGGACTGGACCAACTGTTGGATCGTGAACGTTTCATTGCGGTTACAGATGAGTTTTGTTTAGTTACTGATAGCATCATTCAGTTAAGGAAGACCTGGCTGGGCAAGGAGCATTTGGACAGTACCATCAACCGAGTTACCACATTGGTGGATCGGTCTGCTTTACTAAAGAAATATTTCTCTTATCAAATATCTCGATACACAGATCAGGATTTCACTTTTTCTTGGACAGAGCAACTTTTTGACACAGCACTTACAGATATGGAGCAATTTGCAGTATTAAGTAAAAAGATTTTGCAAGAAATAAACGACGGCCAAATCAGCATCCATTATCCGGCAGTTGATCCACTTTTAAGCAAACTTTACCACTTTAGATTTCTGCATCATGGATATTAGTACCACCCTTCCAAGCTGTAAACAGGCAATCCATTCAATAGTATATAGCTTTGTGTTTATTAATTTATGGAAGAAACTTTTACGATTTTGTAAGACTAACTACAGTTTGAACGGACTAAATATGATTTTCAAGGGACGGTATAGCTTAACTGATAAAAGCTCTCCTTGGAAAGAGTTCAAATACAAATGCGATTCCAGATTATATTCATAGATGGTACAGCCATTTTCTCTACCGACATACGGATAAAACTCGAAGAACTGATTTCCCCTCTTCGAACTGCCACCATGACTTCGTTTTGGGAGGGATTGTACCCAAACTGCTGCAGGAACTGCTCGTGGAGTATATCGGCAAGCTTGTTCTGGATATTTAATTGTATAAACTCGGTTGCTGACCCAGCGTATAGCTTCATAGTTCGTTGTATTTTTTGGCTGTTATTTTGGCTTTATCGACGGGATATTTTTCGTTGTTGGGCTTGATCTTGTCTTCGATGATCTGCTGGATGTCGAGCCCATGTTTATCGGCCAGTAAAAGGGCGTACATCAGCACGTCTGCCAGTTCTTCTTTCAGCTTTTCGGGATGGGCTTCTTCGTTGCCTTTCCAAAGAAATAGTTCCAATAGCTCGGATGCTTCTATACTGAGGGCTACGGCGAGGTCTTTGGAATTGTGGAACTGCTGCCAGTCGCGGGCATCGCGAAAGTCCCTGATCTGCTGCAAGAGTTGTTCGATATCTGTCATGGTGTGCTTCAAAAACGGCTTGATGGCTAAATTTACGAATTTTGTGGGAATATTGGGGGTGAAATGGAATTATTGTTGACTGTACCAAATCGGCGCAAATGGATTTTCATTTTGCATGAAGTTTAAATATTGGATATATTAGTGAGATATTTTATAAACTAACACAACCATTACATGTATACATTTTCCCAGCGTTTTTCAGACTAAAAGACTATATCAAAAGGCCACAGGCTAGAATCGAATTCATACTGGTTTAAAGCGATATGCTTGGCTCAAAATTACCGATATATTCAACTCATAACTACCCTACCCACAAGCGCTTAATATCAGTAAATTTTATTACGGCTAAATACCGATCGAGGTAACACATCCCACACATTAATCCATTTTCGTACCGCCCTTGCCTACCCCCATAAAAAGCGGTAGAAACAAGAGCGTAGCGATGGTAGATATGGTCAATCCTCCCATTGTACCGACAGCAAGCGGAAACCAAAAAGCCTCTTTGCTGTCACCGATCAAAAAAGGAATGAATCCTAGTATCGTTGATAAGACTGTTAACAATATTGGCCTTATCTTCGCTTGGCAAGCCTTGAAATATGCACGTAACGTAGATATTTGCGACCCGGCGCTAACTATATGGTTGTACTCTTCGACAATGTAAATATTCGCATTTATGGTCAATGCCGCCAAAAGAATAAATGAAGCATATCCGCCCTGGTCGAACTCGATGGAAAAAAAATAAAAAGACAGGAATATCCCGATGAAAGATATCGGGATAACAAATATGATATATAAAGGCTTTTTAAAGGAATTGAATAAAACAGAACAAACGAGATAGATAACGATAAAAACATAGATCAACAAGAAATAATCGTGTATCTTGTTGTTCCCTCGATACTTAGGATTAGCATCTTTTATTGTATAACCCAATGGCAGTCCTTTGGCAAACTCTTCAATATTGCGTTCCTGCACCTTTCTTCCTTGCTCATGTGCTCCGATGTATTCGTATTGCAGGCATAAACGATATTGCTGATTAACCTTTCCTACTTCCTTTGGCATCTGCATTTTATCGATACTCGCCAGTTCAGATAATTTGTAACTATGATTGTTGATATGGATGGGGATATGCAGCATATCCCAAATAGCATAATCATCCGCTTGCTTCGCATGTAAAAATACACGATCTATACCGCCATCAGGGGTAGGGAGATTGCCGGCGTTTATTCTATTTCCAAGTACCGTGTTCAATTGTTCATAAAGCTGATAGGGTTGTATATTTTCCTCGATCAGTCGATCTTTTTTAAGGACAAATACGAATTCCTCATAATCAGCTTTATACCAACTGAATTCTGCATTAACAAATACCTCTCGGACACGTCGCTGTTCCAATAATTTTTGTTTGAATTGTTCAGCCCAGTGCAATAATTCGTCATAATTATATCCGAATATCTCCACCCGATAAGATCCAGCCCCCTCTCGAATATCATTACTAAATCCATCACCAAGCCCATAAACACCCCAACTGCCTCCGCCGAGCTCCAAAGACTTATTAATGAGTCGAGATTTTAACAGGTATGGAAAATCACCATTTGTATGTTCTTCTACAAACTGGATACTGATACTGGCTTGTTGGGCACTACGTACATCCGTTTGAAATTGCCTAACTTCCGGAAATTGACTGATGTAACTTTCCATCTGCTGTACCAATCCATTCATCTCTTCTATGGTCGAATTACTCGGTAATGAAGCATTTATTTGTAAGCTTGTTTCTTCTGGATCTGTAAAATAAGTACCGTGTTTTACCTTCTGGACAAACAAACGCAATGTTCCCCCGAATGTATAGTTGACATAGGGTGCTACCGTTTCCTTATAGAACTCACTGCCTAGTGTACCGTTATACCAACTCGCCCATTTTGTATTATTTTCTATTTTTTCGGGGAGAAGAAATACCGGCAAACCGAAAGCCAAGATCAATAACGTAATTACGATGGCCCGCCAACGATACAAAAACCAGCATAAAACCCCGTAATACCGATAAAAATAAATCGAAAACCGTAGTCTTTTCCGACGGCCTAATATGGGATGGTCGCCATCCTTTTGCTCGTATCGTTCTAATTTAAGTTTATCCAACAATGCGGGGACCAAAAACAAGGCAATAAACAACGAGATCCCCAGATTGACCATCATCACCATCGCGAAATCCAGTAAGTTCAACCGGACACGCTCATCCATCAGAAAAACGACAGTTAATGTACCTATTGTCGTCACCGTAGCCGCCATAATAGACATAAACGCCCGAAGATTTTTTTTACGCGTGATGTGCTCTGCCATGACGATGGTATTGTCTATAATTAGGGTGAGAGAAATGGTAATCCCGGCTAAAGAGTATAGCTGGATTTCCAGTTCCAATAAATAGTATAATATTGCTGCTATAGTCAAATTGCTGAACAGCGATATCACTGTGAGCAACACGTACTTTAAATTACGGTAGGTAAATAACATAAACGACAGCAAAATGGCTAACGTCAAACCTGTTCTAAAATAAATCTTGTCAAGTTCTTTTTGGATAAACTCCGTTGCGTCATAATTAAGGTGTAATTCATATCCGGCGGGCAACATTTTTCTGACATCGTTAAGCTCCTGCTTTATCCTTTTTCCCAATACCAATTGGTTGCTCCATTCATCTGCCACAATTGTTAAGTAGATCGAATTCAATCCATTTATACGAAAATAACTTTGTGCCTGTTCCTCAACACGATTCACTCGCAGCAGTTTTTGCAAGGGGATGATCGTTCCGTCTCCTCTGCGAACCCCGATTTGCATAAAAGCATCGGATATAGATGTATGTGCTGAACGTACTGTAATCTGTATCCACTCCTTCTTTCGTGATGGCGTTTCGACTATACCCATATCGAGAAATTCAACCTGTGTGACTTCGGATAATGTTCGCTGTATTTCCCGCACGGTTACTTCATATTTCCTTAAGACATCGGCATCATATTCCAAACGCCATACCGTCGGCACAGCACCCCGCACATCCACTTGATAGACCCCTTCGATCAGTGCAAGTTGGGGCTTTATACTTTTCTCTGCAAAGTCCTGTATTTCGTAGGGAGTCACTGGCGCGTTAATGGTATAAGCCAATATCGATTTGTTGGCATTTTTATCTGCCTTGCTCTGCGAAATGTAGGGGTACGAAACATTTTCGGGCAGCATACTCCATGTCTGCCGGATAATGGTTAATATCTCAAAGCGGGCGACATCGATATCTGTATGTTTGTTAAACTCGATTTGTATACGCCCCCACCCGTCCCCCGATTTTGAGCTGATCTTCTTTATACCATCTATCCGGTTCAACATAGCCTCTAATCGCGACGTAGCTTCAAGCTCTACTGTTCTGGGCGAGCTGCCATACATGGAGAAGTGCACCCCAATATTCGGCAATGTCTGTGATGGCGCTAGTTTAATGGGCAGCAGCGGCACTAAAGCCAATCCAATCAATGACAGGCAGGCGAATACCAAGATAACGGAGAAGGATGATATTTTTTTTTGTTTCCCCATCTGTTTACATGTGCATGTTATCAAAAATGTAGGACAGCGATTCGCCTGAATTAAAATCGTATAAGGTTAGTTTCCGGATTCTGAAATAGCATGTCCAGTAGTTTTTCAGCGCGGCAATATAGTTTTTCTGCGCATCTTTCTGTCGATTGAGGGATAACGTTAAGCTATTGATATCTGATTTACCAATGATAAATCGTTGCTTTGTAGCTTGAAAAGCTGCTAACCCCAGTTCCAACGCCTCTTCGGCGCTGTTTATCATATCCTGCTGTACGCCAAACTCGCTGACCGTAACCATAACATCCTGTTCTAAACTTTGCTCTCGCTGCTGCGTAGATATCTTCGCTATATTAAGATTATTACGCGCCATATTGACTTTGCCTTTTCTAACGCCCCAATCGAGGATAGGGATTGTTAGACCGATACTCACAAGATTCTGTTGCAGGGGGTTTCTGTAAGCCCCGGCAAAGGTCGGATCGACTTGGTTGAAACCGGCACTTGCAGACAGACTAGCTTGAAAGGCGGCCTCCCGGCGTGTACGTTCTACTTCTCTTTCTGCTTCCATGATTTCCTGACGGTTAGCCAGGTAGTCCGGGTTATTTTTTGCGGCCAACAATAAAGCCTGTTCGATAGGAATATTAATATGCATTGGCCTTTCGGGCAGGACGACAGCTAACTCCTCACTTTTATCCATATTCAGATAATTACTCAGACTAAATGTCGCCCTCTGTAGTTCAATTTCGCTGTTCTTCAACGTATTTCGTGCGTTTACGGCATCCAATTTTAAGGTCAGCATATCGGCCTGCGATATAGCTGCAATCTTAAGCCGTTCCTGCCCCATAAGGAACAAGGTATCCGAAGAGTTGACGTTGTCACTGGCCATTTCAAACTCAGCCTGCGCCGTGGCTAACCCAAAAAACAGCTCGATTACTGCCTCCGCTATCTCTTCCCGTTCGTATAAGTATTGTTTTTTTGCTTTTTCATATTTCAATGGTTCTACCTTTTTTTCCCATTTAAAGGGATTAAAGCCCATTAAATTCTGAACATACCCTATCCGTAACGGGACACTGGAATATTGCGAAAAACCTCCCTCGCTAAAATTTCGAAAATACCCAAGTTGCGAATCAATAAAAAAAGTACCTCCGGTCCAATCCAGATTCTGATTAATAGAAATATTCCCGGATGTATAAAAGGATTGCTGGACACGGTAAACATCAATGTTATTGTCCGGATCGTAACGCTTGGTGAACTCTCTGTTGTACTGTACAGGCACAAGATTCAGGTTCAGCGAAGGCAGTCGACCGGCCTTAAACGACCGGTATTGCCAATAATTGGCCAGATATAGATTTTTTACCCTAAACGACTGTAACGAACTATCACTAGCTATATCGATACTCTCTTGGAGTGTCAGCTGTCGAGTCTTGTCGGCCTGTGCTCTCGCTGCACCATACCATCCTACAATTATCAAAAGAATAAAAAGATACTTCCCCATATACTTATTTTTTTACGGCCTTCTTACGGTAAACAAACCAATACACCAACGGCACTACAAAAAGACTGATTGGTGTTCCTATCAACATGCCGCCAATGGTTGCTACGGCTAATGGTTTTTCCAGCTCTGATCCCATATCGTTGCTGAACAACAGCGGGAGCATACACACAATGGTTGTCATGCTGGTCATTAAGATGGCATTGAGTCTTCTACGCCCTGCTTCATGGATCGCCACCATTAAATCGATATCTTGCTTGCGGAGCTGGTTCATGATATCCAATTTCAGAATGCTGTCATTGATGATGATGCCACTGGTGACGATGATACCGATAGCCGACATCAGGTTAAGACTATACCCGAAAACCATCAACAAACCCAAAGCCGCCGCTATGGCTATCGGGATTTCCATTAACACAATCAGGGGCTGGACAAAGCTTTCAAACTGTGCCGCTAGGATAAAATACATCAACATAATCGATACCAAGAGGATGACCAGCAATTCATCCAGCATCTTTTGGTTGAAAAAAAATGCGCCTGAAAAGCCTATATCCCGTCCACTGTTTGGTCTGACGTGCTCCCGTAACTTTTTCCATGTTTCTTCTGGATGCGCCACATCGTACAGTTCAAAGGGTATGAACTCACCGTTACGACCGGCTGTGATGTATTTCATCCCCTCTGTCGTTTCGATGTTGACAAACACCTTTAAAGGCACGTTACGAGCCGGATCTTCCCGCTGTGATCCCGGTATATAGAGTAGCGTATTTTGGATCGCTTCGCGTACGTCGGAACGTTCCTTCCCCAGCACGACAGGAAGGTACTGCTGATAGGACCGGAGTGTGGTGATCTCTTCTTCCTTAAAGCCCGCTTTCAACGATTGGTCTACCAAATGATAGGGTACATTGTACAGCAGGAGTTTTTCATGGTCGATCTGAATATCCAATTGCTTCTGGAACGGCACACTTCGGGATGGATACCCCGTTAAAGCATGGATGCGACTTTGCCAAGCGATAATAGAATCCTGCCCCGGCATATTGACCTGATTTCTAGGATAATATTCGAGACGGAGATCCGGTTCGGTAGTTGAAAAAATTCGCTCAAAAATGTTTCCCGTTGGCACAAAAGCCAGAATCGCTTGTGGAAAATCTTGCTCCAGATAACGCATGATGTTATCCTGAAGCGCGTTGATGGCCGTCTGCTCGGCTACCTGCATGTATATTTCACATTCGGATACTGTGTGTTCGCGTTCACTGTTCAATAAAAACTGTTGCTGTCCGATAAGCGCAGAAGTGACCGTTACCTGAGATTGTATATGTTCTATAAGCGCTATCGAACGTTTCTGATTTTCTTCCAGATGGATATTTTCATTCCATTCAATCTTCACCAAGAGTTCATGTTGGCTTATCTCGGGCATTTTTTCCTTCGGAATAACAAAAAACATCCATACGCTTAACGGGAATATTGCCAATATCAATAACACCGTGATCGCCTTATACGAAAATACCCACTCTGCTATACGGTGGTATATTCGTTCGGGGGCGGGTTTATTTTTGCTGCCCTGACCGCTTACCGGTTTAGGTGATCGTGGTCCCCGTAATCGCACACGATAGATGAGTTTGTATAGCACCGGGAGCAACAATATCCCCGTAAGATAAGAAACCAGCAACCCTATTGTCACGGAAAAAGCCTGATCAAAAAATATTGCCCCCGCAATACCGCTCATAAAGATTAAGGGCACAAAGACGGCAATCGTCGTAAACGATGAACTGAGCATCGGCAGGATGACCTCGTTTGTCCCCTTGATGCAGGCCTCATCAATGCCCGAATCACCTAAACGATACTGGCCGATATTGTCGGTAACGATAATGGAATTATCGATCATCATGCCCAGCGCCAGTATCAGACCTGTTAAGGAAACAATGTTCAACGAAATATTACAGAGATAAAAAAACAAGAGACTGATGATCAGAGAAACGAATATACTGATGCCAATGATCAACGGGGAGCGTATGTCTCGCATAAAAAAGATGGACACTAGACAGACAAAAACAAAGGCAAGAATGAGGTTTTGATGTAAATTAACTATCGTATAATCCAATAACTCCGTTTGGTTTTGGGTCGTCGAAAATTGTATCTCCGGATAAGTGCGTTTGAGGCTTCCTATTGTACTTTCCAAAGCTTCCTGCAGATTGGACATGTTTTCATCGCCTTGCTTGATAATGCCCATACTAACGGCCCGATGACCATTGTATAACGCAACTCCTTTCTCCAGCTGAGACACCACCTCTATGTCTGCGATATCCTGCAATTGAAAAATCCGCCCGTTCTTCCGGATATAGAGCTCTTGGATATCCTCAAGTGTACGCACGACGGAAGAAAAATTAATATTATAGGCATAATGCCCATCCTTAACCTGCGTTGCACCGGGTGCTATATTGTTGTCCTGTAGTGCTGATGAAATATCCGATAGTGTAATCCCCGTAATTTCCAACATCTGTTGTTTTGGTGTAACCAGTATCTGCTTGTCTGCTATTCCCGTGATATCGACCATGGCTACCTCCGGCAGTTGCTCTATCCGCTTTTTGATAACTGTATTGGCCAATTCGCTCATCACTAGGAACCCTTGTTCGTCATCCTTCCTATTTCGCAGCTTTTCTTCGTTTAAGGTGAGGTGGAGAAAAAACACGGGGATGTCGGTCGCACGTGCTTTAATCACGCGTGGGCGTTCGACCTCTCGGGGAATATGGTTCATGGCTGCATCAATCTTTTCATTTACTTCAATAAAGGCCAGATCGGTATTCTTACCATAGGAAAAATTCAACCGGATGATGGCATGTCCGTTATGTGCTTCACTTTGGATATCACGGATATTAGATACTTGCAACAACTGTCGTCGTATCGGTGACACCAACGTATTCTCTATTGCCTGTGCCGACATATTCTTACCGGATATCTGCACCGTGATTTCGGGGATGGGGATATTTGGCAACAGCGAGACGGGTATATGGAGATACGTAATCACGCCCAATATGAAGAATGCCAGAAACGCCATAAATACGGCTATGGGTCGATTGATAAGGTATTTGATCATACGTACTTTACTTTAATGAGCAACCCTTACAGGGGTTTCATGCGCCAGATTAAGATTCCCGTCATAGATCACGCTGTCGCCGACTTGCAGTCCCTCTGTGACCACATAACCATTAGAATTCTCTAGCCCTGTTTGTACGTAATTCCAATGTGCCTGATTATCTTTAACTGTAAAAACAACCTTTCTATTATTTCGCAATACCAACGCCCTTTTTGGCACGATTAACTGCTTTCCGGCAGACCGCTGGACATGTACCCGGATATTTGTACCCTCGTACAAGTCTTTCGATGTACCGCGGATACGAGCCTTCACCGTAACCATTCCATTTTCATCGACGAATGGATTAATTTCATCTATTATGGCCGATACATGATAGTTTTGAAGGGAAAAGGGTGATAATTCTACACGATCACCCTGGCGGATCAGCGGAAGTTCGCTTTCCAACACCGTAAACTGGGCGTCCATAGCTTCATTGGCGATAACTGTACAAAAAGGTTCATTGCTAGGTGGTATATTATATTTCTTTGCGGACAGATTCGCTACGACACCATCATAAGGTGCATATAGTATCGTATGTGACAGGTTATAATCTGCTAGCTCGTACTGGATCAGACTATGCTCATAATTACTTTTTATCTTTGCAATCTTCATGATATCTTGCGGCACCTTCAAAGAGTCCGCCAACGTAAATCCCTGACTAATGAGCACGTCCTGCAATTCCAGTTTTGCTTTCTCTAAATTATCCGAGGCTTGTTTAAGAGCATTTTGCAATTTAAACTGCATCAGTTGTGCGATTTTTTGTCCTTTCTTTACACGTTGTCCATTCTTTACAAAAATCTCTTCGACGATATGTGCTTCCTCAAAATACAGATCGGCTTTTTGCGTGGCCATAATAATACCATTCGAAATCAGCTCATGATTAAAGGTTTGTTGCTCTAGCCGGAAAGCTTTAACCTCTGCTGTTTCACTCGGCAACAATGCCTGTACGTGTTCGTCGTCTTTGCGTGATGTTTCATTACCGTTATCGCATGCGTTTCCTATTAACGCTATAAGAGCGCACAAGCGCCAAATTTGTGCGTGAGATCTCGTCATACTTTTCTTTATCGGTATCGGATTATTGTGCGATTGATACATGACGATTTTCCAATTCTTTATTGCCTTCTAATTCTTTATTGTACTCTTCTATACGCTTTCGCATTTCTGCTTTCATCTCTTCCACCGCGGGCGAATTTATTTTTACTTTTTTATTCACGACCACTTTTGCCATGTCGTACGCTTTTTTATGTTCTCCCATTTCGTCATATAATTTAGCTAGCAAATAATTCGGATAAAGGCGATTAGGTACCTGATTTGCTGCGTAACGATAGTGTGTCTCCGCCAGGCTATATTTTTCCTGTCTCTGCCTATTACGACCGATCATTATTCGGAACATTGGGTCCGCGCTAATTACTGTGCCGTCAAAAAGCACCTTTATGCTTTCTTCATATGTTCCCGTCATGTACAGACTACGCCCGTATTCGAAAAGAAAATGTGGTTGATCACGCATAAAAGGATATATAACGCGGTAATCTTCCACTACGTCTTGATACATTCCTGCCGGGTAAAGTAGCTGTGCCTCTCCCCAGGTTTTATGTGCCTTGAAAACAGGATATCTATTATAAATAGTCTGGACGGAGTGCATCGTCCCTAAAAGGAGCACCGCTATGACCGCATAAGTATTCCATTGTATGCGAACGTCTAAAGCGATAGGATTCTTCGCTAGATCAATTGCGATATAGCGCGTTGATATACAAGCTGTAAGAAATAAAATAAACACAATCAAAAAGGGCATTAAACTAAAAGGGTAGGAAAATAGGGCAAATACTAAGAGAGCAGCCAATCCACCCACCGCCATAAACCGGCGATGGCGGATACCGGTTATGAAAGTAAATATGATGGTGAATAAAAATAGCACTAGTGGAACGTATCCTTGCTCCGCCAAGATTTGCGCAAACTCATTAAAGGCGTATTCGGGCTCTCCCGCTAACCATTCCTCTCTAGCTGTCCCTCTTCCCGATTCAAAATACATTTTCTGTTCATTTCCATAGCCTCCACTGAAACGTCCCAATCCTTCTCCAAACCAAGTCCTGGAGGCCATTTGCATACTCAATTTCCATATGAGTGTACGCCCATCTGCAGAATCCTTTTTTAAATAATAAAGACCAGCGACTGCTACGCAGATGATTGTTAGAAACACGATTGCCTGTCCTATCTTTCTTCCAATGGTGCGTCGCTTCTCTTTTTTTTGTTTGAGAAAATACCGATAGTATCCCCCAAGCACGACTGCGCATCCTATGGTAGCTGCCATCCAAGCGGCTCTGCTCATCGTAGTCGGTAGGATCAATAGAATTACGATGCATGTTAATAGTCCGACAGCCCAGCGGATTTTGAAAAAAACAGTGCCGCGTTGTCGATGCTTTGCAAAAGCTTCCTTGTCCGAGCATAGGTAAAAGAGAGCAACAGGCAAGATTACCGCAAGAAAACCCGCGTAAGGACCGGGATTGAAGAAGGAACCCGATACAGTATACAAGGCATGTCGTGCGGGTGTAAAACCGTACAATTGCAATAACCCCCACAACGCTTCTATTCCTCCGACCAACATCAGGGCAAGCATTAGCATATACAGATTAATCTGATTTTGAACCAAAAAAATACGGAAACAATAGTATAATATTCCAAGCAGTACCAGCGTTGCCATTTTATTGTTTACGGCTTGGAAATATAGATATGAAAGACCAAAAGCAATTATCAGCCAAGACAGTATAAAATAGTCTGCCACATGGAATTTAACACTTTGTCTGTTATTCCAAAACGATAACGCGGTGGCTAACGGGATGAATGCTATTACGATATAAAAACCTATATTTTTTCCAATTCCGGTATGTGTCTGCCAATCATCTGCAATAAGCGCATTTCCTAACAATGCTATAAACGGTAGCAGGCAAACGTAATTTATCCAATGTATCCGCGGTTGCTGTATATTCATTCCACGGGTTTAAAGGATTGTTCTTACTTGTTTCATCATAAAACAAATAAAGCAAAGCACCTCGATTTTAAGAAAGAAACGGACTACTCAATTCTGACGCAATTCTTGCGCAGATATACTGTCGAAAAAGTCTTCCCTTTTAAATTTATCTGGGAAACGTTTGACGAAATCATTTTTCCAATTGCGCATTGAATAGTTATCGTCTACTATTTTTCCCGCTGCGTCAATGAGGATATAGCGTGGAATCCCGTTGAAACGGAACAACTCGCGCAATGCCAGATATTCGTCGTCACGGACTTTGTAGGAATTGATCATCTTTTGCTTTTCTGTATACTCCTGGTAAAATTTTTCACTGGAGCTCTCGTCCGTTACAAAAACAAAAGCAAAATCCGGATGATCTGCATATTTTTCACGATCGGCCAAATGGGTCTCTATACCGACCCGACAGGGTGCACACCATTCTGCCCAAAAGTCCACGATCAACACTTTTCCTTTATATTTATCAACCATATTTTTAAAGACTTTCGCACCATCAGTATCGGGCAATTCGTAACCTCCTCTCCTGGTTTCCAAATAATTGGCGTATTCCTTTATGCTTTTAGCGACAACGGGGTGTTCGATAAGTTGATTTTGTACAAGCTGTTCCCCGAAAATGGGGTGTTGATTTAGCATAACCGCCATGTGTCTCCCTAACGCAATGTCATTTATCAACCCTCTTTTAGTTAAACCCTCTAGCTGGGCCGATGTCGAATCAGTGAATGACGGTCGGACGCGAAACAGGTTTAAGGATTCATAATGATTAATAAAAACTGAAAAATCATAAGAGGCTAAATAGGCTTGATTATTAAAGTCTATCGCGGTGACAAAATCATAGTAATCGGCAGGGAGCGGCATCTTTAGTACCTGATTCGCTGTATCCTGCTTACTATAATAATCTCGATCAAGAGCGTATTCAAAAAAATAATTGGCATAAACCATATCCAACTGTGCTTTAATCAGCGATGAAAGCTTCGCTTCCGCCTTGTAAGCCAACAAAACTGAATCTAAACTTAAGGACTCGGTTTTCCATTGATTTAACCAGGTACTTTTAAATTTGGTCGGGGCCATCTTTTTCTGACGATCTAGTAATTCTTTATAATCTGGCCTACGTGAATCTATCGCAAATAGACGTTCATTGAATTTCCCTAAATCGCCTAAATATTGCATAGGGTGCCGTGTGTAGATATTTTTTCCGTGATAATCCTTATGCAAAAACTCTTCCCAATCCAATAACAATCCTAAGGTATGCCCAGGTTCGATATAAAACTCAACGGCCTGGTCATCAAAAATTATACAGGAGATCTCAGGATAAAGTACTTCATAGGAGAACTCAAAAGTGCCATTTTCATAAATTCGGGCCGTAACAGGCAAATCCTCGTGCGTGAAAAGGTTGGAATTGTAAATCATACCGCTTGAAAAGCCCAACCCAATGTCGTAGCCCTTAATATAGCCTACAATACGTACAGAATCCTTCCTAAAAAAATCATCACTACCATACGATTCCAAAACTTGCGGATTTTTAGCTTTCGCCAATTCAGCATGAACCCATTCCAACGCTTTTTTTTCTTTTATCTCATCAACGTGGTTCTTATTTTGACCGAAAAGCGCAGTCGAGAAAACTACAGCGACAAAAAGGTTTATTAATTTTTTCATCTATATAAGCTTTTTTAATGGCAATGAAGCTATCAGGCCATTCATCCCTCTGTGTAGTGTAAATAAACTAACACACACATTTCAGTTGCTACGTATTATTCAACGGTTTTAAAGAACCTTTCCCATCTATATGCGTCCGTACTCGGGTCTCTGGATTTCCAAATATAAGCTACTTTGCCCACGATATGGTCTTCGGGCAATAACCCCCAATAACGGGAGTCTTTAGAATCCGTAGCGAGATCGCCCGCCATGAAATAATAGTTTAGCTTAAATTTGTAGAGCTTACAGGCCTGTCCATCCAGTGAAAACGCTCCGTTTCTTTTAACTAATTTCTTTCCTGTCTCATATTCAATCAATGGACGATAAAGGTATATATTGAGCGTATCTAGAGTGATTATATCGCCTTTCTGTGGAATGTAGATCGGTCCGAAATTATCAATCGTCCACTCTAATGCTTTGAACATCTTTGGGGCATATTCTCTCGGTGACATATATAAAGCTCGATTTAAATCCCGTATATGAAACTTATTGGCCAATGTGTTCAAACGACCGTCGATATAATAATTACCGTCCTGAATGTGTAAGGTATCACCCGGCGTTCCAACACAACGTTTTACATAATAGACATTCCAATTTTGAACAATTTCTCGGGAAGGGGACCGGTAATAGGGATCATTAAAGACCAGAACACTGTTTCGTTTAATAGTCCCGTATCCTGCAAGACGAATCGGTTCACCATTTCTTTTATTTCCGAGAAAGTCTATCCTCGGCCCAACAACCAATTTGTTGACTAAAATAAAATCTCCGGATAGCAAAGTCGGTTTCATGGACAAAGAGGGAATCTTAAAGGAGGCAAAAACAAGAGTACGGAGAATAATCACGACCAGCATCGTTATGACGATCTTTAGCACAATTCCTCCAACATACCGACTATTGTTAATAATCCTTTCCATATTGAGTATTTTACGCTCTTTGCCATCTATCATGGTAACAAATAAAGCAAAGTGCTTGATCTTTAGAAAAAAAAAGAACGACTCAATCCTTACTCAATTCTTGTGTAGTTAGCTTAACTGGGCGGTATTTTCCTTGTCTGCTCTACTTTTTCAGTCACACAAAAGAAATCTATATGTCAAAATCCTACCAAAAATATTGCTTCTCTTGATGATATGAGAATATACGTTCTTCGACTCCACGAGAGATATTTTTCAATAAATACAACGAATTTTTAGGTCCGACAAACTCTAGTGATTTATAATCTATTCCCTTCCTTATCCCTAATGACACCCACTTGCTATCCCAATAAAATAATTCGTAGGTATCACCAGGTAAAACATCATTAGTATCATTACGAGGACAAATTCTTATTTCCTTTAATTGAAACGGATCTTTCAAATCAATCACGAAATAATTCGGTCCCTCTTCGCTACTTTCGTAAAAAGTATTTCTATCATTATCGAAAAGCATCTCAGTTGACTTGTTGTACCCCCCCATATTTCCTGAAACCTTTCCTTTTAATTTTGTCTCTTTTCCGCTGATTAATCCAATAAATTCCAGTTCAGCAATACTGATTTTTTGGGACGGCTCAAACTGACAAATAATATATCTTGACTCCTGCAGATTGTCCAATGGAAACCGCGTCATTTTAAGAATTAAACTGTCTAAGGTCATTATTTGGACGGAGTCAGAAAGGTCTGCTTTATTCGCGACAGAAAACCTTATACCCTGACTTCGCCTAGCGTTTGAGATATTATGAATTGACAGGCGATATTTTCGATCGAGGTTAAGTGCTATTTGTTCATCCGAAGGAGAAAAATGGTGAGTTTCACCTTGCATATCCAACAAAAAAGGAGAACCGGCAGGCACCATATAATCTCCATTATAGTAGCATGGCAGGTAGACGATATTTTTCCCTACATTCTTAAATTCGGCGTAGCCGTTATTAGTGAGGCTCCAATCGACTGCTTGCCATTCGTCTGGGCTAAATACGGTTAGATATACCGTCTTTTTTTCTGAGTTGTTTAATTGTAGTCTAATTGACGCTGTCTCTAGATATTCACTTGTTACGTCTTTTAACCTATCATTCCGAAAAAAATCTGGTATCGGCTCGTCATAGTCAGCCAATGCCGCTAAACTTTTAGGGTTAACAGCGAAACCTAGTCGAAAAACTTTAGGAACGGTCTTATTGTAAATGATTTGGTTATTGGGAGAATCATATTTTTCTCCCACATAACTCGATCCGGTAATTATGTGCCGCGTGTCACGATATTTATTTTCATTCGTAATTAACTCGGTAGGGTTATTTTTATCAGCTATGACAGCGTAAAAGTAATGTCGAGCGCTTACATTACCCCAATGAGGAACTATTTCAAAGGCAGTCGGAATGCCAAGAGCTCGCATAATTTCAACTCTTAATGTAGTTGCTTCGTAACATGTTCCAACTCTGCCGTTAAAGATATTTTCAAATGTCATGGGGAATAAGAAGGGATAGCGAGCGCCTAGAACGCCGTCTTCTTTAAACCACAAGTGAATATCATCTTTTATACGTTTTGCCACTTCGTGAGGATCGGAGATTGAACGTATAGAGTCCACTAATGGTTTATATTCTTCCAAGAAGATTCTTTTGCTGTGTGGTGAATAAGCATCGGTGACCCGGTATGGCAACACATACTCTTTAAAATCCTCGAAATCAACCTTTTTTGACCAAGGAAAATTTTGTCTAGTATAGAAAGCAAACTCTATATTTTCTTGGATCTGCTCTTGTGAAAGATATGAAATATCTTCAATTAGTCGAGAACCTACAGTAACAGAGCGTTGTCTTTCAGCTTCAAAAATACTATCCAACACTCTTGTATAAAGTTCTTTCTCAGGCTTTCTCTTACCTTCTTTTTTTTTTCCATTACGATCTAGCTCGCTTTGCAGTGCAATTTTTTTTAGATAATCGAAATACGGTTGTCGCCCCTGGTTTTCGTCATCTTCTAGATGTTTTAGACCTTCTATATTATTCAATATATAGCGTGCTGCCTCTAACCTCAGGCTGTCATCCTTATAGTACTCAATAATTCCTGCCTTGGTACTTTCGAAGTATCTCGTTTTATCATTTACACAGGAAATAAATAAAAAAATGGACAAAAAGATTACGCTTATCGGTGTTGATTTCATCTTATCAAAATTTTAGACACATTCTACTTCCTTTTATATAGACATTTTATAAACCACTCATCCACTATAGTTTTATTATAATTCATAACTCACAACTATAGGTTCGGGATTATGAGCGATCGCTTTAAGGTTATTTCCCTCAATACGTATATCCAATACCTTCCTATCTAACTCATAAATATGAATCAAATTTCCATCGAAATCGAACTGATATACATACTTTCCGTAAGTAGCTATGGCGTCAGGATCGGACACCTCTCCTGCATACAGCGCAAAAACATTTTGTTCCGTGACATCCACTGATATAAATCCTTCTACACCTTTGTTATGAATATTCCTTCCATTCTTTACAGTATAATCTAATTCATCTTTTACAAATTCCCATTTCTTTACAATGGTATCTGTTTCTAAATTATAAAACTCTACTACTCCAGCGTGAAATATAACGTTAGCTAACCATTTCCTATCCGGCGACAATTGACTTTTACCTATATTTGCCTGAGCATGCAAAACCTTAGAAAAATTTTTGTTTTCCTGTGGACGATATTCTGCTCCGTAATATATCAATTCTAGGGAATCATTCATTATTGCAAACTTCCCATCTGGGAAAAAGCCTGTAGCAACGTACCCTCTATTTGTTTTATACAATTCGTTTATTGAGTAAGATACGTTAACATTTCTATCAAGAACTGGATTGAGATTAGCTTGGTTTGTAAAAATACTATCGGTAGCATATGAACGGTATCTTTTGGTATTAACGTCAAAAATTCCAAACAGATTCCGTCCTTGGTCGGAGAATATGTCTAGATTTGATAAAGACACCACTTCGTCTGGCCCGCCACCGGTATTTAAAAAAGAAAATAACGTCGAATCTCTAAACGAATCCACGACACTGATTAATCCATTCTCTCCAAAAAAGTCATATACGAAAAGATAATCCTTGTAAAGCTCCATATCAACAGGAAGCCCTACGAAAAAAGTTAAACTATCATTTGCTTGTATGTTCGTGTAGACGCCGGTTTCCAAGTCGTTTCCTCGGCACGAGATTAATAGAAAAACCAGAAATCCCCAAAAAAGTTGTTTCATATTAAAAAATTTAAAGAGCCTCTTATATAAGTATATAAGAGGCATGATAACGGTATAATATTATATTTTAATTAGTCCGCACATATATACCCGTGACGATCGCCATTGGTGGTGATACAAAGGTAGTTTAACTTTACTTTACAGTTTCGTTGGCAATTGCCACTATTCTCATTCAGTGCTAAGGCCTCTACATTCGCAAGGCTAAATGCCGACAAACCATTTTCAGCTTCATTATTGATATTTACGTTAATCGCGGCAACTGCTGCAATCACAACGGCAACTATACCGCCTAATAATTTTTTTTTCATTTTTTTGATTTTTAAATGAGCTTTATAAACAAGCTCGTTTTTACAATTATAAGGCGTGTCCAATGCGCCCTTACTTAATCTACTCTTTCAACAGCCAATCCTTTTATAGGATATTATTGCTAATTCTTATCTTTGCCTCCGTACCTCCTTTCTTTTTAAGGTGGGATAGCAGGCGGACAGGCTGCATTTTTTTTCTGAGAGGGTAGCCTGCCGCCTTACTTTTCCCAATTTTATTTCATTTGTGGGTTGTTATTGTAGTTTTATAAAGATCCCATAACTTAGGACTTAGTGTTGGGTTGCCAATGGCTACTACCTTATTTTCCGCATTCAATAGAAAACACTGATATTCCATTTCTTCCGCAAACTGATTACTTTTTTTCAATGTACCGGATTGATCTATAAACACCACTTGCTCCAGTCGGTCTCGACGTAATAAATGCGCCAATTCCTTACGGTTTTTCGGTTGAAAGTAAAACGCAAATTCTACCTGTCCCGGGGCTATCGAATCCATTTCCTGCATATAGTGCTTCCATAGCGTAAGATTAAGCTTACAACTTGTACAACCAATGGAATCTGTGTAGACCAACATTTTAAAGGGCTTACTTTGGCATGGAGGACAGAGCGTATCCGTTCCCATATACCAGCAATCTACCTCCTCTGGAAAAATAATTTCCTTCCCCATTCGTTCCTTAACGATTTTTTCTGCAGAATTTCGCCTACTATCCTGACAACCTATAACCGACAATAGGGAAAAAAAAATACCTACACCCCACGTTCTAAAGTTCCTCATCAATTCGCTGTAATTAGCTCTCATTTCTTTCTATTATTAATCGAGGTTAAAAGCATACTCCACGATGGGTTGATTACTATTTACGTCCAACCCTATCACAACACCACTTTCTTCGTCTATATGAAATCCAGTGATACATCTGTCCAACAGATATTGCCGCACGGGATTTCCTTTAAGATCAAATACATGCACAAAACGTCCGCCTTCCTGATGATCGTCTGGACGTTTCCGCACATCATCGAATGTATTGCCCCAAAATAGGGCATATATATGCTCCTCGCCTACGTGTATGTCGCTATATCCCATAATACCCGTCGGTACTGCATAACCTCCTCTATTCACAAAGTGGGGTGTACCATACTCTTGCCCTATCACTTTGATGACTCGTTCTCTTTTTATATCATAGATTTCCAATACCTGCCCTAGCTGGGTGGCCATACCCAAAATACCGTTATGGGAGTTATAACTAATGAAGGAACGCCATGCCTGCGCCAATACCATAGCATTCATTTTTTTAGTAGATGATGGAATGTGAAAGGCATGTCTCAAGATATCCCCCCCGGAGCTCACGAATGATATACGATGCTGCCCCGTATAATCTGGTACAATAAAAACTGAATCATTTAGTCTATCAAAGTCCAGCGCTCGGACAAGCTCCTTATCTAAATCTATTTGAACTGGCTGTTCGTCGGTCTGTTTTGCTAGTTTGACAATTTTATTTTTGTTGGCATCGAGCGCCCATACATCGCCATATTCGTCTATCCGAATATTCTCTGCGCTTAAAAATTCTGATGGTGCCTCACCACGACGAGCGAAGCTTTGTTTATGTCGCATGGTCTTGTAATCAAATGTGTGAATATAGTCTACAGCCGGATGTATGTCTATTACCGCTAGGATATCATCATTCAGCCGCAGTCGGAACGGATATTTAAGATACACACTATCCTTTATAGCTTTTTCCGTCGCGTGCAATGAAACGGTTTCGGGAAATACCACGGCCTCTGCGGTGGCAACGGCAGTACAAGAGGTCATGGTACAACCCAAGCCCATTAGTAAAACAACAGAAAAAATCGCTTTCATTCTACATATAGTACTTTATCTCCGCTATAAGGGCAATCGACACTCCCAAAAAACCGACAGTTTCCATTCCCTGTTTCCCCCCGCGCTAGTGCCTCGATATTTGTCAGAGCGATACTGATTTTTTTAGGTTGATCGTGTATATATTTTATCTGCACGTTTAACCCTATGCCAATCGCGACGCAACAGATCAATACAGTTAAATACTTCTTCATAATTTTTTGATATTATTACGTTTGTTATACTTGGCGCTAAAGTAATGGCCTAAACAAAAGAAAACGATTTTTCTGGCCTCTCAATTCTGACGCAATTCTGACGTAGAGAAAACGAAACTAAAATATTCATGTCACGCATTCGAGAAAATCTCTTTTCATATTCACTTAAAAGCTGTAAATTCACGAATCAGACATGCAACTAAACGCAAAACACATCCGAATAATAACTATCGTAATTCTGTTCTCTATTCTCGGAGGACAGGCGATATGGGTATACAACTTATATACAGCTCAGTACCGTTTGGTAACCCAAGTTAAAGATGAAGCGTTGCAAAACGCGATCCTGCGTGAATATACTTACCGCCACGAAAAGATGGGAGGCACAATTGTCTCTAGTCCACGATTTCGGGGAAGTGATACATCTCGTTATATTACTAAGACAATACAGTTAATCGACACCTCTTTTCAAGTACAATTTGATCGGTACGATCCTTACAGCGATGTAAAAGTCAGCCAATTCATCCTAAAAGATCACCTTCCCGTCAATGTCATTATGCTAGACAGTATCTTTAACCAAGAATTTTCTCTCAGTGGTATAACAGCGGCGTCGACGTATATTGAGTATATTGACGTGAAAAACAATAAAGTGCTTCAACGGTCCAATGACAAGAATAAACCTGGAGAATATACAGCATCCGAATTAATCATCATCGATATCTTCGATACGCTGGGTGTCAAGGGATATATACAAATATCAACATCCGCTATTGTAAAAACGATGACTTTCCAGCTTATTCTCACGGCGTTACTGATTATCATTTGCAGCTTCTTTCTGACAATTATCATCCGAACATTTTTCTTAAAAGAAAAAAAGGAACAGATGCGACAGGATTCGGTCAGCACAATGACGCATGAATTTAAACGTCCTATATCTGTTGCTGTAGCACAGATAGCGTTAATCCCGCACTATCTAGAAACGGGCAATAGGGATAAAGTTCAACAATATGCTCAACAAAGTCTATTGGAATTGCAAAAGCTCAATAAATACACCGAACGCATACAAAAGCTAAGCAACAATAAACGAGAAACGATCAACCTCAACAAACAAAACATCAACCTAATAGATTTTTTCACTCTGTTCATAGAAAAATATGAAGCTGGGGACGAGGAGTCGGTAAAAATAAATCTTTCTATAAAAACGGCACAAACCACACTGTATGCCGATCTACTCCACTTTTCCAATATCATGGATAACCTTGTCGAAAATGCTATTAAATATTCAAAAGATAGTGTACAAATCGACATCCATATTTCTGATGAAGGAGGCAAACTAAGGATAAATGTAAAGGATGATGGGCTAGGTATCTCCGAAAAAGACCTGCCCCATATCTTTCAGAAATTTTATCGCAGTGAGAAAAAAAATATACAACAGAAAACCGGATTCGGATTAGGGCTTACTTATGTGAAGACCTTGGTAGAAGCACACGCTGGTGATATAGAAGTTGAAAGTAAATTAAGCCTGGGAACGAAATTTACCGTATCTTTCCCTTTACAAAACAATGCGGAATAAAATTTTAATCATAGAGGACGATAGAGAACTTGCTCTTGCTTTAAAGGGTTTCTTTGAAGAAAATACACTACAGGTTTGGCATGCAACCTCGGGAGAAGAAGGTTTAACATTATATTATACAGAGAAACCAGACCTGATTGTACTCGATGTAATGTTGCCACTTAAATCTGGATTTGATGTGATTACAGAAATCCGGGATAAAGATATCAACACTCCTATCATCATGATGACCGGGTCAGAGTACGATGAAAACAGCCAAGTAAAGGGCTTTATACACGGTGCGATCAACTATCTGCAAAAACCAATTCTCCCCCAAGTCTTATTAGCGCAGATTAAGAACATACTCTCTGTGCCACAAGATCTTACACAATATCAAATTGGTGGAATTACTATACGTTTACACGCACAGTACGCTGAGTTTAATACGAAGTCACATCAGCTCAGAGAGAAGGACATCCAATTGTTGAATTTGTTACTACAACGGAAACAGCAAGTAGTATATCGACCTTTTATACTCAAACAAATTTGGAAGGATGATCATCCGGATAAAAACAATTTACTGGACGGCTCCATATCGCGGGTTAGAAGTTTACTTAAAGATTACCCCTCCATACATATCAAAACAGTCTACGGAGGAGGGTATCGGTTAGAAGAGAGATCGCCTTGGTAGATTTAATGTTTCTGCTATGTTGGAAAACGATCAAACGAAGGTGTTGTGATTGCTTTCATTCTTTGAATTACTGATATTCGATACAACAAACCTAAACTTGTTTCGCCGTGAAATCACAATATTTCGCTTTCGCAATCGAATAAGGGAGACAACTTAAGGAAGTAGTTTCGTAACTTGATTGTGAAACTTTGAAGAAAACCGGACTGCCATTCCGATACAAAGTGGTTCTTTCCCACTTTTTTCGGAATATTCACTTAATATGGGTGTGTATCGGGTCGGAGTATGTAAATGAGTGCATCTACAAGTTCTCCGATATTGTATCCTTTCTAGTCAGTATCCATCTCGGTCGTTCTTTCGGATTATACGCTTCTGTTTTTTTTCGTTAACATAGGTGCGGGTGATAGAACGTCCGTTCACCTTCTCAATGAACCGAATCGTCTTATTTCCGCTAGCAGATAGCATTCGTCCGCACGGTTTTATTGTGCGATTTGTAATAAACATGGCGAGAGGAATCATGGAGCATAGGAGAAAAAATCCCTTGTATTTTTTACGTAGCTTTCCTTTGAAAATAAAAAACCACGATAGTATCAAAGCACTAACATAAACAATGTTGACAGCAATAAATACGGCGTCTACATAGGAATCTGAAATAAAGGAATAAGTTGGATACCTATAAAATTCCATGTAGAACATCCCTTTTAGCAAAACAGGATAATAATAGATACCACTTATTACAAAAACTAAAGTTGGGAAGGAAACGAGTGCTATTCCAGTCCATGTCAATATCGAGCTCTGTCTTGGTGTCATACAGAACTAAGTAATAAAAAAGGACTATAATGAGAATAATTCACAAATAACAAAGTATCAAACTTACTTACTTATCAAATACCGCATCAATCGATGTTAAAACACACCGATTTCTTTAAGAGCATTTCTTGTTATATCAATTCGGCATTTTTGAAAATCAGGTCTCTTATCTTCCTTATCTTTAGTAATCCGAGTTGAAAAAAAATAGACATTATCATTCTTCTCAACATAACCAACCCACCACCCAACATCTTGTTGATTTTGTGAACCCCAACCCGTTTTCGCCCGAAGAACATACTCGTCATTTTTCTCATTAATCATCACTCGCTTTAAGATTTCAATGTTTCTCTGAGAAAAGGGTGTCTTACCTTCATATACCTTCACTAAAAATTCTATCTGATTACGTGGCGATATGGCCAATGGCCCAAAATTCCAAAAATCTGCTTTATCATTAACATGTCGGTTGCCATAACCACAGGCTTCAAGATAATGAAGATACTTTTCTCTACCTATCTTTTTAGCCAACTCCATAAACACCCAACCTGCAGAAACCTCAAATGCCTCTTTCACGGTCATATCTTTGTATGTGGATGGACGATGCATATATAAGTCTTCATTTATCTGTCCTATCCATTTTACAGTATCAAGTTCGTCAGATATAACTCCTGTTTCTAACGCAATCAACAAATTGATAATCTTAAAAGTTGAAGCAGGAACTTTTTGTATTGACGATTCAGTACTATCACTCATGATCCAGTTTTGATTTTTATAATCATAAATGGTAATGCTTCCCTCGAAACCACAGTCCGCAAAATATTGTTTTAAGTTAGTTTGACCAAATGCACTTGATACAAATAGAAATGTAAAGAAAAGGCCGTACATTGTTCTTATTACCATCCAAATATCCTCCGTTTTAAAATTTAGCAAGTGAATTTACTCAATATCTCTAATAAATTGTACGATATTATTAAATGACACACTGCATTCCGTAAATGCCCGATGCGAGAACAAGGCAGGCCAAAAGCGGTGGGGTCAAGATTACTTAAGAAAATGGCTTGATGAGAATACAGCCGTGAATTTATCATTTGAGGAAATCTGGAATGTAAGAGAACAATGTATCTTTGACTTATCAACAAAAAAATATAATCGGTGAAAATTAGGGAGCTTAAATTATATACAAATAAAATAGCGGAACAAAAGCATTTTTTTGAAACCACATTAGGCTTTACTGTCTATCAAGAAGATAATGATACATTTTGGCTACAGTTAGGTTGGACGAAGTTTTACTTTCAGCGTAGCATGGAGGACTATAAGTATCACTATTGTTTTCTGATTCCTGCAAATAAGTTGTTGGAGGCGATGCAATGGCTGTCACCCAAAGTGGATATCATAGCTGCAGAAGGAGAAGAAAAGGTGGTGTTTTTCGATACTTGGAACACCCATTCTTTTTATTTCTACGATGCTGCCGGAAATATTGCAGAATGTATTGTACGTCATGACTTACAAAACCATTCGAATAAGCAATTTAGCATTGAAGATTTTCTCTGTGTTAATGAGATTGGTATAGGCACGGATAATATTTCAAAAACAAACCAGCAACTTGAAGATAGTTTAGGAACTATTTTTTGGAAAGGTGACAAGGAAAGGTTTGCCGCTAATGGTTCGCAGGAAGGATTATTTTTGATGCCAAATTATCTTGTAAAAGAAACATGGTTCCCAACTAAAATTCTCATTAAACCAAATCCGCTTACGGGAATTATCGAAAATGAGGGTAAATCCTATAATGTTCATTTTACAGATGGCAAAGTTAAAGTACACATGGAGGTTGATGTAATCGAGGCTTTTTGGAATAAATTTCAAGACCAAAATTCAGAACATACGCAGGTAGAAATTCCGCCGTCCTATTACTTTTGTGATAACCAAAAGGATGCAGACGAATGTGCCGAACTTGTACAAAAAGGTATTAAACAGGCTACTACACACTCTTTATCTGGATTGCAAATCAACGAAGAAAAACTACCTGCGATCGGAGACTTAGCTATCGTGACCGGTTGGGATGGAACTCCCAAGGCAATTATTAAAACCATTAAAGTGGAAATAGTTCAATTTAAAGATATTACGCCGGAATATGCTTTCATAGAAGGTGAAGGTGATAAAAGCTTAGGTTATTGGCAAGAAGTCCATTGGGCTTACTATACACGCGAATTGAGCGAGCTTAATTTGAAGCCAACTATCGACATGGAACTTGTCTGCGAATACTTTGAGACGATTTGGCCGAAAATTTAAAAAGCATGGATATACACCCACTCACGCTCCAAGATTTGCCTTTAACTCGTCATCTCCAACCAGAAGGATGGGGTGACATTACCATTTACTTCATAGAATACTGTCTTCAATCTTTTTGTAGGCCTGTTAAAGTTGTTTTTGAAAAAAAAATCATCGGTGTTGGAGCTCTAATATTACACCAAGATTCAGCTTGGTTGGGTCATATCATCGTAGATGAATCGTACCGTGGTCGTGGGATCGGTTTCAAAATCGTAAAACATTTAATAGACTTGGCGGCCAAAAATGGGGCCATGTCGATCAGTTTGATTGCGACAGATCTCGGTTCCCCAGTTTATAAGAAAGCTGGATTTAAAACTGTTGGTGCTTATCAATTTTTTAAGAGGGAACATGTATGGTCAGAAAGATCTTTATCGGATCAATTGTTATCAGCAACACCAGCACAATACGAGCAAATTCTTGAATTAGATCAACAAATTAATGGTGAAGTCCGAAGAAAGCTGATCGACGGTCATCTTAACCGGGCGATAATTTTTAAAGAGGGAGAACGAGTTGAAGGATATTATTTTCCACAACTCGGACAAGGACCGATTTATGCAATAACCGAACGTGCGGGCCTAGCATTGATGGAACTCAAATATAGCACGACAGATACAGCTGTTATACCTAAGGATAACACCATTGGGAATGCTTTTCTGAAAGATAATGGGTTTTTGCCACAAGATTTTACAGCTATACGAATGGTTTATGGGGCAGAAATCCAATGGTTTCCGAAGCAAATCTATAGTCGAATCGGAGGAAACTATGGATAGAATAGACTTGCAATTTCAAACTGTCGAGTTACTGTCACCCGATGTGAAACGGCAAATTATGGAACTTTGGAATCTTGAGTATCCAGCTAAATTGGTTCATGCTGATCTAACAGCATTCGAAAAATATCTCCATGCATTGGAAAAACCAACACATATTCTTGTCAGGTTGAATGATAGAATAGTTGGTTGGGCGACAAAATTTTACAGAGATCAAAGTAGATGGTTTGCTATAATACTGTCCAATTCTATTCATGGACAGCATATTGGTTCAATACTGATGAAGCAAATTAAAGCCAATGAATCCTTGCTGTATGGCTGGGTTATTGACCATGACAAGGATATTAAAGCTAACGGTAAGCAATACATATCGCCCTTGAATTTTTATCTAAAACAGGGCTTTACAGTCATTGAAGATGAACGTTTGGAGCTTGCAACGTTATCCGCCGTCAAAATAGTTTGGTTTGAACAGGAATATAATATAGAATAGCAATACGTATGAAAATATATGCAGAAACAGAGCGCTTGATTTTAAGGGAAATACTTCCGACGGATGTTGATGCCATGTTTGAACTGGATTCCGACCCAGATGTACATAGATATTTAGGCAACAACCCTGTGGACGATAAAGATCAAATTTACCGCGCTATAGAATTCATTAGGAATCAATATGTTAAATTTGGAATCGGTAGATGGGCGATTGTCGACAAACAGACGAATCAATTTATCGGATGGTCAGGTCTTAAATATGTTACTGATGAGACAAATGGGCATACAAACTATTATGATCTTGGGTATAGATTGATCAAGCGATATTGGGGAAACGGTATCGCTACTGAAGCAGCTTTAGCTTCTATTGAATACGGTTTTAAGATACTTGGGTTAAACGAAATCTATGCTATTGCAGACCAAGAAAACGATGGGTCAAATAGAATTTTGAGAAAGGTTGGATTTACCTTCATTGAAGCTTTTGAATTGGATGGTATACGGCTTAATTGGTATAGAATACAGAAACAGCTATGAATGTCTATAACGGAGGTCACCGGGCCAGCTATTCTAGTAGAAAAATTGCCCAACTGTCAGATTAAGTCTTAACTTTTACAGCTCAACCAAAATACTATATAAGGAAATATCTTAATTCTATGTGTAGGGGATGATATATGTCAATCGAGGCGACAGTTTATTCTCTTCTAGGTCTAAAATAACCACACCGAAATCACATAGCTTAGCATAACTCTCCCCTTCTTTATTCATCAAATCTAAAGCCATTTTAGAAAAGTCCCGATCGCTCTCCCATTTAAATAAAGTAAAAATACGTTGTAGCAGAGACTCCACTTCAGTATAAAAATAAAACTCTGAATAGTTATGAGATCTTCTAAAAAAAGCCAAAGTAAATCTTTTGTTTTCAACATCTTGCAAAACACTTACATCTGTAAAAAAATCAAAATGTAATCGAGGTAATGTGCCTGAAAAGGCTTGGCCATCTCCTATCTGATGTTCTGAAAAATCAAATCTATTTTCACAATTTCGGACTAGGTCCAAAATCACTCCCAATATATTTTCAGAATCAGTCTCTAATGAGCATCTTGACTCCAATGAATCTATCATCTCATAAGGTGATATTACTTTTGTACGTATGTTAAATTTATGGTATAGAACATTTGTTTTGGTTAAAAGATTTTTATCAGCAACTACGAAATAATCACAATGAGCCGCATAAAAAGAATGTTGAGCATCTGTATAAATATTCATGGCAGTATCTGATGGTTTTGGGAGTTTATCAGCTTTATATCCCAATAAATCTAATATGTTATAACATGCGGTAAAATATACCAAGCGGTCAGGTTTTTCATTCCTAAGCTCAAACACATAATCGACAAATGCTAAAAAATCTTTATTAAATCCTGATTCTTTTAAAAAGGCATCCACATTTGCCATAACTTCGGATACATCCCAATTACCAGAATTTTTATCAAGAACAAAACCCTGTTCTGAGATAGAGTTACGAAGATTTTTATAGTACAATCTATCTGTTATCAAAGATAGCAACATATTTCCGCTTTGTTTCATTAAATCCCAATGGTTCGAATTAACAGTTAAGTCAGGAAACATGGTATTAACAATTTTCTTGTTATCCTCCGTTATGTCTAAACCAGATGGAATGGTTGCGAGAATCTTTTTTAAACTAGAAAATATCGACTTAAAAGAAATTAAACCACTTTCTTCCAGACCCTTATCTAGATCATTAAACAATTTATTGATATCGAACATTGGAGTTATATCTAGATCTCTATCGTAAGATTCAAAATAGTCTTTTGGGGTACAAAATTTGGGTTGGACAAAATTATCTTCCCAATGGAGTAAATGTTTGTTAGATAACCATTCTAAATTTTTCAAATCGGTCTGAAAATACACATTGTTCATAGAATAGCTTTTCATTAAATCTGAAAAATGTGCCGCACTATAAGGAAAAAGAAACCTGTGCTTATTTTCTTCTATAAATGCTTTTAATCTTGAAAACTCAGGTTGCTTCAAATAGCTTATAATACTCCAGTCTAAATAAATTCTGATCATAAATAACTTTCTAGATTACTAAATATAAATTTAGTTTTATTTACGACAAGATTGTTACCAAAGCCTCCTTGCTCTTAGAAAAAATAAAATCAGGTTCCATATTAATTAATAATCTATTAAGATTCATTAATTCTTCCTTAGATAAAACTTCATGCTCCATCAACAAATTTTCCTCTGAAGTTGAAACTAACAGTGCTACTCTTGGATTTATCGGATAATAAAACTCTAACAATTCTGTAGCTTGGGTTGGGTTATTGAAATCTGTTTTTGTATTAATGATTGGTTGGTCTGTGGTAATAAAATCAATGTTGGTGGCATTCTTTAAAAGAGTTACCCTCAATTTATGTACTAAAGCCAAATTAGACGCTAATGTAATTGCAAATGTAACCGCGATGAATTTTAATGAACTTTCGGGCAGATGGTTTGCCAGACTCAATCCATTCATGGCCTTAGAATGCATTTGGTTTGTTCTGGTATATTGAATGCATAAATAAATTAAGGCTTTTACTTTCTCCTCCAAAGTATTAAAAAATGACAAGTCAGACAAATCATTTACAATTAGCAGTTTTTCACCGAACTTTTCAAATATTGAATGTAAATCCTCTAACGTATTTTTCTTTACAACATTTAACCTTTCTTCCTTATCGTAAATGCTTAATTTATCCAATGCTCTTTTAGCTCTCGAATAGATGAAAAATCTTTTTAATAAAGCTAGATTCGTATCTCTCGAATAATCATTACTCCACTCATTGATTAAATATGCTAATATAGACTCTTCATTTTCTGAAAATGCATCCACTTCATAGAAAAAACGTTGTTGAGCAATATTCTCTAAATTTGTTACCTTAACCTCGTTTGAGTTCTTATGAAGAAAATAAATCTGTTTTTCGTTATATGACCAGTTTTTTAAATATTGCTTCCAAACATAATGTTGCTTTTTCTTGACTTCCATACAAACTCCCTTCTCCTATTTTTCCTCGAAACTTTCTAGTTCTTTATTTACTTCCTCTAAAAGTTGCTGTTCTGTTGGCAAGTATAATTTGTATTGGCTTGCAATAATCTGTTTTTGATTTTCGGGCAGTGTGAATTTTACTACTGCGTCATTTTTATCAGCACAGAGCAAAATGCCAATGGTTGGTGTTTCGTGTGGCAGTTTTTCCATTCGGTCATAATAATTAACATACATTTGCAGCTGACCAATATCCTGGTGCGTTAGTTTATGCGTTTTGATCTCAATAATCACAAAACACTGGAGCAAGCGATTATAAAATACTAAATCCGCAAAAAATTCATCACCTTCGATATGGATTCTTTTCTGTCGTGCCACAAAGGAAAAACCATTTCCTAACTCCAATAAGAATTCTTGAAGGTGCGTTATTATAGCATTCTCCAAATCCTTTTCATAGTATGAAGTTTCTCTTTTTAATCCTAAAAACTCCAAATACATCGGGTCTTTGATAATCTCTTTAGCATCAGAGGGGAACTTCTCATTTTTAGCTACTGACAGAACATTTTCTTTATCATTGCTTACTAACAGGCGCTCGTATAGGTTACTGTAAATCTGCCTTTCTAATTGCCTCGATGTCCAATTATTTTTTATTGTTTCGGCTATATAGAAATCTCTTTGTTCTTCATTATCAACACTTAGTAGTAACTTGTACTGTGTCCAACTTAATTGCGTCCGCAGTGCGGACGCAATTGGAAATACACGATAAAACTGTCTGTATCGTTCTAATTGACGGGGAGAAAAACCACTACCAAATTCCGGTTGTAGTTGTTCGGAAAGTAATTTAATAAGGTAAGTTCCGTAATCGGCCCTCTCTTTCCCCTCTTGTTCTTCTTCAAAAATACGCTTCCCAATATGCCAATACATTAACGTTCGTTGATGGTCAACAGCACGGATAGCCTTTTCTTTTGATTGGACTATGATATTCTTGATATCCGTAATAATAGATTGATTTATAATCATGTTAATCGGCTTTACTTTACAAATCTATTTTTATAATCCCTTCAAAGTTATAAAAACGAAATCATTAAAACTAATTTTTTTAGCAAAAATATATTATGGTTATCCTCTTGCTTATATATGGATTCGATAGTGCCGTGAAAATGCCGACCAGGGATACTGTTCCTGGATTGGCAAATGATAAAACCTATACCCGATATAGATCCACCGAAATGATTTCATCGATGCTCAAGCCGTAGTACTTCGCTATCTTGACCAGCAGCGCTATCGGTGGCTCGGCCATGCCGTACTCGTATTTTGAGTAGCGGGTACGGGTGATACCGAGCTCATCGGCAAGCTGTTGCTGTGACCGCCCCCACTTCGCCCGCAGATACCTCATATTGTCAGCCAGATACAACATTGTTCTAATTTTGAACAACAAACATACTAATATTTTTAGTATTTTAGTGTAGCTTTGTATGAAATTTAATAGGGAGCGATATGAAATGGAACGCGCAATAGTACACATGGATCTGGACACATTTTTCGTGTCCTGCGAGCGCCTGAACAACGACAAGCTAAAGGGTATACCGGTAATCATCGGCGGTGGGGAACGCGGTGTGGTGGCCTCCTGTTCTTATGAAGCCCGCTACTATGGGGTGCGTTCGGCAATGCCCATTAAGATGGCGCTGCGCTTATGCCCGGAGGCCAAAGTAATGAAGGGCGATATGGAGCGGTATTCCAAACTTTCGCATACGGTAACGGAAATTATCGAGGAGAAGGCACCGATCGTGGAAAAGGCGAGTATTGATGAACATTATCTCGACATCACGGGCATGGATAAGTTTTTCGGAGCCTATAAATGGACCGGGGAGTTAGCGGCATCGGTTACGAAGCAGTCGGGGCTGCCGATCAGCTTTGCGCTGTCTGTAAACAAGACGGTGGCCAAGATCGGAACGGGCGAAGCCAAACCCATCGGCCAGAAGGAAATACCGCAGGCGCTGGTGAGGCCTTTTCTTGATCCATTGTCCATTAAAAAAATACCGATGGTGGGCAGTGCTACTTTTGAATTGCTGTCGCGCATCGGCATCCGGCGGATACGGACCTTGGCGGATATGCCTATGGAGGTATTGCAGCAGATGATCGGCAAGAATGGCACAGATCTCTGGAAAAAGGCCAATGGTATAGATTATACGCCGGTGGAACCGTATACGGAACGCAAGTCTATATCAACTGAACATACGTTCGGGCAAGATACAATCGATCTGACCAAACTGCGCAGCGTAATCAGCGGTATGGTGGAGAAACTTGCCTACCAGCTGCGCAGCGAGCAGTGGCTGACTTCGACAGTGGTGGTGAAGATCCGGTACTCGAATTTCGACACCGAGACCCGGCAGTGCCGCATCCCGTATACCTCGGCCGATCACACGCTATCGCACTGTGTGATGGGGCTGTTTGAGAAACTGTACAACAGGCGCATGCGCATCCGGCTGATCGGGGTGCGCCTAACGAATCTAGTGCGTGGTAGTCTGCAGATCAACATCTTTGAGGATACGCAGGAAATGGTGGCGCTCTACCAGGCGATGGACCGCATCAAGAACCGTTTTGGCGTGGACAAAGTGGGCCGGGCTTCGGGGTTCCGGAATGTAGCGAAGGAGGAACACTAGCGATGTATCTTAATTGTCACTCTTATCATAGCCTGCGGTATGGCACCTTATCGCTGGACAGCTTGATCCAACAGGCGCTTGCCTGTGGGGTACCTTCGCTGGCGCTGACAGACATCAACACTGTGACAGGTATCTATGATTTTGCCAAGGCCTGCCGGAAGGTAGGGATAAAGCCTATCGTGGGCATGGAAGTGCGGCAAGGGAATAGGTTACGCTATATCACGCTGGCGAAGTGCCGGGCGGGGATCGGTGAGATATGCCGGCTCATAACCGCGCACAACTGCGAGGGGACGGAATTGCCCAGCCATGCGCCTGCGTTTGAGGAGGTTATCACGGTATATCCGATGGCGAATGTACCGGAACAACTGCGGGATAACGAGTATATCGGTATTCGGCCCCATGAGCTGAATAGGTTGATCAGGCCGGAGTGGAAAAAATGGTTGCACCGGATGGTGATATGGTATCCGGTTACGGTGTCGGGCAAACTGGAGCACAACCTGCATCGGGTGCTCCGTGCGATTGACCAGAACGTGGTTCTCTCTAAACTGACAGAGGACGATTATTGCCGTACGGATGAGGTGATGCGGCCTTTTGAAGATATCGTGGCTGCTTATGGAGGCTATCCGCAACTGGTTTCCAATACGCGTGGGGTGATGGAACAGTGCAGTTTTGCGTTTGATTTTGGCACGCCGAAAAACAAAAGGCACTATACGGATAGCCAGGAGGGTGATATCAAGCTGCTCACGGGACTGGCCTACGCGGGTTTGAAAAAGCGTTATGGAGAGAAGAACCGGCCTGCGCGGGAACGGGTGGAGAAGGAACTGAAAGTGATCGATGAACTGGGCTTCAGCGGTTATTTCCTGATAACCTGGGATATTGTGCGCTACAGCAACAGCATGGGCTTTATGCATGTGGGGCGTGGCAGTGGTGCCAATAGTATTGTGGCGTATTGTCTGGGTATTACGGATATATGTCCGCTGGAACTGGATCTTTATTTTGAGCGTTTTCTGAACCTGAACCGGAAGACGCCGCCTGATTTTGATATCGACTGGAGCTGGCAGGAACGGGATGTGATATTGCAATATATCTTTGACCGCTACGGCAAAGACCATGTGGCTTTTTGCGGAACGAACGTGGAGTTTAAGTACCGTTCGATATTCCGGGAGGTGGGCAAGGTATTTGGCCTGCCCAAAGAGGAACTGGATGCGCTGGCTAAAAATCCGATGGAACAGCATGACGGCAACGCGGTGGTCAAGCTGGTACAGAAATATGGGATGTTGCTGGAGAAGTATCCCAATCAGCGGAGCATGCATGCCTGTGGCATATTGATCTCGGAAGAGCCGATAACCAACTACACGGCCTTGGAGATGCCTCCCAAGGGTTTTCCGATTGTGCAGTTTGACATGCATATCGCCGAGGATATTGGCTTTGAGAAATTCGACATCTTGAGCCAACGGGGGTTGGGAACGATCAACGACGCTGTTAAGCTCATCAGGAAGAATAGAGGCATCGCTGTCGATATACGGGATACGGCTATCTCCAAGGATGAGGCGCGCTGTAATGATTTCCTGAGCCGCGGGCAGACCATAGGCTGCTTTTATATCGAAAGCCCGGCTATGCGGGGGTTACTGCGGAGGCTCAAATGCGACAACTACCAAACATTGGTGGCGGCTTCTTCCATTATCCGGCCGGGGGTAGCGCAGAGTGGTATGATGAAGGAGTATATATTTCGGCATAATTACCCCGATCGCTTTGAATATTTCCACGAGGTATTCGAGGAGCATCTGGGGGATACGTATGGCATTATGGTGTATCAGGAGGATGTGATCAAGATCGCGATGCACTTTGGTGGGCTGTCGGCCGCTGATGGGGATATCCTGCGCCGTGCCATGAGCGGAAAGGGCCGGTCGCTCTCTGCCTTGCAGCGGGTGAAGGATAACTTTTTTGCGTCATGTGCGCGTCTGGGGCATTCGGAAGAGCTGAGCCGCGAGGTGTACCGGCAGATTGAGTCGTTCGCGGGTTACTCCTTCTGTAAGGCGCATTCGGCTTCTTACGCGGTAGAGAGCTATCAGAGTCTTTACCTGAAGGTGTATTATCCGCTGGAGTTTATGGTGGCGGCAATTAACAACGGAGGTGGTTTCTACCGTACGGAGGTGTATGTGCACGAGGCCAGGATGTCGGGCGCGACGATCCTACCGCCCTGTGTGAACAAGAGCGGCTACGAAACGGTCTTGGATGGCAGTGATCTATTTCTTGGGTTGATGCACCTGCAGGGTTTGGAGACGCGCCTAGTGCGGCTGATACCGGAGGAGCGGCAGCGAAACGGTGCCTTTGGTTCGCTGGAGGATTTTGTGCGGCGGATTCCAATGGGGATTGAAGGCGTACAGACCTTGATTTTTATCGGTGCTTTCCGCTTTACAGGGAAAGCGAAAAATGAACTATTGGTGCAGGCAAGGCTGCTGCTCGTAAATTTTAAACCGGAGCAGCGCATGCCGCTCTTGTTGCGCGAACCGGCCAAGGAGTGGTCGCTCCCGCAGCTGGAACGTTCTTACTTTGAGGATGCTTTTGATGAGATCGAGCTGCTGGGCTTTCCGGTTTCCTGTTCGCCTTTTGACCTGCTACAGACGGCTTTTCGGGGTGATGTAATGGCGGCTGACCTGGTGAACTGCCACAAGAAGCAGGTCAGAATGCTGGCTTATCTCATTGCGCGCAAGCATGTGCCGACAAAACGGGGGGTGATGTACTTTGGTACGTGGATCGATGTGAACGGCGGCTATTTTGATACGGCGCATTTCCCGGATTGCCTGGAGCGGTATCCTTTCAAAGGGGGCGGTTGCTACTTGCTGCTCGGCACGGTGGAGGTGGATTACCACTTCCCTACCCTCACGATCCACAAGATGGCCAAGCTGCCGTTTATCCCGGATCCGCGGTACAACCATGACCGCGACAGCCAGTACAAGATTCATCAGCAGATCCGTGAGGATGTGAGCATGACGCATCGCGCGCCTTATCCGCAGGCGCACGAGATCGGGCTGCCGAGACAGAGGTTGGGGTGACTTTTTTGTCTTATTTCTATACTTTATAGTTGTTTCCCCAAATCATTATTTTTGATAAATTTTGAGTTTTAAATTTGTCCGATAGCGTGTCTAGTTTGATGGAAAATTCTTTCAGTTCGTTAATCAGTTTTATAAAAGCTGTTTTTGTATCCTTGTAATCGAGTCTAATCTCTTCCTTAATTGTAATCGGATAAAATGTTTCAAATTCGTCCTTACAATAAATAATAATTTCACGACCTCTTCTTTTTATCAATGGCGATGGATGACCTTCAGATAGATAAAATTCCTCAAAATCCTCGAGCAGAATACTTTTCCATATTTGAATTTCTTCTAAAAGTCCGCAACATTGAGGAAATAATTCTATCGTTCCATCTTTAGAAATTGCATATCCACCAAAAAGAGAAATTGATTCGTTTATATCCGTGTCTCCAATATGCAGTTTTATTACTCGCTCTAAGTCTTCGAGAGAAATATCAAAAAGTTTATATTGATAAACGTCTTTGCGTATTGGTTCAGGGAAATTTGTGTAATTTTTTTCAATTTCACTTTTTCGGTAATTGTACCAATCATCTGCGTTGCTTAAACTAGTTCCGCTAAGAATAGTATCACTTTCCTTACCTTTTTTTGTTGCAGGTTCAATAAGAGGAATAAATTCTATTTGGTTCATTTATTGCGGTGTGTCTGTAAATATAAGCCTGTGTAGTCTATCGTCTCTTTAATCTGGCCTTGCTCCATATATCGAATTTTGAGGTGCTATATTATCTACTCTCCTACCTTTCTTACTGTCAATACAGAATCAAGGCGAGCATTTATATAAAAAACATCTTCAGAGAGTATCTTAGCACCAAATGCATTATTCGCCCTATATTTATGAGTTATTCGAAAACCCTGTCGATCCTTCAGTATCTCTTGTTGCTGCGCCATTATACTTTTTCTCTTTTCCATATCCATGCTTTTATCAAAATCTCGTTGTAGATTGGCATATTCAACTCCTGTCCCAATCATACTTATTGACGTCATAGAGTCTAAGCTTCCGAACGCTACCGCTTCATAACTCTCAGGATCGTTGGCATGTTTATCAATGTAGTTTTTGATGAGGGTTTTAGCTTTTTCCTCATTAGATGGATTTCCACACGAATATACCGCTAGAAGTGCATATATCGCTAAATAAATTATTCGTTTCATGGTTTATATAGTTTAAAGTCGAAAAGTTAATTATCATTGATAAGTTACGATTTTTTTATCAACAGACAATCTTTTTAATTATATCTGGTTTTCAATTTGCTCTAAGTTAACTTGTTCCCACACAGGTTCCTTGGTAGCGACATGTTCTCCTCCATTCTTTTCGGGCGAATTTTATATACTGTCCATAGACTTATAAATATTGTAATAAAACTCGAAAAACGTTGCTTTTATTCGGTTTATTACCTAGTTTTAGAAAACGTAACAGTAAATTACTGTTTGGATAAATTTTAAACCTAATCAAAATTAATATTATGGAATACAAGGTAGTACCATTTGTCGCATTGATAGATCACAAAAGCGGCACCTCTGATCATGTTGCCGAACAGTTAGAAAAACTAATAAACCAAGGTGCAAAAGAAGGCTGGAACTATGTAAGACTGGAAAGTGTAACTACCCAGGTGAGCCCTGACACTGGTTGCTTCGGATTTGGCGGAAGGCCTGCCTACACGACAACAAGACAAATGGTAGTATTTTCTAGATCATGAGACTAATCTTATTGAGCGCTATCAAGCTCTACTGGTTTATCATACCTCCGGAAAAAAGGCGAAAGTGCATCTTCAAACATAGCTGCTCTAAATTCGTCTTCGACGTGACTAAGAAAGATGGCTTCACGGCTGGAAAAAAGGCTCTGGTTTTCCGCCTGCGGAACTGTAATGCTCACTTTGATATAATCACCGATTATGAAAGTGGGCTGAGAAAGATGTACCTAAAAAGCGGACTGGCGGTAAATGAGTCTGAAATCGCTGAAAGGCTATTGCGGTCGAGGTAAAGTTTGGTTAGCTTTTACCTTGTGTAACCTTACATGATAACAATCTCCTTTTGAGGTATGATAGCCAACAAGAGGTGTCTGGCGGTATTGGAAATAAAATAACAGCTGCGATGCCCTGCGTAGAGTTTTCTTGTGTTATGATAGACACAATATTTGTGGTCACTGGTTTACGTACTTTGCGAATGCCCCGCGTAACATTATTGTCTACTTTTAATGGACCCAATAGCGGTTTCCCGTAAAAGAATGCTCAAAGTGATCTTTAATTTTGGAAAATATTATTATTGAGACAATGAAGCATACGTTTTTAATTACAATTATTATCCTATTTAGTTTTTTTGGATGCAATCCTAAAAAAGAATATCCATATTATGAAATCATCCAAGAAAATATAACGGAATCTGGTTCCAAGATAAAATACGAGGCTAAAGCAGTATTGAAACCAAATCAAAATCTTGACAAACCGCAAATGGAAGAGCTCTTGAAACATATTTATGATTCGGTAACAACCAGAACTCCAGCACGACCGAACGTCGTAAACATCTTCCTATTCACCAGTAAAGAGCACATGGAGAGTGACATGGGCCAATGGGTTGGCCGTATTAGTAAAGCAAAAAATGATAACACTCCCAATCTTCAAATTCAATTCCTTAATAGCGTTAATGAGAATCCAATAATTGAAACAAGCGATTCGACACAGGATGGTATAGCTCTTGAGCAGAAACAAAAGATATGGGAACAACTTATTCTGGCAGAAGATCAAGCTGAAGAACTAGCAGAAAAAAAACATCCGATAACACTCAAGGATACCGGCGGAAAAACTGCTGAAGAAATTGATCTACTCCGAGAAAGAGCACGGCGGAATATGGATTTAAATCGCGAATATGAAAAGAAATTGAACGATAAATATCGACGAGACATCATACAAAAATTCGAAATAGATGAAAGCACATTAGAAATCATTATCCAAGAAGGGTTAAATAAGAATTGGCCGTTTCCGAAAAAGAGCCGGGGATAATAACACCAGACCTCATTGATTTATATAACCGACAGTATAAATTCATTAGCATTGAAAAACAATACGCTCAGTAATAAATCAATGCACAACAAAATAATTAACACAATAAATTATGACGAATCGAAAAGACGTATTAGTGGTCACTACACCTTCAATAGATGGTGTAAAAATAAAAAGCTATATTAAACCTGTATCTGCCCATATCGTAGCAGGCACAAATCTTTTTAGTGATTTTTTGGGCAGTCTAACAGACGTATTCGGTGGACGTTCCCAAACTTATCAAAAACAGCTTACATCATTGTATAACGAAGCCATTGAGCGAGTAAAACAAGCAGCCTTGCAGCTTGGGGCAAACTGTGTGGTAGGACTTAAAATTGATATGGACGAAATTTCCGGTAAGAATAAATCTATGTTTATGATCACCGCTGTCGGTACCGCCGTGATACTCGATAAACAGCTTGACGATAAGCCTGTAATTCCAGAATCCGACGAAACACTTGATAATGTTGGGATGGAAAAGATAAACGTTTTGCGAAAGAAAAAAGAAATCATTGAAAAAGCTGAAAGGGGTGATTTAAAATTCAATGACGATGTTTGGAGTTTTATAACGGCTTATCAAATTAAAGAAGTTTTACCTCACCTCTTGAAGAAATATCGAGATGTAATCACAAACGAACCGAGTTTTCCGGGAAGTACAGAAAAATTTCACAATTCATTTGTAAGGTATATAGAAGCTTTACCAGACGAAATTAAATTAGATTTCTTATATACAGGAGTAGCGGAACAAGACGGACAGATTGCCCTTAAGTTCTCCGAAATAATAAAAGAACTAAATCTTTTTGACTTTGAGCGAAATCTAAAGTTGCTAAAAAATGAAGATTTCGTGGTTCAAAAACGCGGCATCTACATAGCCACTTATGATAAACCGTCTTATAATAAGAAAGACGTCCAGAACCTACACGATCTCAGAAGCCTTATCCAATTGACATTTAAAGAAAGAGGAATCCATGCGGTGAAAAAAACATTTTTATCATCGAAAGAGAAAGAAATCTGGAACTGTGAGTGCGGTAGAGTTAACGATACGGATACGTTTTGTAATGGTTGTGGTCGAGATATCTTTGGGTTTAAACAACATGAATTAGACGCTAGAACAGCCGATGACTATATTAGACAGAAAATAGACTTAATTACCGAATATTTAGGGTAATTATTGTTGACTTAATCGAGTCAGCAGCTACAAGATGGGGCTGGCAGAGTAATTACGGTTTGTATCACCTCCTCACCCTACTCCGAAAATACCGCTCGGTCTCCTTATCCATAAAGTACACATAGCAGGCTTTCATACCACGTCCCAATAATACGCGGTATGTATTTTTTACCAACTGCACGAAATCCTCACTCCCCTTCACCTGCCCATCGTGCGAATTTTCAGGAAATCCCTCCCATTCCCCGGTATCGGGGTTATATTTAAGATCGTTGCCAAAAATGACACCGGCATAGTCAAACTCAAATCCTTGTGCTGTATACACGCAGCCTACCTGATCGATACCTGCTTCATCGTATGCCCAGTACTGCGATTTAGGAATACCACGGCGCATACCTTTGGTGTTCTCGTCCGCATTCCACGGGCGGATATAATCGCCCACGACAACATCTTTGTGCAATTCTCCATCGGCATCTGCCTGTTTGGTCCATGGCCAACAGAACCCTGCCATCACCCGGCCGGTATAACCTTCTTCGACCTTCTCCCGGATGGCCTGCTCCAACGCATGTGGGCTGTCCATGATACGGAACTCGAAGGCGTCCTCCTGCCGCCACTCGGTAGTAGCGGTCTGCCGGATATGAAGCGTATGATCTATCCACTGGCTGTATTTCTCTGATCCGCCGTTACGGAACTGCGATTCCAAATCATATTCATACACGGTACAGCCCATCTTTTCGGCTTGCGCACGGATAAAGCTGGAAGAACCGATCTCGCCTTTTCGCACGGCTTGATAATCGTCGATAAAGAAGACGCATATGCGGCCGGCGTGGAGTAAGTCTTCCACTTGTAGCCTGCCCGTTGATTTGGCATAGCGTACCTGCGTTTTCTCGCGAATACGATGTGCTTCATCCATGAGCAGGACATCAATAGCATTGGGTGTTGCACCACCGTAAGACAAGAAGTACTTGAGGAGGCTAGCGGAATCCTTGCCCAATATCTTGCGCAGCGTCTCGGTAAATGATCTGGAGCCTGTGGCATAGTGGGTGTTGATATCAAGCGCAGTGAGATCAGCCAATAGCTGCAGCCCTACGACGGATTTTCCGGTGCCTGCACCTCCTTTGACGATGATGGCATATTTATCCTGCTTTTTGACTTTTCGGGCGAGCGACATGACCGTATCGTACACGATAAGCTGTTCGTCCAGCAGGATATAGTCGCCTTTGGCCTTTGCCCTGCCAAATAGTTGTAGCTCGCCGTTAAGCTTTTGCTTGATCACATCGGATACCTGCTTGAGCAGTTTCTTCGATGGCCGCAGTTTGCTGTGTTCGACTTCGTCGAGGATGGTCATCCCCTCGCCTGCCCCGACACGGTTGTGTATAAATGCGGAAAGTTCGTCACGGTCGTCTGCTCCATACACCGGAAACCGGTCGATAGCTTCTTGGAAACGGTTATCGAGCAATGTCTGATCGGTGGAGATGCTGTAGTTGTGCAGGTAGCTACAGGCGGATAATTGAATAGGTTTCGTTTCTTGATAAAAAGCGCTATTGTTCTCTTTGAGGTAGTATAGATAGTTGCCGACCTGTATACTAGGATGCAATACTTGCCGGTTGCCGCCGCCGACCCAGGTCAATACGTAATCGCTGTCGTAATCGGTAAAGTTGCATTTTTCCCATTGCTTGAGTTCGATGATAACGGCCTGTTTTTGGTGCTGCTCGTCATGCCCATAGATGACCACATCGATCCGCTTGGCGCTGAGTGGAAGTTTATACTCGACCATGATGCCTTGTTCGCTCAGGTTCTGGCGTTCGAGGATATCGGACAGGCGGAACAGCGAGTTGCGCCAGGACATGACTTCGTTTTGGGAGGGATTGTACCCAAACTGCTGCAGGAATTGCTCGCGGAGTAAGTCGGCAAGCTTGTTTTGGATATTTAGTTGTATAAACTCGGTTGCTGACCCAGCGTATAGCTTCATAGTTCGTTGTATTTTTTGGCTGTTCCTTTGGCTTTATCGACGGGATATTTCTCGTTGTTGCGCTTGATCTTGTCTTCGATGATCTGCTGGATGTCGAGGTTATGCTTATCCGCAAGTAGTAGTGCGTACATCAGCACATCCGCCAGTTCTTCTTTCAGCTTTTCGGAATCGGCTTCTTCGTTGCCTTTCCAGAGGAATAGTTCCAATAGCTCGGATGCTTCTATACTAAGGGCTACGGCGAGGTCTTTGGAATTGTGGAACTGCTGCCAGTCGCGGGCATCGCGGAAGTTCCTGATCTGCTGCAAGAGTTGTTCGATATCTGTCATGGTGTGCTTCAAAAACGGCTTGATGGCTAAATTTACGAATTTTATACGGAAGACGATAACGAAAAACAAATCATAAAACACATTATTTATCTTTGGTTTTACTGAACCGACCTTTCAATATGGGGGGAAGACATATCGATCACGGTTATACTTTAGAAAATAATAAGGATGAATATAAATATTGTAAACATGAAAATATATCAAAAACTCCTTTTAGTGTTCGTATTCCTATACTTATCGAATCCTATTGCAGCACAAACGGACGCAGAGAAAATAAAAAAGGTCGAAAATGACTTCAATTTTCTATTATACTTCAAAAGAGAATATGAACGGTATGACGCCGCCTTAGAATACCCCAACATACCTCAGACTAGAAGAGATTCGCTGCAGGTAAAAAAAGATTCATGGTATAACAAGTACGTGCAAAAAGCAAAGTCGATCCGTGAAAATGCCGATTTCTATTTACCGGTAATAAATGAAGCGATCAAGAACGGCCGCGTGGAATCTGATCAACCCGAAAGAGTTTTGTACAATCATGTGAATACATTGCTGCCTTTCGACGGTGAACTCAACTCTGTAAGCAGATTAGAGCTCCATAAGCTCGTAAAGCAATACATTATCGAAGCGGACACGTTATTGCCGGCAAAAACTGAAGCCTACCGAAAAGTAGGACACGATGTGGGGTCTTATAAACTAATTCGGTAATAAACTGATCTGCATGGGAAAAGCAAAGTGCATTAAATGGGAAGATATGAAAGATGCTGAATTCAACAAAAATATGCAGCAGATTCGCCTCTATTCAAAACAAGGGGAACGAATTAAAATTTGCAAGTAACCATCCGTATATAGTACAGCGTATTCTGGACAGATCTTTATTCTGATCTTTAATAAAGAACTTTGTTTTTATTGCCTCGCGTATAGTAGAGAAATGGAGCCGTAATAATAAGCCGATAAATGGATAAGATATATGATCAAATTTTTCCTATATTAGTTACTTACAACTATAACCATGAAAAAGCTTATTCTCATTCTAATCGTGTTTACGGCAACACATTCATTTGCCCAAAGAGCGAAAAATGTGTTCCCATGGAAATCCACGCCTGTTACAATCAATAAAAGTAGAGACACTTCGTTGCGAGTGATCATAGTTGACAAAGAGAAACAGGTGCCGCAGCCCGCCTATTTTGTTAATGATAGATTTGTACAACATCTTGGTTTTATCAACCCTAAACAAATAGAAAATATAAACGTAGTTAAAAGAGATACCATCATCGGAACGCAAACATATGCAGGTCAAATCCATATAAAGACTAAAGCGAACTATACTCCTAAATTTATTTCCTTAGCAGAGCTGAAAGATAAATATACAAGCTTTAAAGACATGCCTGTGGTATTCATGCTGGACGCTGATATAATTAATTCTGATGAAGAAAGTTTTTTTGTAGATGAAAATAACCTGTTAACGATAATCGTTGACAAACTGAAAACCAATAAAGACAATGTCGAGATAGGGTTTATAAAATTATTGACAAAATCCAAAGAGAACATTGATAAAAGAAATAACATTATGATCCGTGGTGAAGGAATAGCGGCGAAATAAAAACACACATTTACTTTATAAGCCAGCTTATTAAAAGATTGAGCGAAAATTGGTGCGCCAAGGAAATAGTTGATGGTAATTTTTTTAAGTAACGACAATGGCGGATTGGTATAGGCGAAAAACTTGGACTAAAACAGATGAAGAAGAATATTTCGTCAAGCTTGGTCGCGCAAGAAAGAACGGAAGACCTCAATATTTAAGAGTACAAGCAGTCGAACTTATTAAAACTGAAGATATAAATTTATTATCGGTAGCGGAGACGCTTTTATACAAAATTCTGACAGACTATCCAGACAATAGGATTGAAAAAAGTCAAACCTATAACTCATTAGGAGAGATATATAGGTTTAAAAGAGACTATGAAACTGCATTAATGTATTTTCAGAAGTCACTTGACTTTGAAAGAGAATTTCCTAATATTATTACTAACGCTTACTTAAACTTCTCTGAAACAGTTGTTCTTGCAGAGAGAACCGACTTGTATGGTTCAGTTGAGAAATTATTGACAGAAAAAATAGATCACGACACTTTAAAGTTTCCGGCTCAAAACTATATCATGTATTCTGTTATGGCGATAATTTTTGAGTTTAAAGGTAACTTGGAGCAAGCGAAAGCATTTAAAGATCTAGCTGATAAAAATGCTACGACAGAGACAAATTCACTCTGGGATCCGCAAAAGAAAAAATATGGAATTGTAAAAGAAAGGAAAAAATGGTTAGACAAACTTATTGGACGGAATAAAAATCGCGGTTAAGGATAATTTTAAAAAAATGGCAAAATACGACAATGCTAAAAAAACCATTATACAGAAAGGTGAATACAAGAGCAAGAGGTGTTCATCATAAGTTGCTTAATCTTGATCGCAATACAAAAGACACCTTAGATGTAAAAAACTTAATGCCGTTATAAATCCATTTACAAAATCATTGTATATATCCACTGTCTCTGGCAATATCATTATAATCTAAAACTTCAATCAATTTTCCATTGCGATATAACTCAACCAGTAGGCTGCCGTCATTTTTTGAAACAGAATCACCAACTTGAAATTTTGGTTCCCACGAACGTTCAATAGCTTACCGCCATATTGCCCAACTTTTGCCCCACTATTGTACTTTTTGCCCCACTATTGCCCCACTACCTTATAGGAAATACTTGAACCAGAAGTACCAGTTTTGATTAGAATTTTGAATTTACTAGATAACTCTGTTAATTCAGTCGTCGCTGTTCTTTTGGATATACTATTCAACGTCTGATAGTCACTATTCGTGATTTTTCCTTTCTCTTTAGCAAACAACACCGCTTTCACTTGCCGGCCGTTCAATCCAAGAGAATCAAGATACTCCGTATTATAAATATCCTTCTTGAATATAACCCAAAAATCCGATCCCTCCACAAGATAACTTGGCTCGGGAAGACCAGCGGCTACACACAATTCCGTCATTTTGCTGATACCACGTCCCCAAGACTCCACATAACCACTACGGAAAAAAGAGTTGGCTATATCTGGATTATACGGCCTGGATGAATGGCTCTTTAATAAATTACGCACCGTCCAGTTTTCCGGGAGATGCCCCTCATTCCAAATCATAAGCTTATCAGGATATACCCGAATCTGGATGGGAGTTGATCCCGAATAATCTTTATGTGCGATGGCATTTAACAATGCCTCCCGAACAGCCTCCTTGGGGTATTCATATGTTTCATTACGATGGATCCCATCGTAACTGATCATCGCCTTAATATATTTGGTAAACAATAGATCGATAGTCCCTTCAACCTGTTCAAACAAATTTCCATGAACTTCATCCTGAAATATAAGATCTGCTTCACGCTCAAAATACCCAATCTTCACATAAGCCCCCGTTACATACTTTTCCGGATCTGGATGAAACAACAAAACAGCAGCTCGTTTTAAATAACCATTCTCAACCAGCTTCAAGTTTTCAAGCAGATGCTCGTCACTATCTGTTAAATTATCTTCAGACAAGCGTTTATTTTTGAAGCCACGGTTACGAAAAAAAACAAATGTTTCCTTCTTCAGATCATTAACTGATACGCGGGGAACAGCCGCACCATCCCAACGGACACCTTTCTTCTGTAGTAGAAATTTATCCAGCGCTACGCTCTTCAGCTCTTGTTTCGTGCTACCACTTCTGTAGTGATATTGCCCTTTATAATTAACAGCGTTAGGATAAGGCTCTACGATAATTTCTAAGTAATCCCCCTCAACAGTCTCGTACATATTGACGTCAACCAAAATACCCAATACATCGCGTACCTTATTCGGAATATCCTCCAACAGCTTTTTAGCGGCAGCTAGTCCAACCGTCTTACCTGCATCGTCCTTACCGATGAAAATAGTACCTCCATTCGCATTTGCAAACCCGCATATCCATTTCAGATATTCGTCTCTCCAGCTCTGTTTGTATTCTATATTTTGAGATTCTGCCATTGTTAATTCGTATGGAGCAAGTTATATATAAGTTGGTCTTGTTTCAAAGATAAATAATTTTCTAGCTTGTGGCAAATCTGGCGGGTATTAAGGAATTTACTCTCCTGTAGATGGTGATCTAGTTAGCCTTCCAACATGCTTTCAAGAAGGTGGGGGCTATAAATATTTTTTTTCATAATTGTTTACTACCGTTTAAACGACCTATCAGACCGTCAACGTGGAACTACTGCCAGTCGCGGGCATCGCGAAAGTTCCTGATCTGCTGCAAGAGTTGTTCAATATCTGTCATGCTGTGCTTCAAAAACGGCTTGATGGCTAAATTTATGAATTTTGTGGGAGTTTCATTTACTCTTTCTTTATACCAGGTTCGCTACTTATTCGCAAGTTGTTCGAAAGACTACCGGCATTTTACCGGGAAAGTACCGAGGATTTACCGTGTTGCGTACGGTAAATTCTCGGTAAACACTCGGTAAATCCCCGTTGAATGGGCGAACAAAGTGTGAACAGTGTGCGAATACGATTTAAGTAATGTTCGAAAAAAGGACGACCTGATAAATTAATTGTAATGGTAGCTGGAAGCGTAGTCGATATGTCCTCATGGATCTTCATCGTATTTTGTCATTTTCCACTAATGTGCTATAATATTTTTCTTTATTTTCCATCATTGTACTTTTTCTGAACGGCTATCATCATATGCGGACTTAACGATTAGTTAATCCCTGATGTATAAATTCATCTTTGAGTTGTTTGGGTGGGTGACGATATGAGAAAAAATAAACAGACTCTTTAGACAATTACAAAAGATTTTATACTTTTATTAAGTAAAGCTAATTATACAAGAAGCTACTGACTAATGATATAATCACGATACTTTACCAAATTAACATGACACCAAAAGAAAAACTGACTTCCTTGCTAGACAATAAATATGTTTCTGAAGATGGAGAAGAATATCAAGTTAAACTTTTAGAAGGTTTGCGGATTTAAGAAAAAAATTAAACAAAACGGGGTTTGCATGGGGAAAGTTCGGCCCGAATATAGAAAATGTGAAAAGACATGGATCTGAACTAATTTGGGCAATCGAAAAACCAGAAAAGAAAAAATGGGGTTTATCAAAACTATTTGGAAAATAAGATTGCAGCCAATAGGCTCTCCGCTTAATAATATTCAACACAATTCATGGTTTTAGACATATTCTTTATAGTAGGCATCGCTTTACTATCGGTAACTGCGATAGACGTGTTGGGTGCTATTAATAGGTTTCTTCTTGGCTATTATAATCGGTGCAATGGGTTATACAATAGCTTAATTCGTGCTCGATATTAAAAATGAAAGAACAGTTAAGGATAACATGTGATGGAGAATATCAACTGACTACTAAACAATGAAAATTCATAAATTAATAATGTCATTAACATTGTTGACGATGGCATCATGCGCTACAAACAAATTTACATTTCAAAAAAAAATGTTTAACAGATTGAGCGAACTTGACATCAAGACCGTAATTGAAGAAGAAAAAGAAAGGAACTCTAAAGATATTACACCCGTTCATCTGATAGGAATAGATGAAGGAATTTATCCGAATAAAAACAGATATATTTTAGCGACACCCAGGACTTATGAAAATAAAGACAAGTCAAGTTTCAAACTTGAAACACAATATTTTTATGGAGTAAATGACAGCTTGGTAAAAGTGATCCTATACCAATGGGATTTAGCATACAAAAACGATGTTGATTTTTTTGAAGATGAAACCTATACGCGGATGTTCAATGAATTTCAATCTAAGTTTGATGACTTAGCTATCAAATTAACAAAGGAATTTGGCCAACCTGTTTTAAAAAATCTAGAACAGAATACGATCATCGGTGACACCTTCAGAGACGATTTAAAATTTCAAAGAATCGATGGACTTCATGCTTATCTGTTTATGTTTGGAAATAACAGTAATGGCTACAGACAAATACGGCTCGCAATTTATAAAGAATAACACAGCATTAACTATCATAAAAAAGTATATTAGAGGTATATTATATTTTAAAAAAACCAATGAATCAAATAATTATTAGTCTAATAGTCACATCCACGTTGTGGCTAGTATCCTGCCAAACTGATCAAAACCAACTAAGTAAGAAGGAGTTTACGCAGAGATATAAGGATTCACTAATGCAAAGGGAACCCGATGCTAATTATGAGATACAAGAAGATCTAAAAATAAAAGTAAGCGAAGGCAAACACGATATGGCAATCTATCTGGATAACGCCTATCGTGCCTACACACTCCAACCCGACTCGCTCACTTCAATATTTTCGGATTACTTAAATTCGTCGATAAGTACATTGACCAAGACGGAATTAATAAGTAAAAGCTCAATAGTACCGGTGATAAAGCCCTTTAAATATCTTGATGACATTAAATCGTTAGATCATGGCAATACAAGCCTCGATTCGCTGATCTATTACGAATCAATGATGATCTGATTATAGTATATGCAGAAGACACAGAGCTTAATATTCGATATCTTCAGAAGCATATATTAGACAGCCTGAATATTGGTTTAGATACGCTTCGAAATTTTGCTTTTAATAATCTTCGCAGAATATTGCCCGATGTCGAGATTATAAATCTTGACGGCAAATTCGGTGTTATGGCAGGAGGTGTTTACGATGCGAGTCTGATTCTTTCTAAATCTATGTGGAATAGCGAAAATTTTAGCGTTGACGGTGATATTGTAATAGCGGTACCTACACGTGATATGGTGTATGTAACTGGCAGTAAGAACAGACAAGAGATTAATAAGCTTAAGTCGCTTGCTTTGAAAGATTTTGAGAATGAAAACTATCAGGTATCCCCCTATCTCTTTAGATACAACGGAACAGCTTTCGAACGTTTCAGGGATTAGCAGGATGACTGACGTAGTGTGTAAAACGTGAAATCAGCCATGTACTTTTGTCGGAACATTCATCGTGCTAAGAATTTGCTGATATCGCTATTATTTCTTTGAATAGCGAGACATATACTCTGCTAATAACGAATCGCCAGGAACTTGACTTTCTTTAAGACTACCAATGATAGTGTCTATTTCCTCTTGGGTCTTGTTTTGGCTTAGCTTGGCCTTGCCCTGTATATCGGTGACATCTATCTCAAATGTGACAATACCATTTAGCATTTTGCTTTTGAAATCATCGGATAGCTTCAACCACTTTTCATAATACTCGCGTTCATACTTGATCATGGTGCGATTCATGACCTCCGAAATTTGATTAGCATCGTGAAGTATTGACACATTCCCATAGATATGGACGGCCACGTAGTTCCACGTCGGCACTGTTTCTTCTTTCAAATAGTTGACAGTTGAAATGTAAGCGTGGGGTTCGGTGAAGATAACAAGCACTTCCTGTCCTTCAATTTCTTTCCATTGGCTGTTGGCAATTGCTATATGCGTATGAAGCTTTAATTGATCAGGATCGTTGTTTGAAAGAATAGGGATATGGGTGCCTATTATCCGACTGCTGTCTCTACTAATCAATATACCGAAACTAAATCGATCAATAAATGCGAGGATTTCTGCAGTTTCCTCCAATCTGTTGGATTTTGGTACGTACATAACAGTTACTGGATATAATGTTGATATTCCCCCCTCTGCTGGACATACTATCCCCCCTATCGAGGGTTCTTTCTGTCCAACTGATGACCTGACAATATTACTTCTTTTTTCTTACACTTTTGCCTTTTTAGCTCAAAGGATATATCTCATATATAGTCTTTATTGATAAACAGCATATTCCTCTAGGAACTGTCTCCCTCTTTGTGTCGCATTTTCTTCATACCATTGGCGAGGGTGATTATCGAAGTTAACAGTGATGGCATTCGGCACTGCAACAGTGACCTATTCGCTGGCCTCAATGCTAAGGGCGAGGTCTTTGGAATTGTGGAACTGCTGCCAGTCGCGGGAATCGCGAAAGTTTCTGATCTGCCGCAAGAGTTGTTCGATATCTGTCATGGTGTGCTTCGAAAACGGCTTGATGGCTAAATTTACGGATTTTGTGGGAGTATTAGTCTATGCTCATTTTTTTGAGAGCTCAGCTTTTAGTGTCTCAGTCAAGTAATAACCGCCAGTTTGTGTTGCCTCACCGCGAAACTCGATAAGTCCTCCTTTACGAAGCTGTTGCATATAACGTTCAAGTGTTCGGTGACTACCAAGGTTCGTATCCGCGGTATAATCTGCAATATTTTTTCCCTCGTCATTCAAAATAGCTTTAACGAGTACGGTCAGTTTTCGTTTCAATGCTTTCGATACACCGTCAATTGCACCGTCAATTTGCTGCGTCTTATATTCCTTATCAATAAATTGCACCTGAAATTGTAACCCACCACGCTCGAACCATTTGAATTCGATTTCGGGATAGTCCTTAAGTTCCCCTGCAATTAGTTTGAGACCATTTCCCCACTGGTCGATCAGGCCAACCTTCTTGAAAACCGGCGCAATTACCTTGTTACGGATGTCAGACTGCCGGGCTTCGAGCTCATCAAAGTCAATTGATGGTAATAACTTTCCTGGGCTTGTAATTTCAATCATATCATCGAAGATAGCCACCTTAATATCCCTTCCGGTAAGAGCATAATCGCGGTGCACAACGGCATTCCGAATCGCCTCACGAACTGCTATCACAGGGTACTGCCAGCGGCTATTGGTATACACCCCCTCAACCACGGCCGATTTGTTTATGTGTCGTAAAATGAAATCGTACGCTTGTTCCGCCTGCGCAGCGAGATTGCCTTCGATCGTCTTTTGGTCTATAAACACACTGGTATCCGTCCCTTTAAATCGGGCACATTCGATTTTGGCATAAGGAAAGTAGGTTCTGCGGAAATCCCCTTCCGAAAATAAAATCATGGCATTTGTAGGCACCAAGTTTCCTTGATGTAGTTTTACCAGCTCATATCCTGCTCTTTTCTTTCGTAGAGAGCAAGTTATATGTGCAAGTTGGTCTTAGTTTCAAAGATATATAATTTCCCGTCTTGCGGCAAATCGAGTATTAATTTATGCAAAATTTTCGGGTACTATACGCCTGAAAAATCAAAACGCGGGTTTGCTGTACCCGTGCAGTGAATGAAAAATATTGTATTATAAAAGATTTTTGGTAGTTTTATTCTACAAAGTACAGTTATCTGTAAAATAACTAAAGCGACTGACTAATTTATGTCTATAACAACTCCAAAACCCTGCACTGAGAAATGGGATAACATGTCTCCTACTGAACGAGGACGGCATTGTTCTGTCTGTCAAACGGAAGTAGTCGATTTTACGGATTGGAAAACAGACGATATCATAAGATATATCCAAAATACCAACAAAAAGATCTGTGGAAGAATACACAGGACACCTAAACACAATACACGTTTTTCGAATGGGTTTTGGAAGAGCAAAAGTTATATAAGAGTAGCTGCCAGTTTAATTCTTTCAACCGCAATAGGTATCAAATCTACACAGGCAACATTCAAGGACAACGAAAGAATTCTCGACATTAATTACGTAATACAGATTGACTCTATAACTATCAAGGGGGTTGTCACAGATCAACAGAATAACCCTTTGGTAGACGTCCCAATCTCCATGGAGAAGCAATATCTTGCCTCTACAGATGCTAACGGAAATTTTACATTAAAACTTTCAAAAGAAAACAAAGAAGAAATTTCGCTATTATTTCAATACATTGGCTATAAAAGCAATATAGTAAGGATAAAGCTGAAGAAAGAGATGATTCGACCGCTTAAAGTGATATTAGACGAGGATATCGTTTACATAGGTGAAGTTATCGTTAAACGACCTAATATCTGGCAACGATTTATTCAATCTTTAAAAAAGATATGAACTACTGTAAAACGCTTTGGACATGCTTATCAACCAACAAAAACCATCTTCACATAATTGACAGTTATGAATTATTTAGGAAACATATTTTTAAAAGCTAATAGTAGCCATATCCATTTAGCAATAACAACCTTCTTATTATTATATGGATTTTTCCCAATAAAGGCACAAGAAAAAGCAATCTTGGTAGGCGATTGGATAAAAGTAGGTGTGACCTATTTAGACGGTATGGAAATAGAAGAATCGCACCCGCTGAAATATGCATTCTTAAAATACAGTTTCAAACCAAAAAACAAGGCTGCCATAATTACTGATTATACCCATGCAGGAAACTTCAATTCTTATGAGGATAGAAACGGGACAATAGAGATTTCTACCAATTTTAACACCAAAATAACATTAGGAATTATCCGTCTTACTTCGGATAGCTTAATTGTCGTCCAACCGGGAACTCTAGGAGCAACAGATCCAAGTTCGCTATTGATAACATTAATTAGATACGAACATTTACAAAATACATCGGAATGGAACGGAAAGGATTTGGTAGGTATTTCCAAAACTGACACGGTTTACAAAACCAGTGGAAAGATCCATCCTACTTTTTCTAACCCCTATGGACTACGCCATGCTTTCCAGACTGCGATGCCATCTTATAGCAAGTATATATCAGGCTTTTCCCAAGATTATGGAGAGCTGTTTTTGGCAACTTTTGTTGTTCGTAAATCTGGCTCCATCGATAATATAAAAATCTTGCAAGGTATGGATGATAAATTTAACAAGGAATTTATTAAAACCTGTAGTAAAATGGCAAAGAATTGGACCCCGGCTTATTACCATGGAGAGCCTGTTGACGCTCAAGTCACCCTGGAAATAGATTTCAATTTTATGGACAAGTTTTTAACAGATGAACGATATACTAGATACGCTGCGAAGCGGATTGAGGAAGGTGATATTTATGGCGCTATAACGTACTTTGACAGGATAATCGCCAAAAATCCTAGAAATGAAATAGCTTTGATAAATCGCGGTTACTGTTATCTCATGTTGAACGATCAAGAGTCTGCCTGCCAGGATTTCAGAATACTTCGAAATCTCGGATTTGATTCTGGAAAGTCCTTGTTAGAAAAGCACTGCAAATTATAGTATTAAATGGAATAGGGAATGTTTGGAAACACTAAAAAATAATCATACCGGAAGGTAAATACTAGAGCGAGAGGTGTCCATCATAACTTTGGCGACTTTAAATATTCGAAGGATAAAGAAGGTGAAACTCCGGAACAGATTAGGGGTACTATGTTTGGCAAAAAAGATCGCGGCCTCGACTATACTCCGCTATTTAGATTTTTGTTATCAATGGGAAATCTGTCAAAACTGAATATAAATTGAAACGATACCAATATAATGATCTGACAATTGAAATACTTGATGAGCAAGATTATAGATTCGGGCCGGCAGGTAATTATTTCTCTTACAAGAAACAATATTTCGGTATTGATGCACAAGAATATCCGACTTCAAAACACGGCATCAAGGTTTGGCGAGACGACCAAGTAATTGATAGTTGTATCATAATTGGCTCCGGTGGCACTACAGGTGTTCATCAAAATTCTTCGCTACTTGACGACGAGCATTTACTACTTTGCTGTTGCGACACCATATTTTGTCTTACACTGCCATGTCTAAAGTTAGAATGGAAGACACAGGCCGACCCAGCCACATGTTTTCAGGTATTTAAATTACAAGATGACTATGCTGTTCACGGTGAATTTCAAATAGTTAGGATTGATAAAAAGGGAAAAATAAAATGGGAGTTTGGTGCTGCAGATATTTTTGTCTCGGTAGACTATAAGGAAGAATTTAAAATCGAAAATGACGGAATTTTACTTACGGATTTTTCTAATACGAAATATAAAATTGATTTTGATGGAAGACTAATTTGGGATACTTACGGCAGTTATAACTAATCTCAAATGTTAAAATAATGTGCTAAATCTTTAACATTCTTTTCCATATGATAACTTCAATCGAGGTTTTCCCACCATTTGGTAAACGTTTGCTCCGTGTCGTTCAAGTATACGATGTCGCCTATTCTGGGTGTGATCAATGTCGTTTTATGCGCTTCTTCATTTAACGCAGTAACACTTGTCAAAGGTTCGTCCCAAGGGTGGTAGCCCAATTTGAATTTGGATGAATGTATCGGCAACAATCGCTTTGTCTGTAAGTCCTTTGCGGCTTTCAATACTTCATCTGGCAATAAATGGATCTCCCTCCAGGCTGGATTGTACTGACCGTTGTCCAAAAGGGCTAGATCGAATCCACCAAACTGTTTCCCAATCTCGGCAAAATGCGTATCGTAGCCACTATCACCACCTAGATACAATTTCAAATCTGGTGTCTGCAAAATGTAAGAAAGCCAAAGCGTACTATTACTCTTCATGCCTCTGCCGGAAAAATGCCGTGCTGGCGCAGTGTGGACTGTAAGATCATCTCTGATCAAAATACGTTCGCTCCAATCTTTTTCGATTAATCGCGCAGGATCAAACTTCCAATATTCAAAATGCTCGCCCACTCCCAGACCACATATAACCTGCTTTATTTTGGGTTTTAATTTTTTAATAGTTTCGTAATCGAGGTGGTCGTAATGATCGTGTGTGATGAGGAGATAGTCAATATCGGGCATATCGTTAGCCGAATAAATATCTGTTCCAATGAACGACTTATTTGAACCTGGAATAGGCGAAGCATTTCCACTGAAAACAGGGTCTACCAGGAACCGGGTACCATTGAGCTGGATGAAGTAGGACGAATGACCGAACCAGATCAATACATTCTCGCTGACCGGCAAGCTTTTCAAATCGGTCTTTAAAGATGGGATTTCGTCTATCGGTTTGGTCCGAGGAAATTTTCGGAAAATAAAATCAAAGGTCACTTTGGTTATCGAATATCCCTCGCTGACCATAGGCGTATAGTGTGTGTTTTGAAATTTCCCGTCTCTGTACTGGGGCGATTGTTTTATCCGTTCCAATCGTTTTCCGCTTGGTGCTTTCCCGAATTTAGGATGTTGCATATAGGCAAGGACAGCTACAGTCGATATACCTATAAAAATGAGTATCCCTATCATTACATTTTTCAATATTTTAAAAAGCTTCTCCCTTCTCATACTTTTGCCTCATTACACTTTGATTATGCAAATATACTTTGTAGATTTACAACTAACAACCATATAGTATGGTTTATACTTTATATTTTTTATTCACAAAAACATAAAACTATGTTAATCAATGAATTATCAAAAAGAACCGGCGTATCGATAGCTACGTTGCGATATTACGAGAATTACGGAATGTTCAAAGGTGTATCTGATGAAAAGGTGAGAACAAACAACTATAAACATTATGACGAACTTGTAGTGGAGAAAATAGAAATCATCAAAGGTGCCAAGGAGGTTGGATTTACATTAGCTGAAATAAAAGATCTGTTGGAAAACTGGCATAGTGAGCAACTATCGGTAGAAAAGAAAATAGCGGTCGTAAATAGTAAAATCAACGAGGTCGATGCCAAGATCCGCCAACTAACGGAAGTCAAAAAGCTCCTAGCAAGATGCATTGAGGATATCGAAAACGGGATGTGTTAGTATGAAGTTATTAATTTAAATAAATAATTCGAAAACGAATTTCAATGAAAATTGTTTTAAAATAAATTTACAATTACAGATGGGCACTTTTTTTCATTTGGCTATTCAAATGAATAGAGCTCAACAAGGTTGATAGCGGAGAAGCAGGAAATGTAAACAGCACTTCTACCAGTTCTCTGGTATGGTATCCTTTCTAACTAGGATCCATCTCGGTCGTTCTGCCCGATTATATTCTTCTGATTCTTTTTCGTTAACATAGGTGCGGATGATAGAACGTTCATTCATCTTCTCAATGAACCGAATCGTCTTATTTCCGCTAGCAGATAGCATTCTTCCGCGCGGTTCTATCGTGCGATTGGTAATAAACATAGCGAGAGGAATCATGGAGCATAGGAGAAAAAATCCTTTGTATTTTTTACGTAGCTTTCCTTTGAAAATAAAAAACCACGATAGTATAAGACTACCCCAAAAGAGAATGTTAACAGTAATATATACGGCGTCTACATAGGAATCTGAAATAAAAGAATAAGTTGGGTACCTATAAAAATCCATGTAAAACATCCCCTCTAACAAAGAGGAATAAGAGTAGATACCACTTAGTACAACAACCAAAGTTGGGACGGAAACGAATGCTATTCCAGTCCACCTCAATATCGAGTTCTGTCCTGGTGTCATACAGAACTAAAGTAATAAAAAAGGATTATAATGACAATAAGGATGCGGAAGAATAGCGCGACATACATATCCCTGGCCTGTTAATCGTTATCTTACTTTTACCACCAATATAATTTGACATCTTCAGTTTTTAATTCCGCTCTCATTTGGTATCTTTACTTTAAAGATATCGGTAAAAAATAGAAAATTTGATACAGTGATCTTCTCCTATTGGGGAGAGATATTACCAGCTATATCAAGAAAACCTTGCATTGTAACACCTTTTCTCTACTTTTAGAAAGACAGATTACTAATTAATTACATAACAAATTTAAATGACGAAGAATACTCCTCTAACTGAAATGAGTACCGAAGAACTCATAAAAAATCAAAAAACAATGGGCACTGCGACAGCAGCTTTGGCAGGGTTACTAGCATCCTTGTTCATTTTATCAGTATACAAGTGGATAACAAAAGGTTTTACATCACTTATTGTCGTACCTCTTGCCCTGTTACCAATCGTGTTTGTTAATCTTAAAAAACTCAAGGAAATAAAAGAGGAGTTAGAAATACGGGACAAAGATGTAACGAAATGAAGCGCACCATATTATGTGTGAACTTTAGTAAGACTGTAACGAAGACATATAAATACTTGCTAGAAGATGAAAACAGACGATAGATGAGCTTAGTTAGAAAGGATTTAGAAGGCTACATCGAATTCTGTTTGGATGCTCGAAAATCAAATACCCTCTACCCTTTTGCTAATGGCAGGTCTTTAATCTCGATTTTTCTATTTTTTTTAACTGTCACAATTTTTATAGCCTTATGACCAGGTACATTTTATTATTTCTTTTAGCCAGTCAATCTTGCTTTGGTCAAATAAATACATTCCATGGGAAAAAATTGGACGTCATAGCGTTGGACAAACAAATCAAACACGCGATGGATTCGCTACAGGTCCAGGGGATGTCCCTTGCAATCATCAACGATGGAAAAATAGTATTTAACAAGGGGTTTGGTGTCTCAAATACACAACTGAAGAAAAAAGTTACCGAATCTACCCTCTTTGAGGCGGCGTCTCTGTCCAAACCTGTTTTCGCTTTATTTGTCCTTAAACTGGCAAAGGCAGGAAAAATAGATATTGACAAACCTTTATTCGAATATTTACCGGCTAATAACATTGTTGACGATAGGTATAAGAAAGTCACGGCAAGAATGGTTTTAAACCATACGACAGGACTACCCAACTGGAGCGAGACGGAAAAAATACATTTATTAAGCAAACCGGGAACACAGTTCTCATATTCTGGCGAAGCTTTTATGTACCTTGCTAAGGTCATTGCCAAGCTCTACGATACGTCGCTTGAAAATTTGGATAACATTTTTCAAAGGGAGGTTGCTAGGGAGTTGCATCTTAAAAATTTTCATTTCATAACGACTCAAGAAATTGAGAAAAACTTAGCGCTGGGATACCAGAAGAATCAGAAAGTAGAGGATGAAAGGAATAGATTAATTTTTGATCCAGCCGGAGGCTTGTATGCGAATACCCTAAACTATGCAACCTTTCTGATTTGGTTAATGAACAATGCGTTAGAATACAAAGAAATGTTTCTACCTGTAATCTCTCTTGAACAGGGAAATCCGATTATGGAATACTTTGGCGTTGACTCATGGACACTTGGCATGGCCTTTATACACCTTGGTGGCACTAAAAATTACTGGCATGGCGGAAATAATTTAGGTTTTACTTCTTCCTTTATGATCAATCTGGAGAAGCAATTTGGATATGTATATTTCACTAACGAAGATCAATGCAACGGTATGAAAAAAGTTATAGAGGATATACTTTGGAGATAAATTATTGCTATTCTATCTGTCCCCGACGCCGCCGGAACAACGCTACATCGTTCACCCCATACGTGTTATGGAACTTTGTGAAGCTTATGAGAGCGATGTGAATATCCTGGCAGTCGCTTTATTGCACGACGTACTGGAAGACACCGCCGTTTCGGAAGAGGAGCTTAGTCGTTTCCTGCGAGAAACGATGGCCGCAAACGACGCCCAAAAAACCCTACGTTATGTAATAGAGTTAACAGATATCTATATTAAAGCAGATTACCTCCATTTAAACCGACGGCAGCGAAAGACTAGAGAAAACGAGAGATTTCAAAAAATCACCCCACAGGCACAGACCATTAAATATGCAGATATTACAGATAACTGTATCGAGATTGTAAAGCACGATACAGATTTCGCTCTTTTATTTCTTCATGAATGTCGCGATGTACTCCATCTACTCAACAAAGGAAATGAAGATCTATACCAGCGTGCCGTAGACGCAGTGTCAACAGCGCTAGATAACCTTCCGCAATCTAAAAGGGAAAATCGATCCACAAGGAGATTCCCGTCAAAATAATTTACATTCGTAAAAAAGAACCGAACGATGAAAACACACTCCACCAACTATCTCGATACATTCATCGAAGTCGCTGAGGATACGAAAGCGACCAAAGGCACGCCGCCACCCGCAAGAAACAAAAAGTCCGTAGCAGCAATGCAGTACGAACTACTCGCTCACAACCCCTACAAATTCACATCAGACGACATTCTCTTTCAAGTATACGCCGATCGAAACGATTTAATAAAGGCAGACTACAAGCAAGCAAGAGAACAGTTTTTCTCAAAAGGACAGCCCTGCTTTCGCGCCTCTCCATTAGCAAAAACTTATGGTTTCGGCATTCATAGCAATAATGAAGGAAAGGTTGCGCTTTATGGAATGGAAACGGCGGAATATCAGTCTTTTTTGGCGGATACAAATACGACAAAAAAGAAAGCTATGCGATCGAGCAAACCCACTACATAAGAAAAGGACAAAGTCCAGTATGGCTTAAATTAATGAAGAGCCGATCCTGTTCGATTAATAATAGGTTGGGTTAAAAACAAATACTTCGTGTAAAAAATCTTCACAAAAAAACCAGCGCCAAAAGGGCTGGCTGGGTTTTAAAATTCTTGTTTTAAAGTGCTGCTCTACAGCTCTAGAGTATAGAGGGGCACTAACTATAGCATAAAGATACATTTTCACTAATATTTCCTACTTTTAGAGATATAAAGGAAATTATGAATTATATCCAAAATCAACTAAAGAAAATTTCACTATATGAAACCAGATAATTTGACTGAATTTACTGATGATCAGTTATTCCAAAAAATGAAAAATATCAAGAATACCAAGATAATAAACGCCGTCATCATTGGGGCCACCGTGGGGATTTTCTTTTTTGGAGTAATGAAAAATGGACTTGGGCTGTTTACTTTTTTTCCTTTAGTTATCGGATATTTGGTGATTAAAAATTCAGCAAGCGATAAAATTATTGAACAGGAAATCCGTAAAGAAATGCAGTCTAGGAATTTGGTGTAAAAATTTACAGCATGAAAAATATTAAAAACGATTACGTCTTTCGTGATACCCATAAAGGCCGTGGTGGCCGCAGAAAGGCACCTAATGTGTTCACCGAGTATGGTATGCTCACGCATTTATGCGCTTGGCTGTCCTTGCGACATTGGTCCTTACGAAAAACATTACCATATGTGTCTGTCTATTCCTGAAATAGCTTGACACTTTTTCGGTAAAAAGAGGAAAAAGATGTCAAAATCAACAGGAAGAAAACAGAAAGAGATTTTACTTAAGGACCGCTTCAGTGATGAGAGTTCCACCCAGCCAGAGATAGCATTCCGTAGATGGCTGGTCGGCGAGCTGGACTCAGGCCGGATGACCGAAGGGGAAGCACGTGCGCGATTTCATATAGGAGATGCTACATGGTGGAGACTGATACGGCGCTGGCGCAGGTTATATTCTTCGGATATTCCTTTAACTTTACCCCCGATGACCGAAAAAGAACAGCGGGAACTAGAGGCGCTCCATAAGCGGATAAAGGAGCTGGAGAAGCATCTGGAAGATGCCAAGGTGAAGAATACTGCACTGGAAACATTGGTCGATGTTGCCGAACAGAAGCTGCGGATCAGTATCCGAAAAAAGTCTGGGCCCAAACAGTAAACCTGCTCAGGCAGTTGTACCCACATTACAGTGTAGGGTACCTCTGTTCACTGTTTGGGTATAGCCGGCAAGGCTATTATGAGCAGATAAAGCGTGCCGAAGAGAAGCATATGGCAGATGCACTGGTCATCAAGATGGTCAGAGAGGTGCGCAAAGACCTGCCCCGCTGTGGTGTCCCCAAGCTGATGGTCATCTTAAAAGACCGGTTTGACGGGCATGGTATAAAAATGGGCAGGGACCAGCTGTACAGGCTGCTGGGGGAACGTGGGTACCTGATCCGTTACCGTAGGAGAAAGGTATATACGACCGACAGCAACCATCCTTACCGAAAATACCCCAACCTGATCCGCGATCTGAGCGTGCTGACATGTGCAGGGCAGTTATGGGTAAGCGACATTACCTATCTCCACCTGAAGCATGGGTTCGCCTACCTGAGTATTGTTACAGATGCCTATTCCCACCGGATTATCGGCTACTGCCTTCACCCCACACTCCACAGTGATGGCCCTATAAATGCTTTATTGATGGCAAGCACCTCCAAAATGCAGGGGACACTGATCCATCACAGTGACCGCGGTGTACAGTACTGCTGCCAGCAATATATACAGACACTGGAGTCATTTGGCATCCGCATATCCATGACCGAGAACGGTGACCCTTATGAAAATGCCATTGCCGAACGGATCAACGGTATATTAAAGACGGAATTCCTGTTGGACCGGACTTTCCCATCTTTTGCCATGGCTCACAGTTCGGTAGAAAATGCAGTGGACAGATACAACCGTATAAGACCACATGCAAGCTGTGATAACCTTACACCGGTGCGGGCCCACGAGCAGAAGGGCATCCTTAAAAAGCACTGGAGATCCAAAGGAGAAAAAAAAGATACGGTCAATCTCCAAAACTAATAGACCATGGACATAAGAGGACCCCCTGTCTGCCCAGCTCAGTAATAAGATGATCATACGGACAGTACTTCAGTAACTAGCCGGATCCTGTAGGATAAGGGCAGCAGGAAAAGAAACGTAGTCAAGTAGATATAGAAGTAAAATGAAACATGTAACAGATAACAGCGATAACAGGGGAACGGTATACAGTCCTCCAAACAGTGCCAGTGGTGTAAGTAAAACCAGTAATACGGCATATGGAATACGAGCCTATCGTAAATGTATATTGTTTGTCTGTGTAAACAGGGTTGATCAAAAAATTATATCTACATCCCGTATAAAAGAATCATTGTGTAACTTTGTGTTAGTAAACAATAGAATAACAGTAAACTTTATCAATAACTAACCGATAAGGCTGTCAAGTTTTTTTAGGAAGGTACAGTCTTAATACAGCTATATTGGGGAAGGATATCACCTTTTGTGTAAAAAAGAAAAGCTTTGCTCTGTAACAGCTTTTCCCAGTTTGCGTATGCTCAATGCGTCATTGACCATGTAATTAATGGATTTGACATCCGTCAGTACTCAACAAGCAATGTAGCAATCAGCTTTGACAATCGTCAAAATCAAACAGACACCTGCCAACATGAATCAATCAATGTACGGAAAGTTGTTTTCTGCCATTTGCTTGCTTTGTACCCTAACAAAACCAGTAAGGCAATGTAGTAGCCGGCTTTGAGCCCCGTCAGAAAGAATTATGCAGCCAACATATCAATTTTGTTCCCTGGCGAAGTCGATCTGTTCCGTACAGGCATGCGCTCGCACATGCGCAGAACCAGCATAAAAAAAGCTTAGCTATAAACGTTTATCATTTCCAAAATATGTTCTGAATAGTGATATATATCGTCGAGTTCGTTTAAATCATATTTCGTTTCCTTTTTCTCTTTATCGAAAAGTCCTATACGCAGGCGATTGGAATTAAAATAGAAACGACAGATTGGTTTGCGATTGTTATCATCTAATAATATTCCGCAATAAGATTGGTTGTCTCTCATAAAGACGCGGCCGACCTCAATCTCTTTCCGCAGAATAGATTTCACGATAAGATAACCATCAATCTCATCTTGCGTAGTAACAACTAATGATTCGAGTTCTGCTGGAGCTGCATTATTTTCCTGCTCGTTTTCTGTTTCCTTTTTGAGTGCACTTTTCAGACGCTCGCTGATCTGATCATGGACTATCTGTGTAAATACACGCTTAACTAAAGGCGTGAATTGTTCCAGCACTTTAGCGGTTACGACGCTAGGATATACCTGCCTGGCGAAATATCGGACAAATTCCTCGCTCGGAGCTTGCATTTCGCCTGTAACCAGTATTTGAAGCTCATTGAAAAATTTCAGGTCGCTAGCAGCCGAAGAAATACTATCGAGGTCGAAGATGGTTTTATGAAACTTTCGAAGCTCTGCAATTTCATTGTCTTTGATATCTGTAATCTTAAATTCAAAGAATGGTTTCTCATCCATTTTATTGGGTGTAACCAGATCGGTGTAGAAACGATATTCCAAGCCGTTGGTTAAGAGGCTGAATTTGGCATCAGTTGTATGAAAGTATCGAAACAATTGTGAGTTATGCGGGTCTAAGCCGTCGGCATAATGTTTACATTCGATAAGGATAACGGGTTTATCTTCACGAAGAATAGCATAGTCCACCTTCTCCCCTTTCTTGATGCCAATGTCTGCAATGAATTCTGGTTGTACCTCGAAAGGGTCGAATACGTCGTATCCTAGGATTTTCAGGAAAGGCATAATCAGAGAAGTCTTAGTGGCTTCTTCTGTCTTAATTTGTGGCAATAATCTGTCCACACGCTTGGCAAATTGCCGGATTTCTTCTTTAAAGTCCATTTGTAATCTGTAAATAGTTTATAGTATTTTTTTGATCATTTTCTGTCTTTCTGTTATTTATACTGGGGCATTATCTGCTCTCCAAAAAGGATTTAATAGTTGAAAATGCTTCGGTTTCAGAATTGGCCGTTGGCAAAAGTTTGAATGACTTTACACCGGACTGTGTGAGCCAATCTGACCAAAAAAGTTGTAATATGTCCCAATCTGTCGGATGTACTGAGGCGCCTCCATTTTTGTTCTTTGAACGATCATACATTTCCAGAACGAGAACGTGCAGGTCACGCAACAAAGGATTTTCTACCGGTATAATACCATACCCGTTCTCTTCAAAAAAAGCTTGCATACTTGTCGATCCAGACGCCTTGAAAGCTTTGCGAAAATTCTCGATAGTCTTAGAACTCAAAAAATAGCATTTGTTCCCCTTACAATGGTCTTCTCCATGGAGCCCAGCTTCGATATATCCGTCTGTAAAAAGCAACAGAACATTGCAGCTGTAATCTCGTTTTAACAAGTTGTTTTTTAGTATTGTAGTATCAACAGCTCTATCTACTAACCCATGCTTGATGCCATCTTTCAAATATGACCAGATATCGGCCCCCGCTGGAGCTCGCTCGGACGCAACCGACATCTCATTATATGCGTTTTTAAACTTCCCCCTATCAGTCGCGAGGTTTTGATTAGATTGATTCGTGAGATATCTAACGCGGTCTTCCTGGTTTCTTCCAAACCGCTTGAGGTCGAACTGCATGTCTAACACATTGACACCATATCGACTTATCAATTTCTGGTTGATAAAATCTACCCGAAGAATATCACGCTGTCCCGTTTTTCTCGTCTTAGAAGTACGATGAGCAAGATTATATGTGACGATATCGGGATAGAAACTATCGACTACCGCATCCACTATATCGGCATCACGTACAGGTTTGGGATACAACTGTCCGTTAATGCGATTGGATAAATCTGGGGCGATAGTTATATTATAATGAATGACATCTACGTTTTTTGGCTCCTCTATTTCAGAGGTGCAACTCCAACAAGCACTTAGCGCAACTGCCGGTAGAATGTAGATGGGTAGTATATTAAAACTTGACACGGCGATCGATTTTTTGAGTAGTTAATTTTTGTTCTTGCCACTGATTGACACTATCGGATGCCATAAAGGACATCTCCGTAGCCTTTGCGACAGAATACTGTTGATGCAAAAAGTCGTTCCATCCTTCAAGAAAAATATTAATACGGTCTTTCAACGAATCTAATGAAATAGGAAGATTGTCATTTTCGATATGGCTAACGTACAGGTCCGAAGTTTGCTGAATATATTGGGATTTTTGATTAAGCACCATCAATACCCGTTCTTTTTCACGGTTGTAAATAGCGGGACTTTGCTCGATTTCTGCCAAAGCCAACTGATTCTCGGCACGCAAAATAATGTTCCGCTGCGCTATCGCACTAGATTCTGTTCTAAAACCATGAATGTTGCTAACACCCTTTTTAATTTCCCTTTCATGCTCTTTAATGAGCGCCTTGCTTTTCATAGCTGCATGATCCAGATTTCGCTCTTCATAGTACCCGATTAATCTGGTGTAAACAAATTTGAAAACAACAAGCCCTAGGGCGCCCAAAATAAAAACAAGATAAAAATTACTATCGCTGAAGATATTTGTGAATTCCCACGGTAACGTCGTATCACCACGTAGCTTATGGACTTGATGTACGACAGAAGCTACCTGATAAGCAATAACGGCATCGACCAATATAATACCGATCCACGTCAGTGTGTGTCCCCAAAAATTGAATCCTACTATCTTAGGCAATACAGCCAAAACAATTGGAACCAACACGAAGGTGATCACAAAAAAGAAGGCTACTGTTCCTTTATTCCATGCGTCGGAAAGTGCATCGGGATTGAATACCTCTGGCACCTGAAGATAACCTTCCAGCTGATTCATTTCTGCATCAGAGGCACTATATATCATAATATAAGCTGCTGACGAATAAAAGATAAATAAATAGATGAGAAGCAAAATTCCAAAAGCTATAAGAGGTATCAGTTCGAATGGTCGATGAGCTGGTTTTACAAAAGCAAGTTTCTCACTTTTGATATCTTCCTCATATTTCGCAATTATACTTTCTTCGCGCTTTATCTTGTCTTCGATATTCGTGATGTTTTCGTCATTTACTGCAATAGTCGAATTATTGGTAGCGATACTCGCTTCTAAATTTTTCTTCCGCAGGTCGATATCTGCTTGCGTATGGTTAAGGGATAAATCAGTTTGCCGCTTTAAAGCTCCTATAGCATGCAATTTCTGCTCTTCAACTTTGCCTAATAGACGACGCTTTTTATCTTCGATAACATCTATATCATTAATGAATATGGAATAGACGGTGTCTAACACTTTGTAGATCACTTGATGATCCCCGTTATTGGCCTTAGCTCGATCAAATCCCTGCTGTCTAAGTAGACTTCTGTCGAAATTGGACACCTCTGCTGCGATCATCGAATCGAGGACATTGGCGAAACTTACATCTTCAACTTCATTGGATTTGTTATGCCTTATCTCTTTTATGACCGTTTTATCGATGGAATCGCTTTTTTCCTCCCCCAACTGATCAGTTTGCTCTTCTACTTTGGTTTTAATCTTGTAAAAACTGGCCACCAAACTGTCTACTGTCGGTTGATGATTGGTTGCAATAATACTCTCATTGTTGTTTTTTCGCGCGTTCACGCTCCAGTTATATGATCCGTGTAGCACAAAGGAACGATCAATTACACAAAACTTCTGATTCATGACGCCATAGCCTGCATTTTTGATACGGATTACTACAGCTCCGGAACTAGTTAAGCGATCAAACGGCAGCCTATAATTTTCCTGGTTTTCGGACATTACAATCTCAATCTTCACCCCTTCTGCGATTTTCTTTTCCAGTACATCAAAGAGATCTTCATCGGTAAACCATGCTGCCGCTATTAGAATTTCTTCAGAAGCAGCAGAAAGACTCGATACAATCGCCGCATGGATCGCCTCATTGTCATTGATGACACGTTGGTCTAATTCAAAGACATGCTCTTGAGCGAGTGTTTTGGTGAATGGGTTCTTAAAATTTATTTTCATCGGTATGTATTATAAATAATCGTATGTAGTGCTAGATAACACAGTTATTGTCACTGATTAAGAAAATGAAGTTGACCGAGAGTTTAATCAGGCCGTACAACAGTAGATAGCTTAATGTCTTTTTTAGCAGGGTAGTACGGAGTGCATTTTGTATTCCTAACAAATCGCTGTGTAAGGTTGCCCGTTGCTGACGGGCGAGTAAAATCGCCTCTTTGATACCCTGCATATCTTGACTCGTAATCTCATGTACATCCGCACTAAAGATATTGCCGCGGGATTCACATGGATAACTATTATTCTGTGGCAAAGCTGGTGCTGATGCTGAGCTCTTTACTCCGTTGGAAAGCTTTCTTCTGTTGTAAATTCCTAGCCCGGGTATACTGGTGTTTAGGTAGGCTCCGGAAGATCCCAAAGTTACACTTGCTCCTTTTACTCCAATGGATGTAGAAATTCCGCTTTTACTAAAATTCAAGTGAACTCCAGGGATAATCTTTACACGTCGTCTAAATTTCCATGCCATGATCATTCATATTTAGTCATCTGGTGATTGTTAATAATACAAATGTATGGCCTCCAATGGTTTTGATTTTACGGCTTCCCGTAAAGCAACGATTTTGTAGAAAATAAAAGAGATTTGACATTGGGTGGATAGGTATCGACTACGGCGTACCCATTGATGCTCTGTCTTAGACCGAACGTATTCTTTGGATTGGGAAGCAAAGTATCCTTTCTTCTTCCAGCGGGAGTTTTTTGTTTCGGGAGCATCAATACCGATGAATCGTAATATTTTTCTTTATTTTCCATAACTTTACTTTTCTTGAACGGCTATCATCATATGTGGACTAAAGGATAGAAGATAACTGTCTTTTTCCGTAAGTTGAATAAGCGCCAACAATGTTTTTCTCTTTTTGTGATCTGATATATTGGTGAAAAAGTTCTTATCCAACCATACCATGCCTTCAACCGCATAAGTATCGAGATGAGTTAATCCTTGGTTTATAAATTCATCTTTGAGTTGTTCGGGTCTGTGATAAAATGCTTCGGCTAAAAGCCAAGGGTAATCATCAGGCGGGTTATGCTTACCGGTTGTCAATTCTTCTTTGCACATTTCAAAAAATGACTTCTTGTGGATGAGGCCATTTAACAGACCAACCAACGTTGATGCTGTATAATTAATGGCAAACCCCAATATAATTCCTCCGCTTTTCAAAACTCGTTTAGCCTCACAGATGGTTAAATATCGGTCTTCCCTGTTTTGAAGATGATAAAGTGGTCCGTGCAGTATAACGAGGTCTGCATAATTATTGGGAAACGGCAATTTTCGAGATTCTCCCAGATGTACGGAAAATTTGTTCTTCAGTTTATTGGCTCTGCTTCGGGCAATTTTGATATGTTTTGAAACTGGCTCTACCAAATGGACCGTGTGTCCTTTTTTAGCGAGCCACTCCGAATATTTACCGGTACCGCCACCAACATCAATTATTTTGGAAGGTGAAACAGCAATATATTTCTCTATGAGTGCCTTAATCCTTTCAAATTCAAATATCCCCATTCCTTTTTCGAGCCGGGTTTCTTCGGATGCTTTGTTATAAAATAACTCTATATCTCTGCTTATTAGCTGTTTATTGTTCATTACATTCCTTGTGTTTCCCTCATCCTGTTGTAAATTGGATGCATGCAGTCAGATGAGGCAATAGATCCTATGATCAATTGTGTGTTAAATACTTATGAAATAAATGGGTATGATTATCTGTGCATTAACAACCAGAAGGTTCCATGCATAGTCACTCTTTTTTAGAGTCCGTCTTTTCTAGTGAAGACGCAGATAATATGTTAGATACAGCTTAACAGACTGTAAAAATAGAAATTTTGTATCGATTTTTTTATTTTTCTCATCACTTATTGGAGAAAGATAATATTTTGATGAAAAAGGTTTACCTTTTCAGCGGTTTAGGTGTCGAGAAAAGAGTTTTTCAAAAAATAGAAACTTAGATATCAGATTCATAGATTGGATTGAACCTCGAAAGAGTGAGAAAATTGAACTGTCGTACGTTTGTAAAGTAATAAAAAACGCATGGATTAAGACCGATGAACTGTTGGTGCTTGACACCGCGTGACACGATCCGTCCCCATGCGTTTACATCTCAATACTGAATAGTTCGTTAGACATAAAGCCTGTGTGTACGACGATAGTTACCGAGATGTTGCTTTTAATTTACTTAAAACAAATGTATGAAGTTTATCGGAATTGACATTGCCAAGAGCACTTTTGTTACGGCCTATCCCTTACCCACGGGAGGCTATCGGACCAAGACTTATCCTAATGATCCTAAAGGGGTCGCCCTTTTTATGAAGTCATTTTCACAGGAAGGCCATCATTGCGTATTGGAGGCAACCGGGAATTACGGGATGCTTTTGCTTTATATGCTTTGCAAGGCGGGGATTGCCGTAAGCCAGGTGAATCCCAAACAGATAAAGCATTTTGCCAGAATGATGATGACCGTCACCAAGACAGACGATGTGGACGCCAAACTTATTTCACTCTATGGAGAAAAAATGTGTCCGCCTGTTTATCGGTTCCCTGCAGAGTCTTTACTTATTCTAAAACAAAAAAAAGTCATTGCTAGGCAATTGCGTAAACAGCTGGTCGCTCTCTCCAATTTGAAAGAATCCTTACAAGCATTACCGATAAAGGATAAGGCCAGCTTGAAGTCTCTGGATAAGACATTACGTTTTCTAAAGGCGAGGATTGAAGAAATCGATGCTGATATAGCCGATGTTGCGTCCAGCGCCTTCGAGCAACAGATTGCTTCCCTGACCTCCGTTAAAGGGATAGGCATCTCACTGGCGACATCACTTGTAATCTCTACCGGTGGATTCTCCCAATTCGAGACATCTAAACAGCTGGCGCGATTTGTTGGGATATACCCCAGCTACCAACAATCCGGTTCATCAATAAATATTAGGGGCAAAATCAGTCGAAACGGTGATTCAAACCTGCGTTCGCTCCTCTATATAGCCTCATGGTCCGCCATTCGTTATAACGAGACCTGTAAGGAGGCTTACGAACGGTTGAAGGCTCGTGGCAAGCCATCCAAGGTTGCATTGGTAGCGGTCGCTAACAAACTCCTCCGGCAGGCTTTTGCGATATGTAAATCGAACAGCAGATATGTGGACGGGTATAAATCAACCCTAAATAAAAATGCGAATTCTTCTTGCTTTTTAACATAGTTCGTGTCATTAATATAGCTTTTCCTCATTAATTGAGAAGCTCTCGTTAAAATAACGAAGTATACCGTGCCATTTTCCTTCCACATTATATTTTTCGCCGGTGGTTTTGTTACGTATGACTAGCTTAAATGAACATATTATGGCATGCCGATCAATAGATTTTCTAAAAATTAGTTTAGATTGTGCAGGTACTTTCAGGTCGAAGGTAAATGTACTGTTAGGCGTGTATGGCTCACGTTGCTCCCTGTCGCTTATTGTAAAGTGTTCTGGATAATAGGAAAATGTTCCATCTTCGTAATATATCTCAGGCACGTTAACCTTAAATCCAGTGATATTTAAATCTGAGGGTAATTCGCCATCTTTCAGATTTACCTCAAAAAAAGAAGTTTTGACAAGATCATCAAACGTTTCGACGTGCTGTACTTCCATGAGCGTGTTACCGGGATTAATAAATTCCTCTGTCCCCCCTTTGATTTTCAATGTATCAATTTTGTCGTCGTCCTTCAAGAGATACGTTAAACTCTCCATTTCATATTCGTGCGGAAGAATGGATTCGTCTTCGTTAACTTCCAGATCTAAAGATTCCTTCGAGCAGCTACCAAGAAATAAAAAGGATATAGCAACGATTAAAAGTATTTGTCTATAATTTAATGCAAATGTTTGGACCATGTCGAACAACTTAAATCAATAACCAAACTTACGTAAAATATTGCTTTATCTTTGGATTTTTAAGCTAAAGTATGACGGACGAGTTATATACTACAACAATAGCGGTTCACTCAATTCTATTGTACATCTCGTTAAGTCAGGGTTATTTTAATGTTAATAATTTAATTTTTTGTCGATAAACCAAACAATTTTCATAAAACTGAGTTTTAAATTTAAAATTATATTTTTTAGACACCGTTCTTCTAATCATTAATTCTTCTTTTTTTGAACTGGTTACAGAACATAACTTAATCAGAAATTAATTTCATTTATTATATAACACCTAAAACACGTTATCATGAAAATCTTCAAAGGTAAACCAGAGAAAATTAAAAAGAAGGAAAGGTATGAAAAGCCGCTTGTTTCAAGCTTAATTTTACATCTAGAATATCATATTGCAGCAGGTTCAACTGTTCAGGGAACTACTATGCAGCAGGAGCATAATGAAGAAACCAAATCTCAGAATGTCGAATGGTAATTAATTTAATTAAAAAAAATTATGAGATCATATCGAATCCAAGACATGCTTATGGGGAAAGTAGCTAGTTCTTTAATAGTGGTTACTTTATTGTTTTTTTCATGCGCTAAAGAAAACCAGATTCAATCTGAAAAGGAAAACACAATTGTGCGGATAAACCTGTCCAGTACAATTTTCAATTCTTCTAATGGAAATACTGGCCGTGCAAATGATAGTTTTTCTAGAGAACATAGTCAGGTTATTGGTCTTACAGAGGAATTCAATCTCGTTGCGACTTTAAAACCTGCTGAAAATCAAAAAACTCCAGATATTGCCCTTTCCAAAAAAGCGGATCTAAAAGCTGCAACGCCGGTGCGTACACCTTTGCCCCTCGGCACTCAATACATCATTGCGGTTTATAATACCTCGGGGGATTATATAACCCATCAGAATTATACATATGCTGCAGGTCAGAATCCTGAAATCACTGTTCAACCCGGAACTTACCAATTTGTCGCGGTTGCCTCAGGAAATAATACCCTTCCGACGATCAACTTCAATCAATCTTTGGCGAACATTAATTTGGAAATACAGGATCCCGATATAGATCTGATGTATTTCAGTCAGCAATTGACAGTGCTGCAAGGTCAGATCAATCAATTAGATGTGGTTTTAAAACACCTGTTTACTGAAATCACTGTAAGTTTAAATACGGAGGCAATAGGTGAGATTGGCGCAATCGGCCAGGCAAACATATCCCCTAATTATTCAGCTGTGAACGTTTCTTTGAGCAATGGCAGTTTAAGTTATCCCTCCACAGCAACTTCCGCTGCTAAAACCATAGTTTTTGGTGCGACGACTGGAGAAATCGTAATTTCTACACCGATCTTTCTATTCCCAAACAATACAAACAGCGGTACAATCTCCATCGAAAATTTACAGATCGGAGAAATATCAAAGCCATTGACCTTAACAAACTTGACAATCATGGATGGCATAAAATACAATCTTGAATTTGTGTTGCAGGCAGCTGGAATTAATATTGGGAATGAAATATGGTCTGGAGGAAACCTGATTTATGATCCTGCAGACAATAGATATGGATTTACGGCTTCTGATAATGACTTTGGTAATTATTGGTTTCCTGGTTATACACTGCCAAAATTATTGGACGGCACCAATCAGGGACCGGATCCCACAATTAACGGAAGTGCTGGAGATCCTTGCGCACTGGTCGCTCCTGCTGGAACTTGGAGGTTGCCTACTGAAGCAGAAGCTAGCCAGCTGATCGATCGCACGGGTCCGAACGGCGCTGACAATCCCCATAATATGAATGCATATGATCCAGCACGTTACGTAGATACTTTTGACGGCAGCGGTTCTGGTACAAATCTAGGAATGTTTTTTGGCATACAGGGGAATCCGGGAGCATCCAGACATGATTATTTATTTTGTGTATATGCAGGTGCATACCACAATGAAAATACGCCTGGCCCTACTATAGGATCTGAAGGGAATTATATCCTTTCAGGGACAAGCGGCGGCTATCGTGAATTGCATTTAACGGGTAATGCTGGGGATGCAGGCTATGGAATAAATATCGGACAGGCTGATATGAACACGGCCTATCAGATCCGTTGTGTAAAACAGTAAAAAAGATCATATCGAGTTCAATATATTCATAAAAAACGTAAAAATATGAAAAGGAAATTAGCAATAATACTAACGGCAATATGTCTGTTTTGGGCAAAAAATTCTGTGCTATGTACCAGAGTGGTTTACAAAGGCCCTAATCAAAATGTAATTACCGCCAGAAGCATGGATTGGCGCGATGAAATCCCTGCCAATTTGTGGATTCTCCCAAAAGGAATTGAAAGAACCGGAGAAGTAGGCCCGCTTTCCGAAAAATGGAAATCCAAATACGGAAGTATCGTAAGCACTTCCTGGGATATTGCTTCCTCAGACGGAATGAATGAAAAAGGTCTGGTTGCCAACCTTTTATGGCTTGGAGAATCTCAATACCCGAAATTTGATCCGAAAGGCACAAAAAAAGGAATTGCCATTTCCTTATGGGCACAATATTTTCTGGATAATTTTGCAACCGTAAAAGAAGCAGTAGAACAGGCTAGTAAAGAACAATTTGTTATTGTAAGTGATTATATCCCCGGAACTGAAAGATTTACAACCGTTCACCTTTCCCTTTCCGATGCTTCTGGTGACAGTGCAGTCTTGGAATATATTGACGGAAAACTTATCATTCACCACTCTCCAGAATATACCGTAATGACCAATTCTCCTGTTTTTGATGAACAGTTGGCTTTAAATAATTACTGGAAAGGAATTCCTGGAACCGTGATGCTTCCGGGAACGAATCGTGCTGCAGATCGTTTTGTGAGAGCATCCTATTATATTGATGCCATTCCTAAAACTGCAGATACCAGAACTGCTATAGCAAGCGTTTTCAGCGTAATCAGAAACTGTTCTGTACCTTACGGAATCTCTTCAGAAACAGAGCCTAATATTTCTTCTACGAGATGGCGCTCTGTTTCCGACCAAAAAAACATGGTCTATTACTTCGAAACTGTTTTTACTCCCAATACATTTTGGGTCAACCTTAAAGAATTTGATTTAACAGAAAAGGGAAAAGTAATGAAGCTGGATCTAAGCAATTTTCAAACCTACAACGGAAAAGCAAATTCGAATTTCAAAGAATCAACACCATTCAAATTTTTAGGACTGAATTAATCTTAAAGTAAAACACATAAACAATATGACTTTTTTTTATTTAAAAAGAGTCTGTTGCTTTGCTTTATGCTACTTTGCTGTGATGCAATCGCACAGATTCCGGATTCTATACCTATCGAATCAAAAGAAGACAATGTAAAATACCCGGTCCTGCAGATTAAGGGGCTATTCCAGGCTAGATATCTCGTCGGAATGTCGAAGGATGTAGATGTAAACGGACTTCACCATACAGATGAATCGGGAATCAGTAATAATTTTATGGTAAAATACATGAGAGTACAGGTTCGGGCACAAATCAGCAAACGTACCGAAGTGGTTACATTGGCTAATTTAGCGGATTTTAATTCTCTGTTTTTTTGATAAATCTACTTTCTCGAGATCTTTTTTAGGACATTTGCAGCATTATCATTTTGGGGGTTGAGTTCTAACGATTTTTTGTATGCATTGATAGCTTCTTCTTTTTCACCCAATTTCAGTAGAGTCTCTCCATAACTGTCGTAAGTATTAAAAGCTTCGGGATACAATTCTGTATTTAATTGGAAGATATCGAGGGCGTCTTTATCCATATTTTGATTGAGCAACATATATCCTAAACCGTTAATCATTTGCTCACTTACGTTATAGGTTGATTGTTTACCTTTTTTAAACTCACTTTTAATTACAGCAATGGTCTTTTCAACTGATTTAGAATCCATGTAGTATTGAATAATAGGCGTCAAATTCATCAAACGTTCTTTCTCCTCCTGTTCCGCGAGAGTTTCTACACCGTAATATCTTCTTTCTTCATCAGTAACTGCATCCGGATTCAAGGTGTAACGCTTCCATTTTCCGTTGGTAGAACTGTCGTTAATAGTCTGTGTACCATAAATCTGTGGTTCTCCTTTTCTCATCAAATCTCGATCAACTGCTGCTGCATACCACCATCTGTTCAAAGTACTATCCATTTCGATAGCTTTTTTAAAACTTTCAACCGCTATTCGGCTAGCAATAGTGTCGTTTCCGTGCTGAAAAATAATCCCTACATTATAATGATCTTTCGCAGTTTTAACGTTACCGGCATCAATGATAGCGTGTGCTTTTATTCGTCTCAAGCTATCTTGTTTATTCAATTCTTTCCAATCAATATTTTGCCCCATTCGCTGTTGTTGATCGGCATCAGCCATTTGCTGTAGTTCTTGGTTATCCTGTGCAAAGGCTAACACCGAGAGAAATAAACTCGTTATTAAGAATACATATTTCATACCGTCTTTTTTTAATGTCTAATTTTATGTTCAAAAATGAATACGCGTATATAAAACAAACTTATTAACAAAAAGAACGTGAAGTGACCTCAATTAGTAATCGTTGTCAATAAATTTATATTCGTTGCCTTTGTTGCATTGCTTCTTCATTCAACCGCTCAATTTCAAAATCAAAACTATCTTCGTAACGAATCTGCTGTAAGCCCAAATAAAAACGTCTTTAAACAACTGACATGGCAAAACCGAGTCGATCACTAATCTGCTCAATTGACATACTACCTTATCCTGATCGTTGAAAACTTGAATAAAAATCAAAGCGGATGTAACCTAATTAAGGCATGTTGTAACTTTCGTAGGTGATATAATGCTTTTTTTGGTATCACAGGATATTGTTTAATTTAATATATTGAAGAAGCATAATTGTTTTAGCATCTTTTATTTCTCCAATTTCAATCATCTTCATCGCTTCATTTATATGCATTTCCAGTACCTCAATATTTTCTTCTTCCTGTTCAAGACCTCCTCCTTCATTTATTTTCATTTCCATTGAGTATTCCGCTATGAAGAAATGTAGTATTTCAGTAACGGATCCAGGAGACATATAGGCTTCAAAAATCTTACGCACGTCTTTTATCTGATAGCCCGTTTCTTCTTCTGTTTCACGTCTGATACAATCTTCCGCATTGTCCTCGTCTAACAATCCTGCACAGGCCTCTATCAGCATTCCTGTTCTGTTACCGTTTAGGAATGTTGGCATCCGAAATTGTCTTGTAAGGATTACTAATTGTTGCTCTTTATTGTAAAGCAATATAGTGGCACCGTTCCCCCTGTCATAAGCTTCACGACTTTGTGTTTGTGTAGTCCCGTCGTCCTTTAAATATTCGTATGTAATTTTCCTGAGAATGTACCAATTATCGGAAAGAATTTTGCTCTCTATGATTTTAATGTTGTCTATCATTACAGTTAATCTATATTTTTTTGCTTACGTTAATAGTATATATTGAAAATTTTTGAATCAGCTAATGATCATTACTTTGAAATATATTTAAAAATCCTTTCAAATTTAATAAATGCATTGGTTACTTCTTTAATAGTTAAAGGGCCTCATTATTTCGAAGGCGAATTCAAAAGAACTATTGTATTCTTTCCATCTTAAGGTAACAACGCCTATAGTTCATTCCGTTGCTTCTCATCCGTCCATTCTGGCAATTCTCTTCAAGATAGAGCGGAGATAGTTCCTCATCATCCCTACCGTAATGGTACCCGTTGAAGCGACTTCAGTTACCACCTAAACGGATTTCTTTTTTCGGATTTTGTTTCTCAATTCACTATCCAAAATTTCAGAATGTTGTATCATCTCCTAACTAACTGCATCGTGGAAAATAATTCCTAATGTGTGGCGTTCGCCTGTTCTTACTTCACTTACGCCGTGTTTCATATTTATCCGGTAATAACCTTTTGTGCCTTTTGCGGGTTTGAAATTCGTTGTAAAAATCAGCATATCGCCTTTTTTTGGTTTCAATACAATGGCTTTGGATTGTGCTCTCGGAATTTGCTGTGTCAATACAAATTCACCGCCTGTAAAATCTTGGTCGGGTTCATTCAAAAACAAAACGGTCTGTATCGGAAAATAAACTTCGCCATACAAATCCTGATGTAAGGTATTGAAACCGCCTTTGCCGTATTTCAAAATCAAAACAGTTGCTTTTTGCTGTCCGTTTTGGTGGCATTGTCGTAACAATTCTGCGTGTTCCAACGGAAATTGCCTATCCATATTCAACGCTCTAAACCACGCATTTGCTATCGGTGCAAGGTGCGGATAAATGTTAGTTCGGATTTGCTGAATAATGTCGGGCAGCGGATAGCTGAAATACTTATATTCGCCCAAACCAAAACGGTGGCGTTCCATTACTACCGTTTTTCTGTAAGCGTTTGGGTTATTGTATTCCGATTTCAGCATTTCGCATTGTTCGTCTGATAACAGGTTGGGGAGAACCGCATAACCGTTTGCGTGCATTGTTTCGGTTATGGCTTGCCAATCTATATTTTGTATCTTTTGCGCTATCATCTTATAACCGAAATTCCTGCGTCCACTGTTAATTCTGTTCCGTGAATGTATGAGGCTTCTTGTGATGCAAGAAACAATACGGCGTTGGCTGTTTCGACAGGTTCGTCGAATCTTTTGAATGGAATAGTAGGGATGTTAATGAACTGTTGGGCTGTGGCAAATCCCATTCCGTTTGTTCCGCCTGTGATAAGAGCGAATTTGTCTTTAAATCTTTGCATTGTTTTCTAGTTTTAAAATCTGTTGTAAAGATTGGAACGCGTTTTAAGGTAGAAAATCCGAAACTTGCTGTATTTCCAATGTTGTAATCGGTAAATCAGAATACACGTGCTCATGTTGTTGTTTTTCCGGCCATATGCCTTTTCTTGACTGCACAAAGATCTCGCTTCCCTTGATCTGGCCATCGTGCGAGTTTTCAGGGAATCCCTCCCACAATCAAAACAAATCGCGTCTAATTACTTTAACGGCATTGCCACGCGCCAACTCATAATGATTTTGCCATTGGTTTTGCTGTTGTTCCATTAGTTGCTCTGCCTGCCAGACCAATACTTTTTCCTGCAATCTGGCTAAACAAAGTTTTTTGTTCTCCAACTGGGAGCGTGTATCCATAACCAGTACTTGTGAGCCTGATGGCAGGTGTATTCCGCGCACGGCTGTTTCAACTTTATTTACGTTTTGCCCACCGGGACCCGATGATCGGCAGGTTTCTAGCTTGACATCTTTGGGATTCCATTGCATTAGTGTCTTCACATCGAAGGCGGCAACACCCACAAACCAATTTTTACGCTTGTGGTATCTACGAAATGGGCTCTGTGCGATCCATTGTATCGTCCCTACCCATTCTTTTAAAAAGTCATCCAGATTATTTCCTATAAGCATCATAGTGGAAGACAATAGTGTTCCCTTTAATTCGCCGGCCTTATTTTCAAGCACCTGCATTTGAATGCCTTGTTGTTTGGCCTGTTTCATAATTAAACTTTGCACACAGGCGACAACCCGGCAACATTCTACCGGGCCCTTACCTGATGTAATTTGTATCATAATTTTCTTCATCATTACTCTTTATTCATTCTAACAATACGTGGATAGAATTTACCTTGGATATCAACTAGATCGCGCTGTGCAGTCATGACGGCGTCGATATCCTTATATGCCAAGGGGTTTTCTTCAACTGTCCCGCCGATTAAAGTAACATCGGCATTGATAAGCATCTTCTTCATGGCAGATACCGTCATGCTATCCTTAGCTTTTTGCCTGCTCATAGCGCGGCCTGCACCGTGCGATGCGGAATATAATGCATCGTGGTTTCCTTTGCCGGACACCAGGTAAGCTGGTGTTGTCATGCTACCGGGTATAATACCCAGCTCGCCTTTATGCGCTGGTGTTGCGCCTTTACGGTGTATGATCATTTCTTTACCATCGGACAATTTGTCTTTCCAGGCAAAATTGTGATGGTTCTCCACGACACAGATTGCTTTTAGCCCTAAAGCTTTTAATAGGTTCGAATGGATACGGTCATGACAGGCTTTCGCATAATCGCCGGCCAATGCCATCGCAAGCCAGTACTCCTGCCCTGCTTCGCTGTTCAAATCCAACCAGGCTAGTTGTTGTGCATGCTTGGGCAACTTACAGGTGTCCATAGCAAGTTTCGTGTAGTGTTTAGCGATAGCCGCGCCTAAACCGCGGCTTCCTGAATGAGTTAATAATGCCAGGTATCTCCTAGCTGGTAACCCCAGGGCATTATCGGCCAGCATCTCTATTTCGCCAAATTCCACAAAGTGGTTGCCTTTTCCGGAGGTACCCAATTGCCTTACGGCTTTACCTCTTAGGGGTTTCAAAAAAGGTATTTCGTTGAACACGGTACTATCTAAAACTTCATGCTCCTGCCTGATGTCCAACCCGCCTTCCATTCCAAAATGAGTGTGTTTTTTTAGTGCCTGCTTGATTTGGTATGCAGACCTTTTTATAAAACTATCACTCTCGTCAATAATAGAAAGTGCCATGCGGCATCCGATATCCATACCTACTGCGTATGGGATCACAGCGTTATCTGTAGCCAAGACACCACCGATAGGTAAGCCAAATCCCATATGCGCATCTGCCATTAAAGCCCCTTGCAAGCTTACCGGCAACAGGCTAGCAAGTTCCATTTGTTGTTTGGCTGACGGTTCGATAAACTTACCACCGTACGTTTTAACACATACGGGTTCATCGCGTAGCGTGTAAGCTTTAAACGGTGCTCCTTCTTCTTTGCCAATTATTTTCTCGGCTATTTTACTTGTCAATGTATTATCCAAAAATGCTTCTGGATCGTTCTTAATATCCACCAACAGATCAAGTATTTCTTGCTTGCTGTGATGTTTGAAATTTTTGGAAACTACACCAATAACCAGACTTCGTAGCTGATCATTATGATATCCTATCTTACTTAAATCTTTTGTCCTTAAATTGCCCATGTGGGTGCATGTATTAAACTCCAGAATAACCTGATTGGGTTATATCTGGAAATGTTTGTGTTTTTTTGAATTTAATTTTTGATTGCAATTCGTCCTTGTAGAAGGATGTACCCTTTTAGGAGCGCTCAGCAAAATCTAATGAAATTTCAGGCAGACAAACATTGCATAAGTTCATTACACAATTGCTTAATTATAAAAAAAAGAGGTTTGACTGCCTTTTTAGGCAATGAGCGAAAGGGATGATATGTAAATTTGCTCTGTCATGATTCCTTGATATTTAAAAGATGAATAAATCAAGAATGACTGCAAATATAAGGAATAATTTAATATTGCGAAAAAAAACTATTCATAGGAATCAAGTACTTACCATCAATAATAAAAGGACATAAAATCCTGTAAATAAATATGAATTACTCGCTGGGACTATCTCGAAATGGTATACGATCTTATAATCTTCAATAACTATTCTATATCCGTTGGAAATATCCTATTGGCGACCGTTACTATTATTATTTCCTAAACAGCCATAAGACGGAGGTAGCTAAGCTATTGAGCAGCTTTAATAAAATGATAGCAGACTTGGAGCAGAGCGGCATGAGCGAGAAGCGATACTGCTAAGAATGTATCAATTAGACTAGGTACAACATGGACTGATATCTAAACAAACGCTATAGCTTTTTCGCCAATTCCCACTGTTTGGCAATGGTTTCTTTCGCTAAAGGAAGTTCCGTTTCCAAATCCGTAAACCGACATTCCAATGCGATCATCCCCTTGTAACCAATTTGCTGAAGCGCACGGAAGTAAGGCACAAAGTCATCTCCTTTGACCCCTGGAGCGGAACGTGTTTCTTTCTCACCTATATCGCAATGGTAAATATATTTTCCTCCATCGATAATATGGTCAGCTGGCTCATTTTCACGCATCATATGGTAGGTATCTACCGTTACACGGAAATTCGGATGATCAACTTCTTTGGCAATCAAAATGGCCTCTTGCAAAGTATTGATAAAATTGCATTCTTCTTTATTCTGGCTTTCAAGCGAGAGTACGATATTATATTGCGCAGCAAGAACGGCCAGTGTTCTGGAAATGTCTACAAACTGCTTGCGTGCGATATTTTTATCAAACCCATCGGGGATCATGCGGGATGCGCCACTACCAAAAACAATTAGCCGAATATTTGATTTTTCTGCTCGCTCAAATACGCTGGTGGCATACGCCATAATTTTTTGCTCATTAACTTCGGGCCCGGTGGTCTTGATGGAACCGGGGATAAAAACATTACAAACGACCATATCCAGCGGAAAATCAATCTTATTGATATGCCCCTCATATAGACTATCAGGTTTTTGCGGTTGCAATATTTCGGCAACAGTCGGTTGAATAAAAGTATATCCATGTTTATGGACTAAAGGAACTTTATCCATTGTCGCACAAACGCCTAACAGTGGAACGTCTGTTTTTTGGCCAAAAACTAAATTTGGACTGGTGGTAATAAGTAATAAAAAAAGATAGATCAGTTTTTTCACTGCTTCGATGTTAAGGTTTATAAGTGAGATCTGTCTTGATAGCACTATTTAAAAAGTGAATATAGTATTTTTCATTGAATCTTCATGAAACTTTTGGTAATATTGAACAGCCTCCTCGGGGTATTCATTGAGCTTTTATGAGTTCAGCAACTACACGATTCCGCCCATTAACGGATCGGTGATACTATCGTTGCCATTTTCTACACGCCCGCTATACCTACGGATAAACGACGTCTGAGGAATGGTCAATGCTAAATCATACCAGCGTTTATTAGCTTTAGTTCCTATTTTAATAATCTTTGTATCGCTTGGTTTAAATATGATCTGTTTCCTTTTTTTGGTATAAGAATCGTAAATTTCTAGTGAAAGGCCACTGTTCTGTTTATTGGTAACTTCAAAAACAATTTCTTCTTTAAGAAAATCATAACGTTGCCGAATAGCGATAGGCTGCTTATACTTTTCACCAGAAAAATAACGATAATAACCATTAGGCCCATGTATGGCTAGCGCGTAGTCATTACCCGAGAAGTCATCTAGAGACCATTGGTAGTCAATCTCTTTACCAGCTGACGTAGCAAAGGACCAATTCGATTTTTCATGATTATAACCATAGGCAAATACATTGAATGCTCCACCTAAAGCTTTGTCTGCAAAGAGTTGATCGGAAGCAATAAAGTGTAAAGTAAGCTGATTCGCTGTAGTTTCTTCATCTACATATAACTCGTAACACAGCGCATTTGAAGGTTTCGTCCCTTTTTCCTGTCGAGGGAGCGCGGTAGTTTTTTGCCCTTGGCTGATAGCGGCGATGGCAGCCGCGTCTAATAGCGTAAATTTATTGGGTGCTGGCTTGTCCCGGGCCTTATTGATCGCTGCTACTTGTTCGTTTCTGTTGATAAATGGAGGAAGCTTCTCCTTCCCTCGCTGAAATGGTCTAAAGGCAGAGGAAAGATTGCCAGTTATGGCTCTTCGCCAGCTGCTGATGTTGTCTTCCAGAATATTTAGGTTGTGTTTTTTATTTAGAAAGTGCTCCATAAATTGTATGGTTGATGTGATGTCACAGACTTCGGAATTAACCCACCCTCCACGTGACCAGGGCGAGGCAATGATAAGCGGAACGCGGTAACCCAGACCTACAGGACCTTCTGTAGCGTTTTTTTCTCCTATACCGTATTCCAATTCCTGTTCTCTTGTGACATATTCACTGCTGTAATCCAAATCGTCACTGGTTTTTCCAGTCCCTATGTCTCCAGGTTTAGGAGCAACAAAAGGTGGAATATGATCAAAATATCCATCGTTTTCATCATAGTTTAAGATGAATATTGTTTTTTTCCATATTTCGGGATCCTTGGTGAGGATATTCAGAATTTCAGATACATACCAAGCTCCATACATCGGAGCACTGGGGTGGTCTGAGAAATTCTGAGGTGCGCATAGCCAGGACACCGTAGGAAGCTGGCCGTTTTTAACATCCTCACGAAACTGGTGCAAGACATCGCCTTTAGGGACGGTAATGATCATGTTGTCTACTTCTACCTCTTCCGTTTGGTGATAATAGGGGTCGCCTTCATTAGTCTGAAAAGCCCGTAGATGTAAAGACTTGCTAAAGCTATCCAGCTTTTCAAAATTTGTTGTATTGTACGTTTTCAGTTCATTTTGATAGCTTTCTAACTGCTGTTCCTTCTGTTGTATCTTATGCTTAAGTTTTTGATCATTTTTAGTGCCTAAATCTCTTTTTAGCTGCTGGATTTCATTAGGAAGTTCCTGGACACGTTTGTTATAGAAATCCACATGGCTTTTCTTATAACGTACGTGGTACTGTGAATACCACTCTAAATTATTATCTGTGAAGTTGCCCAACCAGCTTTCCGCATCTCCGGATAATTCATTTTGAAGACTAATTTCATTTTGATAGATTTTCCAGCTAATATTGTTTTTTTCCAATAATTCAGGAAATGTTCGCCAGGAAGCCTCTCTGCTGAAATAAACATCGGAATTACGCACCAAAGGTTTGGCGCCTTTTTCAGGGATACATTTTCCGGTCCAGAAGTAGTGGCGGTTTGTCGTTGTCCCCGTGATGGAAGAGCAAAAATGTTGATCGCAAATCGTAAAAGCATCAGCAAAGGCGTAATAGAAAGGAATATCTTCACGCGTGTAGTAACCTAAGGTCAGCGGGATGTCCCGGTATATTTTGTTGCCAGAGCGTTTAGATTCCAACCAATTGTCAAAGTTTCCATTATTCCACGCGCCGATCTGATTTTCCCAGGAATGAGGAAGGTCGCGTGTCCATGCTGCATTGGAATTTTTAATATCCAAGCGGAACGGTGCATAGGTATCTCCATTTTTATAGGACTGCAACCATACGGGACGTCCACTTTGCAAACGTAAAGCGCGAGGATCATTAAAACCGCGTACTCCCCTTAAAGTACCGAAGCTGTGGTCAAAGGAACGGTTCTCCTGCATAACCATAACAATGTGCTCTGCGTCCAGGTAGGTTGATCCATCGGCAGGGTCTATCCGTAGTGCTGCTTGAATAGATTGGGGCAATGACTGAAATAATCCGAAAGTGCCTGCAAGCAAACCGGCTTTTTTGATAAAATCTCTTCTATTATCCATGATCACGTTGTTAAACTAAAAAGGTGTCCGTATAGCACAGACACCTTCCTATCCTTAAAGATACAAATTATTTTAAAATCCACATCAATTGGTTAATGTCATCGACACCTCCAAATTGTCTCTCAACAGCAGCATCAACATTTTCTGCATTGTAGTCAAATTCAACTGTAATCACGTACAGTATTTGGTGATATGGACAGATACGCTGCAATCTCTTGATTGTAGCGATTTTCCAATTTGCTGAGCTGATATATCATTTCCTCTTTTCGGAGATAAAAGAGATAGCCTGGTGGTAGAGTACGTGCAGTTCTTCAAATTCTTGATACTCTTCGTTACTGTTTGTACTTTCCGATTGGTGGTATTGGGCATGGTAGATTTTACCTTACTGCTGACACACTGATATCATCTATTGATTTACTTTTGGATATTATCCGAACATCGATATATCTTTCTTCGCAAAACAGAAACAATGCCTGTAAAAAAGTCCGTCTGTAATTCATTGCATAAAGGTGGATAATATATATGGTCAAATTTTTCCTATATTAGGTACCGCAACCCGCCTATTTTGTTAATTATAGATTTGTACAACATCTTGGTTTTATCAATCCTAAACAAATAGAAAATATAAACGTAGTCAAAGGAGATACCGTCATCGGAACGCAAACATACTCGGGTCAAATCTATATAAAGATTAAAGCAGTATACGCTCCAAAATTTATTTCCTTAGCGGAACTGAAAGATAAATATACAAGCTTTAAAGAAATACCTGTAGTATTCATGTTGGAGGCTGATGTAATTAATTCTGATGAAGAAAGTTATTTTGTAGATGAAAATAACCTGTTAACGATAATAGTTGACAAGCTGAAAACCAATAAAGACAATGTCGAGATAGGATTCATAAAATTATTGACAAAATCCAAAGAGAACATTGAGCTGTCTTGATTTTACGGCTTCCCGTAGTAAAGCAACGATTTTGTAGAAAATAAAAGAGACTGCCGATTTCAGCAGTCTCCAGGTTAGAATTAATAATTGGGAATATTATTCAGGCTCTTTTCTCCACAATCCTTGTTTCGTCTCGCGTGCTCGTTTTTGCAGATCAATAAACTGCTCAACATATTTTACATTGGGTGGATAGGTATCGACTACGGCGTACCCTTGTTCGATCAAAGAGGCGTTGAGAAACGTCCCGTCTTCTAGATAAATATAGGCTAGCCTGCGCTTATACCGATCCATAGCTTGTACATCGAACTCCAGGCGTACCCATTGATACTCTGTTTTAGACCGAACGTATTCTTTGGATTCGGAAGCAAAATATCCTTTCTTCTTCCAGCGGGAGTTCCTTGTTTCGGGAGCATCAATACCGATGAATCGTACTTTGAACGACTCCGTCCCGTTGTCTACCCAGAAGGTATCCCCATCGATAACTTTAGTCACGTAGGCAAAGCCTCTTTTCCAGCGTTTGTTTTTTTCTGCGCGCGAAGGTTCGCTTTCATGGAGTGCGCGAGTGACGTCTCCGGTTTCTCCTTTGACACTATAAACGTAATCTGACTGGCTCTGACAGGCTATACAGACATAACAAAACAGCACCGATAAAACGGTAAAAATGTAACGGTTCTTCATCGTGCAAAGATAGACTTCGGTGTGCTAAATAATGCCGACATCTTTACAATAGGCAACGAGTTGTTCATTCTTTGAAAAACCTAATACTGTACGCATGAGGCCTAGTCTTTTTTCGACACTACTGAGCCCCGAAGGCTTCATATTCTTCTCTTCCAGATAGGAAGGAATGTTTTTCTGTGGCACACCTTCTGCCAATAGGGAAATAATATAAACATCAAAGGCCGTGAATTCATGGCTATGTTTTTCCTTTAATGACTCTTTAACCTCCGGTGAATAGTAAGTTCTATTGCTATAAACAGTTTGTAAAGCTTCTTTTAGATGTTGTGCATCACGACGTGCCTTACGGACATAGCCATCAATAGTCTCCTGTTTAAATAGCTCGTCGATAATATTGGAGCGTGCTTCGGCTGAAAGTACGATTATTTTTAAATCCGGCTGTATTTGTTTTACCGCGTTAACGAGTTGTGTGCCGTGGGTGATCTGCTGTGGTGTATTGTCATCCTCAAAAATGAGATCGGTAATTAATAGATCATAGGGTTCGTCCTCGTGCAATGCCTTTTTTATCCAGTTTAATGCATGGTCACAGTAGTAAACATATTTTGTGTCTTGAATACCTAAATCATGCAGTGTTTTCTGAACAGAAATATTGGCTATTTCGTGGTCTTCTGCAATCAATACTTTTTTAAACATATGCATCTTCTTTTAGGAAATGGGAATAGCGATTTCTATTTTCAATCCTTTTCCCAGTTCGCTAGCAAAAGTAATTTGACCTTTTATATTTTTCATACGGGAAACCGTATTCTTTAAACCATTTCCTTGAGAATTTACATTTTTCATCCCAACACCGTTGTCTTTGTAGTAAATTTTTAAATGTGCATCGATTTTCTCAAAACGGATGACCACTTGATCTGTGTTACTATGTTTCCGCATATTGACCATGAGCTCCTGTAATACATGGCTGATTTCGGTTTTTATATTTTCGTCCACATCGTCCCAAAGTTGACTTTCATTCCCTACGATGAGTACTTTGTGTTGCTCATTGGCAAATGATGTCAAAAGTTCGGTTATCTGTCGGGCATAGGCCTGCTCGGCTGGTAAGGATTCTTCGGCTTCACAGGATATATCACGGGATTTATGGTAAACACCTTCCAGTTTATCCAAAATTCCTTCCCGATCGATATTTTCTTTGTTTTCTATTTCGCTCATCACCCGGTAGATGCCGTTGGCTACTACATCGTGAACTTTACGTGAGGTTTTGAGCTGGCTGGCTTTGATTTGATGCTGTGCTTCTAGCTCTAGGCGTTGCTTACGCTTTTTATACCAAAATCGGCCTCCTACACTGGAAAGTAGCAATAAAAACACAAGGCTTCCGGTAAAAAATCGTTGACGGGTAAGCCTGTTGATTTTTTCTGCATTTTCTTTCTGTAATCGCAAATTATCGGCCTTGTTTTTTTCTACTTCGTAACGTATTAGTGCGAATTGATTCTTGGCTGCAGCTCGAGCTTGTTGCAAGCTGTCCGTCAATAACTGGTAGGTATGAAAATATTCCTTTGCCTTTCCTTCTGGACTCAGTTCAATGAGTTTACTTAATGCATGGACTTGATCATCGGGACTTTGTATTTTCTGAGCGGTTTCGTACATCTTTTTTGCATACCATAGCGCGGAATCGGGGCGTACATCAGCGTAATAGTCTGCGAGATGGACGTAACTGGCATTTAACCCCCATAGATCGTTTTCCTCTTTTCGGATAGCCAGCGATGTCAGCAATTCTTCCGCGGCTGGGTATGTCGGGTCAGCAAGCCATTTTGTTCTGGCTAAATTTGATAAGACGCGGGCATATTGTTTCCGATTATCCTTAACCTTATCATAGATATCCGCATAAATCTGTACGGCTTTGTCGTAATTTTTAAGATTCTGATAACAAATCGCCATATTGTTCTGATAGATTAGACCATTCAAAGAATCTTGGGAAAATTGGAGTGCTAATTTATAAAATACTAAAGCCTGTTCGAAATCATTGAGTTTTCCCGTCGCAGCCCCAAGATTGTTATAGTTCGTACTTAGGTATATGTGATGTTTGGGGTTATTTTTGCTTAGATAATCTACTGCTTGCAAGGCAGTTTCCTGTGCGCCGAAGTAATCGCCTTGGTCTTTTTGTGTAATAGCCATGTTTATTAGACAGTTTGCTACATTCAAACTGTCATTTGCTTCTATATAGACATCCTTCGCTTTATTGAAAGCAAAAAAAGCACTATCCGAAATTCCTCGATCTAAGTATTCATATGCGCTATCCGTATCTGGATTATATGTAACCGAGGTTTTATTCTGATGGTTTTCTGAACAAGAAATAAAAACGAGAATAGCAATATATATAGGTAATGACTTCACTAGGGTTTGTTTCCACTAAATTATTAAGAATAATCGGTAAAACAAAAAGGCAGCGGATGCTGCCTTTCAAAAAATTATGGGTTATTTGGTTGCGACGGGCGCGGTGGACGCGGTGTATCTGTTTCTCCTCCGTGATCGCCAGACTGGACAGTCTGCTGTCCGCCTTTATTACCATTGTGTGCTGAATCATTTCCTTGTCCAAATAATAGAGCTAAAATTAAATACCACATTTTTCAAAAATTTAAAAGTCAAAAACTTGGTAGGTCCTCGTGCCCTGTGCACGGGATTGCTACGATTGTTTTCAGAAGGCCTTCTGAATTTTTGGGAAGTGGGAGCTTCTGTCGCGGGAGGCAATAACTGCTTCCCAAACCGGCTAATGTCTACCGCGACTTCTTCTCTTTTCGGAATCTCTTTCGTATCTTTCCTGGAAAGAACTGGTTGATGTTTCAACTGATTCCGAAAGCAAATTTATGACTAACAAAACCCTACAAGCCAATGTTTTACGATGTTTCCGACATTTCCGGAATCATTCCGAATATTCCGACACATTGCTGAAATTTCCGATGTTTTTACGTTGGTTTTAGGCTTGTTCGGTTTACGGATTTCCGTAATTTCCGACAATCTGATTGATTTATTTTTGTAATAATGTTTGAAAAATTCCAAACGGCGGTGAGAAACGCCTACCTAGATTTAAAGAACGAAGGGCAGCTCCATTTCGATAGGGCATGGCCTTCTCCAGGAGAACTTAAGTCGTGGTGCTTAAAGTGTTACGTACAGGGGCTTAATCCAGATGATGAACTCGTGTTTATGCGTTTTTTTAATCGTGAACAGGCAACAGAGGATCTCGCCGCGATTATAGAAGGTTTTGATTTGGACAAGCTACGTCCGCTGCGAAATTTTATAAGTGGTGATACGCAGAGAAGACCCGACGAAAATATTGTGAAGTTGCTAGCGGTTTTAATAGACTTTAAACCTCGCCCCTATAAAGCTTCCCACTGGGACGAACATGTATACACGGATAGTTTGAATAACGAAGAAGAAAATCCTTCGACAACAGGTTCGAGATACGGAGATTCATTTGCAGAGCCCCTTAGCACAGATGGAACTGAAAAGGAAGACCATTGGCCAAAAGCTATTGAACAGGAACAGGTTGAAAATCTGGAATATAAAAAGGCGCCGCTAAAGGCGATAGAAATAAAAAGAAAATCGAAAAATAACAAACTATTGTACGTGGGGGTCGGTTTAGCTATCGTGACGGTGTTATTTGTTGTTTATAATATATTTACGCCTGCGAATTGTATGTGCTGGAATGGGGAGCGTTATGTAGAGGTGGATTGTCAGGATAAAGGACAGCCTTATCAAGTTATTGGGCTCGACAAAAATAAATTGATCCATTTTCAGAAAATTACGCGTCCGGACACGTTGAACCGTGAGCATGTAGGAAAGGTTTGGTATTCTAAAATTAATAATGAAGTGGAGTTTTTTACATATCCGGGACATCACCCGATAGAATACGGTAGATCGCTAAAAGCGGCCACAGAACATATTATTGATAGATATGCGGGGGAAGATACAACGGACGAGTGATGTTTGTACAATTTGGTGCTAACATCGTTATTAAACAACAAGGGGTCAGTTCGTCGACGAACTGACCCCTTGTGTGTTATTAAAAAACCTGAGTACTGTGTTAACCTTTATGCGGTTTTTTTGCTGATTCAATCAGCTCGTGCATTTCCATTTTGATGTAATCTACATTCGGCGAAGACCCCGTTAGAAAATAACGGATATTTCCTTCCTTGTCAATAATGAATTTGGCGGGAATACCTTTCACCCCGTACTGCGCCGCCATATTTTGGCCCGATTGCGGATCTTTCTGGTCGTCGTATAACACTTCGAAGGGATAGTTATTCTTTTCGATAAAGGCAGGAACTTTCGTTTTGTAGTCTTTGTCGCGCTCCCAGGTATTGATAAATAGGAATTCCACATCCGGATCTGCCGCATAGGATGCCTGTGCCGCCTGCATGCCTGGGAACGAGCGGATACAAGGTTGGCACCAGGTTGCCCAAAAGTCCAATACCACAACCTTCCCCTTCAGGCTGGCCAGGGAGACTTTTTCGCCTTTCAGATTCAATAGCTCGAAGGCTGGGGCAGGTTTAAACGTTTCCATTTCTTTGATATGTGTACGGATAGATTGTTTCAGCTCTTCTTTTAGATTTGCGTTGAACCGCTCGTAGCCCGTCATGGATCCGTTGAGATCGGCGTAAAGTTTCTTCAGCTGATCTTCTACACCAAATTGACCTTTTGCGTAAAGCCGCGTAAGAATGTTGTACGCTTCCAGTTTACGATCTAGTCCGATTAATGACTTATAGTACACCGTGGATAGGGCGTCCGCTTGCTGCGGTGCCACCACCAATGCCTTTTCGATCTGCTCCACTGCCTGCGCATATTGCCCTCTGTTTACCAGTATATCCACGTATGCTGACATAGAACTGGCATAACCCATAGCGGCGAACCTCGCTTTGTTATCTTTCTGTTCTTCTGGCAAGGATATAAAGTAATATGCATCATCCATAGCCACCTTGAGTAGAGGAGTCGCATTCGTGGTATCTCCCTGAGCCAATAAGGTTGTTGCGACAGGTAGGTACCCGTTTCCTCGCCAGAACCGTTCCTGCATGGTTTCGAGATATTGGGTTGCTTTCGCTGCATTGCCATCTTTGGCGAAACTTTGCGCCAGTGTTGCAATGGCATAATCGTATGTAAGCCCTTCGTCGGGAAAGTTTTTAACCGGCCATTTTTTTAGCAGTTCGTTATAGGCCTTTTCTTTTGCCGCTGTTGTTTCGGCTTTGTAAAATGTGTTCTGGATAAACGCATCGCGTGTGATGGCACCCTTCGGAAATTTCTTGACGGCAATTTTTTCCAGGTCTTGCACTTTCGCATCCTGTTCCAAATTGCGAAGTATATTTAACGTGGAGCGGTATTCGGCTTCCGTTTTATAGCTCTTGGCTTCCCCCACTAATGCGGTAGCTAAAGAGTCCTTCTGTGCTGCAGAGCCCTCAGTGATAATCGGAAGGTATTGCTGATACCGATCGGCTGGCTTTTGCTGACCGTAACTTACGGTGGCTGATAGCGCAAGGGCAAAAATTAGTGTGGTTTTCATATCTTTCATTTTTTTGAATGTATTATTTAATCCTCGTAACCTAAATTCTGTGTTAAGAGGTTATTAGCCAGACGTTGTCCATTTGGTATAGGAAATAGCACATCGGTAGCCTGCCAGTTTGGTTTTATAGGTGCAAGTACCGCTGTCGCGCGGTCTGTCCGTTTCAAGTCAAACCATCTATGGCCGTACTCACCGAAAAGCTCATGAAGACGCTCCGTTTCTATGGCGGTTAGCATTTGCGTCGCCGTTAAGTTGCTGCTTACGCCTTCAAGTCCGGCGCGTGAGCGCACGGCATCGATATCTGCTTTTGCACCTGCACGATTATCCTGGTTTGCTCTTGCTTCGGCTCGGATAAGGTACTGCTCGGCAAGACGCAATACGACGTGATACTCATTGCCTATTGTTGGGCTCGTAGATTTGTATTTGGTAATGGTGTAATATACCTTCTCACTAACAGTTTTAGGTGTTATCCAATTAAGTTTTCGCAGGTCTTCCTCGGGCGCCGTTTCAAAACTCTGGTAATGCCTGTCTGGTAAGGTGTACGCTGGAATGCTTGTCGCCCCCGCAGCGAAATAGTTTGCTGCAAACGTCGTTACCCCATTGATATTAGCCAGTTGAAAAATGATTTCTCCGCTGTTGTTAGTAAAACTTACGGATGGTGCCGGCATACTGTACAGATCTGTGGCTGCCAGTACTTTGCTGGCATATAGCTCCGCATTGACATAATCTTTACGGTATAGGTATACACGGGCCAAAAGTGCGCTGGCGGCATGTTTATTTACTCTACCCCGAAATGTACCTTTATAGGCAACATCCAGTTTGGTCTCCGCATCTTTTAAATCGCTGAGGATTTGTTCATAAACGCGATCGGTGGCTGTGCGCGGTAGCACGGCACTCTCAAATACCCCGCTATCGTCGGCGGTGTATAATGGGACATCGCCGTACAGGTTAACAAGATATAAATAGGCGTATGCGCGTATAAACTTTGCCTCACCGATTAGCTGGTCCTTTGTAGCAGGTGTTAGTGCGTTAGACGCTTCTAAGGCAGCTACGGCGTTGTTCGTGTTCTTTATCAGTTGATACAGGTTACTCCATACATTGTTAACAAGACCGTTAGTGCTTAGCAGACCATTTGTATAAAACTCCAACAACAATGCATCGGCACCATTATATTGAAGGTCGTCAGCAGCAACGCCAGTATATAGGGAAGCCATACTGGAAAGGTTTGCATTGTTTGCGTTTCCGGTTGCTGATACATATAATCCCAATATGACACTCTGGGCACCAGCATCCGTTAAAAAGCCGTCTTGATATTCAATCTGCGTCGGAGGTGCACCCAACTCTACAAATTTAGCACAGGAAACAAAAAGCGAGCTTCCTATGATGACAGATAGTGGTATGATGTTATTTAAAAATCTTTTCATTTTGTTGTTCATTAAAATTGACAGTTAAACCCAAAGACAATAGTACGCAATGGCGGAAGAACTTGGCTCAATGTGCCTGTACCTAGCCCCGGAGGGCCGCCCTGTATAGTTGTTTCCGTATCCAATACATATGGATTTTTAGCCCAGGTAAATAAATTTTGTCCCTGTACAAAGATACTGCAGTTGGACATTTTTGCGCGAGATGTCCATTGGGTCGGCAACTTATACGTCAAATTGATCGATCGCAGCTTGATATAGGATGCATCTCCGTATACCGCATTAGAACTTGTAAATTGATTGTACGATGTATAAAGAGGGTTTCCGGCCGTGGTTGTCGCGGCAGGAATCTCCGAACCCGGATTGGAATCTGTCCAACGGCCCAGCCAGTAATCGTTCTGATTGACAAATGCGCCCGGACGTGTATTCAATATCTTGGTCACACCAAAGCGATGGTTGAATTGGAAGAATACGCCCAACTCGAGACCTTTATAAGCAAAGGTATTATTAAACCCGCCATAAAAAGGTGTACCTAAATCGGCTACATAGCGATCATCAAGATTGATGGTGCCGTTACCATCCCGATCTTCATAGGATGCCCGTCCAGTAGCTTCATCAACGCCTAAATAGTTGTATAAACGAACTAAGTTGATGGGTTCGCCGACTATAAAGCTATTGGCATAAAATGTATTTTCGATGCCATCGAATTCAAGTAGTTTGTTTTTAAAGAACGTAAAGTTTGTCGATGTCTTCCAGAAGAAATTATCCGTCTCGATGTTGGTTGAGCTGAGTTCTAATTCTAAACCTGTGTTTTGAATGAGTGCAGGAACATTTGTTGTGTAACTATTGTATCCGACCTGCGTTGGTAAAGTTGCAAACGACAGCTGATTGCCGGAGCGGTTCCGAAAATAATTTGCCGTAAACAAAATCCGGTCGCGTAGAAAGCCCAGATCTAATGCGAATTCCAGTTTCTTTGTCGTCTCCCATTGGATATTAGGATTCGCAAGCGTGACTAGGTTCATCGAAGGACTTCCCAAATAGGCTGTTGTAGAGCTTAGTAGGGAAAGATGGATGTAGTTTGAAATTTGATCATTACCAGTCGAACCGAAGCTACCCCGTATCTTACCGAAACTGAGTATGCGATTGCGGTCTTCGAAAAAGTCTTCATTCGTGAAGACCCAGCCCAAACCGATAGCGCCAAAGTTTCCAAAACGGTTGTTTGCTCCAAATCGAGACGATCCATCACGGCGGAATGTTCCGTTGAAAAGGTATTTTTGTTTCCAGTCGTAATTCAATTTTCCAAACACCGCATTGTACTTATAGTATACAATATTGTTACTCGCCGTGTAGTTTCCGGCGGCACTTAGCGAACCAAGTAAAGCTTCGTTCGGGAAATTAGATGCATTTGTCGTTTGCGTGACCGACGAATTTTGTTGGAAACTCGTTCCGATTAACGCGGTTAATTGGCCTTCGCCCAAAGTCGCGACATAATCTACTGTAGGCTCAATGATCCAGTTTTGTGACTTCGTATTGGAGAAAGATGCTGAACTCAACGGATTGTTCGCTGGATTCAAACTCGAAGCCGGTGTTTGGCTATTTTGATGTAGTTGGGTTGTCGTATAACCAAAGTTGGCCTTCGCTGTTAGACCCGGCAATATCTTGTAGCTTAAGTTGGCCCCGGAAATTAGGTTATTTGTGGTGCCAATATATTTTCGATTGATCATGGCTAGGGGATTGTTGAAAGAAGATCCCGTTAACCAATAGAGCGCGCCGTTATCATCATAAAGTGGGAAGTTAGGCGGAAGGTTATATAACGAGGTGATATCAGAGCTCGGCATATCCGATTCGTCGTTTGCATAACTTGCTGAAATCGCGATGTTGAACTTGCCATCGGAGGTAGTATGATCCAAGTTTAACCTCGAGGTAAAACGGGCATTCTGACTATCGCCCACGAATACTGTGCTCTCCCGTCTATATCCTGAATTGAAAAAGAACCGTGTGTTGTTATTTCCGCCAGACATGTTGGCCTGTAGATCTGTGATATGTCCCCGGTTTCCGATCAAGAACTTTTGCCAGTCGGTCGATTGTGTTTGATCCCATAACATTAAATCAGGTGCGTTAGCAACTGATGGTGTTACGCCATCATTCGCGAATGCTTCTTTACGAAGGGTCAAATAATCTTCTAGCCCAAGCATGGGTATAAAGCGATTTACCTCGGTGTAACCCGTGTTGGCGTTTACGCCGATGCGCGTACGTCCAGACTGTCCTTTTTTTGTCGTAATCAATACAACTCCATTTGCGCCCCGACTACCATAAATAGCGGTCGCATCGGCATCCTTTAATACGTCGATACGTTCAATGTCTGAAGGATTTATCATCGCAAACGGGCTTAACCCGCCTGAGGAGCCCGATATACCGAAGGCATTAAGGTTGTCTGTAGCGGGCGCACCGCCATTAAAATTGGTAAACGGTACACCATCGATCACATAAAGTGGAATGGAACCAGACGAAGTTGGACTTAGGGACGTCTGGTTACGAACCTGAATCTGTACCGCACTACCAGGTACGCCATTATTCTGCGCGATCAGTACTCCTGAAAGTCTGCCCGATAATGCAGCCAAGGGATTTCCGACAGGTTGTGTTTCAATATCTTTGGCCGTAATGGAAGCTACAGATCCCGTATTCATCCGTTTTGTGGTCGTGCCGTAGCCAACGACCACAACTTCTTCGAGCCCTCCGATTTCTGGCTGTAAATGGAGGGGTTCGCGATTTTCAATAAAACGTTTTGCCGGCATTTCTATCGTTTGATAGCCTATAAAGGAGAATACCAGCGTTAAATTGTCCGCAGGTAAGTTTAGACTCCAGATGCCATTTTCGTCGGAAGCGGTATTTGTCTGTATATTTTGAAACTTGGGATTTCGCCAATCTTTGATCAGGATGGTCACGCCGGCCAATGGTGTACCATTGGCGTTGAGCACTTGTCCATTAGCTCTCGATTGTTGTTGCGATTGTTGCTTCGTTGGCTTTTCTTTGATCGCAATAATGTTGTTATTCAATAGTTCCCATGTAAGGTTACTACCGCTCAACGACTTATCGAGAACATCTTTTACACTCATATCGCTACCCTGAAGATTAACCTCTGACGTTGGTAGCATGCCCTTGCTGTAAAATATTTTGTAACTACTCTTCGCATCAATGGATTTGAATACATCCTCCAGTCGGCCGCGTTTGATCGATACGTCTATCTTTTCGGACTGCGAATATGCAGCCCCATGGATGTGGGTTGTGCTCAAACACGCTAAAAAAATAGCCAGCCGAACTTCTTTGCTGATGTGTGGTAAGAATTTATTCATAAATGGAGTTAATTATATATGGATATTGCTTTTATTTAAAAAATTTCGATGTTCCCGTCGCTATCCTTTTTTATCTGGAAAGGTGATACTACACTAAGCCCCCTGAGTATATTATCGATGGTCTCATTTTCGAACGTTGCGGAGTACAATTTCTGTCCGATGGTGGGATCTGCAATCTTGATATGCACCCCATACATCCGCTGTAAGCGTAACGCGATCTGCTGGAGTGACTCTTCATGAATGGTGATTCGGTTTAATGTCCATTCTGTTTCCAGCGCACTTCCATCGGTTTCAGAAATTTCAAAAGGTTGTATGGTAATTTCCGGTTGCTTTGTCACTAATTTGCCCGTGTTGACGGGTACCGTGTTTTTGGGCGTTGACACCGCTGCCTGCCCGGTAAGTGTAAATTTTTCACGTGGTGCTAGAAAATAGGTGTTTTGTTTCTCGCCCGTTTTCCATATTTCTATCTTACCGTGCACCAGTGCGGTTTCCGCAATATCATCTTCTTTATAATCACGCACATTAAAAGCGGTACCGTGTACACGGATTTCCATACGATCTGTATGGACAAGAAAGTGCTTATGTTTATCCTTCGCGACATCGAAGTAGGCTTCTCCTACCAGTGTCACTTCCCTCGTCGCTGCGTCTTTAAATGTGCGGGGATAAGTAAGGGTACTTGATGCATTTAAGGTAACCTTAGTGCCATCTGGGAGCGTGAGCTGCCGTTGTTGTCCAGCGGCTAAGGTAATTTCATGCTCCCCATCAAACGGCGTGTCTATAAAATAGGAATATACGCCTATTGTGCATATGAATAAAGCAGCAATTGCAGCAAGATTACGCAGGACACGAGCACGCTGACTTTTTTGTGGCAGCGCAGATTCCACCTGCGCGAGATTGTTGGCCAGATCGGAATCAGATATCTTATGCGTAGACTGCTTGGCTTTATGTAGATAGAAGCTATCCAGCCACAGTGTCTCCTGCCTGCTTAATTTTTCGCCTGCATGGTACTTTTGCAGGATTTTTTTAGTGTCTAGTTTGCTCATCATTATCAGGTACTGGCCCCATATTTACGACGGTCAGTTATAGAAGAGACGGGCAACCTACGGAAAGGGAGTACTATAAAATTGAAAATAGTAAAAAAAGTATAGAAAATAAGAGTGCAGTAAGCTTTGTTCGAAGGTATCGTAGTGCATTATGCACTTGTTTCTTTGCCGTTGTCTCCGAAATAGACAGTTTCTCGCCAATTTCGCGGTAGCTTAATTGCTGTTCGCGGTTCATTTCGAAAACTTCGCGCGTACGGGGTGGTAAATTAGACTTATTTTCTTCGATCAGGGCTAAAAGTTCGCGTTCGAGTACGGATTCTTCGGTATAACACTGTCCGTTTCGCTCGAAATCGGCCAATTCGCCTAAATATTTGTCAATCACTTTTTCATGGCTGATGTGATCAAGTACCTTATTGCGTACCGCTTGATAAAGATATGAAATTGCAGAAGTTTTGATATGCCAGGTCTTATGTTTGGCCCATATGGTCAGGAATACATCTTGTATAATGTCGTTGCAGACCTCTGTATCCGGAATCATACGATATGCGTGGCGGTAGAGAGCTTCTTTATAACGACTGAATAATTCATCAAAAGCTCGATGGTCACCGGCATTGATCCGTAAAACTAGCTGTACATCATCGCTATAGGCACCTCTCTCTCGCACGGTTACTACTTTGTTACCAAATGATTATTTTTTTGTAAATCTATCTTATTTTTTAAAAATTTGCAAATACGAAATCGCATCATGTCTTTCGGACGACATCGCTCCCCAGATCTATACCGCTGAAACACACCGGGTCAACTATCTTAGCTCTCTCGAACGGAAGAATCCCAGGCACTATCCTCCTCCTCCCTAGCGATGAATATGCTATCTTCTTGTAGCAAGCGTTCCTGCATGAATTTAATAAATTCAATTATGACGATAATACAGGCAATCAATCAAGTTTCAAAAGATTATGCATTTTTGTTTTTTCTACATTTTATTAAGTAAAATGGATAATTTTCAGTTACTTCCGATACTTCAAAAAGCCCTGTACTTCCAAATTCTTCTTCTATCGTTTCCTTGTCGTAAAAGAAAATTTTAACACCACCAAACATTTCAAATCGGTCTTTACTTATGAGCGTTCCGCGTCCATAAGTTGGGGCATCTTTTGTTATAGCGGTAAATACCATATAGCCGTTTTCAGTCAATTGGTTAAAACAATCTTGGATTAGTTTTTTCCTTTCGTCTTTGTCCAACAAGTAAATTAATCCGTAACAAAATATTCCGTCAAACGATTTATCGTCAAAAGGCATTTCTGCTACCGAACCGTGATAAATTGTTAAACCATTTCCAAAATGCTTTTGAGCTAAATCTATAGCTGTCTTTGAAATTTCAATTCCTGTGACGGTCATTCCATTGTCTATGAAAACTTGTGCATTCCGTCCATAGCCAATTCCCGGAATAAGTAAATTTTTTATTTTATGCTCGACAAAAAAATCCTTTGTCAGAACAGCGGATTTAGCCGGTTCAGATCCCCACATTTCTTGCTTGTCTTTAAATGCCTTTTCCCAAAATTCAGTCATTGCCTTACTTTATTGTTAAGTTGTATCGTTCTAAAATGCACCATAACGGTTATGCCTTCGCGAAGTTACGCCCCCCTTTTCCAATTTGCACATTTCGATATAAAAATACAGCTTTAAAGGATTACGGGTACAAATAATGAGTGTAGAGACATTGCTTCATCTGCAAAAATATGAAAGAATGCCTTTTAATCAATCTAACGCTTTCTCAGTAACTGTGAATCGGGCTTTAAAATAACCAGAATACCGCGCCATTTTCCATTGAAAATAAATCGTTTACCCATAGTTTTATTTCGAATAATCATTTGAAATGAGCAGACCATATTATACTGGTCATTTTTTTTCTAGGATTAATTTTGAATGCGCCGGTATTTTAAGATTGAGGGTGGATATCCCCGTTCTTCCCGGCGAATATGGTACGAGCCTCACGAGTGGAGACTCTTGTGCAATGGTATATCCCCATGGTGTGAGATAGTTAGACCTTGATTAGGCTGCCTAATGGTATTTTTAATAAAAAGTATGCTAAACTAAAATAAACTGGTATATGAAACGTAAAAATGGGTTTCAGCGAAATAATAGTGGGTACACCGGATATCGCGACAAACCAGATTAATTTTTACAGCAGGCTTCGAACCCTTCGCAGTCAGGAAGGATTTTTTATTGTTAACTATGTGCATCCAATATACAAGAATGGTTTAAAGCTACGTGCCTACGGGCATTCGTTCCTCCTTAGCTAGGCTTACGCTTTACAAGCACAGCTGCTGTTACCGCGAGCAATAGCCCGATACCTGCTTTTTTCATGACCGATTTTTTGTTAAGCTTCCACCGGGCCCTCCAGCCCTTTTCCAAGAGTATGTGGGGAGCTTTACCGTGTTTAAAATCATCTATAATGCCCTCGATTTCATTGATGCGATCGGCGATCAGGAGAGGAATCCAATGGCGATAACGGGATTCACTATGATTAAATGCATATCGCCGGATATGGCCGCTGATACCCTGCGGAGCTATTGTTTGGCCGAAAACCGCCGGAATAGTAGCGCGCTCGTTTGAAGTAAGTACTTCCATCGAAGCTTGTTGCTGGTCAGGACGCTCCCAAATAGTTATTTTATCTTCCGCGTCTCCCTCTTTCATGGGATAGGTGGGTTCGTTTAGTGGATCTGCATCGATTCCCCAACCTTTGACTTCCTGGTAGTTTATTTTTTGTGTATTCATATGTCTAATTATTAAAAGCTGATTCGACTTCTCTATCACACCGCTGAAGGTACCAACACAGGCTTTATACAATCGTCTAGCTTAGAAGAAAAAATGTGATAGGCGTCCGCCGCATCCTCTAGTGCGAAGCGATGTGTTATAATTTCTCTGGGACTTAATATACCCTGCTGCACATGTTCGATAAGTCTGGGCAATAACCTTTTGACCGAAGTCTGGCCTGCCCTGATAGTAATGCCTTTATTCACGGCGTTACCAATAGGTATGAGGTTATCCGTGGGACCATATACCCCTACTATCGAAACGATACCTCCTTTTTTGACCGAGTTGATTGCCCAGTGTAATGCTGTGGCGGCTCCTGCCTGCAGCAGCAATTTTTTACCGGTAAGTGTCTGCATCATGTTGCCACAGGCATCCGAACCTACGGCGTCTATACACACGTCGGCACCTAACCAATCGGTCTGCCGTTTGATAAAAAGTACGGGGTCTTCAATCGACTTGAAATTATAGGCTTCGCAGGGTGCATATTTTCGCACAAAGTCTAATCTGTACTCCAGATGATCGATTACGATAACGCGTCCGGCACCGAACAACCAAGCACAGCGGGCTGCCATGATTCCCACAGGCCCCGCACCAAAGACAACAACCGTATCTCCCTTTTTAATCCCGCCCATTTCGGCGGCATAATAGCCTGTAGGCAAGACATCTGTCAACAGAAGGGCATCCTCTTCGTTCATACCGTCGGGGATAACTGTTGGCCCGATATCTGCGTACGGTACCCGAACATATTCGGCCTGCCCTCCGTCGAATCCGCCCGCAATATGTGAATAACCGAACACTCCGCCAACAGTCGACGACATGGCATTGGATTCGTGGCAATAAGCGAAAAGCCCTTGTTTGCAAAAAACACACTGCCCGCACGCAATGTTGAATGGAACGAGCACGCTGTCTCCTACTCCAAGGTTATGTACTTCCGTCCCAACTTCTTGCACTATTCCAATAAATTCGTGCCCGAAGGTGGTTCCTACCCGTGTATCGGGTACCATTCCGTGATAAAGGTGTAGATCGGAACCGCAAATGCACGCGCGTGTTACTTGTACGATTGCATCACGAGGATGCTGAATTTCCGGGATTGGTTTGTCTTCTACCCTGATTCGAAAAGGGCCTCTATAATTTATTGCTTGCATATCGTCTCATTTTATTCTTATTATCTTTTTCAACTTCTGTTGTCAGTAGAATAAATAAAGGGGCCTCATTGTTTACTGGAGCTTACAAAACGGGTAGAATTACAGGTCTTTAGGTATTTATTGCATATTATATCTTTTATACGCTTCACCGAAAAAGCCGTTCAACTATAGCGACGATAAATCAATGTCGCAGGAATATGTGTATATTTATCATCTATCTAAAAGTTTGACAAATGGTACAATTTTTCAAAGAGCTCTTTGATTACAATCACGAATGTAACCAAAAATTAGCGCAGGCGATAATCTTCCTACGAGAGCAACTACCGGAAAAGGTTGTCGGATTATATAGCCACATACTTGACGCGCACCAGATCTGGAACAACAGGATTGATCCAAGAGAAAAAACTTTCGGTGTATGGCAGATTCACGACACCGCTGACTTCATAAATCTGGACCTAAAAAACTACAGGCATTCGTTAAGTATTTTGGAGAGATCTGACCTCACCCAAGTTATAAATTACAAAAACAGTACAGGACGGCATTTTAATTCCTCTATTCGGGACATTGTTTTTCATGTTATCAATCATTCTACCTATCACCGCGCGCAGATTGCAACCGAGTTCAGACAGAGTAGTCTGGATCCTTTGATGACAGATTATATTATGATGAAGAGGTAGTTTTTCCCCCATGGACAACCACAAAGATACAAAACGACTTTCACGATTAACCGCGATTCTCACCCAATTGCAAACGAAACGACTTGTGACTGCTTCTGAATTAGCGAGTAAGTTTTTAGTAAGTAATAGGACAATTTATAGGGATATAAGAGCTTTAGAGCAGGCGGGGGTTCCTATCTTGACAGAAGAAGGCAAAGGTTATACATTAATGGAGGGTTACAGAATCCCGCCAATTATGTTTACTGAAAGTGAAGCCAACGCATTGATCACGGCTGAGCAACTGATATTAAGAAACAAAGACACCTCATTCGTGAAGGAATATTCAGAAGCAATCAACAAAATAAAGTCTGTACTTAGATATAACACCAAACACAAGGCAAACTTGCTCTCCAACAGAATTGTATTCAGACAAAACTCAGGTAATAACCGAACAAGCAATTTTCTGTCAACTCTACAGTTAGCTTTAACAAATTTTAAACTTGTCAAAATCAAATATCATTCGCCCGATACAAAACAGACAACTGAAAGAACCATCGAGCCTTTTGCTATTTATAGCACACAAGAAAATTGGTTGCTTATCGCATTTTGTCGTTTAAGAAAGGATTTTAGGGCGTTTCGTCTTGACAGAATACAAAACCTAATGACACTCAACGAACCGTTTGAACCTCATAAATTAACGTTGCAGGAGTACTTTGAAATCTGTAAGGAAAAAACTTCTTCACAACCCTTGACATAGGGTTGTCACAACGCAAAGTTAGTTTTGTGGCTTAATAACAACATATTTTAAAAATGGATAACGTAAACATTGAGCCTTTTAACGTGATCGGCATTTCGGTGAGGACCACAAACGAAAACAACCAAGCGGCAAAAGATATTGTGGATTTGTGGAATAAATTTATGCATGATGGAGTGCTGGAAGCCATTCCTAACAAAATTAACAACACTGTATACTCCATTTATACGGATTATGAAAGTGACCACACCAGGCCTTACACGACCATACTGGGTTGCAAGGTGGAAAATTTAAACAGTATTCCTGAAGGAATGGTTGGCAAATCAGTTGATGGAGGAAATTATGTGAAATTTTCTATCAAAGGAGATTTAATGAAAAACTTGGTCATAAACAAATGGCTGGAGATTTGGAAAATGGATTTAGACAGACTGTTTACGGCCGACTTTGAGGTATTTGGTGAGAAAGCACAAAATCCGACAAATGCAGAGGTAGATATTTTAATTGCAGTAAAATAGACGAAATGATTGAGCAACTTCATAACTACTATTTGAATAAAGAAGAGCCAAACAAGAGTTGCCTTTTTGCATTGCGGAAGATTATACTCAGTCAGGATACAAACATTACTGAAACACAGAAGTGGGGAATGCCCTGCTTCTGTTATAAGAAAAAAATGTTTTGCTATTTGTGGACAGATAAAAAGACCGCTGAACCATATATTCTTATGGTTGAAGAAAAATATCTTGACCATCCCGAATTGGAAGAAGGTAACCGTACTCGGATGAAGATTTTCAGAATTAATCCTAACAAAGATTTGCCCTTAAAGAAAATCGAGAATATTTTACAAACAGCATTGGACTTATACAGAACAGGTGTGGTAAAGCTCACAGAAAGATAGGCAGTTTCATTTACTTCTTTATAGTTGTTTCCCAGATCATTATTTTTACAAGGTCAATTTCATTTTGGGACCGTCATTCTTCGATAATGCGCTGTAATATCTTTCTCTATTTTCCATAATTATCGTTTTTTGAACGGGATCGTTTAAAGTGCCGTGTCAAGCTCCATATTTCCTGAACTTTTGCGCTTATAAAAGAGCGTTAATTTTGTTGAACCTTTTTTGCACATAAGCCTTAATTGCACCCGTGGACCAGAGTGCCCACAGAATTAAAACCGGCTGAAAGAACAACCGCATAAGTCTTTTTTGGTCTGTATCGAGACCAAAGGCATCAATCTGATTGGTGTACTGCGAGACGTTACCGGGAAAAACAAGCACGTAGAATATGGCTAATATAGCGCCTAATGGAACTTTATATCTGCTTAAGAATATCATGGCCAATCCAAGAGCAATTTCAACAATTCCGGAGGATATAACCACAAAATCCATGAAAGCTGGGTTATCTGGCAACCACCTAGGTACCTGAGCCAAAAATTCTTCCCGAAGAAAGGTTAAATGACTTATGCCCGCAAATAACATAAACCCGCCCAAAAAGATCCTGCATATATTTTGAAGAGTAGATGTTTTTATCGAGGCCATAATAGTGCTTTCAATTAGAACCTCTTCATCGACCGAAAAGTTTTATCAATTTTGTCGTCATCCGCCAAAAGATTCGTTACACTTTCTATTTCATATTGTGGGGCACCAAGCTTATCGGGATATACCCAAAATTGCACATTATTATTTCCCAATTACACGTCAATAGCGATAACTTTTACCCAACTGAAATACCTTGAATATATTTGTGTAATTTTGTCATACACGACAAGCCAGTTAGTTGTCATTTTAGGATAACAATCCTGAACTGACCATTATCATGATTTAAAAATGGAAGCAGAATCAAGAGTTGCTCGACATCTGTCATGGCGCGCTTCGAGTTGAAAAATATTGCTGTTGCCGAGGCGTACCAAAACCAAGGCATCGGAAAATTTATGCTGGCTGATGCCGAAAAGCGGGCTTTGAGCGCTTTGCCAGCAGGAAAGATTTTTTTATCGTTAACTATACGCAGCCAATATACGAGCATGGTATACAGCTGAAAGATATGGTGATGCTACGGAAAAGAATCGGGGATTAGCTTTGGCTTGATACGTTCTTAACGTAACGACAGGTAGCATATCATTAACTTTCATGAGTGTTTATCAGCTCTAACTGGCTACAGCGTCACGTTTTATTTTTATAGAGAGTTACATTTTCTTTCCTGTTTATCGCTATTTCCGCCACTTTCTCTGCATGGGCATCGCCCCATTGTTGCATTGCATCGATGACAGATAACAGTGTATTTCCAAATGGCGTCAAAGTGTATTCTACTTTAAGCGGATAGCCCTCAAAGGATTCTTTGGTCACAATTTCATAATCCAAGAGTTCTGACAGCTGTTGGTTTATAACCCGTAGGCTAGCCTGCTTTATTGCTTTCTGAATCTGAGCTGGCCTGTTTATGCCATTCGATATGCAATCAATTATACAGGGCTTCCATTTGCCTCCGATGACCTTCATTGTGACGGATACGCCGTAGTCTAGTGCTTGTGGTATTTTATTACGGTACATTAGCTGCTTTACATTAAAACTATAAGTACGAATTTACAAATATATTTATTGTGATTCCGGTATTGAGATGGTGACAATATTATCTATATGATTCTTTTACCTCATATTTCACGCCGTTATTAGTTGCCTTAACTTTGTTAAAAAATAATACATATATGAAACATTTCTTTCTCTTTGGTGCAATTCTGGCAGAAATAATAGGTGCTTTGGCAACACGACAGTCAGATGGGTTTAGTAAGTTTTGGCCATCCTGCGTCGCCGTAGTTGGTGTCGTCGGCGCATATTTCCTATTGTCATTATCATTGAAAAGTGGTATGCCAATAGGTGTTGCCTATGGAATCTGGGCTGCTTTAGGAATAACTATACTAACAATTATTGGCGCTATCTTTTTCGAAGAGCCTTTGAGTGTCATCCAAATCATAGGAATCATCATGATAGTGGGTGGAGTTTTAGCCTTAGAGCTCGGGAAGACTAATATTGATACTATCTAGCCTGTCCAACATTTATAGTAGAAAAGATTATTAACGACAATGCATACAAAAGTATGGCAGGGCAAATAAAGAATTTTTCTTATATTGGTATAAACAATTACATTTCAACGCTATGTCCAAAATTATTTTCTTTATTATCTTGATTGGTTTTTCTAATACGATTAAAAATAGCATTATATTAAATAGAATAAACGCAAGCCTTTTGTAGCCATGAAGCCAATTTTGTTAAGCTTTTTTTTGATTTTAATTGGCCATATAGTGTTTGCTGAGGTTCCTTTACGGTTGGCCGTAGCTGGGCTAAGCCACGGGCACGTCGACTGGATTTTCAACAGAAAAGACAAAAAGGATGTGGTTGTAATTGGCATTTATGAAACCAATTCAGAGTTGATTGATTATTACGCCAAACAGTACCAGCTAGATAAAGCTCTTTTCTTTACCGACTTGCAGGAAATGTTGGATCAACTAAAACCGGACGCTGTGTCGGCATTCGGCGCTATTAGCGAACACATTGTTGTTGTACGTGCCTGCGCACCGCGACAGATCCATGTGATGGTGGAAAAGCCGTTGGCAACGACCGTGGCGGATGCCAAAGAGATAAAAGAACTCGCCGAACAATATAAGATACATGTTCTGACAAATTTTGAAACGTCGTGGTATGAAAGCAATCAGCAGATTAAGGAAATATTAGAAGAGGGTCAATTGGGAGAAATACGAAAAGTGCTAGTGAATGATGGGCATCAGGGACCAAAAGAAATCGGGGTAAGCAAAGAATTCTTGGAGATACTGACCGATCCGGCAAAAAATGGAGCGGGTGCATTGGTGGATTTCGGATGCTATGGAGCCAACTTGATGACCTGGTTGATGAATGGCGAGAGACCTCTCTCAGTAACGGCCGTAATACATCAAAATAAACCAGACATCTACAAAGATGTGGACGATGAAGCGACCATCGTTCTACAATATCCGAAAGCACAATGTGTGATTCAGGCCTCATGGAACTGGCCCTTTTCTAGAAAGGACATGGAAGTATATGGCACCGAAGGTTATGCTATAGCTCTTGATGCTACAACTTTACAACAGCGCTTACCGGGAAACAATAAAGAAGAAAAAAAGAAACTTCCCGCAAGATCGGCTCCGTTTGATGACCCATTTTCTGTATTAGCCGCTGTGGTGAATGGTTCTTTAGTATTGAACAAACTTGATCTTTATGAATTAACCATTAATTGCACCGTTGTCGAAATCCTCGATGCGGCAATGCAATCTGCAAAACAAAAAAGAACTGTATTCTTAAAATAGCACAAAATCCTTTGCTTGGGAAAGCTAGATAATAAGAAAATCGGGATTCCCGATTTTACTGATCTGTCTTTAGTACATTCCTGTAGGGATATTTGGGATATATATGCCGTTTTGCAAATCGGCTAGGTGAATCGGCATTGGCAAATTTAATATACTCATTTTTAGGGACTTTAAAATACTCGTATTTGCTGCCGTCAAAAAAGCTAATTGTCAATGTATGCGCACTCCACTCAAAATCGGCAATACCTGAATTTTCGATCGTATTTTTATAAATCGGAAGTTGTGCCTTTAGTGTTTCGGAACTTATGCTGACAAGAAAATGATATGCTTCAATTATTTCTTTACTTTTCTCCTCAGCAGCCAATAAGCCTACTTCGTCATTAATAAATCTATCGGGATGGCATTCTTTCATGATCTGCCTGTAACGAGATTTCAGCGTGCCAAGATCAGCTTCACTGCCGACTTCTAAAAGCGCTCTGTAATCAGCTGTTTTTTTCATGGGGCAAATGTAATCATTATCCTGTCAAAATATCATTCCATCTTCTCAATCGTTGTATCATCATTTCCACCGCTTATGTGTCCACAACCAACCGTATGGTTCTTCCTTGATATTTTCCGTTAATAGGTCTACGTACTTTTGGGTAATTTCGCCCTCGATCGTAGATTCCGCATTCGAGCATATTGGTACGCAGACAATTTTGTAGTTTCCTTTTGATAGCTGTGTAATATGTAGATAGATAACTGCTGTCCGCTCCTTGCGCGCTAATTTTTCCATTCCTGAAAAAAAATATGTTTCCTGATTCAATAAAGTAAACCTATACTTTTCTTCTTTTATGCGCGGACATTGGTCAGCAAGAAAAAGATAGACGGCAGGGCTTGAGCTTTTAGATAGGACATGGCGCAGAACTGCACTATCGGCTAACAACTTCATACCAAAACGTGACCTTATTTTAATCATCAGCCTGTTCATTGCCACAGACCTAAGGGGTTTGTAAACGGCATATACCTCGTGGCGTATTTTATATGGCATGAAATTTAACATTTCCCAGTTGCCACAATGCCCCAAACACGCAATGACATTTCGCCCGGAGTTTATATACTGGTCTATCACTTCCAAATTCTCAAATACTATTTTCTTATCAAGTACTTCTGCCGGAGTCGAGATACTTTTTATAATTTCGGCAAAATAGGAGACGAAGCAAGCATAGAACTTTGTTACAATTGCATGGATTTCTCCGTATCGCTTTTCTGGAAATGAACGTGCAACGTTTTGAAGGACTACCGCTTTCCTGTACCCAATAATGTGATAAGCAATGCAAAACGTGAAAGAAGCCATTATATATAGAAACCCCATTGGTAACAGGCTTGCGACGTAGGTAATAGTATAAATGCTTCTATATGCAACGGTGTGTAAGGCTTGCTTCATTTTCATTGATTAAAATTTCATTTTTAAACCGATGGACGCATACGGAGAGACTGAAAAATGATAGTCATTGTCGCCTGCAAACACCCCTTTTAAGGTTCTGTCGCTGTATGACGCAGGGCGGTATAGATTCAGTCCCGCCATACCAGTGATAGATAATCCTTTTTTGCCAAGCTTTACTTCAGGACGAAATCCTGTAACGATATATTGATGGGAGAATATCACATCTTTACCGTTTTTGTTCAATAAGGCTACCTGTCCGTTCATTTCAAGGGCATATGATAATTTGAACCTTTCGTTGAAACCATAACCTACCGACACGTCCAAGCCCTCAACAAGCTCAATATTTACATCGTATTTTCCATCACGCCTCCAATTGATGTAGACGGCAGGAAATACCATTGGATAACCCAGGGAACTGTTTATAGCCAGACCGCCTCCGATATCAAGATTGGTATTTAGATGACGTATAAAAACAATCCCCCCGCTTCCAAGAACATGTTTGAAGCTGATTTTGGAAAAGTCGGTAGAGGACGTAAATATCCCCATTCCGACACTTGCCCTGATCGACCATCTGTCGTTCAGCGGACGTAAATGATAAACGCCCAACTGTAAGTTCATGATTTCGGACACCATGTATTCTGAAAAGTTTTGGTTTTTCAACGAAACGTACGCCCCCCCAAAACCAATTCCCCACGCGGTAGGTCGATTGTTATCATTTAACTTCCGGGATAAGGGCATACTGAACGTTCCCTGATAAACCATGGCCGAGCCTCCCGCATCACCAATTTTTTCCCTTGGCTTCTCGCCAGGAGGTAAATAATAGTATCCGGAATTTCCGATGTACGCTGTCTTTAAGGACACTTGCTGTGCTTTTGCTCCCAGACATGAAAGTATAACCAATGTTGCTAAGAATAATGATATGGACTTCACGATTTTAAAATGTATGTATACTTATTTGCTGTTTAAACTTCGATATGCCATTGGCTTGATAACTGCGTTATTTTTAGAATTTGTAGGCTAATCCGACGGACGCAGCGTGGTTTTTCATTGAGCCGCCTTTACCTTTGTGCAGATCTGCAAGACCAAATTGATAACTTGCGTTTATTTGCCAATTTTTATCAAAGTCGTAGCCGATAATACCTCCGACACCGTAGTCAAAACGGTTTACTGTAGGTCTGCCTGCTTCGTTATTATTTTTAAACAGATTTACACCATTGGACTTTGTACTGATGCCATAGCCGACATACGGGCCTGCTCCAATAAAGGCTTTTCCACTACCCAATTCTCCCTGCACAATCCCATAAATTGGCATCTCGATGCCAAAAGATTTGATTTTATTGGATATTCTATCTGTTGTGGATTCCAGCTTAGAAGTCCTGTAATAAACATCGATACCGGACTGTAGCGCAAAGTTTTGGCTTATGTCGTATTTGACAAAACCGCCAACAGAACCGCCTATACTCATGTTACTGTTGAAGCTCTTCATATTACCTTTTAGCCTATAATTGGAAAGGCTTGTTCCGGCTTTGAAACCGACCGACACGGGATTGTCCTGTGCTGATAATTGAGAGGAGAAAACCACTGAGGCTGTTGCGAAGATGAATGCTAATACGTTCTTTTTCATTGTTCTAAGATTTTAATGTTGTTTTTAAATTCTGAACAAAAGAACGATGAACGGTGCAGTTAAGAAATCTCTAAGCGATAGACTTTAGATTCTACTTGATAAAATGCAATATACGGGGGATGGATTTTTCTACATCAGCTATTGTACAATACCGTCCATCCATTTTAGAAAATCCGGTACGCGTACACGACTTACCAAAACCGTATGTGGGCATTCCGGCGAAAAGGAAAGTTTCAGACGGCTGTTAAAGTATTTTGCAACATTTTCAATAGCTTTGACATTCCCGATGCAATTACGCGACACACGGAAAAACAAACGGTTATCAAGCTGTTGGTCCAGCTGGTCTAACGTATAATTAATAATATATCTTCTATCGTTGAATGTATGGAGGAAGACGACCCCCTCTTCACTATAGAAATGGGCAATATCTTTGGTTTCGATATAATGATAGTTTTCCCCTTTGGATATCAGGAAACGGTTTTTGGTCTTAAGCGATAATAGTTGCTCAAAATTCTTCGAATTGCTTTTATAAGATCGGTTATGAAAGATGTTCTCAAATTTGGTCAATGCTTTCTCTAGTTCACTTTCGTCAAATGGTTTTAATAGATAATCAATACTGTTCAGCTTAAACGCCTTGATAGCATGTTCATCGTATGCGGTCGTAAATATAACGGGTGTGATAACCTCGACATGGTTAAATATTTCGAAGCAGTTGCCGTCTGCAAGGCGGATATCCATAAGAATAAGATCAACAGCGGATTCTTTGAGAAATCCAATGGTATCTATAACCGTTTTCGTTTGTTTCTCCAACAAATAATCTGGACGTAATTTCATCATCATACGTTTCAGTTCTTCGTATGCGAACCGCTCATCTTCTACTATCAGGTACTTCATGACTGTATATAGGGAATTTTTACAATAAACATTTGCTCGTTACGCTCAACCGTAACTTCTTTCGCATAGATTTTATAATGCTTGGTAATGTATTTTAACCCAATTCCACCTTTATCTGCACTGCCTGACGGCTGGATATTGTTTTCGACCGTAATGTATTCGTTATCAATATTAATTGTGATATTTAATGTCGATTCTTCAGTTGCGGTATTGTGCTTGAATGCGTTCTCTATGAGCAGTTGAAGGGTAAGGGGGATTATTTTATTCTGTTCGCTGGACGATATTCGATTTACCGTGAAAGTAAATGAGTTTTCAAACCTCATCCGCATCAGGAATATATACGAATCCAGCGCATTCAATTCTTCCGCAACGGACACTGTCGGTTGTTGCGTGAGGGATAGTACGTACCGATAGGTTTTTGAAAGGGCTTTCGTAAACTTATTGGCATTTTCCTGATTTATATATATCAGAGAAGACAACACATTCAGGGAATTAAACAGGAAATGCGGATTTATTTGTGATCTCAGCGTTTCGTGCTGAAATAGGAGAACCTTACGTTTGGCCTTCTCGGAATCTGCTATGGCTTTTTGTTCAGACTGGAAATAATGGATCAACTCAAATACTAACAGAATAGGGATATTTGTTGACATAGCAAAAGCAAACTTAACAAGGAAAGTGGGCAGTCCCTCTTGCGGAATGAGAAATACATCATATATCAGAAAATTAAATATCCACAATAATGTCAGGCATATCAATGTTATACCCACAATATCTGCCACAATGCGCAAAAATATATTCTTAGAATAAGGCAGGTATTTATTTAAAAATAGTAATAGGCGGTAATCTGCTATACACATCGCAAAGATTACCACATAGTGAGCCGATAACTGCTTATGAAAATTAGTCCATAAATCTTCTTTCATCAAAATAATACTAAACAGCATCTGGCACAAAGCATATATCAGCGTAGAAAAGAAAAAGATGACCAGTCGCTTTAGATTTATTTTTTTTATTTGAACCATTCTTCAAAAATAAAATTTCCATGTAAGATTTATTGAAAAGTGCTCTTACTTTCCGATGAAGTTCATTATTTAGGAGATGAATTTTATGTGCCGGCTGTTATTCGTCTTGTACGAGGTGCTGTAGAACGTAAGTTCCTGGACTGTCCATTCTAAGGTGTAGAACGCATGACGGACTATTTGAGACAAGATTCCCCCACAGTCCCGATTATATTATGATGAAGAGGTGTAAATGGTAAGTAAGATGGTTCTTCGCCAATTTTGATTTAGCGATTATATGATAGGCGGTTCTAAATTTCTTGATAACCTCCAAATATATGCAAAAAAAACAACCCGATCAAGAGAAACTTAGTTTATATTTGTTCTATAAATCGTTCACTTCAATAGTAAAAATTATGGGTTAAAACATTATTGTTGGTTTGAAATCTATGTCAAGGATATAGAATATACCAGAAATGAACACTTCGAAATGTTTTCAATACGTTAAAAAAATTATTATGAAAATCATCAAATTTATTCTCTGTTTGTTATTTGGAATACTGTTCGTGAATGCGGGACTTGACAAATTCTTACACTATATGCCCATCCCCGAAATGGATGCTGAAATTATAAAAATTGGCGAAGCTATGATGACAATTAAATGGATTATTCCATTAACGGGATTCATTGAAATTGTCGGTGGAATTCTATTTATTTTTCCCAAAACAAGAGCCTTGGGTGCAATTGTCATCTTACCGGTAATGGTCGGAATCGTCATTCATAATATTATTTTTATGCCCAGCGGACTAATCATGGCAGGTATATTGTTCCTCATTAATTTATGGGCTATATACGACAACCGTGAAAAATATAGATTGTTAATTTCATAAAATAAAACAAAATGAAAAAGCTACAGTACAAAACAAACATCAAAGCTCCTAAAGAGGTGGTATATGAAAAAATGCTAGGGAGAGCCACCTATAAACAATGGACCTCGGAGTTCAACCCTACTTCTGATTTTGAGGGTGGGTGGAACAAGGGTGATAAAATCCGGTTTATTGGTATTTCCGAAGAAGGAAAAAAAGAAGGAATGCTTGCCCAAATAGCAGAAAACATCCCAAACGAATACGTATCTATACGTCACTATGGGCTTGTGGACGGAAACAACGAAATCACCGAAGGGCCGGCAGTCGAGGCCTGGACACCGTCGTTTGAAAACTATACATTTTCGGAAAACGGGGGTATCACGACGGTGGTCGTCGAGGTGGATACCAATGAAGAATACTTCGAATATTTCAACGAAGCATGGCCCAAAGCGCTCAATAAGTTAAAAGAAATCTCAGAGCAATAAGGAAAAAATATTCGCAAGTTTAAACAAAAACCTAAAAAAACAAAGTAATGAAAATAATAGCATTTATAGCGGCAGTAATCTTGTTATACGGTTGCAATGGGCAACAGCAAAAATCGAACACGGACACTTCGCAGCACAGCGAAACGACCAGCGCGTCAGACGATAAACAACGTATCAAAGATTATTTTGATGAAACCTACCAAGACATCATACAAACAACGCAAGGCCTCACCGAGGAGCAGCTGAACTTCAAGGCTTCACCCGAAAAATGGTCGGTTTTGGAATGTGTGGAACACATTGTCATTACAGAACCGATGTTGTTTGCAGGGGTAAAAGAAGCAATGGAAAATCCGGCCACACCTGAGAAAAGAAGCGAAATCAAGTTGAGTGACGACGAAATCCCCGCCATGTTGACTAACAGAGATTATAAAGCCACAGCTCCGGCTGAAATGACTCCTGTGGGAAAATATAAAGATGTAGCTTCGGCCCTATCGGATCTTGAGGAACAGCGCAACATGATTTTTGCCAATTTGGAGAACTACTCGATCGATGATATGCGCAGTCGTGTGATAGAAGCCCCCTTTGGCAGTATTGACGCTTATCAATTTATGTTATTTATCCCCGGACATGCTGCTCGGCACACCTTACAGATGGAAGAAGTGAAAGCCGACTCGAATTTCCCAAGTAAGTAGGGTGATAATAGTCTTGCTCTACTCTCGCAAGTTTTTCTTAGTTGCGCTCTCCATCAACCGGCGGATCGGTTAGCGCAACTATACCCATTCCGAAAGAAATAGAAAACATGTTCCTTTATACCATCGAAATATACTCATAAAACGATCATGTCATTTTGAATTTAACATACATCCTCCTTGATGAATTTTCTTCAATCGCTGAAAACTTTGTCTTTATAATTTCTTCTATTACTCCTGAAAATTCAAACTCCCCATATACTCTATTTATATCTTTCGATATCTGTCATGGTAAGCTTCAAAAAGGGATTAATATAAAGTTATTTAACGTTCAATTTCTGTAAACGTCTTTTCGCTGAAGGAATGACATCATCATCTCCTTCATAATTTTCAATCACACTTTGTAACGTACTCTTCGCCTGGAGACTATTGCCTTTAACAGCATAGGTATCTGCAAGTAGAAGGAAGCTCTTGGCCACCCAGTAATCATGTGCCGCCATATTGTTGATCACATCAAAGGCTGTTTCTTGAGCCTTGTCGTACTCCTTGTTTTCATACTGCAGTTGTCCCACGCGATACCGTGCTTCTGCGCCGACCGCCGTTTGACTCTTCAGCGCGGCCAGATTCAGCTCCTTCGTGGCAGACTCCATATTGCCTTCCTGCAGCAAGGCTCGCCCACTATATAAGTGTGCCTTGGCAATTTCCTCCTTAGATGACTTATCGTAACTCTTTACTAACTTCGCATACTTGACCGTCTGTTCCAAATCACCGAGTTCGAAATAACAAATCATCAGGTTGGTTACCGCATAGCTATAGTTAGCTTTATATGCTGAGTTGAGCTCCAGCTTTTTGAGATGCACAATAGCCTCGTTGTATTCCTTTAGGTCCAGGTATAACGCTGCCGCTGTCAGCAGGGTACTCTCCGTATACTTGCTCGTCCAGTCGTTCAGGATGATGTTCAGGTCGTGCAGCGCTTCATTCGGGTGCCCGGTATGGTACAGACTCACCCCACGGATGTAACGGGCATGTTTTTCTTGTCTGGGTTTCGGAAATTTATCAAAATACGCATTGATCGCTTCCACTGCCGGTCCGTATTCCCCCCTTGCAAACAGGGAATGGGCTACTTGGAAAGCCAGGTTATCCTGCTCCGCGGTGCTCAGATTACTGATATTGGTGCTGGTCGCGTAACGAATATAGCTCGAAGCATCCCCCTGATCTAGGTAAATGTTTTCAATGGAACGCAGGGCTTGTCCTGCTTCATCGGTTGCGGCGTATTGCTCGACTACCTTCTGGAAGGTGGCTTTCGCCGCTTCGGTCTCACCTTTATTGTACTGGACGAGACCGATGGTCATCAACGCGCGGGGAACGTAGCTGCTACGGGGGTACTGCGCTATCATCCGCTGCAGCCCTTCAATAGCGGCATCGTAATCTCCGGTAGTGAAATATGTGTACGGGATCTCAAAGGCAACGTCATCCGCATAGTTCGAACCCGGAAATTGTTCCACAACGGATCGCAGGATGCTGAGCTTGGTTTCATTGTCGCCCTGCAACCCAAAGATAACACCTCGTTGGAACAACGCATAGTCTTGATTGGGAGCTTTGCTGTTGATCAGCTGGTCATAGTATCGGTTGGCTCGGTTGTAATTGCGCATGGACAAATATGAATCGCCCAAACGTGCGATCACGTCATGACGTACACTTTCCTCCATTGAACTTCCATCCATAGCCAAAAAGCGTTCAAAATAGTCTGCCGCTGTGCCAAAGCTGTTATTGCGGAACGCCGCATAAGCTAGTCCGTAATTTGCATAATTGTATACTTCGGTGTTTCGCGCGGCGGGCAACCGAAGGAACCGGGAGAAGTTCTCCACCGCTTCCTTGTATTTGCGCACTTCATACATCGCCTCGGCTTTCCAATACGTGGCCAACGCCGCCATTTCTACATCAATCGGGAATTTTTCCGACCTCATGAACATGGATATGCTGTTTTCGAAAGCGCGCTCGTTATAAAACTCCAACGCGCGATAGTACGTTGCTTTTTGATAGGTTGCATTGCCTTCCTCCCCCCTGTTGCTCATCGATTCCAGCATACTTACTCCTGCGTGGAAGTTACTCGTACCTAATAAAACTTCTGCCGATAGTGTCTCCACACTTTCTTGTTTTTGGGCACCAGGATCACTATCCGCATATTCCTGAGCGATATATTCGCGGAGGACCTCCTGGGCGACCTGGGCGGAATCTAACTCGTACAAGATTTTGGCATAGTTAAACAACGCATCCACTTTCAATACCGGATCGAGATCCAGTCTCGTCGCTTTGAGAAATGCATCTCGTGCACGTTGCTTATCACCGGTTTCCAAGGCAATATGGCCTAAAGTAATTAGTGAACCTTGATAAAAGGCATCCGAAGTTTCCAACTTCTCCAAAATAGAGGTCGCTCTGGGGTATTCGCCTGCCCGGTAGGCCAGATAGCTGATCCGATAATTGTCGATATTGTCGCGTGAAGCGTTCGGATTCCGTTTCAGTAATTCATCGTTATAAGCTTGTTTATATCGGTTTCTTGCAAGATATGTGGCGGTGGCGATCTTGCGCAGCTCTATCTCAATTGCTTCCCGGTTGATACGCATATCCGGGCTCCGGCGGACCTTTACGGCATCGGCCAGCATCGGCCGGTAGTCACGCACGACATCAATGGAATCCATAATTGTAGCTTGCCTTTCGTGCCGTTGCTCACTAGGTTGTTGTTTCTCTTTCTGCTGTTTCTCCTCTTGCTGCGCATACCCCGTAACCAGCAAAACTGAAAAGACCCCGGTAAGCAGGTATTTCAAGTATTTATAGCCAATGCTTTCTTTCAATATCATTGTTCGTCCGTATTTCTGAGTTTTTCCAAACGTTCCTTTGCCGAGGAGATAATATTGTAATATTTCTCTAACTAGCTATAGCCAAAACTAAAGAATTCCAACCACAATTATGTAAATCGTCAGGAAAAAATTGGACGCTAAAAGGTATTTTACATACATATCCGTCACGTTTACACCATTTAAAACTCGTTAAGCGTTGGGTAGAAATTAATAAGTACTTGTAATTATTTAGTCTGATAGGTTTGTTGATAAAATCCTAACTCTGGCTTATTATTCTTGAGCTCAATCAATCCAGCCGAAGGTACTTGCTTTCCTCTAACGGAGGTACTGCATGTACCTGTGTTTAGCAAAGCTACCCAAATATTTAACTCCTTTCTGCCGCGAATCTTCTGTTGCGGCTTGCTTTTCGCTAGCTTCATCGTCTCATTTAATATAAAAGAGGAGGGCAAAATTGTTTTGCCCTCCTCTTTTATATTATTTCCTATCCTTTATCTTAATATCCCGGATTTTGTTCTAGCTCCGTATTCCGGTTTATTTCATCACGATGAAACGAGGTAAAATACATTTTATCATTCCAGGTTCTATTTTCGATCCCTGGGTCAATCGTATTTACGGTATAACTATAGTTGTAATTTTCTTTGTCGTATTTGTATACTGACACTTGCCTTCCTGGTTTCAATTTCCCTTCTATCCTAATAATTGTTGCTTTCCTCCCTAAGGTTTCAGGTGCAATCATCCACCGTCTAGCGTCAAAGTAACGATGTTCTTCGTAAGCAAGTTCTACTCTTCTTTCGTTACGATAACGTTGCTTTAAAGCTTCTCCTGCATCCTCGATGGCTGGCATCCCCACGCGGTATCGAATTTTGTTAAGCCACAATCTTGCTTCGGCCTCTTCACCTAATTCAATACATGCCTCCACATAATTGAGCACGGCCTCTGTATACCGCAACAAAGGCCAAGGGATACTTTGGCGCGTATTCTGATCCTCAATGGCGGGGTCGGAATCTATAAACTTACGATAATAGTATCCCGTATAGGAGCCGTTCCAATCTTCTATGGGACTGTTCCGTGTGTCTAGTCCGTGCTGGACTCTCTTGGTTCCCGAGCCGTCACCAATCTCGTATTGGCCTGTTTGTATTTGATTATAAGGATCGCGGCCTTTTACATCATCGGTACGCGGTTTCCAGTCTGCTCCGTCGTATAGGATGGATGCATAAAGACGAGGGTCCCTATTTTCGTAGGGAGCTGTTCTGTGTACCGCGTTTCCCCAGTTAAATTTACTTCCGTCGATCATCTCATAATCGTCCACCAACAATTGCGTCGGCGTATTCCCTGCCCAGTTGTGGTAACCATTTGGTCCGTTATCACGACCTACCCATCCTCCAGCTTCATCTTTTAAATCAATAAAGAATCGTCCTAAAATGAGGTCGTTCTTACCTTCGGCATCAGCCACTTTGCTGCCTCCCCCCATTGCTATCGCGATATAATTCTCCCTTCCATCTTCCGGGGTTTCTGGCTCTGCCAAATCCAATTTATACTGATATTCCGTATACGCAACGACTGCTTTACTTGCCTCTTTGGCTCGCTGCCAACGTTCTGTTCTATCGCCACTAGTATAGCCAATATATTCGGGTGTTTTATAGCCATTGATCAGCGATGATCTAGATTTTGCTGTTGCATTATCATACAGATCACTAGCAGCATACGTTAGTACGCGGGCCTTCAACGCTAAAGCCGCCACTTCGTTGGCTCTGCCGTCAACCCTCACGACACCATCCAGAAGAAGCGCTGCTGAGTCGCAATCACCTACAATGAACTCCACACATTCTTCAAAGGTACTTCTTTCCATCGTATAGCCTTCCGATCCCAATTGATATACAAAATCTACAATAGGTACAGCCCCATATTGACGTAGAAGTTGTTGGTAAAAATAAGCTCTTAAGAAATATGTTTCCCCTAGCAATTGGTTTACCAAATCAGGGTCGTCAAACTGCGGTTCCAGTAGGTTGGCAATCGCGATATTCGTTGCCCGAATCCTCGTATACATCAAATCGAACCGATAAGTCTCCAAGATATATCCCTGATTGGCATCGTTGGTCCGCGCTTCCGTCACTGTATTGATGTCTCTACCGGGGTGGGTAAACAACGCTTCATCTGTTAGGGAAGCCATTTGCTGTTCGAAAAAGCCGCCTACACCAAACCCATTATAAATTTCAAATATGAAAGCCTCAGCCAAAGCCCCATCGGCCCATACAAGGTCTTCAGGAACTTCTTCCAACGGTTGCGTACTCACAAAATCATCGTTACAAGACAGGAATACCATGCTTGTCAACACTATATATATACTATTTTTAATCTTCTTCATATTATCGATTTTTTAAAATGAAACCATAACCCCGGCGTTAATCAATCTCGCTTGTGGATAATACTGTCCAAGCTCACTGGTTGCTTCTGGGTCCAAGACCTTAATCTTGCTCCAAGTCAATAGGTTAAAGCCACTCACATACACGCGTAGATTGCTTATTCTCGCCCGCTCTAACAACTTTGCCGGAAGGTTATAACCGAATTCTACGTTTTTCAACCGAAGGTAATTCGTGCTTCGTAACCAGTACGTATTGTTATACGAATAATATTGATCACTTCGGTCGGTAATTCTTGGGTGCTTGTCGCTCGGATTGTCGACCGTCCACCTATTTTCATAAAAATCCAGCAAATAATTACCGATAGCCCCTGACTCGTCCGTCCCGACACGTAACTCGCCACCAGTAGCTCCCTGAAAAAGTACACTCAAGTCAAAATCGCCGTAGGTCAAACCTAAGTTTATACCTCCTTGAAATCTAGGATCTGTATTTCTGTCTCTACGCACCCGGTCATTTGGTGTTATCTTACCGTCGTTGTCATAATCGACATACTTCATATCTCCCGGGCGCAAATTCCCGGTTATATCACCGTAATCGATCGTATTTGCATCGATATCTGCCTGATCTTTAAACACGCCATCATACAAGTAATACAACTCAGCATTGATAGCTGCTCCTGTACTTTTTTGCCAATCGGGGGCTCCTGGTGCTTCATCCCAAAATATAATTTTATTTCTTGAATACCCACCATTTACGGATACTCGATAGCCCAATTTACCAATCTGATCCTGCCAGCCGACATTAAATTCCCATCCAGCGTTATCTACTTTCCCTAAGTTTTCAGCTGGTAATGTCATACCGGTACTCTGGGGAATCGAAGCGTTTCTCCGCCATAATATGCTGTTACGGCTATTTTTGAAAACATCGAATTCTGCATTCATCTTCCCACCGAAAAACTGCATATCCAACCCTAGATTGTAGTTGTTTGCCACTTCCCATGTGATGAAATTGTTCGGAACACGCGTTTCATAGAGAGATTTCACCAGGTCTCCACCAATAATATAGGTACCAAAGGCGTAGGTGGAGAAATATTGATATTCTTGTAAGGCGTCGTCGTAATAAATATTATCGTTACCCATTTGCCCATAAGATGCACGCAGCTTCATATAGTTGATAAACGGAATATTGTCTTTCCAAAAGTTCTCTTCCGACAACAGGTAGCCCACCATGGCCCCCGGGAAGAAGCCATAGCGCCTATTTTCAGGAAACATATAGGAGCCATCATAACGCCACAAAAACTCTGCGATATATTTACTTTTATAATTATAACCGACACGGCCAAAATAGTTTAAACGGGCCCTTTCCCATGCCCCTCCGTCATTGTCCTTTTCGAGTTCTCCTCCAGCAAACAGATAGTCTATGTTTTGCGAAATAAAATAACGTCTAAATGCACTGAAGTTATCGTTGCGAATCGTTTCCCTATTCATACCGGCCAACAAATTGATAGTATGATCGCCGATCGATTTATCGTAGCTCAAAACAGCGCCAAGCAAGATATTTGTTTGGTCTTCATCACTTTGTGTTAGATTAGGATCGGCAGGACCCCGTCTACCAGGCTCCAACTTAGGGGTTACGCCGTCTTCTTCATATGCACCCTGCCAGGTATACAAATACCAAGGAATCGACCATGTTTTTTGCTTTTTACCATATTTGTCGATAGAAGCGGTCAGAGATAATTTCAAGCCTTCTATCCATGGATTGGTAATGTCCACCTGTCCATTGGTCTGTACATAATACCGCTTATCACGATCATAGCCGGTCTGATCTGTCGTAATGACCACGGGGTTTTCTCCGTGTTCGATATCCGGCCCCGGTAAACCATTTGGCCAATAAGCGGGCATCGTTGGGTTACCACGCATCAACATGCGAAAGATCGTGCTAGCACCTTTCGTTGGAAAATTTCTATTTTCCTGGCGCCCTAACACACCAAATTGTGTTTTGATATAGGGATTGATATCTGCGTCCAGGTTAATCCTAAAATCGTACTGTTTATATCCTGTTGCCGATTTTTTATAGTATCCATCCTGATTCTGAAAACCAAGAGACATCAGATAACGCATGTTTTCTGACCCACCATCAATCTGCAGATTGTGTCTGCTTTGAGGTGCCCAGTTTTTTAATGTAGCATTATACCAATCTGTATTGGGATACCCCCAAGGATCACTACCATTTCTAAACAATTCCCGTTCATCGGGCGAGAACGGAGCTTCAACACGGTTACCGTTTGCTCGTTCGTAGAAGCCACTTGTATTAAATCCATGCGAGGCATCGCTCCACTCATCTACAGGCAATTTAAATATTTCTAGCTCATTTCTCAATTCAGCATATTGAACAGCATCGGTCAATTTAGGAATAACGGTAGGTTGCGAATATCCTTGGTTAAAGCTATATGACAGTTTTGGTTTACCAGAACTTCCCCGCTTGGTGGTCACCAATATCACGCCATTTGCTGCGCGAGCACCGTAAATAGCGGCAGAAGCATCTTTCAAAACAGATATGTTATCAATATCGGCAGGATTTAATCGTTCAAACCCTCCCTGCCTGGCAGGTATACCATCAATTACAATTAGTGGACCACTATCGCCTAGTGTATTGGTTCCTCTGATTTTTATAGTTGATCCGTCGTACCCCGGCTCTGCACTGCCATTTGTCGCGACAACCCCGGGCACTCTTCCAGCAATAGCATTAGAAACGTTTAATGCCGGGGACTTTACCAGCTCCTCTCCCTTAATAGCTACCACAGAACCGGTAATTGTTTCTCGCTTCTGTGTGCCGTAGCCTACGACGACGACCTCGTCCAGCTGTGCCTGATCTTCTTGCAAGACAATATTCATCGAACTTTGTTGATAGGCAATTTCCTGTGTGAGATATCCGATATAGGTAAATTGAAGAATAGCATTTTCATTCTCCACTTCCAAAGAAAATTTCCCTTCCGCATCCGACAACGTAGCCCGGTCAGTGCCAACTTGTGCAATCGAAACATTGGGTAGTGGCTCGTTGTTTCTATCTCTAATTATTCCAAATGCTGTTAGCTTTTGACTTTTCTGTTTCGCTCTAAGTATAATACGTTGCTTTCCTACATATTCAACAATAAGGCCCTCACGATCTAATATAGGCAACAATAGATCTTTCCAATGTATATCCCTAGCATCAATGTTTTTTACCTTAATATCTTCAATCAGGTTATCGTTATAAATAAAAGAAATCTCCGTTTGCTCCTCGATAGAGAGCAACAAGCTTTTCAGTTTGACATGACTAAAACGTATGGAAACGGTTTCTTGGGCAATAGACTCATGTGCCAGCAAGCCGGAAGAAAAACAGACGATAAATAATACAACTAACTTTAACAATAACAACCACTTAAGGTAATGAGAAATACGCACATGTATTTTAGCATGCGAAGTTATTTTCATACTTTTGTTTTTTAAAATTTAATCAATTGAGCATCTAACTTCCTACGGCCGGATGCTCACGGTTAACAAGTTTTAGGGGTATATCTTTACGAAAAAGGTATACCCTATTTTTTATTTAGATGTGTTTAGGTCATATGCTTCTACTTTATATAAATGATACCATTATTAATGTTATAGCTAAATTTTACTCCTGTTTTCTGTAATAAGTCAAGCACCTGCTCGCAGGATCTTTCTTGGAACACACCTGTAAACAATTGTCTGTTTAAGTTTTCATTTTCTACAACAATTGTTTTATTATACCAACGTTCCATTTTTTTCACCGCTTCTGTTAAGGAGTCGCCATTAAACACCAGTTTATTTTCGACCCACATTGTCTCCAGCGCATTGTTCTTATCGACCACATTTTTTTTATAATCTACAAGCCCCTCGATATCATTCTCTTTTAATTCTGCGGTCACCGCTCCCATAATCTTCTTGTCAAACTGACGGTTACGGTTTAAAACTTCTACTTTATCGCCAGGGCTCAACATATAATTACTTTGTTTATTTCCCTTCTCCACGTGTAGATTCACTTTTCCCTCGATCAGCGAAGTCGCTATTTTTTCTTCTTCTGGATACGCCCTAACATTAAATACTGTTCCCAACACTTTAATCTCGGTATCCAAAGCATTCAAATATAGTGGCAGGGCTTTATTTTTCGCAACAGAGAAGTAACCTTCGCCCTCCAGCATCAATATACGGTGCTCCTTCCCATATCCTTTTTTAACTCTTAAAAGACTTTCACTATTCAACCATATTTCGGTACCGTCACTCATCCGAAAGAATTTTCGTTCGCCCCTTTCAGTCGACATTTCTAACCATTCCTGTTGTGATTCCAAAGGAAAGTACGGTTTACCAATGATCACCCAAAAGGTAATAGCCAAACAGACAACACAGGAGGCGGCAATAAGATAGCGGTTTTTCCAAAAAATCGATTGCGCTTTTTCGGGATACGATGTTTGACGTATATCATTCGGTTTTGTTTTTTCATAGATAATCTCAGCCTCCAAACGCTCTCCGGTTTCGTGGTCGCGTTTATCAAGGTATTGTAGCAAAAGCTTCTTTTTTTCGTCGGTCTCTGCCAATACAAAAAGAGTATCTCTTTCCGCTGGAGATAGCGTGCCCTCCAATAACCTCTTTAACAGTTCCAAATAATATTGTTCGTCTGTGGACATGGATAGCTTTTAGTCTACATTTATACAGACACGACAAATCCATAAAATCCCCAATACAATTTTATTTTTTTTTCTTAAGTGCACACCAGAGCTTCTGGATGGCTATTTGAATATGCCGATCCACGGTATTGATGGAGATGCCCATCATCTGGGCCGCATCTTTATAGGAATAGTTTTCGTCTTTTACGAGCCGGAAGACCTGTTGGGTTTTTGTCGGAAGTTTTGCTATAGCATGCTCAATCTCCATCACATTTTCATTTGAAATAAAAATGTCTTCCGGATTTAGGTGATCCAAAAATTGATAATCAGCCAACTCTTCATGCCCCACATACTCCGCCTGTCGAATACGGAGATAGTTTAAACACTTGTTCTTAATTGCCCGTAGTAGATAGAGTTCTATAGAGGTTACATGCAATAAATCGGACCCGAGATGCCACATTTTCCACATCACCTCAGACGCGATGTCCTCCGCGATAAATTTATCTTTTACGTAAAACCTGGCATAGCTCTCTAACACCTTAAAATTGGCTACAAAAAACAATTTGAAGACCTCTTGCCTACGTTCTATAGCTATTTTTCTCTTATTATCCTCACTTAACGGTTTAAAATACATGGCTGCGTAATGCTACTGTAATTCGCAAAATAACAAATATATTACAATCTGCATATACAAAAAAGGAAATAATGGGAAAACGTCAGATGAAATCGAAACTAATACAAGTAATATAGCTAAGCTTTTTTCTATGTTTTTTTATAAGTACCTATCGACCTCCTTTATTTCAACGTCATTGATACTTGCATACCGTTTTCTCATTAGACCATTTTCGTCAAACTCCCAATTTTCATTACCATAGGCTCTAAACCATGTTCCGTCTTTATTCCTATATTCGTATTCAAACCGAACAGCAATTCTGTTGTCAGTATGTGCCCAGTACTCTTTTTTGAGTTTGTAATCTAATTCTTTTTCCCATTTCTCGGTCAAAAATCTCACAATTTCTTCCCGACCATTAATAAACAGGTTTCGATTTCGCCATTCACTGTCAATGGTATAAGCCATTGATACCTTTTCGGGATTTTTGGTATTCCAGGCATCTTCCGCCATTTGGACTTTTTGTTTTGCCGTCGCCAAAGTAAATGGAGGTAAAGGTTGTTTCTGTTCCATAGTTCTAAGATTTAAATTAAACTGTTCGTGATTTTTTTTGATTTCTCGACCAGCTCATTTGATTTAAAGAGCTGGCTTTCTATAATTGAACTTTCAAATAATAGATAGATATGAGCGGACAACAATTCCTCTCCGAGCTCTTTTTCAAAAAATTTTCTAAGATCGTTTTTGTGTCTTTGTATAACAGAAAGTATAGCGCCTTGTTCTTGTGATATTTCCGACAAAATGTTCAAAAAACTACAGCCCCTATAATCTTCCTTTTCGTTCATATAAACAATGAAATCAAACGCGTTCAATATTCTCTCCTTGGTGTTTTTCGCTGCTGAAATGTGTGCCATTAATTCGGAAAACCAATATTCGTGTCTTGCATTTAGAAACGCAATACATAATTCGTCTTTTGATTTAAAGTGTTGATAGAAGCTCGCTTTAGCCACGTTCGCTTCGCTGATAATCTGATTTATTCCAGTGCTATTGTAGCCTTGTTGGTGAAACAGAATAGAAGCGGCGTCAATAATTCTTTCTCTCGGGGCATTCATGTTTAATATCTTTTATGAAAGCAAATATATAGAACTAAAACAATACAGACAAGTCTGTCTACACCATGTACATACAGTATGTGCACAATTAGAAAAGCACGTTGAGAATTTGATGTGATTGTTGATGGAATTGTCGACCCTTGGCTACAAAACGATCCAATGGCAGAAACATTTAGATACTATTGAATTATGCTTTATCTTTGGATTTTAAGCTGAAGTAAGACTGAAGAGTTAAAGCACATAGAAAATTCCGTATTCCATGCGCTAGGGTAGCTATGATTTATTTACGTTATATCTATAGCAACATGTGCGAAAGCACAAGTGGAGGCAACATTTGGGTTCTTAGACTAGGTACTCCTTTAAGATAAAAAAATATGATAATTGGTTTAGATATTGGTACATCATCTACAAAAGCTATCGCATTTGACCATGCGGGTATGATCATTACGCAATATAGCGTAGCATATCCTATTTTAATCCCCCAAACTGGTTATTATGAACAAGATCCCCTACAGATCTACGAGGCTTGCGTACGCGCAGTTTCGGAGGTCATGGATGCTTTGAAAAATTATACACAAGAACATCGCTTAGAAGGGATAGCCGTGAGCAGTGCTATGCATGGACTTATCGCCATGGATAAGAAAGGGAATCATCTTACAAATTGTATTATTTGGGCGGATACGCGTAGTCAAGATATTGCGGATAAGTTAAGAGGAACTTCCGCAGGACATAACCTCTTCCGACAAACAGGTACTCCCATCCATCCTATGTCTCCACTGTGCAAATTAATTTGGATGAATAAGCATATGCCGAACACCTTTAAAGAAACACATAAGTTTATTGGCGTAAAAGAATATATCTTTTTCAAATTATTCGGTACCTACGTTGTAGATTATTCTATTGCTTCCGCTACGGGATTATTAGATATTCATACGCTCCATTGGAGTGGATTAGCGTTATTGGAGGCTGGAATAACAGATGAACATCTATCCTCATTAGTTTCTGTTGATCACATAATTAAAGTGGAGGATGAGGCGATGGCACAGCGGTGGAAAATTCCCGTAGGAACACCCTTTGTAATCGGTGCTAGCGATGGATGTCTTGCTAATTTGGGTGTCGGCGCAACCAAGCCGGGTATAGCCTCTCTGACAGTAGGAACCAGTGGTGCTATACGCGTAGTGACGGATCAATCCAATACGGATACTAAAGAACGTGTTTTTAGTTACATCCTTCGCCCTGGTGAATTTGTGGTAGGTGGCGCCATCAACAATGCCGGAGTCGTCCGAAGCTGGTTTCAAGATCAGTTTATGTCTGAACTTTCCCGATCACCTTTGGGTGCTGACCGCTCCGCTTTATTTGATGACGAAGTCAGGTCCGTCGCGCCTGGTTCGGATGGACTAATCTTTCTACCTTATCTTACGGGAGAGCGTGCTCCATATTGGGATGCAAAGGCAAAAGGTCTTTATTTTGGAATTCAGCTACAACACCGTAGGGCACACTTTGCACGCGCGATGATTGAAGGGATGCTATTTGCGCTATATAGCGTTGGAATTGCTCTGGAAGAAACGACACAACCTATAGAAACTATTTATGCGAGTGGCGGTCTGGCACGTTCGGTGCTCTGGGTTCAAATGCTTGCCGACGTATTTAATAAGCCCGTGCTTGTAAAAGAGAATGTAGAAAGTTCGGCATGGGGAGCAGCTATCATAGGAATGGATGCACTTGGCATACATGGGGCATACTTATCGACCCATACGGCCGATACCTACAGTACACGATATCTCCCAGACGAGAATAACCATCACGTTTACATGGAGAACTTCAAGAGATTTGAACGTCTCTACCTTAAGTTGAAGGAAGAATTTTAACCTCTAATACTTGTATTATGCCCTTAATGATTGTATTGTGTGGAATAATTTTACTGCTATTATTAATAACGGTAGTAAAGCTCAATTCAATAATTTCTTTATTGATTACATCGATGGCGGTTGGTTTCGCTATGGGAATGGACGGGATGTCCATTATGAAGTCTGTCGAAGTCGGCGTGAGTAGCACCATGGGCCAGTTGGCATTGATACTTGCCTTTGGCGCAATTTTAGGAAGGCTGCTCGCTGATGGCGGAGCAGCTCAGCAGATAACCGACGTTTTGACGAGGGTGTTTGGTGTCCGAAATCTCCCATGGGCAATGGTATTAACGGGATTCATTGTAGGAATCCCGCTCTTTTATAACGTGGGCTTTATTGTGTTAGTTCCGTTTGTTTTTATGGTATGTCGATCAAATAAACTTCCTTTGCTTTATGTGGGTATCCCCTTGCTTGCGGCACTATCTGTCACACATGGCTACCTGCCACCGCACCCGGGAGCCACAGCTATTGCGATTATATTTCAGGCAGATATTGGGTTAACGATGATTTATGGAATGGTTGTCGCCGTACCGGCTATTATTATAAGTGGTCCACTTTTCGGACGCTTCTTGAAATCGATACCCACCAATCCTCCTGAAGAACTATTTGCGCCTAAATCCGAACTCCATACATCTTCTCCTGGATTTGCAGTAAGTATTCTCACTGGACTGTTCCCTGTCTTTCTCATCGCATTGGGATCATTTGGATCTATGTTTCTACCCGAAAGTTCTCGTATTCTATATGTCGTACAGTTCCTTGGGGATCCAGTATTTGCTTTACTTTTAGCGGCTCTATTGGCTATGTATACAATGGGAATAAGACAAGGCAAGAGTTTGAAGCAGCAGGCTGCGAGCATTGAAGATGCCCTACGGGGTGTGACCATGATACTGTTTATTATCGGGGCATCAGGTGTGTTTAAGCAAGTGCTTGTGGATAGTGGCCTAGCCATATATATTACTGAAATCACCGCTGACCTTACCTTGTCGCCATTAGTTTTGGCTTGGGCAATTGCCGCTATTATACGATTGGCTATTGGATCGGCTACTGTCGCTGGGCTCACGACTGCGGGGATTATGTTACCGATTCTAGAATCTTCACACAGTAGTCCGGAACTTATGGTGCTGGCTACTGGTGCAGGAAGCCTCATGTTTTCGCATGTAAACGATACCGGTTTCTGGATGTTTAAAGAGTACTTTGGTCTGAGTATACGGCATACTTTCCTATCGTGGTCCATTATGGAAACATTGGTTTCTGTTATTGGCTTATTTGGCGTTTTACTACTGAACTTGTTTGTTCGATAGGTTAAACTCAAAAAAGCAGAACAGAGATTTTTAATTGTGAAAACTGTACCTTCGTCCTAATTATGGCATATACAAAAGAAAGAAAAAAGTTGGAGAAGCTTTTGGAAAAAATTGCAGGTCTACAGAACTACGATGATAAAAGCTTAACGACCATTACGGACATATACGACCAATATTCACATACAGTACGTATATTAAAAAACAAAGATGCAGAAACATTTAGCGAGCTTTATTTAAATGAATTGCAGCAGGTTAAGGAATTTAAAAGACTCCTTAAAGTGGGTGAAGAGGAAGACCGTCAAGTCAATTTCATCAACTATAAAACAGCCCTCTCAGATGCTCTGAAAAAAACTATACAAGCGGCTAACAGCACCATATAAGTCGGTTTGTATAAGCAATGGGTAGGACTATATAGTCGAGATGGTAAATATCTATATGCAAACAGAGGTTTTGGTTACCATGGTCTAAAGGGTAGAATTGGTGTCTGTAGCTGCCGATCGAAATCCATCACCCCGTCCGTGGCCTTCTTGGGGATCATGTGTATATACGGGTTATGAGAAATAGCGGTTCCATGGGGGTCAATTACATAAATGGGGATATCCGCGGCTATATAATCAATTAAGGAAGCGGCTGGATAAACTTGTAATGACGTACCGATAATCAACATAATATCTGCCGTTACCGCTTCGGCGACGGCTTCGTCCATCATCGGCACCATTTCCCCGAACCACACAATATGGGGTCGGAGCTGTGCGCCATCCGCTCCCCTATCGCCCAAAACCAAATCTTCAGACCAATCATAGATCAGCTGTTCGTTTTTTTCACTACGGACCTTATCTAGTTCCCCATGCAGATGAATAACGCGGGATGATCCAGCTCGTTCATGCAGATTATCGACATTTTGGGTGATGATACTTACATCATACTCCGCTTCCAATCGCTTTAAATAGAAATGCGCCGAATTAGGCTTCACCGTTTTCAATTGGCGTCGACGTTGGTTATAAAATGCTAACACCAACCCAGGATTCTTCTTCCACCCTTCCGGTGTAGCTACATCCATGATATCGTGGTTTTCCCATAGTCCATTAGCATCCCGGAATGTAGAAATACCACTTTCCGCACTCATTCCCGCTCCTGTCAAGACAACGATTTTCTTCATTTTGAATGATTTTCTGTTACTGAATAGATTCAATTCCTTGAAACCAAATTTAATCATTTATACTTTACGATAAGGTCTCTCAGGTGTTTTTATCATGCTTAACGGCGGTTCAGATTCGATGGAACTATTTTTTGTAGTGAATTAATTCTATATCTTCGTTGCTATGATGAGACAAGCGATAATTTTGCTAGTGTTGATACAACAGATACTATGTGTCTGTGCACAAGATAGTACAAATTATAAGGGGATAACGATGAGGCATGGTGATCTTTTATTTGTCGGCGCCCAATCTGAAAATCTCTCCGGTGCGATTAACCGTGTCACACAACGGACAAGTAGCACCGCCTTTGATCATGTCGGACTGATCGAAATAGTATACGGATTCCCTCATATTCTCCATGCAAGTAGCAAGAAAGGCTCTATAAAAGAACCATTGGACAGTTTAATAAAGGGCAATCATGGAGATAATAAGCTGTTTGCTATATATCGTATAGATAGCATTTATCAAAATGCAATTCCCAAGGCGCTCACAAAGGCTCATCAAATGTTAGGCAAGCCGTACAATTGGAGTTATACGTTAAATGACAGTTCCTATTACTGTTCCGACTTTATGGAACGAGCCTTTCGACACATAGGGCTATTTCAATTGGAACCAATGACATTTAAGAATCCGAAGACGGGCGATTTTGATGAATTTTGGAAGATTTTCTATGCAAAGCAGGGCATGGAAATACCTGAAGGCGAGTTAGGGTGTAACCCTAATGGTCTGGCTGCCAGTAGAAACATCCATTATATAGGTTCTTTCCACACTGGGGCAGAATAAGCTGTATGGTTTATCGGAAAAAGTAAGTTGGTAAAGTGATTTTATTGTATATAATAACGAATTTAATTAGGTTTGATAATTAGATAAGGCAATGCAAAAACAGAGAATTAATACAGGTATATTAAGCTTCGGAATGTCAGGACGTGTTTTTCACGCCCCGTTTATCCACACTAATGAGAATTTTAATTTTACAGCGATCGTGGAAAGGACAACTAAAGCAGCTAAGGAACTCTACGCCGATGTGAGAAGCTACAACAGTGTTACCGAGTTATTAGCCGATGATAGTATAGAACTTGTTATTGTAAATACACCTAACTATACGCATTTCGAATTCGCAAAAGCGTCGCTAGAAGCGGGAAAACATGTTCTGTTGGAAAAACCTGCTGTAGACAATCTTAATCAACTGGACAAATTATCCGAACTAAGCGAAAAGACAGGTAAGCAGATTTTTTTCTACCAAAATAGACGCTACGATAGCCACTTTATGCAGATGAAAGAGATTATCGAAAGTGGGCAACTCGGTAAAATAATAGAAGTACACATGCGTTTTGACCGCTACAATATGGCATTGGGACCTAAAGAATTCAAAGAAAAAAGCCAATATGTTTCAAGCGGTGTCGCATATGATTTAGGACCACACCTCCTTGATCAAGCTTTTTCCCTTTTTGGAAAACCTAACAAAATAATCAAAACAACCGCTATTAACAGGCCGGAATCACAAGTACCTGATTTCTTTAACTTTCATTTGATCTACTCCGATAACCTTCAAGTATTTTTGACTGGAAATCTCTTGGTGGCCGATCCACAGTCAGCCTTCGTCGTTCATGGATCCACAGGATCTTTTATTAAAAAAATGGTCGATGTTCAGGAACGGCAGTTAATTAATGGTATGTTACCCACCGCATCAGAATACGGAATTGAACCAGAAGAAAGCGAAGGGAGGTTAACGGTTGTGGATGGTAACGGAGAAAAACAGATGGTCTTACTTCCCGCGCAAAAAGGAGATTATAATCTCTTATTTAACGCCGTGTATGAGAGCTTGCGTAACGACGCAGCATATCCCATAACGATTGATCATATTAGATGGCAAATCGAAGCTCTACAGGCACCAGATTTTAGCATTATAGAGCCATAGCTTACTTTCGCAAGCTATGGCTTAGTATACATACCTATTATTTCCCGATTTTCGTCAGAATGGTTTCCATCTCCGCCATTACAGCGTTGATCTTAGCAATAGTGAGGTCAAACGGTTCTGAAGTATTCATATCCACGCCAGCATCGACAAGTAAATCCACGGGGTATTTTGTGCTTCCGGAGGCTAAAAAATTAAGGTATTTTTCACGATCTTCATCCGCGCCTTTTAGCACCTTTTCTGAAAGAGCGGTAGAGGCGGTGAAGGATGTTGCATATTGATAAACGTAGAAATTGTAATAAAAATGTGGAATATAAGACCACTCGGATTTGACGTAATCATCCACTATACAAACATTTTTATCATGACCGTAGTACCGTTTGGTTAAATCGAGATACATTTTATCAAAATCTTCACCAGTTAACGCTTCGCCCTTTGCAACTTTTTCGTGGATCATCAATTCAAATTCAGCAAACTGTGTCTGTCGGAACAATGTCCCTTTGGCGCCTTCGAGGTAATTTCCGAGGATAGCGAGCCGGATTCTATCATCTTCAATCTGCTTCAGCATATAGTCGTTCAACAATTCTTCATTTAGCGTGGATGCCACCTCAGCGACGAAAATAGAATAATTGGCGTTCGCAAAATGTTGCTTCTTATTGGTTAGGTAGCTGTGCATTGTATGCCCCAATTCGTGCGTTAAAGTCGACATGTCATTGTACTTTCCATTATAATTCATGAGTATATATGGATGTACGTCGTACGCGGCCCCATTAGAATAAGCCCCCGATCTTTTTCCTTCGTTTGGATACATGTCGATCCATCTTTCATTAAATGCTCTTTTTGACACATTTATATAATCGGCACCTAAAGGTTTCAAGGATTGCAAAATATTTTCAACAGCTTCTTCGACCGTATATTTTAAATCTACTTTTTCAACCAAAGGGGCATATAAATCATAATAATGCAACGTGTCTACGCCCATCATACGTTTACGAAGATTTAGATAGCGGTGAAAGGTCTCTAAGTTTCCATTCACGTTCTTAATGAGATTATGAAAAACATCAGTGGCAATATTCCCCCCATCCAGCGCCCTTTCTAACGTACTCTCATAATTTCTAGCTTTTGTAGTAAACAATGCAGCGTTAATGTTTCCGTATAGCTGCGCTCCAAAGGTCCGTTGAAATTCATTCAACTTACGAAAATACGTCTCAAACACTTTGCTCCTGACTTCTCTGTCTTCGCTTGCTCTATATAGCGCAAAATTGGCGGCGTTGAGCTTTACGCGCTCACCGTTTAATTCAATTTCCGGATGGGGGAACTCTGCATTAAAAAATGTACTAAAGATATTTGCTGCATTTCCAGACATTAATGACGAATACGCCATTACCTTCTCAACTTCTTCGGTGCCCCGGTGTTCGCGCTTGCGAAGCAAATCCGTGAGGTAAAATTTATATGTCGCCAGTACCTTTTCCTTTGCAAGAAAAGCGTTGAGCTGTTCTTGCTTTAGTGTTAATAATTCTGGCTCCATGAACGATGTCAGTGCGCCATATGCTGAAAAAAGCTGTTGCAACTCTTGTTTCATTCCTGCATATTTTGTCACCCTGGTGTCTTGATCTGATTTCATCGACGCATAAGATGATAGTCTGGCCATTTCCTTAACCAAGTTACTATTCAACTCTAGTGCTTCTAAAAGTACGGAAGCGGACTGCGTAAGCTTACCCTTGTAGGATGCTGCTTTCTGCATTTCTAATTGCACTCGTTGTTTTTCCTCTTTCCAAACTTCATCGGTAGCATAGAGATCGGAAAGGTTCCACTTATATTTTTCAGGCAGCTCTTCCCGAACTTTCATCTGACTTACAGCAACCGTCGTAGAAAATAGTATCATAGCGGTAATCAATTGTGTTTTTTTACGCATATCTTATTAATATAAATAGTGCGTACAATTTACAAAAAAGATTTTATCGATTTCGGTTAAGGTATAATAATAACGTTATCGCTAAACTTATTGGCTATTATTTTTCGAGTAGACAAGAGGAAACGTGCCAATTATATTTTAGTTAACTTTGTAGCTTCGTATTCATTTAATTGTTCAGCAGTGTCTTTAGATAAATTAAAGCTTAGTAAACGTCTTCATGCATCCATGAATGATTTGGGTTACTTTACGGCAAAAGAATTCCAGTTAAAATCACTCTCTCGAATCGTCGGTGGGCATAGTATTATTGGCGTCGCACCTGAAGGGGCTGGAAAAACTACTACTTATGTCCTCGGCGTGCTGATGCGCCTGAAACATACGCAAGATGAGGCTCCTAAGGTCTTAATTTTAGCGCCTAATGAAGAAAAAATCACAGAAATAGTAGATCGTTTTCTGACCATCAGCAAGAATAAGAACCTGCATATTATCGGACTCAAAACGAGTGGAAGTATGGAGGAAGAGATCGAAGATTTGGTCCGTGGGGTAGATATTGTCGTTGCGACTCCGAACCGTGCCCGTGCAGTGTATTTAAAATTAGGGCTTAATTTAAATCGTATTCAGACGTTCATCATCGATGATGCAGAAGAAATAGTTAAGCAGGGAATGCAAACAACTGTAAGGGAATTGGCCCAAAGCTGCGGAAAAGTCCAGTATTTATCCTTCAGTACTGTCGAACATGAAAAATTGCATTTGATGATCGATGATTTTATGCCGTTCGCTACGCTGGTCGAGGTTGAAGAGCTTGGTGAGAAAATCGTCGACACCCATGAACTCATGTTGTATCAAGTTCCTAATTTCACCACGAAAATCAATTTGCTAAATCTTTTGATGAGAGACGACGAAGTATTTGATAAAGTCGTGATATTTGTGAATAGTAGGCTTACTGCACAAAAATTAAGTCAAAGTCTACACACCAAAAAAGGAGAAGTTGCTGTTTTACGCCCGTTACTACATAACGACGTAGGTATGGATAATCTTCATGATTTTAAGCAAATCGCCGAATGTCGAATACTCATTATTGCAAATGAAGGCACGAATGATGTTGATTTGAGTGGAATTCCTTTTATATTTCATTTTGAAATACCAGAAAATAGCGACGTTTTTGTACGACATATCCTAAAAACTCCAGATGATGACGTTATTGCCATCACATTTGCAACAGACATCGAACTCCCCAAACTTAAAAAAATAGAGCAATCTTTAGGGAAGAAAATACCTGTCATACCTCTTCCAGAAGATCTTGTCATCTATCGTCCGTCCAATAATCTAAAGGAAAAAAATGAAGTAGATGAATCACAAGGTGGCGCTTTTCATAAAAAGAAAGAAAGCAATAACAAAACCTACAATTATGGAAGTGGGCTAAAAGCCAAAATGACCATGAAAAATAAGAAAAGGTAATTACTTTTTTTGTAATTTTATAATATGGAGAAGCAACCAAATAACCCATTACATGGCAAACGGCTGGATACGATTATAGAAGAATTATTGGATTATTATGGAAGTTGGAAAGCATTAGGCCAAGAGGTGCGAATTAACTGTTTCGTGGACAACCCAAGTTTAAAATCGTCATTGACATTTTTGCGGAAAACGCCGTGGGCTCGTAAGAAAGTAGAGAATCTGTACATCGAGGTATTAGGGAAGTAAAGGTTTAACTAGTAATTATTGACGACATGCATCCAAACATACAACAAACATTAGATTTATTCGATGACTACAATAGCCAAGACCCTCATATTTTTGTCTGGCAAGGTATGCAATACCCGCAGGAATATTTTTTAGCCACTAAGCTACATGAGTGGGTACTGAAATTAGATCCTAAAGCAAGTGATGCGCTCATCCTGGCTTCCCGATGTCAGCATATCGGACGGTGGGAAATTCCACGAGACAGTTTTCCGCTGGATAAAAGCGGATACCTTCAGTGGAGGAAGACTTTAGCTAACCACCATGCTGAAAAGGCGAAAATCATCATGGAACAATCACAAGTGTCAGATACCCTCATCGCAGATGTTCAGGAAATCATCTTAAAAAAGAAATTAAAAGTAAATCCGGTGGTACAGACCATGGAAAATGCCTTATGTTTGGTTTTCCTAGCGTATCAGTACGAAACGTTCTTTCCGAATCATCGAGCAAAAATCGTTAACATTTTAAAAAGGTCACTGTTAAAAATGGACCATCAGGGGCACCATTTTGCACTTACACTTCCGTACTCTACGGAAGGTATGGCTTATATTCAGGAAGCGCTCGACTTATTAAACGACAACAAAATAGGATAATGCGTCCATCGACAAACGACACCTCTATAAATCATATTACCTTACACCATTAGTCTTTTAGCTAATATCGACATGAAGAACATAGGCATCATTGGATGCGGTTGGTTAGGATCACATATGGCTAAACACTTGTTTCCAAAATATAAAATCTATACGTCCACAACCACACAAAGAAAAAGAGCAGAACTGGAAGCGGTGGGATATGATTCCATTGCTATTCAATTTTCAGATAACGAAATACGCCAAACGTATAAATCTTGGAAAGTTTTGGAACACCTGGATACGATTATTATCAGCGTACCATTTTCAAAACGAACGGATATAAAATCGCTTCAAAACCGGTTTGAAAATATCAGCTTGTTTATTAACGACTTCGATAAACAGCTTTTTTTGATGAGCTCAATAGGAATCTATCCGCAGACACAAATGGAAATCGGCGAAGAAACACTTGATGAACAGTCCCTTCATCCAAATATCTTATTCGTAGAGCAATTAATAAAGAATAAATTCCCACAGGTGAACATTTTGCGATTAGGCGGATTAATGGGAGGAGACAGAATTTTCAGTAATTACCATACTTCAAATCCTGATCAGTTTGTTAACCATGTCCATTATGAAGATATCGTCCTGATAACCGAAAAAATGATAGATAAAAAAATCCATTCGAAAATATATAATATCGTAGCTCCTGAGCATCCGACTAAACAGGACGTTGTTAATTATCAAAAGGGCTTAACCGAATTCCGTAACACGCAGGGACAGGGCCGAAAAATAACATCAACTTTATCTGAGCAAGACATACCGTACCAATATTTGCACCCAGACCCAAAAACATTCAAATAATAGCCCCCTTAAAAGCAAGTTTAAGGGGATACGTAGGCGATCTTCTTACAAAACTTTAGAAGCTTCGACAAGACGTTTTAATTTGGCATGTGTGACATCAATGGGTACGTGTCCAAATCCACATTCGCTGGTCAATATCAAACGATCGGCCGGAAAGTAATCCAGCGCAGGCTTCAACCGCTGGCGTATTTCCTCTACAGTCTCTAAATCGTCACTACGTTGGTCTATCACACCGATCGCCAAGTCTCCTTTAAAATCCCACTCATCAAACAACTCAAGCATGTTGTAACTGAGTGTACAATGTTCCAGCAAAAGCTCGTCTACCGGGACGGTCTTAAAAGCGTCAACTATGTCAGTATACTTTGTAAAATAGACCCGTTTTCTTCTCGGATTTCCACCACACACGTGCAATCCGATACGCACTTTTTTCGGCAATGACTCGATTAGCTCCGCCAGAATCTGAGCTGCCCAAACGCTTTCTTCCGGAGACTCTGTCCACATCGGTTCATCAAATTGCACATGCGTGCACCCAAGTGCTATGGCTTCGGCGATTTCATCTCGCAAAACGTTAGCCCACGCACGACATAAAGCCTGTGCGTCGGGATACAGATCTTCACGCTCGTTCACACTGAAACGGTATAGCACATGTGGCCCGGTTACCGTCAGTTTGACATCGACACCGGCGGGCGCAGCATCACGGGCAATTTTCCAATTACGCGCTATTTCGAACCGTGAATTCTTAAGCTCGCCGACAACTCTTGGACATTCAATTCCAAAACCAGCAGTACCGAATGAAACCTTGGGCATATTTTCGAACGTAATACCGTCAATACGCTTTTGATAGAAATAGTACATATTCTCACGGTATCCTTCGCCATCGGTAATCGTATCCAATCCCAATTCAGCCTGATCTTTTGCTGCCCATTTGATATAATCATCCACCTCTTCCTGGGTCATTACGGGTCGTTTCATTGTATCTTCTAACTTTTCCGGACGCGGGTAACTCCCCACCACTGTATTACGAAATCCTGCCATATATTGCTTAGTATTTTAAAATATCTATAAAGATAGAACTTTTCTAGTAAACGGTCTGTAATTGCCTGTTTCGAGCTTCCTCAATCTGCGCCCGTACCCCATCGGCCAGCGACCTTGGCGTAAATCCAATTTCCTCTTCTAAACGAGCGCCATCACAACGGTCCACAAGGGATGTTCGCTGCACATTCTCGTCGAACTCATACCGAGCATCTGGTACGATGTTCGCGACAGTCTGCATCAATTCCTCAGCCGTCACCGAATGTCCTCCATTGTTGTATGCGAAGTATTTGAGCTCCGGCTTCAATGTTAGTCGCACAAACTGTTCCGCGACGTCATCGACATAAATCCAGCAATCACGAGCATGTTTAGAGAAGGGCAGTTTAACCTCCTTCCCCAATGCCGGATTGGTAGCAAATTCACAAGCCCAAAGAACCGATCCGCGCATGCGTCCATCTCCGTAGACAACCGGAGGACGCATAGACGCAATACTGACTCCTTTCGTTTGGATATATTTCTTGGCTGTAAATTCATTTAACATTTTCATAACACCATAGGTATAGAAATGATCATCTAGCGAGCAAAAGTCGTCCTCCCTAATAGCATAATCTTCGCCGCCATAGGCGCTATGATTTGCCCCATAGATTGTCTCGCTACTGGCAAACACCAAACGAGTTAGTTTATGATCCACTACCATGTCAAACATGTTGACCATGCCGAGAATATTAACAGATGCGCCACGATGATGATCCGCTTCCACTTCGGCACTCATAAGATACGCTAGATGAACAACATGGGTAATATCCGGATAAGTCAAAAAAACATTGTTTACTGCACCTCTGTCGGATACATCCAATTCAATAAATGTGGTCTGACGAATCTGCTCCTCAATTTCTGCAAGCTTGATCTCGTTATTTTGATATTTTAACAAAGCAATCTGCTTTGTCCATTCGATATTCAGGTTCAGGTCAGCGACCACTACCGGAATTTTACGTTCCCACAGGTTGACTACAACGCGTGCTCCAATAAATCCCGTACCTCCGGTAACTAAAAATTTCATAAATAATACTGTGTTTTTCGTTAAACAGTCTTGCAAATGTGAGCATATCCTAACTCCTCGCACATCTGGCTAAGCACTGTACAAAGTTAGTTTCTGTTTATTAACAACCACAATTTTTTACATAATTAGGTTTTTTAACTAAATAATATAAATGTATTAGTATAATTATCTTTTTGTTTATTAGATTTGTTTACCGAAAAGTGTTTTATGCTATGGAAGAACTTGACAAGACAGATTTGTTGTTATTGAAAATATTGGCGGACAATTCCAACCACACTATTAAGGAGTTGGCTAAACGGGTAAATCTCTCGCCTACACCCGTGCTGCAACGCGTTAGGAGGTTAGAGAACAACGGCTATATCAAAAAATATATCGCGTTACTCAATCCGGAGAAATTTAGCCAAGGGTTTATCGTTTTCTGTAATATTAAATTGAAGCAACACGACCGCCAGGTGGGCCATCGGCTAGTAGCAGACATCTTAAAGATCGATGAGGTGGTAGAATGCTATAATGTGTCGGGCGATTATGATTTCATTTTAAAAGTGTTTGCAAAGGATATGAAACATTACCAAGAGTTTGTATTCAACAAATTAGGTACGCTCGAAAGCATTGGCAGCACACATAGTACCTTTGTCATGGCCGAAATAAAAAATTCTCACAACATAAATCTTTGAGACACCCTAGGCCGCTATGACGATACCATCCATGAAAGTAGGTACCTGCGATAATTATTGCTATATTCAGAAATGCTCGTCGACAAGTTCTTTATTAACTATAGCTCCCGTGACATTTCCAGAAGAAATAGCATTTGCCACGGAACGCATCATAGCGGCGTTGTCGCCACAAGCAAAGACCCCCTCAACAGTTGTCTTCTGCATCGTATCTACATAAATATAACCATGTTCCGTGAAATCACACCCTAAAGCCGCAGGAATATCGGAATGTTGTTCGAAGGGCAAGGCGGCATAAACAGCTATAAATGCCTCTCGGCTACCGTCCATAAACACAACCTCTTTAACATATCCATCTTCATGCACAATCTCAGCAACCTCTTTCTCTATGATACTTATACCGTTCGCTCTCAATTTTTCCGCAGCTGGAAAATCAAACTCAACTTTACCATTAGTGAGAAGTGTAAGATCATCCGTCAAGTTGTTTATCAAAGACGCTAGATGATAAGCTTTCGCTCCATTGGCAAGAATGGCGGTTTTCGCATTACGAAATTCATAGCCATGACAATATGGACAGTGAATCACGGTTATTCCCCAGCATTCCGAAAAACCCGGAATATCGGGCATAACATCTTTTATACCAGTGGCAAATATAAGTTTTTGCCCACTGAAGATCTCACCAGTCTGGGTAATAACAGTAAATCCTTGGTCTGTTTTCGAAGCCCCAACGGCAAGACCATGATGAAACTTTATAGTGTCATATTTCATGAGTTGCCTTCTGGCTTCTGCAGCAATCTGACCGGGTGTATGCCCATCATGCGTAAGGAAGTTCTGTGAATGCGGAGTTTGAAGGTTGCAAGGCCATCCGCTGTCAATAACTAATACAGCGCGTAATGAACGGCCTAAGGACATAGCCGCTGACAGGCCTGCATAACTGCCGCCGATAATGATAACTTCGAAGTTTACACGTTTCTCCATAGTATATACATCATTTCACTACCGATAGATCTGCCCTATGAACAATTTAAAGTTAGTACAGTTTTAGACATTCTCAAAATGTGAATCCTTTATACCTATTTATGACAAAGTCAAGAGAAACGTCCTTTAATGGGAACCATCCTCGTAAAAAATTGTTATAAAATAATAAGTAAACAGACAATAACATATGAAAAAGAAGATTGTATCTCGGACAAGATATTTAGCATTACTGTTACCGGCTATAGCCCTTCTAATTTCCTGCGGCGAGTCAGGCAACAGCGCCTCGAACGATAAGGATACATTAATCCGTGACGACGATACCAGGGCTATTACCAACGAATATGGCGCCGACATCAAATTAAAAGCACCTTTCGATACACCACCACAGAACAAATTTGCAAAGGTAATTGGCTGGGAGGGGGGAAATACGCCGACTGCACCATCAGGATATCGGGTAGTCGCATTCGCCCGCGACCTTAATAGCCCGCGCAACATTTATGTAGCGGATAATGGCGACATCTTTGTAGCTCAATCCCGCACAGAAAAAGAAGGAGAAGATCCTGAAAAAGAAAACTCGCGCAACGTCTTTCGTGATAAGAGTCCTAACGAGATACTGCGATTCCGAGATGAAGATAAAGATGGTATAGCCGAAAAGAAAGAGGTTGTTTTAAGTGACTTATCACAGCCCTATGGAATGTTGATAATCGATAATTTTTTCTACGTAGCAAACACCGACGCATTACTACGTTTCCCATATGATCCTTCGACAGGAAAAGTAACAAGGAAACCCGAGGAGATTATCTCGCTGCCTGCCGGGGGATATAATAACCATTGGACACGTAACCTCACTGCGAATAAAGATAAATCTAAGATATATATATCTGTTGGTTCAGGTAGCAATGTCGGTGAGAACGGTATGGACAAAGAAGTCGGCAGAGCGTTGATTCTGGAGATCAACCCAGATGGTTCAGACAAACAGATATACGCAGCAGGTCTCCGGAATCCAGTGGGCATGGATTGGGAACTGACTACTGGTCAACTATGGACCGCAGTCAACGAGCGTGATGAACTGGGTGACGAAATCGTGCCCGATTATATTACGGCAGTAAAACCAGGTGGCTGGTATGGCTGGCCATATACTTACTGGGGCAAGCATATTGACCCCCGGTGGGATTCCGAACACATTGAACATTTGGGATCTGCTCCGGATTCGTTAACCACCAAATCAATTACACCAGATTATGCTCTCGGCTCGCATACCGCATCGCTGGGTTTAGCATTTAGCAAAACGGTGACTTTCCAGGAAGGCGCCTATATCGGCCAACATGGGTCTTGGAATCGTTCCAACTTGGTCGGATATAAAGTCGTGTTCGTTCCATTTGAACAAGGCAAACCTGTAGGTAAACCTAAGGACTTCCTGACGGGTTTTATCGCCGATGAAGAGAAAGCGGAGGTCCGTGGACGTCCAGTAGCTGTCGTATTCACTCCACAATATATGCTAGTTACAGACGACGCCGCTAACGTCATCTGGGCCGTACTGCCGGAGAAAAAATAAAGTGATTTTGCATATACCAGCGCTTAACATACGGGCGCGCTTACAGTATATTGCGCATAAGAATCAATTTGCATAAGTTTGTGATATCAACACTTTATATATGAGATTTATTTCTATTCTATTCTTATTTATTGTAAGCATGTTGGGGCCCGGCGTTTCTGCGCAGACTGCCCGCATTTTTACAGATGTCGTTTATAAAACATCACAGGAGGGAAAATCGCTCTCCTTGGATATCTTTTTACCCGACCATAATTTGACCGCGGAGAAGACGCCCGTTGTCATCATTATACATGGCGGTGCTTGGGTAGCAGGAAACCGCACGTTAGAGACGCTATATTATATGCGGACTCTCAGAAAAGCATTAAATGACAGCGGCTTCGCAGTAGTAAGCATAGATTATACGTTATTGGATAAAGAAATACACTTTCCCGACCCCGTTATCGACTGTAAGGACGCTATACGTTGGGTACGTGCTCAAGCGGACAGGTATAATATCGACGGCGATCGGGTGGGTTTGTGGGGAGGCTCCGCTGGAGGCCATCTCGCTATGTTAGCAGCGTACTCTGATGATTCCAAATGGTTGGGAGACGAAAGCCTTATAAATTTTTCTGCACAAGTTAGTTGCGTGGTTGACAATTTTGGTCCCACTGATCTTAATGCTTTATTGCGTACAGATGCAGGAAAGCTAACTATTTTCATGTACAAAACCTTTGCAAGTAAACTGTATCCTCTTCGGCAAAAGGTTATCCACGCGTTAACAGGGTATACTTTAGAGGAAAATAAAGACGATGTATTGCAAATAGCAACAGAATACTCACCGTTGTATTATGTTGATTCAACTGCAGTCCCTACGCTTATCCTACACGGCACGAAAGACCGCATTGTGCCGATAAAACAATCTAAAGTACTAGCGAAAACTCTTACAAAATTTGGTGTACGCCATGAATTTATAAAGGTAAAAAATGGCGATCATGGGTTTAATAACATTCCTGAACAAGAAATTGATAAAATTGTAGCGGAGACTGTTATATTTTATGCCGAACATTTGCAATAAAACTTTCAGATCATCGAAACACGGTTCAGTATGAGCGAGTATAAAAAAATTGCCCGTATTAATACTACTGAATTAGTTGGCGAGCTATGCTCGCCAACTAATCTCACATAAACCAGTGCTGTTTAAACCGCTATGTGTGCGGTATGCGGTTCGCGCATCCAGTTTCGGTGTTTAGCCAGTGCGCTGGCGAACTGCTCGGGCGTACCATTCAATAAAATGGCTTCGTCATTGACAAAATCCTTTGCAGCCGAAAGCTGAAACAGTTCTTCAGCTTCTCCGTCAAAGGCAACCGTCTTACAGTGTTTTAACGTTTCATTTATAAATTTAAACACCTTTCCTTCTTCTTTAAGCTTTTGTATACTTCCCGCACCTCCAGGGACATACAAGGCGTCAAAAAGTACGCTTTCGGTTGTCATTAATGCGTGATCCACCTTATGCTCCCTGCTATCTGCGCTAGTTACGGTGCCGCCATGGGGTGCTATAAGTAGAAAACTCGCGTGTTTTAGTTCTTCCAGATACGTCTTCATTTTTTGTAGTGCTACCATATCAAACCCCTTCGCCACCAATACAGCAATTTTTCTGCTCTCTATAGTCGCAGCCGGCAACCGTTCTTGGCTGAGAGCCTCTGACTTTTCCAAATAATGTTTAACCGCAGGAGGTTCATGTTTGTGCGGATCTGCATCAGCACCAATGTTTTGATTTATCGGTTTTTCTATACCGGTCGGTATTTGCATCCCCAGCTTGTCTGCCACAGCGGTGGCTAACCGATTATCTATCTGTGACAAAAGCCACAACATGCGTTGTTTAATCGGATCTAACAGACATTTCCCCAATTCAAATGCATAAGCGTTAATCAAATGAGTCTGTTCCCACATTGTTAAACTCCTAAAAAACAAAGCCGGTTGCGAAAAATGATCGTTAAAGCTGGAACTCCTGTCCCTAATCTTTTTGCCGTCTATCCGCTCCTCAAAGGACGTAAACCCGCCCTCTGCCATCTTCGCTAAATGCGGGCATCCCCCACCTATTGTATTAGGGAAATACGCCGCTTTACCTTTGTTGATCGTCATGCGCATTTGCGCGTCGCGGTGGTTATTGTGCACTTCATTGACCGCACGGTTGATGGGTATTTCCCGAAAGTTAGGCCCCCCTAATCGAGACAGTTGCGTGTCCGTATAGGAAAAAAGCCGTCCTTGCAATAATGGATCATTTGTGAAATCGATACCTGGTACAATGTGTCCTGGATGAAAAGCCACCTGCTCGGTTTCTGCAAAGAAATTGTCTGGATTGCGATTCAATGTCATCTTCCCGATAATTTTTACAGGCACTAGTTCTTCCGGAACAAACTTTGTGGCATCCAGAAGGTCAAACTCATACTTGTGCTCATCCTCCGCAGGAATAATCTGTAGACCAAGCTCCCATTCCGGAAAATGCCCAGCTTCTATGGCCTCCCACAAATCTCGCCGATGGAAATCAGGATCTGCGCCGTTTATTTTTACGGCCTCGTCCCAGGTAACGGAGTGAACACCTAATTTTGGTTTCCAATGAAACTTGACGAAATGTGACTCACCTTGTGCATTTACCAGTCGAAAGGTGTGAATACCAAAGCCTTCCATCATCCGATAACTCCTTGGAATACCTCTGTCACTCATTGCCCACATATGATTATGTAACGATTCGGTAGCTAACGAAATAAAATCATAAAATGTATCGTGTGCAGATGCTGCTTGGGGAATCTCCCAGTCAGGTTCGGGTTTCACCGAGTGTATGATGTCCGGAAACTTCATCGCGTCTTGGATAAAAAATACGGGCGTATTATTTCCGACAAGATCAAATACACCTTCCTGCGTGTAAAACTTAACGGCAAATCCCCGTATATCTCGAGCCAGATCCCCCGAGCCTTTGCTTCCAGCCACCGTAGAAAATCTGACAAAAACCGGGGTTCGATTTTCAGTATCTGTAAAAATCTTAGCGCGAGTATAATTACTCATATCTTCATACAGCTCAAAGTAACCATGCGCGCCGGAACCGCGGGCGTGTACAATCCGTTCTGGAATACGTTCGTGGTCAAAATGGGTGATTTTCTCACGAAGTATAAAATCTTCTAACAGCGAGGCTCCTCGCTCACCAGCCTTTAGCGAGTTCGCGTCGTCGTTAATTTTTACACCTTGGTCCGTAGTCATCGGTTTACCTTCACTCGTGACGCTATTTTTCTGTAAATCGTTGATTTTAGAATGAAAGGGGCATCCAGAAGTTTCGTGTTCATTTTTTTTCATGATAATTTCATTTTTTATCTTTCTATTCCAATGAATTGTTTATACAGAAGAACATATGGTACACGGGAAAGTTTTCTTTAAATTATTTCCTTACTTATTTTTTTTCGAAGACATTCCATTCAAATCGAAATGGATGTCTGCTATAAGGCTTATTCATTGTTTTGTCCTATTAAATATTCGGGAATACAAGCATTTTTGCTAAGTTTGCCTGGAGTGGGTCAACATATGAAATATTTATTATCGGCACTTTGCTTGATCAGCGTGATATCTTGTCGCGATAGGCGCAGCGAACAAGTACTAGAACAACTGGATAGAAAGTCAGCCCGGGAGATCACTTTAAAAACGGTGACCAAAGGTGATTCCGTTCTGCATATAACCATACAACATATCTGGTATAACGGTGAGCAGATTACTTCTAAAAATGATACCATCGTAACGGCCATAGCGCCCGGTACCTGGAATACCATGGATTCATCTGCGACGTTGAGCAAGGTACCTATCTATGTAACTGTACAGTGATGAGAAAAACAGCAGCAAAAAGTATAAAATTGGTTTTAATTACTTCGGTACTGGCCTCCTGCGCGCAGCCCGAAGGTCAACGAAATAGCGAGGACAGGCAGCGTGTATTTATGCGTGCAGACACCACGGCCGCCTATACAGAAGTTACGGACAATTATACACGCGGACATTCGGGAGGTGGTATGGGTTCGGCCCTACTCTGGTTTATGGCTTTTAGACACTTAGGAGGTGGTTTCGGCTATGCTAATAATAGTCTGCATCCGCAATCAATAGCGGGTACGAACGCAGCAAAGGCGGCCGCCTACCAAGCTCAACGCGGCGGCTTTGGTCGTAACGCGGCTTCCTCGGCTAGATCTTCTTACGGTTCCTGATGCGAATCAAAAAATTACGTATCGATCCGAAATGGCAGTCCCGCCTAGAGTCCATAGGATATGGCTATCATACGCCAGACGGCGTTCCCTATTGGATGGATGGTTACTATTACGAGATTAGCAATCAAGATGCAGATCTGATCTACAAGGCTACTACCGAACTTTGGCAAATGTGCTTAGACGCTGTCGAGTACATTGTCCAGAACAAACGATATAAGCATTTTCATATACCACCTTTTATGATCCCTCATATTGAGCGGACTTGGAACGATGACGACCCTTCCATATATGGACGTTTTGATTTCGCCTATGATTCTTTGCATGGAGCGTTAAAGATGTTGGAGTTCAATGCGGATACACCAACGTCACTCTTTGAGACCGGTATTGTACAGTGGTATTGGAAAAATCATTATTTTCCAGAACTTACGGATCAGTTCAATAGTATCCACGAACAATTGATTCGGAGCTGGATAAAACTAAAGCCTTATCTTAAAGGGGGTATTTTACATTTTTCCTGTGCTAAAGAAACGCTGGAGGATCTTACTAATGTTGAATATCTCCGGGATACCGCACTTCAGGCTGGTATTGAAACCAAGCTTATCTATATTGATGATATCGGTTGGACTGGCAACGACTTCGTAGATTTACAAGGTGAACCAATTCTATCTATTTTCAAATTATATCCTTGGGAATGGATGACGCGGGAGGAATTTGGTGTGCATATTGTAAACGATCCGAACAAGACACAATGGATAGAGCCGTCGTGGAAAATGTTATTATCCAACAAAGCGATACTTCCAATACTGTGGGAGTTATTTCCAAATCATCCCCACTTATTAGCTACGTATTTTAAGGAACCGGCTCACCTGAAGCATTTTGTTAAAAAGCCCATCTTATCACGCGAAGGCGCCAACATAGAAATGTACTACGACAGTCAGATGATCTATCATACGGAAGGCGAATATGGCGGAGAAGGTTTTGTCTATCAAGAGTTGGCCAATTTACACCGGGAAGATACAGGTTTTTCTATTATCGGCAGCTGGATTATTGACCAAGAGCCGTGCGGTATAAACTTCAGGGAATCTGATATGCCCATTACGACAGATAAAAGCCGTTTTATACCGCATATAATTGGAAGGTAAACGATAATCTTTAGAACGCTCCTAAAAGATATGATTCTTTCAGGATTGAGTTAGTTTATCACGATCTCCCAATCATCCGGTTTATAGAGAATATTAAAACCTACCTCACCGTATTTCGACCGGTTGATGATTAAACCACACTTTTCATTCCCCAGTTTCAAATCAGTGAGACGAATTTCGTGGAGATAATCCGGAAGCACAATTCGATCGAAGGTTATTGTTTTATTTATCGCATTTATATCGATACGTAAACAAGACTGGAGCAGCATAAATACCGTACCAACTGCCCACGCCTGTGGTGAACAGGCAACCGGGTACGCCGTAGGTCCTATGCCTTGCCGTTTCTCAAAACCGCAATATAGTTCAGGGACCCTTTGCAACTCTATGAATAACGAGGCGTCAAATATGGCGCCCATAATTTTTAAAACATGCTTTTGTAAACCATACTTTGATAACCCGTAACCTATCAATGCGTTATCATGAGGCCAGATTGAGCCATTATGATAAGACATCGGGTTATACCTTCCCGATGATGATGACAGGGTTCTGACTCCCCATCCGCTAAACATATCCGAAGCAAGTAGCGTATCCGCAAGAACGGCAGCCTTATCGTCGTCAGCAATCCCCGTAAATAAGCAGTGTCCAGCGTTCGATGACCTTACCCTGCAAGGCTTTTTCTGACCATCGAGCGCCAAAACGAAACTAGATAAATCCGCATCCCAAAAACGCTCGTTAAAGTTCTTTTTTAAAACGGCGGCCTCATCATATAGTCTCGACGACTTATCTTGGTTACCAAGTACAAGGGCGAGCTTTCCAGCATGAAGTTTTGCACCATACACATAACTTTGAACTTCACATAGCGCAATCGGCGGGTCGGCAAGTTGATTGTTTTCGTGCATGATAGAATCAAAGGAGTCTTTCCAACCCTGATTCGTCAAACCATTTTTAGCTTTATGTATATATTCCACGAAACCATCACCATCGATATCTCCGTAGTTATCGATCCAATTGACCGCAGTCATAATATTCGGCCAAATTTGTTTAACTAAGTTCAAATCACCAGTACGATCATAATACATTCCCGCCAAGATAATAAACAAAGGCGTGGCATCTATTGTTCCGTAATATTGCTTAAAAGGAATCTCACCCGTATTCGCCATTTCACCGTTGCGCGCTTCATGGAGTATTTTTCCAGGTTCGGCATCTTTTTCCGAAATTAGGTCAACAGCCTGGTTTGCGGCCAAGAATAATAATACCCCTTTTGCAATTTCCGGATTGATCCATAAGATTTCCATAGCGGCGATTATCCCGTCCCTCCCGAACGGCGTATTGTACCAAGGAACGCCAGCATATGGATATTTTCCATAATCGGTTTGAGAAAGGAGCGATATAAAATCTTTTTCCGACCGATACAACCAATGGTTAAACTGTGTATTAGAAGTCTTAATCTCGGCGAACAAGGTTTTGCTTTGATTTAACTCAAACTGGTTTAATTCACTGGCTTCAGCATAGGACATAGCGTCTTTTTTCTCATCCCCCGTCAAGAAATGAATACAATACTGAATAGTTACGACCTTTTTAGAAGTTAAATTAACAGAAAAGACAGCTCGATTTCCTCCTAAGCTATATTCAGCGTCAGACTGGAAATAGATTTCAAAAGAACGTTTGATACCATCTAGTCCTAAATAAGTGGTTTCAAAATATTCATTGTGATCAACTGGGTACGCATTATGGGTATCTACTTTTCTTTTTATCCCTCTAATTTCAAAGATATCCTTAAAATCCCCGTCAAAATCCAAGCTTAAATCAAAGGAGCAATTTTCAGGCTCGTATTGGAGAATCTTGATTTCCTCGTAAAAAGCACCTTCCCGCACAAATTGATGCCTTTCGATATGAATAGAATTTTCCTGTATCTTGCATGCTTTTATCATGGGGTTTGTAAGATCTGCCGAGTAGATGGAATTTCCTTCTTTGATTGAGCCACTTAGTAAAAGAGGTTTCTGACCATTAAACTTTAATACTAATCTATTTATAAAGCGGGTACCCTCGTGGTAAATGCCCTGTACCATTTTTCCATAGGGATGGATATTCCCGGATCGGTCAAAAACCGCAAATGTATTGGAATAGTTTAACACCATATTTACCTCATCTGAATTAACGGCATCAGATGAGATGTGATATTCTTCTTCTTCTTGTGTTATTTCTTCTTTCATGCTGGTTTATTTAATCTTGGCATACTACGCCGATGGACGTTTTTGTATCTGTCTTTGACTAGAGAATGATACACATCAATATAGTTGTCTGCCATGTGAGCGGCTGTAAAACGTCTTTCAAAAACACGACGTATGTCCATTTTTGACAAATATTTTAATCGACTTACGGCTTCAATAGCTTCCGTTACAGAATCTACGATAAAACCAGTAACTTGATCTTCCATGATTTCTGGTACAGATCCTCTATTAAATGCAATCACAGGTGTCCCACATGCCATAGCCTCGATCATGACTAACCCAAATGGCTCCGGCCAATCTATAGGGAACAGTAAAGCCTTTGCACTACCCAGAAACTCCGTTTTTTGTTGTTCGCTTATTTCTCCGATATATTCAATTAAAGGATGATCTAAGAGAAATTTCACTTTTTCCTCATAATAGGCAAAATCAGTCTTGTCAATTTTTGCGGCAATCTTCAGTTTTGTATTCGTTGCTAAGGCAATTTCGACTGCTCTTTCCACACCTTTCTCGGGCGAAATCCGACCTAAGAAAGCCAAGTATTCACCTCTTCCTTTTCCTTGGTGATGAAGGTTTGTCGGAAGTCCATGATATATGGTTTTGACAAAGTTTCCTTGAGGAATTGGCAGACGCTGATTTTCAGAAATTGATATTAGGTTTTGATAAGGGAACGTATGATAGATATCCTGTAGCTCAGGGATATCCAGCCGGCCGTGTAAAGTTGTAACAGACGGAATTTCTAACATGTTACTGAACGGGAAATGAAGGTAATCGGTGTGAAAATGAAGGATATCAAATTCATTGATGCGCGTACTCAACTTTTCCATTTGGATAATATGATACGCTAATGGATCATTACAGTGTCGTTTTAACCGCAGCCCCTCATCGACGCAGGCAATCAATTTAGCTGTTGTACTAGAATCTCCTGAAGCAAACAACGTAACATCATGCCCTTGCCGAACTAATTCTTCTGTCAAATAATGTACAATCCGCTCCGTTCCGCCATATAACTTTGGAGGCAGTGACTCATACAATGGTGCAACTTGCGCTATCCGCAGGGCTCTCCTTTTAACCGTTTCACTTCTGTATTTATCCATCACTATGGTTATCTTTTCCTTATAAATAACCTAGCAAAACGTAAATAGTTCAATGAAATTATGACACCGTGTGCGACAATTGAATTTTATAAATTCAAATCGCCTTGCTCCCCGGTTTCGATGTTACTTCCCGTAATAGCACGTGCCGCCACTTTAAAAAAGGTTATCAATTTACTTGATTTCGTATCCCAATAATGAGCCTCATAAGGAACAACCTTAAGTACACGTATACGCGGATCTTCTTTTCCACGGTCAAACCAGCCTTCAACCATCTTATTCCAATATTTTTCTATCCGGCCTCTATCTTGATTAATTTCGGCCTCGCCGTTAATGCTCAGAAAGCTATAATTGCGGACGTCCGAATACAGCAAGCTAACTTTAGTCGTGTCCTGTAAGTGTTTGTGTGTCTCACTTTCCGAAGAAAACAGAAACCAAATATTCCCTTTTTCATCGACTTCCTGCCTGCTCATCGGAATGGCATGAATATAGTCGCTATCTTTTGGATATGTTCCCAACATGCCAATATCAATCTGATCGACGATTTTCTTTAACTTCTCTATCGCTTCTTGATTATAAAGATTTTCTGTACTCATAGTTGTGCTATTTAGTATACTATCTATAGAACAATGAAAAGTCTCTTTTGTTAAGTCTTTTTCACTTTATATTATCCGCAACCCACACTCCAGAGCTAAAACAAGCTTGTAATAAATAGCCTCCAGTGGGCGCCTCCCAGTCGAGCATTTCACCGACGCAAAAAACATTGGGGTACTTTTTCAGTGCTAGGGAACTAGACAGTTCGCCAAAAGAAACTCCTCCAGCGGTAGAAATGACCTCGTCAATAGGTCTAAAAGAAGTAACTTCAATAGGGAATTTTTTTATTGCAAAAGCTAATTTGGTAGGATTGGTATACGTTTTTTTATCCAAAAATTTCAGTAATTGTACAGCTGTTTGCGAGAATTTTAATTTCTCTTTGAGAACGGACACAACGTTCCCTTTATTTTCCAATTCCTTTTCGATGGACGCCATCGAGTGAGTAGGTTTTAAATCTAAAAACAGATGATTCGGAAAAGGATGCTGGCGCAGGAAACGATTTAGATAATATACGGGGGCTCCCTCGATACCGTATGATGTAAATACAATTTCACCCGACTTCTTGTGTTCCGAAAATTTTAACTGAATATTTTTTAGTACCTGGCCGGCAAGCGAAGAAAATTCATCTTTCGTGTTCATACCCGAATTAGCTGGTTCCAGTGTATTAATTTGAATGCCTTTTGCATTAAGAATATCTACCCACTTCGCATCTGAACCTGTTTTAGACCAAGATCCGCCGCCTAGTCCCAAAATTAGTTTATGATACGGGACTCGTATAAACTCTCCTTGATGAATGAAGGTAGCAACCTTCTCGTCAAAATCGACCATTTGATAGCCATAGTGTATTTTTACACCATCATATACTAATTTAGCGAGTATAGCTTGTAATACCTGTATGGGTTTTATTCCCTTTGCCGGAAATACCTTGCCGGAACTGCCGATAAACGTCGGGATTCGCAGTTTGCCAAGCCATTCCACAGTAGCCCTATTATCGAAATGTTTAATAATACGGCGGATTTCGATTTTATCATAATTCTGAATAAACGAATCGATATCTTCACTATGCGTAAGGTTAAACCCACCGTGGCCGGCCACTAAAAATTTACGTGCAGCGGCTTTATTCTGCTCGTAGATGTGCACTTCAAACCCCTTTACTGCCAATTGTTGCGCGGCTATCAGCCCTGCCGGTCCCGCTCCAACAATAACAATAGGTGATTTTGACATGCCGCAAAAATACGCAAATCTCTCTTAACCGGATAGCTATTACTCCCTTTCTTGCAGTTTCCGTTTACTGCTTTCGCTCAAACCTACCGTTTGTTGCAAACCTTCCTGAAGACTCTTCCAAATGGTTTTAAAGTGAGAATATTCGGGAACACGCTCATAATCTATCTCTCCTATGTGATACACTTCATTTGCATCCGGATTGCTATCATTGATTAAAAGCTGGTTGATTAAAAACGTGAGGATACCGCGCTTTCCTCTTTTATTGCTTTCCGCACCGGGAGGATATAAAAGATTCACTTTAAGTTGCTCATAATCAAAATAGAGTTTACCCCAATTTCTGTAGTCATTTCCCTGCATGTCAAAACGTATGCGACGCACGTTCCCGGAAGCAAACTGGAGATTAAGCAACGGCGTAATTATACGGTTGAAAGCTGATACTTCCATACTTCCTAATGTTCCAGCATAAGAGTGACGACCATTTTTGCTCAGCATATCGAAGCCAAATACGGCATGCAATCTTCCTGATCCCATTAGGTTTGCTTGCAAATCTGCTCGCATGAATTTATCCTTTTCCAGTTGACTTGTATCGTTAGCGACATTGGTAATATGACCATGTGCCTGTTGAAAAGTAATCACGCCTTCACGATGGTACTTCCCGCTCAGCTCGTGATAGGAAACATCTACGTTTTCTACAAAAACTGTATCAAAGTAAAGAGGCAGATTAACGGCCATTATTTTTTGATGCGGAGCCTCTCCTATCTTATTTACGTTATCTTTTTGAAAGCGCTTATCTTTGTGAAATGAGGCTATACCTCCGTCCACATGTACGTATATAGAGGAGATCCGTTGCCTATCAAACATGTCTCGGAACCGGATCTTTTCCATTCGAATAGTATCAAAGTTTAGAAAAATCAAAGCTTTATTCTCCTTATCATTTCGGAAATAATCTACTTTGCTGATCTTCGGTGACAAGTCGATTTTCGTCAATAACAGTTGATCCTCCCTACTGTCCATCATCAAACGATCAAAACTTATCCTATAAGGGCTGGTCGGAATCTCGTATTCAAATTTTGGAATATCTATCTGTAAGGCTTTGAAATAATATAGACGTGCGGAATCCTGTGCTGCGTTTTCATCTACCAGGATATCATAAAACCGGAATTGTGTACTGTCGACTTTTATCACGTTCGTGTTACCGCTTTCTGTCTTTGAATACACGATATTAAAACGGTCTAGACTCAGTTTGTCTACCTGTATCGATTTGAAGGTATCTTTAATGCGATCATACAACGAAGTGGCGCTATCACGCTTAACTGCATCGTTATAAGCATGGGATTCATTCAGCACGAGCAAGTCCGCTCCGCTCAATGTAACATGTTTGATAAATAACTTTTTGCGTATCAAAACAGACCAGAGGTTCACGCCTTTCACTTCTAAGGATTCTAATTTAACATGGAAACGGCTGTCTGACGCGGTCTTTGACGCAATCTGTTCACGGTAAACTGTGGAATCAGAAACGAGTTCCGCATTTTTCAAACGGACAGTACCTGTTAGGATATGCAGTTCCATATCGTCATAAGTCAACGTGTACAGCCCCTTGCTCCTTTGTTGGACAACTCCTTCCAGTTTGGCTTTGATTTTGGGCTTCCAATTACGTACGTAGTATGCACCTAGCGACAATGCTACTATAAGCACTAATAACAGAATCCCTCCTACCCACATCCATGTACGGGGTATTGAACGTATATTATTCATCATCCCGCTTAGCCTCATCTGGGTTTACGCGTTTCTTTCCTTTTTTGGCTCCTGATCACGAAGAAAATTCCAAGTGCGATAAACAGGACCGCAAATATAATCGGCAACACCATAGTCTTAATCTATTTTTAAATAAACATATTGAATCACAAAAAGGTTTAGATTATTCGATTTTACATAGAAACCCACTTCTAAACCTTTTCTTCTTTTTATTGTTAATTATAGGTGATAGAAAACTAAACTCAATCCCTATGCGTACACGAAGAGAATTTCTTCAGAAGATTACCTATTCAGCCATGGCGTTGCCTTTACTCCCTTCCTGGCAATTTGGCTCATTCGGTGTTGACAACGAACCCTATGACGGTCCGGTTTTACGAGTGGCTATCATGGGGCTTGGTGGATATGGAACACGCGTAGCAGAAGCTATGAAAGCGTGTAAGAAAGCTAAATTGGTGGGCGTAATCAGCGGTACGCCTGCCAAGATCAAGGAATGGCAATCAAAATACCAAATTCCAGAGAAAAACTGCTACAACTATGAAAATTTTGACGACCTAAAGGACAACCCCGACATCGATGCCGTGTATGTAATTACTCCCAACGCTTTGCATCACGATCAAGTTATAAGAGCCGCAAAAGCGGGGAAACACGTAATCTGCGAAAAGCCAATGGGTCTGAATGCCAAAGAAGGCGAAGAAATGGTTCGGGCATGCAAGGAGGCAAAGGTCAAGTTATTGGTTGGGTATCGTCTGCATTTTGAGCCGAAAACGCTCGAAATTGTCCGCATGAGACGAAACGGTGATTTCGGAAAAATCCTTTTTTTTCAAGGACAATGCGGTTTTAGGATAGGTGATCCTAACCAATGGAGATTGGATAGAGCCTTGGCTGGTGGTGGTTCCTTAATGGATATTGGCATTTATGCTGTCAACGGTGCTCGCTACATGGTCGGGGAAGAACCCATATGGGTAACCGCACAGGAAATGAAGACAGATCCGGTAAAATTTAAAGAGGGTGTAGATGAAACGATATTATTTCAGTTTGGTTTTCCAAGCGGTGCTGTATCTTCCTGCCTGTCTACCTACAATATGAATAACCTCGATCGATTTTTCTTAAACGGGGAAAAGGGGTTTGCCGAGATGCAACCTTCCACCGGTTACGGACCTATAGCGGGAAGGACGCATAAGGGTAAGCTCACACAACAGCATGTTACCCATCAAACATTACAAATGGAGGAAATGGCGTCTATTATTTTAGAAGACAAAGAGTCTATTATACCCGTTGATGGCGAGGAAGGCTTAAGAGATTTAAAAATAATAGACGCTATCTATAAATCTTGTCAGACTGGCGAGAGAGTCGAATTAGTATAAACGCCCGTCCACCCCGCGATTTCCGCGGGGCTTCTGAGCGATCACTCGATTACTAAACAACAAAATGAAACAAACTTATGTCCGCTAGAAAAAGCGAACGGAATATTTTTTAACCTAGAGGCGGATTCATATTATACCCCTGATGATTTCTTTGCTTATAACATAGATTGCTTACTTGGAATAAACAACGATAAACATACGAACAAATTATGATTTTTCCAAAAAAATCATAATTTGTTTAACACAAAAATTAAAAACAACGATTATTATTAATGAAAAACAAATTAAATTGATAGATCAACGAGCGGGTATGGTATGCCTATGGTGAAAAAAGTCTTTAAAAAGATACATCTTAAAATTTGTTTGATCCGAATTATTACGCTATTTTTAGCCAAAATGAATAATTAAGATATTGAAATTTATTGAATTTGGTTTCTCTCCCACATTAGAGGAGGGCCTTGATAGTATGGGGTTTGAAGAAGCTACACCCATTCAAGAACAAACAATTCCGGTTATTTTAAACGGAAAGGATATTATCGCTTGTGCACAAACAGGTACAGGTAAAACAGCTTCTTATCTCTTGCCTCTATTGAACAAAATAGCTGAGAATCCTCGAGAACAGATTAATAGCCTTATCCTCGTTCCTACCCGAGAACTCGCCGTACAAATCGACCAACAGATTATGGGGTTTGGGTATTTTACCGGAGCCACTTCTATATGTGTATATGGTGGCGGAGATGGTGCGGGTTACGAACAGCAAAGAAGAGCTATTCAAGAGGGAGTAAACATCATTGTTGCAACTCCGGGTAGGCTTATCGCCCACATGGGATCGGGGAAGGTAGATTACAGCCATTTGGAACACCTCGTGCTAGACGAAGCAGATCGTATGCTGGATATGGGATTTCATGATGATATCATGCGCATTATTAGTGCGTTGCCCAAAAAGAGACAAAGTCTATTATTTTCGGCAACAATGCCTCCAAAAATCCGAACGCTGGCAAAGAAGATACTTCACCAGCCCCTAGAAATTAACGTGGCTATTTCTAAACCCTCTGAAGGAATCGACCAACAAGCATATTTGGTATATGATGAGCATAAAATGGAGCTTATCAAACATATCTTAGATAATCCTGCTTATGAGAGTGTCATTATTTTTGCTTCCAAAAAAGACATCGTTAAAAGGTTAAACAAAGAATTGGTTAAAAAGGGAATTGTCGCAGAAGGTTTCCACTCGGATCTGGAACAAGTACAACGGGAAGATATCATGCAACGATTTAAGGCAAGAAGAATAAGGGTACTGGTGGGTACGGATGTTATTTCCCGAGGTATCGATATTGTTGGGATTAGCTTGGTCGTGAATTACGACGTACCTCCTGATCCGGAAGATTATGTACACCGGATTGGGCGCACGGCACGAGCAGCCACCACGGGTACCGCCATTACATTCATCAACGAAAAGGATCAAAATCGATTTGCCCGTATCGAGCAATTGATAGAAAGGGAGATACCGAAAACACCATTGCCTTCTGGTTTTGCAGAAGGTCCTTCATACGAACCACGTAAGGGAACCAAAAAGAAAAATAACAATCGGAAAAAGCCTTTTCGGAAATTTCCTAAACGCAAAACGGAATAATCCGTTTTGCTTCTACCTTTACCTTCTACGCTTGAAAATCAGGTAGTCCAAACTGAATTTGCCCGGGCCCAATGTTAAAATCGAGAGATAACCGATAAAAAAAGCAGTGGCTAATTCATACTCCCCAAATAATTCCCAGTTATGGATAGATAAAGCTATCAGCATAGTCGCCAGTAAAGGGATTGTGGCCAAGCGGGTGAACAAACCTAGAATCAATAGTACCGAACAGAAAAACTCTGCGAATACGGCTAGGCCCAATGACACCGAACTGCCTAAACCCAATATATCAACAAATCCGTCTTTACGTTCATTAAACTCAACTAGCTTAGCATAGCCGTGGTAAGGAATCATCAAAATACCAAAACCTACCCGCAGGATAAACGCCGCAAAATTGCTAGATTTTGTTCCTTTCTGGACGGTTAGAAAAAATTTCTTCATATAACAGGATTATGTCATGGTAAATATAACAAAAATAGAGACGCAATAATACTCTTCATAGTAAATCGTTTGCGTCTCTATTAACGACAGTAGATCACATTAACGCAGGTGTGCACGTAGCATCCATGCGGTTTTTTCGTGTGCTTCCATAATACCAACCAAAAAATCTTCCGTTCCGGCATCGTTATGCTTTTCACCAACCTTGTCTATCTGCTCACGAATGGATACGATAATAGCTTCATAATCTGATAATAGTTCTTTTATAAGCCCTTGACTATCGTTTTTCTTATAACGTCTCTCTGTCAACTGGGTCAGTTCGAGAAATTCTTTCATGGTACCCACCGCATAATGACCAATCGAACGAACACGTTCTGCAATTTCATCAATGGTTTCCGCCAATTCGCCATACAGACCTTCAAAAAACAAATGCTGGGAATGAAAATCAGGTCCTTCCACATTCCAATGGGCATTCCGGATTTTCACATACAACACATGTTCGTCGGCCAATAACTTATTCAAAATGGCCGCAACAGCATTTGAGTCTTTTTCTTTAATACCTATGCTAGCCGAGGTCGCTAAAGCTTTTTCAAGCACAGTTGTGTCTGTTTCTTCCATATCCGTTTTCATATTTAAAAATTTAAGTAAAATTATGTGTTATTGAGATTAACACAATTTACGGCTTTTTGTTGGTTTTTTTCTATTTTTGCAGCACAAAGTTTTTCATCCGCATGGTTGCCAACAGCCCTACCTTTTTTCATCATTTTCAATCGGATATTACCGCACTACCAAAGCCCCAAGTGTTCACTTTTCCTTTTTGTTATGAACCTGATGAACTCAGTAAAATAGCGGCTGAAGAATTACAGGCCTATCTCGAAAAGCAACAGGACTTTACGCACAACTTTGGCTTACAGAAAATGGAAGGTTCTGCCATTGGTAAAATGTTTGGTGTGTTAGTAGTGGAAAATGAAGACGGTCAAATGGGCTATCTGGCTGCGTGTTCGGGAAAACTTGCGGGCACGAATCAACACACCTATTTTGTACCGCCTATTTTTGATATGTTGATAAAAGAGAGCTTTTTCTTACGAGAAGAAGAACAAATCAACGCACTAAATCGAAAAATTGAAACCTTGGAAGGCTCTCCCGATTTCCCGGCACTTCTCCAGCAGCTCAAAGAAACACAGCAACAGGCTGACGAAGAGTTAAGAACTTACCGTCTCCATATGAAAGAGGAAAAAACAAAGCGGAAAAAAATAAGAACGGAAAGCAAGGAGATACTGTCGGTCGCTGAATATCGATTGTTGGAAACCGATCTCATCAAACAAAGCTATCGTGACCAACATGAATACGCGGTCCTTAAAAGTAAATGGAAAGGACAACTCGAATCTATTGAAATATTAATTCAGGATAGGCAACAGGAAATAGAAAGTTTAAAAAGCAGTCGTAAATTAAAGTCTGCTGCGCTGCAACAGCGATTATTTGAGCAATATCAATTTTTGAATGCCCGAGAGGAAACGAAAAATGTGTTAGCCATTTTTGCCGAGAGCAAACAGCCTATTCCTCCGGCAGGTGCTGGCGAGTGCGCAGCCCCAAAATTGCTTCAATATGCATACCAGCATCAATTAAAACCTATCTGTATGGCGGAATTCTGGTGGGGAGTTTCACCATCTTCCGAAGTTCGGAAACACAAAAATTTCTATCCCGCATGTAAAAGTAAATGTGAGCCCATATTATCACACATGCTAAAAGGTTTACAAGTGGCGCCCAATCCGATGCGCATAAATCCAGCATTCGGACGTACATTTGACATCATTCACGAAGACCACGATATTATCGTCATTAATAAACCGTCGGAGTTTCTCTCTGTTCCGGGCATCCATATTACCGATTCAGTCTACACCAGAATATTAGAACAATATCCGGAGGTTTCCGGTCCAGTCATTATCCATAGGCTAGATATGTCTACATCCGGTATTCTGTTAGTAGCCAAACATAAAGACGCACATCAATTTATTCAACAACAATTCATACAACATACTATCATAAAAAGGTATACTGCTATACTAGATGGGCTAGTGAACCTAAAAAACGGACTTATCAACTTACCCCTTCGGGTCGATTTAGATGATCGCCCGCGACAAGTAGTGTGTTACAAATTTGGCAAACCGGCACAAACGAAGTTCGAAGTACTTACTCATGACAGTGGGCTTACCCGTATCCATTTTTTTCCATTGACCGGCCGTACACATCAACTTCGTGTACACGCCGCCCATCACCTAGGACTCCATACTCCCATACTGGGTGATGATCTATACGGACAACGGGCAAACAGACTGCACCTCCATGCCGGTCATATCCAATTCGTTCATCCTAGAACCGGAAAGCTGACAACCTTTACAGCAGAAGATCCTTTCTAAGGACCAACTATTCCCTAGTTTATCAAGAAAAAGTCACATTCTTCCCACGTCACGCTTCATCCTTCAAAATCATTTAAAGTATTACTACTTTTGTTCGACTTCCTTAAAAACTGACTTACAAAGTTCAAAAGTCAGCCGCAAGGTTTATAAAGAGATATACTATGTCAGGTTATCGCGTAACGTCAATTACCAACAGGCTGTTAGCCTATAGATTAAAGCTCGGAATGCTTATGGCATTCATTTTTGTTTCCGTTTTATCTTTCGGACAAACCCTTCATTTAAAAGGAAATGTAATGGATGTAACCAATAAAGAACCAATTGGTTATGCCACCGTCGCAGCGGTAGGATCCACAACCGCAGCGTCGACCGACGATAATGGGAATTTCATATTAAAAGTCGAACCAAATTTTTCCAAAATCCGCATTTCCTTCGTGGGCTACGAACCCCAAGATGTAAGCATTAATGGCGAAACGTACCAAGAATTAACAGTTTACCTGGTTCCGGAGGAACACACGATTGAGACTGTAAATATTACAGCTCCGAAACGAGCCAAATATTCAAACAAGAACAATCCAGCTGTCGAACTGATCCGAAAAGTTATCGCCCATAAAGATGAAAATCGAATTGCTTCCTACGAATATGCTGAATATCGCCAATATGAGAAAGTCTCCTTAGGCCTGAGCAACTTATCTGAAAAATTCAAAAACAGAAAAATATTTAAAAATTATCAATTTCTGTTTGAAAAAGAAGATGTAGAAGCCGGAAGCAGCACAAGAGGCTACACGCTCCCTGCCTATATAGAAGAAAGGTTGTCGCAGGTATATACACGTAAAAAACCAAATACGACGAAGCAGTTAATTTTAGCAGAACAACGCGCACAATTCGACCCTAAATTTGTGGACAATGACGGTTTGAGCGCATACTTCAATAAACTCTACCAAGATATTGACATCTATGAGAGCAATATCGAATTGGTAACAAATCAATTTTTAAGTCCGATTGCTGGATCATCACCGACGTTTTATAGATTTTACATCACCGACACCGTTAAAACAGAAACCCCTTATTTGGTAGAATTAAGTTTCTTTCCGCGGAATAGAGCCGATCTTCTCTTTCAGGGGAAATTATATATTACGCTAGATGGGAAATATGCGGTTAAGCGTGCTGATCTCAGTGTATCCGACGACATCAACCTCAACTTTGTCCGTGATCTGGATGTCAAACTCGACTTTGAACAGGACAGCAATAACCGTTATTATCTAAAGACAAGTTCTTTAGGATTAGATTTCTCCCTAACTAATAAAGGTACAGGTATCAAAGGTAACCGTACGGTAAATTTCAATGACTTCCGAACCGGTGTCGCTCAGCCCGATAGCGTTTATGCAGGTCCATCGGTCGTAAAAGTTGTTCAAGAAAAAGACACAACATTAAATGAGACATATTGGGCAACCCATCGTCCGATTGCGTTGAAGCCCACTGAACAAAACATATATCGCAATATCGACACTTTACAGCTTATTCCCTCCTTTCAACGCTTTATGGACATCAGTGCCTTAGTGCTCTCTGGCTATAAACAGGCGGGTCCCGTTGAGATTGGCCCTGTCAATACGTTTTATAGCTTTAATCCGGTAGAAGGTTTTAGGTTGCGCCTGGGTGGACGCACGACGGATAGACTAAGTAAACGATTTTATGCCGAGGCTTATACTGCCTATGGATTAAAAGACGAAAAATGGAAATATTTCTTGAGCGGAACATACGCCCTCAACAACAAATCGGTATACACATTTCCTCAACATTACCTCCGGGCGTCCATTATGCGAGATACGAAAATCCCGGGACAAAATCTGGAATTTGTCCAAGAGGACAATTTTTTGTTATCATTTAAACGAGGTGAGAACGAGCGTTATCTTTACAACGATATCTACCGTCTGGAATATAAGCGCGAGTTTGAAAACAATTTCTCCTACCTCATCGGTTTATCGAAATGGAGACAACAACCAGCTGGCATATTGTCGTACCAAATGTTGGACGACCACGGAAATAACAGATTGTTCGACGAACTCAACACCACCGAACTTTCCGTCAGTTTGCGCTACGCACCTCATGAAGAGTTTTATCAAGGGAAATTGTACCGCACGCCTATATATAATAAATACCCCATCTTTTACCTTAATTATGTCGCCGGCCTTAAAGATGTTTTAGGAGGAGAATACGATTATCATAATTTCACTTTAGGAGCAGATAAGCGCTTTTATTTTTCACAACTCGGCTATGCTGATGTGAATATAGAAGGAAATTATATTCTTGGCGATCATATTCCTTTTCCATTTTTGAATATCCATCGGGCGAACCAAACATATGCTTATCAGCTTCGGTCTTATAATCTTATGAATTTCCTGGAATTTGTAAGTGACCGTTCTATCTCCGCAAACGTACAATATTATATGAACGGGTTTCTGTTGAATAAAGTACCCTTGATAAAAAAATTAAAATGGCGTGAGGTGTTCAGTATCAAGACGATTTATGGCGATTTACGTAATGAAAACAACCCTGCTTATACGAGCAATGTACTTCAGTTTCAAAAGAATGAAGATAATGAAGCAATTACATATGGATTTAAGAGCAGACCTTATGTAGAAGCTAGTGTGGGCTTAACCAACATCTTTAAATTTATTCGGGTAGATTACGTCAAGCGGCTTAATTATCTTGACCAACCCGACGTACCGAAACACGGTATCCGAGTCAGGGTGAAGTTTGATTTTTAAATGGTATGCGTTTTGTTTTAAAAAAATTCTATTTTTAAAACAAAAACCTGCTATGTACCCAGACAAACTTCGCCTAGTTTACCAATATCCGACCATGTCCTATGCTGATATTGATCGGATTATAGAACGGCATGAAAAAGTCTCCTTTAAAAAAGGTGATCTGCTATTGCGTGAGGGGCAAATTAGTGATTGCTACTTTATATTAGAGGAAGGTATTGCCCGCTCTTTCGTTCATGATTACGAAGGTAACGATATCAGTACTAATTTCTTTTGCCCCGGTGAAGTTGTTATTGAAGTCGCTTCTATATTTCACCATATCCCTACACAAGAAAATATTGTATGCATAACGGATTGTACATTGTGGAAAATAAAACTCGAACAATTCCAAGATTTGTTCGAGACTATTCCTGCGCTGGCGGAGTGGGGACGTGCCTGGATGGCTTATCAACTACTTATTACAAAAAAAAGAGCCATAGACATCATCAGCCTATCGGCGATAGACCGTTATAAACAACTCCTAGACGAGAAACCACTTATCTTTCAGCAAGCACCATTAAAACACATCGCGACTTTTTTGGGTATTACCGACACCTCCCTCAGTCGTATCCGAAAAGAACTGGTAAGTAAATAGCCCCTTTTAAAAACTTGCCCTACGAAAAGTAACTTCAACATCTAGTGCTTTATTTTTGAATAGTTGAAGAGACCAAAATCCCGTTATTATGGAAATTAGATTCAAAGGTGGTGTGAATATTGCGATGAAGATTCCACCAGAGAAATACGATGAAACAGTAGCATTTTACAGAGATATCCTCCTACTTGATGGAAGAAGTGTCTGCAGCCGATCCCACGGTGTTAGTTACACACCGATTGGAGTTTGGACAAAACATTTTGTGGTTAGACTGTGTAAAGGGAGTAACGGGCTCGAAAATATGGCTAGAAATATGTACAGATGACGTCCAAAGTGCCGCGAATTATTTGCGTGTAAATGATGTTACTATATGTGATGAAGCAGAGGAAATTGATCCACCCATGCATCGGATAGAAGATCCTGCAGGCAATATATTTCTGTTAAAAAAACAAATGAATTAAGAAATGGCACAATTACAGCACAAGTCGACTCCCGATTGGAAACGCTACCATGCTCAATGGGAAGATGCGATAGAAAAAGTCCAACAAGTTTTACAAGAGCTACCTCTTAACCGAGAAATTAAGTGGGGTAGCGACGTGTATACCTACCAAGGTAAAAACGTCGTGTCATATGGAGGATTTAAAAATCATTTTGCGATATGGTTTTATAATGGTGTATTTCTGGAAGATAAAGACAACATGCTGATCACCGCGTCGGAAGGTAAAACGAAGTCTTTGAGACAATGGCGGTTTCAATCAGCAGACGAAATCGATCCTGTTAAAATAAAAAGTTATTTCCAGGAAGCCATCCAAATCGTAATCGACGGCAAAGAAATAAAACCCGAAAAGAGCATACCGCGTCAACCATCCGGTTTACTGGAAGAAATCTTAACAAAGGACACCTCCCTTCAACGTGCTTTCGATAAATTGTCTCCCGGTAAACAAAAAGAGTATATGGAATATATAGATAGTGCCAAACAGGAAAAAACCAAGACAGCACGTATTGAAAAGATAACACCGCTCATCAAGGAAGGGAAGGGGTTGCATGATAAGTATAAACGGTAGGAATTAAAAAAAGTAAGGGCCGAACGATAGCGTTCGGCCCTACATCTACCTATGAAAAACATGCCCTTTGGGAGGGCTTATACAAAAGTATATTTTAAATTAAGAACCCACTAGTATTTTAAAGAGTTTATCGGTAAATGTCGAAGTAAGACTACAAGATGTGCTACAATATGAAGAACCACCGCTTCGCTTAACGTCCATATATTTATAAACACATTAAATCTTATTCACATTTCATCCATTTTTCACAAAATTTTATTTAATTCGTAGACTTCAAAAGATATACGATGAGCTTATATAAGTTAGAAGAATATATAGAGACCGGGAACCACCATGACTTGGAGATATTATTGAGAGCACAACCGGAATTATTGAGAGAGCGAACAAGCCATGATATATCTCCCTTATTGCTCGCCTGCTATTATCATAAAGACCAAGTAATCAAAACGATACTAACTCAATTAACCGCTATTACGATTCACGAATCTTGTGCTATTGGTTTAGTCGAACAGATAGAGGCTATGCTTAGTCAGAAACCGGAAGTTATCGACGAGATCTCTACACATGGGTTTACGCCATTAGGCATTGCGACACATTTTGGACAAGAAAAAGTTGTTCAAACACTCTTGGCAAAAGGCGCAGATCCTAATATATGCTCGCAAAACGGATACAATGTGCATCCTTTACATACTGCGCTAACAGGTGGATACGACCAAATCAGTAAAATGTTAATTGAGGCCGGTGCTAATGTAAATGTAGCTCAACATGCCCGTATCACCCCCTTACATATTGCTGCTCAACAAGGCAACATTGATATGATCATCATCCTATTGGAAAACGGATCAGATGTTTCTGTGAAAACGGAAATGGGTATGACTGCTTCTGAACTGGCCCTTGAAAAAGGGCATAAGGAGCTCGCCGAAATTTTGCGAGTAGGTTAATTTGCAATTCGTCTGTGCCCATATAGAAAATCGGGACCGGCGTTGTAGTTACATAGGTTAAAAAGTCTAAAAAATATAGGTATTATTTTTGGGTGTTTTTTCTTTTTATTACCTTTAAGGTAGATTATAAACTCCAATGGTTATGCACACTAAAACAGAATACCTAATTTGGGATAAAATTGTCAACAGTGCTAAGAGAAGAATAGACTTAAGTAGTTACGGTGAAAAAGCAACCCAGATAAGCCCAGAAATTTTGGACAAGTTAATATTACATATCATCGCCGCTTTTGCATCAGGAGAAGAACATAGCACCATTTCTACCAATCTACACAATGAATTGCACCATATCGGAATGGATGTCAATGAAGATGTAATCGACAAAATAGTTTCGGACAAACATATCGTATTCAGTGCCGAGATATATGCGGCCTATCTCACCTTTTCCATGTTGGAAGATGGTCACACAGAACAGGAGGTATTAGGCTATGTTATCGATCTTCTGGACACCCCAAAAGTACACTAAAACAATCTACCTATTAAAATAAAACCTCAAATCGTCACCTCCGACTTTTTGTCTGGTGCTTACTATTGCATTTATTAGAGGAGCAGGTCTACCCTGTTTCCAGCTACTCTGGGAAACGAAAACACGTGCTTCATCCCATATTCCTGCGTCAATGAACGATTGTATTGTCTTTGCTCCTCCTTCGATAATCAAGGATTGCACGTCCATCAGGTATAGCTGATAAAGTATCTGCTGAGGAAGATACCGGTCGAAATGCTCTAATGCGATCAGCTTTTTACTTTTTTGCCAGTCCGTGTGATACGCATTGAAGACGATGGTCTCCGCCTCGTCGTTAAAAATTGTAGCGTGTGCTGGTACTTTTAGATCTTTGTCAATCAATATTCGTTTTGCATTTTTCCCGCTCCATAAACGTGTAGTCAATCCAGGATTATCAATAAGAACTGTGGATGTACCTACCAATATGGCATCCTCCTCCCCTCTCCACTTATGTACAAGTTGCTTGCTCGCTTTATTACTTATCCATTGCTGCGTAGCGTTCTCGGGTGAGAAAAAACCATCATGGGTTTGCGCCCATTTTAGAATAACGTAGGGGCGTTGCTGACGAATACGTGTAAAGAAGCGTCTGTTAACGAATACACAAGCATCCTCTAACACACCTACTGTCGTATTAATACTGGCTTCTTGTAGCTTTTTTACACCCTGTCCGTTGACTTTTGCGAAAGGATCAAGGCAGCCGATTACCACGCGCTGGAAATGCAATTCGACTAACATATCAGCACAGGGTGGTGTTTTCCCAAAATGGGAACAAGGTTCTAGACTGACATACATCGTCGATGTTCGAAATCGAACTTTAGCTTCTTCCTCGCCCAGCTTTCTATAGGCGTCCTGTATTGCATTTACCTCTGCGTGAGGTCCGCCAAATGGCGATGTGTAACCTTCGCCGATGATAAGATCATCGTGCAAAATGACCGCGCCCACCATCGGATTTGGGCTCACAGTACCTGCACCTAAAGTAGCTAAATCCAAGCAACGTTGCATGTATCTCTCGTCTTGTATCATAGTACAAACTTAGTATTTACCAAAGAATATCAAAAGTGTAATCAGCTTTTGTAAGTTTGTGGTTTGAATTTAATAAGATGAAAACTTTCAAGGATATAGCAAAGACTTATGAAGAAGCTTTATTACCACTGTACCCTCTAGGGGAAATTAAACAGCTGTTTTTGATATCATACTCTTTTGTTACGAAAAAAAATAGTGCTTATTACATGTTAAATAGCACAAATGAAGTTACCGGAACAGTGTTACACCGATTTATAAGCATACTGGAGGGGTTGCAAACAGGACGTCCCATACAACACGTCCTTGGGGTTGCGGATTTCTATGGGCTCCGCCTTTCGGTAAACGAACATACGTTAATTCCCCGTCCTGAAACCGAAGAACTAGTCGAATGGATTGTCAAGGAGCATCAAAATAATGAACAGTTATCTATACTCGATATTGGAACGGGATCAGGTTGCATAGCACTAGCACTAAAAAAGCACCTACCCCAAGCGCAGATAGATGCAATCGATCTGCTGGGCGAGGCCATAGCAATTGCCCGTACAAATGCCGCAAACCTAAATCTTTCAGTGAACTTCATACAAGCCGATATCTTGGAATGGGACAGCTTTATGCAAGCAAAACAACGATATGATATTATCGTTAGTAATCCGCCGTATATTACACCAGCCGAGCAAAAAGACATGCACAACAATGTTTTGCTTTATGAGCCATACTGCGCGCTTTTTGTCGAAGAGCAGACGCCTCTCCTTTTCTATGATGTTATTGCTGAGATTGGAAAACAACATCTGTCTCCGGGAGGTAGTCTCTATTTTGAAATTAATCAGTATTTAAGCCGTGAGACCTGTGAGCTCTTACTAAAAAAAGGTTATGAAGACGTAACGCTACGTCAGGATTTAAACCAAGCAGATCGAATGATAAAAGCGCTTTTAAATTAGTGTATTTTTTTTATCTGAATAACAGCCCGTTAAAGCTATATATTCAAAATAAACAAGCAGGTATTTGGCAAGAGTAAACATTTTTTCTACCTTTGCAACACTTCAATCGGTGAAGCGATGCTTCCGAAAATTAAGTACGATTCTGTAGCTCAGCTGGTAGAGCAATACACTTTTAATGTATGGGTCCTGGGTTCGAATCCCAGCGGGATCACAAACAAAAGCAACTCTCAAAAGGGTTGCTTTTTTTGTATCCTCAAAGCTGGGATGAGAACCCTGGGGTTCGATTCGCCAGAAGGCTCAGGGCGGAGTTGGGGGATTTGTGGGGCTGAGCCAATCCCAGCGGAATCACTAAGCCACCTCACAAGGGTGGCTTTTTTTTAAGCTAAGATGAGAACAGAAGGGTGGGTTTCGTTTATTACTTTTTGTCGGCCATATATTCCAATTTATAATCTCCGATGTGCTTTTCGCTCTTGGTGATATTCCGTTTTTGTATCAAAAAATTAACGGTTCCAATCACCAGCAAAATCACCGAAATCGCGATAAACACAATTTCAATAAGATATCCCTGTTTTATAGTCGTCAAATTATTGATGCTGACTCCAGCGACCAAAAAATACATAGCTGTCCGTATAAAGGACAGTAAAGTAGATTGATTGGCTAAAACCGTGCGTGCAAGTGCAAGTTTTTCTCTAAGTATTAAGTCTTTATTCATAATATCAATAAATTGATTTTATTGCTCTCCATTAGATCATGATATTGCACTAATTTACGTAATTCTGCTTGCTATTCCCGTCGCTATTAGAATTTACATTTTCTTTAACACTTTTTCAAATGTATTGATGTTACGCGAAGTAAAAGAGCTTTTTAGGTTCTTTATCCCTAGTATTTTCCCGAATTCGGAATCGAGTGTGTTTCCTTTCGGAACTTTCCAGTAGAAATTACAATCCACAAGCTGTGCTGCTTCTCCTAAAGCTTTTTTTGATTTATCAAATTCCGACATCAACATTTTCGCTACGCCATCCACGCCAACAAAACCGTATATATGGTATCGTGAGTCAGTTTCAAAAGGAATTTCACGAAAAATAGTTTCTATCTCCTGCCGGCTTTTCACAAATAGATAAGCTTCGTAGGAGAAATGGTCCGACATTGCTTTTTCTAGTGTTTGTTTTAATTCCTGTGCTCTCCTTTCTGAGGAAAACAGGATGTTCCCCGAAGCTAACACCGAGGAAACATTTTGCATGCCTGCTCTTTTAAATACAGAACAGACTTCTGCCATTTTCATGTTAGTTCCCTTTACGTTCACGCCGCGCAGAAATGCACAGAATTGATTGTCAGCATTAAAAACGCCCATTGCCGGTACCTCCTTCATTTTATAATTGTATATTTAAGCGAAATCCAAGATAGGTGACGCTTTGTTCAAGCTAATTGCTAATGCCAAATTACAAAGATATACGGACAACCTGAATAAGAAATACATATTTTTAAAAAGTGCCCTTGAATCGCACGGAATGTGCAATTAATAAATTTACTAAAACATCAATCAGATTTGGGATTGGTTTGTGATTTCATCCGTCACATCACTATCTTTGTGCATAACGATGAGCATGCAAGAACATATTTTTTCGATTAATAGCGAGGAGACATTCAATGAAGTTTGCTTAAAAGTATACCGCTATCAAAAAGCTAACTGCTCCGTTTATGGCAAATATGTAGACTTATTAGGCAAAGGAAAAACAAATATTAGTCACTACACACAAATTCCTTTTTTACCGATCGATTTTTTTAAAACTCAACGGGTACTTGCCGAAGGATATCAAGCGGAGATTATTTTCACCAGTTCAGGCACGACGGGCGTGGTCACGAGCAAGCACCATGTAGCGAATGTATCATGGTACCAGAGGAGTTTTCGGTCCGGCTTTCAACGGTTTTATGGCAAGGTAAAAAATATGGCTGTGTTGGCACTTCTCCCCTCCTATCTCGAACGCTCGGGTTCATCATTAATCTATATGGTCGATGATTTAATAGTGCAAAGCCAACACCCGCTATCCGGCTATTTTTTGTATAATCATGAAGATTTATTCAACACCCTCTATGAACTGAAACAGCGTGGTACAAAAACACTCTTGATTGGCGTTACATATGCACTTTTGGATTTCTGCGAACAATACCAAGTTGATTTTCCCAATCTTAAAATTATGGAAACGGGCGGCATGAAAGGAAGACGGAAAGAAATGATCCGCGAAGAGCTGCACCAAACATTAACTAAGGGCTTTGGCGTACAAAAGATCCATTCGGAATACGGCATGACAGAACTGCTTTCGCAAGGCTATTCGTTTGGAGAAGGGGTTTTTCAGACACCGCCGTGGATGAAAGTATTATTGCGCGACACCGATGACCCACTAAGCCTTATCAATCAAGGAAAAACAGGCGCCATTAACGTCATTGATTTAGCCAACTATTATTCTTGTTCTTTTATCGCTACACAGGATCTGGGCAAGCAACATATGGATGGGCGATTCGAAATCTTGGGTCGTTTCGATAACAGTGATATTCGAGGGTGCAATTTATTGGTGCAATAATCTTTTGGCGACGAAAGCGGTACAACCTTCGAAAGCATCATTCTAAACTTGTATCCTCAAATGTATTACCTGCATTAATATCTCCTGTATCGTAACCTTTTTTAAACCAATGAACACGTTGTTCCGAGGTACCGTGGGTAAACGACTCTGGATTGATGTGCCCATGTACTTGTTCCTGTAAGTGATCATCTCCTACTGCTGCTGCCGCCCGCATACCGTCGACAATATCGTCGTAAGTCAGTTCAATATTGGAATAATTTTTAACGTGATGTGCCCAAACACCCGCGTAAAAATCTGCCTGTAATTCGGTCATCACGGATATCTTATTGTATTCGCGCTCACTCATTTTCGAGCGCATATCATTGGTTTGCTGCAATACCCCTAGTACATTTTGTATATGATGCCCCACTTCGTGGGCAATAACATAAGCCAAAGCAAATTCTCCTTTTGCTCCGTATTTGTTTGACAATTCATCATTAAAGCTTAAATCTAGGTAAATTTTTTGGTCTCCTGGGCAGTAAAACGGTCCAAAAGCCGACTGTCCCACTCCACATCCGGCAGTTTCTACCGCACCGTTATATACGGTTAGCGTTGTAACTGGATAACTCCATCCATTAGCTGCAAAAATATTTTTCCAAACATCTTCCGTACTTCCTAAAATAACATCTGCAAAATCCATCAATCGGCTTTCTTCTTCCGTCGATTCGTATACACCTCCTTCTTTCGGGGCGGTTTGCTGCACCTGGTTCAATAATTGTTCTGGGTCTCCCCCCATCAAAAAACCAACAATCAACACGATAATCCCCCCTATTCCACCGAGTGTCAACTTCTGTCCGCCGCTCATACCTCTTTTATCTTCGATATTGCCGCTTCTACGGCCACCTTGCCATTTCATAATTTTATCCGTTTATATTTCAATATTACAAAATATTTGCCAACAAATGTATATCCACATTTTTTCGTATTTTCGCGGTTCGACCCGGTTATTATGTCTTTAGAACATCAGTTGATAGAAAGAAGCAACAATACATGTGAATTGTGTAACAACACAGCAACGTTATCTACATATACAGTTCCTCCCGACGCACAGCAAACTGCAGATAATGCTATTTATCTATGTAAAGTTTGTTTAGATCAGATCGAAAAAAGGGAACAAATGAATACTGAACACTGGAAAGTACTCTCTCAAACGATGTGGTCAGCGTATCCTGCCGTGCAGGTCGTGGCATGGCGAATGCTGAGCCGCCTACGGCATGAGGGCTGGGCAGCCGAAAACCTTGATATTCTATATCTCGATGACGAAAACCTAGAATGGGCCAAAAAAACAGGTGATCATGAACAAGACGGGACTGTACAATTTCATATAGATACCAACGGTACCCGCCTCTATGAGGGAGATACCGTTGTACTCGTTAAAACGCTAGATATAAAGGGGTCGTCTCTCTCCGCGAAGTTAGGTACAGTAGTCAAGAACATCCGTTTAGTATCAAACAGTCCCGAACAAATCGAAGGTAAAATAGAGGGACAAACTATTGTTATCTTAACGAAATACCTTCGTAAAGGATAAAGAGCACCGCTGAAAATATCAAGATTGATTAGGCAATCAATATATCTATTTTATTTCACCCGGTGGCAGACCCGATGTGTCCACCCCTATCCCTGCCGAATCTTGCATTTCATGCAACATCTCATCGGGTTCATTGAGATTATAACGGGATCTATCCATTTCGCTCACTGGTCCCGGAAAAACCGTATCTGTATCTATATCAGAAGAATTTCGATTTCCGCTTGAACACGAGAAAAACAGGGTTGCCACTACTAAAGCTGCGATGTATTTTATGGTATTGATCATATCTTATTTTTTTAAGGTGAAAATATTTATCCCATTTTTGTTAAATCGTTGCTCGCCCCCCAGTCGCGGGGATAGTTGCGCCTGACACATAGGAAGCCGCATCCGACGCTAAGAATATATATACCGGTGCTATTTCTGCAGGTTGCCCGGGCCTACCCATTGGCGTATCCTCTCCAAAATTCTCGTGATCAGGGATTGTACTAGGAATAAGGGGTGTCCACACCGGTCCTGGAGCCACGGCATTTACTCGTATACCTGATCCATCCTGTAAAAACAGCTGTGCTAAGCTCGAAGTAAAATTTTGGATAGCCCCTTTGGTAGCGGCATAAGGCAATAGACTGGGATTGGGATTATAGGCATTAACGGACGTTGTGTTAATGATAGACGAGCCTGGCGGCATGTGTTTCTTTGCATATTTCACAAAATAGAACATGGCACTCATATTGACCTGAAAGGTTTTATTCCACTCCTCTTCAGAAATGTCCTCTACGCTTTCATAAGTCATCTGATAAGCCGCATTGTTGACCAATATATCAATCTTACCAAACTTCGCTACTGTCTCATCGACGATCCGTTGACACATTAATTCGTTCCTTATATTTCCTTTAAAAAGTAATGCTGTGCGTCCTGAACGTTCTACCCAATCACGCGTATCGAATGCATCTTCATCCTCGGTATCATCCTTATAAGAGATAACAACATCCGCACCCTCACGCGCCATAGCTATTGCAACAGCTTTACCAATACCCGAATCTCCTCCGGTTATTACCGCTACCTTTCCCAATAAGGTATCACATCCGATATAGCTTTCCTCACCGTGGTCGGGTCGTGGTTGCATAGCCGACGTGATCCCCGGTGGTTGTTGGCTTTGTTTCGGAAAGGGAGGTTTAGGATAGATATCTTTTGGATTGCCCTTCTTGTAAGTATTCATATCGTAATATTTAGAATGTGATGAATGTTGTAACTTAATCTTAACACCAATGCTTTAATCTAAAGGCGGTGTTGGCATCATCCGTTCTACGGTATCCAAACTATCTCGCTCTAATGAATCAATAGGCACTATGCCATCTCCTAGCGGCATATCCTGCTCTATCGGAGTATCTTGTATATGTTCTCTCTGATTTCCGCCACAAGCATATAGGAAACCTGCAGCCGTAAATAGTTGTGTAAAAAAAATAAGCTTTTTCATAATAACTTTTTTTAATGAATGTTGTTACTGACGGAACGACTTTTGGTAGTTCCGTCTTATCTGACGTTTTTCAAGGTCAACTCTCCACATACCATGATACTTTTTCTGGCATTTCCTGTCGACAGAAGCCTTAATAGAAAAACACAAAGTAAATAATGGCGAGAATAATCACGGCAATAACAATTGTCCATGGGATGGTCCGAGCCGCTGGCTTATCATCTGGCTCCTCTTTTGCAACTTCCGGTACTTCCTTCCGTGGAACACCGTGCATGGATTCATCCATTTCCATTTCATTTTGTTCTCTGTTATTTTCCATAACTTTATCGTTTTCGTTTAATCCTGCCCATCATTCTCCTGCTGCTGGAATAAAAACAAACGGTTGGACATTTAGGTTTGGAATCCCATGATAACAAGTAGTAATACGTTAAAAAAGAAAGCTTGACAGCCTTTTAATAAGTATTTATACCAAACTAACCGTATTAAACCCTAAAACTTATTAAGCTTCGCGACTGTTTACTCTAAAAGAATTCGAAGACACTAATCGCATCATCATGGCAAAAGATAATAGAAAGTCTATTAAAGACGACGAAAAATATGAAGCATTACGTGACCAAGGAATGAGTAAAGAAAAAGCTGCACGTATATCTAATACGCCCAACGCCAGTAAAAAGGGGGGAAAAGCAAAGCCATTAGATGACCGAACAAAACAGGAACTACTGGAGGAGGCTAAAAAAATTGGCATTACAGGTCGTCATAAGATGAATAAATCAACACTCATTAATGCAATCCGAAATCATTGATAGGCTAAAATGGACGTAAAAAAGGAGGCTCTATTTGAGCTAGAAGAGTGCGGTCTCCGCTATTCTTCTCCGCAAGAAAAGGGGTATAGTCGAAAAGCTAAAGGGAACTCCTTTATATATCTGGATAAACAAGGTCTTCTTATCACAAACAAACAGGTACTATCCCGTATTCGTTCACTGGTACTCCCCCCTGCTTGGCGAGAAGTGTGGATTTGTGCGTCTCCAAATGGTCATTTACAGGCGACAGGATTCGATCTCAATAATCGAAAGCAGTATAAATATCATCCAAAATGGATGTCCTTACGAAGTCAGAAAAAATTTGCTGATCTTCTCACCTTCGGGATTAAACTTCCGCTTTTAAGAAAGAGAGTATCTCAAAATTTACGAAAAAAGAAACTATCGCGTGATAAAGTTTGTGCGTTGGCCATCGCGATTATGGATAAAACTTCTTTTCGAGCAGGAAATAGATACTACGAAAAAAATTATGGTTCCTATGGGCTGACCACTTTACGCAACAAGCACATTCAACAAATTTCCAGCAATAAAATATTCTTTAAATTCGTCGGCAAGAAAGGTGTAGTGCAACAATGCTACTTACGTGAAAAAGCCTTAATTCGGGCCCTAGCAAAAGTCAAAGAGATCCCTGGACAGGTGCTTTTCCAATATTATGATGAGGAGGGAAATGTAAGACAGCTTGACTCTGGTACCATCAACGCTTATCTGAAAGAAGCGATGCTGTCTGAAGTTAGCTGTAAAACTTTTCGAACGTGGAATGGCTGTCTATTGGCATTATCCTATATGGCCACATTACCTCTTCCGAACAATACGACAGAGCGGAAAAAAAATATCATAAATATTATTGATCACGTTGCGCATGAGCTAGGTAATACGAGAACCGTAACACGCAATTATTACATACATCCTGAAATACTTTCTGCCTACGAAAGTGGCATGTTAGATAAATGGATAAAGACTATCCAAAGCAAACAGAAGCTCAGCGAAAAAATGATACAAAATCACTTAATGAAATTATTAAGAAGGCAGAGCGGCTAGACAACGTTTTCATCATCCCCCTCATTATCCAATACTGTCTCCATGATGCCTAAACCAACGGCGACGTATTTCAACTAATGCAATGCCTTTGCCGGCAATTTTATCGGAGCTAGCAATACCACCTGTACCGCTTGGCTTATTTTTCTAATGATTTTTTTCATCTTTTAATAACTTATAGCAGCAGGGTCCATTCCCTCGCTGTGGAAACCAAAGTGTTCGGCCGTGAAAATTTTAACGGAAAGTGAAGACAGATGAGGACAGATGAACACGCATTTACACTTGGTTGTCTTTATTTTGAGCAACAACAAGAGCATGTCGAGGGACCTCTACGTCCTGACGAAGGACCTCTTTTCCTTGTTGAGGTCCCTCAATACGTTGCTGAGGGACCTCAATACCACATCGAGGGGCGTCAATGAAAGCAAGAGGGACCTCAACGTTTATATGTCCTCCGTGTCAGAGCCTATGAGGGGCATCAACGTGACGTCGAAGGACGACAATATGGTTTTGCCGCTGCTCAAAACGTTATCGAGGTATGACACCATCGTGTTGAGGGGGGAATAGATTACAAAGAGGGACCGATATAACGTGTAGACGCACCAATACATCGTGTCGAGGGGGCTCTTGCCGGTGTTGAGGGGCAACGGAAGATGTAAGTCGGCCCTCGATGCTTTCTTGAGGGCCGTAGAGCACACATATCGGTACCTCGGCACGCACATGAGGGGCCTCGTTAGACCAATGAGGTACCGCAACGGGTTGTTGAGGTGCCTCAAAACGAGAGAAAAGCGTGCCATCTGGACGCTTTCCCCTATTTAAACTGCGGCAACGATGCGCTTTATCAGCTCGTCGTTTGCCTCGCCGTGCACACTCCTGCAAAGCCTGCTAGAGATCGGCGTCCGTGTAAAAATGTCGAGAACCGATAGTACGCGGAACCAGAATGCCTTGCTTTACCCAGTGGGTGGCAACCTGGTCGCTACACCGGCTACTGCTACATTCGGAATCAAGCCAATCAGCCGTTTGGCTACCTGGATGAATGCCTTGTCGTCGTCCAGCAGTATGAGTTTGATCGTTCTATTCCCCGATGACCACTTTATCAAAGCAAGCAAGATTCCTTTGATGTAAAAACAAAAGGTTGTCCTTTCAATTGGACAACCTTTTATGCGTTTAAGCGGTCTCTCCCATATTAGCCTCTTCCATAGCTATTTGGGTCAATAATTCATCGGTTTCTTTTTCCTCCGCCAATGTCTGCCCTAATAAATCTTTTACTTCTGTGTGTCCCATCAATTTAGCATACGTGACGATACATCCGTAACTGGCGATTTCGTAATGCTCTACCTTTTGCGCCGCGGCAATCAATGCTGCGTCTAATACTTCTGGGCTATCTTCGAATTCTTCGATAATCTCCTCAGCTTCATTTAAAAGGCCTTCCATTGCTTTACATTTTTTGCCTCGTCCACTAAGTCCTAAATTAGAAAAAGCGGATTTTAGACGTTCAATATGATTCTCCGTCTGTTCATAGTGTTGTTCGAACGCCTTTTTAAGCGTCGAATTCTGCGCAGCATTTGCCAATTTCTTCAGTCCCTTTAGCAATTGACGTTCCGCTCCCATAATGTCTTTCATCTCATCTACTAGGAGTTCGTGTAGATGCGCATTTGGCATATTGCCATTTTCTTTTGTATGTGCCATAATTTATTTCTGTTTGTTTGTTAATAGAACGTTCTACGAAGATATTGGTTCGTAATTTTTTTATTTTTCAGTAGTAATACGTCGTAAGCAGGTAGAAAGGCATACCAGTCCGTATAACACGTATTTTTAATCGGCGATGGATCATATCATAAAAAGGGGCGGTCTTATCAAGATCGCCCCTTTTTATCCAACATACTTTGTTCGTTCAATTATAACAGGTTGGTGTGCTAATCGATGCTATTTAACCAATCCTCTACTTCTTCTTTCGTCTTTCCTGTTTTCTTTTGTAATCTACCTAACAATTCGTCTTCCTTACCTTCTGCATATAACAAATCATCGTCCGTTAGATCTGCATATTCCTGTTTAACTTTTCCTTTGACTTCGTTCCAACGACCTTTCCATGTTAATTTATTCATTGTTTCCTCCTTTTAATATAATGTACACTTATATAACCTGAATATTTCGTTTTTGTTCTACATCTTCTAAAATTATCATTTTTCTCAACGGACTTAATCTATCTTCGACATATTACTACTTATGTGTTTTTCCGCTTTCTTTATCACTGTGGGCAACCAAGCAATTAAATCTCGAAATATACTGTTACAAGTTTGCATGAGTATAGTACTGGGGTCACCGGAAAATTGTTTTTTGTAGATTCGCTTTTCCTTTCTATACTGAAAGGCATAATACACGGTGCCTACCTCTCTTTTTTGCCTCGGGTTATTCGTTTTATAAGCCAATCCAGTTACACTAATAAAAACATCCGCCCCAGGAATTGAGCTCGCAGACAATCCATCCAACATGCGCAAGGTTACTACTGCAGACTCCGCGCAGTATTTTTCTATTTTATTTTTTGACACAGAAAGCAATTTGGTTTTACATTGATTATCATAACAGACCAATGATCCCAAAAAATAATCACCACTGTTGAATTCCAATGACCATAGCGTACTGAGATATCCAGCGGTCATACTTTCGGCGCACAACAGTTTTAATCCATGAGTTTGAAAAAATTTACCGCAAGCGGTTAATACTTTTTCGTCTATTTGCATAACGGCTGCCTTCATTAAATTTTCCATTCATTATTTCAATAACCCGTTTTGAATAGCAAATTTGATTAATGCGGGGGTATTTTTTGATTTTGTTTTATCAATTAAGCTTTGCCTATGCCCCTCCACTGTTCGTTTGCTCAAAAATAATTTCTTCGATATTTCTAAATTAGTCAATCCCTCACCCAGCAATTCCAATACCTCCAACTCCCGTGAAGAAAGTGACAATTCTGCCGGATCTATTTTGCAAGATCGTGTCTCTTCCTTGTTAATTAGCTTATCCACCAGTTTCATAGCAAGTTCTTCGCACAGATATCGTCCATCTTTGGCCACATGGTTAATACAAAAAAGCATTTCATCTGCCGCAACATTTTTAACCAGATACGCCTTCGCGCCGAATCGGAAACTTTGGGCCACATACTGTTCTTCATCCAACATTGTTAATACAATCACACGTATTCCTATATTTTTTTGATAAAGTTCTTTAATCAGCTGTAATCCGTCCACATTATCCATGGTTAGGTCAGTAATTAAAATATCCGCTTCTAGACCAGTTGCTATCAAATCCAAAATTTCTTTACCACTACCTACATCGCCTACGACTTCGAAATTATCTTGAGCGTCCAAAAGTAGCTTAATACCATTTCTGACAACTAGATGATCTTCTGCCAATAATATTTTCGTCTTTTCCATTTTAACTTCTAACCTTTACTTCCTTTTGTTTCCCAGTAGCATAAATATTTACGAATGTTAAAGCTCCATGGAACAATAAGCTCGTTGCATCCGAATTATTGTAATTCTTGCAAGTTTCATTGATACTGTTTGTTCAACAACTAAACCCCTTGAATAGTTTATTTGTTTACCCATTTACTTAAAAAAATTCATTTTTATAGCAAACCAACCTCATGTCGCCGTTAACTAACATCAATTTACACCGTCCGTTTGGTATTTAATGCTATAGCCCATTTATCGTGCCGACATCGAGTACACGTAGGGTTTTGTATAACGGTGTCGCGTTGCTGTATACAACCACAATGCATACAGGCCAACGTATCGTTACAGCTAGATAAATCAGCTTCTTGATAAGCTTCTGGAAATAACGGCAAACCAAACTTTACTTCATGATCAGCGTAAAACAACACACTGATTGTGCCATCTGTTTCCAATATAGCCGTTCTAATCTGTCCAAGGTGTTCGATGGATTGATTACGCAGTTCTGCAAAAAATTCTACAGTAGAAAAGTCGTTATCTTTCTCATTTTTTATGCTAAACACTCCGTTTTCGACCACAGCCATTTCTTTACCCTCCAAGATTCGATGGACAGAAAGTGATTTAGAGGCTAGCCATGTAAGGGTCTTGTATATCGCCATAACGACAGCAAAAACCACTAATGCGTGAAAAATAGGTATATCTTCTTGAAACATCGGGTCGCCTGCAGCGGACCCTAAACCCAATATGATGGCGACTTCAAATAAGGTAAGCTGACGTACCCCCCTTTTTCCTGACAAGCGGAGCACTAATAAGATCATCAAAAACATAATCGCGGTACGCACAACTATTTCTCCAATAAAATGCCATTCAATACTTTCTATTAGTAAGTTTTTGATGTCGATGTCAAACATATTTCAATCATTATATCAATAAAGCAATATAGATATAAAATAGTTTATTAGTAACAAAAAAATCGTATTCGATTAAGTATAATTGGTAAAAATTGCAAAAGTAAAAAGGAGCTACGTTAAGTAGCCCCTTTTGATTATTTGAAAAACATTTATTAAAGTGGCTTTATACGTATGTTCCTAAAAAAGACTTCGGAACCGTGTCCCAAAAAGCCGATATGCCCCGACTTCTTATTTAATCCCGGATGTTTTTTCCCATCCAATGTTCCATTTTTCGAAGCCTCCACAAGATCACCATTTAGGATAACCACGCCGTTAAGCGTTACTTTGATCTTGTCACCTTGAACGCGGATCTCTTGTTCATTCCATTCGCCGATTGGTTTCATACCCTCACGTTTAGCAGGAATAATACCATAGGCGGATCCGTGATACTGATATTCTTTCAGATTTTTGTAAATCTCTGCATCATTATCTAAAATCTGTATCTCCGTACCTGCATAGGCCGCATCTCCTTCTAATGGAGTACGGATACCTACACCATTGTTGGCACCAGGTGTCAGTTTAAACTCAAAACGATATACAAAATCGTCGTATTCATCTCTCGTATAAAGGTTCTTACCAAACTTAGCATCCGGATTTGCTCTGATATAACCTTCCGGTGTTACTTCGTAAGCCGGCGTTTCTGTCCACTTATCGAGGTTATTACCATCGAATAACATTTCAAAGCCCTCTTTCTTTTCTTCCCCACTCAATGTATATGTTTCTTTGCGTGCTAACTCTTTTACATATATATCCCTGTACCACACTTGTGAACCATGTGCTTGGAGTTCTATCTGTTCAACTGGAAAAATAGATTGGTTGCGATCCCAATAGTTTTCGAGTGTTACGTTGTCTACAACTAATTCACCGTTTAACCATACCCATACTTTCTCACCCACCATGCGGATTTTAAATGTGTTCCATTCGCCTAGCGCATTATCGGCAACTTTCAATGGTGTGGATGGGTGTTTTTTATTGTTGTATAGACCACCTGATCCAACTTGCGCACCTACATTCGTACGTGCGATATCCCATATTTGCACCTGTGGAGTACCACGAAGATAAACACCTGCATCTGGTTCTTTACCGTTGGGATCCAGTTTCCAATCCACCAGCATCTCAAAATCACCATATTGCTTTACGGTCGCGATATTATCACCTTCTCCGGAGAAAACGAGTTCACCCTTAACCGCTCTCCAACTATCACGCATCTTTTTATCTGCCGCAGCTTGCTTTTGCTCCAATTCTTTTGAAGACATCGCAGCACGCTTAATAGGATTCTCAACAAGTCCCTTCCAACCCGTAAGATCCGTACCATTAAATATTGATAAGTAACCTTCTCCTGCCGGCATCTCGGTGAGGTGGCGGATGATTGCTTCCCTTAGGTAAGAACTTTCGCTCCCCGTCAGATTCTCCATCGCTTTATTCAGGATATTACGGACGTCTGTTCCAATAAAATTATAACTGTCCGTAGCAATATTGATCGCCGTATTTGTCGCAGCGCCCGTCAAGTCCTTATCATCCATATACTTTGCAGCAAACATCAGCGCCTGATAAGTACCTGTTGCCTGCAAGCTACTTAATACGGTACGCTTTTGTGCAGTGCTTTCTGCCAGTTCAAACGCATCTTTTAACAGCAACGTTTTTTGTTCATTAGTATGTTCACTCGCATTAATGTGCTTAACCAAACCGTTGAAAATTGCGCCAAAATGTTCGCTCGCGCGTTCAGAGCGGGATAGCTCGATCAATACGGGCAATACTTCGGGGTCGGACCAATTGGCAAGCGCCAAGACGGCTGAATTCTTGAGTTCGTTGTTCTTCAAGAAACCTTTGACGGTTTTCAAGGATTCCTTTCCACCTACACCGGCAAATACAGGAAAAAGTTTAGCAGAAGTCGGCGAAGGGTTTCTTGATGTTTCCACAGCCAACTGATTTATTTTGGCGTCCTTGTCACTACGTGCATTTAACGCAATGACCAAAGCTTCTTGTACGTAACGGGCATCACTTTCTGACATATTAGCCAATACATTGACCAACGCATCTACATCTTCAGGACTTACCACATTCGGTAGTGCTTTTAATGCCGCTACTTTCACGTTGTTATCGCTAGCTGTCAACAACGGTAAAACTACTTTAGACGAATTGGCATTTGTGCGGGTAGCCAAAACTTTAAGCATTGCTAACTGCGTTTTTGTATCTGCCCCTGCAACCGCGTTGTTTATTTTTTCAACAACATCTGCATCTTTTGAAGAGAGGAGCAACGCTTCAATCGCTTGCGTCGTTGCTTCATCGGCGTTTGGCAACTCTGAAATCAGGTAATCTGTACTACCATCACTAGATAGTTTAGAGAGCGTGTTTAAGCCTGCAATTTTTGCTCTTGTATACTTTAAGTTACCCAATGATTTTTTAATGTCTGGCACGAGTGCTTCGGTACCTTCCATTGCGAGATAGTTGAGAATACTTTCCTGCACCTCTGGCGAAGATTTCCGCAATGTACCGATCAATTTTTTGGTATCTGCATCTGTTCCATTTTCCGCTAAAAGATCCAATGCTGCCGCACGGTACAGCGGATCGTTACTTAACGCCGCTTTCATCAATTGCTTACGCGTTCCTATTGGGTTAGCTTTCGTCAATAATGTTAATGCGCCCACCTGTAATGTTGAAGCTCCTGCCTTTGCAGCTTCTTTAGCAATAACATTGGCGATCGAAATAGCTTGTTTTTGCTGTCCTTCGTCCAACATATTGTTGGCATAATCCAATGTCAGTCCGCCAATATTGGTTTTATCAAATTGATAATTGACTTCCTTTAGCTTTTCCAAAAACACCGGTGCAGATTTCGTACCGGCAATTTTACTCAATGCGGTATAAGCGTTACGTTGGTAATTTTCGGATGTGTATTGCGCCAATGTAGCAATAATAGCTTCTTCGTCACTTTTTGAACGTAGGTCACCCAAGGCACCTACGATTGCTATTGTTGTTTTTTCAGAAGCCGACGATGCTAATGCATTAGACAACGCCTGTGCTGCTTCCGGTGTACGGATGCCGTTTAACGCCATCGCCGCTTTATCGACCAGATATTCATCTTTCAAGTACGGAACCAGCACATCGATTGCTTCATTTTTTGACGCTTGCCTCATCAATTGTAATACAAAGCCCTTGTTGTCCTTGTCTTGCAATCTATCCAACGCTAATATCAAACCTTTAGAAAAGGCTTCACGTTGCGTTTCCATACCAGGCTGCATAACATAGAAGGAATAGGAATTAGCCGCATATTCCGTTGTCGCGTTATTTCCTCCTTGGGGTTTCAGTCCCGCGAGTAGATTTGCTACATCTTCTGCCGTGAAGTTTTGGAGTTCCTTCATGGCAGCTGTAAATTTATTTATTTCTTCAGCAGGTTGCTGCGCCAACACATCCGCAATTTTTGTTGCTGAGGTTCTGTTTGCTGGTTGTTGGGCATACGCCGCAACTTGTATAAGCAATAGTGCTGATAATGTATTAAATACTTTCTTCATTTGTTCTCAAGAGGTTAATTTAGATAATCCAAGGACCACGCATAGGTTGATCAATTAATCTGTTCGCTGCTTCATCGTCCACAAATGCCTGCTTTTCAGAATCAAATTTCAGCGTCCGGTTTAAGCGCAGGGCTGCTAAACCCAAATTAACCAAGGTGGCTGAATAATAACCGTTTTGTTCATTCAATGCGAATTTCTGTCTTGTTCGGCAGGCTTCCACAAAATCAGTCATCTGCGGAGCAGGATCTGGATATTGCGCTAATTTACGTTCCATATCGGGAATATCAGATATGAATCCTTTATACAATTTCCCTTTTGGTCCTTCGATATACGCCAAACCTTCTTCTGTACCTGCACCGTCCAATACGATCTGACATCCATCAGCATAGGTATAGGTAATTTTTCTCCAGGTTCCAACAGCATCTGAATGTTGCTGTGGTGCATCTACCTCTATCTTTACAGGGCTTTCTCCATCCTTACCCAGAAAATATTGGACGGGATCCAGATAATGTTGCCCCATATCACCGAGTCCACCGCCATCGTAATCCCAATATCCACGGAATGTCGTATGCACGCGGTGCTTGCTATAAGGTTTATATGGTGCTGGCCCCAGCCACATTTCGTAATCCAATTCTTTGGGAGCTTGTTCTACAGGTAAATTCTCCCTTCCTACCCAATAAAACTTCCAATCAAACCCCGTGTGTTTACTGATTGTTACCTTTAGCGGCCAACCCAACATACCCGTATCGACCAATTTTTTTATTTTTTTGACTGGCACATTCATGCCATAAAAGTTAGCATCGAAGCGGAACCAGGTATTTAATCTAAAGATATTCCCATGTTGGGCTACTGCCTCTTTTACTTTTTTGCCTTCCCCAATCGTCCGCGTCATAGGCTTTTCACACCAGATATCTTTACCAGAGCGGGCAGCTTCTACAGCCATGATCCCATGCCAATGTGGCGGTGTCGCGATATGTACAATATCTACTTCTGGATTTTGGATCAATTCGCGAAAGTCGTGATGCTCTGTTACTCCTCCGCCAAGAGCCTTTTGTGCTATGGCTAAGTGCCTAGTGTCTACGTCACAGATGGCTACCGTTTTTGTACCCGCATATTTGAAATGCCCCCTTCCCATGGATCCTACACCGATTACTCCTTTAGTTAAATGGTCACTAGGCGCAAGAAAACCGTTACCGCCGAGCACGTGTCTGGGCACAATGGTAAAAGCTGCCGCACCAATTAACGTCTTCTTCAGAAAATTACGCCTTGATGTTTTGTTTTCACTCATGCTTGTTTATTGATTAAATTAGGTTTTAAATATTCTTTTTGATTTGAGATTCTACCGCTATATTTTGAATTCTCCAATTTCATGACGCTGACATTAACGATAACTCCTTGCCATAAATATGTGTTTCTGACCGAGCTCAAATTAACATCACGCTTATCCTTCGAGCCTATTTCTTAAAAGCCAAATTATACTATTTTCTTCACTAATACAAAAACATCAATTATATTTTTCAAAAAAGTTACCTGATTAATATAAAATTTAAAAATAAAAATTATCTTTATTAAAAATTTCAAAGAACAACAGCTTTTAATTATATCAGATGTCACTAACCGACCCTATACTTGGCACTATCGATCAGGACATTGTTGACATGGGGAATGTCGACCGGAAAAAATATGCTCAAAAAATTAGTTTAATCAAACAGTTGTACGAAAACGGTCCATCCTCTATACTAGAACTATTTACAAAACTTGGTGTAAGCCATCCTACGTGCCAAGGTTTGGTAGCGGAACTTACTGTTCTTGACCTAATAGAAAAAAAAGGGAAGGGTATATCTGTCGGCGGAAGAAAACCCGACCTCTATGGCTTGAAAGATGGCTCTTACTATGTTGTGAGCATAGACATGGAGCGGTTCCACGTACGGGCAGCCATTTTTGACAACAACAACAATAATGTTAGCGGCATTAGACAACTACCGCTTTCTATTTCCAAAGACATATCCGTCCTAAATACGATTCGAGATTTTATTGATGCACTGATCCGGGATTCGGATATTAATACAAGCAAAATACTTGGAATTGGAATGAGCATGCCTGGCTTGATCAGCAGTGAGGAATACATCAATTACACCTATCTTTCGGAAGGAGATTTTAACTTGAAAGAGAATCTCGAACAGATGTTTCCCTATCCGGTATTTATTGAAAACGACGTTAAATCGGCTACCATTGCCGAATCTCGCCACGGATTGGCCAAAGACCGAAAAGACGCACTAGTCGTCTTATTGGATTGGGGAATTGGTTTGGGCATTATCATGGATGGAAAAGTCAGAAAGGGGGCCAAGGGATTTTCCGGTGAGATCGGCCACATGCCTTTCGTGGATGACGGCGCCTTATGCTACTGCGGCAAGCAGGGCTGTCTGGAGACTGTAGCTTCGGGAATTGCCCTTGCCAGAATGGTAAAAGAAGGAATCAAGTCGGGACAGCACTCACTATTAAACCGCTTATCGGGGCAGGAAATCAATGAAATAGAGCCGCATATCGTTATAGAAGCCGCTAATCAGGGCGACCAATTTGCAATAAGCATGTTGTCCAAACTAGGAAACAGCTTAGGCAAAGGTATTGCCACCCTTATACAACTGTTCAATCCAGAAGTAATCATACTGGGCGGAAAAATTGCAGAGGCCAAGCAGTACATTACTATTCCAATTATCCAGTCGATAAACACATATAGCATGGCCAAGATTCGAGAAGACACGAAAGTCACGCTCTCGGAACTACGGCGCGATGCGAGTCTAATGGGAAACATCAGCATTGTCATCGACGGCATATTGGAAGCACAAATGAGGAAAGCAAATAGCTAAGATTGTCCTCCAGATGTTTTATATTCAATCCCTAAATTGTCACACAATTGTTGGTATTTAGTAGGTATACTATCACTTATAATCATATCTACTTTGGCCAAGGAAGAAATCTTGCCCAAACTTTTCCTGTCGAACTTGGAAGCATCTGCTAAAATAATAACCTTATGGGCAGATTCCATCATTCGGCGATTCAACAACGCTTCCTGCGCATTTGTTGTGGTAATTCCGAACTCCGCGTCAATACCATCCACACCAAGAAATAACTTAGAACAAAAAAAATCACCTAATAAATCTTCTGCATAGCGTCCGGTAATAGAAGAAGATGTTTTTCTTACAGGACCGCCCAACTGAATGATATCCACACTTTCATGCTTGATAAGTTCCATCGTTACGTTGATGGCCGAGGTAATCACTGTTAAACGTTCTTGCGGTACAATTTCTTTCGCAAAATACTGCATCGTCGTTCCAGAGGCAATAATAATGGAATCGTTCGGTTCTACCAGTGTCGCAGCCGTTATTCCTATAGATTTTTTAGCATCTGAATGTAATAATGCTTTCTCGTTTATAGAGCGATCCTTTTGATACGGATTCACATTGGTTGCTCCGCCGTGCGTCCGGAAGACCATGCCTTCGTCTTCTAAAAACTGTAAGTCTTTACGGATAGTAACGGAAGAAACTTTCAGCTCTTCACATAAATCAACGACAGAAACATGGCCATTTTTCTCAATCTGCTTGATTATAAACTGATGACGTTCTACATTATTCATAGCCCAAGATACACATTCCATTCGAATAGTAAATTAAAACACCATAAAAACTTCAAAAAGTTTCGTTTGTTTACGTTTTTTACTATTTTTACCGCATAATAGAAATTCTAACGAAACGAATCAAAATGATTTTCAAGAGAACCGAAGCGATACATATAATAGAAAGTACTACCACATGGGATATTGCCATCATCGGCGGTGGAGCCACTGGATTAGGCATCGCAGTCGACGCCGCCGCTCGGGGATATAAAACGTTATTGATAGAAAAATATGACTTCGCTAAAGGCACATCAAGCAAGAGTACTAAACTAGTACACGGCGGCGTACGCTATCTAGCTAATGGTGATGTCAAATTGGTGTATTCGGCACTCAAAGAGCGTGGTCTGATTTTTCAGAACGCACCCCACGTCTCTTTCGTGCAGAGCTTTGTTATTCCTTCTTATAGCGTATTCAGCAAATTAAAATTCCTCATCGGCCTTAAGCTTTACGATTGGATGGCAGGTAGTCTACGTATTGGCAAATCCTCCCTATTAAGTAAAAAGGAAGTGGTTGAAAAGCTCCCTAAAGTAAAAACGAAGGGGCTACGTGGTGGTATACAATATTTTGACGGGCAATTTGATGACGCCCGCTTAGCCATAAATCTTGCACAAACCGCCACGGAATATGGAGCTGTGACCCTCAACTACGCAGAAGCGACAGTCATTCGAAAGGATGCCAACGGAAAAATAAATGGTCTTTCATTCTTAGACAGCGAAAACGGGATAACATACGATATACAGGCTAAAGTAGTTATCAACGCCACTGGGATTTTTGTCGATGATATCCTTAAACTAGACACCCCTACACATAGGAATCTTGTACGTCCTAGTCAAGGTGCACATATTGTCATTGATCAGAAGTTTTTGGGCAATCAGGACGCTCTCATGATACCAGAAACAAGTGATGGGCGCGTTCTTTTTGGCGTACCTTGGCATGGAAAAGTTTTATTGGGAACGACAGACACCCCATTAAAAGAGCATCAAATTGAACCCCGACCACTGGAAGAAGAAATTGAATTTATCCTCTCAACTGCCAACGAATACTTAGAAAACGCACCTACTCGCGCAGATATACGTAGTGTTTTTGCAGGTTTAAGGCCACTCGCCGCCCCCACAAATGGCGATAGCAACAGCACAAAAGAAATTTCCCGAGACCATAAGCTCATCAAAAGCGAATCGGGACTTATCACCATCACTGGAGGCAAGTGGACAACCTACCGGAAAATGGGGGAAGAGACGGTCGATTTAGCAATGAAAACTGGGCGTCTACCCGAAACCTCCTGCAAAACCGATTATCTTCCACTACACGGATATACGAAAGATAAACACCCAGGACATTGGCAAGTATATGGCTCCGATAGGATCGCTATCCAAAAATTAATGGACAATAATCCTTCGCTAGCGGAAAAAATACACCAGGATCATGATTTTACCGTTGCTGAGATTATTTGGGCCTGTAAAAATGAGATGGTTGTTAAAGTAGAGGATTTTCTAGCCAGACGGATCCGTTTATTGTTACTGGATGCACGGGCCTCCTTAGAGGCCGCTCCACTGGTCGCTAAAATCATGGCGGAGCAATTAGATAAAGACAACGAATGGGTAAATAAGGAGCTGGCAGATTATGAACTCTTAGTAAAAAATTATACATTGTCCCCAAAAGAAATAAGCAACCACAATAGTCCCACATGGGGATAAAGCCTTAAACTTATTATTCGAATGAAGAAAGAATTTATTTTAGCGCTAGACCAAGGCACAACAAGTTCCAGAGCGATCCTCTTCAATAAGAAGGGTGAAATCGAAAATATTGCTCAAAAGGAGTTTACGCAGATATTTCCCCGGTCAGGTTGGGTCGAACATGATGCACAGGAAATATGGTCGTCACAGCTCAGCGTATTAACAGAAGTTATTGCAAAAGCCAATATAAAACTAGATGCCATCAAAGCCATTGGTATTACGAATCAACGGGAAACCACAGTAGTTTGGAATCGGAAAACGGGAGAACCTATACATAACGCCATTGTTTGGCAAGATAGACGTACAGCGGCCTATTGCCACTTGATGGAGGAAAAGGGCTTGGCTAAGACGATACAAGAAAAAACCGGCCTTTTAATCGATGCTTATTTCTCCGCCTCCAAAATCAATTGGATCCTTAAACATGTTAAAGGGGCACGCAAATTAGCCGAAAAAGGCGAGCTGGCTTTTGGCACGATAGATTCTTGGCTTGTCTATAACCTGACCAATGGCACCAAACACATCACAGACGTGACCAATGCGTCACGTACGCTGCTCTTTAATATCCATACGTTAACCTGGGACCAAGAGCTTTTGGATATCTTTGAGGTCCCTGCTTCTATGCTACCCACGGTATGTGATAGTTCCGAAATATACGGAGAAACGAGCACTACGTTAGGCGCTCGGCCAATTCCTATCGCCGGTATTGCCGGCGATCAACAAGCCGCTTTGTTTGGCCAGCTATGCACCCAAAAGGGTATGGCAAAAAACACGTATGGAACAGGTTGTTTTTTGCTGATGAATATTGGCAACAAACCGGTTATCTCCACACATAAATTGGTAACAACTATCGCGTGGAAAATTGGCAAGGAGGTCAATTATGCACTAGAGGGCAGTATTTTCATCGGCGGGGCGGTTGTTCAATGGTTACGTGATGAATTGGGTATTATTAAAAAAGCGAGCGACGTAGAACAATTGGCCACGACCGTAGCGAGTACGGATGGTGTATATTTAGTTCCCGCCTTTTCAGGTCTAGGTGCACCACATTGGAATCCCGACGCAAGAGGGACACTGCTTGGCTTATCCCGTGGTTCGAATGATGCTCATATTGCACGAGCAGCGTTGGAAAGCATCGCTTATCAAACCTACGATATACTTAAAGCGATGGAATTGGATGCTAAATCTAAAATCCGCGAGCTTCGCGTCGACGGAGGCGCCACACAAAACAGTTTTCTCATGCAGTTTCAGGCCGACATATTAAAAACCAATGTTATTCGACCCGCGGTGACAGAAACGACAGCTATGGGCGCAGCATTTTTGGCTGGATTAGCGGTTGGTTTTTGGAAAGATATTGACCAATTGCAATCTTTATGGCAAGAAGAAAGAACGTTTATTGCCGACAAGAAAAAGAAATATCAACCACTACTCCAAGAATGGAAAAGAGCCACAGATACTGTAAAGTTCTGGGCAGAATATAAATAAGATAATTGTTTTAATTTCATCATTATGACACCCTTTTTAGCAGAGTTGATCGGTACAGCCTCTATGATTTTATTAGGTGGCGGCGTTGTGGCAAATGTCGTCTTAAAAGGCACAAAAGGCAATAACAGCGGATGGATCGTCATCACAACTGCTTGGGCAATGGCGGTCTTTGTAGGCGTGACTATTGCCGGTCCTTATAGTGGCGCGCATCTGAACTGGGCGGTAACTATAGCAAATTTCGCCCTTGGAAAATTGGATATCGCGACTTCGCTGTCTTACATGTCCGCACAGCTGCTAGGAGCTATGGCAGGTGCTTTTACGGTCTGGATAGTATATAAAGACCATTTCGACCAGACGGAGGACGCCGGAGCAAAACAGGCGGTGTTCTGCACCGCACCGGCAATCCGGAACCTACCCATTAACCTTATCAGTGAAATTGTAGGCACCTTCGTTCTTATATTCACCATTTTGCATTTTACAGATGCATCCCTAGTGGGGGCAGATGAGAGCACCCCTATTGGTTTAGGTTCCATAGGCGCTATCCCTGTTGCTTTTCTGGTATGGGTAATTGGTCTTTCATTAGGCGGTACAACGGGATATGCTATAAATCCCGCCCGTGATTTGGGTCCGCGTATCATGCATGCCATCCTTCCCATTCAAAACAAAGCAGCTTTTGATGGTGCCTACGCGTGGATCCCCATTGTTGGACCTATATTGGGTGCGCTGATAGCAAGCACGTTATATCTTACTATTTACTAGTAAGATACATATCCATATCAATCCAATATTTCATCAAATGACTCTCAAAAAAATGCATTTCAGAACAAGGCTAGCCATGAGTATGTTAATTTTATGCGCTTATGGAAAAACTGAGGACACTTCAAGTGGATGGCATTATTAGAGATTACCCTGATTTGCTTTTGTTTTACCGTCCATATTAAAGACTCCATCACGTTATCAAATCTATATGCTTAATATTTTCAAACCAGCGACACACAAACCGCAGCTGCCCGCCAACAAAATAAGTCCCGAATACAAAAGACTACGCCTACAAGTATTCATTGGCATATTTATAGGTTACGCTGCTTACTATTTTGTACGCAAGAACTTTTCATTTGCCGTCAAAGACCTTCAGGATTCATTGGGTTATAGTAAAGCCGAATTGGGTTTCGCTATGTCTGCTATTTCGATCGCTTACGGCCTGAGTAAATTTCTTATGGGTAACGTCTCTGACCGAAGCAATGCACGATATTTTCTGGCAACCGGGTTAATTCTATCAGCTTTAACCATGATTTTTATGGGTTTCTCACCTATTGCAACCTCATCTATAGGAATCATATTTGCACTTTTGTTTATCAACGGCTGGGTGCAGGGTATGGGCTGGCCAGCATGCGGCCGTGTAGTAGTTCACTGGTATTCCATCAAGGAACGAGGCACCACCATGTCCATCTGGAATCTTGCACATAACGTAGGTGGTTTTCTCGTGGGGCCACTGGCTATCCTTGGTGTCGAATTGTTTATGGATTGGCAAGCGCGTCTCTATTTCCCTGGCCTAGCGGCGATACTCGTGGCGTTAATATCCATTTTGCTGGTACGTGATACACCTCAATCCTGCGGCCTTCCGCCAATTGAGGAATACAATAACGACTATCCCAAAACTTATGATAAATCACAAGAAAAAGAATTTAGCGCAAAAGAGATCTTTTTAAAATATATTTTCAACAACAAAATGCTGTGGTTTATAGCTATCGCCAACGCTTTTGTTTACCTAGTCCGCAACGGAATCATCAACTGGGCTCCCACCTATCTGCAGGAAGCCAAACATTTTACAGCATCCGAAGCGACTTGGTCAGCTTCCATTTATGAACTTGCGGCTATACCGGGTACTATCTTGTGCGGATTAATGAGCGATAAACTGTTCAAAGGACGCCGTGCTCCTGTCACGATCATCTATATGACAATCACTTTCCTAGCCGTACTCCTTTATTGGATAACTCCTGGCGACACGGCTTGGCTTGTAAATGGTTCTTTATGGGCTATCGGCTTTTTAATTTATGGACCTGTTATGCTTATTGGCGTACAGGCATTGGATCTTGTTCCTAAGAAAGCTGCAGGTACTGCTGCGGGATTAACAGGATTGTTTGGCTACTTTATAGGTGATCTATTGGCTAATGCAGCTCTTGGAGCCGTAGTAGACCACAGTGGCTGGAATGCTAGCTTCGAAATCGTGTTACTATCTTGTGTATTGGCAATTTTGTTCACCGCCTTTACCTGGAACAGAGAAAAGGTTCTTTTGCTGCAATAAAAACGTTTTATCGCGCGGTTTGTTTACCCTATATTGTAGTCCCAAATAGAAAGTGTTATGACAAAAAGTATTTTCCGTCTTTTGAACAAACTCAATAAAGTGGCATTACCTAAATTATCAGGAAAAGACCCTAGTAAATTGACAAAATGGGAGCAAGCTCTGCTTGCCTACCGTTATTATATTCTGACGCGCTCACTGGATTGATATTACTGTAAAAACAAACCATTTTTCTTATCTTTAACCTTATGTCATGGATATACTTGGATAACAACGCCACTACGAAGATAGATCCAAAGGTTTTAGAGGCTATGCTTCCTTTCCTAACAGACTCCTATGGGAATGCCTCCAGCATGCAGCACCGTATAGGACGTGAAGCCAGCCAAGCTGTAGCTTTGGCACGCCAACAAATTGCACAGAAATTTCGTGTAAAGGAAAATGAACTCTTTTTTAATTCTGGTGCAACGGAAGGTATCAATACCGTCCTACGTGGAGTACCCCAAGCTTATAAACGCAAAGGAAAACATATTATTACTTGCCAGACCGAACATAAGGCGGTCTTAACGACCTGCGCTCAGTTAGAACGGAACGGCGTTGAAATAACATATTTACCCGTCAATCATAACGGGGAATTAGATTTACAATTGCTCCAGGATAGCATACGCCAGGATACCATCTTAGTATGTATTATGGCCGCGAATAACGAATCGGGTGTTATACACCCCATTTCTGCAATTGCAAACATCTGTCAGGAAAAGGATGTCCTGTTTTTTTGCGATGCGACACAGTTGGTCGGCAAACAGGAAATAGACCTACAGCAGATTCCTATTGACATCCTGACCTTCAGTGCACATAAGTTTCATGGTCCTAAAGGCGCAGGTGTGTTATATGTGCGTCGCAAACGTAAACCGATACAGGTCCCTCCGTTAATATCCGGAGGACAGCAGGAAAACGGATTTCGTGGTGGAACATTAAATGTTCCCAATATTGTAGGTTGCGGGAAGGCACTGGAAATAGCAAATACCCATCCACAGGTCAAGCAATACCGAGACGAGCTGGAAAAGCAAATTAAACTTCGGATACCCGAAGTCATTATCCACGGCGAGCAGGCGGCACGATTAGACAACACCAGTTTCGTCGCTTTTCGACATATTAAAGCAGCTGAGCTTATGACTACCCTCTCCCATATCGCAGTCTCTTCAGGTTCTGCCTGTACTTCTGGTCTACGGGATCCATCACATGTTTTGAAAGCAATGGGTGTTAGCGATGATGACGCCTACGCTAGTATCCGTTTTAGCTTGAGTAAATTTACCAAAAAAGCCGATATGGAACAGACCATAAACGATCTTGCCAAGGCCGTTCAACGTCTTCGCTCCTCCTCTCCCATATGGCAACTTTTTAAAAAGGGGCTGATAGAGTGACGATTTTAGCAATTGCATTTACATTTTTTGACATTCTCTCGACCTCCGATAGTTGGAAGTAAACAAAAGAATAGCGATTTTTGTAAATCAAGAAGAAAAGCGATGAACGAATTGGTAACAATCACAGATAGAGCAAAGGAGCGTATCGACAAGATTATGCAAGAAGAGAACTATGACAATAGTTACTTTGTACGAGTTGCAGTGGAAAGTGGGGGGTGTTCCGGTCTTTCCTACAAACTATCGTTTGACAATGAGGAAAAAAAAGGTGACCAGTTTTGTGAAGATAGGGGTATTAAAATTTGTTTAGATATAAAATCCTACCTGTATCTAGCGGGAACAGAACTAGATTACTCAGACGGACTTACAGGCAAAGGCTTTGAATTTCATAACCCGAATGCTTCGCGGACTTGTGCGTGCGGCGAGAGTTTCTCCGTATAATCCTATTCTACAGGATATTATTAAAAGGGAGTTGTATAAACAGCTCCCTTTTTTAGTAATATTTTCAAAACATCATTCATTTTATTAATAAAACATTTATTTTTGCTGATAAAATTTAAAAAAATATCAATAGCTAGCTTATGGTATTTAGAGCGCTAACATTTTATGGGACGTAACTTATTAAAAACGGAACAAGCGATTACGTTTGTTAAGAACATTTTTTCGGAGAAACTAAGTCAGGCATTAAATCTCATTCCTGTTTCCTCGCCTTTAGTTGTATTAGATGGAACAGGCATCAATGATGATCTCAATGGCATTGAACGTCCGGTAGGGTTTCCTATCAAATCTTTGAACGAACAGCGTGCTGTAGTAGTACATTCCTTGGCCAAATGGAAAAGGGTGCGACTAAAAGAATTGGAAATACAACCCGGAGAAGGTATATTGACAGATATGCGGGCTTTACGCCCGGACGAGGATTATAGCCCTATCCATTCCATCTATGTAGACCAATGGGATTGGGAAAAACATATCAACAACCGAAACCGTACGTTGGTTTATCTAAAGGACACCGTATTAAAAATATATCAAGCGCTATATGAAACAGAACAGGAAGTGGCGGAACGGTACCCTGAAAAACAGCCTGCTCTTCCAAGGGATATTCATTTCATCGCCTCCGAAGAACTCCTAGCGAAATACCCCAATTTAACTCCCAAGGAACGAGAGAACGCTATCGCCAAAGAATATGGCGCCGTCTTTATACATGGTATCGGATGTGAACTTAGTAACGGCTTTCCACACGACGGCCGTGCAGCCGACTACGACGACTGGAGCACCGATAATGAAAACGGATATAAAGGCCTAAATGGTGATATATTGGTTTGGAACCCTATTTTACATACTGCTTTCGAGCTTTCTTCCATGGGGATTCGAGTCGATAAAAAGGCACTATTGCACCAGTTGGAGCTTAGAGGCAGCCTGGAAAGGACTAAGCTTCCTTTTCACGATATGCTATTAAATGATCAGCTTCCTCCGTCTATCGGAGGTGGTATCGGCCAATCACGTGTTTGTATGTTCATGCTTAAAAAAGCACATATTGGCGAAGTACAAGTAAGTATATGGGAGGGTGAACAACGGAAGCTACTAGCGTCGCAGAATATCAATTTGTTATGACCACCCCTATCTATTGCTGATGCCGAAGCATGTTACTAAAGTGGCGGCATAAAACAGGCAGCTTACAGCCTATAGCTAATAATTATTATATTTGCGCTATTATTTATAGAATAGAAAAACGATATGATTATACAACCACGTGTAAGAGGGTTTATCTGCTTAACTTCGCATCCGGAAGGAACAGCAGAACATGTTAAGCAACAGATAAGCCATATAAAATCCAAGGGTAAAATAGAAAACGGTCCTAAAAAGGTTTTGGTAATCGGTGCATCCACCGGTTTCGGATTGGCTTCCCGTATTACGGCTGCCTTCGGTTCGGACGCCTCAACGATCGGCGTGTTCTTCGAAAAACCTGCAGCCCCCGGCAAGCCTGGCACTGCTGGTTGGTATAATACTGCTGCCTTCGAAAACGAAGCGCATGCTGCGGGACTTTATGCGAAAAGCATCAATGGAGATGCCTTTTCTGATGAAATAAAAAAACAAACTATTGATCTTATCAAAAAAGATCTTGGACAAGTAGATTTGATTGTCTATTCATTAGCCTCACCGCGCCGTACACACCCGAACACCGGCGTCGCGCATATGTCGGTACTTAAACCCATCGGACAAGCTTTTACCGACAAAACGGTGGATTTTCACTCCGGTGTTGTCTCGGACATTTCCATCCAACCGGTCGAAAGCGAAGAGGACATTCAGAACACCATCGCCGTCATGGGCGGTGAGGATTGGAAGTTCTGGATAGAACAGTTAAAGGACGCTGGCGTATTGGCGGATGGAGTAAAAACGGTTGCTTATTCTTATATCGGGCCAGCGCTTACCTATCCAATTTATAGAAATGGAACGATTGGCAGAGCGAAAGATGATTTGGAAGGTACGGTGCCGGTTCTTAACGACCTGTTAAAAGACATAGACGGCATTAGCTATGTCTCTGTAAACAAGGCGTTGGTAACACAATCAAGCTCTGCTATCCCGGTTGTCCCCCTCTACATATCCCTACTCTATAAAGTCATGAAGGAGAAAGGTATACATGAAGGCACTATCGAACAAATGCAGCGGCTATTTGCTGACCGCCTCTATACTAACGGAGAAACTCCACTAGATGAAAAAGGGCGGATTCGAGTTGATGATTGGGAAATGCGAGAAGACGTACAAACGGAAGTGGCAAAACTATGGGAACAGATTACCACAGAAAATTTGGGACAAATTTCTGATATAGCTGGCTACCGGAATGACTTTTTTAATTTGTTCGGTTTCAACTTCGATACCGTAAATTACGATAAAGACACCAATGAAGTTGTCAAAATACCTAGTATAAAAGAATAGATAGATTCTATTAACGAAAATAAAAAAGGCAGTAGATTATAATTTCTATTGCCTTTTTTATTTTCTGTCTTTTTGAGCATTATCTCAAGCAAGATTCACCCGCTCCATGTACGTTTTTCAGCTAAAAATAGAAGAAATAAGTTGAGAATTAATTTTATAAAAACCAATTTAAAATTACAATAAAAACCTGGCTAACAAGCAAAAAAATATTATATACCTTCTTGATATTTCCAATTTAAATAGTCACTTTTATAAACTGATTATTTTATAAATTAAAATAGAAATATATTATGGCAAGAAAAAAAACTAAAACCACGGAAGAATCAGAAAATATACCTGTAAAAAAAGCTCGTAAGGTAGTTGCTGGTCCCATACGAGACAAAGAACGAACCAAGCGTAGGTTAATAGCAACTGTAGGTAAGGTGTTGCAAAAGTATACATACGCCGGGCTTACTATTACCAATATTGCAAAAGAGTCCGGCCTAAACCCTAAGCTTATATATCTCTATTTTGGAAACTTAGATGGCTTGATAGAGGAATATATCCTGGAAAAAGATTTTTGGGCCGGAAAGCTTAAAACACAAATCACGGAGTTTGCAGAAAATCCAACACCGGTTGGCGCACAGGACACCAGTGATTTGTTCCAACTACAGTTCGATTCGTTCTTAAAAGATAAATCTATGCAGCGTATTATCCATTGGGAGATGGGGGTAAAAAATAAGTTGTTACGAAGAATAGCTGACGACCGGGAAGAAGTTGGTAAAAGTGCTCTTGACCTTATTTCCGCTCGATTCGTGGATACAGATGTAGACATTCAGGCCACCCTGGCCATTATTCTTGGCGGAATTTATTATCTGACATTACATGCCAAAAACAATGGAAGTACGGTCAGTGGTATCGATATTAATGACGACGAAGGTCGGGAACGCATCGAAAGGACTATTGAAAGATTAATCTTCCGGGATTTTGAAGATGCAAAAAAGACAAAGACAGCAAAAGCAAAAAAATAACAACATAATCAGATAGTACAGTAATGAATGGGGGGGGGCAATATTTCACCCCTATTTTTGTACTTTTGCAGCATGTCTGTACTAAACAAAAAATTTGACACAGCGCATGATACGGCGCCGTTTTCACAAATAAAAGACGAGGATTACATCCCCGCGTTTGACACCGCTATCGAAAAAACAGCAACCGAAATCACAGCAATTATCAATAATCCAGAACCGCCTACTTTTATAAACACAATAGCTGCAATAGTCTATTCTGGCATGGAGCTGGACCGTATATCACATATATTTTTCAACCTCCACTCCGCAGAAACCACCGACAAGCTTGATAAAATAGCCCAAGAGGTAGCGCCCAAGCTATCCAAGCTGAACAACGACATCATGCTAAATCCACAACTATTCGAACGGATAAAAGTAGTATACGATCAAAAAGACAAGTTTTCGTTAAATACCGAGCAGCAAACTTTACTACAGAAATCCTACCGCGATTTCGTGAGAAACGGTGCATTGCTGGATGATGATAAAAAGAAAACCTTACGTCAAATAGATGCTGAACTTGCTATTTTAACGCTAAAGTTTGGAGAGAATATATTAGCAGAAACAAACGCATATCAATTGTATATTACTGATAAAAAGGATTTATCAGGTTTGCCAGAAGGCTCTATAGAAGCTGCACGAGGACTCGCTGAAGCACAAGATAAAATTGGGTGGATATTCACCTTAGACTACCCAAGTTACATCCCATTTGTAACTTATGCCGATAATCAGGCTCTTCGTCGCGAAATTACTATTGCCGCTGGCCGTAAAGCGTTTCAACATAACGAATATAACAACGAGGAGAATATCCTCAAAATTGCACAACTACGTTTCCAGCGCGCACAACTATTAGATTATGATACACACGCCCATTTTGTTTTGGAAGAACGTATGGCACAGCAGCCATCAAAGGTGTTGACATTCCTAAATGATTTATTAAATAAAGCGAAGCCCGCCGCAGAAAGAGAATTTCAAGAATTAAGTGCTTTTGCAAAAGAGATGCACGGATTAACACGACTTGAAAAATGGGATACAGCGTATTATGGCGAAAAGTTAAAACAAAAAAAATATAATTTAGACGACGAACTACTGAAACCCTACTTTCAACTTGAAAATGTATTGCAGGGTGTTTTCATTATTGCTCAGCGGCTTTATGACTTAAACTTCCACGAAGTCAATTATATCGACAAATACCACGAAGAGGTACGCACTTTTGAAGTCACGACGAACGACAATAGTTTCATAGCGATATTTTATGCCGATTTCTTTCCCAGAAAAGGTAAACGTAATGGGGCTTGGATGACATCATTTAAACCGCAATACCGTAAAAATAACCAGGACGAACGCCCCCACATATCCATTGTATGCAATTTTACACGTCCAACCACTACAAAGCCGTCTTTATTGACATTCAGCGAAGTGACTACCCTGTTCCACGAATTCGGTCATGCACTACATGGTATGTTAGCCGATACGACCTACCCTAGTCTATCTGGTACGTCTGTATATTGGGATTTTGTAGAACTGCCCAGTCAAATCATGGAAAACTGGTGTTACGAAAAAGAGGCCCTCGAACTTTTTGCAAAACATTATCAAACCGGAGAAGCCATCCCAATGGAACTCATTGATAGAATCAGAGCCTCGGCTTCATTTATGGAAGGAATGGCAACCTTACGTCAATTGGGTTTCGGATTATTGGATATGGGGTGGCACGCCCAAGACCCTACAAATATTGACAACGTCAAGTCATTTGAAAATAGTTGCTTCGCTTCTACACAATTGTTACCTGACGTTGGAGAAAATGCGATAAGTCCATCGTTTTCACATATTTTTAATGGCGGATACTCTTCGGGCTACTATAGCTATAAATGGGCGGAAGTATTAGATGCTGACGCGTTTGCCTATTTTCAAGAAAACGGAATTTTTGACAAAGCAGTTGCTGGTAAATTCAAAACAAACATTCTCTCCAAAGGGGGTATCGAACACCCCATGACACTTTATAAACGGTTCCGTGGAAAAGAACCTAGTGTAGACGCATTGTTGAAACGAGCAGGATTAATTGAATAACAGCTACAAAAATGATTCAAAATTGATTTTTTCTTTTTATTCCAGAGAATAGTATTTACATTTAATTTGTAATAGTCAATTTATCTTAAATATTTTCATATGAGCAAATTAGAAGAAAAAATTGCCGGTTATGTTGCCGAAGCAAAAAAGTTAAACCTTTCTTTAGATGAAAAGTTGGTCGCTGCTGTAGCGAAGGGATTGGGACCGTCCATCTACAATGCCGATGCAGAAACCATTGCGTCGTCAGATAAAGCTGAACTCGATCGTGTCAAGAGCAACTTTTTGGTTAAAAAACTTGGGTTGACAGATGGCCCAGAGTTAGATACCGCTATTGAGGAAGTTATAGAGCAAATTGGAAAATCCAACAGGAATAAGTATCGCGCTATTGTGTATGCGTTGCTCGTTAAGAAATTCAAAAAGGAAAGTGCATATGCGTAAGCATAGCCCATGTAAAATTCAAAAGCTCGATTCTATTAAATAGAGTCGAGCTTTTTCTTAAGCGAACAGGTTACACGCTATTAACCTGTACTATTTTCAATGTCCGCATTGGAACTCCGTCTCGGACACCGCAAAGACACTAAATAAACGGTCAATACCGCCAATGGAAAAGAAATCAATGCGGGGTTTTCCAGTTGATGTATTGCACTTTCTGGGTCTAGCCCGTATTTGTCCCACATTGTGGGCGATGTGAGAATAATTATTAGTGAGGATACAATCCCCACTATGATCGACGCCGCGATTCCTGTTTCCGAAGTTTTTTTCCAAAAAAGCAAGAACAGAATAGCCGGTAAGTTAGCTGATGCAGCGATGGCAAACGCCCACCCAACCAAAAAAGATACATTTATTCCCTTAAAAGCCATGCCAAGTAAGATCGCAAAGATCCCAACAACAAAAGCAGCAATCTTTCCAAGTTTAACTTTTCTATCGTCGCTCAAATTTTTCTTTAGATACACATCAATAAAATCATGCGCTATCGCTCCTGAGGAAGCTACAATCAATCCCGCAACGGTGCCTAGCACGGTTGCGAATGCTACCGCTGATATAATCGAGAACAATACTGCACCGAATGCGCGTGCTAACAGTGGTGCTGCCATATTGCTAGATTCCAGATCTAAAACGCCATTCACAGCCGACCCCAGTCCCATAAACAGGGTAAGGATATAAAAGCCTCCAATAGCAGCTATCGCTAGAATAGTTGATTTCCGCGCATCACGTGGTGTTTTGACGGTATAATAACGAATCAAGATATGTGGTAGGGCGGCCGTTCCTAAGAACAACGCTAACATTAAGGATATGAAATCCAATTTACTCCATAAGTTGGCATCGCGACCAATTTTATATTTAAGACCGGGAAGCATAAAAGAAGCGCCCGCTGTAGGCTCCTGATAGTACAGTGACACTTGATCTGCTCCATCTGGAAATTTTACTTGCAGAAACCGCACAATCTCACTCTTTTGCAGCGTCGATAAGAACTCGAATGGACTAAGGGGTCCGGTTTGTTCCACTTCTCGCCCATTGACCACAATCTTGCTCATGTGTCCTACCTGATAAAAACGACGGTTTTCCTTGGGTTCTCCGTTATATAATGTCTGCCCATTGGCCTGCTGCGTTACGGTTAGCGCCTCTTTCAATAAAGAGCTATCATGACCTCGCTCCCAGTCAAACCACCGTTCAATCCCATTTTGTGAAAGCTTAACAAATGTTTTATCTCCAATGACTTGCTGCGCAATGACATTCCAATCCGGCACGGCCACCACTTTATCATCTTCCACTTGTGGTGTAAGTTCCATAAAGGTATAGTGGCTGCTATTACCTTTGAAGTCCGGTGTTAATGTGAGCCCATTTTTCAATATGAAAAACGTAAGCACCAACGAAAGTACAATAAGTAAGCCTCCCTTTAAAAACTGCACATAAGTCGTTGAAGCCATTCCTGCGCTAGCTACAATGACAATTACAATAGCGCCGACCAACAACACACCTGCCCAATGTGGCATACCAAGCAGAGGCATCACCAAATCACCAGCGCCTACCATTTGCGGAATGAGATAAAATACCGATACAATCAACGTACTTACAGATGCTGATAACGTTATCGCACGCGAATTAAATTTGGCGTTGAGGGCGTCGGTAAATGTGTATTTCCCTAAGCGCTTGAATGGCTCTGCTATGAGAAATAAAGCAACAATCCATCCCCCTAGAAAACCAATTGCGTACAAAAAACCATCAAAGCCAGACACAGCGATCATCCCACATATTCCAAGAAAAGAGGCTGCAGATAAATAATCACCTGCAAAAGCAATTCCATTGACTCCCCAATGAATCTGTCCTCCTGCAGCATAATAAGAAGAGGATGAACGTGTCTTCCTTCCAAAATAGAAGGAAAGACCTATTACTAATCCGACAAAAATAAAGAAGAATACAAGCGCGGTATACGAAATCTCATAAATCATGCAGTACCCCTCTCTTTCATTTCATTTGCTTGTTCGGTATCGGCCTCATCTTCGTATTTTGTACAATAATAATTATATAACACACCGAGAATAACGGCAAATACAATGAGACCAATTCCATAGGCTAAGGCCAAGTTAAGCCCCCCGAATATTTGAATAGCTAATAATTCATACTGAAATACACCTATCAGTACAAAACCTGCATAGAAAACAAGATAAATGAAAAATAAGCGTATGCCTAAGCTAGATTTTCGCTTGGTCAGACTTTCTTTTTCTGTAGACGTGTTATTAACGTGCATAATATTTTTTTGGAACGGTTTATGAATTGAAACATCGGCAGCATAGATAAGTAAGCCGCCGATGTACGTAAACAAATGTAACCAAAAATGGGAAAAGTTTATATTTTTTTATTTTTTTAAAGATGTAGGACATCTACATTTTAAATTTTAGGTTTTTCCGAGGGGTAGTAAGCATTCACAAAATCGTCTAAGTATTCGGCGCCGATCGATAGCGGAGCATCATAATCCAACAGATAAAACTGTCTCATTGCGCGGGAAAATTTCATGACTCGGTGGATGTTAACGACATAACTTCGGTGTGCTTGGATAAAAATGTTGCGTGGTAATATGGACAACAATTCTCTCAGCGTAGTACGCGCTTTTATTTCCCGTTTGTCCGACAGGTGGAAACAGACATAATTCTTGTCGCTTTTTACTAAACTAACTTCTGTGAAGACGATTTTTGCATCAAACCCCTCCCTTACGTCCTTCACAAACATAAAATCTCTTCCTGCATCCTCTGTATTCATCACTTTGGAGATAACACGATTTATTGCTTCTGCTAGACGAGCATAATCCACAGGTTTGGGAATACAATCGTCTACCTGTATATCAAATGCGTCCATGGCGCGTTCAGCATAAGCAGTTATCAAAATTACCGCGGGACGAGGCTCAATAGACTTGATTAGTGAGATGCCGTCGAATCCTTCCATAACAATATCCGATACCAGAATATCCACGGGATTATTTCGGATGTAATGGAGAGCTCGGATACTGTCGGTCTCCGTCCCAACCACCACCAAACGGCTATCTGTCTGAAAATAAGCATACAAAACCCCTAACATGGCTGGGTCATCATCCAAAAGAAACACACGCAATCTTGCGCTAGGCTGACCCATGTACACTTTGTTTAATTGTCAATTCTACGAAGAAATATCCTAGACGCTTACCATAGCGCAAGTTATATCGCTGTTGTGCTAAAAGATCTAACCGCTCTTGAACATTGGACAACCCTATCCCGCTGCTATCTCGAAATCGTCGTTTACCTTCGAATTTATTGATAGTAACAAATGTAAACATATTGTCTTCACAGTCTAGCTTTATTTTAATGGAACGTCCTCCACTCTTAACGGAGGCATATTTTAAGACGTTATCCATAAAACTCAACAATAAAACAGGCGGTACCTTATGTCCTTCCAGTGTTCCCCTCTTCACATACTCCACCACATCATTACTTCCATGTTGGAGGCGTATAACATCGATCAGACTTTCTACTTGATTTATTTCCTCTCGTAAGCTAATCATTGTGAGCCGGGCTTGTGTTTTTTCATAACTATAACGCTGAACACTTCCTAATCTGCCCAATGATCGGGCAAACTCCCAATTTCCTTTCAGCGCAAGCTGATTCGCTATCGTCGAAAGAACGTTATATTGAAAATGACCATCTAATACAAAACGTAACTGTTGCTCTTTCAGTTCGCTGTTTTCGCTTTGCTGCTGCTTGAGAATAGCGATGAATCGGATGCCCCATATAATCAGCCGAAATAAAAAGACATGTCCTAACAATTTACAATATTCGACAATTAAAGTAAAAAAAAGATCGCCCCATGTCAATCGATACTCGCTATTGTAGAACACGATACCATACAGCGGGAACACTTTATAAATCATTAAATAAGTTATGCTCACCAAGGTAGGATAAAATAAGAGCAGCATCAAAAAACAGTATTTCCAAGCACGTCGGGTTGCGCTGTATGCGACAATAAACCAAACGGTATAAAAAAGTGGAATGTAAAGTAAAAGAAAAGTCGCGGCTGCTAAATATATATTTCCCTCAAATTCGCTTGTGTAATTACGCGAAGCGGTTAGCCAATAGTATGCCACCCACCCTAACAGATGGATGAGGACGTAAACAGGAACTTTAAGTTCAGTAATTTTCTTCATCGCGGTTAAATAAGGTAGTGTTTAACATAACTTGAAGCTGCTAACACAAGCATTCTCCCGCTAAAATTACTAAAAAAAATCAATTCTTCATCTGTCTCGTTAAATGTTTCCACTTACGCATACACAAGAAAGACAATTTTCCAATCTCTTGACAAGTGTATCGAGGACTAATCATCATATAATATCGAGTTCCAACCCGGCAGGGCCAGTATGACTGATATCGTCTCTTTACTTTGTTTCGTTCCCGTTTCCCAGGCATGGTATGGACATATAGCCACCCCTCCCAAACCTCGGGTTTTGGATAAACAACTTCCTGTAAATGGTTGTAAAGTGTCCGGAACACGCGTGATGTATAATGCTTCAATGCTTCTTCGGTATTTGGAGAAATTACAGGGTAGCTTTTATAAAATGTATCGTCCTGATCGTCCAAAGAAGAGAGAATGGGAAAAATGGGAATGTTCCTTTTATAGGATAGTACAGCCAATCCCTTACGTACAACAAGATTGCAATTAAAAAACGGCACTTCCTCATTATCCAATTCATCCTTAGTAGGTGCGGCCCCATGGTTCCCATCCATATAAATAACAACGTGGTAGCCGTTTTGTAGTGCACCTAACATCTTGATGAGACAGTTGCCCGCGTCTGCGTCAATCAGCTGTAATTTGCCAACATCCTTCATTTTTGTATGCTGTGCGAACAGATGTTCGCCCTGCTCAGCTATAATCTCGCGTGACATAACCACAGCCACGTTTAATCCTTGCATATACATTACACGACTGAGAATACGATACGAGCCCGTGTGAAAGGTAGTAACGAAACCAGGTCGACCCTTGATCTGCCGAATGTATGACGTCAATTCCGCCAAAACTTCTCGTTTGATCGGCAACGCTTCCGACAATTGATCGTCCGAGGCGCGATATCTAGAGGTCACTAAACGGCGATAAATATCAGCATAACTGCTTGTATCTATTTGAGGGCAGAACCTATACAGGTTAGCTGCAAACAATGCATAAAGCCAAGAGGTTGACGCATCATCTTCGTTTGTCGTGCTTCTTTCCAAAAAATCCATTATCATGCAAGTTTTTATTGAAAAATTTGAAATTGAGAGGTTATAAAAAGAAAACCTGACCGCCGAGCCAGGCTTTCTACAGCTAATTTAGATCGTCCTGAAAAAACATTTGGGTTCTTTCCTGGATGATGCTTCAATATCCCAAAATGCGACCATTGTTGGCAAAGCCACCTGCGTTCTACGCCCCGTAAATACTTGTGCCTTAGCCTTACGTAACCATACTTTTAAAATCTTCATGTTTTTCAATTTAAGTGTTCATTATTATACCTTCATGCCGCGAGTCAGTTCCCATGCCCGCCCCCGTCCGGATCGGAGTTCCATGAAATTCACCAAAAAATTAAGTAAATCTTTTGAAGATAAAGACAGATAGGGATAGCGTAAATTATTTTAGTGATAAAAGTGTGAAAGAATGCGACAAATTAATATGTACCTTAAAAATGGCTTTTAGTCACTAATTTAAGAACATTTACTCCCAGTACGACATTCGATTTTCACCCCCAAAAATTAAGCATATGCCCCACGAAATCTGTTTTCTCCGGTTTTATTTGGCAGTGAACATGTAAATGTACAATTTGGTGATACCATGAAAGAAACCATTCAGTATGTTTCTGATGTCAATACAGCAAAACTGAATTATGAATTGGAAAGGCATCTTATAGAAACATCTATTCATGGAAGTACACGAGGTCAAGGTGTGGCGTCCGGGCGTAGCCCACCTGACCACTTCCTATTATTTATTCAAACTGTAATCGTTTTGAGGTATATACTATCCTTGTAGCTTGATGTCACCTAAATTTGGAACATCTTTCAAGTCAAATGGAGTTTCTTGATAGACGAAATAATTTAGCCAATTGTTGAATAATAAGTTGGCATGGCTTGTCCAACGCACTAACGGCGGATTATCGGGATTATTATCCACATAATAATCAATTGGCATAACAATATTTAGTCCTTTTTCCAAGTCTCTTTTATATTCATCATCCAAAGTGAGTGGCGCATATTCAGAATGGCCGGTGAAATAGAATTCGCGCCCTCCTCTGGAAGAAAGAATAGCAAGACCAGCGTCACGTGACTCGGACAAAATAGAAATCTCTTTCCTATTTGTTACTGATGTTTTTAAAATAGTAGTGTGGCGGCTGTGGGGAATAAAAAATTCATCATCAAACCCCCTGAACAATGGATGCCGTTTTTCGACAGCCGTATGCTTGAACACACCAAATAATTTCTCCGATAAAGGTGATTTCTCGACATCATAGAAATGATAAAGTGCCGCCTGTGAAGCCCAACAAATATATAAAGTGGACGTGACGTGCGTTCTTGCCCAGTCAAATATGCTTTTGATTTCTTCCCAATAGGAAACTGCTTCAAAGTCCATCATCTCCACAGGTGCTCCAGTGATAATCATACCATCGTAGAAATCATCGCGCACTGCACTGAATCCTTTATAAAACATTTCCAAATGATCCGCAGGTGTGTTTTTTGATGTATGCGTATCTAGCCGTATAAATTCTATCTCGACTTGTAAGGGGTTATTGGACAATAGTCTTATGAAATCCGTTTCCGTCGATATCTTAAGTGGCATCAGATTGAGAATAAGGACACGTAAAGGGCGAATGTCCTGTGCAGCTGCCCTTAAATCGCTCATCACAAATATATTTTCTTTTTCCAAAAGTTGAATAGCTGGAAGATTATCTGGTATCTTGACTGGCATACTATTTCCCTCGCTTAAGTTGATCTAAAAACTGACTGCAAAAATAGAAAGAATTAACCGGAAGAAAAAACATCCAGCTGCAAACTCATGTGCAGTAGTTAAACTTCGAAGATTATACGTCCGCAAACGTACAGTTTTTGTTCATATTCGAACAATCTGGACACAACAAAGACAGCAACAAACAACTAGTAATGAATACTTTAACCTTTGGAAACGCAATTGAATAACTTGAGCCAAAGATATCAACGATAAAGCCACAACGATAATCGGTAAAAAATTCACCGGGCATTACACTGGTTTTACCGAGAAATATCAAATACTGGTCTAATTGAAGTTTCGTACTATACAACATGCAGCTACCTTTGAATCATCAAACTGATCAGAAAAAGGAAAGATAAATATTAAAAACTTAATACAATGAAAACGACAATCGCAACCATCGCAACGGCATTTATCATGATGACATCATTCAATTCTTTTGCAGCAAAAAAAGTCAACCCCCTGAAAGATCTAAATTCGAGCAACATCGTCCTTACTTATCTAGAAGCGGCAACTGCTGGCAGCATTGAATTCAACAAGTTTCTGTTTTCAGACGACTTCGAATATCGAAACACTGCTAACAATGTATGCTATAACAAAAAGACGTACACTAATTTTTTAAAGAAGAACAAAGGCTTGAAATTCAACTGTGAAACAACCTACGAGATGCTTGATGAGTGTGGTAAAGCATGTGTCGCTAAAGCCATCATGAAATTTAATAATTTTACACGTGTAGATTACATTACATTAAACCACAGCCAAGACGGGTGGAAAGTAAGTAAAGTAGTAACGACTTACCCATAGGAACGGGGTATTTGTTTCAATGTTTAGTTTAGTGAAAAGCCTACCAATGTAGGCTTTTTTATTAATTTTAAAACGGAGCGTCGTCCGGCATATCGTTCATTCGTGAAGGCATGGTGATGCCTCCGCCACCAAAACCATCTGCTCCACCAAAAGCGTCAGACGGTCCCATTGCAGAAAAGCTATCTCCCCCGGCAAAGGAATCCGCATCTCCGAAATCCTCTTCTAAATCCACGAATTTAACGTATTTCCCTATAAAGCGTAACGGTACGATGCCTGTCTCACCATTCCGATGCTTCGCGATAATAACCTCACCTACCCCTGCGGTAGGACGTCCTTCTTCATCTTCCGTGAGCCCATAATACTCTGGCCGGTAAAGGAACAGTACCATATCGGCATCCTGCTCAATAGATCCCGACTCCCGCAAATCTGACAACATGGGACGTTTACTATTTCCTGGACGGGATTCCACCGCGCGGCTCAACTGAGAAAGGGCTAATACTGGGATGTTCAGTTCTTTCGCAACTGACTTCAACGCACGAGATATACTACCGATTTCCTGTTCCCGATTTCCTCCGCCTTTTCCTTCACTTTTACCATGCATTAACTGTAGATAATCCACAATTACCATTTGAATATCATGTTGGGCTTTCAAACGCCGACATTTCGCCCGGAATTCGAAAACATTTAACGCCGGTGTATCATCAATGATAAGAGGTGCTTCCGTTAGTCTCCCTATCCGGGAATGCAATTGCTGCCACTCATGGTCAGCTAGATTTCCTTTTTTTAGCTTTTCCTGTTCGATTTCCGTTTCACCGGCTATCAAACGATTAACTAACTGCACCGACGACATCTCCAATGAGAATACCGCTACCGGACGTTGATGGTCTACGGCCGCATTTCGTGCGACCGATAATACAAAGGCCGTTTTCCCCATCGCGGGACGCGCAGCAATAATAACCAAGTCGGAGGGCTGCCAGCCAGATGTCATACGGTCTAACGCGGTTAATCCGGAAGGAATACCGGTCAATCCGTCCGTCCGGTCGCGAAGCGCTTCCAAATTAGTGATTGCTTCGCGCATAATATCGTCCATCATCCGCGAATCACGGCGCAAATTATTCTGCGCAATATCAAATAGTGATTTCTCGGCATGATCCAATAAATCAAAAATATCCGTCGTCTCGTCGTAAGAATTATTTATAATTTCTGTCGATACCTTAATAAGCTCCCGTTGGATGTATTTTTGGGAAATAATACGCGCGTGATATTCTATATTCGCAGCGGAAACAACCCTATCCGTTAATTGCGTAATATAATAAGCTCCTCCCACCATTTCCAATGCACCCATCTTTCTGAGCTCAGCGGTTACCGTCAACAGGTCTATAGGTGAGGTATGCTGAAACAAATTAAAAATCGCTTCGTATATTTTTTGATGTGCTTCTTTATAAAACGAGTCTGGTTTAAGAATATCGATTACCTCGCTAAGTGCATTCTTCTCTAGCATTAACGCCCCCAAAACAGCCTCTTCCAAATCTAAGGCTTGTGGAGGCAATTTACCCAACCCACTGACTAAATTAGTAAGGCTAGTCCGTTTCTTAGCAAAAGAAGTTTTGCCCCCCGCATTGTTCGAAAATTCATTCTCTATCGCCATTCCAAAAATTTCTTCTGTTTATTGTTAGTGCTGATCGTAACGAATAACAAAAATATAAAAAATAAGCAGGAACAATCCAACTATTTGTACACACTTCAAAGCAGCGCAAAAAAAAGCCAATTATAACTCCCTTACGGATACGGCTTTCAACGCAAACGTTTTCCACACCGTTTTGTTAACAACGTGTGGAAACGAAAAAAAGTCTCTTTCAAGCCAATAAGTTATATGAATGTTAACAAATCCAACGGGTGTTAAAAACTGTAATTCGGTATTACTTAAACAAAAAATAGGCTTACCTGCACCCTTTAGATTAAGTACCAAACAGTTAATGTAGGTTTAATGCATATCCTCTATCCCTATTATACGAAGTCACCTCATTATCTACCGATAATGAAAACGGTTCTAGCACGTTAAAATTCAATATCGTATCTTTGCTTTATGGCAAATGATACCCGAACAATAAAACCTTACAAAGCACAGGAAGGTGGAAAGAAAGAACAAGTAGCAAACATGTTCAACAACATATCTAAAACATATGATATGTTGAATCGGATGATGACAATGGGTATCGACAGGATATGGCGCAGAAAAGCAATTCGGTCATTACGCGGCATCCATCCACAGCTTATCCTCGACGTAGCTACGGGCACTGGCGACTTTGCCTTAGAGTCTATTCGAATATTGAATCCTAAAAAAATTATAGGCGTGGATATTTCTGCGGGTATGCTTGATGTAGCCCGTGAAAAAATTGAGAAAAAAGGTCTACAAAAACAATTTGAGGTTCAACTTGGAGATTCAGAAAAACTGCAATTCGATGACAATACATTTGATGCCGTCACCGTTGCCTTCGGTGTTCGCAATTTTGAAAACCTCGAGCAGGGGTTGGCAGATATTCGTCGTGTATTGAAGCCGGGTGGTAAAGCTGTCATCTTGGAGTTATCCAACCCAACCACCTTTCCCATAAAACAGCTATATCATTTCCATTTTCATAAGTTGACACCGGCATTGGGCAAATTGATATCGAAAGATTCAAGCGCCTACTCTTATCTTCCCGAGTCTGTCGTTAATTTTCCAGACGGTGAGCGGTTTGCCGCCATTACCCAGAAGGTGGGTTTTAAGGAAACTACAGTAAGGCCACAGACGTTCGGGTTCTGTACTATTTACGAATGTATAAAATGATAATTTTCAACTACAATGAGAACGGTACTTATTACAGGAGCAAGTTCAGGAATCGGTGAAGCTTGTGCGGAGGTTCTAGCGAGCGAGTTAAAATACAGGTTATTGCTTTGTGCTCGTCGTCTGGAACGACTGAAAGAACTTAAAAAGAAAATTCAATCTGCCTACCCCACTTGCGAGATATTTTGTTTTGAACTTGATGTACGCGAAAACAACGAAATAGAAAAAACATGGAAGAATCTTCCTGCCGAATGGCGGGAGATCGATATATTGATCAACAACGCGGGGCTTAGCCAAGGGTTAGAGCCTATACAAAACGGAGACATAGGTGACTGGGACAGGATGATAGATACTAACGTCAAGGGGCTACTCTATATCACTAAACATACCATACCATTAATGGAACGTAGTGAAGCAGCACATATCATTAATCTGGGCTCCATTGCAGGCAAAGAAGTTTACCCGAACGGAAACGTTTATTGCGCGACCAAGCATGCTGTAGATGCGCTGACAAAAGCCATGCGGATCGATTTGTTGGAAAAAGGAATTAAGGTAACTTCCATTGACCCGGGTATGGTCGAAACTGAATTTTCGGAGATCCGTTTCAAAGGTGATAAAAAACGTGCAGAAAATGTGTATCGGGGATTAAAGCCGCTCTCGGGAAAAGATATAGCTGAGATTATTGCCTTTGTACTTTCAAGACCAGCTCATGTCAATATCAATGATCTTTTGGTCATGCCCACGGCTCAGGCCAATGGAACGGCTATAATCCGTAATACATAATCGTCGGCTATAAACAAATATTCATTCATAATTTATAACGCTTAACTCATAAAAATGTCATTAGAGCAAAAAATCAACCAGGATATTAAAACGGCCATGATTGCCAAAGACAACGTTAGATTACGTGGCTTACGCGCTATCAAAGCGGCTATATTATTAGCAAAAACAGAAAAGACTCAGGTAGAAGAACTTAATGAGGAGGGAGAAATCAAGGTGTTACAAAAACTGGCAAAACAACGTAAAGAATCGGGAGATATTTACAGAAATCAAAATCGAGACGACCTCTATCAAATCGAAATAGAAGAGCTTCAAGTAATAGAAGAATACCTACCTAAACAACTAGATAAATCTGCCATTGAAGAGGTAGTAAAAAGTATTATAGCGGCGGTTGGAGCAACATCCGTCAAGGATATGGGGAAAGTAATGGGTGCCGCAAATCAACAACTTGCTGGAAAAGCAGATGGAAAGACGATATCAGAGGTGGTGAAATCCTTCCTAATTTAACGAAAAGCAACAAAGGGCAAGGGTACGTTCATTATCCTTGCTCTTTTATCCCCATCCCTCTATCTTTATCTCGCTCATAGGTAGTCATATGCCGCTCTTTCTTGGCTGGATAAATATCTTCTAACGTAATCATGATCCCAGTTTCTTCCACCTCTCCAAATTCATCATTCAATGCTGTACCAAATGTACGCATGGTCGGTGATAAATTCATATAGGTATTAATAAGCGGTGGAATATTTTCGCCTAGTTCCCGAACCTTTGTGTTGAGCAACTTATATCCTTCTTTATAGGCCAGACTGTCAAACATCCCAACAAACGGTGTAATGTCTGTTTTATATTTTAAACTGAGATGTTCAAAAGGAACCACTAGTTTGTCTCTATCCGGAAAATAATATTCCATAAAATAAATTAGCAAGTCACGCGCGGTTTCATTATAATGCGGATACATGGTCACTTTTCCAAACAAGTATTTTACATCTGGATTAATTACCACCAACGCGCCTAAGCCATCCCATAAGTTGTCCAATGAAAATAGGCCTTTTCTGTTATCGATTGAAGGCTGAAAACGAGGTTGAACCCATGAGCGCCCAAGTTCCAACGTATAAGGCAAAAACTCTTTCTTAAATTTATCCGAAAAATGGAAGTAGTGGGCAGTCGAAAGATGAAGGTTTCCCTCCTCATCTATAGCATCTAAACATTTAACAACTCGATATCCGGCGATGATTTCCTCTGCTTCCGGATTCCAAGCTATAAGTTGGTCGTAACTATGTTTACCTGTATCGTTCTCATCAATATCCAGAGGCAGCCCCGTCCCACCTCCTGCTCCGCGAAAAGTGACCTCCCGCAAACGGCCTATTTCACGCATAATATTAGGAGCGGAGTGATAGTTGATTAAATAAACCTCATTATTTCCATTATTGGTGTAGCGTATAAAAGCGTCTTGTGTCAATTCCGCTTTAATTAACGCTCTATCCACCGGTGGTATAATCTCCTGCATATATTATTTTTTGTCTCCCATTCTATATACTATCTCTCTCACGTGATGAGCCCATTCATGTTCACTCTTCGATCGGTCAAATTCCTGGTAAGGAATTCGTTTTCCTATGCGAATGGTTACCGTATGGTTTCGTTGTGAAAACATCTCATCCGGCAAATATAACATCTCTATGTTTACTTTTAATCCTAATTTTTGTCTTAGTCTAGCTAAATTATAGAAAAAATTAGAATTTTTACCATCAATGTAAACTGGCACGATGTCTCTTTTGTATTTTTTTGCTTTTGAAATAAAGCTTTTCTTCCAACCCAGATCTGCAATTTCCCCTTGTATCTTGCGTGAAACCAAACCAGCAGGGAAGACTAACAACGCATTTTCGGATGCATAGGCCTGCTCAATTGCCATAATCCCACTCTTTGCCTGTCCTCCTACCTTGTTGACTGGAATGAACAAAGGTTCGAGATTTCGGATATTCATCAATATGTCGTTTACTAGAAATTTTACATCTCGTCGATACCGACCTATTGCTTGCATAATCGCAATGCCATCCAGCCCTCCTAACGGGTGATTAGAGGCAAATATGACGCTATCGTCAATGGGGATGTTCTCCGCGTCTTCTAGTACTACTTTTACTCCCAAATCCGCTATTAATGCGTCAACGAAATCTAACCCGTATAAATCCCCGAATCTGGTCATAATATCGTTGATCTCATCTTCATGGATAACACGTTCCAAATACCTTATTAAAGGTCTCGGAATCCATTTGGCCAACCTCGGGCTTTTTTTTCGAATTACTTCACGAATCTGAATAAACTTTACCTGCTCTTCTTCTCTGGCCATTTGCTTTTTAAGTACGTCCGTGTTTGGATAATTGTTGGCGTAAAAATAATAAATTTAAATTTTAATGTTGTAAAAAGTTATTTACATGAAAAGTGCATGGGGTAAAGGTAATATTGTTAATTTAGCATATAATTAAACAGGAATATAGAAAACGGTTTCAAGTTTCCTTTGTTTAATTTTAAAAACAGTTCATCATGTATATAGGTGAAATTTTAGCAAAGAACTATTTTGACGTCCGATCTGACGATAACATTGGGTTTGCATTGGATAAAATGAACGAGCTCCATACTTCGCAGCTTCCTATTGTCAACGAACGAGACCTACTTGGAATCCTCACAGAAGACCATTTGCTTTCTGCACATGATGAAACACAAGCCCTAAGTAGCTTGACAGTCTCTTTACGTTTTGTGTATTTATACGAATACCAGCATATCTATAATGCGCTCCAGTATATGGACGCGCATCGATTAGAAATCCTTCCGGTTTTGGATAAGGAAAACGCTTATATGGGGGTCGTGACAATAATTGATCTGTTATCCGCAATCAACGAGACGTTAGGCAATAAAGACCTGGGAGCTATCATTGTATTGGAATTAGGAAAAAATGATGTATCGTTTTCGCATATTGCCCATATCTTTGAATCGGAAAATGTACACATACTCAATACCGCCCTCCGTGATATTCCAGACACTACCAAAATGGAAATGACGATTAAAGTCGACAAACAAAATATCTCGAGCGTAGTCGCTTCTTTATGGCGTTTTGATTATGTTGTTAAAGCCACATTCAACGATGGCAGTCAAGATTCAGACATCAAAGAACGCTATGACATCTTAATGAATTACCTAAATTTATAAAACTCGCCTTAATTTAGCATCTTTGCGTAAAGTTTTGATAAAAAATCGCTGTCTATGCAACAAAAATCCATCGCTATATATGGTAGAGCTTTCAATTCATCCGTTGTTCCTTATGTCGAACAATTGTTTTCTTACGTGAAAGAAAAAGATATTACTATCTATATTTACTCCGATTTCTATGACTTCTTAAAAGAACAATTAGATTGTCCGGATACTTTTTTGCGTTATTATAATCATGGTGATCTCCCGCAGGATATTTCATTTTTACTGAGTCTCGGTGGAGATGGAACAATGCTGTCTGCAGTATCACAGGTTAGGGATTCGGGTATTCCGATTGCCGGAATTAATTTTGGACGACTCGGCTTTTTGGCTTCGATCCACAAAACACAGATAATCCAGGCGCTTGATGCTATTTTTGCGGGACATTATACATTGCAAACACGGGATTTGTTAGCGGTGAGTAGTGATCAGCAGCGGATTTTTGGGGATGCTAATTTTGCGTTAAATGACATCACAGTCTTTCGTCACGATACTTCCTCCATGATTACAATTAATGTGACCTTAAACGGAGAACTTTTAAACGCTTATTGGGCAGACGGTATTATCATTGCCACACCTACGGGATCCACTGCGTATTCCCTAAGCTGTGGCGGCCCTATTATCATGCCGGGAAGCGGTAATTTTGTGATTACACCTGTCGCTCCTCATAATTTGAATGTGCGACCGATTGTTATCTCGGCAGACAGCGAGCTGGAATTGGAGATTGAAAGTAGAACAGATAAATATATTCTGAGTTGCGACTCTCAAAATGAAACATTAACGACTACCACTAAATTACACATTAAGCGCGCGCCATTCCGTGTAAATCTCATCCGTTTAGCATCTGATAGTTTTTTCGGCACTTTACGTGAAAAGTTGCTCTGGGGATTAGATGTTAGAAACTATTAACAAGATATTTTAACACAATTTAATACTCCCTTATTGTTCTAAAACGCCTATCTTTACACCATAAATCCCCTATAGGGAAGTCCGTTTAAAAAATGAGTTTCAAACAAAAGATAAATCCGGAAGCGTTACCACAACACGTCGCTGTCATTATGGACGGCAACGGCAGATGGGCGAAAGGTTTTGGAAAGTTGCGTATCTTCGGTCATCAGAATGGTGTGACCGCTGTTCGGGAGGTGTTGGAAGGATGTATAGAGATTGGCGTACCCTATTTGACACTCTATGCTTTTTCATCTGAAAACTGGAACAGGCCGAAGATGGAAATCAATGCATTGATGGAGCTACTGGTCGACACGTTAGCAAAAGAAACCAAAACTTTTATAGAAAATGACATCCGCTTAAACGCCATCGGGAATATCAGCGATTTGCCTCAAAACTGCCAAGCTAAACTGGAAGACACCATAACACTGACAAAAAATAATAGTAGATGTGTACTTACACTTGCATTGAGTTATGGTGCGCGAACGGAAATTATTGATGCCACTAAATCGATCGCTAAACAGGTAGCAGAAGGCAAGTTAAAAGTGGACGATATTGATGAGAAAGTGTTCCAAAACAGCCTATACACCGTTGGGATACCTGATCCTGATCTCATGATAAGGACAAGCGGAGAGCAGCGAATTAGCAATTATCTTCTTTATCAAATGGCGTATACAGAGTTTTGCTTTTTGCAGAAAATGTGGCCAGAGTTCACACGCGACGATCTCTTCGAGGCAATTTATAATTACCAGCAAAGGGAAAGAAGATTCGGCAAAACAAGCGAACAGCTATAACATTATATTTATTACCTTTGCACCATCGATTTAGAGCCCAATTAAAAGGCTGGTTATTAATTATTTCTTTTAACAAAAATTAACAAGAGATTGGTGTACTTTAGCACCGAGAAAATAGAATAAATGAAGCGCTTACTATATTTAATAACATTTACACTAGTTTTCGGAGGGCAACCATTATTCGCTCAAATCCCAGGAAACAACCCAATTAACCTAAACGACCCTGATGACATCAGCTATTTAGATCCTAAAAACTACATCATCGGCGGCGTACGAGTTTCCGGCACGGAGTATCTGGACAATGACGTCTTAGTTACCATTTCTAAACTTGTAGTAGGTCAATATATCGAAATCCCGAGCGAGGAAACAGCAAATGTTATAAAGACTTTGATGGCCCAGAACTTATTCGACGATGTACAGTTATATGCAGAAAGATTCGAAGGAGACAATGTTTATCTGGAAATCCGTGTCCGGGAACGTCCTCGGCTTACCCGTATTGAAATTGAAGGTCTGAAGAAGGGAGAGAAAGAGGAAGTTCAAAAACGTCTAAACACCAGTTCGGGCAGGATTGTCAATGAGAATCTCTTGAAGACAACCCGATCTACAATACAAAAATTTCTTCGGGAAAAATCGTTCCTGTATCCGGAAATAGAAATTACCACGAAAAAGGATAGTGCAGAAGCGAATAATGAAATTGTTATTGCCAATGTAACCAAGAACAAAAAAATAAAAGTTCACCGCGTGTATTTTGATGGAAATAAGGAATTTTCAGATCGCCAGTTACGAAAGTACTTAAAAGGAGTAAAACCTCGTCGTTGGTATCGCATTTTTGGACCTGGAAAATTTAAAGACGACAAATACAAAGAGGCAAAAGAAAACTTGGTGGCTAAGATGCAAGATAAAGGATATCGAGATGCCCAGATTCTTGTTGATAGTATCTCGCGCTATGATAATAATGAAGTGGATGTGCATATTAGCCTTCACGAAGGCCCCCGTTATTACATGGGAAACATTCAATGGTCCGGAAACTCTAAATACACGGATTCTCTTTTGAATCTGTTGTTGGGAATCGAAAAAGGGGATGTATATAGTGAAGAGAAACTGCACACCAAGTTGATGGGACCAACGCGCGCAAGCGACGACATCCTTTCTTTATATCAAAACGATGGCTACCTTACTTTCAATGTACAGCCTATTATAAAACGTGTTTATAATGACACGGTGGATGTGGACATCGTGATAAGTGAAGGAAAACAATTCACGATTAACAATGTTATTGTCAAAGGAAATGATGTAACTAACGATCGCGTAGTATTGCGCTCCATTTATTCCAAGCCTGGACAAAAATACTCGCGCGAGCTAATTATGCGCAGTATCCGTGAAATTTCTCAATTAGGTATGTTTGATGAACAAAAGATTCAACCTGACATTCCACAATCATCCATGAATTACGAAGAGGGGACAACGGATATTGTATTTAACGTCGCCGAAAAGCCGTCTGACCAAGTCGAGCTTTCAGGAGGATATGGTGCTGGACAAGTAATTGGTACTTTAGGACTAACATTCAACAACTTCTCAACAAGCAACTTTTTCAAGAAAGACGCTTGGAAACCGCTTCCTCGAGGAGACGGACAAAAACTGAGTGTTCGCGGTCAGACGTCCGGGAAAAGATACCAATCGTATAGTTTTTCTTTCTCTGAACCCTGGTTAGGTGGTAAAAAGCCAATATATTTTGGTTTGAGTGCTTATACATCGAGCTCCGCTATGTTCGGGTTTGATCCCTGGACTGGTAGACAAGTAGTTGCTGACAGTGATCTGAGCCGCATCTGGATGACCGGAGTAACAGCGACGCTAGGTAAACGTCTGCAATGGCCAGATAACTATTTTCAAGTAAATACGTCATTGTCCTTCCAGCGTTACAAATTACAGAATTATGCCGGCTACTTTTTGTATGAGAATGGAACATCGTACAATATGAATATCACGCAGGAAATTAGCCGAAACTCGGTAGATGCCCCCATCTACCCTACTTCGGGTTCCCATTTCAAATTCTCTGTACAATTGACACCGCCATACTCTGCGTGGAACAGCATCAATTATCAGACTGACCCAGATCATATCAGATACAAATGGACTGAATACCACAAATGGAAATTTGATAGCCAGTGGTATACAAGAATTGTCGGTAAACTGGTCTTGAAAAGTCAGGCGCAGTTTGGTTATCTAGGGAATTATACCAACAGGACGGAAACTTCTACGTTCGAACGGTTTAAGCTTGGTGGTGATGGTATGATGGGCTTTGACTTTCTACAGGGCTCCGAAATTATTGCCATGCGAGGTTATGCTAACGGTACCATCATACCCGAATCGACCGGCTCACAAAACGATGGTATACGCAGAGCCATCAACTCCGGTAGCCCTATTTACGCGAAATATCAGTTAGAGCTTCGCCATCCTGTTATGTTGAATGAACAGGCTACTGTATTTGTTTTAGCTTTTGCAGAAGCAGGTAATACTTGGAATAAATTCGATGAAGTCAATCCATTTAAAATGCGCCGTTCGGCGGGAATAGGTGCACGGATATTCTTACCTATTTTTGGTATGTTAGGAATAGATTACGGTCACGCCTTCGATCCGATTCCGGGTTTACAGTCTAGCCAATGGAAACAAAACTTTACATTCAGTATATTGCAAAACATGGGCGGGTTTTAAACTTTTTGGAACTATAATTGTCCTAAAATTTAGAGAAATAGGTAGTGTAAAAATTTATAAAATGAAAAAAGTAATATTTGTCATCAGTTTGATTGTAGCTTCAGTAACCCTGGCTTCCGCCCAGCGTTTGGCTTATGTGGATTCTGAATATATTTTAAATCATATCCCCGAATATACTGCGGCACAAAAGCAATTGGATGATCTCTCCACCAAGTGGCAAGCGGAAGTAGATAAGCGATATGAGGAGATTGAAAAGCTCTATCAAGCCTATCAAAATGACCAAGTATTGTTAAATGACGATATGCGGCGCCGTAGGGAGGATGAAATTGTAAATAAAGAAAAAGAAGTAAAAGATTTTCAACGTCAAAAATTTGGTTTCGAAGGTGATCTTTACAAAGAGAGAATCCGTTTGATCCAGCCTATCCAAGACCGCGTCTCAAAGGCTATTCAGGAACTAGCAAAGAGTGAAAATTTAGATTTGATAATGGACAAGGGAAGTGAAGTCGCCATTCTATTTGCAAACCCCAATTTGGATAAAAGTAATGACATCATTACAAAATTAGGTTTAAAACCGAATCCAAGCTTGGCGAATTAATTTTTTTATTATACTTGTGGCAGCAAATTGTAATTAATTATTAACAACGTTATATTTTATAAAAAAAGTGTATTGGTTGATAAAAGAGAACCAAGCAAATGATTAAAATGAGAAGAATGAAAAATTTATTTAGAAGTGTAGCTTTAGTAGCGGTGGTATTTTTGGGCGTACAGCATGTAAATGCTCAACAAAAGATTGGTCATGTCAATGCTGATGAAATTTTTCAGTTGACTCCTGAATTTAAAACGGCAAATGATCAATTGAGAACGTTAAACGAAACGAAGACGAAAGAACTACAGGGCATGTATGAAGAGTTTCAAAAGAAACAAAGCGATGCTAACGAAAAGTACAGAAGTCGTAGTGAAGCAAATAAAGAGACAATTGATGCGGAACTTCAGGTCTTAGGACAAGAGCTTCAAAACATCGAGCAACGTATACAGGAAGTTCAACGTGTCGCTCAAGAAGACCTACAAAAGAAGCAACAGGAGCTTTTAACGCCTATCCAAACAAAAGTACTGAATGCAATCAATTCCGTAGCGAAAGAAAAAGGGTATGCCTATGTGCTCGACACTTCAGCCGGGAATGTAATCTATTTCCAAGGCGGAGAGGATATATCGATGGATGTACGTTCAAAACTAGGTATCAGCGCTGATGCTCAGCCGGTGACGCCAGCCGTTCCTGCTGCAGGACAGCCTCAACAGTAAACATAGCATAAGAAACAAAAAACGCATAAAGAAAGAAAGGAGCCTTTGGGCTCCTTTCTTAATATCTAACAAATTGATAACGGGTTAAAAACTTTATTTTACGGTATCAATTACGGCTTTGAAAGCGTCTGGGTTGTTCATAGCTAAGTCAGCCAGCACCTTACGGTTTAGACCGATATTTTTGGCGTTTAACTTACCAATCAACTGTGAATAAGAAATCCCATGCTGACGAGCACCTGCGTTGATACGCTGAATCCATAAAGCTCTGAACTCGCGTTTTTTGGTCTTACGGTCGCGGTAAGCGTACTGTAAACCTTTTTCTACTGTGTTTTTAGCAATAGTATAAACTTTGCTTCTTGAACCGAAATAGCCTTTGGCCATTTTCATGATTCTTTTTCTTCTTCTTCTCGAAGCTACTGCGTTAACCGAACGTGGCATATTATTTTGAATTTAGTTTGGTATAAGGCGTTACGTTTTCCAGCAATCTTACTGCCCAATACCCGGTTAAAAAAATTATTATTATAAAGATCGAAATAAATTTATTTACCGATGCCAAGCATACGTTTTACGTTGCCCATATCTGCATCAGAAACATAACTTGTTTGTGTCAAATTACGTTTTTGCTTTGTTTCTTTCTTTGTCAAGATGTGGCTTTTATAGGCACTTTTTCTTGCAATCTTACCTGTTCCAGTCAATTTAAAGCGTTTTTTCGCGCTGGAATTGGTTTTTACTTTTGGCATAATGAATTAAATTTTCTATATCAATCTGTTAGATTCTCGTATTTATTTTTTTGGAGCCGCCTTAGGAGCTAGTGTTAAGAACATCCGCTTACCTTCTAATTTAGGCAACAATTCTACCTTTCCGTAGTCCTCCAAAGCTTGAGCAAAACGCAATAATAAAATCTCACCCTGTTCTTTAAAAACAATAGCACGTCCTTTAAAGTGCACATACGCACGGACTTTCTCACCGTTCTCTAAAAACTTAATTGCATGTTTTAACTTAAACTCGAAATCGTGGTCATTGGTGTTCGGACCAAAACGAATTTCCTTTACAACTGTTTGTTTAGCATTCGCTTTAATCTCCTTTTGCTTCTTCTTCTGCTCGTATACAAACTTACTATAATCAATGACCCTACAAACAGGAGGACTGGCATTTGGCGAAATCTCCACTAAGTCAAGTTCCAGCTCGTCTGCTATTTCTAATGCCTTACGAGTAGGATAGATGCCTTGCTCCACATTATCACCCACCAAACGCACCTCGGGCACTCTGATGAATTCGTTAATGCGATGTTCTGGTTCTTTCTTTCTCATTGGCGGTCTAAAACCACCTGATCTTTTTAATGCCAAATGTTTAAATATTAAACGGTTACTTCTTTAATTAATAATTCCTTAAATGCCTGCGGACTCATAGAGCCTAAATCTACAGATCCATGTTTACGAACAGAAACTGTGCCATTTTCGACCTCCTTCTCCCCTACAATCAACATATAAGGGATTTTTTTCAATTCCGCATCACGAATCTTACGACCGACTTTCTCGTCACGAAAGTCAATCAGTCCGCAAATATCGGAATTATTTAGCGAATCTAAAAGACTTTTTGCAGTTTCTTCGTACTTCTCCGATACTGGCAAAATTATAAATTGCTCTGGTGCAAGCCATAAAGGAAACTGCCCCCCACAATGCTCAATGAGCACCGCGACAAATCGCTCCAATGAGCCGAACGGCGCACGATGTATCATTACAGGGCGATGCTTTTGGTTGTCACTTCCTGTGTACTCCAGTTCAAAACGCTCTGGCAAGTTGTAATCCACTTGAATTGTACCCAGTTGCCATTTCCGACCCAGTGCATCTTTCACCATAAAGTCCAGTTTTGGACCATAGAATGCGGCTTCCCCATGCTCTATAACTGTACGGAGTCCTTTTTCGCTTGCAGCTTCAATAATAGCGGCTTCCGCTAGGTCCCAATTTTCATCGGTACCGATGTATTTCGTTTTATTCTCCGGATCGCGTAAGGAAACCTGCGCAGTATAGTCATTAAACCCGAGTGCTCCGAAAACGTATAACACGAGGTCAATCACTTTCTTAAACTCTTCTTTAACCTGATCAGGTCGGCAGAATAAGTGTGCATCATCTTGTGTAAAACCACGTACCCGTGTCAATCCGTGTAATTCTCCTGATTGCTCATAGCGGTACACCGTACCAAATTCGGCAAATCGAACAGGTAGTTCCTTATACGAACGAGGTTTGGTCTTATAAATCTCGCAGTGATGCGGACAGTTCATCGGCTTTAGATAAAACTCTTCTCCTTCAATCGGCGTATGGATGGGCTGAAACGCGTCGGCCCCATATTTCTCGTAATGGCCCGAAGTTACATATAGTTGTTTGTGACCGATATGCGGTGTCACCACGGGCTCATAGCCTGCTTTTATTTGCGCTCGTTGCAAAAAATCTTGTAGTTTTTGACGTAAAGTAGCGCCTTTTGGTAGCCAAAGCGGTAACCCAGCTCCTACTTTTTCCGAAAAAGCAAATAGCTCCAACTCTTTCCCAAGCTTACGGTGATCACGTTTCTTAGCTTCCTCGATAAATTTCAAATATTCTGTCAGCTCCGATGCCTTGGGAAAACTGACTCCGTATATACGGGTGAGTTGTTTGCGCGTTTCGTCTCCACGCCAATATGCTCCCGCTACGTTTGTCAATTTAATAGCCTTAATAACGCCTGTATGCGGAATATGCGGGCCACGACAGAGATCCGTAAAATTGCCTTGTGTATAGAATGTAATTTTGCCGTCCTCCAAATCCTTAATCAAATCCAGCTTATACTCATCACCTTTCGCTGTAAAATAAGCCAACGCATCCGCTTTCGAAACAGCTTTACGTTCAAATACTTCTTTTTGCTTTGCAAGCTCCAACATCTTGTCTTCTATCTGCTTGAAGTCATCAGAAGAAAATTCACGGTCACCGAAGTCGACGTCATAATAGAATCCCGTCTCAATTGCAGGACCTATACCAAATTTTATTCCCGGATACAGCGCCTCCAATGCTTCCGCCAATAAATGCGCAGATGAATGCCAAAACGTCGATTTTCCTTTATCGTCGTTCCAAGTTAACAATTTAACAGAAGCATCCTCTTCTATCGCTCTGGATGCATCCCATACTTCACCATTTACTTCAGCGCCTAATACATTTCTAGCTAAACCTTCAGAAATGGACTGGGCGATCTGCATAGCAGTAGTCCCCTTTTCATACTGACGGACCGACCCGTCAGGCAATGTAATGTTAATCATCTACGAATATGATTTTAATTTATTAAAAAAATTGAAATTTAACTGTTTACAGACCGCCAGCATACTACGCTGTAAAGTCTCGAACGCAAAGGTATTCAATATCTGTAAGAAACGGAAGCCGTTTTTTTATTGGGTGAGCCTATACACTATTCGCGTTATATATAGGACATGCACATTACTAGGCGTCTACGCCTTTTTTTCGTACCTTTGTCCTCTCAAAGGAAAAAGCAATGTCAAATCAAGTTCCGGAAGACGGCACACTGCTTCCACTTATGGAAGAATTTTACACTATACAAGGCGAAGGATACCATACCGGAAAGGCGGCATACTTCATTCGTTTGGGGGGATGTGATGTGGGCTGCCATTGGTGTGATGTCAAAGAAAGCTGGGATGCCGAGCTACATCCGCTGACGTCGGCAGACGCCATCATCGAGAATGCAAAGAAATTCCCCGCAAAGACGGTTGTTATTACGGGAGGAGAACCTCTACTCTACAATTTAGACTATCTCACAAGAGGATTAAAGGAAGCTGGCATACAAACTTTCATAGAAACATCGGGCGCTTATCCATTATCTGGTTATTGGGATTGGATATGTCTGTCTCCTAAAAAATTTAAAGGTCCACGTCCAGATGTACTGAATGCCGCCGGTGAATTAAAAGTAATTGTTTTTAATAAAAGCGATTTCCAATGGGCAGAAGAACACGCCAGATTTGTCGGCAAAAACTGTAAGCTATATTTGCAGCCCGAATGGTCTAAAACCACAGAAATGACACCGCTGATTATTGAATACGTAAAAGATAATCCGCAGTGGGAAATTTCCCTGCAAACGCATAAGTATCTGAATATACCGTAAGCATTTCACAACTTCACCATCCCACCCGTCTTAACGGATTCATCGCAGGCAAAAGCAATTCTTAAACTGTTAACGGCATCTTCCATCGATTTGGACAAATCTAGATTCTCGTGTATTGATTGCAAAAAATGCAATTGCTCCCTGTCGCATAGTTCCTGATGGGATGGCTCATCAGTTAAATCTATCCATTCATCGGGTACAATAAACTTGTTGTTGCTGTCGACATCAGCATAATGCACACGTAAAGATTCTGTTTGGGTATGAGCCTCTACAGAATCAGATTGACCTTTTGCCCCAGCTTCATTAGCGACAATAGAGACCGCACCTTTAGGCCCAATCACATCTTTGACAAAAAACGCCGTTTCGCTTATCATCGGTCCCCACCCGGCTTCATACCAACCTACAGAACCATCATCAAAATGAATCTGTAGTTGTCCGTAGTTATAGTTATCCAATGGTATATCATCCGTTAAACGGGCGCCTATAGCAGATACCCGAATGGGGCGAGCTTCCGTTATCTGACACATCACGTCGATATAATGTACACCACAATCTACAATAGGACTCAAACTCTTCATTAAATTCCGATGTACATCCCACATATATCCCTGACTTTGCTGATTTAAATTCATACGGAACACCAATGGGTTGCCCAATGTTTTTCCTATTTCTATAAATTTGATCCAAGATGGGTGATAACGAAGAATATAACCAACTACTAACTTCTTACCCGAGTCCTTAGCTGCTTGAACCACCCGCTCAGCCCCCACCACACTATCCGCCAACGGCTTTTCGATGAAAACATGTGCTCCCGCCATAAACGCCTTTAATGCATACTCTTCGTGTGTATCGGGATATGTCGCAATACATACCGCGTCCGGTTCTGTTTGGCTCAAAGCATCATCATAATGATCGAATGTCGGATATGCCGACTCAAGCATGGTGTTAACGCGATGTTTACTATCGCCTCTGGACACCAACCCAACAATCTCAAACCCTGCTAATTTATGATAGGCTGCAGCATGCGATGCACCCATATTACCACAACCCACAACCAATATCCTTATTTGTTCCATCGCTACGTAAACTTATAATGACCGGGTCTCGGAATTGCTAACTCATCTATTTTCATGTCCCAGTGATAGTCCTCCACAGGTGGTCCTAAAACTTCTTCCGAATGGATAGCCTCATCGTAGGACAGCGTTCTGCCTGAATATGCCGACAGTCTACCCCAAATCGCCATTAGCGTAGATTGTACCATGAAATCCCCATCGTTGATGACCTGCTTTTCTCTAATCGCTTTAAAGAGTTCGTCGTGTTGCGTTTGATACATATTGTTAAGACGTTCGGTATTACGCCAAGGTTGATCGCCAAAAATCTCGTAATTAGTATTAATTCCCACATTTATATATCCCCTTGTTCCCATGGCTTCCACAGTATTACGTGGCGTTGTACCATTCTGCTGGCGACCAAAATGGAAACTGCGGAATCCCTTTCCGTATTCGTATTCTACTGTAAAATGATCGTAAACATTTCCATATTTATTCCACGGTCGGCTTTGGCGTCCGCCAGTAGCTGTTACTTTTTGAGGAAGTTCGTTATTCAATATCCACGACATATAATCTATACTATGTATCGTCTGTTCGACAATCATATCCCCCGAATATCGTTGATAATAATACCAATTTCGTAATTGATAGGTCAAATCATTCCATCCAGGTTGCCTTTCTTTATAACTCAATTCGCCGCCATGGCGAAAAGAAGAAATGGTTTTAATATCTCCTATAGCACCATCATGCACACGAGAAATAATGTCTCTGTTTGGAAAAGAATAGCGAAAACAAAATCCGCTCACCAAACATAATTTCTTTTCTTTAGCTAACTTAACAGCTGCCTCCACCTCGTGCAGTCCCGGTATATCCACAGCAACGGGTTTTTCGCAAAACACATGTTTTCCCTCTTTTACTGCTAATGCCAGATGTGCAGGTCTAAAATTCGGGGGCGTGCATAATAACACGACATCTACTTTTGATTTAATTAGTTTTTCATACGCATCAAAACCGAGAAAGGAAGTTCTCTCCGTTACAGCTATACGGTCCCCGTATTTTTGCTTTAAAGCAGAAAGCGTGTTGTTCAGGTTGTCTTCGAAAATATCTGCCAATGCCGTTACACGCACATCAGGATCTGCTGCCAACGCTTGAAAAACTGCTCCTGTTCCTCTCCCCCCACATCCGATCAATCCAACACGTAAGGTCTTTCTCTTTGTTTCTGCAACAGCCCCAAGTATAGGCGTGCTTACAACTGTAGAACCCATAACGAGTCCACTGTTCTTGATAAAATCTCTCCGATTAATCATCTAATATGTTACGAGTTCAAAAAAGTCTATATATTTATATAAATTCAAGAGCAATTTAACAATTACCACAAAATATGCAAAATGCTATCAGAGAAGTTACACCACTCATTACCGATAATGCCGCCGTGCTGGGTTTGTTGATGATTGTTTTAGGCGTGGTATTTTATACCGCAAGTCTTAAAAGCAAATATATTGTTAAGTTTTACACGATCATTCCGCCGTTACTGCTCTGTTATTTCATTCCTGGGCTGTTGAATTCCGCTCATATTATTGATGGTGAAAATTCGCCGCTTGCCAGTATTGGCAGCCGTTTTTTTCTCCCTTCTTGTTTGATTCTTTTTACCTTAAATCTAGATTTAAAAGAAATGTGGAATTTACGCAAGCGAGCAGGCTTGATGTTTTTCACAGGTACAGTTGGTATTATTATAGGCGGACCGATCGCCGTTTGGATCACGTCGCTTTTTGCCCCCGAAATAGTGGGCGGCGTCGGTCCTGACGAAGTATGGCGTGGATTAGGAACATTGGCAGGATCTTGGATTGGCGGAAGCGCTAACCAAGTGGCACTCAAAGAAATACTACAGCCCTCTCCCAGCTTATTTTCTTCTATCATCGCCGTAGACGTATTTGTAGCCTATATATGGATGGCTTTTTTACTATATGGAGCAACCAAGCAACAAAAATTTGATCGCTTTTTTAACGCAGAAGCCGCAGATGTAAAGGCACTGACTAAAAGAATGGATCAACAACAGAAAGCGAATAGCCGTATACCCGAAGCTAAAGATTTCATCCTGATGCTATCACTTGCTTTAGGCGGAACAGGGCTTGCATCGTTAATCGCGGACCCGGTAGCTTCGTATATGGCGAATAACTTTCCAGAACTGGAAAAGTTTTCGCTGACTAACAGTTTCTTTTGGATAGTTCTCGTTGCTACGCTGATTGGTATCGGACTTTCCTTTACACCAGCTCGTAAATTCGAGCATTCGGGCGCTTCGAAATTAGGAACTGCCTTGCTTTATATGTTGATTGTGACAATCGGTATGCAAATGGACATCGCTGCTATTCTGAAAAACCCGGGGTTATTTATAGTGGGAATAATATGGCTTAGCATACATGCTTTACTATTGTTATTGGTTGGAAAATTGATCAAAGCTCCATTTTTCTATTTTGCAGTGGGCAGTATGTCTAATATTGGAGGAGTAGCATCCGCCACCGTTACATCAGCAGCTTTCCATCCGTCACTAGTCTCCGCGGGAGTGATCCTGGCAGTATGTAGCTACGCGATTGGCACGTATGCTGCTTGGTTGACGGCGATATTAATGCAATTGGTATCTCCAATCAATGTCATGTAAGGAAATTTAATAAATTTAGGACAAAAAATGAAACAAAACATCTATTTCGAAGGACAGGTGCTCTGGTCTCAACTAGATCCCAACATGCATCTCAGACATTCGGCATATGCTGACTTCTGTGCACAGGCGCGAAGCAATATGATGACCCAGGTGGGGCTTTCGCTGGAAGAGTTTGCTAAATATCATATCGGCCCTATCTTATTTAGGGAAGAGCTAATATATTATCGTGAAATCGGGCTTGACGAACGTATAGCTGTAAAGGTAGAAATGACAAAGCTTAACCTTAAAAATTTTCGATTCTCGTTTCGTCACGAAATCTATAAAGAAAATGGCATAAAGGCTGCAACAGTCTACGTAGACGGTGCTTGGCTAGACCTTCAGAAACGGAAACTGACGACCATTCCAAATGAGTGGCATTCGATTCTTGACACGATACCCAAGGCAAATGACTATTCAGCGATTACTGAATGACAAAGCCGGGTGAACCCCCTTATTTTAAGAGATTCACCCTATATAAGTCTTTTCTTCTATCCTTCAGTATTTTTACTGTACCATATTCATGCAAATCCCGTAGGGCATATAAATCCACATCTGCAATCAGAACCATTTCGGTGTTTGGTGTGGCTTCTGCCTTTATACCATTATTAGGGAAAGCAAAATCTGATGGTGTAAATACAGCAGATTGCGAATATTGGATATCCATATTATTGACACGCGGTAAATTACCTACGCAACCAGCGATAGCCACATAGCATTCGTTTTCGATAGCTCTCGCTTGCGCACATGCTCTTACGCGCAAATAGCCGTTCTGCGTGTCAGTCATGTACGGCACAAAAAGTATTTGCATGCCCTGGTCGGCCATGATACGGCTAACTTCCGGAAATTCCACATCATAACATATCAAAAGACCAACCTTTCCACAGTCTGTGTCAAATACGTTGATTTCATTTCCTCCTACCATCCCGTAATACTTAAACTCGTTGGGCGTGATATGAATCTTTTTATGCACGTCCACCTTCCCATTTCGATGACATAGATAGGACGCGTTATAAAGTTTTTTATATTCCATGATAGGCATGGATCCGGCGATAATATTAACATTATACGATACTGCAAATTCCTGCAGCTTTTCGACAATTTCACCGGTCAGTTCCGAAAGCTTCTCCATAGCAGCGCGCTCAGGAAGCTCATTGTAAGGGCTCATCAATGGTGTATTAAAAAATTCCGGAAACATAACGAAGTCTGACCCATAGTCGCTGACAGCATCTACAAAAAACTCAACCTGATCGTAAAAGTCGTTTATATCTTTAAACAGCCGCATCTGCCATTGTACCAACCCCAATCTGGTTGTTTGTTTGGAAGCAGACGAGTATTTTGTATCGGGGTCATAGTATATATTATCCCATTGCAATAGTGTCGCAAACTCATTCGACTCTTTATCTTCGGGAAGATAATTTTTCAGGATCTTGGAAACATGAAAATCATTTGACAGCTGAAAGGTTAGTGTCGGATCGAAAATCTCTTTCCGTTTTACTTTTTCGATATAGGTTCGCGGCGTTATCTTATCTGCGTAGGCATGATAATTTGGTATTCGCCCTCCTGCAAGGATCCCGCGGAGATTCATTTGCTCACACAACTCTTTTCGCACGTCATACAAACGTCTTCCCAGACGCAAAGAACGAAAGTCAGGATGTACAAACACTTCTATTCCATAAAGGATGTCCCCTTGATAATCATGGGTCGAGAACTTTCCGTTATCTATAATTTCATAGTATTTCTTGTAAATATTGGTCTTTTTCGAATCAATGATCAAAGAAAGCGCACAAGCTACCACCCGTCCATCTACTTCCACACATAATTGTCCTTCGGGAAAGATCTCTATCAAATCTACTATGTTTTCACGTGTCCATACATCTCCCGTATCTCCACCGTAGGCCTTTTCCATGGAGCGCTTTAAATCCTTGTAATCCTCGATGGTTAAGTTCCTAACCTGTATATCCATTTATCTAAATTATAAGTTATAAGATATAAGTTATAAGTGACTATATAGTTTCATCATTCATAACTCATCACTCATACATAAATTATGCTTCCCCTTTTGGACCAAAATTTAACGGCAGCCCCGGCTCACTTGCTTTTATTGTTCCATTGGCAGCTTCAAATCGGTTAATATTGTCTTGTAACGCCCCTAACAGCCGTTTAGCGTGCTCTGGTGTCAAAACAATTCTGGATTTGACCTTTGCCTTAGGCACTCCAGGCATGATGCGGATAAAATCCAATACAAATTCAGAGCTTGAGTGCGTTATAATAGCTAGATTGCTATAAATACCTTCAGCGATCTCCTCACTCAATTCTATGCTCAGCTCGTTATTCTCTATTTCATCGTTACTATTATTTTTCATCTATAAGTTGTTTTTCAAGTTTCATAAAAATCCAGATTTTCTATCTCCAAATTCTAGTCATTATATACATAGACCCCCAGCACATTATTACCGTGTACGTCGATCTAGTTTCCTCCTTTCAGCTATTATTCGCTAAACGGCCTAAAGTCCTGTCCATCTTCTATCTTGAGCAATACCTCATAAATAAGCCTTACCACATTATCCAAATCTTCTTTGTGTACCATCTCTACCGTTGTATGCATATAACGCAGAGGCAACGATATTAGGGCTGAAGGCACGCCGCCATTTGAATACGCGAAAGCATCGGTATCCGTTCCGGTGAACCGAGAAGATGCCTGACGTTGAAATGGAATGTCATTTTCTTTAGCTACATTGATCAAAAGCCTATTTAGATTAATCTGTACTGCAGGCGCATAAGACAACACCGGCCCCTGACCACAAGCTAAGTCGCCCTGCGTAATTTTATTAATCATTGGCGTTTGTGTATCATGTGTTACATCCGTCACAATGGCAAGATTAGGCTTAATGTAGTGGGTAATCATCTCCGCCCCACGTAATCCGATTTCCTCCTGTACTGCATTGACGATATACAGACCGAAAGGCAATTTTTTCTTATTTTGCTTTAACAAGCGCGCTACTTCCGCAATCATAAATCCTCCCGCCCGATTGTCCAGCGCTCGCCCTACATAATAACGATCGTTAAGTACGGTAAACTCATCTTCATAAGTAACAACACACCCTACATGGATTCCTAACTCCTCCACTTCTTCTTTAGAAGTAGCACCACAATCTAAAAAGATATTCTTTAAGGTAGGAGCATCTTCTTTCTCTCCCGAACGTGTATGGATAGCTGGCCATCCAAAGACCGCTTTCACCATACCACTATCTGTATGAATGTTTACGCGCTTCGAGGGTGCGATCTGATGGTCGGAACCACCATTCCGGATAACGTATATAAAGCCCTCTTTGGTGATATAATTAACAAACCAAGATATTTCATCCGCATGCGCTTCAATGACGACCTTATAGGATGCATCGGGATTGATAATTCCTACTGCTGTACCATAATTATCGATATAGGTTTTGTCGACGTAAGGTTTCAGATAATCTAACCATAAGCGCTGGCCCTCCCACTCAAAACCTGTTGGTGAAGGATTATTGATGTATTTTTCAAAAAAATTCAGTGATTTATCTGTTACGACGGGTATGTGTTTATTTTTCTCTTTCGCTTTTTTATTTGCCATATTTCTTTTTTTGCTATTCGGATAACAATTAGTGGGTCTTTTCTCTTTTTTATACTTTGTCCTTATTCTCTCAAAGTTAGGAATTTCGACCAAATAGTATACGAAATTTAATGCAATATTAATTTTATAAAGGATAACCTTATATTTCCTCTATCAAATAACCCTTGATGGCTGAGGATAGCGAAATAGATTTATTTTATATGCATATGCTTATATTGCATATCACAATAAATTTATTTAGGTTTACTGCACAATTGAAGACTTATGCACGCGATTTTAAATGTTATCCATTGGAATATAGACCCTATCATTTTTGAAATAGGTTCTTTTGGTCTGCGCTATTACGCATTATGCTTTTTAGCTGCCTTTGTGGTATCCTATATCCTCATGTTGAAAATTTTCAAAAAAGAAGGGAAAACACAAGAGCTATTGGATCAGTTAAGTATCTATATATTTCTGGGAACGTTGATCGGCGCACGGTTAGGCCATTGTCTATTCTATGAGTTTGACTATTATAGTAAACATCCCCTAGAAATGATTCTTCCTTTCCGTATGGTTAACGGAAACTTTGAGCTTACTGGCTTCCAAGGCCTTGCGAGCCATGGAGGAGCTATTGGCATCCTAATAGCTTTATGGCTGTTTTCGCGGAAAACCAAAACAGAATTTACGTGGATTGCCGATAGACTAGTTATCGTTGTTCCATTAGCAGGGGCCTTTGTACGGCTAGGTAATTTCTTTAACTCGGAGATTATCGGACTTCCGACCTCCATGCCATGGGGGGTTGTCTTTGAAAAGGTAGATATGGTCGCCCGCCATCCCGCACAATTGTACGAAGCTATTGCCTACGTCATCATCTTTGTCATCTTATGGACGATGTATCAAAAGAATGCAAAACCAAAAGCAGGCTATCTATTCGGCATATTCTTAGTTTTGCTCTTCGGTGCACGATTTGCATTGGAATTTTTCAAAGAAAACCAAGAAGCTTTTGAAGACACTATGAAATTCAATATGGGGCAGTTGTTAAGTGTTCCATTTATGATCGTTGGGTTGTATCTTATTTTTCGAAAACCGAAAACTGGAAATCAGTCTAAACGGTGATCTCTAAGATCGTTAATGTTTTAACAAGCTTTCCACCCCCAATCTATAACTAGTTAAGCCGAAGCCGCAAATCACGCCTATACAGTTTGGGGCAAGATAAGAATGATGGCGGAAGGTCTCACGCCTATATACATTTGAAATATGGACTTCCACTACAGGGGTTGTAATACCTGCGATGGCATCGCCAATAGCAGCCGAAGTGTGCGTATACGCTCCTGCATTGAGCACAACACCGTCATAAGAAAAGCCCACCTCATGCAGTTTGTCAACAATCTCTCCCTCGTGGTTGCTTTGAAAATAAGACAGCTCAACCTCCGAAAATTGTTGCTTTAATTCTTCAAAAAAGGATTGAAAGTCTTGACTCCCGTAAATATTTTTCTCCCGTACCCCTAATAAATTTAGATTAGGGCCATTTATGATTATAATTTTCATTAGCCTATTTTTTTAATAGCAATTCTAGTAGATTTCATTTATACAATTTTACTAAATATCTCCATAAAAATTGCGAAACGAAGATCGAAGACCAAAATTTATGACACCAGATTTCTCTGTCGGTGCCCCCTCTATCCTATTATAGCGTTGCGTATAGCCAACTTCAAAACGCAAGTTATATTTTGGGTTAAGTACATAGGCGGCTTTTATATCACCATAATAGAGATCATTTTTTACGCCCTGGCCTATATAATTACCGTGTCTATTTGGAAAATTGGAATACGATTGGAAAATATCCCCTCCCATGTTCGTAGCTGCATCCGGATCCGTTCCGTAGCGACTGTACATACCTTGTATAGAAAAATCAAAACGGTTCCATGAATAATTGAGCATGCCTAAAAGCTCTCGTAAGTTAGCTCCTCTCGGGTGCGCAAGCGGTTCTCCATTATTACTATAATTAGATATCGATACGTAATGTTGATAAGTATACGGTCTGACGACGTTATATTCAGCTAGAAAATTAAGATTTTGTACCTTAAATATATCGAAACCTTTTATGCCAAGTTGTGACCCCCATTTATTATGTATGTATCCATTTCCGGCAAAAAATTCTTTCGCTGTGAACTCCCCCAACAAGAACTGTCCGTAGGCGCTCATATTATTTAGCACTTTGTATTTGGCATTTAATCCTAAGAACATTTTATCAGGTGAAGTCGAATTATTTGATTCCACCGGGCGCAAAAAAATGATCGGGTTAGCATAGTTAAAGTCGAACCCACGATGGCCTGCTTCGTTGCGATTTGCCCAAACAACCGCTTGAAAGAAGCCAACTGACAAGCGATTCGTTGCGTTATAATCCAAATATTGAAAAGCTCCCCATTTAATACCATCACCAAACCGACCGCCAGAATTGAGCGAATCCACACGTGGGTTTTTAGGATCGTTCATATAAGCCCATATGGACGTATATTGCACATTTCCTATCTTACCGGTGAATTTTAAATGTGCATAATTCGAAGAGAAGTCAGATAGCAATAAAGAACGATAACCGTCACCAATATGATTCTTGTCATATGCTAACGTGGTTTGGAAATAGTCACTGAAGTCGTACGTCAAACTTGCAGTAGCATACATCCAATCTTTTTTATTATTTGATAGGTGTTTTGTATTCCCCTGTCCAGGAACCACCCCCGCTCTGTCAATATAATCTGTAAGGTAATTTGGAAAAACTCCTTGATTTTCGAACGCATTAGCATAAAAAGTGAACTTATCCTTAATGGTAAGACCAACTTGAAATCCGCGTGTATTTAGCCAAGTCGTTCTTTTATCCGCTCCAATCATTTCTTTTCCAATCACAAAATCAGGCAAAAAGTCCAGATAAAAACTATGGTCTTCTTTATGAATTTCGATCAAGTGTTCGTTGAATATCTTTCTCAAGAAAATATTGTCTGAATCCACTTGATTTAAGTTTTGGATCGAATCGTACTTCGCCAATAAGTCTCCTTTAAAAAGGAAGGGTTTGGTCGCCGTATGCATACGTGTTTGTGGCGAATAAAGAAGGTTGTCATATTTTTGATAATGTTGATATGAATAGGGTTGGTTCTTAACCTGCGCCTGCAACGTCGATATTACCGTAAACGATGCTAACGATGCAAAAAAAAGAAAGTAATGAAACTTCATAATGAAAAAATATTGTACGTGTTCTTCCTAACAATTATTATTCCTAGTTTTATTTTTCTGAACTGTTTTTGCCATTCAGAACCTTCATACGCTATTTCAAACAATATGCTGAACTAGGAACTCCTGAAGGATTAAAAGCGAAGGTAGCAATATTATCATCAGAATTTACTCCTCATTTTTTCCACACCTTGGAAAACTTATAAAGAAAAACCATCTTTGCTTAACAATAAGGAACGGGTGGAGATAAAATGACAATAGCAAAGCACGGCCCCATCGGCATATTTGATTCAGGTTTTGGAGGTTTAACCATTTTCCGGGAAATTAAGGACACATTACCCTTATACGATTATATCTATCTAGGCGATAACGCGCGCGTTCCTTATGGTACACGGCCGTTCGAAGAGGTCTATGATTTCACAAAAGAGTGCGTATTTAAGTTATTTGAGTTAGGCTGTAATCTCGTTATCTTAGCTTGCAACACCGCTTCTGCAAAAGCCTTGCGAACTATCCAACAAAATGACCTTCCCTTTGGAAAAAAGGTACTTGGCGTCATTCGCCCTACTACGGAAGCCATTCATCATTATACAAAGACCAATGAAGTGGGTGTCCTTGCCACACAAGGAACGGTATTATCCGAGTCCTATAAAATAGAAATCACGAAGTTTCATCCCGAAATAAAAGTACATCAACATGCTTGTCCTTTATGGGTACCACTTGTTGAAAGGTATGAAATAACCGGAGCGAACGCGAATGAAATTGTCCAAAAAGATATTCAGCATATACTTGGACAAAGCGCTCAGATTGACAACCTAATCCTTGCTTGCACACATTATCCCTTATTATTGCCGCTTATAAGACAACACACACCACCTCACGTACAGGTATTATCGCAGGGTGAACTGATCGCTAAAAGCCTGGTAGATTATTTTAACCGCCATCCAGAGGTAGAAGAAATCTGCTCAAAAAACGGCCGGATGCAATTTTTAACAACAGATAATCCTTTAAATTTTGAAGAAAAAGCAGCGATATTTTTTGGAGAAAAAGTAGATGCGCAATACGTTTCCGTATCTTAAGATCTCATCTGTAAAGCCACAGCATACAATTTCATTTGCTTTACCATAGATAACAAACCATTCGCACGCGTGGGTGAAAGATGTTCTTTTAATCCAATCTCATCAATAAAATAAAGGTCGGCTTGTGCGATCTCCTGTGGGGTATGTCCAGAAAGCACTTTTACCATTAGGCTTACCAAGCCCTTAGTAATTATGGCGTCACTATCCGCAGTGAAATATACCTTTCCATCTCGCAACTCCGGATACAACCAGACCCTTGACTGGCATCCTTTGATAATATAATCGTCTTTTTTATATTCCTCTTTTATTAACGGAACTTCTTTTCCCAATTGGATGATGTATTCGTATTTCTCCATCCAATCCTGATAAAAAGAAAAATCGTCAATGAGTTCGTCTTGTATTTCGTTTATAGTCATTTTTCCTGATTAACTTTGGTGAGCATTAGCTATTTATAATAACATGCTCAATGCCCTTTTCAATCCGTCGATTAATGCATCTATTTCTTCTTTTGTATTATACATAGCCAGCGAAACCCGTACTGTCCCCGGAATGCTAAAAGCATCCATAACAGGTTGCGCACAGTGATGTCCAGTCCTTACGGCTATACCCAGCTTATCTAATATGACGCCAATATCATAGGGATGCACACCATCTACCACAAAAGAAATAACGGAAGATTTATGTGTCGCTGTGCCAATAAAGCGTATTCCTTCTATTTCTGACAAACGTGATGTGGCATAGGCCAAAAGATCCTCTTCATAAGCTTTAATTGCATCCAAGCCGATATCCTGGATATAATCTATAGCATCACCCAGACAAATCCCGGCTTCGATGTTGGGTGTTCCTGCTTCAAACTTAAAAGGGAGTTCATTATAAGTTGTTTTTTCAAAAGTTACATCCTTAATCATATCACCACCACCTTGATAAGGAGGCATATTATTTAACAGGTCTTCTTTTCCATACAATACGCCAATACCTGTCGGGCCATACATCTTGTGCCCTGAAAAAGCAAAGAAATCGACGTCAAGTGCTTGCATGTCCACTGCTATGTGTTGTATAGCTTGTGCGCCATCGACCAGTACCGGCACACCGTGTTCATGCGCAACATCAATCATTTCCTTTACGGGATTCACCGTGCCTAAAGCATTGGATACATAAGTGAAAGAAACAAGTTTTGTGCGTTCCGAAAACAAGGATTTGTAGGCTTCTATATCCAACTCTCCATTATCAAGCATAGGGATAACACGTAATCTACATCCTTTTTCATCGCAAAGCATTTGCCAAGGCACGATATTCGAATGATGTTCCATCGCGGAAATAATAATTTCATCCCCTGCGGTTATAAAAGCACGTCCATAGCATGAAGCAACGATATTGATAGCTTCTGTCGTTCCTTTGGTTATGATAATTTCGTGTTCATGTTTTGCATGAATGAACGCTTGTACTTTACGACGTGTTACCTCAAAAGCATCCGTGGAAATCTGGCTCAGATAATGCACGCCACGATGCACATTACTATTCATATCGGCATAATAACGTATGATAGCGTCAATGACCTGCTTCGGCTTTTGTGTAGTTGCACCATTGTCAAAATAAACCAACGGTTTACCGTTCACTTCTCTGCTCAAAATCGGGAAGTCTGCCCGAATCCTATCTATATCAAAAGTTTTCAATTTTTTACGCTCCTTAAATATCCTACAAAGTTAGTGTATTAAGCCCGAAAACTCGTCAACGTGATGTATTCTTTTTATTTCGAGATGTAAATCCATATCAAAATGATTTTACGTCACAACCATTTTTTGTATCGATACACACCTTTAATTTATTCTCAATTGGTTATCTTTGTACTAGATATGCAAGAATTACCATTAAATATCCCCGAGGGCTCAAGAAAAGAGGTTATGGCATATTTAGAGCCGTTCATGTTGAATGAAATGAGCGAGTATCTAAAGCCAGTAGAAGAAATGTGGCAACCAGCTGATTTCTTACCTGATGCCTCACGTGATACTTTTTTTGAAGAAGTGAGGGACTTACAGGAAAGTGCAAAAGAACTACCTTATGATTTAGTCGCAGTACTTATTGGTGATACAATTACCGAAGAAGCTCTTCCCACCTATGAGTCGTGGCTGACTATGGCCGAAGATGTCGAAAAAAATGAACAAGGTGGATGGATGAAGTGGGTAAGAGCTTGGACCGCGGAAGAAAACCGCCACGGTGATTTATTAAATAAATACCTATATTTATCTGGACGCATTGATATGCGACAATTTGAAATATCAACTCAATACCTGATAAAAGACGGTTTTGATATCGGTACTGGCCCTGATCCCTATCGTAATTTTATCTATACTTCATTCCAGGAGTTAGCAACTAATGTGTCTCACCGACGGGTAGCCGGCATTTCAAAAAAGTCAGGCGATAAACTGTTGGCTAAAATGTGCGGCGTCATTGCCGCCGACGAGGCTCGGCACGCCAAAGCTTATATGTCATTTATATCGCACGCCATGAAGGTCGATCCAAGCGAGGTTATGATAGCTTTCGAGGACATGATGCGTAAAAAGATTGTCATGCCAGCCCATTTTCTGCGCGAATCCGGCGAACCACAAGGGGAAGCGTTTGCACATTTTTCTGATGCGGCGCAACGCATAGAAGTGTACACAGCTTTGGATTATGTCGATATTCTCCGGGATCTTAACCGTGAATGGGCTATTGACAAAGTATCCAACTTGAACGAAAAAGGAGAAAAAGCGCGAGACTATCTCATGAAATTGCCCGATCGCCTTACAAGGTTGGCAGAACGAATAAAAATCCCTGAGATTCAGTATAAGTTTAAATGGATTCATGGATAACATTGAAAAAGGCTTGGAGAAAATCCAAGCCTTTTTTTGTAGTATATTAATCTTTTCGTAAATTTACTTGTCACACTAATAATTGCTATGCAACCTGCATGAATGACCATACAAAAAAGGATCTCAATCATTCATGCAAGCTTCATTGCCTTTAAAAAAACAAGTCATCATAATGAAAAAAGAACAATATACACAGTATTCTTTTCTGTTGGATCGGACCGCCAGACGAGTAAAACAATATGCGCAGACTTCCTTTTCGGAAAAAGCGTTTGATATAACCATCGATCAGTGGTCTATCTTGAAAGTCCTATATAATGAAGATCCGATGACGCACAAGGAACTTGCTGAAAAAACAGGAAAAGATCAGCCTACCTTAACCCGCATCGTTGATATCATTATAAAAAAAGAATTGGTTGAACGTGTAGGACATCCAGAGGATAGACGATGTCTACTTATACAACTTACCACTAACGGCGAAAAGAAAGTAAAAGCACTCTCTCCAGAGGTCGCTCAAATTCGTATGAAAGCTTGGGAAAATCTTTCGGAGGAAGACTTCAAAAATTTCACTAGAATACTGAATACGATATATGACAATTTGAATATTCACGGAAAATAACAAGAAAATTATGATTGAAAAAGATATCTGCATTATTGGCGCCGGCCCGGTCGGTTTATTCGCTGTATTCGAAGCTGGTTTATTAAAAATGAGGTGTCATTTAATAGACGTACTACCCCAGGTTGGCGGACAGCTTTCGGAAATATACCCACATAAGCCAATCTATGATATTCCGGGCTACCCAAGTATCAAAGCGCAAGAGCTCATTGACAAACAAATGGAACAAATTGCACCATTTCAACCTACATTTACACTCGGGGAGCGCGTAGAGGGCTTACAGAAGCAAGACGACGGCTCTTACCATATCATTGGTTCCGACGGCACGGTAATCCATAGCCAAGTAGTCGTCATTGCAGGCGGACTAGGCTGTTTTGAACCGCGCAAGCCCGACTTGGTCAATTTAGCGCTTTATGAAAAATCGCATGTACACTATATGGTCAAAGATCCAGAGCGTTTCCGCGATAAGCGTATTGTTATTGCTGGTGGCGGAGATTCCGCACTGGACTGGACGGTCTACCTCGCCAACGTCGCAAAAGAAGTGACGCTCGTACACCGAAATGATTCCTTTCGGGGTGCACCTGATTCCGCAGAAAAGGTCTATCGACTCGCTCAAGAAGGAAAAATAAACCTGCTTTTGTCTCATAATCTAGTCTCTCTCAGCGGAAACGGCCATTTGGAATACATTCACCTGACCAACAAACAGAAAGAAGATATCGCGGTGCCTACGGAAGACTTTATTCCTTTATATGGATTAAGTCCCAAACTGGGTCCAATTGCGGAATGGGGGTTGAACATTGATAAGAACGCGATACAGGTCGACACATTTGATTACGCCACCAATACAGAACGCATCTATGCAATCGGCGATATCAACACGTACCCGGGAAAACTTAAACTAATTCTCTGTGGATACCACGAGGCTGCTTTGATGTGTCAAAGTGCGTTTAAGTATGTTTATCCGGATCAAAAGTTGAGTTTTAAATACACCACCGTAAATGGGGTTAATGCATTTTAAATGGAAAACATCATCAACATTACCGTCGAAGACCGTGATGGAACAACGCAAACTATCGAAGTGCCTACAGACATTAATTTAAGTCTAATGGAAATACTGAAGGCTTCCGAATACGATATCCTTGCTACATGTGGCGGGATGGCGTTATGCGCAACCTGTCACATACATATATTAAATGGCGGCGACGGATTACCCGCAGCCTCAGATCAGGAGCTCGATATGTTAGATACGCTACCTGATGCAGCCACGGAAAGTAGGCTCGCCTGTCAGTTGTACCTCACCGACGACCACGACGGATTACGACTGAAAATCAAAGGAACATTACAATAACAAATGGCGCAAATTTTTACGCTATGTTTTTTGTACTTTTGCCCCAAAATAGAACAAAATTAGTTTATCATGTTATTAAATCGTTCTGAAAGAAGCTTTCCGAGAGTCATTATCATCGGAGGCGGTTTTGGTGGTGTTGAGGTCGCAAGAAGCTTAAAAGAGAAAGAAGTTGAAGTGTTATTGATCGACAGAAATAACTTCCACACTTTTCAGCCACTGATGTACCAAGTCGCTACTGGAACATTAGCAGCGGATGCCATTTCCTTTCCTATCCGTAAAATGTTCAAATCGCAACAGAACTTTCGATTTAGAATGGCTGACGTTACTGAAATCGATCATGTACAAAAGATTGTCAAAACATCGGTTGGCGACTATGATTACGATTATCTGGTTATTGCGACGGGCGCGACGTCCAATTTCTTCGGCAATAACCAAGTCGAGAAATATGCGTTGCCCATGAAGAGCATTCATGAAGCTTTAAATATCAGAAGCTATGTATTGCAAAATCTGGAGGAAGCCGTACTACGCAAAAACTACCATGACCGAGAGCGCTTTCTTAATTTTGTCGTTGTGGGCGGTGGCCCTACAGGTGTAGAACTTTCTGGGGCTATTGCAGAAATTCAGCTCCACATGTTAAAAAAAGATTATCCGGAACTATCCAAAAATGAGATGAAAGTATATCTTGTGGAGGGTACTGGAAAAATCTTAGCGGCATTGTCGGAAAAATCTTCACAGGACGCCGAACGCTACTTACGCGATCTGGGTGTGAATGTATTACTCAACGCGCAGGTAACGGGCTACGACGGTAACACCATTACATTTTCCAACGGAGAAAGTATCCCAACCAAAACAGTGATTTGGGGAGCTGGTGTAATGGGGCAATTCCCAACAGGAATACGTCCAGAAATTATCCAGCGTGGGAATCGCATTCAAACAGATGGACAGTGTCGCGTAAGCGGAATGGAAAACGTTTATGCTATCGGTGACGTTGCGGCGATGATTACGGAAGATACTCCTAGGGGGCTTCCGGGTGTGGCGCCCGCCGCTCAACAACAAGGTGCCTATGTAGCCAAACACATCCTAAAACAAATGGATAACCAACAAACCGCTGATTTTAAATATTTTGACAAAGGTTCTATGGCGACCATTGGAAGAAATAAAGCCGTGGTCGATATGGGGCGTTTCCACATGAAAGGTTTTTTAGCTTGGCTCACTTGGATGTTTGTCCATCTCGTTTCCATTTTTGGATTTAGAAACAAATTAGTGACCTTTGTTAACTGGACGATTAAATTTTTCACCAAAAACAGCGGTATTCGTTTAATCATCAACAAATACAAGCGACCAGAGGTAGAAAAAGAAACAGAAGTCGAACATCACTCTTAAATAATCATGGAAAACAAAGCCATAGCCAAAACTTTTAAGTTATACAGTCAACTCATGGAGTTGTTCAACGAAAATCCCTTTCGAACGAAAGCTATGGCTTCTGCTTCTTTTAAGATTGACAAATTGCCCTTTCCTGCCGCAGGTGCTACTATAGACCAGCTCAGTACACAACCGGGCATCGGTAAGAGCACAGCTGAAAGAATAATGTTGATTCTAGCGTCGGGTTCATTCCCCGAATTGGACAACCTTCTTACTCAAACTCCACCAGGCGTTATGGCCATGCTTACGATAAAAGGGCTGGGGCCGAAGAAAATCCGATCGATCTGGAAAGACCTCGGTATTGAATCAATTGGTGAGCTCCTCTATGCCTGCAACGAAAACCGGTTAATTGAAGCAAAGGGGTTCGGTTTGAAAACCCAGGAAGAAATTCGGAAATCCATAGAATTTTCCAACGCAAATCAAGGGCTCTTTCTATATGCCAAAGTGGAAAAAATTGCGGCTACGTTACTAGGCAATCTCGTCTCCCATTTTCCGGACAAACAACATACTTTTACAGGAGAATTTAGACGAAAATGTGAAATCATTGCATCCGTTGAAATATTAACAACCTGTAGCGTCTCTGAAATACATGCTTTTTTAGAAGAGACACCGGCATATAGTGTCGAAGAATATCAAGATATCGCTGTTCGTTTAACCGATGATCTAGGTGTTCGCTACATTATCCGATCCACGACGGCAGACCGTTTTGCAGCCGATTTAATACTTACCACAGGCAGCGAAACGCATTTACAAGAGCTGCGATCCATTGGAGCAGACATAACAACGTTTGGATCTGAGGAAACAATCTATGAATCACTCGGTTTATCGTATATCGAGCCCGAATTAAGAGAGGGTTCGGGAGAAGTTGAATGGGCAAAAGAGAGACAAATACCCCAACTTATTACCTATGCCGATTTAAAAGGCACACTGCATAACCACTCAACCTATAGCGATGGTGTACATTCATTGGAGCAAATGGCAATCTATTGCAAGGATGAATTAGGATTAAGCTATTTCGGCATCTGTGATCACTCAAAGACGGCCGTCTATGCGAGTGGCCTTAGTATAGAGCGGGTAAAAGAACAATGGATAGAAATCGACCAGTTAAACAAAAAGTTAGCTCCTTTTCGAATTTTCAGAGGAATAGAATCCGACATCTTATCTGACGGGAGTCTGGATTACCCGGATGATATCCTCGCAAAATTTGATTTTGTCGTTGCCTCTATCCACGGCAACTTACGTATGGATGAAGAAAAAGCAACGCAACGGTTAATTACAGCTATCGAAAACCCTCATACCACTATCCTTGGGCATCCAACAGGCCGTTTGCTACTCAGTAGACCAGGTTATCCGATTGACTACAAAAAAGTAATAGATGCCTGTGCGGCGAATCAGGTGGTTATCGAAATTAATGCTAATCCACTAAGATTAGACTTAGACTGGCGTTGGCAAAGATATGCGCTGGAAAAAGGTGTATTGCTATCCATCAATCCTGATGCTCACCGTACCGAAGGTTTAACCGACATGCAATATGGTGTATATGTCGCACGAAAGGGAGGGCTATCTCCTAAGCATTGTCTTAATGCATTCTCTCTTCAAGACATTGAACAATATTTTGCTGCGAAGAAAAAAAGATAAAAAAGGTTCGCTTATCGCGAACCTTTTTTATCTTTTATAATATTGCATCGCTCGGGGAATGAGCTTCTGAATATCAGCGACCCGTCTAGCGTCACTCGGGTGAGTACTCAGAAACTCCGGTGGTGTATTGTTTTTTGATTTCGCGGATGCCATACGCTCCCAAAAAGATACCGCATGCTGAGGATTATATCCCGCCATCGCCATAAACATCAGACCAAGCTGATCAGCTTCTGATTCATTGCTACGCGAGTATTTTAATAATGCCAATTGGCCTCCAATACCATAAGCATTGTTTACAAGACCTTGAACGATAGAGCTCTTTCCCGAAGTCGCAACACCTAAGACCTGTGCGCCAACCTGCAAGGCATATTGGTTGGACATTTGCTCCATCGAATGACGAGCGATTGCATGTGCAATCTCATGCCCCATTACTGTCGCTAAACCATCTTCATTTGCTGTAAACGGTAAAATCCCTGTATATACCGCCACTTTACCTCCCGGCATACACCATGCGTTTACGTCAGAACTCTGCACTAAATTAAACTCCCAATTAAAGTTAAATTGGTTTGACAAGCCTTCAGCTTGAAGATACTGGTTTACAGCAGAAGCAATTCTATTACCCACTTTTTTCACCAATGCTGCATTCGATGTCCCAGTCACGACTTTTGTATTGGGATTGCCCAGAAACTCTTTATAGGCTACGGCAGCTTGTTGCTGTATCTGATCGTCACTCACAAGTGACAATTGCTTCCTACCCGACAACGGCACAGTAGAGCACGCTGCCATAATCGCCACCATGGCGATCAGAAAGGTATATTTAAAAATTTGTTTCATAATAATCAAGTTTGTTTACGACAAAATAGATAAAACAATATAATACAAATCCTATGCCTAAAAGCTTAATAACCCTACATCTTCTTTTTCTTAAACAGATAAATTTTAGATTCGTGGCCCTTCAATAGCCTTTCGATATTCTTTTGATGCGTAACCAATATCAACGCACAGATAGCTATTCCATATAATAACACAGCTGGAACCGATGTGTGAAAAATAAAAGCAATACTAAAAGGAAATGTAAAACCTGCTAATATTGAACTAAGCGACACATAATGTGTGACAATCAATGTCAACAAAAACACACTTGCACAACATAGTGCTGCCTCTGGATGTATAGCGATAACCATCCCAAATAACGTCGCCACGCCCTTGCCACCGCGAAAGCCGGCGAAGATAGGAAAAAGATGTCCCAGTACGGCGATAACGCCCAGCGCCAATTGGAAATTAACAAATTGTACAGAGCTTGGTATACCGACAACTGCAGAATCTAAGAGATAAGGTAAATTGGTAGCTGTCCAACCTTTAAATATATCGACAAACATGACAATAGATCCTGCCTTTTTACCCAACACCCGAAAAGTATTAGTTGCTCCAGCATTCCCGCTTCCATATTCCCGTACATCTACCCCATAGAAAGCTTCACCAAACCATACAGCAGATGGAATGGAACCAAACAGATAAGCTAAGATAACTATGCCTATTAGATAAATCGAAATCATATATTAATTTAAGCTTCCTAAAGATAATTATACAATTTTAGCTTTTAAGCTTAAATCTAAACTTTTTACAGAATGCGTTAATGCACCCACCGAAATATAATCAACTCCAGCCAGTGCATAATTGCGAATAGTTTCTAATGTAATACCGCCAGATGCTTCTGTTACCAGTCGACCATTCACCAGCTGTACCGCTTTCTCTACATCCTCCGGTGTAAAATTATCAAACATCACCCGGTCTACACCTTCATTAGACAATACTTCTTCGAGCTCGTGAAAACTCCGAACTTCTATTTCGATAGGGAGCGACAATCCGTTGGTCGTTAGATAAGTTTGGGCTCGCGCCAATGCATTGGAAATACCCCCTGCATAATCAACATGATTATCTTTGATGAGAATCATATCATAAAGCCCGAAGCGATGGTTGGCACCACCTCCAATACGCACCGCTTCCTTTTCCAAAAAACGTAACAGTGGTGTTGTTTTTCGCGTATCCAATACTTTGGATCTTGTTCCAACCAACTCTTTAGCATAGAGGTTGGTCCGCGTAGCAATTCCGGACATGCGTTGCATCACATTTAACACCAACCTTTCAGCTTTTAAGATACTGTGGACATTACCTTGAACAAAAAACGCTATATCTCCCACCTTGACTTCCACACCGTCTTCCAACGTCACATCAATCGTTAAATTCGGATCTATAATATGAAAGATATCTTTTGCCACCTCGACTCCTGCAAGTATACCGGTATCTTTTACAAGCAGTTTTGCTTCTCCCAATACATTTTCTTGAATAGTGGATAAGGAAGTATAGTCGCCATTGCCCACATCTTCTTGCAGTGCTAACGCCACAAACTGCTCCAGTTTACTCAACTCAACTGCCATTTATTCGAATTAATTAATAAGCGAAGATGACAAAAATATATTTTATTATAAAATCCTACATCACTTTTTAAGCTTATCTTTACTCAATTCTAATCTCAGCGATCTTAAATTCCTTATTGTTAGACTGTACAAACTTTATAAATACCCGATAGTTTTTTGAATTCGATTTCAATGAAAAAACAGCGAATGCGGCTGTGGAATTATTAGCACGCTGCACTTCTTTCACGGCATCCACTTTATTTGTTCGAAAAAAATCATTCAGTAGTAACTCTGCCTGAAATTTAGTAAAGGCTCCCTCATCTCGTTTAACGGAAAGGTGGACACTGTTATCAAAGACATTTGCCAATTTCTTTGCATTACCCTCCTTTAGAGCTATTGATGCGCTTTTTACTACCTCGTCAAAGGAAGTATTCATTGCTAATACCGGTGCTCCGACCATACAGCATAACACCAAAAAAGTGCATCTTCGCATCACTTTATATATCATATATTCTGATTTCAATTCCTAATCGAGGATGTGCTAAAACTATGCCAATTCGCGATGATGATTTTTTATATTAAGGTATTGGCGAATGCAAAGCATTTTATATAAGTTTGTATGTGGGTAATTTAAAAAACAAAAGAGTAGCACTACTAATCTTAGATGGTTTAGGCTACGGAAAAGACGATAATTCAAATGCTGTACGTGCAGCCAAAACTCCATTTTTAGATCATTTATTAGCGACTTATCCGAGTTCGCGTCTAGAAGCTTCTGGAGAAGCCGTCGGGCTTCCGGAAGGACAAATGGGAAACTCAGAAGTAGGTCATATGAATCTCGGTGGCGGTCGTATTGTATATCAAGAACTTGGTCGTATAAATAAGGCCGCAACAGACGGAGAATTCAACACTAATCCTGCCATTCAGGAGGCTTTCGACTACGCCAAAGCACAACAGAAAAAGGTGCATTTTATCGGATTATTATCCGATGGTGGTGTGCACGCCCATATTGAACACTTGAAAGCACTTTGTGACACCGCACAGCAGGCCGGACTTCAGCAAGACCAAGTATTTATCCATGCTTTTATGGATGGCCGTGATACCGATCCCAATGGCGGACTCGGTTACATCGAAGATTTACAGAATCACCTAGCGCATTCAACAGGAACTATTGCAAGCGCAATAGGACGGTATTATGCCATGGACAGAGATAACCGATGGGAACGTGTCAAAGAAACGTATGATTTGTTGACAAAAGGAACGGGCAAGCCTACCACGAATATAAAACAAGCGGTAAAGCAATCTTACGACGATGGAATTACCGATGAGTTCATCAAGCCCATTGTGGTGACGGATGCGGATGGACAGCCACTAGCAACTATTCAGGAAGGCGATGTTGTATTTTGTTATAATTTCCGTACTGACCGAGGCCGTGAGATTACCATAGCTTTGACGCAGGAAGCTTTCCCAAAATACGACATGAATCCGCTGTCATTATATTATGTAACCATGACTTCCTACGACGAGACATTTAAAAATGTGCACGTTGTGTTCCAGAAAGAGAATTTAACGAATACACTCGGAGAAGTACTAAGCCGTCAAAACAAAACGCAGGTTCGTATCGCTGAAACAGAGAAGTATCCACACGTTACTTTTTTCTTTTCAGGGGGGCGTGAAGAAGAATTTCCCGGCGAACGCCGATTGCTCATCCCTTCGCCAAAAGTGGCGACCTACGATCTTCAGCCAGAAATGAGTGCTGAAGGTATTACCACGGCAATCTGCAATGATATAGCAGAAAATAAACCGGATTTCATCTGTTTAAATTTTGCCAACCCTGACATGGTGGGACATACAGGCGTTTTTAATGCTGTTGTAAAGGCGGTCGAAACCGTAGATACCTGCACTAAAAAAGTTGTGGAAACGGGATTGGAACACGGTTATTCCTTTATTATATTGGCCGATCATGGGAACGCTGAGTTTATGGTCAATAAAGATGGTTCAGTAAATACAGCCCACACTACTAACCTTGTTCCTTGTATCTTAATAGATAAAGATTTTCAGCAAATCAAAGATGGAAAACTGGGTGACATTGCTCCTACAGTATTAAAATTATTAAGTGCTGACATCCCGGCAGATATGAGTGGTAATGTATTGGTATAAAACAAAAAACACATGGTGCAGAGCAATAATGACGGTAGTTATTATTGCTCTGTTCTTATCGTGCAACTCCAGCCCAAAAGACAAAAAAATAACAAGGGAAACGTATTTCGATATTCCCGGATATTTTAAGACAGAGATAGCACGATTGACCCAAGAGAAACCTTTTTTAGACAAAACGGTTGTTAAAGACAGCCTATCCGAAACCAAAGAAATACAAATCACCGATTGGGAAAATGAGCTTTCTAGTTTTGCCTCAATTGATTTAAACAAGCCTGCTTATGCCGGTGTATTAAAGAAAGATAGCACAGCTAACAGTGTAAAAATAACTTCCTCAGACCCAAAAGTTGATATTGTTATTGTTGAAATAATTTACGGAGATAATGGGGAACCCGCTACATTTCGTATACAACGAAATATTCAAAATTCATTATACGAAACACGCGAAATACTACATTATACAAAGAACAAAGGATATAGCTTGGAAAAACATCAGTCTGTTTTAATTCTTGGAGATAAGTACTATTACATCGAGGGAGTATTTAAGCATCAAACCGAGCTAGCGAAATTATCCAGTCACTGAAGCGTGTTAAACGCCCTTCGCTATGTAGGAAGTCCAAGCTAATGATAAACGCGTACCCGATAATATCTGCACCCAGTTTTTCCAATAGCTTGGAAGCCGCCACAACTGTTCCACCTGTAGCAAGCAAATCATCGTGAATCAATACCTTACTTCCTGGGACAAGCGCATCTTCATGCACTTCAATAGTCGCTTGTCCATATTCTAATTTATAGGATTCCGATATCGTGTTAAAAGGCAACTTCCCTTGCTTCCGGATAGGAATAAAAGGCACACTCAATCTGTTGGCCAATAGCATACCAAATAAAAAACCGCGGCTTTCTACTCCTGCGATAGCGTCAATTTCAATCCCTTGCAAATAGTTGACCAACTGGTCGACAATCTCTCCGCAAAGCTGCTGATCTTTTAAAATAGGCGTAATATCTTTAAATACAATTCCCGGTTGCGGAAAATCGGGAATATCCCGGATCACGGATTTAAGGCGTTCTTCTAGCATGCTTTTTAATTAAAATCCAAATAAGGTGCAATTTTACGTAATAAATCATCATTTAAAGCATACATCTTTTCTAAATCAGCCAACGATGCAAAAGCACCATGCTGCTCCCGATAACGTACGATATGCGTAGCCTCTTTGCGAGAGATATAAGGGTGTAGTGCCAATCTTTCTATCGGCAAATGATTTATTGCCCACTTGTGAACAAGACTATCTCCGAGCATCAAAGAAGGTTCCATCTTGGCGAATTGCTCTTCGGAAATACCGTATACCTCTTTTACTTGGTCAATGCTATGAAAACCGCCTAAAGCATCGCGAAATTTTACAATACGCGAAGCAAGTACCGAACCGATACCATGAATCGCCTTCAACGCAGTGGTATCTGCTATCGATAAATCAAGCAAAATTTTCGCTCTCGAAGGCTTAGTCGCTCCCTTTAATGAAAAAGCAGCCTTAGGCGATGAAGTAGAAATTGTCTCGGGCAAGGTAATGTATGGTGCTATCCGCTTAAAGTCATCGTCGGAAATGACATACATTTTAGCGACATCCGCTTTTGTTCGGAACCGTCCGCCCTTGGCTTCGTAATTTTTAATAACTTTTATTTGTCCTTCGGTAAATCCTAACATTTTCCATTTTTCGGCAGGTAAATTATTTGGATTGAAAGGAAAAGTTAGTTTCTCTGTTTCCGTAAGAGGTGCGCTATTTCGTTCCGCATTTGTCTCCAACGTCTCTCGCTCTTCCTCTACTAGGGAAGAAAACAGCAAAATGTCATCTGCGGTATCGCTAACATAAAAGCTATATATAAAAGGTGTAACTGCCATCAGCACAATAAGAATCGACAGCACAAGAAATCCCCTGCGTTCGTTCTCACTCATTCCGAAAAAGATGGCTAATTTCTTCATTATCCCTTTAGTTCAGCGCACTCGCCTCGACCTCTTTCACTTGTGTACCATCCTGCAAAATCTTGGAAATGGCATTGAAAGGTCTGGACACCACCTTATCACCAGCTTTTAATCCCGATTTAACAATAATGTTATTATCATCCTGGATACCAGTCGTTACCTCTGTCATATCTACCACATCTCCATTCAGGACAAATACATATTCCTTTATGTCAGCATTGTTCACTGAATCCACATTATTTATATTTTCCCGCACGGTCACTGCCTGAATCGGGACAACGAGACCTTTATCCGATTTTGTATGAATCTGTACCGTTGCCGATAAACCGGGTTTAAACGGAGAAGCGTTTTTATTATCCTCATCTATCAAATCTTCATACGAAGATGCCTGGATACGTACTTTCACGCTAAAGTTCGTTACTTGCTCAGCAGTTGCTGCTACCGTTTCGGAACCTGCAGAAGTCGAGGAGCTTGAAATTTCAGTTACCACCCCTTTAAACTTACGTCCTTGGAAAGCATCCACTTCTATCGTAGCGTCATTACCCACCTTTACTCGGTTAATATCATTTTCGTTTACTTCCACATTCACTTCCATGGTGGACATATTGGCGATACGCATAATTTCCGTTCCTGCCATCTGTGCTGTACCCACCACGCGCTCGCCGAGTTCTATTGACAACAAAGAAACTACACCATCTGCTGGTGCATATATTGTCGTCCGAGACAAGCTATTCCCTGCTTCCTGCAATTGCGCCTGCGATTGATTCACTCCAAATCTGGAAGCCTCTACTTGCTGACGTTGAGATTCCACAGTAGCACGTGCGACTTCATAGTCAGCCCTTGCTTTGTCCATCTCCGATGCTGATATCACTTTTTTATTAAAAAGCTCTAAACTTCGATTATAGATGGCTTCCGCATTGATCAGACTCGCTTCTTGTTGCTTTAACATCTGCTGTGCAGCAGCAAGGTTGGCCTTTTGTTGGCTAACCATTGCCACAACTTGATCGTAGCTGGATTGCAACAGATCCGGTCTTACTCGGCACAGAACATCTCCTTTTTTTACAATCTGCCCTTCTCGGACGTTCAATTCTATAATCTCACCCGAAACCTCCGAGCTCAATTTCACTTCAAATTCCGGTTGCACCTTCCCACTCGCAGAAACAAGTTCCGAGATGGTTCTCTCCCCCACCTCATCTACTGCGACCTGTTGCACGCCCCCATCACCAAACCAGCCGAACTTATTTCCTATTACAACCAGTATTAAAATTACTACTGCAGAGATGACCAATATTTTAGGTAGGTTGCTCTTTTTCTTTGCCATGAAGATATCGTTAAAAAGTTATAGGGTTTCCAATATAATAGTCAATGACCTTTCCTCGAAATACCATTTCGTATTTGCGGCGAATCATTTCAAATTCTGCACTATTCATATTTGTCTGCGCGGTGAACATTTCCATCGAATTGGCCATGCCCACGTCATAACGTTCTTTAATCGTTTCATAAGCAACTTTAGATGTATTAAAAGCTACCTGTGATGCGAAATATTGCTTATTAGCAGATCTTAAATCTAAAATAGCCTGTGCAATAGTCTTTTCGAGATTCCTACGCGCCAGTGCCTCGTCATTTTGTGCTTGCATATAGCCGATCTTTGCTTTGCTTACCGCTACCTTTGTCCGATTGTTGTTAAAAATTGGTACTTGCAGACTAAGACCTCCCCGAAAAGATTTATTCTCGTTGAATTGATCGAAAAACCGAATTTGTTCTCGCGTAACCATATCATAAGCCCGAGATGAATAATTCGTTCCGTACCCCGCAGACAGATTTAATGTAGGATAATAAGCGCCTTTAGCGATATCGATATTCTTTAATGCCAGTTCCTTGTAGTAGCTAGCCTGTTCGATAGTTGGCTGCGTCAACAATGCTTTTTTAAACACATCATCGAAAGAAGTAACAGCATATTCTGCCATAATATCCGCTATACTGGGTTTTTCCAAGCTAAATGTCGTATCCGGAGATAATTCCATGAGCTGCTTTAAATTGAGTAACGAAAGTTCATAGGCATTCTCCGACGACATGATATTCAATTCATCCGTTGCCACCTGGTTTTCGGCTTGTGCTAAATCAGCTAGTGTCTTATTTCCTACCTGAAATTGGATACTATCTTGTCGTAATTGTTCCCTTGAAAGCCTAACCTGTTGCTGAGCCGCCTCAAATAGCTCTCCGTTTGTAATCGCTTCTAGATAGTTTGTTACCACAGATAAGATCAAATCATTTTTAACTTTCTCCACTTCGGTTGCATCAACCGACAATTGGATTTTATTCGCTTTAATCTGATTAATTTTTTGAAAGCCTTGGAATATGGCGATACTAGAGGATAACTGTGCGCCTGCATTTGTTGTCCAAAAATTTCCACGAATCAATTGTCCCGAGGTCTGATCAAACGTCAACCCATAATTATAAGAATTATCAACCCCTAAACTCAAATTTGGATACAATTCCGATTTCGATTGGTAAAGATCCTGTTCACTTAACTGATACCCAAACTGCGCTTGCTTAATTTGTAAATTGCGATTGAGTGTCGTTTCAATAGCCTCTTGTAATGTTACTTGCGCATATCCTTCGGGAGCCCCTATAATGAACAAAATGAAAAATAATACAGTATAATAGGATATTTTTTTTGTCATTTGATTAATTAAGCATAAAATGATTTTTAAAATTGGGACAAATTTCTGATATTATCAACATGTATTTTGTTACCGCACCTTTTTTTTTACGATGGTACTATCCAAAAGTAACATTCAATAAGTCCAGAAAAGAACAGAAGGTCTATTTGACATTCGATGATGGACCAATTCCGGAGGTAACGCCTTTCATATTGAATACACTCGCTGCACACCACATTAAGGCTACTTTTTTTTGTGTAGGTGATAACATAGCGAAAAACAGAGACATTTACGAACGTATTCTTGCAGAAGGACATCAAGTCGGCAACCATACCTACAATCACCTACGAGGGTGGGATACCGACGACAGCGTTTATTTAGATAATATCGAAAAATGCCAACAATTAACAGGAACAACATTATTTCGTCCGCCGTATGCCCGAGCAAAAAAATCACAATTGAAAGCGCTATATGAGCAGTATGAAGTGGTCTTTTGGGATGTCCTTTCGGGTGATTTCGATACGCAAATCAGCCCGGAAAAATGCTATCAGAATGTAATTCGCCACGTGAAAAATGGTTCCATTATCGTTTTTCACGACAATATCAAAGCATTACCCCGCCTATCATATGCACTGCCTAAAGTAATCACCTATCTTCAAGAAAAAGGTTATGGTTTTGGCATATTGTAGTTCGTCGTACCAAAAATGTATATCCGTTTTAACAAAAATGCATATGCAATTTTCAAACACAGCGGTAACTTACCGCAACATGCTATCATCAAGACCATCCCAATCGAAGTTCATATCCATAATTTGCATTTGAAATTCTTGCGCTGAGGCTACAGAAAAATAACCCAAGGCATTATTGGAAATATTAGACGTTGGGTTCCCCGGGGCTGCGGAACCGGGATTCGTACTTTGATATTCATTCCAATAGTCAAAGACCTTTTCGTCTATGCAATAACGTCTCACCGTAATAATATCTCCCGGTTTCAATTCGGTATCCAAATCAGAAACCTGATGGGTGACATATAATCCATCATTGAATTTATCTTGAAACACGGAAGAGAACCGAAAGCCAATATTATTAACGGAAACGTCATATCGATAATAGTTCCGTTCATCAGGGGGATCGTTAAACTTGAATGTTGCGAAATAATAACTATCTCCAAAAATACTTTCCTCAATAATACCCGTGGAGTCTACAGCCACTGTGGGCGGCATATAGCAGGAAGACAGAAATTGTTCCCCGTCGACTTCCACATATAAACCATAAACTTGCTCCGGTACCGGTGTGAAATTCATCGCTACATAGTTTCCATCTCCTTCATGCTGGAAACCATGTTGATTTCCCTTACTATCTACTACGAGTACATGCGCATTGGTTACGCCCAACGAGTTAACCGGTTCATTAAAAGCAACAGTTTTAGACACTCTGATACGCTGAGTAGATTGTAGGTCGGAGAGATTCGCTTCGATTACTACCCGCGGATCCGCATCGTTCAAGTTAATATCAATTTTTTCTTCGCATGCAACGAAAAACAAAAAGATCCATACGATATAAATATAACGTCTAGCACTCATAATAATCAGAATTTGAAATTCCATGTTACCGATGGAATGATACCGAACAGCGCTATTTTATAAGCCTCTGTTATATTCGCATTGCTTTCGTTCTCGCGAAAGTCGATGATGTATGCGTTCCGCCGATTATACGCGTTATAAACACCAAATGTCCAACTGGATTGGAAACGCTTCTTTGAAGGTAGCGGTTCATAAGTCGCCGAAAAATCCAATCGATGATAATTGGGCATCCTATAACCATTTCTTTCCGTGTAATAGAACATCGTTTTGCCATCAACCTCATATTTTCCACTTGGAAAAGTTACCGCGTTACCCGTTTGGTAGACAAAGGTCGCGCCAAGCGTCCATTTTTTTGACAGCTCATACATTCCCACCACAGAAACATCATGCGTCCGATCCTGACGGGCTCTAAACCACTGTCCACCATCAATCTCATCAAACTTTCGCTCACTTTTTGCCAGCGTATAGCTTATCCAACCATTCAGCCTCCCTGTATTCTTTCGAAGGTATGCTTCCAAACCATAAGCTCGTCCGATGCCGTACAATAGATCTCCTTCTAAATATTGGTTTGCCTGTAAATCTGCTCCATTCCGGAAATCTATCTGGTTGTCCATATGCTTATAATAGGTCTCTACCGAGAATTCGTACCGATTGTTCTTGAAGTTTCGGAAGTACCCGATCGCAATCTGATCGGCGATTTGGGGTTTGATATTCAGACTACTTACTACGTATTGATCCGTCGGTAAACTCGACGTGGTATTCGTTAACTGATGTAGGTTTTGGGCTATACGATTATAAGATGCCTTGACACTATGCCGCTCACTCAGCAAAAAACTAGCTGAAAAACGAGGTTCGATATTTAAGTAATGCTTGGCCACAGTACCCTTTCCATAATACTGCTCTCCTATTGGCTCGCCGTCTTCGTCATAGCCGTAAAAAGTTCCCGGACCCATCACCATAAAATCCGTAAGACGCACACCATAAAGCAATGAAAGCCAATCAGCCGGCTTCCAGGTATGCGAAACGTAGGCTGCCAGCTCTATCCCCTGGCGATTATCTACATTCACATCGTTGACCGACGTATTTTCCCCCGCTGTTATGCTCGCCGGATAAATGGACTGTTGCAAGGCATGTACACCGAAACGCCAAGTACTTATCGGATTAGTATAGTAAGAAAAGTCCTGTTTCAAATTCCAGTTACGAATTTTCGATGCAATGCCAAAATCAGTATCATCGTTGGACACCTGCACGCTATAGTTAAAATCACTGTAAATCAACGATGTATTACTAAACAATTTATCGCTAAAAATATGGTTCCATCGCACGGTTGCCGTCGCATTACCCCAATCAAAATTAAAAAGATCGGAATACCCTAAATCATCTTTGCCAAAATATCCAGATAAATAAAGCGTGTTTTTATCGTTAAAACGAAAATTGAGTTTTGCGTTTAAATCATAAAAATAAAGTTTGCTTTTATTGACGTCTTCATCGTTTGAAAGCTTTAAAAACATATCTGCATAGGTACGCCGCCCACTGATCATAAACGAACTTTTGTCCTTAACCAAAGGACCTTCCACTTTTAGACGCGAAGCAATCAAACCTACTCCTCCCTCGGTTACAAATTTCTTTTGATTACCGTCCATCATAGCGATATCTAATACGGACGAAATGCGGCCACCAAACTGCGCTGGAATTCCTCCTTTATACAATTGCACATCCTTAATAGCATCAGAATTGAATGTCGAGAAAAAGCCCAACAAATGGGAAGCATTGTAAACAGTAGCCTCGTCGAGCAAAATTAGATTTTGGTCACCGCCACCGCCACGAACATAAAAATTAGAAGAGCCCTCTCCCCCGTTTTGCACGCCGGGTAATAACTGTATAGTTTTCAGCAAGTCCTTTTCGCCGAAAACAACCGGTACATTCTTCACTTCCTCCATCGTGAAGTTGAGCACCCCCATCTGTGGATTCGTTACGTTATCGTCTTTCCTTTTTGCCGATACCACTACCTCCTCGAGTTCATTTTCCGTTTTGCGGAGATTTGCGTGTAATCTCCTATTAGCGTCAAGTTCGATCTCTTCGACATAAGTCTGGTACCCTACATAGCTAAATACCAACCGATGCCTTCCTGTTGGTAGTGTCAAGGAGTAAAAACCATAAGCATTGGTGCTAACGGCCTGTTGACCGGTATCGGTGTCAATTGCTACGACAGCTCCTATTAGCGTTTCGCCCGATTCACCGTCCCGTACTGTTCCACTCAGTACAACTTGCTGCGCAAATACTGGAGCACAACCTAGTAACAGGAAAATGGTCATCCACACTTTGTTCATCTATAAGCCTAGTTAAGAGTGACCTTTTGAAAACACTGTGCAAAAAATGCCATCTGAAAATCTATCGAGCGCGCCCAATATTCTCCGTTATGTTTACCCGGCATCGTGAGATAATGATGCGCTATATTCATATAGGTAAGCTTTTCATGCAACTTATTATTCACCTCGAAAAAGAAATCTTCTGTTCCACAATCTATAAATAATTCAAGGGATTTCGGTTTAACCAGGTGAGTTAATTCGATAACCGTATGCGCGTCCCATGTTTTCGGTTCTTGATGATATTCGCCTAAATGCGTCTTCATCCCCCAATTATCGGGAAAAGGACGGATATCCACACCGCCCGAGGTGCTACCCGCGAAAGCAAAAAGATCCTGATTGCGAAACGCCAAATACAATGCTCCATGTCCCCCCATACTGAGTCCCGTTATTGCCCGGTTAATCCGGTCACTTCCAACCTGATATTGTTGTTCTATAAAAGGTATTAGTTCTTTCGTAATATAGCTCTCGTAAAGGTAATTGTTCTTAGGGGTATCCCAATACCAGCTATTGAAACCACCATCAGGACAAACCACCAAATATCCATAGGTATCGACAAGTTGCTCGATATGGGGTGCAGTTTTGATCCAACTTGCATAATTGCCTGAATATCCGTGCAGCAAATAAAGAGTGGAGGTTGCCTTTTTATTTTCTGGAGAAATAACAACAGCCTTGATATCTTTGTTCATCTGTGCACTCCGTACGTTGATCGTATCGACAGTCGCGGCATGCAATTGTAGCATACCAGCGATTGTCGCTAGTAAAAGAAAAATATATTTCATATCTCCCTTTTACAAACCACTTGTAAATGCCGACAATATACGTGGATATTGCTCACCATCTTTCGCCCACATTTTGAATGAGCGATTATACAAATTCAATTCTGCAAACATTTCGGCTTCTTCTCCAACACTATTGGCCAAAAATAGCTTAAACGCATAAGTTCCATTTCCGGTTAAATCCACTACAGTCTTGTTGGAGGAAAATACAAGAGGTGCTATTACGGCGGCCGTCATCCCGCTATCAACTTGCTGCTTATAAAGCGTCGCCACAGCCTTCACAAATCTGTCAGACTCATTTCCGATGGAACTGAATTTGATCGCTCCCTTATGAAAGGCTTTTTCTTCGTTTACGTTTCCATCCTCAAAAACACCTGCCGGAATATTTTTAGTTATCTCGATTTGAAGTCCAATCGTATCTTTGTCGTTTAAGGACTTTCCAATATATACCATAGCGGAATCCGTCTCTGTCGATTTTACCAAGGACAAGAAGATAGCCGGATTATCCGTCGTAGACGTTGCTACATACTGCCTAAGGTTAGCCGTCAAGGCATCTTCGGTTGCATTTTCGTTACCCTTTTGGTTATTGCCACAGCTTATTAATGTCGAGGCCAACATCATAACTGCTGTCGCTTGTAAAATTGTACTTTTCATATTCCAATTGTATTATTTATTGAATAAATACAAACCTAAAAAAAATGCTTAGCATTCACGAATCCAATGTTAAATGAGTTTCATTCATGCCGATGCGCAACTCTTTTGTAGCATCATTGTAATAAAGCATCATATAATATTTCTACGGGATGATAAGATCTTCTTCCCGCACCATCCTTGATTTGATGACGACAAGACGTTCCTGCAGCGGCAATAAGCGTGTGTTCATCCGTCGCACGTACCGTCGGTAAAAGGACAAGTTCTCCTACTTTCATGGATACCTCATAATGCTCCTCCTCATACCCGAAGGAGCCCGCCATACCACAACAACCCGAAGGTATAATTTCCACACCGTAATTCTGAGGAAACGACAATAATCTCTCTGTATAACCAACCAAATGAAAGGCTTTTTGATAACAATGTCCGTGCAGCTTGACCGTCTTTATCTCCTTCGTAAACTGCTCTTGATGGATCTTACCAGCATCTATCTCCCTAACAAGAAACTCATCAATCATCCATGTCCGATTGGCTAACTCACGCGCCGCCTCGTACAGGTGCGGATCAACCAATTCCACGTACTCATCTCGAAAGGTAAGAATAGCAGAAGGCTCTATCCCCAAAAGAGGCGTCTCTTCTGTTATCAAGTCTTTTAAGAGTTCTACGTTTTTTTCAGCTATCTTTTTAGCTTCCTTTACAAAACCTTTAGATAAGTATGTCCGGCCGCTTTCCACGTGTTTTGGTATAATAACTTCATACCCCAATGATGTCAATAATTTATAGGCTGTTATACCAATAGCCGTATCGTTATATTCCGTAAACTCATCGCTAAACAAATACACCTTTCGTTTGTGGCTTTTCGCAGGTTGTTTCCGCACCCATTTAGATAACGTCGTGAAATTTACGGTTGGCAACGAACGTTTAGGCGCAAAACCTACCACAGATTTCACCATATCCGCAAGAAACGGTGTTTTGACTACCAAGTTATACAGCGGCGCAACATAAGATCCTAACCGCTGACTTTTGGTAAAATTGGCGATGACTGAAGAGCGGAATGGCACACCGTGTGCATCATAATAATGTTGTAGGAACTCCGCTTTCATCTTGGCGACATCTACGCGCGATGGGCATTCGCTTTTACAAGCTTTGCAGCTTAAACACAAATCCATCACCTCTTTTATCTCCTCATGGTCAAACCGATTTGCTTTTGTCGAATTTGTCAGAAATTGACGAAGCATATTTGCCCTTGCCCTCGTAGTATCTTTTTCATTCCGAGTCGCCATAAATGATGGACACATCGTGCCTCCAGTAATTTCTGTTTTCCGGCAATCACCGGAACCGGAACATTTTTCTGCTAGACGTAGAATATCCTCGTCTTTTGTAAAATCAAAATAGGTTTTTATCTGTTTACCATCTACCACTTTATCATAGCGCAAAGAAGTATCCATCGGCGGAGTATTAACAATCTTATTTGCATTGAACACACCCCGAGGATCGAAAATTGCTTTTGTCTCCTGCAACAATTTGTATACCTGTTCACCCAGCACTTTCCCGATAAATTCACCTCGCAAACGCCCATCACCATGTTCTCCACTCAACGAACCATTATACTTCAAAACCAAATCTGTGGTACGTTCCAAGATTGATCGGAATTTCTGACGCCCTTGCGTCGTTTTTAGATTAATAAAAGGCTCAATATGCAACTCTCCCGCTCCTGCATGTGCATAATAAGAAGCATGCACATTTTCCTCCTCCAGCAAGACCTGTATATCTTTTACGTATGCCGGTAGGTCTTCCGGCGAAACGGCACAGTCTTCAATGAGATTAACTGGTTGTTCATCACCTGGAAGATTCCGTATTAAGCCCAATCCCGCTTTACGCACATCCCAGACCAGGTTTGTTTGTTCTGCACCTACAACAAAAGGATAAGCATAGCCCAATCCCTTGTCGACCAAATCTTTTTTCAATGCATCTGCTTTCTGATAAAGCGCAGTTTCATCATCTGCTCTAAACTCGATAATGAGCAATGCTTGCGGATCACCTTCAATGAAAAAACGATTATATTGATAAGTAGGGTGCCCCACTGTAAAATCCAAAATGTATTTATCTACCAACTCCGAAGCTTCCGGGTGATGGGACAGCGCAACGATATTACCCTCCATACATTCCACCATGTCAGCAAAATGCACACATAATAACCCAATTTCCTTGGGAGGAAGCGGCATTAGGCTTAATTTCGCTTCAGTCACAATGCCAATTGTGCCCTCCGATCCTGCCAACAACTCACATAAGTTAAACGGTTTCTCGTCATCTATCAAAAAATCCAATGCATATCCCGTATTTCGCCGGGTCAAGATCTTTTTAGGATATCCCGATGCTATTGCCTCCTTATTTTCCGGAAGCGACAACAATGCATTCAGCTCTCGGTAAATTTTACCCTCCCGCGTCTGGGAAGCCAATTTTTTGAAAAGCGCAGCCTCATCCATCGCCTTAAAAACAACCTCTGACGTATCATCGAGCAACACCTTAGCTTCCAATAAGCACTTGCGCGTATCTCCCCAAACGATGGAATGTAAACCGGAGGAATTATTACCAATCATACCTCCAATCATCGCACGACTTGCTGTCGAAGTTTCTGGACCAAACATTAATCCATGCGCCCGAAGATAGTTATTCAAGTCATCACGGATTACACCGGGCTGTACACGCACCCAACGTTCACTCACATTCAACTCCAAAATTTGATTAAAACAGTGCGATACATCGACGACTATGCCGCTCCCTACTACTTGGCCTGCTAGGGAGGTACCGGCTGTCCGTGGAATGAGTGTCAAACGCTGTTCACCCGCAAATAAAATAAGGTTCTTTAAATCTTCCTTGCCTTGTGGAATCGCCACCGCAAGGGGGATTTCCTGATATACGGAAGCATCGGTTGCATAAGCCAATCGCATCGTCTGATGCTGTGGGTTTTCAGGCAAATAAAACAGCTCGCCCATTAGCAAGGAAGAAAGTCGGTTTAGTTCTTGTATAATCTGCACGTTTGTTTAATAGTTTGACAGGAACAAATTTATGTTCTTTTTTCCGTAAAAAGAACCAGAATCTCGTCGCTTCGGATATTTGAAATAATAGATAGAGCAAAGGAGGAACCCCTACATACTTTCAAAAAACATAATAGAAATAATATTCACTCAAAAAACATAATAAAAGAATTTTATTCTAAATAAATTAGAATGTTTTGAATATAATTCACAAATACTTATCTTTGCAGCATGACAACAAAACTGGAATTCAGCTTAGATCAAATTGATTATCAGATTCTTCGAATTATGCAAGAAAACGCTCGTACAAACAATGCGGATATTGCGCGGGAGCTGGGAATGGCACCCTCTGCTATCCTAGAACGGGTCAAGAAATTGGAGCAAAAACAGGTCATCCTCCAGTATAATGCGAAAATCAATCCAGATGCACTCGATCAAAAGCTATTGTCTTTTATTTTCATTAAGGCACAAGATCCGATTGGAACGCAAAAGGTAGGAATACTTTTAGCTAAAATTCCGGAGGTACAAGAGGTACATGATATTGCAGGTGATGACGGGTATCTAATTAAGGTACGCACGAATGATGCAGCCGGTTTAGTAGATTTGATGCGCAATTCATTAGGAAAAATAGAAGAGATTATTTCCACACGCACCACCATTGTATTAGAAACAGTGAAAGAAGAACAAAAACTTGTTATTCCGACAGAAGATTAATATGACAAAAGGAAATCAAAGTATACCTACTACAGGCAGTATAATTTTTGCTTACCTCGTAGTATACATCGTATGGGGTTCTACCTTTTTCTTTATTGAAAAGGCGTTGCGGAGCTTTAGTCCCTTTGTATTAGGTTCTATCCGCTTTATTATAGCCGGCTCGCTATTGATGGGATATTGTTATTTTAAGGGCTACAAACTCTTTGCAAAAACAGCCGTAAAAGATGCCCTATTTGTTGGTTTTTTATTGCTCTTCGTCGACATGGCCGCAATTATTTGGGCCGAACAGTATATTTCGAGTGCTATTGTTACTATTATCGCAGCAGCGACAGCTATCTGGTTTGTTGTTTTTGACAAACCAAAATGGAAAGAGAACTTTTCTAGTTTACCTACCGTATTAGGGTTGATTTTTGGCTTTCTGGGTGTATTTATGTTGTTTGCCGAACAACTTTTTGCACAGGAGGGCCCCTCTGGGGATAAAAGCATAAAAATTACAGCCATGTTCGTACTGGTCTTCGGAACTATTGCTTGGACAGTAGGGTCTCTTATATCCAAATATAGCAAAGAAAAAAGAACACTACAGATGCAGAAACGTGGAGAAGATGATGTACACGTCTTGGTAAAAACAGCCTGGCAAATGGTCTGCGCTGGCGTTGCCTTTACCGTAGTTGCCAGCATAAACGGTGAATATGCCCGTTTTCAAATACAAGACGTACTCCTAGCGGACTGGGGAGGAATTATCTACCTAGCTACTATGGGGTCGATTTTGGCTTTCGGTAGTTATATATGGTTATTACAGCACAGACCTGCAACGGAAGTCAGTACACACGCATATATAAATCCCATCGTTGCCTTGGTTTTGGCACACTATTTCACCGACCATCATGTCACCTCATTGCAGATTATAGGATTATTTATCGTATTAGGCAGCGTCTTACTAATGAACTGGAATCTTTACAAAAACAATAAAAAAGTTCGAGTCTACAAACGTGCGAAACGGATAAAGAAACTACGAGAATTAGCATCACATAGTAGTATCCCCCGTATTATGGCGCTTTCTAACTTTAATCAAAAACACGAAAAGAGAAAAGAGCACCTATGACTCATTAACCATCTAAGGATTATATGTATGATAAAAACTTTTTTTAGCTGTAGCATTTGCTTACTGTTACCCGTATTAATTCCAAAATATATCGAGCAAATACAATGAAAAAGTTATCACTACAATTTTGTTTTTTGTTACTTATCAGCCTCTTCACATTTAGCAGTTGTCTGAAAGATAATGATGATGGTCCGTGGAATGACATGCCTGCAGCTGGCGTCATGTATTTCGTAAATAGTTTTCCTGATGCAACGTCTGGTTTACTGTATCAACTAGACGGCAACACCATTAGCAATCCGCTAAACGGTGTGCCCATGGTATTAGAATATCAAAAATTTTCTGGCGCCCAGTTATTACACCCAGGTAATCGCAAATTAACGATAAGGAATTACAACAACGGTCAAGACGTTTTAGCAGACACGACACTGACCATCAAGGTAGATAGCGGCTATACTTCTTTTGTATATGGAACAGCAGAACAACCTATATTTGCCCTGGCGCAGGATAAGGTTGTGGAAAACTTGGGAGAAAATGAATCCGGCATACGCTTCTTGAACTTAGCAAATGGTGTGGGCGCTGTAAATTTACTTATTGAAGGCGAAGATGAGCCATTATACAATAATCGACCTATCGAAACAGGATCTTCAGTGGTAGCACACCAAGCTTTCCAAGCACAAACAAGCGGTACTTATACACTTAAGGTCACTGATGCGAGTGGCAACGTACTGGCAACAAGAGAAGGAAGAGAATTAAAAAGAAGCGAATTGGTAAATGGCCAACGGTATCACGCTTATTATACCATTATGTTGATAGGTAAAGCCGGCGACGAGAACACACCATTATATATTGGCGTGGTAGAACACCGCTGATTATCTTTTGACATGCAGTAGAGATGCAAACCCAAAGGGAAACCCTGCATCTCTACCTATACAATTAGGATTATAAGTACACAAAAAACAGATTGTTTTTTTATCTTTAAAAAACAAATAATCCTATTCATATGAACAAAGTAACGTTTTTTATCTGTTTTTATCTTTTATTGGGAGCTTCAGGTGTATCCGCACAACAGAACCCCGTTTTCCCAGGATGGTATGCGGATCCCGAAGGCATTATATATGATAATACGTATTGGATTTTTCCGACCTACTCCGCCCCTTACGAAGAACAAGTGTTTTTCGATGCTTTTTCCTCTAAAGATTTAGTCAACTGGGAAAAACACCCGCGCATTATTGACACCTCAGAAGTAAAATGGGCCAACAAGGCCATGTGGGCACCGAGTATTATAGAGAAAGACGGGAAATATTATTTTTTCTTTAGCGCAAATGACGTCCACGAAGGAGAAATCGGCGGTATAGGTGTATCCGTTGCCGACAGGCCAGAAGGTCCATATAAAGATTTGTTGGGGAAACCGTTGATCAACGAGATTGTCCATGGCGCACAACCTATTGACCAATTTGTTTTTAAAGATAAAGACGGACAATATTATATGTTTTATGGAGGTTGGCGTCATTGTAATGTAGTGAAATTAAGCAATGACTTCAAAAGCTTAGTGCCTTTTGAGGACGGCAACATTTATAAAGAAGTAACACCTGAAAATTATGTAGAAGGCCCCTTCATGTTTATCCGAAACAACAAATACTATTTTATGTGGTCAGAAGGCGGTTGGACCGGACCAGATTATAAAGTCGCTTATGCTATATCAGACAGCCCTTTTGGTCCGTTTGAACGTATTGGAACTATTTTGGAACAAGACGAGGATATTGCTAAAGGCGCAGGGCATCATTCGGTTATCAAAATCCCGAACGAAGACACCTATTATATTGTTTACCATCGCAGACCTTTAAATAAAACTGGAGCCAACGAACGGGAAACCTGTATTGACCGTATGACGTTCGACGAACAAGGCTATATCAATCCGGTAAAAATGACGGTTGAAGGGGTAAAACATGTTTTACGTTAATGTTCCATAAAGAAGGTTTTCTTCTTCATTTTTTCTTGATAAAAAACGAAGCAAAAAATCAAGGCTGAGTATGGTTCGGCTATCTTTTCTTGTCTATTCCTAAACAGAATTGAACTCGTTTCACTCAAACAAAATTCTGTTTTTTACGGAATAGCCGGCGCAAAGACGACCGCCGAATAATACAAGGCCGATTTACTCCGCTTGGCCGCTCGTCACTATTGATCGCGTTAGCTTCCGCCATTCCTCTCCATTGGAGAGGTGCCCGTTTAACGGGCGGGGTGGTCTGTACGATCCCTTAGCTAATCTAATTTTACAAATCCATTTTTGATAGCATACATCGCCAAGCCAGTTCGAGTTTTGAGCTGCAGTTTTTCACACACGGCATTACGGTAACCTTCTACCGTACGAACACTGACACACATCTCGTCTGCTATTTCCGCATAGCTCTTTTCGGAACAGATCTGCTTGAGAAATTCCGTTTCGCGGTCGGTGAGCTTGATAAAGGTACGAATGTCGCCTTCCTCGGTCAAGGTCTGAATGGATAGCAGCACCTTGCGGGTAATCAGTTCGTTGAAGAAATAGCCTATCGTCAGCACTTCTTCAAATGCCCGTTTGAGTTCACTGGGTTCTGCGTCTTTAAGCACATAGCCTTTGGCTCCATGCCGGATCATTTTGATGATAGCCGATTCGGCATCCATGGTGCTGAGTGCAAGGGTTTTGACCGTCGGACGGTTGATCCGTAACCACTCAGCCGTCGCATAGCCGTCCATTTCGGGCATACTGATATCGAGCAGGACAATGTCGGGCAATTGCTCCGCTTGCAAGCGATGGATCAAATCCCTTCCATTGGAAGCTTCCAAGATGACTTGGTAACCCAGAAAGCAATTGATGAGTCCGGCCAATCCCTTTCGGAAAAGAGCATGATCATCCACGATGGCGATATGTTTAGTATTAGTCATAAGGAATGTATAATATAATAGTTGTACCTTCCCCAGAAGCGCTGTTGATGTCAACGTGACCACCCATGAGCGCCGCTCGGGTTTTAATATTTTGCAGACCGAGGCCCCCTGTTCCAGTTTTTTCGATATCAAAACCGAGACCATTGTCGCGAATACAGATGCTTAACCCACTGTCTGCAAAGTCAAACAAAACTTCTATTTCGGTCGCCTGCGCGTGTTTCAAAATATTTTGTAGACTTTCCTGTACGATTCGAAAAGCAATCGCCTTGCTCTGCTCAGGCAACGTACGCTCCACGCCTTCTGTACGCAAATAACACTGCATCAAACCATTGCGGCCGATGCGCTGCAGTTCCTGACTAACGGCCTGCGTCAACGGTATCCATTGCAACCGTTCACTACTCAAGCTTTTCGCGATGTCACGCAGATCGGTCATGGCCTGCCCTACATTCGACTTGATATCCTCAAGCAAATCCTTGTCGACAGCAGTGGTTTGCCCGGCAATATTAAGTTGTACTTTCGCTAAACTCAGCAATTGCCCTACGTTATCGTGTATCTCCCGGCTGATGGAATCAAAGGTTTCCTCTTGCATTTCCAGCCGCGACTCCAACAATTGCTTCTGGTACGCTTCAGACATCGCCTTCTTCTCTTCCCTGTATCGGAATTTGCGCCGCTGATGGTTGAACATAATCAATACCATTACGCACAGCAAGGCCATGAACAGTACAACCACCGTAATGATGACGGCTAAGATCTCTTGGTAATGGTCAACTGGCATATAAAGGCATAGGTAAACAGGGAATACATCACAATATTAGAAATTTGTAAAGGGATCCACAGTAGCGTCGCCAAGTTAGCATGATATTCGGTTAAAAAACGGTACATCCCCATATAGGGTACACTACAGACATAAAAGAAAATCAAACCAATAGCAATCCAAAAAGTACCATTAAACCGCAGCATCATAGGTTCGTCTGCCGCTAATAATTGATAGCAGTAGATGACTGCCCAGAGAATTGTACACACACCTCCCGATATAAACACATAGCTATTCCATTCGTCCATCTGGAAAACAAAGAACATCAGAAAATACCAGCATACCGGATACAAGTATAGAAAAATCTGCATGATTTTCCGAAAAACACGAGATTTAACGAGTTGTCGAAAATAGTAAGCAAATGCTAGATATTGTACAAGATGAAAAAAGTTATAGATATGTACGCTTGTCGTCTCTGATGAGAACTCAGTTTTGTAAAAAACGCTCCACTCTACCAAACCGGTGTACAGTACCACAAGGGCGACAACTTGAACAGGCGAAGAATGTCTTCGCTTTAGGCTAACGATGGCCGTCAATGCAGCCATCGTTAATACTCCGAGATAAATATAATACACGAGGTTCATCGGACAACGTATTTTACTTAACTGGGTCTATATTTCGAGGAGGAGGAGGAGGAACAGGCCGCCCACTATTCAAACCACTATCCAGTATTCCTTCTTGTGCTTCTCGTGTTGATCTATATCTATCCGGGTCAATTTCCTCAAAGGAGGTATCTTTCCCATCCTTTACGTAAGTAAACATCACCGAAAGCCGTTGTAAATATTTCGGCACTTGCCCCCTGCGCAAAAACCTGCCTTCCGTCGCCTTATCGGCATAGGAAATCAACTGAACTTTTAAGCTGTTAATCCTGTCTTTCTCTGCCTGATACTTAAATTCGCCCAATATTTCCGTAATGGTTTCTTTGTCAAAAAAGACATACTCCGTTTCTGTATAACCATCATCGGTGGATTCATGCAGTAGTGTCGCCGTATCATTCTGGTAATTGTTACGCAGGGCATGCGCTTTTTCAAGCGTAATGGTTTCAAATGCTCCCTTCGTATTCAGTATATAATACGTCTCGGGTAGGTTCGACCATTGTTTAACGCCGGCGAAGAGCAACACGACATCGGGCTCCCCCTTAGTTGCGGCACCGAAGTATACTGCCAAGTTGCCGCTTTTTTCGATGAGTTTTTCAATGTCCACAATGAACGCCTTTATATCGCGTATGATAAAACTCTCCGGAGCCTTGATCCTGGCATCTAGCTTTTCAAGCATCGGTTTTTTCTTCGTCTTATACCAATTTTGTCTTGCGTCGCCCACGTGTGTAGGAATAAATGTCCTCGTTGGAAGCTTTTGTTGGTCCATAATTATGATACTTTATAATATAAAAAAAATAATGTTAGTTAAACTATAGCTCCAAGATACAAGATTATTTTATGGTTTTACAAGAACCACCAAAAATAATGATAACTGAGGTTGTTAAATTACAAGATAAAATACGCTCCCCATCATTTTAAAAGGACATTTTCTTACTTCAGAAATTTTATTGACTTTTTCCAAATACCGTAATCCCCCTCTCAACAGGAGGGGGATTTCACGGGGGGGGAAATGCCGCGATTCCACGCTTGATGCACATAGTGCAATGGAGATAACTTTGCTTATATCAAATGAAGAGATAGCGCGTATTAGCCGGGGACAAGCTAAAAAATGCTATGCGATGAAATGGATAACGAACCAATACTTTAAAAGACATGAAAACGAAATCACTTTACCACAATGTAAAAAGCGAATCTCCTCAAATAGAAATCATGGAGAGAATACCTTTTACCTTGTATACCGCCTTAACATCGGCTTTGCTCATGATGATATCATCAAAATTCTGGGCATTCTTCGCTACCAGCCGCCAGCTTTTATCATCCATTCCGCGAACATATCTAACAACATTCATGCGAGAAGAAAGAATAAGATATATATCACCGAAAACGACAGCTTCCTTGTCTACCTTTTTGACAAACACCACACTTCCGTTGGCGATTTCCGGAATCATGGCGTCCCCAGGATTAACGAAGGCAAAGTCGCTGCCCGCTAAAATGGGAATCTCCAGCTCATCCGTAACTGGAAGTGTCGTCAGATCAGCTCCAAAGGCATCCAGATCAATGCTGTACAAAGGGATCTTAGCTAGGCTGGCACCCGAGGCAAGCATTTGCCCTTCGCCCGTTAGCAACCAAGTTTCGGTGATCTCTGGAAAGCGATCGACGATGATACTTGCCAGATTTTTACTGATCGAATAGTTTCCCTTTTTTATCTGGTATAATCTTTCGGCTCTATTGAGACCGATTTCCCTTGCAAAGGAATTGACATTTAATCCAAAATATTGTACAACCCGATCTAATCTTGCCCAATCTGACATATTCAAAATTCTATTTGTATAAAGATATAAAACATCATGCACAATTTACAAATTTCAAGCCAAAACATAAATATTGGCACAAAGACAATAATTAATTGCAAATTTACAATTTATTATTGCTTTTATAATAACAATTCAATTATCTTTGCACGCAAACACAATCAAAAAAATAATGTATTACTCGTAAAAGAAAAGAAAATAATCCTTCAAATACCAACTATTGATAACCTATTAGCTATGGATCCAGTTAGAAACACAAAAGATGAAAAAAGTATAAATAAAATCACAAAAAAAGAAGTAATGAACTTATTATCAATAAATAAAATACCAATAAAAGATGAAGATTATGTAAAAGAACACCTCATTATAGAAAAGAAAAGTAAGACAGATTATTATGAAATTAAGGTAACAGACATCGATGAGTCGACATATGTCTTCCAGATTGAATTAAAAACGTACCCGTAAAAAATTAAATTTAAAAAATATTTGTATTACAATATTATATTGTATATTTACAATCAAATTAACAAACAAGTTTCGAGATGAAGTAGGAATTAACCGATCTCAAATTAATTAATAAAAACAGATATGAAAATCAAACAACTATCCAAAGTAGCCTTAGCGGTTGCACTCAGTAGTGCGGTCATGTTTGAAGGCTGTAAGAAGTATGATGATGACATCACACGACTTGAACAGGGCATCGAGCAGAATAGTTCTGACATCGCTAGCCTAAAAACACAACTTGCAACGCTTGCTGCTAGCAACGTAGTAGAATCGGTCACTTCGATAACAGGAGGCTTTAAGATTACCTTTAAGCGTCCCGATGGCACAACTTTTTCTTATGACGTTGTCAATGGAGATAAAGGAGACAAAGGGGATAAAGGGGATGCAGGAGACAACGGGACTTCACCATTGATCCGCATCAACGAAACAACTGGCAATTGGGAAATAGCACAAAACGGAACTGACTACGTCGACACCGGCATCAAAGCAAAAGGTGAAAAAGGAGACCAAGGAACACCTGGTACACCGGGCCAACCCGGGGCACCAGGCCAAGATGGGGCACCGGGCCAACCGGGGACACCAGGACAAGACGGACAAGATGGCCAAGATGGCTCGATAGTAACGATAGAAACGGTGAGCGGCAAACAGTACTGGCATATCGATGGCCAAAATACGGGAGTTCAAGCGTATTTTGGAGATATCGCCATGATTGCGACAGATGGCGGTTATAATGTCGTGTTCACAGATGCGGCGGGCAACTCTTCCAGCAGCGTCTTTTTAGCGACAGAAGCGGTAGCGGTTAACAGCCTGACATTGGTTCCATCCCTTCACAATTCCAACACACCGGTGGTCTTATTCCCCCGTATCGTGAATAATGCAACTAGCAGAACAACCTATATGCAAGGTTACGCCACAATTACTTACAATTTGAATCCTTTCGGGGTAGCTACTGCGAATTTCGAAGCCAGCGGTTTGTTAACCAAAAAAACCGAAGAAGTAACCTTCCGCTCGTCGGGAGCAACGCCAAGCGCAAGTTTTACGAAAGTGAACGAAATCAAAACTTTCGGTGACATTACTGTGAAATACAGACCCGTGAATAACACCGGAAATAACGTATTCCCAAATCCGTCGAGCAATGAGCATTTACACATCGCTTTGCAAGTTAAAAATACGAAAGCTGCAAGCAACCAGCAGTATGTAGCCTCTCCTTTCAACCTGGCAAAGGAAGAAATTATCGAGACAGACGAAGTAACGATCGAAAAAGCAATTAAAGCAGCAGAAACTGCCCCTTACGCGTTGGTGAATGGCTACAGCATGAGTGCATTTACTGGCACTGCATTCGTTGAAGGGGGGACAGGCGCGCCAAACTTGGCTTTGAGCAGCACCGCTGCCGCATCTAAAACTAACGCGCATTTCACATTGCACATCCGCAATAATGCAGAAAACGACCTGGGCAGCGGCAATTCCTACGAAGGTGCTATCGGACTGGAAAAAGAGCTACGAGGTTTCTTCGGACGTGCTCAGGTGGGCAACCAAATCGTCTCTATGGACGACAATGGACTAGATGGCTATGATTTACGTTTTGCGTTGGCAAATCCGAGCTCCACAGAAGCTAATTGGCTGAAAGTGGATGCCGCTACAGGTGCCATTTCTGTTAAAGAATCTACTCCCGGACAATACAATACAGCCGCGCTCGGCAATCACGCGATCGTAAAAGTTGACTTATACGCTACTACGACTTCAACGACATCTATTGCGACACGCTATATAAAAGTTGGCTTCACACAAGGCATAATACAGCCAGTTGACGTAAAAGGAAACATCAACCATATCTTAACCAGCACAGCATCAGCAACGAAAGATGTACAATGGATTGTGCCGACAACATTGGACGCAGCCTATAACACAACAGGCAAATCTGCGAACGATTTCCACAACTCATACAACTGGGTATTTGATGCGGCAGCAAGAACAATCGCTGATCCATCAGGTTCCGCACCGATTGGTACTGTTCCAACAACATGGTTTACTTTCCATGATATGGACAACGCGACGCAAGCTACCGCGAGAAAAGTAGAAATTAACCAAACACTAGTAAATCCGGGAACATACAAATTGACAGGTCGATATGTTCCAACGGCTTCCAATTCGGCAGATCCCGTGGTTAACGTAGAGATTTTGGTAAAAGTAAGCATCAATGGCAATATCGCTTACGCACCGATCCCTGCCTATTGGGAAAATAATGCAGCACGTGTTTACGGTACGCCTAATGGCAGCAGCTGGTACATGGGTGGCGACATGAATGAATATATCACCTTGAACAATACCATTGCTGGCCCTGGAGTGACATACAACTTCTCGATCCCATCAGCCGATCATCAAGCGATCGCGACATTTGGACCAGGCAACCTGTCTTCCAGCGCTATCGTTAATACATTAGGTGGCGAACAGCTACACGTAATGAATCCCGCAGCGCCGCAACATCATGCCAATGCAGCTCGTGATGCGTTCAACTACATTACTGGCTGGACATTTAGCAAAAACACCTTCACGGTACGTGTCAACTACTATCTGAACGGCAATCCGGTTCCGTTTAAAACCGAATCGATCCCTGTTCGGTTCAAGAATCCAGTGAAAACACTTGTCTTGAAAAACAATGGTACAGCCACAGTAACCGACAAACAAGGTGGTAATAACAACCAGGATCTAGCCCTTAGAAACTTCATCCGCGTAGAAGACTACCAAGGTGTTACTTTATTCAATTATCAAGGCGTATTGAACACCAACAACGCGTATGATAATACCAGACTGCAACGTTATGGTATCACCGTATTCGGAGGAAGCGCAGTGAATCCTACGTTGTCGACCTCTGCCGTGACATTGGATAGGGCATACTACAACAGCAATCCTTCTGTTGACATCTCTGGATCATTGCCGGCAACCACTTCCGTATCGATTGTGAACGTTGGTGGATCAGCTGCAGCTCGTTGGACGAACAACGGAGCAAACACGATCACGCAACCGATCACATTGGTGTTCAAGATCAAAGTTGCCAACAGGTACAACGACGGTCTAAACAACAACCTTTCTGACATCGAGCAGGAAGTTAAGGTGGTTGTGAATCCCCAAAACTAGTTTTATTCAAACACGGAGTAGTTCACTCATTAATAACAAGTAAGGAAGGTGGTATGGAGACATACCACCCTTCTTTTAAACAAAAAGAGAATTATGAATAAGTTATTGATCACCCTACTATTTGTATCTATACTTACACCTTTCCTACCAAATGCACAAACCCTATCACCCAAGCAAAACGGAAGAAAAAATATTGTCAAGTTCAACACGTTAACGCTACTGGGGGGTAAATTTTCTTTTGAATATGAACATTTATTGACAGACCGCATCACCGTAGGCACCGCACTAAGTTTACGTCCTAAAAAAGGACTTCCCTTTAGTTCCACAGTAAAAAATACTATAGATGATGAGGAATTAAACGACCTCATCGACAACTTCAAAAGCTCGAATTTCTCCATTACACCCGAAATTCGCTTCTATGCTTCGAGGCGCGGACCTTTTCGCGGCTTCTATATCGCACCCTATGTGAAGTATGCCAGCTATGGAGCCTCACTTCCATACGATTTTGAGGTAGATGTAGAAGATCAGGGAACAGGATATTACAGCCGAACAGAAACCATACCTTTAAACGGAAGTATACAAGCGTTTACGGCGGGAATATCATTCGGCACGCATTTTAAACTAGCACGAAACATTTATTTGGACTGGCGCATATTAGGACCGGGATACGGCACAAGTAAAGGAGCGGTATCCGGAAAAATGAATTTGAATACTGAGGAGCAATCGGCATTGCGCGAAAGCATGGAAGAACTAAAAGCCGATATGGGAGACCTCCCGCTGGGTATTATACTCGATTATGAAGTGAACGACAATGGGGCAGACATAAAAATATTACGCAGTCCTTGGGCAAGTATCCGCACCGGCTTTTCCATAGGTTATCGTTTTTGACATGAATACAGAAATAATAGAAATCATAGGATACATGACAGTCTGCGGGATACTATTTTTTTTGGCACAACGCGTCAAAGCCAAACTTCAAAAAGAACGACCCAGCTGAACCCCATAAAAATTCGCTAAATTTGATAAAACTAATAAATACACGCCATGAGAACCGCCCTGTTTTACTTCGTTTTTTTCTTGTTATATATTTTTCAGGCATGTAAAGATCCGGACATCGAACTCAACGAAGAAGACAAGTTCCGAACGGTCGTGGTTTACTTAGCCGCCAATAACAACCTAGAACTCGAAGCGCATAAAAATATAGAGCAAATGGAGAAGTCCTTAGGCAATGTCGATGGCAATCTGATTGTTTACGCGAAACTCCCTAACAATACACCATCACTCTATCACATCCAGAAGAAAGATGGCAAAAATGCCGAAAAAACAAAAATTAAAGATTACGAACCGCATGATTCCAGCGATCCCACCACCATGCGTCTTGTTTTAGAAGACGTAAAAAAAATATTTCCGGCAAAAACATATGGATTGGTGCTATGGTCGCACGCAACAGGTTGGATACCTAGTAGCCATGGCAATATTAAGCTAAAATCCTTCGGAGACGATGGTGGCAGTCAAATGGACATCACAGACCTCCACTCCGCATTGCCCTATACCTTTGATTTCATTCTATTTGATGCCTGTTCCATGGCCAGTGTGGAAGTATTATACGAAATCAAAGAAAAAGCGAAATATTTCATTGCATCACCAGGCGAAGTCATTGCAAACGGCATGCCCTATGACAAAATCACCAACGATCTCTTCGCTACAGACATCAATACCTATCGTCTTTTGGCAAAAAAGTACCATACCCATTATGACAATCTTTCCGGCTTGCGTCGATCAGCCACCATCTCTGTTATTGATGCTTCTAGGTTAAAACATCTCGCACAGGAAACCAGACAAGTCCTTCTTTCACAGCAACCCGCCCACGCAGATTACAACCGTGACCAAGTACAACGTATGGATTTTGACCGATTGGGCAATCCACTGATTGCATTCGATTTCTTTGACTTCATGAAACAGAATTACAACCATGCCACATCCTTTCAAAATTTAAAAACCGTACTGCAAGAAACTGTGCTATTTAGTGCCAACACACCTTCTTTTAACGGCTATCCGATTGACAAAAATTCAGGCTTAACCTGCTACATTCCGCACCCAGACAATGAAAAAACAGCGCACGCCTATTACCGCACTTTGAAATGGTATAGGGAAAGTGGCTTCGATAAAATATTATAAAGGACATGAAACGCAGCAGGAATTCCCCAAAGGGAAACGCTTTCCTATTCTAAATAAAAAACTGTATTTTCGCCTGTTTATTTTTTTGAGAAATAAGGCATAGCATATGCAGTTAGTAAAATTAGAGATTAAAGGATTTAAGAGCTTCGGGGATAAGATTACCATTAACTTTAACGAAGGTGTAACCGCCATTGTTGGGCCCAACGGATGTGGCAAATCGAACGTTGTGGATGCCATTCGATGGGTATTAGGTGAACAGAGTACCCGAATGTTACGTTCGGAAAAGATGGAAAACATCATCTTTAACGGAACGGCAAACCGGAAACCAGCAAACTTGGCTGAAGTATCCTTAACCTTTGAGAACGATAACAAACTGCTACCGACCGAATTTTCGACCGTTACCATTACCCGCAAACTGTATCGTAATGGCGACAGCGAATACCGTCTGAACGATGTAAAATGCCGTTTAAAGGATATTACCGATCTTTTTTTAGACACCGGTTTAGGTGCAGACACCTACTCCATTATTGAACTGAAGATGATTGACGAGATCATCAACAACAAAGACAACTCTCGCCGGAATCTGTTTGAGGAAGCATCCGGTATTTCCAAATATAAGGTACGTAAGAAACAGACCTTGTCCAAACTTAAAGACACGGAAGCCGATTTGGATCGTGTAGATGATCTTCTGTATGAGATCAACAAGAATTTAAAACAGCTCGAAACACAGGCTAAAAAAGCAGACAAATATTTTCAGCTTAAAGAGGAATACCGTGAAGCCAGTGTTGGATTAGCGTACTACCGTTTGGAGGGGTTCAGCTCGGATTTAGAACGCATCGCCGAACAAGAACAGTCCCAACAAGAACGTATCAAGCAAACATCGGCTAAGATTGAAAGCCATGAAAATCAGCTCCGCAGCTTGCGCCAAGATATTCTCGCCAAAGAAAAAAACCTCGCGATGCAACAAAAGAGCACAAACGAGTATATCAACAAGATTCGTTCCTACGAATCGGATAAAAAGATAAAAAATGAACGTATCGTTCACTTGCAGGAAAAAGAGACCCGAATTACAGCAGAACTCAACAACGACAGAAAGCAGCTAGAACACGTTCAATATACACTTAAGAGACTGAATGAAGAGCTTTTTGAAGAGCAAGGGAAACTAGATGTTTTTCGATTAGATATTGAACGTAACCAAACTGAAGTGGAAGAACTTCGAGGACAACAATCATCGGCAAAAGCGAAGCTAGACACGTTTACCCAACAGAACAGCGAGCTTCAAAACAGCATTTACAAATTAGAGAAAGACATTGCTGTTCTAAACATCCAAAAGGAAGCGCTACAACAGGAATCGGTACGTACGATGACGGATGCTTCGGCTAAGGTGGAAGAGCTCAACGAGTTCAACAAAGCAGTGGAAGATCTGGAAGAACGAGTGGAACAGCAACAAAGCCAATACGATACGGCTATGCAGGCTGAAAACGCATTGCAACAACATATCCAATCCGTTGAAGAACAATTGAATGAAACACGTGCGCAGCTAAATCGAGAATCCCGTTTGGTAGACGCAAAACAAAACGAATATAACCTTACCAAGTCGCTAGTGGATAACCTCGAGGGTTTTCCGGAATCCATTAAATTTTTACGCAAAAACGCGGGTTGGAAGAAGTCATACCCGCTCTTTTCGGATATTCTCTTTTGTAAAGAAGAATATCGGGTGGCTATCGAAAACTACTTAGAGTCGGTCATGAACCATTATGTGGTACAAGACCAAAAAGAAGCCGTACAGGCCATTCAGTTACTGAGCGACGCATCCCGCGGAAAAGCAAACTTTTTTGTGTTAGATGCTATTGCGGCCGTCAAAACTAAGCCGCAGACACCCGAAAATACAGTACCAGCTTTAGACGTCGTCAAAGTAGATAAAAAATACAGCTTACTCTGCGAGCAACTATTGCAACATGTATTTTTGTTAAAACCCGAAGCTTCAGATAGCTTAGAAGAAGCCTTACCAAATGGCGATTTGGTCATCTTGCATCCCGAGGGAAAATTTTCTAAAAACCGCTTAGGCCTAAATGGAGGTTCTGTTGGCCTATTTGAAGGGAAACGTATTGGTCGAGCCAAAAATCTGGAAAGCCTTACTAAAGAAATCAAGGAACTCAACCAAAAAATCGAAAAATTACAGCAAGACGAGGCGGATAACGTAGACAAATTAGCCGAATTACGCATTGCCTCGCAAAAAGATATTATCGATGAGCTACGTATGGTATTAAATCGTTTGAACAACGAGCTGATTTCCGTAAAAACCAAACAGGAACAATATCAAACGTTCATTGCCAACAGCCAGAACCGTAAACAGGATATTGAAAGCAAGATTACGGTAATTCAGTACGAGCTGCAAAAAGCGGAGCCGGAGTTACAGATACTGAAAGTAGAGGCAGAATCGGGCCAAAAGCAATTAACAGAATTGCAAAACGCCTATGCTGAAATTGCCGAGACCCTGAACGAAAAGTCGGCCTCGTTCAATCAAGAAAACATCCGTTTCCACCAGCAGCAAAATAAAGTTTCCAGCTTACAAAAGGATTTGGAATATCGGGAAAGCCAACAAGAAGCCTTCGAAGCCCGGATAGCGAAAAATTCGTTGGAGTATGAACAGGTGAAAGTAGATATGAAAGATACTTCTCACATTGCGGATCATAACGACGACGATCTGGTGGCGATGTATACGCAAAAAGAAGAACTGGAAAAAGGTCTTCAAGAGATCGAAGAAGACTTCTATACTACACGCCGGGTGATTAACGAACTAGAAGAAGAAATAACCCAATTACGTCGTAGCAAAGATCAAGATGACTTTTTATTATCCGAATTGAAAGATAAAAAAACCGCTTTACAGATTGACCTTAATAGTTTAAAAGAGCGTTTATCGGTCGAATTTAACATTGATATCCAGTCCTTGCTCGAGGGAGACATGCCAGAAATTTCTGCCAGTGAAGAGGAATTGGCAACAGCTTGCGACAAATTCAAGAAGCAATTGGATGCCTATGGCTCCATTAATCCGATGGCAAAAGAAGCGTACGACGAAATACAGGAACGGCACGACTTTATTGCCAAAGAGAAAAATGACCTGCTTGATGCGAAAGCGTCGTTGCTGGCGACCATCAACGAAATAGATCAAACGGCCAACGACAAATTTATGGACGCGTTCAATACCGTCCGTGAAAACTTTATGCATGTGTTTCGTTCCCTGTTTAATCAAGAAGATTCATGCGACATGGTATTAACCGATCCGGCCAATCCGTTGGAATCAGATATCGACATTATTGCGCGTCCGAAAGGCAAGCGGCCGTTGTCAATCAACCAGCTGTCCGGAGGAGAGAAAACCCTGACCGCAACAGCATTGTTATTCTCGTTATACCTGCTGAAACCAGCTCCATTCTGTATATTCGACGAAGTGGATGCGCCATTGGACGACACCAACATCGACAAGTTCAATAATATCATTAAAGATTTCTCGAAGAACTCACAGTTTATCATCGTTTCACACAACAAACGAACGATTGCAAGCACGGATATTATTTATGGTGTCACGATGGTAGAGCAAGGCGTTTCACGTGTGGTGCCAGTAGATCTCAGAGATGTAGCGTGATAAACCCTACCATCTAATTTTCACTAATAATAGGCCTAAACTTCCGCAAAGTAAAAGGATGGCAGTAACCTGATAGATGATAGAGAGACCGATCTGCGCATCCATCAATGCTCCTCCTAAGTATACCATGATGCCTCCCACAATGGTGCTGAGACAATTTAAGAAGCCGTAGGCCGTTGCCACGTACCTTCCCTCCACAATTTGTCGCAAAAGTGGCATTAAGTTAGCATCATTGAATCCTCTACCTAAACCGAAGACAACCATTCCTGCAATAGCAATACCAAACGTCGAGGTCGATGACAGCAAGAACAAACAGGGTGCCCCCAACACAAACCCCAGAACAATGGCATATAATCTTCCCTTAGCAGATTTGCGCACCCAATAATCTGCCAGAAGTCCACCCAATACAACTCCGGCAAAGGAGCCTATCTGTATGTACCCCGTCGCAGAGAGTCCCGCTGCTCCCAAATCCAGCGCGTATTGTTGTTTCAAGAACGTGGGCATCCAACCGTTGACAATCCAATTCGCCATTCCCAATATGGCGAAATAAATAAGAACAATATAAAATGAACGTAATTGGAATATAGCGCGAAAAGTTTGTCCGACAGCTATCTTCTTTTCAGAACCAGCGATCGTTTTTTTGTCTGCGTCCCTTTCTTTGTCTCGATATTCGACTAGCGTAAACCAGAGAATCATCGCATAAAGCACACCGATAAAACCGAACAAATGGAACCCGAATCGCCATCCCCATAAATCGGCCATGTATCCGCCTACCCCTCCGAGCGCCATTCCAGCATATAGACCACTCATATGTAACCCAGTAGCCAACGAGCGACTCCTGCCACGATGATAATCTGTAATCATAGCTAGTCCAGCTGGAATATAACAAGCCTCGCTCACGCCCATCAAGAAACGTGAAATCAGCATTTCTTCAAACGAACGGCAATAGCCTGTCCAAATCGTCATCAGCGACCACACAAACACGGAGAAAACAATCAGTGTTTTGCGGGCGTACTTATCGGCCAAATAGCCCCCGAGCGGGCTAAACAGACCGTATGCGATGAGAAAAATGGTTGTCAGCAAACCGAACTGGGCATCCGTGAGGTTAAACTCATTTACGATAGGATCGCGCATTGAGGTAATCAGTATGCGATCAAAGTAATTTAAGAAAGCTACGACCCACAATGCCGCAACGACAAACCAGATATAAAATGTTGATTGATTTCTCATGGATACTTCATTTTACAAGGTAGAAGGCTCCCCTGAATCACCTGGGGTGTCCTGATACCCGGCTTCACCTCTCCCATTGGTAACACCACCGTGTCCGCTAAAATAATAGCGGTAGTAGTTACAGGAGGTAAACTATCCAACAAGTTCATGGCTTGTTGATCATACCATTTTTGCCGTTTAATATCAAACATGTGGATTTTATTAGAGAACCCTGGATGGCTTCTACCTAATTGTGTCTGCGCCAGCTCACCATCATCTCCTCCGAAGATGAAAAATTGCTCTTTATCCGAATCAAAAAAGCAAGGACTAGGCGCCGCTGCGACAGCACGAGGCATATCTGTCAATTTTTCCCAGCCCTCCCCAGGTCGATAACGATATGTATCCCGTAAATACTGTCTTTGACCACCTCTAAGCGCCACACCCGAAAAAACATACAATGCCGTTCCGTCAGTTCCTAGGACCGCGAGCATTCTACCTTCTCCCGGCAAGGGAGGGCAGACTTCCCAACCCCGTTCAGGTTGCTTTAAATCCATCCGGAAACATACATTCTCCGGCTGTACCGCATCCGGCTTAGTTAAGCCCCCAACAACATACCAAGAAGTTCCAACGAGCACACCCGACATATTGGCGAGCGGCATCGGCAACGGTTGTAGTTCTACAGTCTGTAAAGAATCATTTTCCAACGTTATCCTGTATACCTTGTCCCGATGTCCTGTTTCATTACTCCCTCCCGCTACATAAAAAGCATTTTCCAAACTAGCAGAAGCACCATATCCCAAACGTGTAGGTAATCTACCACGTTCGAGCCATTCCCTGCCATTGTCCTCTAAAAAGAATATCTTATCGGTCCAATGTTTCGTACCACCTTCCCAAGGTAGTTTTCCGTCAGGAAAATTAGCACCTCCTAGCAGGATAATTCCATCATCGAGCTTTCCGGCAAAAGATCCCGCAAAACCTACTGCATCGGGAACAGGGGGTATCATCGACCATTTCCAATCATTTTTGTGATGCTGTGCATCTCCAACGTTGCAAGACACCATGGTTATAACGGGTAGTAATAATAATAAAAATACATCACGCATATTAAAATCTATAAACCATTGACCAATTCCAAAAAACCAGAAGCGGTCAAGTCTTCATACAGTTTGTGTTCCGCTTCAGTGTCTAACGATTGCAAGGGTAACCGAGGATTTCCGAGGTCTAAACCTATCTTTTTCATAATAGCCCGTTGCGTCGGAATTGGACCATACTTCACGATCAATTGTACCATTTCCACGGCATGGAAATGAAGTTGTTCCGCCTCCTTAATTTTCCGTTGCTCAAATAAATTCATCACCTCGATATAGAGTCGGGCAGCATAGTTATATGTACTACCAATGGCTCCTTGTGCTCCTACGGCCAGTGCAGGAAGCAGCAGTTCATCGTATCCGAAAAGTATATCGTATTTACCGTCCTTGTAATGCAAGCACGCCTGGTATTCGTTTATGGTGGAAGCCGTATATTTAATACCAGCAAATGTAGGTATATATTGTTCCGCTAATTCCAAAAATTTCATCATATCCACGTGAATACCTGTAATGTTTGGAATATGGTAATAATAAAAAGGTGTGTTGGGGGCAGCCGATGCAATTTCCGCCATGCTATCAATCAGGTTTTTAACCGTACTCGGTTTAAAATAAAAAGCAGAAACAGCAGAGATATAATCCGCTCCTATGGCTTCTGCATGTGCTGCCAAACGCCTTGCCTCCGTAACGGAACTATGTCCGACATGCACAAACACCCGTAAGCGCCCACGAACAGCTTTCATATAGGCTTCCGCCACCTGCATTCTCTCCTCCGTCGACAGGCTTGGTCCCTCCCCATTCGTACCACAAATGAATATCCCCGTCACTTTTTGTTGCACCATGTGCTCTGTAATCTCAGGTATTATATCAAAATTGACCGATCCATCTGATTTGTATGCTGCAAATGTCGCTACTATTAATCCTTTAACTTTCTTCATGTCATGTAAAATGTCTGATTTATTTTTCTACGTCTTTAATTATATCCGATACTGCAATTTTCTGAAAAACCATATCTGCCTGACTACTCTCATACAAAACACCGATGTGATCGTCGTCGACAGACGTAATGCAAGAATATGCCCTACTGCTTCCCTCGTCTAGCAGTAACTGAAGTTCTTCAGGCCAAGTGTCACCGTTGTCTCGGCTGGCTTTCAGTGTCATATGGATCCTTTTAGACTTATGATTGGGATTAGAAAAAAACAAAATCGATTTCTTCCCGTTATCAGAGGCTATATCGTGTCGGAATAAGCTGGCCATACAGGTCGGTTCCGGCAAATCACGAAAAGAAGTAGGATGTTCTTTCCAGGTAGCACCCAAATCGGAAGACACGCTTACCGCCCTGCCGTTATCTGTTCCCAAATTATCCCTATTTTTATTCGCTCGCATATTGAGCATGAGCTGTCCATCGGGCAGTGCAACAACCGCACACTCCGTCGTTCCCCCTTCCACGTCGATTGCTTTTGCAGAAGACTTCCACGTTTGGCCACCGTCCTTACTATAAGTGATATTCGAAAACGGCTTCCCAGTATGATCACGACCCTGTGTTGGGAAAACAAGGGTACCATCCGGCAAGGTTATACCATTCCCCGGTGCCGGCGCCCATAACCACCAATCTTTCTTTTTTCCCATCTTGGTGATGTTTATCGGCTCGCTCCAGGTTTTACCGTCGTCGACACTCTTCACCAACATGAATTGGGAACTTTGTTTAACGTCGAAACCGGCCTGAGAACCCCTCTTTCGCCACTGATGATTCCAAACAGTGCTCGTATCTTGCAAGTTATCTATCCAGTTCCCATTGTCGTCTAGCACGCCATACATCCACGTAGCCGCGACGTAAATCGTACCATTCATGCTATCCACTAAGATGCAAGCATCCGATACACCGTTGAACTTTTGTGGCAAACCGCCCCATTCGCCCATATCCATCGCAATTTGCATAGGCTTCCAGGTCTGACCTCCGTCTTCGCTACGGTGCAAACCTATATCCATATGCCCCTGCAAATCGCGAGCACTCTCGTACCGTGCGTCAAAGATGGCTAGCAAGGCTCCTTTTTTTGTACGTGCCAGCCCCGGGATGCGCGAAGTATGTACTTCATCCTGATTGTGCTGCCTTACCGCAACCGCAGGATAGAATGTTTTTTGATCTACAATTTGGGGTTTATAGCGTTTTTCTGCCACTAGCATCTCCATCGTTTTCAACGCAAATTTATCCGCTAGTTTCCACGTAGCCGGCATGGCACATGCGACGTAGAAATAAGATTCTTCTTCGTCCAAGACCACATTACCTGTAAAAACCTCATCCGCGTTATAACCCATCTTTTTACGGGCAAATAACGACCATTCCTGGCTTGGTTTGTTCCTAAATGAACTATCCGATTTAGCATAATAAACAGACACCTCCGCGTTACCCGTAGCGACAGCATCTGTTTGCATCTGTAAAGCCATCTCACGCAAGCGCTGTCCTTTCTGTCCACTAATTTTTATCTTGGAAACAATTGTCTCCTGTGCTATGACCACCGGTACTTGGCGTTGGAATTCCACATATTCCACAGTTTTCCCCTTTGCATACATGCACCCACCGAGACACATACCGAGAAAGAGAACATAAAAACCTTTGACTAACTGTAATTTACTCATCCTTAAAATTCAAATAGTGATTTAACTTCTGTTTCATTCAGGGCTTTCTTATAGATGATAAGATCATCCAAATCGCCCCTAAAATAGTTGTCGAATCCAGAGACCAGCTCCTGCAAAGCGATTTTAAACGGTGCTGCGTTGGAAACCACTTTCGTGTTGTTTGTCGTACCCTCCCGAACAAGCGCACCGTTTACATAGAGCAATGATCTATTTCCATTTCGTACACAAACAACATGGTTCCATCTTCCATCGGTCACTGAACGGTCGCTATTTAAGATAAATCCCCCCGTGGCGTCTTCCACGGCAAATCGCATCTTACGATCTGTTGTATTATCTCCTAAACGTAGCCATGTTTGGTTATCGCCGGATCCATTCTTCCCACTTTCCTGCCACACCATCATTCTAGAAGTATTGGATGATCTCATCCACACCGAAATTGAATAATCCTGGCTTAAAAAGTTAAGCGCTTCGTGATCTGGTATTATCAAACCACCAGTACCACCAAAGGTTGCTACTTTTCCTACCGCCCCTGACCTATCCGCGCCATGAAATAACGGTGCATCCCCCTGCACCTGCGGAGAAAGTGTATGTACAGACAAATCCGTTAGCTTATTGTCGAACGGGATAAGGAGTACCAAGTTACCGTTATCTACCACACGAACGGCCTTTTCTTTTACTATGGTTTTACTTGTATACTCATTAGAAACCGTTAGTTTGACCTGATATATACCCGGTTTGGCGTAATGCACTATAGGCTCCTTTTCATTCGAAACACTTGATGAGGCGCCCTCAAATTCCCATTGCCAGCTTTCCGCTAGCCCAATAGATGTATCGAAAAAACGCACCTCATACTCGGTCGGAATGGTGTTATATTCTGCATCAAAATCAGCTTTGAGATCTCGAGGATCTAAGACCGTTAAATATCCTACCTTTTCCCTGCTGTCACTGTATCCCGGATTCGAAACGGTAAGGGTCACATCGTAAATTCCTGGATTTTCAAATATTACTTTCGGTTCGTTACCCGTATATTTTATCTCATCGTTTTCACTTTTGAATACCCACTCCCAAGAAGTTGCAACGCCCTTTGTCAGATTCTCGAACGTAATTTCTTCTTGTATATATATGGTTGTATTCGTCGTTGCAAAATCCGCTGTGAGCGGACCATACCCTACCGTGATATAGTCTTCCCGAACCACTTGATGGGAAGCATTTCCCCGGGTGGCCAAAAGTGTAACCTTATATGTACCAGGAAGCTCGTAAACAACTATAGGATTGGCCAATATCGATGTATCCGGTGACGCACCTTCAAATATCCACTGCAATCGGGACGGCATACCTTGCGACAAGTCCGTAAACATCACGGTATCACCCGCGGCAATTTCATTTTTATTAACTGTAAAATCTGCCTGTAAAGGCCCCAAACCCGTATCATTTTTGCTACAGGAAACCACGATAAGGAGCGGCAGCATAACTACACTCAGTATTGTTTTCATCTTCATTAGGTTCATTATTTAAGGTTATCCAAAGATATGACTTCAAATGCAATCCCCTCATTTGCATCCGATACACCGCGTTCATAGAGCATAGCTAAACTATTGGGATCCAATAAAGCCATGTCGGAGTACGCTGCAAATTCGCCGTACAGCAATTGCTCTTTCGGATAGGTTTTTCCATCGTCATAGCTAACACGCAACGTCATGTTCCTACGTCGCGTTTCGTGAGCTGGATTAGCAAACAACAAGATCGCTCTGTCATTTGTATCCGTAAAGGTGAGCATACTTCCCTGGCAGACCGGATCAATCAATGTTTGATGTACCTCGGGTGTGCCCCAAGACAGGCCTCCATCAGTGCTACGCGAAAGTAACCTCCGCTTATCACTATTTGGACAACGCATATTCAGCAAAAGGTCTCCATTGGATAGTTCAGCTACCGTGCACTCATTAGGCTTAAACACGGGATGGGAAGGAATACCCCCCAGCTTCCACGTTTCACCATGATCATCGGAATAGATGCTGTGTGCATTCCCCGTATGGTCGCAAGGAATAACTAGACGGCCTGTATGTTCACCTTTCTTAAGCTGTATACCATGGACAGGCCCCGTCGCGTACCAGGTCCAGTTGTCTTTTTTAACAGATGCCGTGATGTTCTTCGGTTCTGTCCAAGTAACGCCGTCATCTGCTGAGCGCGTAACATACACTTGGTCATTATTCAAACACATCAATAAATGGATTTCCCCCGTCACTTCATCGACTACAGGAGCTGGGTTTCCGGCCGTATTATCACCTGCGTCCCAAATAACAAACATATCGTCCCAGGTTTCTCCGTTATCCACCGACCTCCGAAGAACAAGGTCTATGTTTCCATCGTCTGCACAATTATCCTTTCGCGCTTCTGCGAACGCCAACAAACTACCTTTAACAGTCTTTACCAATGCGGGAATTCTATAGCAAGCGTAATCTTTGTATCCTTTCTGAAAAATATAGGGTGCGTCCAACTCATTGTTGTCGCGGTCAAAATAATCATCCGGAATACGCTCTCCCAATTCATTATCGCAAGAATGAAAAGTAAAACAAGCGATTATCATCCCCATCAATATTTGTCTATAATTACTAGTTCTCATTGCTATCGAAATTTAAAATATATATCCATCGGTTTGTTCAAGCAAGGGATTCAAGTCTATCTGCGCTTGCGGTATCGGGAAAAACAAGGGAATATTTTTACCCTGCAAATTAGGAACTTCTTCATATGCGTCTATCGTCCCACCAAAGTGAAAGCGTACCAAATCCGGCCAACGTTTCAGTTCGAAATAGTTTTCTTTGAAAGACTCGTTTAAAATGGCTTCCTCAATGCTCCGTTTTGTCTGCGGACCAGTATACGGACCAATTCCCGCACGCTGACGTACCTCGTCCAGCGCTGTTACCGAGGCGTTCAATTGTTCGAGTCCAGCTAAGGCTTCTGCATATAATAATTGCAAGCCGCCCCACCGATAAATAATAATATCGTTATCGTAATGTCTATCATCGCTAAAGCTAGTTCCACGAAATTTGTTATCGAAAATGCCGATCGTACTTCCATTTGCGGCTACAGCCCTGATGATCGACACATTTGTCCTTTTATCGTGCGGATACGCTGCAAAAGCTTCTATCAGCTTGGTGCTCGGCGCATATACACTACGTGCACCGTTCAGCGCATACGGTATTTGCGCAGCATTGACAGCATTTTGCACAAAAATATTCCGGGGCTTTAATCTGCTACTATAATGGTCGGACTTCTCATCACGTTGAAAATGCAGGGAAAACAATATTTCTGCATTCTTTTTACTATCCGTGGCGAAGATATCACTAAACTCGGCCATAGGAGATACGGCTGCCAGCGCTATCTGTACCGATTGCAGCGCTTGCTCCAGATCCGCCTGATTTCCTTGAAGCACTTTAGCCTTCCACAAAAGTAATTCAGCCTTCAGCGCATGTGCAGCCGGTTTGGAAGCTCTCGATTTGTTTAAAACACCCTCCTCTGGAAAGAGTCCAATAGCCTGGTCCAGATCTGTCAATAGCCGTTGCGCCACGTCTGCAGCCGCCATACGTGGCAAAGGCTGCTTATCATCGCTTTCCGTAGGTTCTAATTCCAGCGGAACATCCCCAAATGTCCGAATCAAAATGAAATATACGTACGATCGGATGAACACTGTTTCTGCCATCGCCCTGCTCCGATCACGCTCATTTACATAGTCAATAGTAGGCGCATATTTAAGCAACATGTTACACTGCTGAATTACTTCATACAGCTCCAGCCAGTTCGGTGCGTTGGCATTGTTCAGGTTTTGTTGCCAAGCCGGCGTTACACCAGATTCCAACCCCTGCTCGAAAGTGTCTCCTCGGTCCTCTAACCAATACGTGGTATTCATTACGCCATTGGTCCCCGTACCACTACCTCCGCGAAATTTATTGTAAATGCCCGTTAAGTAACCATTTACGTCGTCAGGCGCATTCCAAAAGCCATTGCCAATGATGGCGGATTCTTGGTCAACATCCAGTATGCTATCACAACCCGATAACAAACAGATGGAACAAACTAAAATTAAAATATTCTTAAAACGCATAATACATTTGTTTGATAATCTTCATTAAAATGTCGTCGAAATCGCAAGGTTAAACTGTCGTGGCCTAGGATATTCACCTTGGTCATTTCCCTTATATATCTCTGGGAAGAGACCATCGTAAAACGTCAAATATCCCAAATTAAAGGCTGCCACCGTGAGGTTTAGTCCCTTCAACCGCGCTTTCTTGAGCCAATTTCCTTGAAATTGGTAAGATAACGAGAGCTCCCGAAAGGCCAAGAAGTCTCCCTTTGAATAATACAGCGAATTATTGCTGCTATATCCTGAAGTTCCGCCTATACCGTTAGGATTACGCAAATGGTTACGGAAATTGTAGTCCGCGTCACTTTGTACCGTGTAACGTGGAATTTCAGCCACGTCACCTTGCTCGTTCCATACGTTATCGCCCAACACATCCTTAATAATCATGTTGTTATTCCGTGCGCTCGCCATCACTCTGGCTTTCCAAGAATTATCGATTACGTGCCCAATTGCATAGTCCATTACAAATCTAAAGGTGAGCGATTTATACCGAAAGGTATTGACCATCCCGCCTTGTTTATCTGGTCGTATATAACCCATGAATACCATATCGCGGTAATCGATGATACCATTTCTATCCTTATCATACCAGATGGCGTCTCCACCGACTTTCTGCCTTCCGTTGGCCTCCACATCTTCTTCCGCGTGCATCGCTTCTTCGTCTGTGCTGTACACGCCGATCATCTGATAAGCATACCGGGCACCAAACCGCTCACCCTCTGCAAATCCACCGACCTTGACATACTCCTGTTTGTCGGTATCCCAGACAAAATTCCCTCCGCTTCTATTCTTGTCCTCTTGATTTTCCGGCATCTTAATTACCGTTGCCTTATTAAATGAGAATGTGAATCCGAGGTCCCAATTGAAATTTTCCCCTCGTATAGGTTGACTCGAAAGCTGCAAGTCAATTCCTCTATTGCGGATAGAGCCAAAATTGCTTCGGATAGATGCGAATCCAGTGGAAGCCCATAGCGGTCTCATAAATAAGCGATCACTCGTCACTTTGTTATAATATTCCGTCGTCAACTGCAACCTGTTGTCAAAGAATCCCCAGTCAGCCCCTATATCAAATGACGTAGTCGTCTCCCAGATCAGATTACGGTTAGCTAATACGGAATTATTTATCCCTACAGCACCATCATAAGGAAAACCGGCTGTATATTCGCCCTGCGCATCCGCTATGGATAACTCATTGTTTCCTGTTTGGCCCCAGCTGGTTCGAATCTTCATCTGATTCACGTAGGGTGAAATGTTTTGCCAAAAACTTTCCCGGTGCAAGTTCCATCCTGCGGAGAAACCAGGGAAAAATCCCCACCGGTTATTTTCCGCAAATCGGGAAGACCCATCCACGCGGAAACTGGCCGATAGCATGTATTTCGCCATGTAATCGTAGTCTGCACGACCAAAATAACTCATGATTACATCGGTCGCTTTAACTGTCGTAATACGCTGCGTTTCGGGCGCCGTCGCATTCAGTGTCGGAATATAATCCGTTGGCGCATTATATCCGCTACCTCTCATTTGATAAGTATGATCGTTAATATAACTCGAGCCTAGCAATACGTTGATATGGTGCTGCTCCGCAAAACGTTTATCATACGTCAGCAAAGCATCCGCTTGAATCTTGCGAAACTGATCATGTACCGCACTCGCATTCCGGTTACGGTTTGTTTCATTGGAGGCTTCAAAATAATTCTCGATACCCTCCGTCGTGTTGTAGTATAACGCAGGAGCAAACTTGAGTCCGGGTAGGATATTATAATCCAGTCCCAGTCCTATCGTCGTCCGATATACCTTTACATCATTATATTTTTCTTTGTAATACACCTCATAATGACGACTCCGGAAACTGGCGGGTCCCTCGCCCGGTGCAGGCAATCCGTCCTCGTAGTAATCACGATACGTAAATGGCATTGTGATCGAACGGGAAAGCACATTTTGATAATTCCATGGCGCATTGGAGGTCCTCATCTGATAGGAAAAATTGGAGCGTAGCTTCATTTTTTCATTCAAGTTGTATTCGCCGTTGAAAAGCGCGCTGTAGTTCTTATATTCCGTCCCTACAACGGTACCCGCCTGATTGTTATGCCCCAGTCCAAGATAATAATTACCCACATCTCCACCTCCGCTTACGTTCAGATCATATTGAGTGGAACGACCATTTTGCAAGGTCATGTCCTGATAATCCGTTTCCTTAAAGATCAAATGCTTCTGCGTCACCGGATCGATCATCGTCTCCCAACCCTGGTTTTCCATCAAATCCGCCACATAGTCCTGGCCGTACTCTTGTAGATAGGTATCCAAGAAAGCCAACGTATTCCTACTATTACGTGGATTACCCGTAGACATCCCATAGGCGCCGCTAGACAGGAACATCTCCGGATTCGTTTTATTAAACTTGTGAGTATTGAGTCGACTGATGTAAATATAATCCCGCGCACTAGCAAAATCGTATCGTTTACCTAGTTGTTCTAACGCCGGTGTAATTTTAAAATTGATGGTCGGTTTCCCTGCGCTACCAGACTTTGTTTTAATGATAATAACGCCATTAGCAGCGCGTGCTCCGTAAATCGCGGTGGATGCAGCATCTTTAAGCACCTGCATCGATTCAATATCATCCGGATTTAAATCCGAAATATTTCGCATCGTTCCGACAACACCATCCACAATCATTAACGGCGCGTCACCCTCCGGCGACGTTGAACTTCCACCGCGAATGAAAATCTGTGGATTTGCCCCCGGCTGGCCGTTAGATACCTGTAAAGAGACCCCTGCAACCTTTCCCTGCATCTGCAATAATGGGTTTTGCCCGGGGGCATTGGCGAACTCTTGCGCATCCACTTTACCGACAGAAGTGGTCACCGTCGCTCGGCTTTGCTCACCATAGCCGATAACCACCACCTCATCCAAATCAGTCTGCTCCTTTGTCAGCAGCACATCGAGATTCCCCTCTGTGGGAACCTTTACCACTTGCCTACGGTATCCTACCGCAGTAAAAACGAGTTCACTGTCGACTTGCTGTGCCTTCAATAGGAACGTCCCCGCTGTCGATGTCGTCGTCGATGAGCCACTACCCGTTACCGTCACGCCTTCCAAAGGCGTTCCTTCGCTGTCCTTCACTTGTCCCGATACATCTCGAATCTGTCCAAATAATGGCATACAACAAATTGATAAAATAAAAAAAGAAAATAATTTCTTTAAAACTGATTCCCTCATAATCAGAATTTTAATGATTTAAAATTGATTTATTTAATACTTATGTAGAACATATAAACAAATATAAAGTATTAAAATTAACACTTGCAACTTTTTAGGTTATTTTTTTAAGAATTTTGTTTTTTTAGTATTAATTGGCTGTAGAGGTGGTCTTATAAATGAAAAAAGGAGAACTTTTCTCCTTTTTTCATCTTTTAGCTTAATCGATCAAAATGTGGGCTTAGATGGATTCGCATAGCTTCTTTAAATTCCTGTGGCGTTCCGTTTTTTATTATCTCTACTAGATCCCCATGTCCAACATCGCTTATAGGTGGAATACCGTATAGCTTCTCTTCTTCAGAAACGACATATTCAAAAATAGGCAAAAGCAAATTTTGGAAGCGCATAATGGTCGTATTTCCCGTCATAGCGTATAACTTGCCGTGAAAAGCAATCTCATGCTTCACTTTAAAAGAAGCTTTATTCTGATTTATACTCTTTTGTACAATTCTTTCGAGTTCGGCCACATCGTCATCTGTTTTTCTACGAAAAATCAAATCGGCCAATCCCATTTCCAACACCATCCGCAGTTCAAACAAATCTTGCAATGTCTGTTGTTCTAAAATCAGTGGATCTAATACACGTTCAAAACCACCGAATATGTCGGGTTCCGACAAGACCATACCGCGCTTCTTTTTTGATTCAATCATACCTAGCATCTTCAATCTACTCAAAGCTTCCCGCACGACATTGCGGCTCACCTGAAGCGCTTCCGCAAGTTCCAATTCCTTTGGTATGGCATCTCCAGGCTTAAACGCATTTTTCTTAAAATAGTCGAGCAGCCTTTTTTCTACAATATCTGCCATCGTCACACTTTCCACCTTTTCTATTTGATACGACTCTAATCCCATATGTTTAAAATTTGTTCAAATGTAGCACATAAAAATAGTATAAATTATTGTTTTTTTTTAAACATAGCTGATTATGTCCCTACTCATTGTTTCTAAAAGTGAACCTTCATGGACGATTTGTATCTATTTTGTTGCAGATTAATTTCAAGTGCGTATATTTGTCTGGAATCAGTCTAAATAAAATATAACATGAAGAAAACTCCATTATTCGTGCTTTTTATAGCACTCCTATGCAACAGTTTATCACAGACGGCCTATGCACATGCTCTTTGGATAGAGGCGTCGCAGGTTGGCAAGAAAAACGGGACACAGACTGTCAAGGTGTTTTATGGTGAATACGAACACGGCACTAGGGATCTGGTCAAAGATTGGTATGCTGATGTAAAAGAACTCGAGCTCTGGGTGCAACATCCCAGCGGTCAATCTACGAAGCTGGAAACGAGCGTCGCGGCCGATCACCTTTCAGCTTCTTTTACTCCAGAACAAGAGGGACTATATCTCTTCCATACCACCCATGCTGCAAGTGAACTAGGCGGGCAAACGAAGTACGTTTTTTCAGCATCTCTTCCTATAGTCGTAGGCAAATCGGATCGGATGACCGCCAATCCTAAAGAAATAAACCTGTTAGCCTTTGTTGCGCCCAGTGAAAATCGAGTAAAGCAAACAGTCGATATCGTTGTCATGGACGAAGGAAATGCGCTTGCCGATGCCGCTGTTACCGTAATCAGTGCAGAAGGCTGGGCAAAAACCTTTAAAACAGACGCATCCGGAAAAGTAAGTTTTCAGCCGCTATGGGAAGGCATGTATGTCGTCGAAACAAGCAAATATTCCCCTGAGGAAGGTATTTGGAATGATAAACCACACACCCATGTTTGGCATGGCGCAACCACTGTTTTCACCGTCAATTAAAATTATATGTCAGTACTCCTATTATTGGAGTAGCGAGGCACTATGAGCAAAAAGCATGAGCTAATTAGACAAGCTAATCGGCTCATGCTGCTTTGCTACGGCCTGTGACTTCCACCTAGAAAACCAAGCCCAAATACCAACACTAAGACCAGGAGTATCTTCCCATCCAGCTCTTTTTCCATCGGGGTATTTTCTCCCGCTTTGAACAACGTCTCTTCCTTCATTTTATAGCCCTTCAACGACTGATCCGCCGCAGTTCGCGAGGTCTCGGTAGGTTGATCATAAGCACTTGCTGGTATCTTGGCCGCCGGGGCCTCTCTGCCCCGACCCGTTAGATCCGCAGCGCCGGCGATATTTTCTGCTTTTGCGATAGCCTGCACCGTTTCCAGATAAACCATTTTCAAGTTATTTACCGTTGTTTCGTCGGGCTTCCAGTATTCTTTTCGTGTCACCTCCAGCATCTTTTCCAGCATGGCTTGATATGCATATAAGTTGTCTGCGTCTGCGAAACGCTGCTTCATGTCCAGCTCATATTTATCCGCCACGTATACATCATGCCATTCCTGCCAATCCTCAGGACGGATAGCCTGATCTGTCGTCGCCTGCCAGCCCCACATATTATCCGTTACCTGACCGATCATCCGTGCTCCCGCATAGCCCTCGTCCAACATGTTTTCTATCCAGCTCGGGTTCAGATACCGCGTATTCATTTCCCTACCGATAAACTTATCCAACGATTCCTGCCGCATGGCCGAAGGGTCTGTCAGGTTGCTTACCATCACATCAGGCTCCGTACCATCCAGCGTCTTAATGGCTAACGTCATTCCTCCAAGATACTGGAAGAAATCGTCATTATCCAGCACACCATATACATTCGTCGAACGGCTATGCACGACAGCTTTCGTTCCCGAAAGCGCTTTACGAAACATGGATAGCGCAAGATCTTTCCCCGTCATCTCCTGTACCTCACCGTCATCCGCACCCCAAAACCCCTGTCCGTAGAGATGCCCCGAACGGTTAAAATATACCTCCGCGATATCCCGATTATCTTCCCATTTATCCGATGCCTGCACCGCATTATCTACACCAATACCATAGGTTCCACTGGCCGATCCAAACAGTCTCACCATCGCCAAGCGCTGGCGTAGGTTGGCATCATCCACCCCTAGATCCGCTAGCTGACGCGCGGTCGAATCCACGTGTAGCCGCACCACGTTATCCTTTTCCGGAGCCTCATAAGCTAGCGCTACCGCCTGATCCAGTAGCTGCATCATCTGCGGAAACATATCCCGGTACAACCCCGAGGGCGTAACCAACACATCTACGCGGGGACGGTTCAAGCTATCGCGCGGAATCAACTCCACGCCTTTTACTTTGCCAAACCCATCGTACGTGGGCCGCACACCGAGCAGATTCAAAATCTGCGACTCCATGATTCCTTCATGGCGAATGGTCTCGACCGACCACAAATTAAACGCCACCTTATCGGGGAATACCCCTTCGTGCTGCTCGAGGTAACCCTTTACAAGTTCGTCTGCCAGTGCGCTACCCGCTTCATAGATATCGGCGGAAGGCATGCGTGATGGATCCAACGCATAGAAGTTTCTCCCGGTGGGCAAGGCATCTGGGTTCCGTATCGGATCGTTCCCCAGAGCAGGTTCGATGAACTTACCCTCCAATGCATCCAATAGCGCCTGCATTTCTGCGGGCCCACTGCGCATAATACGATCAAAAAATACATCCGTAAGGGAGTCCCTTTCGTGCTGTGGCACATTTATCTGTCGGCCTGACATTGCCACTGCCGTAAGACGCGCCTTGGCCGGGTCTGGCGACACGCCAAACGTATGCATCCCCATGGGAGTTTGCTTCTCGTTCAGTTCTTGTAGATAATGCTCCAAGCGCTGCACATCGTTACCAGTTATATCACCTTCTATATCCAGATCGCGTCCGATGTTTATCTGTTTGGCCAGCCGCTTGATTTTTTTCAGGTGCGCATCAGCTAGAACCGTACTCTTCTCCGAGGCCACACTATAATCATTTATCGCTCCCGCAAGCTCCCGCAACTCAGGTCGCAGTCCCGCCTCCTGAAAAGGCGGTGTCAGGTGGTCGATAATCACTGCTCCTCCACGCCTTTTGGCTTGTGTACCCTCTCCCACGTTGTCCATGATATACGGATAAATATTCACCATCGATCCCAGTAGTGCGTCTGGTGCATCGTCGGCGTCCAACCCCGCCTCCCGACCCGAGAGCCATTCCAAAGTACCGTGCGTACCCAAATGGATAAGCGCATCGGCCTGCTGCTGTTGCTGCAAGTAAAGATAAAATGCGATATATTGGTGGTGGGGCGGTAAACTCACATCATGAAACAACGCCTCTTCATCCTCGTCCCAGCCTCTCGCAGGCTGTGGCATCAAGTGGATGTTGCCATAGGTCACCTGTGGCAGCACCAAATAACGCTCTTTTTTGTCGTCTGTCCATACCATGATCCTGGCGGAATCTGGTTCACCCCATTTATCAACCACCTGTTGCCGGAATCGCGGATGGAGGTTGGCAAACCATTCCTTATACACTTTCATCGGTATCAACACAGGCCGCTCTTCCCTTACCAAACGCACCAGTTCCTCCGGAGTCTGGGAACCGATATTTCTTCCCCCAGACATAACCCTTTCGAAAACTGCTTTTTCTGATAATCGGTCCGAGCCTACATCATAACCATTTTCATCCAATGCCGTTAAGATACGGTATATACTATGAGGCAATACGTTCAAATAGCTTGCGCCGATATTGTGTTTGCCCGGATGTCCGTTATAATAAATGAGTGTTATCTCCTTCTTTGCATTGGGTTTCTTGCGCAATGCTGTCCACGCCTTCACTTTTCCCACAAGATGCGCTATCCGCCCCGACAATTGCGTTTTTTGTTTGAAACGATTCCCCTGCTGATCGGCGACGATTTCCTGCGTAGCCAAAACAGTGGGTTGGATCTGCCCCATTATTTCCGGTCGGGCCAACGCCAGACTCCGCTGAGCTATAGAAATCCCGATGGTAGACTCCGCCCACGCTGCTTTCGTTTGCGACACCGAAATTCCATTGATAACCGGTACACCTAAGGCGCTAAACGCCACGGCCAGCTTTTCGGGGCTTCCTCCCGGCAGCGACGAACAATTGACTAACACGTCTATACGTGGTTTTCCTTTTGCATGGATACAAAAATCTTCTAATACCCTTTCCAAAGGGAAGCCATAGCAGAGCATCACATTGAATCCGGCATCTGCCAGACCTTTTGCATAAGCACGCAGATAGCCGTCCTGTCCGGTTACGAATTCATATCGAAAGCCATAAATAGCTACCCAGGGCGCATCTGCCGAGTCCGTCTCATAAGCTTCTTGAAAATCCTCTACTGCTGTATACAGCTTTCCCGTTCGCCAATCGATCATCGCATAATCCGGAAAATCCATGGGACCCTGCGGCGCAAAGATACCACCCAGATGCCTATCGCAAAGCAATTGCACCAATCGCGTCATATTCAACCCGTTCGGATTATCAAAATAAGGCTCCAGCGTCGCGTCAAACTGCATTCCCCAAGCCTCGTAATTGGCCGCTTCGGCCGTATGCCCTACGGCATATACCACGCCTCCACGCTCTATGACTTTCTTCATTTGCTGGGCAAAACGCTGTACCACCTGCGGCGTATGCACATAGCACACAACTACATCCGCCGTTTCCACTGCAGAAGCCCCATTCTGGGTGGTTACGATGTCAAACCGATCCGAAAATTGCGGTATCCGGCCTAAGGTATCCATCGCATCGACCACCGGTTTGCTATAATTATCCGACATCAACAGCGCTATCCGTAAGCGCCTTTCGGCATCCTGCGCTTTCAAGGACGGCGATACGATAAAGAAAAGCACCACGCCGCAGAGTAAACACCAAAACTTTCTTACCATTAATTTTCGGGGATATAAATGACCTGTCCGTCTTCCAGCTGGTAGGCTGTTCCCAACCGCTCGCCCTGTCCCGCGGCTTCTTCCGGCGACACTTTCTGGACCTTTATTTCTTTACCCTTTTTATTGATAATTTCCATTTGGCCGTCCTTATTTTTCTTAGTCAATGTAAATTCCGTCTGCGCGTCGAATAGTTCTAGCATATTCAGCGCAGACATCAACGCCAGGATCATTGCCACAATCAGCACGATACTGATGTCAAATAGATTAGCCACCCCGCTAATGGGGTCTTCTAATGGCTCTTTCGTACTACTCGATTTATATTTGTTCAGTAACCTCATTTTTTATATGATAACATTATTATCCATAGCATGCACTTTTTTCACCGAAGGCTTACCGGCTTCGGTGCGCAGTTTTCGTTCGATGATAGCCTCGCAGGTCAGGAAGTCCCGTGAGAGCCATTGTTCGCGTTTTAAGGAAATCAAATACGCGAGGATACCACATACCAGGCCGATAATGGTCGCCGTAAAAGCCGTCACCATATGGCTGGCCATCGCAGACATATCGCCCGTAGATAGGGTAGAGAGTGATTGCCCCATCGGGATCAACGTACCCACAAGCCCTAGCGAGGGGGCCACTTTGACCAAAAACCGAATCCTATCCAATTTTGCGTTCTCCGCCTTTTCCCACAGCTGCACCAATTCCGTCAGATTGATATCAGCCTCTCGTTCATTTGTCAGTAATGTTTCTATTTCCGCTTCGTACTTCTGCAAAAATAGCAGGACACGCTTCTTTTTACGACGGAAGACCACTTCACGAACAAATGCGCCCAATGACCATAGTACCCAGAAGACCATTAATAGAAGCCCTAGAAAAACCGGCAGATGCAATAGACTACCAATCTGGAATAAAAGATTTTCAATAAGTTCAATCATGATTTCATGTTATTTTACAGTTGATAATTAATCCCTACGAAGAGTGTCCTGCCGGGTGCATAGTAATAGCTCGTCGGCGAAGTATAGCTCCCGTAATACAACTTGTCGAATACGTTGTTGATCGTCAGGTTTACGCCCATTGGGCCGATACGCCTTTCCAACTTCAGATCGACCACGCGCACCGCATCCATTTTCTTTTCGGCAGTATTTTCCAGATCGCCAAAAAACGTATCGGTGTGCCTGCCCCAGATACTGATGTGGCCTATCCGTGGATTGTCGTATATAAAAGCTCCTGAATAGATATTGCGCGGATTGTCGTTCATTTCCTTGCCCTCATATTCGGGGTTTGGTTCATATTTTTTTATTTCTGACTGGTTGTGAAAGTAGCTGGCCTGTATCGTCACAAACGGAGAAATGTTATATTTTACCGAACTTTCCAGCCCCCAAAGACCGACCTTACCGATGTTGATATATCGTCTTACCGGCAGACTGCCCGGATCGAAGTACTCCGGCACTTCCGATGCATCGATCAGCACGGCAGATAGGAAATCGCTATACTGCGACCGATATACGGTTGCCGAAAGCTCCAACTTGTCCATCAATTGCAGATCCGCTCCGAAATCAATCGAATAGCGCATCCGTTCCGGTTTCAGTTCCGGATTTCCCAACCGGAAAGAAGAGCCCAACGGCGCAGCATTGTACATATAGAATGCTCCCGGCGCCCTGAACCCTGTAGCATATACCGAGCGTAAACGCAAGTTGGCCAAGACATCATAGGTTAGCCCCACCTTGGGCGTCCATACCGAGGAATGCGCATTGTCATACGCTATAAACACCCCATCACCCGACATATCATCCGCAAAACGTCCATTGCGGTTTGCCCACCGGTCGAAGCGTAACCCTAGATTGGCATGCAGTTTTTGGGTAAAACTGATATCATCATTCAGGAAAAAGGAAATAAAATCTTGCCTGCCACTGAAATTCTGATCACCCTTTTCGGGGTAATGTTTTCTCGATGCCACCTCCGTAAAACGCAGATCGGCACCCACCGTGATGTCATGGTTCCAAACGCTATGACTCACCTTAGCAATCATCCCATACGTATCGAGCGGCACCCGAGAAATGTAGTTCGTTCTATTAAACGCCAGCTCTTCCGCATTCCAGGCTCTGGCGTGCGATGCGCGGTTTTGCAAGTTGTAGTAGACCACAATATCTGGAGCAAACTTTGCCTCTGTGTTGTGGTAGCGTAGTTGATAATTGCCCGTGAAGGTGCGGTCGTCGTAGATGGTTGAAGTGCCCGATATTGGCTCCTGCTGGTTGAAATCGGCCGTAGCGATAAACATCCCGCCGTTGTCAAAATCGTACGTCAGTTTTGTATTGATGTTCAGCAAAGACATTTTGGGCTTTTGATAATGGTCTTTCCAAAGGCTGTCTGCCATGTAAGCATAACCATCGGTGTGTTTATATTCAGCAAACGCAATCGCTCCCCAGCGCTTGGCAAACCGCTTTCCTACTTTCAGACTCGCTTGGTAGGTATTCATCGATCCGTAGCGAAAATCAGCTCCTACGATAGGTTTGTCTGTGGGGAGCTGCGTAACGAGGTTAATGGTTCCGCCCATGGAGCTCGAACCATAAATAGATGAACCCGGACCGCGCACCACTTCAATACGCTCCAAACTGTTTCCGGCCAAACTGTTCCATTCCGAAACCCCTCCTGTATACGCATCATTTATGGGTACTCCATCTTTTAGTACCAAGGTTCGGTTTGCTGCCCCTGTACCTCGTAATATGACCCCTGTATGTGTGCCCGTGGTCGTCAGTCCGCGACTTCTATCTACCATCACGCCGGGCACAAAGGCCAAAGCTTCATCGATCGTCTGGATCTGCTGGAGCTCCGGCGCACCTCTGTGCAGTACCGACACACTAGAGGCAATCTTACGGAGTTCTTTCGGCATAGTAGATGCCGTGACCGACACCGCATCTAAAAATTGAGGTTTCGGCCTTAGTACCCACTGTAGGTGCTGTACCTCGCCTGCCAATAGTTCAATATATTCTTCCCTCGGCAGATAATTGACATGTGACACCTCCACATGCAGTGACCTGGCTGTTGTTATTGTACATTCACCATTTGCATCGCTTACTGCTACTACGCCTCTTCCCCTCTGGATGATAGACGCGTTAGGAATCGGGCGTCCGAGCGAGTCTTCCAACTGCACAACCAGTTGCACAAGCTGCTGCCGAGTCTGCGCCCGTCCCTGCACGGTTAGCACAAACAGTAAAGCCATCAATATGAATAGCCCCCTCCACGGGCCATTGCGTGAGATTTCGGAGATTGATCTCTGTTTTAAAAAATTCATAGTTGTTTATTAAAAAGCAATTGAGTTGCAATTATAACAACTATAATCATTAAATGCAACAAAGATGCATACAATGAGTAAGTTCGATTTGTATGTTACAGAAAAAGAAGATTTAAAAATTCGTAACTTTAAATAAATTAAAAGGACATTGTTATGAAAAGCCAACAGATCATTCCCTGCAGCAGCAGGTTAAGTTTCTTCCTGCTATTTACCCTTTCGATCTCCTGTGCGCAGACGAAATCCAACAATGATCCCACTGCGATGCAGAGCCATAAAGCCATTAATCTGGCAGCGGATACAGCTACATTTGCCGCCGGATGTTTCTGGTGTGTTGAAGAACAATTCAAGCAATTGGCAGGTGTCAGTGCCGTGATATCCGGCTATACCGGTGGCCACGTCCGCAATCCTAGTTATCGACAGGTAACGACTGGCAGAACGGGGCACGCCGAAGCCTGTAATATCATTTATAATCCTGCCGAGATCTCTTACGATGAATTGCTCGCCGCATTCTTTGTTGCCCATGACCCCACGCAGCTGAACCGTCAGGGTGCCGACGTGGGCACCCAGTACCGTTCAGCGATTTTTTACCATAACGCAAATCAAAAGCGCCTTGCCGAATTTTATATCAAGCAATTGGATGACGAAAAGGCATACGACAAAAAGATCGTAACGGAGGTTAGTCCTTACGATAAATTCTATGTCGCGGAAGATTATCATCAGGATTATTATGTCAATAATATGAGCGAACCATATTGCCAAATGGTCATTCAACCCAAACTGGAAAAATTTAGAAAGGTGTTTAAAGGGAAACTAAAACAACAGTAAGCTTTTGGCATAGTTTACCGCAACCCTATGTGCATGTTTCGCCATATCACTCTCCGCCAGAATTGTCTGCTGTAACTCCGCAGAACGTTCTTCGTCATTCCTAGGTGCATCGTCGTTGCTTTCACTTTTGATTTCTCGTTCTTTGAGGCTATTTATTAACTCAGGTTTAGTTTTGGACAGAGAGTATGGTTCTTCTGATTCTTTTCTTTCGTGGTTCATATCGTCTTTATTAATTGTTTATATACAAAAATACACGGCTGGATGACAACTGTATGTCAGTAGGATGTTGCGGTATAACGCCCTCCCGACGAAAATGACGTCATTGTCAAGATTATTTTCTTCCTTTTCAATTTAGTAAAAATCAAAAAGTTTATGATTGTGTTTATTGTACTCACCATACAAAGTTACGTGTGAATAGAAAATCTGAGCCATGGTAAAAACGACAACTTGAGGGGTAAATCATGACAAAAAGTATCAGTTGGATTTAGGGCGATATTCATTTTTTATGGATTAAAAGTTTCCGCGTATTCGGTCGGAAATACCAAGACACCATGGTCAACACAAGTAGCAAGGAAGGTCCGAAATATTCCATCGCTTCGTCGCCAACAGCAATATGGGTAAAAATTGCGCCTGTCATCAAAAAGAAAAAACCGGCATAAGCCCACTCTTTAACCAACGGAAGTCTAGGTACCAGCACCGCTACACCCCCCAATATTTTCCAAACGCCAATAATTGTCAAAAAATAGACCGGATAGCCCAGCTCATTCATTTTTTTGACTTCCTCGTCCATCCGGATAATCTGAACAATCCCTGTTGAAAACATCCCTAAGCTCAACCAGAGGGTTGCTATCCAATAAATAATTTTGTCTCTCCTTTTCATCGCACATTTATATTAGTTCACCCATTATTTTTTCCAGTTGGTTATGCGCCATATTGATTCCCGCCGCAAATGGCATTTGTAGTATCATATCCCTGTCTTCCACCGACTTGTATATCACATGCATAGTCAGTTTACTCCTATCGTCGGCCAATTCCGTAAATTCCAAAAATTCAAGCTGCACCGGGAATGGTGTATTTTCCATTTCAAACGTTCTGGTGATTCTGGTATTAGGCACCAATTCATGGATAACACCATTCGCCCGGAAAAGGATATTACCCTGTGCATCCTTCGTCTCAAATTGGTAGCTTCCGTGCGGTTTACTTTCCATTTTCAGGACTTTGTTGCCCATCCATTGCTCCACCAGTTCAGGTTCGATATGGGCTTTGAACAGCAGGTTTAATGGCAGTTCAAACTCCCTCGTAATGACGATTTCCTGTTTACCATCTATGGCATCTATTTTTGTCTTTTTTTCCATGATATTCGTTTATGTTGATTTATAGTTTTTCATGAGGCTTTCTAATTTATTAAACCTGTCATCCCAAAGCTTTCGGAACGGTTCAATGAAATCGGCGATTTCTTTCATCTTATCTGCATTAAGATGATAATAAATTTCTCTCCCCTGCTGTTCCTGTTTCAACAATTCGCAGGCGGTAAGTATCTGCAAATGTTTTGAAACCGTTGGTCTGGCCGTATCAAAATTGGAAGCAATAACCCCTGCTGTCATGGACTGGGTAGCCAGCAGCAAGAGGATCGCTCTTCTAGTGGGATCGGCAATGGCCTGGAATACGTCTCGTCTTAAATTCATTGCGAAGTCATTTGACTACAAATATAAATGTAGCCAAATGACTTCGCAAGTATTTTTTAAAAAAAATTTACATCGCTAATATCCATCTCACCTCAAACATATCGATTATCTCTACCAATTTTTGGCTCTCTTGATCGACAGTGGCAGAATGTGCAGTACCAGATCCGAGCTTTTCAATTAATGACTGCCTTTCACCCACGGTCTTGCAATGTAGAAAAACGGCCATATAATTGCCGACTTTCCTTCCTTCATTATATACAAGATCTGACCCATGGATAGTGATACTATCAGAAAAAAGTGAGCCAATAACGATAGGATTTTCTGGATGCCCCTGCCATTCTGTTTCAAAAGGCTCGAACAGCAGTGAACCGCCAAAGCAAGTTTGGTAAAAGGCGAGTGCTTCCCTACAGTTACCCGAAAAAGTAATGAAGACAGCACTCGCACATTTGTCACGGTTAGAAACGATCATAGTTTATTGCCCATCAGGTATTTCAGGTTCTACGAGCTTAATTAACTTGTCGAGCGACTCCTGCCAACCCAAGTAACACATCTCTGCAGGAATTGCTTCGGGAATACCCTCTTGTACCACTTTCAGTTCTGTACCACATGAAACCTTATTCAGCCATACGGTTGTTGTCATTTCTCCCGGTAGAGCGGGATCGTCAAACTTATCGGTATATTTAATAAACTCATTCGGCTTTATTTCCACATACGTTCCACCAAAAGAGTGTCGATTTCCTGTACTGAAATTAATAAATGTCATGTGGTATGTCCCCCCTACCTCAAAGTCCATCTTTTGGACTGTACATACGAAGCCATAAGGCGGCAACCAAGTTGCATGCGCTACAGGATCTGAAAATGCGCGGAATACCTTTTCGGGACTTGCCTGGATTACGCGGTGTAATGAAACTGAATTTTCCATGATAGTGAAATTATTTAAGTGAACTATTTATTTTTTTCTCCTTTTTCTTCATTCTCTTCCTTGCGAAAAGTGATTATTTTTCCGATCAATGCTTCAGGCAGCGGCTTATCCATGGGCATCTGTATGACCGATTTACTTGTTTTATAGCCCTGCAGATCGGCTTTAAAATGTTCCCAAAACGCCTCGCTATATGGGTGAGATAACGAAATATGTTTGGGAAATGCACAATAGTATAGCAGATATCCTTTGTATTTAAAGCATGGAATTTGATAGCTAATGCCTTCTACTGCATCTGGTACTATTTCATGAATAATTTTCCGGATAGTCTGCATCCGTCCCAACGCTTCGCCACTGAACGCCTCGTGGTATTCATCGATGGTCTGATAATTTGTTTTAGCCATTGTTCTGTATTTTAATGTTATACCGATAAGAAACAGCAAGAATACCCAACACGACCAAAGGCATCAGCATGAAGCCGATATTTTGATCTACACAAGCATGGCTGATGAAGGCGAAGATCAAATTGAAAGTGAGTCCGGCATATGCCCATTCTTTTAATTTTGCAGGTGCTTTTGGATAGGAAATAGCCAACACGCCCAGTACCTTACATATGATCAATGCGTATGCAAAGTAATCGGGGTAGCCCAAAGGTCTGGTACCTATAGTCGCTTGCTCTGGTGAAAAAAGTAGTGCACTGAGCGGCATAACGCCTTCCCACAGGATAATGATAGTAGTTGCTACCCAAAAGATTATCTTATTTCTTTTCATAATAGTAAAGATTAAGGTTTACGACTGGGTTGATTCAACATAACGCACAAAGTTGTGCAATATAGCCTGCCACCCTTGTTTCTGAAATTCCGGATCGTTCTCAGTTTCCGCATCAAATGTGGTTTCTATTTTGGTTTTACCACCTTGTGGAGTAAACAATGTAGTCGACCTTCTGCCATCGGACATGGTGTACGAGATCTCTTTATGCAGCTCTACGCTATCATAAATGCCTTCAAAATCAAAACCAAAGCTACCGTCTTTGGCCTCCATCCTGTTTTTAAACTTCCCGCCTACTCTCAAATCATTTTCACTGCTTGGCGTATGCCAGCTTGAATCGGGCGTGTTCCATTGCATGATATCACTTGGTGTGTTCCATGCCTTCCAAACATCTGCTACGGGAGCATTTGCTACTGCTTCTACCGTAATTCTTGTTACTTGTGTCATCGTTAAACTTCTGATTATTAATTATTATAATCCAAAATTAATAAAGAATACACGACTACAACTATTGCAAAAACGACAGCCTTAGGGGTAAATTATGACAAAACTATTTGCTAACTTGTTGCCCTAAATAATTTCATCGCTATGCAGATTTCTGTCTTTGTTCCTGAGTATGGTGTTATTGAAGCCATTACACCGCCATTCCGAACCTTTCAAACTGCCAACGAGTTCCTCACCGTATTCGGCAAGAAGCCTGTTTTTACAGTCGAGTACGTCGGTCTGCAAGATTATGTACCGGCAAACAATGGCGAATACGTCATCAAAACCAATAGGCTACTCCAAGATGTAACCGAAACGGACTTATTGATTATTCCTCCAACCTTCGGTGACACGGTCAAAGGAATCCAAGCCAACGCAGAAGCGATCCCCTATTTTAAAAAACTGTACGAAAAAGGTTCATGTCTCGCCAGTTTATGTATCGGAGCCTTTCTTTTAGCCGAAACTGGATTGCTCAACGGTAAGAAATGTTCCACACACTGGGCACATGTAAACGAGTTCAGAGAACGATATCCTCATGTGGAAGTCGAAGACGGTGCGATTATTACCGAGCACGACAATATTTACAGCAGTGGTGGGGCAAGTAGTTTATGGAACCTCATCCTATACCTGGTAGAAAAGTTTTCCGACAGAGAAACAGCCGTCATGATCTCCAAATATTTTGCGCTGGATATCGGGCGGGATAGCCAATCCCAATTTGCGATATTCAAAGGGCAGCGAAATCATGGAGATGATGCTATCAAAAAAGTGCAGGACTACATTGAAACCCACTATCAGGATAAAATTTCCATCGAGATGTTGGCCAATTTGGTCCATATAGGTCGTCGAACCTTTGAAAGACGATTTAAGGAAGCCACCAATAATACCCCCATTGAGTATATCCAGCGGGTACGGATAGAAGCCGCTAAAAATTTCTTTGAGGCCTCCCGAAAGAACGTCAGCGAAATCATGTTCGATGTAGGTTATACCGACACCAAAGCATTTCGGGATACCTTTAAAAAGATTACGGGGCTTACCCCTATTGAGTACAGAAATAAATTTGCGAAGGTGGCTACTGAAGTTTAAAAATATGGAAAATAAAAGAATTAACGGTAACGACTTACTTGACTTAGGATATAAAGAAAACCATGCCATGGGCGTGGCATTGAAGATCAATAAGAAAAGACTCGGTTTCAGTCGAGAGCAGATGTTGGTAAAATTCAAGGATGTACTGGATCACCCAGAGTCTTATTTAAACGACAAGACCTTTAAACCCTTGGCAGAAATCCTGTTAAATATCGACGCGATCGAAAAAGAAACGATTTCTTTGAACGAAACTCCAAATGAGTATGCTGTATATGGCGAAGACCATATTGAAGAAGGAGCTAAAAAGCAGATGGACGTCGCGATGAAGCTGCCTGTAACCGTCGCAGGTGCCCTTATGCCCGATGCACACCAAGGTTACGGCTTACCGATCGGTGGCGTATTAGCGACCAATAACGCCGTTATCCCTTATGGTGTAGGTGTGGACATCGGTTGCCGAATGGCACTTTCGGTATTTGATTTACCGGCTGATTATCTGGATACCAACCACGATACGTTAAAAGCGGTGCTAATGGGTAATACACGTTTTGGCGCAGGTCACGGTTATTTGAAACACGAACGCGTGGATCACGCTGTTTTGGACAATGACCTATTCGATACCCATGATTTTATCCGATCGTTGAAGGACAAAGCCTGGACACAGTTAGGCTCTTCCGGTGGCGGGAATCACTTTGTGGAATTCGGCGTAATAGACTTTGCAGAGGCAGACAAAGCCTTGGGCGTAGCGCGCGGAAAATATTTGGCGCTATTAACGCATTCCGGTTCGCGTGGACTGGGTGCAACCATCGCGGGTCATTATACCAAACTCGCGAAAGATATCTGTAAGCTACCCTATACAGCGCAAAATTTGGCTTATTTGGATCTGGATACGGCCGAAGGACAGGAATACTGGTTAGCGATGAATCTAGCTGGCGATTACGCCTCGGCCTGTCATGAGGTTATCCACGATAAGATCAAAACAGCATTGGGTGCCGAATTACTGGCCAAGGTCGAGAACCACCACAATTTTGCATGGAAAGAGCAGTTTGAAGGAGAAGAAGTGATCGTTCATCGTAAAGGTGCCACCCCGGCAAGTAAAGATACAATGGGTATCATTCCGGGTTCAATGGCTACCCCAGGCTTCTTGGTAAGAGGCAAAGGAGAAGAAGCAGCCATTAACTCGGCGTCACACGGTGCCGGACGTCTGATGAGCCGTACACAGGCGATCAAAACGCTGGCATCCGCGGATTTGAAGACAATGCTTGAGCAACATGGTATTACGTTACTTGGAGCCGGAATGGACGAAGCGCCTATGGCGTACAAGGATATTCATACCGTGATGGCCGCGCAATCCGATCTAGTCGATGTTGTGGCGACCTTCTCTCCTAAGATTGTCCGTATGGCAGACGACGGGTCGAGGGAGGATTAAATAGATCGCTCAAGCACGGCGCTTTTTCTTCTTTCCCCATTTTCGGTTGTACCATATCAAAAAACCCGTTAAAGGAAGGCTGGCACAAAACATGGAACAGATGAAAGCAAAAATTTTGCTAGGCAGCCCCATGAAAGAGCCAACATGTAGATCAAAATTCATGGCGCGAATCTTATCGGCTGTGTTCAAATCATCTGTACCGTAAGCATAGAGCAACTGAGCTGTTTGTCGATCATAATATAACCACTCGAAGTGGTACGTTCTGCTTTTTAACATACGGACTTGAAAATCGTAAGGCGCATCTTCCGCTTCCCGGACACGCATCGACACCATATCTGCTTTCGGATAGCGCCGCAAGACATCAGCAAACGCACTATCCAAACCACGCTTGTCGGAGCCTCCCGTTGGCGCTGACTTAGGGATTTCCCATTGCGTGCGATGCTGTCCTCCACTAAAACTATAGGTAAAAGCTTGGTCAAACCAAGAGAAAGAATAAACTAGCCCCGTCATGGCTAGCACTAAAGCAGGGATTAACATATAAAATCCCCAAACGTTATGTAGATCGTAATTCAACCTTTTAAAAGAAGCCTTCCATTTAACAGTAAATGATTTTTTTAAATGCTTTCGGTTCCATTTTTTAGGCCACCAGAGTACCAGTCCACTTAGGCAAAGTAATAAAAAGATGAGGATAGAATATGCCACAATGGGTTGCCCGATTTCCTTCCCTAAGAGCAGGTTTCGGTGCAGTTCGAGCACGACCCGAAAGAACTCTCTGTTTTGGTCTTCCACATAGATAACGTCCGCGGTGTAAGGGTTGACATACACCCTATATTTAGCACCTGCACGGAATACCCATGTGCGGCCAGGGGCAGGCTGTATATCAGCCCGGACAATCTCGTGCGAAGCAGGTACGGCGGCTTGTGCCTGGGCAACCATGACCGAAAGCGGTTGATATGGAACATTTTCTATCTGGACATAGCATCTATCGCGATAGGCTAACTCCCTTATTTCATCAATAAATACATAGAGGCAGCCCGTTATACTGACAATAAAGGTAATCAAGCCCGTTATTAAGCCTAACCACAAATGTAACCATCCATTTAGCTTCTTCAATAAGCGCATCAGTACGTATAGGTCAGGTTTAAACTTGCGCGGGCACCATTCCCCATCGTATATCGAAGATTATCTGCACTAAATTGACTATAAAATGGGTAAAACGATTTGTTGAAGATATTTTCAACTCCAAAGCCTACACGCACCGCTTTATGCAATTGATAGGAGCCGCTTAGGTTAAAAATATTGACTGGTTTAACAGGTCCCGTTCCCACCCGATAACGACCATCTTCCAGCGGATCAAAACGGTCTCTGCTTCCAGTGTACACCCAAAAAAGCTGCAGGTCCAGCTTATCCGTTGCACGATACCTTGCGTACGCCGTTGCCTTCGGCGGTGCGATACGCGCAAAGCCTAAATACTCTTTGGTACCATCTTCTTTCTCCGCTTTACCCTCCACATAGGCGTAGGTAGCCCCTAATCCCAACGATGCCGTCAGTTGTGCATCGAGTGTCAGCTCATAGCCATGTACACGCTCAGGATTACGCTGCGGCAATAAGGTACCACTCTCGTTGGCCACTAAATTCGCTCCTAATTTGGAGGTACTGATATAATATGCCGCCGTTAGATTAAAAATCGAAAAGCGGCTGCTAAACCCAGCCTCATAATTATTCGTGATGATTGGATCCGTCTGCAGCAGTGCCATATCCTGAACCGTTGCGGCTCTTAATATACGCCCCAGCTCATTCAGGCCAAACGCTTGGGAAAAGCTGACAAAAGGGTTGAAATATTCGTATTTATTGTAACGTAGGCCAGCATTGAACATCGCACTTTTATAATTGATCCGTCCACCTTTAACAGCTACTACTCCCCCTCCATCCGCATCTTTAGGGAGCGTTTGGTAATCTTCTACATCTACCCGTGCATTCTCATAGCGGATCCCTCCTTTAAATATCAGGTGGTCAAACATATCAATTTTTAGCTGTGCATACGGCGCCATGTTGGTCATATCCATATTCGGTATGTAAACGCGCCCATCTAGCAATGGCTGGTAAGTATCGTCCCCCAGCAGATCCATTCCATAGGCTATCGTACCCTTCACCCGTCCGTTACCGAAAGGTGTAAGTAAATTTAGGCGTAGCCCTTTCTTTTTTGAACTGATCTGGGTCTGCCCCGGCCCGTACCATCCATTTGCCTTGGCAACATAGCGGTTCGTAGACAGAAATCGATGGAAATAACCCGTTAAATCCATCTCCGTATGGAATGGCAGATTACGTAGCGTATACGTGGCAAACACGTTATGGTTTTGCGGCGTTCCAGCAGGATCTCCCGGATCCTCGCCCTTTATCCCTATAGCCGGACGCTCACCATATACACCGGGTTCCACCACATAATCACTGTTCTGCAAACTTTTGAAAAAGCTATACGCCACGGTAAGTTCGCTCTGTTTGTTAAATCGGTATTGACCTTTTGCGAACGTGTTCAGCGCATAGGATTGCTCTAGCCCATCTTCCTGTCCAAGGACACTTCCATCGGCAGCTTTCAATAAGCCGGTGTAGTTATAAGTTGCACTCGCCACATACGAAAATTTGTCGAGCGTCCCGTTGAAAGATTGCGACAGCCTGTATCCGACCGAATTATTAAGTGATCCCGGATGACCATTTAACCCTAAAAAGGTTTGCCCTGCAATACGTTTATCCGCATCGGGCTTCTTGGTAATATAGTTTATAATACCACCTCCCGATCCGTTACCATAAATAGAAGTTGCCCCTTTGATAACCTCCACACGCTCAATGATAGCCGGGTCAAGTGAACGTATATCCCGGTTGCCGTTCATCAGCGGGGTGGATTGCGGTATCCCATCGATCAGTACCAACACATTACGCCCGCGCAAAGTCTGCCCGGTATTAGTCGCCTTGTTGGTGGATGGCCCTAAGCCAGGAACAGTAAATGCCAATATCTCGCTGATGGACGGGTTAATATTGATCTGCTGCTCGATCTGCTCCTTACCCAGTATCGTCACGGACGACGGCACTTCATCGATCCGCTCGGGCATACGGCTAGCTGTCACCAAGACTTCCTGAAGCTTTTCATTTTTAACCGAATCATCGGTACGGTTCTGTTCTGTAACCGGCGTAGTATTTGTCCGAGCCACTCGATCCTGTTGCCCCTGAGACATTTGTGGCAACATCACGATAAGCAGCAGATGGCATAAGAAGAGGAACGCCTTTTTCATATTTTTACACGTTTTTTGATAGATTCAGCTATTTAAATAATTCTTCAGAGTCGATTGTCGGATTTGCATACAGACAAATCGACGACAAATCTATAGTTTGTTTAGAACTAATCCAAATAATAATTACAATAACACCACGTTGTAGATATTGTCGGTTTCGACTACAACGATTCCGTATTGAGATACAAACCGCCTGTTTATTAGAATGATCTTTGCATCGTCACTATAAAAAAGAAGAACAATGAGTAAAATAGCATTCGTAACCGGCGGAAGCCGAGGGTTAGGAAAAGACATGGCGCTTCGTATTGCCGAAAATGGCCTGGACGTTATCTTGACGTACAAAAGTAACAAAGACGAAGCCACCAAGGTAGTTGAAGCGATCGAAGCCAAAGGACAGCAGGCATTTGCCATACAACTGGACACTTCAAAAACAGAAAGCTTTGATTCTGTCATTGCAGAGGTCCGAACCAGCCTAAAACAAAAACGCGGACAAGAAACAATTGATTTTTTAGTTAACAATGCGGGCATTGGGCTTGTTAACCCAATTACAGAAACCACAGAAGAACAGTTCGACACGCTTTCGAATATCCACCTCAAAGGCGTATTTTTCTTAACACAAAAACTTATTCCGCTACTTAACCCGGGCGGAGGAATAATCAATGTCTCTTCCGGCCTGGCCAGATTCAGCATGCCTGGCTACGCTGCCTATGCCATGATGAAAGGTGGCATCGAGGTTTTCTCCCGTTATTTGGCAAAAGAACTGGGCAGCAAAGGCATCCGGGCGAACACGATCGCTCCCGGCGCTATAGAAACAGATTTCGGTGGCGGAGCCGTTCGTGATAACGAGCAATACAATAAAGCCGTTAGTTCGGTCACAGCTTTAGGTCGCGCAGGTTTAGCTGAAGATATCGGTGGCGTTGTGGCATTTTTATGTACAGAAGATGCCCGCTGGATTAATGCACAGCGCATTGAAGTTTCGGGAGGGATGAACATTTAACAAAAAATGCAAAAAGAAAAGTAGAAGTTTGTATCTTCTACTTTTCTTAAAGGAACAGCGCATATGAACGAATTAATCCGAATCGATACGATTACTGAATTTCACCGATTGAACGGCATACCGCTTCCTGATCACCCACTCATCAGTGTGGTGAACTACGGCGATCTTCTCAAAACTGAGGGACGTTTTCATTACTTAAAATCGTTTTATACTATTGCCCTAAAAAAAGATGTCGTCGGGAAATACCGCTACGGGCAGCAATCCTATGATTTTGACGAGGGTTTAATGACGTTTTTTGCGCCACAACAAGTACTCCAAGTCCAACATACCCAGGACGACGTACACCGCTCCCCCTCAGGATATATCTTACTTCTTCATCCTGATTTTCTTTGGAGCACCAGCCTTGCCGAGAAGATCAAGCGGTACGCATTCTTTGGCTATGAGGTCAATGAAGCCTTATTTCTATCCGAAAAAGAAGAAATAATTATTCTCGAAATATTCCGACAGATCCGGCAGGAATATTCGGGCAATATGGATGATTTTAGCAAAAACATCATTATTTCCCAGATTGAATTGCTGCTTAACTACTCCGAGCGCTTCTATAAACGCCAGTTTCTCACCAGAGACCAAAGCAACCACGAAATCCTAACGCGGTTCGAAAGAACGTTGGATCGTTATTTTAAAAGCGACGCATTGCTGGACAAGGGCTTGCCTACTGTGCAATATCTGAGTGGTGAACTGCATATCTCAGCGGATTACTTAAGCAGCACGCTAAAACACCTCACCGGACAAAATGCCCGACAACATATCCAACATAAAATCATCGAACAGGCGAAAGAGAAACTATCGAATACACCGCTTTCTGTCAGTGAGATAGCATACCAGCTAGGCTTTGAACATTCACAATCGTTCAGCAAACTATTTAAACAAAAGACAAAACAAACACCTTTGGAGTTTCGGAAAAGCTTCGATTTGAGTTAGATATTATCAACCATTATTTATACATTCAGAAATGTGCGTATCACCCTAGCATTATATTGTATCTCGTATTTTTAATGCTACGTAGGAAATAGTTCCCGACGGAATTAGTTTGTCAATTCATCGTAGAAACACCGATATTTGGCAGTAATTTTGATTGATCTTTCCGAATAGTTAAAAAACCATGATAGAAAAAAACATCTTAAGATCTACCGTTGTATTAGCCATCCTGGCATTAACGACACAGTGTCGGCCTTTGCAGAATGTAGCAAACAACAACAATAAAGTACAAAACGATTCTACATTATATGCCGTCTTAGCAGGCGAAGAAAAATACACGCTTCACGGTGTTATCCCAATCAAATTCAGCGTCACCAACCCCACCGATGACACCTTAAAATTCACCCAATATCATACACCGTTCGAGGGCATGATGAGTAAATTCCTTACTATTACAGACAGCGCAGGAAACGACATCCAATATATAGGCGCGATGACTCGCCGCGTGATGCCGCCGCCGGCAGAAACCTATCATGCTGTAGCACCGGGCGAAACCAAATCCGTAACCTTTGATCTGAACCAAGTATATAAAATAGAAAAAGCCGGTCCATACACCTTGCAATATGCAGGAGGAAATATTAGTGGCGTGGCCAGCGGTGAGCCTATCGTTATTACCGTTGAGCATGGCGGTGAAGCGAACATTAGCCGCACCCTGATCATCATGCTTTCTGAAGAAACTTCGTTGGAAGCGATTGCCGAAGAAGCCGCTTCTTACGGAGCAGACGTGCTATACAAATATAATGCGTTGAACGGATTGGCCGTGAAGATACCGGAAAGCAAATCGGTAAATGAAGCCATGGAACATTTTAAAAAGCTGCAAGGCGTTGTCAGTGTTTCAAAAGATCAGATCAGCACAATACAGCATTAAGACACAGTAATATGAACAAACTACTCAAAAAACTAACGGCGGGCGATCAATTCATTATGGAGAATCACCCTACGGATGTCCGCGCAGAGATAACAGAGGAAGAAGCTATCCAAGGATTGAAAAAAATCAGAAAAGAAATTGCGGAAATCCAAGACGTCATCTATGCACACAACCGATATGCCGTATTGATCTGTTTTCAGGGCATGGATACCGCTGGAAAGGATTCTCTTATCCGGGAGGTATTCCAAAAATTCAATGCCCGCGGGGTTGTCGTCCATAGTTTTAAAACACCTACTTCCAAAGAGCTGCAACACGACTACCTGTGGCGTCATGCGATTGCCTTACCCGAAAAAGGTAAGTTTGGCGTTTTCAACCGCACCCATTACGAAAATGTGCTGGTCACCCGTGTGCATCCCGAATATATCCTCAACGAAAACATCCCCGGCATAACCAGTGTTGAAGATATACCGAAGGATTTCTGGAAAACCCGATATGATGAGATCAATGCTTTCGAGCGACATGTGGTTAATAACGGAACCATTGTTCTCAAATTCTTCCTACACCTCAGCAAGGACGAACAGAAAAACAGACTCCTCAGACGACTGGAAGAAGAAAAGCACAACTGGAAATTCTCACCGGGCGACCTGAAAGAACGCGCGTTGTGGGATCAATATATGGCCTATTACCAAGAAGCAATACAAAACACTTCTAAAGACCACGCGCCTTGGTATATCATTCCATCAGACAGCAAACCTATCGCAAGGTATTTAGTAGCGAAGATTATACTGGATAAACTCAAAAAATACAAGGACATTCAATATCCAGAGATGCTGCCCGAAATCGAACAGCACAAGGCCGCTTACAAAAGAGAATTAGAAAATCAGGGGTGAGCTCATCGATGATTTACCTAAATTAGTTAAATGACTGCCTAAACTCCAAAGGAGTCTGCTTGGTTTTTTGCTTGAACAGTTTACTGAAAGATTGCGGATGCTCAAAGCCCAACCCATAAGCGATCTCACTTATAGACAGGTTGGTGGTACTCAATTGTTCTTTAGCGTAATCTATCAGCTTGTTCTGGATGTGCTGTTGGGTGGTCTGTTGCGTGTGCAATCGCAACAGCGTTCCCAAATAATTGGGAGAAATGTTCAGTTGTTCCGCAATCAGGGTGACTGTCGGCATGCCATTTTCCAACACGTTGTCTTTTTGAAAATGGTCAGAAAGAACACTTTCAAAACGCTCCAACAATTCATAGCTGGACTTTTTTCGAGTTAAAAACTGACGTTCATAGAAGCGTTCAGCATAAATCAGCAATAGCTCCAACTGTGCTATAATGAGTTCTTGGCTGAATTTGTCTATATTAGACTGGTATTCCTGCTCAATCTTCAGCAAGATGTCTACCATAATTTTCTCTTCCTTATCCGAGAGAAAAAGCGCTTCGTTTACCGAATACCGGAAAAAGTCAAAGGATTTTATCTTTTTTGCCAAGCGCGTGTTCCAAAGAAAATCAGGATGAATAAGCAAAAGCCAGCCTGTAGGTTCTACCACAGCATTCGGGTCTACCTCAATTTTCAGAAACTGAAGTGGCGCAACAAACGTAAGGACTCCAGAATCAAAATCATATTGCTGCTGTCCGTAATTGAACTTGGCATTGACATTCCGCTTTAACCCCACCGAATAAAAGTCCTGAATCCATTTCATCTGGCTATCATTGATCGGATAAGCAACCTTACTGTAATCGATCAAGCTGATCAACGGATGTTCAGGATTCGGCAAACTGCAAAACTTGTGAAATTCTGCAATAGAATTAAAGCGGAATGTATTTCCCATCATAGCTAAATTACTTATTTTCTTTGTATTGTTCTTGATTTTTACCGGGCATTGTTAGAAGCCGGTGGATAGTGTGTAGCTTTTCCATTGTTCGATGTCTTTGTTTAGTACGTCCGCCTTATTTTTTGCCATGTCATAGGCATCGGTACCTAATAATAAATGAACCGGTGGGGCGTCTTCTTTACTGACAGCGATCAATACATCTGCCGCTTTTTCCGGATCATTAGGCTGATTACCGTTGATGCTATGCAAGTGCGCTGCTTCCGACTGACGGGCAGCTTCATACTCCTTAATAGCCGAATTTGGTGTTTTTACAGAACCGCCAGCAAGAAAATCAGTGCGGAAATACCCCGGATAAACAACCGTGGCGCTCACCCCAAATGCTTTTGCTTCCTCAGCCAATGCTTCGGTAAAGCCAGCAACCGCAAATTTGGTAGCACAGTAAATACCAAATCCTGCAAAGCCTCCAAAAAGACCACCGACCGATGAAATATTAAAAATAGTACCCGATTTCTGCTTACGTAGATACGGCATGACATTTCTGATCACGTTCAAAGAGCCAAACACATTAACATCAAAATTTTCTCTAGCCTCTTCGTCGCTCAGTTCTTCTAATGTGCCTATCTGCCCGTAGCCCGCATTGTTTACCACCACGTCAATTTTGCCAAAATGAGCCATGCTTTTTTCAACGGCGGCCTTTACATCATCGTCATCCGTTAGGTTGACTTCGATTGGAAGAAATACTTCCGATGTATTTCCAATCTCTTCGATGAGCGATTTAGCGCTCCGTGTTGTAGCCACGACGCAATAGTTGTGTTGAAGGAGTTTTTTTACCAATGTAAGTCCCAGACCTTTTGAAGCTCCGGTAACTAACCAAACTTTTTTTGTTTCCATTTTCTTAATCGTTATTACGTTAAAACAATGTAACAAAGTTGGTTATCTTCAAACTGGTGGACGTAGCTCAATCAATGATTGACGTAGTCAAATCGTGGATGTCGCTCGTTGCAGACTATTAATACTTGATTTCGGTCTATAACATCTACGATTTGGATAATTAGTTACCAAATTTCACGTTCAGGTTATGTTTCTCTGCATAAGCTTTACCCAATTCTAATACTTCGAAGTACAGGTTTTCAAATCCTTCACCATATTTTTCTTCGACAGCAAGCGCCAACTGTTCAATGACTTCAACATCTTCCTTTTTATCACAACGCACTGCGATATCCATATATTCCTTTTTATAAACCGGAAGAACGTAGTGGTAAAGTGCTAGGGATTTTCCTTTGATAGCTCCCGCGTCAGCATCTGGCGGCGTCATATCTTCTATGCGGCCGATCGTCTGCTCCACATAAGCAATTTTTGCTTCGACAATTTGTTGCGCTTGGTTGTTTTGCTGCTGACCGGCAGGCATGCCTTTATGCGTACCCATTGTTGAGGTCAAGGTTCTCGTAAAAGACGCTTGTGCAAAGTCGTGTAAAATATTCGTATTCAATACGGTGCGCTGGAAAAACTTGTCCGCACTTGGCCTATTGCAAGCTGATATTACAGCAATCATGCTGATAAAGAGCGTAAAAATTACAGTATTGGCTTTCATACTATTTATTATATCGTTTCCGTTTAATTCACAACAAAACTATAATTATTTTGTTGGCTTCTATTATTCATTTAAAAAAAGGAAGGAGGCGGATAATCAACCCTAACGGGTATAACATTTACGAATAGCGTAATTTTATACCCTAAGAGGTATAATTTTGTTATAAACAGTATTTTTATACCCGAAATGGTATAATTTACTAGTTTTTATCTATATTTATATCAGAAAAGGTATAGATATGGATTCGTTAAGATTATTTGTAAAACAAAAGCGAAAGGAATTAAAACTTACGCAAGAAGATTTAGCATTAAATGCTGGCGTTGGTTTACGCTTTGTCCGTGATTTTGAGCAAGGGAAGAAAACACTTCGACTAGATAAAGTGAATGATCTATTAGCGTTGTTCGGCAAAGAAGTTGGTGTAATTGATAAAATTAGAGAATAATGGCACGTGAAGCGAAAATATATTTCCAAGATCAATTAGCAGGCTACCTAATAGAAAGTGATCGTGGTTATACATTCCATTATGACAAAGCATATATAAGCGCCGCTGATCCAAAACCCATCAGCTTGAGGTTCTCAATCTAAAGATTTTCTCCTTATGCCAGAAGTGGAAGATCTCACCATGCATTTGGCCGAACTGTTTAAAATAGAAACAGCTGAACATGCGTTAATACAAACCTCCACTGGAGAGCTCGCATATATTACCAAGCGGTTTGACCGAAAAAAGAAAAAAAAGGTTCATGTCGAAGATTTGTGTCAACTGTCGGAACTTTTAACAGAACAAAAATACAATAGTTCTTACGAGAGAGTGGGGAAAATTATCAAGCAGTATGCAACCAACTCGGGATTAGACGTTATCAAATATTTTAGATTAGTATTGTTTAGCTTTTTAACTGGCAATAATGATATGCACCTAAAAAACTTTTCGTTAATGCATACCGATGGAGGTATTATCTTATCACCAGCATATGACCTCCTGAACGTTAATTTAATCTATCCTAAAGACAAAGAAGATGTAGCGTTAACCTTAGGAGGCCGTAAAAGAAAAGTAAAGCGGCCCGACTTTGACCAGTTTGCTGCAAGTTTGGGGATTTCTGAATTGGTTAGAAACAATATATACAAAGACTTCTCTAAACAATCTCTTCAAATACAGGATTGGATTGATCGAAGTTTTTTAAACGATGAATATAAACAAGTATACGCCCAAATTGTTGATAAAAAATTGAAGCAGATTGGATTAAAGTAGACGGCTATCTACCAACAATTCTGTTCCGGTCACAAAACTTGTATGAGGAGACGCTAAGAACAAAACAGCGTTCACAATCTCCGCTGGATTGGACGTCTTGAGCGGGAAATTAGTAGGCGTTTTTCCGATATAAGATCTTATATTTATCCCTTATGAAACATACCCCTTTAATTCTACTCTGCACACTCACCATACTGATTGGCGTTGTACAAGGGCAGACTAACGAAAAACCATATATAGGCCGATATGGCCATAATGATGGCGTATGCCTTTTTGCAGACGGACAATTTCTGCTTTATGGCTATGCTACTGCCGTATTTGGTCGGTACACGCTAAAGGACGACAAGATCCTATTTTATCCACACCGACGGGATTTATTCGAAGTATATGGACACCGCAATCCACAAATTGAAGGAGAGCAATCTCGCTGGCAATTTATCGGGTTTGAAGAAGGGGCAACATTTGCCCAGTTCGATCAGGATTCTATCCAGAGGGTCTTTAATGCGGACGCCAACTGTTTCACCTACCCCTATATCACCAACCGTACGCAACAGGTAAAGCATATTACCCTGATGGATCAAGCCGAAGATTCATCTACGTTCGAAACATATCGATTTGCCAATACAGCCGCCTACAATGATTTTGTACTGGTTTATAATAAAATAAACGAAGAGCATCATGATTTTGTAGGTCGACTCGAAGACAACGTGCTCAAACTTTCTAATTACGGCGGTGACACTGGGTACGTCAAACAAGAAGAAGATACGGAGTGGGACGAGCTGCTACAATTTAAGGCCCAATACGAACAGGCGACGGTATATCGGGACCATTCCTATATGGATGATCGCACGCAACTTCAATACGATAAAGTACCTCAGCAAAAAGATAGTACTCATCCGTCAGTACCTTCTCCATTTGCGAAATCCACTATTTTTCACGCCGTGTGTGATGATTCCATCACTACCTTTGAATAGTTTACAATAAACACGGATCAAATCTATAACATATAGTCCTGTTTGTATAACGAAGGAGCAAAGGTGCCTCCATACCTTTGCTGCATCGAATATGAATAATCATCCCGCTAGATAATAGCTGATGACCAAAAGGACATAGCATGGCAACGAATAAAGCGTACGAACAGAACTTAAACATTATTACCGATGAAAATCGGCACGTTGCGAATCTGTTAGCATATGATGCCGTAGAGAAACTAGCAGTAGCTATACAAAACTCAAAAAGGCTTTTTTTCGCTGGAGCAGGGCGAACCGGCTTAGCTTTAAAAATGGCAGCCATGCGTTTTATGCACCTTGGCTATGAGGTGTATGTTATGGGAGAAACCGTTACGCCGGCAATTTTAGAAGGAGATTTATTAATCTTAGGATCCGGATCTGGAACCACTTCTACACTGGTTAGCGCAGGAAAAAAAGCGAAAAACCAACATGCAACCCTGGTCGTACTTACGGCAGATAGCCAAAGTACACTCGCACAATTGGCAGATCAATCCGTGCTCATTCCGGCAGCAATTAAGACCGATTTCGGAATCTCTGCTTCCGAGCAATACGCAGGCAGTCTGTTCGAGCAATCCATCCTTCTACTTTTCGATGCCATCTTCATGACCTTATGGCAGGAATCAGGATTGAGTAAAGAAGATTTATGGCCGAAACATGCCAATCTCGAATAAGTAAACACATTTTTTAGATTATTTTATTATGGCAAAATTACAAGTAGCAATCGATCTACTTACAACAGAAGCAGCATTGGAGTTAGCATCAAAAGTAGCTCCGTATGTAGATATTATCGAGTTAGGAACCCCGCTGATCAAAGCAGAGGGACTAAAAGTGGTCACGGCAATGAAAAATGCCCATCCAGAAAAATTGGTCTTTGCAGATATGAAGACAGCAGACACAGGCGCATTAGAAGCAGAAATTGCCTTTAAAGCAGGTGCAGACCTCGTAACGGTTATGGGAACTGTCGATGACGCAACAATCAAAGGTGCTGTAGAGGCCGCAAAAAAATACGGTAAACAAGTAGTTGTAGACACCATCGGCGTTAAAGATCGCGTAAAACGGGCAAAAGAAGTAACTGCATTTGGCGTCGCATTTGTAGAGTTACATGCTGGCCTAGACGAGCAGGCACTTCCCGGTTACTCTGTGGAAACCTTAATCAACGAAGGTAGAGAAGCACAAGTACCCTTTTCGGTAGCAGGCGGTGTTAATTTAAATACAATCAAAGACGTTGTTGCTGCAGGCGCAACAGTCGCAGTCGCTGGAGGAGCAATTTATGGCGCGGAAGACCCGGCTGAGGCTGCAAAAGCCTTAAAAGAAGCTATTGAAGCCTAATCTTGCATAAGATCTTGGCCCATGAAAGCTAAACGTGGTGCATTTATTTTTTTAGAAAACATCATTGCAGCATAGTTTTTGCGCTATCGATATTTATTAAAAAAAGGTATATGACCACCCATCATTTAAAAGATATACAAACGAATTTTGAAAGGGCTATTACGCCCTTTCACATTTTTGATTTAGATCAAGACAAACTAGAACCATACAAAGAGCCGCATACCAAAGACCATTTTTGCCTGATGTTCATCGAAAAAGGGCAAATGAAAATGCAAGTCGAAGATCGGAACTACGAAATTATGGAAAACAGCATCTCCGTGATCTTTCCCGGACAGCTATCTTCCAAAGAACAGGTCAGCAGCAACATTTGTGGCAAGATGATTTTGTTTGATGAGGTGCTTTTTTGCTCCGATATTCTACGAAACGAATTGCGTATTTATAACTACGATATTTCTACCAAACTAAATTATATCGCCTTACCCGAAAAAGAATCGGAAGAGACACAGATGTTGCTAAAGCAAATTGAGTTGCTGTACCATGATCTTACCTCTGTTAAAAAAGAGCAAGCACGTTTTTTTATCAAAATACTCTTGTTAAAACTGGTCGAATTTATGCATACCCATGTTGATAGAGAATCGTTGAAAAACGAAAACGCAAAAGTGTACGCAAGCTTTTTAGAACTTCTCGAACGCAGTTTCAAGACAGACAGAAGTGTAGCTTATTACGCAGATCAATTGCACGTCTCCACAAAAAAACTGAATCAGATCACAAAAACGTTAGCCGGACTAACCGCTATAGAGACGATCCATTCCCGCATTATGAATGAGATCAAGCAGCTTCTTCTACTTTCCACCTATTCGCACAAAGAAATTGCTTTTGAACTAGGTTTCAATTCACCGGCAGCACTCAACAAATTCGTACGCTCCAAGCTGGGCGAAACACCTACGGAACTTCAAAACCAACTGATACAGATGTATAACACCTAATCGTGAACCGGTTACCCACTTTTGCGCTTCTTTTTCTTTTTTTTGTGTAACGAAAGCGATTGAACTGATACTTACTGTTCAAATAGTTAGAAACACATTCAATTAAAAACAGATGAAGACAAAGAACAAACGACGACAGCAACTTTCGCAAAAGGCCGAAACAACAGCAAACGTATTCGGAATTATTTTTAGCAGCCAACGGCGCTACCCTGAAGCACATGTTAGCTAAAACGGATACAAGTGGAACCAAAAGAACGCGCATTTTTAACACAGATAGAAGCACACAAAGGTATTCTACACAAGGTTGGCAGGATATACGTGGATGACATAGAAGATCGGAAAGATCTTCACCAAGAAATTATCATCCAACTTTGGAAATCCTACGATAAGTTTCAAGGCCAAAGTGCGTTTTCCTCCTGGATGTACCGCGTTGCCGTCAATACAGCAATATCATATTTCAAGAAGGAAAAACCACACGGTAATACAATCGCCATTGATACGGTAGCCGAACCCGAAAGTGAACCGTACGACCCAAAAGCGGACGAGCAGCTCGAATTGTTTTACCGCGCCGTACAACACTTAAGCCCAGTAGAAAAAGCCGTTATCCTTTACTTCATGGAGGGGCTTTCACACCGAGAAATCGGCCTACAGCTAGGTATCACCGAAGGAAACGCCCGCGTAAAGCTGAACAGAACAAAAGAAAAATTACAAACCATTATAAAAAAATACGACGATGAACTTTGATAAAATAAAATCTGCATGGGATAATGATAATACGAACGATGTAAACATCCCCGACACAATAGAAAAGCTTAGGCGGGCACAGCACCCACTCGATAAACTTAAACGAAACATGCGAAACGAGTGGTATATGCAGCTCGTATCTATTATCGCTTTATGCTTCGCCCCGCAATTTCTAAATATACATCCCGATTTGCATGCCCTATATTACGCGATGTACGGTATGCTGATTATCGTATCGATATACTATCTGAACCTGTTCAGAAAATTCTATCAGGAACTTATCCACTATACTGCCGAAACCAAAGACAGCCTGAACGACATCTATTACAATTTCCGCTTAAATATCGCGCGGTATCACGCTTTCAGCTTTTTGCTACTGCCCTACGTGCTTATGGTTGTAGGATTGATAATCTGTAGCCGCTGGATCGAACAAGGAACAGATATGGTTACGATAGCAGCGTACCTTAAACCAACCGGGATTATAGTGACACTCGTCGTGTCAGCACTATTTATAACAGCCGTCCCCATCTGGACCAGAATTTTCTACGGAAAATATTTAACACAGATCAAAAGCGTTCTCGATGAACTAAAGGAAAAATTTAATTAATTTTAGTGCAGCATCAAGAGCGTCTAAGACTAAAAAGTTAATAAAATATGGAAAACAGATTCGACATGCAACACACGGAGCCAGATGGCTTCAAAGCGATGTTTGCTTTAGAAAATTACCTACAAAACGCGCAACTCTCCAAAATACACCTCGGGTTAATTAAGATACGCGCTTCCCAAATCAATGGATGTGCATTCTGCATCAATATGCATACCTCGGATGCCTTAAAGCAGGGAGAAACAGCGCAACGTATTTTCTTACTGAACGCGTGGAAGGAAACCGAGTTGTTCACCGAAGAAGAAAAAGTAGTCTTGGCCATCACCGAAGAAGTAACCCTGATTAATCAACACGGATTGACAGATGCTACCTATGCCCATGCTGCGAAACTTTTTGACGAGCATTACATAGGCCAGATCATCATGGCTGTTGCAACAATAAATGCGTGGAACCGGATTGTTATTAGCACGAAGCGGACGGTGAAGTAGGAGATCGCTATTTCACTTCCACGAGGCTAGCATCGTTCCCATGTTTTTCGGCAACTGTGCCTCCTCCGGGCAGAAACTGATTATGCCTTTGCTTTCGTAAAGCAACACACCGGCTTCGCGAATAGCGGCAAATACGGCTTCCTTGTCTTTTCGATAACATACTGTCGTTGTGATACGTCTATCTGCCGGCAGACAATGGTAATCTTTAACACGGAAGCCGTACCAAAAACTCATCTGCGCTACGAACTCCCGTAAGGGAACGTCTTTATACGTTCTTACAGCTTTCGTCCACACCAATATTGCGTCGGTATCCGCAATACCTTCATATTTTAAACTGTCCTTGAACACCCCTTTTTGAGCCGTGGCATGCGTCGTTATCGACCCCTGCGCACCGTAACAACTCAACAAAACCGTATCATCGCGGCGATTAGCATGCAAGCTTAGCTCTCCATCTAGCGCTGCTGCTCTTGTCAGATTATTCAAGCTCAACAACGCAAAATCTCCGTGGGCGGATTCTACGAAACCGTTACTCGTACCTATAATCAAAGGCACGGTATTCGTTTCATTCGGTCGTTGTACATAAGCTTCTCCCCGCACCTTTATTTGCTGGGCTTTCTCTTTTCCCGGTGCATAATGTAATGTCGACTGCGCGTTTAACCTTATACGTGTGCCGTCTGGCAACTCGACCATGGCCTGTTGTTGCCGACCCGTTGCCACCGCTATGCCTCCTGCCGATTCGCCAGCCCTCCTTTCATCATCAACTTCTCGTATTTGAAGCACTCCTTCCTCTGTTTTGAATACGCGCACATCAGCTTTGTGCAACACCTCTCCATGGTTTCTCCCTGTTACTTGCATCGCTGCTGTATCTCCCCATCGTAGGGAAACGATTGATTCCGTAACCGGAATCTCCACATCGCTGGCCAACCCGGCACATGGGCCATGCAGAAAATCCGGTAGCTGTTCACGCGTTGCATACCAATAGAAAAGGATGGACAGGATCGGCAAAAAAACGGCAGCCCCCCATCCTATTTTACGCCAAAGCGATTGCCCGCTTCGACTACGCTTTTCCGCCTTTCGGATGATCGCCTTAAAATCCGGCTTCCAGCCATCCAAGGGCGTTGCAGACAGTTCATCATCCTCCATACTTAAGAGTACGTCGGCAATCATCTCCTGTATTTCGTCGTGTGTATAGATCATCCGGCAAGCATCTAGCTCCCCCGCCTCCCGTGACGTAAGAACTCCCTTTATCTGCTTCCGGATCAACGTCTTCACATATTTCTTTTTGTAGATCATCTGTTTATTGCCTAAATCATGTTAAACAAACATGGAAAGCATTTGCTTCAACATGCTAATTACCTTCTTCTTTGCCCGAGAAATCGTATTTTTCACCGTCTGCTCGGTTAAATCGAATTTCTGCATTACCTCTTGATTGCTTAGCTCGTCAAACCTGGATGCTCTAAAAATTTCCTGTTCCCTGGGCGGTAAGTTATTCAGGGCTTCGTTTATCATCTCTTCAAGTTCCTTTGCCCTGAGTTTTCGATCGGCATGGTCATCTCCCGCCATTTCCAGGTATTTATCTTCCAGTTCTACGTTGTTGTGTTTACGCTCTTTTCTTAATAAGTACAACGCCTGCATTTCTGCCACACGCTGCATCCAGAAATAAGGTTTATCGTACATCGCAACCTCATTCCTTTTCTGCCATACAATTACTAACGTCTCCGATATCACCGTTTTTATAAATTCATCGTCCTGCCGGCAATAAACGAACACATATTTACTCAGCCTACTGCCGTAGCGTTCGTGGATGGCCGCAATGGCCTTCTCCGGCTGGACGAGCAGTAAGCGGAAATATATATTGTCGTTATCTGGGTTGCTTTTCCCCATGCCTTCATTTTTAGAAACAATTTCGATACAAAATTATTTTACTGAAAATCAGTTTATTATAAAATATATTACTTTCCAGTAGGTACGAAACCCGCTGTTCTGCAAGTCATATATAGAAAGCAATAAGAAAGATTTAATTAGTTAAACCAAAGATAAAGTAAAAACCAGATATAAACAAGAAAAAATAAAAATAAAATATTGATTTACAAATAGTTGCAACAAAATAGCGACCCAATATTCTTATGCCATGAAAACAAAAGCCCTACATATCGCCCCTTTCTGCATCCAGATTTTTCTCCTGATGTTCTGGCTCTATGTCGGTGTAGAAAAGCTATGGAACCTGCAAGGCTTCCATTCGGCTCTACTGCGGCAACCGTTCCCCGATAGCTGGGCCGATATGTTGTACTGGAGTTTGCCGTTGGCCGAATTCGGCATTGGGTTGTTGTTTATCTGCCAGCAAACTAAACGGTCTGCTTATCTCTTTTCGGCACTATTGCTTCTTATATTTTCCATCTATATAACCTTAGGGCTTATAGGTGTATATGCCGAGCGGCCCTGCGGTTGCGCATCGGTGCTCAATGGATTGACCTGGGAATGGCATCTCGTCGTGAATATGGCTTTATTCGGCCTGTCTATACTGGGGTGGTACTTGACTGGCCCAACTACCCCCATAGGCAAACGTGAAATAAGGCTCAAGCAATCTCTCGTGCTGTTCCGAGCGTTTATGCTGCTCGTTGCCATACCGGTTTATTTGGTTCTCCTAGTTTTCATCAGAAGGTTTCCGAGAAGATTCGCCGTATTCCCGGGTAGGCCGGTATGGAAGAACCTAAATTATACGTTCGTGGCTAGATCGTAAAAAACGCCACCGAGGTTAGAGAAAGACGGATACCTCTCGTTAAAGCAACGTATCGGTCGACAGAGAATTAATGTAGAGTTTTTTGAGGTAAACTTTTTTTGAGACTATAAAAAAGGCCATATCATGAAAGCTATATCTTTCATCAAAAAAAATATATTACCCGTTATAGCGGTGGTTACGGTGATAAGTTTCTCGTCTTTTAAGTTATGGGATAAGGCAACACAAAGTACGGTGACATTTATATATACCCCAGCATCTGGAGATACTCCTTTCGAACAAAGTTCGGTTGAAGAGCCATCCAATTGGAATCCTGGGTCTCCTTGTAGTGAAAGCGAAGATCAAGATAAAGCATGTTCCATAACAGTTCCGCTTACAAACACAATGAACTCTGGACAGGAACTAGATCCTTCCAAAGTTACTTTGCAATCAGAAGAATACGAGTCCTCTGGAAGCTATCGGATTGTTGACAACCCTAGCGGGGGATATTCAAATCCAATTAATCAACCACTAAACTAGTGCGATAGCTGCTATACAAGCTTAACCGAATGCCCGGACTTCCACCCGGGCATTTTTCTTCTCGAACAAATTATAGAAAATTATCCAGATCCCTCGGAAGTGGTAAAATGAAACCTTCACTCTGCGGCTGTAACACAAAGGTTTCACCCCCAACTTTCCGTGTCAATTGTATCTCATGTCCTTCCCTATTTAATCTTTTGATGTCAGACCAACGAATACCGCGCATGGCGAGTTCCTTCCGCCTTTCATCCAGTACCATTTTCAGCACACTTTCCTTACTATCTCCGATTTTCTCTACATAAGGAATAGACTCGTCCCAACGGCTCTTCAACAGTCTATTTAAGTCGTTCATCGCTGCTTGCGACTCCGAGTGTCTTACTCTGCATTCCGCCCTGATCAGATACATCTCCGCAGTCGTCAGTCCGGAGAATAACGATTGAATTGAATGCGAATGGGTTCCTTTAAATTTATAGAACTTTCCACTCGGCTGATAGTAAGCCCTTCTTCTTAAATCGCCATCTTCAAATAGCTGAAACAGGACTGTATCTATCAATGCCGTACTGGCCCGGTGTAAGGTAAATTTCTGTGTCATTTCGGAATAAAAGATGGTCTCTTTTGTAAACTTCGTAAAGGGCGTAGGTGCATCGATATTGATTCCATCATCCGCGTTATTAAAATCAATTAGAGAATCGTCTATTGCAAGAGCGTGCTCGGCATGCGTCAATGCATCTTCGTACATTCCCATAGATAATAACGCTCTGGCCAGAAGACTATGGGCTGCTAGTTTTGAGGGTCTAGCCTTAACAAGTGGTGTCTCTGGCAAATAACCCAGGGATTCTTCCGCTAGACTTATAACCTCGTCGTAGCATTCACCAACGGTAAAGAAAATACTCGGAACATTAAAGTCTGAATCGCTTCGTAGCACTATTCCACGCGAATCATTGTTTCCTTTCGGATCATACTCTTTTGAAAAAGCCCATAGCAGGCCTAGATAATAGTACGATTTAAGAAAACATGCGGATCCGTACACATTCTCCCAGACTTGTCTGTTTTGCACATTTTTTGGAACATTCTCCAAAGTTTCCAGACAATAGTTTGCCGTATATATAACTTGGTAAGCGGCTGACCAATCGTTTGAATAAAAGTAATCAAACGGTTTCCATGCATAAAACAACTTATTCTCGGCCGATAGTCCATTATAATTCTGTTCTAGAAGAAACGTATCATCAGCGCTGGATTGTAAAATCGACGGTGTACGAAGCGTATTGATAAATGTCTGATTGTCGAGCAAAGCCTGCAGATCGTCTATAGTGACCGGCACGGCTAGTCTGTTGTTGCTCTTTTCGTCTAGAAAGTCGTTACAGGACGAAAGAAGACAAATTAAAGCGATAAGTTTTAATATTTTGTTCATATCGTAATTTTTAGAATGATGTTCTTAAACCAATCGACCAAGATCTTCTGGGTGCTATAACATCAGCATAATCAGGGTCTAACCCTTCTTTGTTATCCACCCAGATGAGCCCCAAATTTGAAACATTCATGTATATGGAGGCATCCTTAAAAAAGGAGACATCTCTCAGAGCATCCAGATTGTAAGAGAAATTGACAAACTGTAGCCTGACGTTGCTGGCATTGCGCACCAAAACATCGCTCCCTGCATAGAAATTATCTCTTCCGGACATTCTCAGTGGATATTCAAACGACGGAACATGTGTATCGTCACCCGGATTTTGCCAGCGTAGTGCGTAGTCGGGGTGTCCAAAACCAAAATTTATGAGGGAACTGTAGTTGATAGAGGATTTTCGGAAATAATAACCCATTTTATAAAGTAGATTGAACGATAAAGCGAAGCCTTTATAGCGGAATTCATGTTGCCACGAGCCAAAACTTGTTGGCGTGGTCGGCCCGACATAGCGAATAGATTCGGTCTCCTCTCCCAGTTCGTTTACAGCATTGGTCAACGCTGCGTAATCTGTTGTAAGTTCACCTTCCAGATACCCCTGAGGGTTTCCTTGCGCGTCCAGACCTCCCCATCTATAGGCTGCTAGGGAATAAAGAGGAAATCCTTCCACAGGCGTAATCCTCGTTCCACTTTGTACAATTATGCGTGATAGGGCGCTTCTCCTCGAGCTTTCGTAATATTTCTTTGTCTTACTTAAGTTATAATTATAAATAAAGGTGCTTGTCCACGAAAAGTCACGCTTCTTCCAAAGATATCTCAACAACAGATCTATCCCGTTACCTTCCATGGCGGCTACGTTTGTAACGATAGTTTGAGCACCTCCCCAAGTCGTATAATCATAATCGGTCGGTCCATAAAGATCAGTTCCATCTTTTTGATAATATTCTATGCTGCCGTTTAAGCCCAGTCTGTTTATGGCGAAATCCAGCCCCATATTTATCTGCCTGACCTGCTCCCACCGTAGCCTAGGATTATTCAGCGTTCCGATACTCGCACTGGGCAGTCCGCCCACATCTGGAGGATTATTACCAAAGGCAGCTATTGGAAGCGCAGAACGACTTAAATCGACATTTCCGCTGAAGCCATAGGTCGCCTTAAGCCTCAACCGATCAAATGCATTACCCTGAAAGAAAGTCTCTTTTGCTATATCATAGCCAAGTCCTAAAGACCAGAGTGGCTTCCATCTGTCATTGGTGCTCACACCGTAGATATTCGAGCCGTCGCGGCGTATATTACCACTGAGCGAATATCGGTCCAAATAAGTATAATTGAAATTACCATACATACTTATAAACCTGTTGATCGTTGTCGGTTCTATTATAGGCGCACCGGGGATATAATCAAATCCCCTCAACGGCAAGGAATTATAGATATTGGCAAAATCTACTGGAAGATAACTCAATGGATCCTTTCGGTAGCCGTAATGGGTCCAGGATTCGCCAACATTTTTTACTTCCCGTCCTTCCATTCCGAGCATAGCCAAGATCCTGTGGTCTTTAAAGCTTTTGGAAAAATTCAATTGCGTTCGTAAGGACTGTGAACGGATAGATGCGATAGACCTGTCGACGATATCCCCTCCCGGTACATTATAGGTGACCCTACCGGTAGATTCGTCGATCTGAGAAAACCGGTTGATGATATTACGGGCGTAGTAACTATCTTGACCATAAAGACGCTCGCTATTGATGTTCTGATCCTGCATCTGATAGTAAACGGAAACATCTAAGCCATCGACTATTTTCGCTTCCAATGCGACGTTTCCCAATAGCTCTGACAGACGCGAGTTGAAATCAGTAAACTTAGCATCCGAGTACGGGAAATAGCGCCAGTCCATCAGCAGCCCTTTTCCGATGGTATCTATAAGAAAAGGACTATAATCCTTATAGAATGCCATCTCCTCTCCGCCCTCATCAAGCAACGACAGATACGGGACGGATTGACGGTTGCCGATTCGTCGCAGTTGCTCATAACTCGCCACCTGTCCGCTTTTAGCGTGTTCGCTGGTGAAGAGTCCGGACAGCGAAAGTTTGATTTTCTTACTTAGTTGTATATCGAAGTGCGAACGTAAGTTTGTCTTATTGGTAGGTTGGCCATAATCATCCCCCATACGGTTATGCCCTGCACCGAATGCAAAGTTTGTCTTTGCAGCCCCACCCGTGAGGCCTACGTAATATTGGCTAGTAGTCGTATTATGGTAGAATAGGTCTGTATATTGCCTTCTAAAATCTGTCTGTGTATAAAACTTTCTCTCCGAAGCATATTCTTCATCAGAAAGAAGCCCCTGCTTCTTCTTAGCCAACATATATACAATGGGTGAAATCGGCGGAAATGTTGTTCTTGTGAGATCTCTATCAAAAAAACCTTCCTCAAATAGCAATTCTTCGACCGCTATATAATCCGCATTATTCATTTCGGGTAAAGCATACAAGTTTGGCTTTTCGGACACGGCGGTATTGATACTCACGGATACCCGCAGTGGCCCTTCCGCATTTCCTTTCTTTGTTGTCAATATAATCACACCATTGCCTCCTCTCGCTCCATAGATCGATGTTGCTTCCGCATCCTTCAAAACCGTTACCGATTCGATGTCATTTGGATTTATATTTTCGATATCTCCTTCGTATACAAAATTATCCAGTACGATCAGCGGGTCGAGCGGACCATTTATGGTACTATATCCACGGATCGTTATATTCGTTTTATTTTGTGGGTTGTTATTCATCCGGCCAACCTGAACCGTTAAGCCGTTGGTTATCCCGTTGAGCCGTTCAAGGATATTGGGACTCACCTGTCTGTTGATTGCTTCATTGTCAAGGACAGTCACCGAACCGTTGATCCTGTTGGCTGCTATCTTCTGATAACCTGTATTGACTTCTACCTCATCTATTACATTCTCCAATCTGTCGAGTACAATAAGTATATCTTTCCGGTCGCTGTCCAGCCACATCTTATGTCGTTTAAAACCAACGGCGGAAAATAGAACGGTATCTGATAACGGAAGCTGTAGGAGAAAATGCCCGCGTTCATCCGTTACGGTGTTTTGGTTAGTTTTGACAGCGCGGATATTCACATATGAAATCGGCTGCTTATCCTCCGAAAGAACCTGTCCACTAATAGAAATGTTTTTTGTCTGGGCGTCGCTGTTCAACTGGAACAGCAACATCATCAACGCCACGATCAGTATTCTCATCGTAGTTAATTGATTATAGCGTTATTGTTGTATGAGTAGATTTCCAGTATTGTTCGGATGGCATCGAAGGCCTCGATGCTTCCCATAACGAGAACTGTGCCATCTTCAGCAAGAAGGACGTAGTGGGGGATATATAAATGCTTAAAATATAACCTTAACTTTTCGTCCTTGATGATCTTCGTCATGGCTAATTCGATATCCCATCGTTTCCGTTGATCTTCAAGGGATGCGCTGATCTTTTCTTTGGTGCCCCCTGAAAATTTTTCATTAACAAGAACAATTTCGCCCCATCCTTGCATGGTTTCTTGAATAGAGTCCAGCGTTGGAAAGTTTTTAAGACATGGGGAGCAATAGGTTTCCCAAAAATCAAGAAGCAAAACCTTTCCTTTAAAGGCTTCCAACGTTCCTTCTTTAATTACCGATCCCTCTAAAAAACTATGTTTTAGTCGCCAGAATTCGTCGGGCACTTTTTGTCCCACCTCCAGTTGTTTGATTTCGGATTGCCCTTCGGCAGTCCGCGGTTCCGCGGACTGCGCCCAGGCTGTTGATAGATTAAACAACATGAAACAAAGGAGTCCATAAAGGAGGACTCCTTTGTTCTTCAAGGCCATCACGGGAAATGATCTCCTTGAAAAACAAAGCGATGCCGCCATAAATGGCATGGCTTTGTTCTTTGATGTCATTAAAGATAATAATTTCCTTGAAAAACAGCCTAATCCTCTCAGACAAAGGACTACTTTGCTCGTCATTGCCTCTACTCCTACTACCCTCCTACTTTTACTGTACCGCTGATCTACGCCAGAGGTACATGCGTTTAGTGGATCTTTAGTAGATCTCCAGTAGCTTCTTAGTAGATCTCCAGTACCTTTTCGGTACACTCCCCGTACACTAACAGTACTCTCGCGGTACATTAACCGTACATTTCTTGTGTCATTGTTAGCTGTTTCTTGGGTGTTTGTTGTGTCATCCTTGGGCGATCCTTGTCTATAACCTGTTCTTAGGCTGAGTCGTGCTAGGCTCAGGCTTGGGTCATCCTTAGGTCGTTGTTGGGTGATCCTTAGGTCATTCTTAGGTTGAGCTTGGGTCGTTGTTAGGTCGGACGGACGTCGCTCAATCCCCGCTTTAAACTTGCTTAAAAAATGGCAAAATAGACCACTGTTTCTTCGGGTGGTGTTCGGATGTCCTTCGGACGCGCTTCGAGTCCGCTTCGGGACTGGTTCGGGACACCTTCGGTAATCCTTCGGGTGAGCTTCGACTGTTCTTCGGATGGCACCCGAACAGCACTCGAACACTTCCCGAACTGCATCCGAAAAAGTGTCGAACAAATCCCGAGGATGTTTCGAAGAAATACCGACAACCTGCCGAACGGTTGCCGAATGTAATATAGTGGAGTCTTCGTCCCTGCGTGTCTTTAAATTTGCTTGTAGTTTCGTATTACTACCCGTTCGGGTAGTGACAATCTTTTTGATAGGGTCCTGTAGCAACACATTTTGATTATGAATGTGCCTAGGTGGATACACAGTTACCTGTGTTGCTCTGTCCTTCCTTACGGGCATGGCGAGCCCATTAGCATAAAATTGCTGCATGTTTTAATCGGTTTATGATTAGTAAAAAATTGAAAATCAATAAAACCGACCCCGGCTCCTTCCGAAAAAGGAGAAATATGATTAAAATCATTTTGCAGGTTTGGAAAGTAAATCCTATTTTTATTGTGCAACGAATTATTTAGCCTTTACTGACCGAAGAAACCGTACAAACAATTGTGCATATTTTGTCAGAGGTCGGTAAAGCAGAAAACATAAGGGTGAAATCCGTCCACTAGGACGACTGGGCGAAGTAGGCCTCATTGCGTTTGCAGGCATACCTTGCCCCTCACCTTTTGCTAACTGCTTTTGGCTTTTTTATTCGGGCGATTTGATTAAGTTCTTTAAGGATTGTTTACGGGAAAAGTGAAGCAACACCTCTTGGAGGTGGCTTTGGGTAGTGGTACTGTTGGTTAAAGTTTTCGTTCTCATAATACTTTTGGTTTATGATGAACGATGTTCTGCTCGTGAAACTTGGAGGAACGTCTATTAACGAAATAATAGAGCGAACTACACTGCTTCCGACCGATGGTACCGCCAGGAACCTCTTCTATTCCTACACGAGGATTAGAATTTTCCACCGAAAGACTAACGTGAAGTCCGCCCTATTGAATAATACAAAGTTATAAATATTCAATAGAATGGCGAACCCACGGTCTTCTCGCTGGATAAACTGGCGGTTTTTCGGACGAGAGAGACATCGTTTATGACACACTTTATAAGTATGTCAATTAAGTCGTCATCTTGTTTAACTATACAAATATACAGATAGTTAAATTAAAATTGAAACTGTAATATACTTTTTATTATAAAAAATTGTAAATCAGTTACTTAAAATGAAATTCGAGAGATTTATTAAACAAATAGATGTAAATTATAAACAAAAAATCTCGGCAGCTAATTTACCGAAGAAAGTTCTAGATAAGCTTGATTCAACACTTAGTAAGGATATAACGACCGTCCGAGGTTTGGATTTTTATCATATTGTGGCTTCGGTATCGCAAGATTTCGACAATGATACAGCTAATGCATTTGAAGAATACTTCAAAAAAAAGAAATTCAAAGATGATGCAGAAGCTACCGACATTGACAATAAATACAAAGCCTTCATAAAGCAATTTATAGTTTTACAGCAAGATGTAGCCCAAGGTGCAAAAATAGAAGATATACGATTGAGCAGAATTCTAAATCGTGAGATCTCAGATTTCTTGGCATGGGAAGTATACGCAATAGCGGTTTCAAGAAGTAAAAAAATAAAAACTGCTTTCGAACAGCTATATAAAGAATAAATTTAGGGTGTCGCAAAGTGAGATAGCAAAAATAACGGAAAGCTTATGGCTAAAGCACAAAGTAAAACCATAAACGAAATAATGATTCCGGATGAGGTCGTCATGAACAAGATATACCTCGTTCGAGATCAAAAAGTTATGTTTGATAGTGATCTGGTTGAATTGTATAGCGTCGAGACACGTGTACTGAATCAAGCTGTAAACAGGAATTCGGATCGGTTCCCCGAAGACTTTATGTTTCAATTGACCAAGGAAGAATGGAGCAACTCGAAATCACAATTTGTGATATCAAGTTGGGGAGGAAGACGGAAAGAGCCTTTTGTATTTACTGAGTTATGGTGTGCTTATGATATCTAGCGTACTCAATAGTAAACCGGCTATCCAAGTCAATATCCGTATCATGCGTGTGTCCAATCAAATCCGTAATGCGATTATTGGCTCCACAGATATACGTCTGGAAATATCCGAAATAAAGAATGTATTGGCAAAACAGGGTAAACGACATGATGAACATGACAAAAACATTGAACTGGTATTCCAATACTTTGACGAACTAAGTGACAATATTAAGCATCCACCGTTGCCACCAAACCGAGAAAGGGTGGGCTATAAGATTGGAGAGAAGAAAAGAGACACGGAGCGTTAAGTTAAATAATACACCCTCTGACTTAAAAAATCGGATTTTGTGAAATACTGGCCTCATCCGACAAAAAGAGGACTAATCTTTATAGGAGGAAGTTATGACAAACTTAGAGAATAAAGTAATCATCGTTGGAGCGACAATACTTGGTTTCTTTGGAGGGATTGCATTTGTAAACAATTGGCTTGTGCTAAACAAGAACTATCCAGAGATTGGAATGTTTCAAATTTTTCAAGCTGATGTATGGGGAACGGTGAGTGATTGGGCGATAGCGGTTGTGAATAGCGAGCGAACATAAGTTTAGCTAAGCGAAATTTGTTGTATATTGGTTTCGCTAATACAATTGATGATACGCAATCCGCTACGCTCCTTGCGTATCATCGTCCCGGCGGTTTTACACAATTTCGGCTTCGAGCAAGCTCTATCGAAACTGCGCAAAGCCGCCGGGAACGTTATATTTGAATGACGACAATAAACTAAAACGACAATATATGTTTCAAGGAGGAATGTTTTCTATATCTGGCAATATACCAGATAACCTTTACCAAAAAATCAACCAAGTGTCATATGCTTTTTATAAAACGTTAACAAAAACTGTTGAAAAAAACAACTATAACCGGTCAGTAATGCGGTTATTGAAACCTGTCAATACTGTTGTACTGTTAGACAATAATTTCTTACACTTTGTTTGTACAAACAAAAGTGTTGGGGGTGCATTGAGAATTGTTCACAATGATTTTAGAGGTAAATCTAATATTGATTTATCAACTGCAATTGAAATTGTAAAACGAGATTTAGGATTTGAGGAACCATTTGGATTTTCAATAACTGCAGGAATTTTAAACTCGAATAAAGAAGATTATGATGAAATTATCTTGCCTTATGTTAATGATTACATTAATAGCGAAGCAAGACATCTAGAGAAATTAGCGAAGCAAGTTAGAATTAATCCCCTTTTTCAAGGCCGAGATTTTTATGTTAATGATAAACTTTGTTTTGTGTTAATGCCTTTTCACGAGAAAAAAGTGCAAGAAATTTATGAAGACCATATTAAGCCAACAGTTGAAAAAATGGGTTTAACTTGTAAAAGAGCGGACGACATATACGGCACTAATCCAATTATTGAGGATATATGGAAAAGCATAAACGAAGCAAAGTTTCTAATCGCTGACGTGACGGGAAGAAATCCAAACGTATTCTATGAAATTGGCGTTGCTCATACAATTGGCAAAAGTGTAATTATTATTTCTCAGGACATTAATGATATTCCTTTTGATTTACGACATCTGCGGTGTATTATTTACGACAACACTCCAAGAGGAGCAAAAACTTTATCTGAGCAATTAGAATTATCAGCAAAAACTCTATTGAAATAAATGCATCAGCAATTAATCAATAGACTTCAAGCTTGCCCAACAGGAGCAGGACAAGCAGCAAACGACTATGAAGACATCGTTGCTGATATTTTTTATTTTCTATTCCATCCAGAACATTTAGACGAACCGAGAGTTCAAACTATAACTTATAATCCGGACAGAAGAAGAGACATAATTTTACCCATTTCATGCAAGGAGGGACTATTCTACTTATTCGCATTACATTTTAAAAACGACACATTGCTTGTTGAATGCAAGAACTATCAAGACGAAGTTACGCACAAGGAGATATTTCAAATTTGTGATTATTTAGACCGACCATCATTAGCAAAAATCGCATTTCTTGTCACAAGAAAAGGTATGACTCAAAATGCGTCTGACACCATAAAAGAGAAATATCTAATTCACGGAAAACTTATTCTCTGCTTGACAGACCAAGATCTTATAGACCTTTTAAATGACAAAAATAATGCGGTTTCAATTCTAAGAAAAAAATATCATGACCAAAAACTTAAGTACTGACAACCAGGGATTTCGCTTTTAAAGTTTTAGCACCTTTTCACGGTATTTGTCACTACATGCTGCCCTTAGCCTCTTGGTTGGTTTCGAGTTTTTGGTGGACTTTTCGTTATCAATCAAAGCCAATGCTATTTTGCTGATCAGGTTAAAGTTCTGAGCAGAGTTTCCTGTGCGTTTGAGCTGCCCGTCTAACAAACATTTTGAACTAAAAGGACTTAGTAATGACGTGATAATTAAAGAGAACAATATTTTTAGGTCGCATTTTGCGACTTCAAGATGGAACTGTAATCTCACCCCATAGTTACACAACCAGACACGGTGGATTAACTTTGGATCAGCGCTTAAAAATCAAAATATCTAAAAAAAGAAGAGACATCTTTTAATGGGAAGATAATATCTCATTGGTTCTTTGAGTACTATTGAAACTATCTTTGATAGTTTCAATAGTACTCAAAGAGAAACTGAAAAAATATTCAAGAGGTATAGACGAGCGGCTCTGCTTAAGCAGAGCCGCTCGTCTATACTATACTATTTAGGACACAAAGCGTAAAATGTCTAAAACTTTAACTTAAAAATGTCTAAAATGTCTATGATAAAAACAAAATAAACAACTAAAAAACAAATGATTAGCAAAAAAATATGACTAAAAAATATCTAAAACGCGTATAAAAATGTCTAAAGTCTGACTACTGACTTTTTACCAACCGCCATTCCTTCCCTTCTACATAAATTACTTTTTTGCGTTTTAGCTCCTGCAATTGATTCTTTATCTTATCTCGCTTTTGAATATCACTTAAGCCTTCGGATAGCTTCGGCATTAACAGTACCTCCAAATCCTTTCGTAAGGTTCCGCCAAATTTAGATAAGTAATCAATAATAATTTTTTGGATATATGCATTTTCTATACCGCGAAGTTTGATGTAATCATCTTCCTGATTGGTCGCCTTAGCAATATCCGAAGAAATATGATAGTTGGGTCTACGCCCTTCAATCAATCTCTTTGACCTCAAGATTTGTATTGCCTCACTGGACAATGATTTTTGTTTCGCCACCTTATCCAACAACATAATCTCTTCCAGTGACAATTCTGGTAGCTCTGCCAATTTTTTAGCATAATTAACATCGATCAGCTTACCAAAGAAAACTGCTTTCACCCTCTCGTCAGAGAGATCATAGTCTGGTAGAGGAAAAAATTTATGCCGTTGTATATTGAACATTTTCTTGATACCACTGCCTATGGTATCGATCATATTCAGATTGACCATGGCAGTCACCAGAAAGCTATTTCGATATGTTGGCTCCGGGGAATCCTGGATAACGACTTCTTCTACACTATTCGGAATAAATTTACCAACATTGGTAAAAGACAACCAGCCGTCTTCACTTTCTACTACGACAATCTTCCCTCCCATCGTATAGTCTTGATGGGCAATACAATTGTTTAACGCCTCTCGGATAATGTAAGGATCATACTGATCTACCTCTTCCGGGAACAAAGTATTACCGGCTATATACCGATATTTTAGATTACGTATCTTTGCACTCACCTTTTCTACTGCGGTGACAAATGGACAATAGAAATGCTCATAGTCCTTTTCTACGTTGTCCCGATCTTTCAGAATCCATGTAATCCGCGCAACTGCAGGACTGATTAAATGTTCAGACTCCGACTTGCCCAAAAGCAGGATTGCCGTATTGGTAATCTTACCCTTGATCGTCAACTTGGCTTTATCTAAGAAAACGGAATCGCTCCAGCGATCAATTTCATCTTTTAGTCTAGGGTGCTTTTCTTTAAATTGTATCCGAGCAAAAGCGATGGCCTCCGGTGAAAGATCATCTAAAGTGGCAGAGGAAACAATATCGGCGCTCCAATCTTCCGTATCGAGCTGCCTCTTTATCCTTTCATACTCAAAATCGTGCAACGCTACTAAACTTTCGCCATCCCTTCCATACCAATGTCCCTTCCAGGATACCGGGTATCCTTTTGATGCGGCAGGTAACTCAAGTAAAATAACCTCACCATTCGATGTACTAATACGATGGTCTTGCAGAAAGTTGCACTTAGGAGACGTGTGTTTACTAATTTCCTGCTTGTATTCGTTAAGCTGTTTGTCAGTGATCTTCGTGCCTACGATTTTTCTAGTGTCTTTGACACCTAATATCAACCACGCACTATCTCTGCCTTTGAGATTCGCTTCATTGGTTAAAGCTGAGAAATACTTGCCCAATTTATCTTTATCGAATTGAGTCTTCGCTTCCTTGAACTCGACGATTTCATTTTCAACTTCGAGTTTCAGTAATTCTTCTAGTTTGGATTGGGGATTCATTTATTTTTTCGGCACAAAATATTCAACAAACTCATCTGGCACTCGCCGATAACTTTTAATACGAGAAATTTTAAAATGCCTTACAGCACCATTTCTCAAAAGACAATTTGCTTTAATCAAGAGTCTATCCTTATCCGATGGCTTGTCTCCTTCGGCTTTTTCGCTAATCAATTCATCGATGTAAATAATTCTTTTGGAATATCTTTCGTTCTTATCGGAATACTCAATCTCAAACCATTTTCCTTCAAAATTAGTCCTCTTTTCTACTTTAAAAAAACCTAAAACTTGTTTATATTGAAAATCCGTGCCATTAAAAATGGATTCCAAGGTATTAGGATTTACCCTGTCTGTCTGCGTGACATCTTGTAATTTATTAAACTTAAAATCATGAAGTTTTCCAGTAAACAGATCCTTAAACCGATAGATATAGAAGTAGTGTTTCCAAATGACGTCGTGAAATTTCAACGGAGTTTTTGCAACGAAAAGTTTGCTATCTTCTAATTCGATCTTCTTTTGCGTTTCGTAATATAGTGATGTTCTATATTCTTTCAGTTCTACAGTTTCCTTTTTTATTAGCTTAAGAGCAACCATTGGAAAATACTCTTCGCTGTATTTGCCCGTGATATTATTCAGCCATCGAAGTTTGACCATTACTTTAGATTTTCGATGACTTATTTTCCTATCCTTTTCGCTATATTTTTGGTAGTCTTCATTAGCTTTGAAGTCAACTATAGTTCCTAAAGGTGGCAGAAAATCTAATAGATTATTAACTTTCAACTTCGTAAAATCTCCTTCCGAATCGGACCACATCTTTTTCTTCCCCATTTCAAGATCAACGCTCGCTAATATTGCCTGTTCACCTAGAAAATCCTTCTTCATTTTCTCTACACCGTTGCTTTTGTTATCGATAAAAAAATCATTTTCACCTATATTAATAAACTTCAGCTCTCTTCTTTTGAACCAGTTTTCTTCTACACCTCCCGATGATGTCGAATAGTATATACACCTATAGGAATCGTTATCTTCTTCATCTCCCGTTGTTGGGTTATATTTTGCACCATATCTCTTCTCCGCCACAATCATCAGCGGAGGAGTGAAGTGGGCGTAGTTAGTTATCAATATTTCATTATTAGACTCTGTGAAAGGATGTGCATACGTCGACACAATTGATCCTATTGGAATTTTTTCGTCTGGTTCTTTGTAATCCTTCAATTTTTCCGAATTAAGCGCTTTATTGGTATTGGTTTCTTCCATTTTAATTTAAATTATTAATTGTATCCGCAATTTAGTAAATTCGGACAGCTTATGCAATGGGATAAACAGTAGTTTACAATTAGGTAGGATTATAGAGCCTCTTAAGTTAAAACTTAATGCTTTACTATTAGAAATAATAGGTCGAGCGTTTATTAAACAGGGTCTTGAACCATTCAAGCACGCCTGTAGTTAACAGCTCTGTAATGAAGCTCATGAAGTCATTCCCTTCTAAAGGAAGAGACATCATCACCAAGACAAAGATAGCTATTCTTAGGAATACATTTCTCATGTTCTTTAACGCTTTATTATGTTTATCGAAATTACAATGACTCAGTTATTGGGTCCTGGTCCGCACCGTGAGGTGGTATGTAAACAATAATACATTATTGAGAGCCCATTGCTAAGCTTATTTAAATTATGAAAAGGAAACCAGACTGGCTACAGAGCAAAGGCTATATGCATATTACACCATCACTAAGTATGGAGCGTAATTGGGAAGATTATTATCACAAAATAACTTCTAAAAAATATATGGATACATATGCTTTCTTTCCGTTGATACACCGCATTCTTTCGGATCGAAAGTATAAAAAGACTGATCCGAAAAAACACCATACCAAAGTCGGAAAGAGCAGAGCGCATAGCCACAAAAAGCTCGATGGATCGGGAACGATCAAAACTGTTAAGCAAAGACCGCTACATTACGCAAGCCATTTTGATGCCTTGATATATGCTTATTATGCACATTTACTAGGTAAGAAATATGAAGCCAAATTAAAAGAAGATCCAGAACTCAATAAAGCCGTCTTGGCCTATCGTACCATTCCAATAAGCGAAGAAAACAAAAAAGGGAAAAGTAACATCCATTTCGCCCACGATGTATTTGAAGAAATCAACAAACGAGTAGATACAGACGGTGAAGTGGCAGTATTGGCAATCGATCTAAAGAGTTTCTTTTCCACCTTGCATCATCCTACTCTATATAGATTGTGGGCATATGCACTGGGCGAAGAGGAGTTACCAAAAGATCATCTTAACGTATTCAGATCTTGCACCAATTTTAGTTATGTACTCTATAATGATCTAAAGAAGCAAGGCAAGCGTCACTTTGACGAATCAAGATTAGCAAAGATCAGAAGAACGAAAGGTTTTAAATGCTTCTTTGAATCCAATGAGGAATTTAGGAAAGCCATAAAGGATGGGCGTCTTCCAGTATATAAAAATCCTTTTCGTAGTGATAGAAATGAGAAGGGTATAAAAGAAATGATCGGTATTCCTCAAGGACTTCCTATCAGTGCCGTTCTGGCAAATCTCTACCTTATTGATTTCGACAGAAACATCATCAATGAGCTATCCCATAAACTAGGCGTACATTACAGGAGATATTCCGACGATATATTGATATTGTGCAAACCGGAGCAAATGAAAGATATAGATGACTACGTCAACGAACTGATAAAGCGGTTTCATGTCAAGATAAGCACAGAGAAAACCGAACGGTTTCTCTTTAGAAAAATGGCATACAATAAAAATGGTGATAAAAGGAAAACTGCTATAAGAATTGTTGAAGAAGGAGAGCATGGCGTTAATAAATGTGTAATAGACACACCCCTCACCTATTTAGGGTTTGAATTCCGAGGATATAATACGCTGATCAAGTCTACTAATATTGCCAAGTACTACCGAAGAGTAATTGAGATTATAAAACGACGTTCTCGAAGAGCAATACGCTTATCATCACATAATCCGACTATACCACGTGCAGTATATCTTAATCAAGTAAAAAAACTCTACAATGCACCGATAAAGCATGCGAACAAACTGGAAAACAAACAGGTTTACCGTCGTCGGTACTCCTTAATTATAGATGATCGAGGAGATTTTATGTTTAATCATTTTGATGTACCGATCAAACAGCAATCGAATTACCTTTCCTACATCAAGCGCTGTAAAAGACAGTTCGGTTCAAATTCTTTCTCTCGTCAGTTAAAAAAGAAGAAACAGATCATTGGCCAGGCTATAAATAAACATTTGGTAAGAAAGAGTTGGTAGGTTCACAAAACACATCGAAGAAAAGAAAAATGGCTAAAACACTATCCAAATGGTATGTATCATTAATCGTATTACCGATACTGATTACATATCTTACTAATCACTTTTCTCTGCCATTACTTCTTAGTGATTGGAAATTGTCTATTATATTTTCACTAGCAATAACCGTTGTTATATTAGGAATTGAGCTAAAAATAGAAATGGACAGAAGCAAAACCAATGATCTTAGCAAAAAGTCCGATATGGCCGTGATAAAAAGATTGTTGGATACACTAGACATCAAAATGCTTCAAGAAGAAGTTTTGCAAAAAGATTCTTGGAACGGGTATTTGCACGAGGCAATAAGTAAAATAATAGATTATCAGTATAAAAGCAGATTATTAGAGAATAAACTTATAGATAAGACATCGCAGAAGCTTTTCGACAGCTTAAACCATAAACTTATGTCGTTCACCGATTTTTCGGCATTTCATATGTGTGGGAGCAACCATGGTTATCTAATTCCATTCAAGGATTCTGAGTTCAGAGAAAAAGCCATGAAAGATTCTCAAAAAATAGATGAATTAGCGAAAGATGTCTATAAGGAACTAGAAGTTTTAATTAAATACTTAAAGCGAAAGGGATATTTAAATTGAAGACCAAATACGAGATCAAGCACCATAAATTTTTCAAAGTACATACGCCTAATCCAAGGGAGGGTGAGAATTGAATTGGGTCGTAAAACGCGACTTAAAAAAACAGATGATTATATACCTTTAAGGTAACCATCGACAGCATGACAATAACACTCTCCGACTCCAGAGATATAAATTCTTTCCTAATCTTTTTAAATTGGCACAAATTGAGCCGTGATATCCACGACATACTCCTTATTGATAAACTGCACTTGAAACTGGAGTCTACCACGCTCAAACCACTTAAATTCAATTTCGGGATAAGCTTTCAACTCATCTGCTATCAACTTTAATCCATTACCCACTGGTCAATTAACCCAACTCGCTTAAATAACGGTGCAATCGTCTTGTTACGGATATCAGACTGCCTAGCCTCTAACGCAGCAAAGTCTATCGATGGCAACAATTTTCCCGGGCTTGTAATCTCAATCATATCATCGAAGACAGCCACTTTGATGTCTCTTCCCGTAAGCGCATAGTCCCGATGAACAACTGCATTTCGAATGGCCTCCCGAACAGCGATTAGGATATTGCCAACGTGTATTAGTTTACGCAGATAGATTAATACCTGTCTTAACACCTTAAAACACCTGACGCATCAAATAGGAATATCACTCTACTTTACTGCATCTCTGTACGAGACACTTGAAATATCTCCGTCGGTAAACCTATAGAATCGTCCACATTGAGTACAGCCTCTCCACCATGCACAACCAGTCTGTCTCCAACTATCTGCATCGTATGAAATAACCGGCTATGTTGAAGTTTAAATTTTTTCCATTCCTCATTACCGAACTGATAAACCAATAAATCGGACGACATCCGGGAACCAGACTCCTCATCGCCCAGCACACGGCCACCACTCAAAATAAGGGCATCGGAAGGCTCGTCTATAAGGATAGCGTATAACTCCCTGTACTCAGGAAACCGCAAGGTCGACCACCGTTGATCTTTGATGTCGTATACATCGAGATATGGAGGAGTCTCAAATGCATATGTACTGTAAAAGTAAATCTTTCCTTTATGGACAAGCATTTTATTATTAAACTGATGAGCCTTATTCTCCATTTCCTTCCAAATTCGCGATTTCAAATCAAATTGCAATAAAACATGTTTGGTTTTAAAACCATTGGTCGTCAGGTTACAGGAGTAAATAGTGTTACCATCTGAGATAATAGACTGTACTGTTCCTTGATAAATTGGGTCTATTGCGATAGTCTCCCACGCCTGCATAGAATGATCGAAGATGTAAAAGTTTGCGTAGCTACGTACAATTAAATACTGATCCCCTGCTACAGTGACTGCGCGATAGGAGAAATCACCAGTACCGAGTACCTTGTGATCGATATGATCCAATGATAAGGTAAAACGATCTATACGTGGGCCTTCCTGCTTACCATGCCATCCTCCTGAGACAAATACCTGATTGTTCAAGATATGAACAAAGCTCTCCATCCTTGGCTTACTCAGCGGAGTAGACGTCCATTCAAACGTCTGCATATCCAATTTATACACGCTGGAAGTATACGACATAGGATGATGCCCGCCTCCGACATAAAATGAAACTCCATCCGTTGCGCTAGCCATTTTTTTTCGTGACTCCGGTGCTTCATGAGAATGGAGAAAGAGTAATTCAACATCTTGAGGTGGAATAGAAGGTGATTCCGGTTCTTCTGTCTCCGGCTCTTCTGTCCTTTCCGGATCATCAGCTTTCTTACAGGAGCATGCAAGAATGCCAATGAAAAGCGCGCAGAAAACACCCACACTGAATAAATAGCGAAAACGGTAACAGTTCATAAAAAGATATTAGATTAATAAACTGCCACAATGTTACAAAAATATCGTGTATGTTTTACGGATTATATGTTCCAACGTGGGAGAATTTATGGTTGAACTGACCGCTCCCATTAAACATGCGAGGTCGGCGCAAGGAAATATCACATCGTTGCATACGCTGTCTATTCCTTTACCATTATGTACTTGTACATGTAAATGCATGCACGGCACATCTTTGTTTTGTACCGGAACAACGTGAGCATGTCAGGTGCGTTGTTGATGATGTTATGTGACAAAGTCGTCAACTACATATTCATTGTGCACTACTGCAAGGGACATGTTCACACATTGAAGCTAAACAACGTTCAACACATGGATTTGCTCGTTATCTCAACGAACAAGTCCACAATGTAACGTGACAAAGCCGCCAACTACAGTGAGTGGCTGGTTATGTCACTGTACATAGCCGCTAAGTACCTGGAGGTTGGGGCTATGTATATGTACAAAATGGAATATTCTATTGCTTTACAATAAAAGTTTATTGTTACCTTTATTGGACATAGACCGGTTTCCGAAGGATTTCATGTTTGAACTAAACGATGACGAGTTCAAATTTTTGAGGTCACAAATTGTGACCTCAAAAACAGATGGCCGTGGAGGTAATGAGATTAGCTATTGAAAAGCTTTAGAGTGGTAGAATTTAAAGATTAAAATTTATGATCTCAAATTGCAAAAAGGTTTACGTGAGGTTAAAAATGGGGCTTTGTATATGTACAAAATAGATTCTATTGCTTTACAATAAAAGCTTATAATTATCTTTATTGGGACAATGAATTATGAACAATACCATTAAGTTATGAGTAAAAGTAACTCCTCTGGGTCACGTACGGACAGGATTAGTCGGCCGTTGGCAACAGTCGGCATCTCACCGCTTTCGTATAAACGATACGTATTGACACCCAATCCCAATACCTCGGACATCTTACTAGCCGACACACCATACTGCTCACGGATGTTGCGAATTTCCTCGGTAAAAGGTATGCTATATCTTTCACGAAAGAAAAACCGAAAAGTTCACCATATAAAGTTTTTCAAAAATTGCATCTTTGTGTTGTTTTTCGATTTAAGGCACATGGAAAAATCCGAACAAGAAATATTAAAAAGAAGCAAAGAAATTACCGAAAACTACTTTCAGTTTTTGGACAAACATATTGCAGATGTGGTTGTGGGAACTGTTGACCAATTTATGGAAATCAACCAAATTGCGAGTGAATTATTTCTGTCGCACAAGCATTTGACAGACACTGTCCAAAAAGAAACTGGAAATCACCCTTGCCATTTTTACGACCTAAAAATTCTCGATGAAGCAAAAAAAATGCTCTTACAAACAGATAGATCCATCGCAGAAATCGCAAAAACACTCACTTACGACCCTTCCAATTTTTCAAAATTCTTCAAGAAATTTGTAGGACAACCACCTGGGCAATTCAGAAAGGAAAACAAAAAATAAAAGTTCCGAAAAGTTCACCACGAAATAAACACAAAGTCTTGCCACCTTTACAATATCAATTTGTAAAATATTTAAAATCAAACAAAATGGCAAGAAACGATTTAAAAGGAAAAGTAGTTTTAATTGCAGGTGGTGCAAAAAACTTAGGCGGTTTATTGAGCCGTGATTTTGCAAGCAAAGGAGCAAAGGTAGCTATTCATTACAATAGTGAAAGTACAAAAGCAGATGCTGAAAAAACTTTGGAAGACATTACAAACGCAGGTGGAGAAGCATTTTTATATCAAGCAGATTTGACAGATGTAAAAAACATTACCAAACTTTTTGATGCTACCATCGAAAAATTTGGAGGTGTTGATATTGCAATTAATACCGTAGGTAAAGTGCTTAAAAAACCATTTGTTGACACAACCGAAGAAGAGTACGACAGTATGAGCGACATCAATGCAAAAGTAGCATATTTCTTCATTCAGGAAGCAGGAAAAAAACTGAACGAAAACGGTAAAATCAACACGATTGTAACTTCATTATTGGCAGCATTTACGGGTTATTATTCTACTTATGCAGGAGCAAAAGCTCCAGTAGAACATTTTACCAGAGCCGCTTCCAAAGAATTTGGTTCACGTGGAATATCAGTAACAGCGGTTGCTCCAGGACCGATGGATACATCATTTTTCTACGGACAAGAAAGTGATGACGCAGTGGCTTACCACAAACAGGCTTCTGATTTAGGTGGATTGACCGACATCAAAGACATTGCTCCATTGGTTGAGTTTTTAGTAACTGACGGCTGGTGGATTACTGGGCAAACCATTTTTGCAAACGGTGGTTACACAACGAGATAATAAAGGAAGTATTTTATATTTATATTTTTATAAGGCAAATAACTTTGTTGTTTGCCTTTTTCTTTAAAACCAAAGACCATGATATTAAAAATAATCAACGCTGTTTTAATACTTTTTGCCGTGTTTATGGGTACAAAGCACGGTTGGAATATGCTGACTGCAAAACCCGAAATGCTAGAAATGTTCGGCAAATGGAATTTTAGTAAAAATGCTGTTGTCATCAATGGAGCAGTAACATTACTGGCCTCGGTTTTGATATTGTTTCCCAAAACATTCGTGTGGGGAAATTTCCTAATGGCAGCAGGAATATTGATGATTATTTGTCTGCAATTATTGAACAGAGATCTGAAGGGTGTAGCAATAGAAATACCTTTTTTGTTGCTTAATCTCGTTATTATTTATTTGCAATACCCTTTAAAAAACAATTAAAATGGCTTATTACAAATTATTTATAATCTCACTGTTTATTTCTTCAGCACTTACTGCGTGTGGTCAGGTAAACAGGAACAAAATAAATGAAAACAACACTTTAAATTCTAAACAAATGCAAGACGAAATTTTATTAAAACCTGTAAAATCTTTGATTGAAGCTATGGAAGTGGAAAATGCCGAACTTATCAGAGCACAGTTTTCAGAAAAGGCAACCCAAGCATATGGTGCTGACGGAAAAATGAAAACACCCGAAGAAACCAAAAAGTGGATAGAAAGCGACATCGTTAGTCGTCAAGGCAAAGTTGCAAATCCCCAGTACAGTATAATCAGTGAAAATGAAGTTGTTGTAAAAGGTCAATATTCAAGTAAGGGCTACACAAACACAGCTAATTTTTTGTTTACTGTTGAAAACGGATTAATAACAAGTTGGAGAATGCGATATTAAAAGGGTTGCTGATAAAGTTCCGACTAATTATAATGAGACCAACGCAGCCGTGTATTTAGCTTACAAAGACCAACCCAATCTTCTAGCACAATTAGATTTGCACAACACACCTGGTCAATATTTAACAGAACATTTTGGATTCGTACCACTCGGGATGACCTTACATGTAATTTTCGCTTCAGAAAGTAACGGACAATTTGTATATAACATCAAAGAAGTAACTATTGTTGAAGATCATATCATTACCATAGCAACGGATAATATGGAAATTACCAGCAAAGAAGATTTGATTGACAGGATCAATGCATTGAATTGAGTTCTTCCGGTAATATCTCCCATTTTGCGTACGACTTGAACAGGTCGCGGGGTAAGGCAACAGTTCCGTTTTCGCGGAGGGTTGCAAATCCGTCCGAATAAAGGATATGAAAGGGCATCCTGTTGACGGTGCATGGCTTCGATGGTGTAGAGCATCAAATTAAGAAGAAACGAATAGAACCAAAAGTGGATCATCAATTCGATGATATACGTCTCTTCAAATAGCCTTAATGGAGTGCAGCTAGTTTTAGCTTTAATGCTTCGCTGCTTAGGGCAATAGAATTTCTTTTCTGGAACGGCCGGTCAGACTGCCCGAATGCAAAAGTCAAATGCTTGTAAAGAAATATACAAAATATAATTTCTATCTATTTAGACTTAGTTTCCTTAGATTTTACCACTGTTATCACCCTCTCCTGATTAATTTCTGATCCATTCCACACTGTCGTCCCATTTAATGCTACTTGTGTGCAAACATGGTTGTTTCCTGTAGATTCTATCTTTCCGTTTAAAGTATCTACATTATTTCCATTGCCCCAGTCGAGATATAATATAGAAGGATTTGCTTTTGGGTTTAGATATACCCTCAATCGATATTTATCATAGCCTCCTTCAGGCGATAATATCACATATGATTTTTTATCTGGTCCAATATCGGATTCTCTTCCCGTCGTAGCGTCGACAACTTTTAACGACTCTATATCAAAATAATCTATCTGGTCGTCGAGATTTCCAGCTAATAAATCTTCTCCCTGACTATTTAGTATCATAGCGTCAACATGTGTGTCGAAAACAGTCCCCCTGCCTTTTTTTTCGCAGGAAGACCATACCAAATTAAACAAAATCAATATGCATAAAATATTTTTCATAACTAATTTTTAAGGTTTTTTAAAACCATAGTACAGTACAGGCTTAAAATTGTTATAAGGAATGAAAAGAAAATTCTCTTCGGCGCTTCCTGATAGAATGACTGGACGATTATTTATGGCTCCCGGATAAATATAATTTCGCCCGTGATATATTGTAGCTTCGGTACTTGTTACGGTATGTTTCTTTGAAAAGAATGCCTCATCTTCGGGGGTCATACTGTTAACGCCAATCGACATCTTCTTTGCTGAGCTGGCCTTTTGAAGCGAACTATCTGCTTTTACGGTATTTGAACTATAGTATTCTTCCGCAATGGATCTATACAATGAATCTCCATGGTATGCATACGCAGAATCTATTGAAATCCTGTAGGGTTCCCGTAGTACTCCTAAAGATGCCATATTACTTCCCTCGTCATGCAGGACGTTCTCCTTGCTACAGGATGTAGCAGCCAACAGTACGACTGCCGTCAATATTTGGTATAATTTTCATTTGTTAAAGTCTTACGGCTAGTATGTATTCTCAAAAACGCTATTGTCTGTTAGGCAGGCAGCGCTAAAAGAAATGGGCATGCCGTAATTGTCTTTTGTCAGCTCTTCATCAATGTAGTCTAAGATCTGTTCAAACGGTGCTGGACTGATCGGTATCTCTTCATTGCCAAAGACTACTGTTCTAAAGGTGCAGTTTGCCAGAACCGCTTTATCATGGTCGGATAGTTGTTCACCTTCAAGAACGTTCTTTAAAGTCGTATTTACAGTGTTTTTGTCAAGGTTGGACTCCACCAGCATTAATATTCTCCTTCCGAAAGATAAAGAGTTGACATATATTAAATCTTCCGGATCATACTTCGCTATTTCTTCCGGATCAGTAGCAAAAGAACCTTCCGGCGGAAGATCTAGGTAGGCTGTAAAAGCTGTCCTTTTTATATCTACTGCTAAAAGAGTCTTTGGTGTCTTGGCTTCTGGAGAGATGCCAAACCATTCCCGTAAATTAAGGGTCTGGCCTAGATCGTTTTCAACGGCACTATACTGTTTTATCTCCTGCAGATTGTAAGAGAAGGAAGTATTGTTCTGAAATACTGGACTAGAAGCCTTGGAGAAAGCTTCTTCTAGAGATCGGTACATATTATCCTTACCAGCCTTAAGAGTGACGCTTCTGACTGAAGCACCGTCGAAGCTCATCGTAATATCATCATCTATCAGATTCAAAACGTTGTGCTCGTCTTGGTTTAAACTATTTTTTTTCAGGACACCGCCCAAATATAACATAGAAGGATTCTTTGAGGCAAATACAGAAGATCTTTCCTGGGCTACGGTAAGCCCGCTAAAAAGCAGCGTGAAGATGGACAAAAAAAGTAGGTGTTTCATATTGCAGATAAAATGTTAATGGTAAGTAGCTTCAACCTTCAACCAGATCAGATTGTATTGTTTGCTTTGCGCTATTAGTGTATCGAAGTTTTCCAGCGCATACGCTTGTCCTAAAATAGTACTGACCCTTTCGCGTGCCGATACTTTCTTAGAAAAAAAAGCTGCTGAAAGCAGGAATACGTCGTCTGTTCTTTTTCCAAGAAAATTCCACGTTTTCGTATTGTCGTCATAGAGATAGAGGTCGTCATTACCTTCCCATTTTGTTCTGAATTTCTCTTCAAGGGGACCTGCTTTAACAAATGTTGTAGAGTCTTTACTGATAGTAATCTCATTAGGAATAAAAGATCGCACCCGTGAACCGAAATGCTCTTCGATCTCGTCTTCTCCCAAAGATCCTGTTTCCTTAGAGTCTTCAATAGAACGGAATTCGATCACTTTACGGGATTCGAATTTTAGTTTCAATATTCCCGGCTCTTCGGGATCAGGAGGAATAACTACGTTGTCGTCCTTGCACGCAAACAGCAGAAAGACGATGGCAAACAACTGGATTTGCCACAGTTTAAATAGAGGTGTTTTCATTTTTGTACTTATGGTAAATAGAGTAATGTCAGTATGTATTTGTTCTACAGTGCTGCAAAGTAGCATGATGTTATCAAAACTACATTACTTCTAAGGGTAGTTCTACACTACACTTATGGGTAGTAAAGACGGTACGGTGGTGTTATACTACACTATTGTGTGGTCTTATTAACAATTATTGATGGCGATCGAGTTGATAAACTCATATTAGTTTGTTATTGGCTGCGTAGAAAATTGCTTCAGGCATACTTGAAACACCTAATTTCGTAAACAGCTTTTTTCGGTGAAATTTGACAGTCTCTGGAGAGACAAAAATCTCATTGCCTATGTCGTTAATAGTAAATCCTCTGATCGAAAGCCTTAGGATTTCCTTCTCTCGTTCTGAAAGCTTGATTCCGTCAATTGATCTCCATCTTTCATCATTTAGATCGAAATGTAACTCTTGATTGTACCCCTTTTTCGAAATCTTTATATTACCTGATGTCTTAGCAGTGGATAATGACACTATACAAAGTGCCTTCCAGATAGCGCCATCATCTGTTAAAAATAGCGGTGTAAGTTTTTGATTCACCAGAATCCGTTTGTTGTCATCTGTTTTTAAATGAAAATCATATGAAATCGTGTAAAGCTTCTTATCGGATAACGGTATTTTGTCATAAAAATCAAATCCGATCTTATTGATCTTTATCAACAATTCCAAATCCTCTGGTACTACATTTTTAAAATAAAATGCGTATCCCATCTCACGAACCTCATCGACAGAATGTCCACAAAGAAATAGTGGGTTTTCGGAAACGTACTCAAATGATTTTTTCTCGTAATCGATAGTATATATGCTCGCATAGGTAGTCCTTTCGAAAGCATATATAACTTCTTTGTAGTCTAATGGCTTTTTCAGTTCCTCTTCTGTAACCCCACTAATTGTATTATTTTTTAAAAAAAATCTGTTGATCATTGTACTCCCCATTCTAAGAATTCAAGAAAATAAATATAAACAAAGATATCATTATCGATAATAAATGTCGGACAAACAGTCGAGATGATGGACTACTTACCGTCAGCACCTTAAATAATTATATTAGCTAAGACGTGTTCGAGAATTCCAGTCCCATCGGGGTAAGTATGACTGGAGCAACATCTGATGACCACAAAACTACACCTTTTCGTAGTAAAACACTACATTGGTAATTTACCATAACTTTGAAGTCCAAACTATTATTAAATGTCAAAAAAAAGAATTCATTATAACAGACATCTGTGAAGAACAACTGATTCATTTAGCCAAGTTTGTTGTCGAACAGAACATGGTACGCCGCGTCCAAGACTCACAAGCCTCAACATATGATTTAGAAGTAGATATGATCTATGATGAGGAAAAGTCTTTCTTTTCGCAATCGCTTTACACTGTTGCTTACAATATGGATAACGAAATTGTAGGAAGCACCCGAACAATGGAGCACCGAGGACACGCAACACTACCCATTGAAAAATCCAAACCAACATTCAGATTATGCGTGTTTTCACAAAGCTACGTCAATTCCTGACAAACAACTCCCGTATGCAGCATGAGCTTACAGAAATGAGATTAGCTATTGAAAAGCTTTCAAAAATCTAAAGGAGTAACGGTGGTCAAGGGGTTTGATGTTGGAAATAGTTTTAATCGAGAATAGACTGTTATTTTAAAGTTCGGTACGATCAGTTATATAAAATCAGAATATGAAAAAATATAAGCCATATACAACTGATGGAGCTGCTAAGAAAGTACTTAAAATAGGTTAGCTTAAAAAAGTAATACGGCGCAGGATATCGGAACGGAGAAATGAATATTGGTTTTGCTAGAGAAAATGGCCGATGTGTCAATCTAATCTTTTTAAAAAGACCTGATTTCTCGCCCGGCTTAGCGTCTCCCTACTCACATGCAGAAATTTGGCAAGATTGGTTAATGAAATTTCCTGTAACCAATTCTTTTTGGATGCTAACAAATGAAGATATCGTTCTTCTGGAGACCGAAGTGTGAGTATCTCGTAATGCTCCTGCTTTTTTCTGATCATTTCTTGAGAAAGGTCTACACATAATTGAAGTAGATCGGGCTCGTTACTGAATATCTTCACCATCTTTTCAAGTGGGTACAAGATAATGGTGCTTGAAGTTATCGCACTTACAGAATACGGCAATGCCTGCTGTTGATGGATCGAGTTCCAGTTGTCGATATATTCAAGACTGCCACAAAAGGTAGAAATCCGTTCGTCCCCTTTTTCGTCCAGATAGTAAAGTTTTAGCCATCCGGTCACAACGAATATTCCAACATGCAAGCGCTCTCCATGCCTGAGAAAGATGTTGTCTTTTTCAAGATATTTTACCATCGATATCTCCCGCAACTTCCCCCAGCTCCCGGAGGTAACATATGGAAACTTCTCGGACAACTTTTGATAAAAATCATCTAACACTTTAGAATCACCCATATCCGTCATTGCTTGATTAAGTAGCTGTTAAATGTTGATCCGATAAAGATAAGCTTTTTGTGAACCTTTTTATCGATTTGCTGGCAAAAGGATTGTGATTATAATCACATGTTACAGCATATAGGTAGGATATCTTTGTAGGAGATGAACAACATGATATCGTTATGGAACAGGAAAGATTGATCACGGAATTATTTAGCAAATATGTCATTTATTGGAATAACCACGACATAGAAAATTGGGGAAAGCTATTTACCAAAGACACAAAATTCATTACGTGGTCTGGTGTAATGTACGCCAGCAATGCAGAAAATATAGAGCAACATGATAAAGCTCATCAAATTTTGTCGACGCAAAATCAGAACATGAAATATCATCTCGACGTTCTCGATATTAGCTTAATCCGCGATGACATTGCTCTCGTTTACGCCACATGGAAGTGGGAGGATTTTAAAATCGACAATCTGCATACCGAGCTACGTACCGGGATATTGACAATGTTGCTGTTAAAAGACGGCGTATGGTTGATTCGATCGACACAGAATACGCGTACATCGGAAAACCTGGGATAACATGTACAAAAAAGTAATATTGATCATCGGAGCCGGTGAACGCCTGGGAAGAGTTATTGCCTCGAGATTCTTAACGGAAGGTTTTGACCTTTTATTAATGAGCCGCAATGTTAGTAAATTGATAACGAACTGCTTATTTTAAAAAACGGACATGTTAAAAATAGCTATAATAACGGGCAGCACCCGCCCGATGCGGATAAACCGAAAGGTGGCTGAATGGGTTTATAGTGTTGCAAAAATGCAATCAGATGGAATTTTCGAACTGGTAGATATTGCAGATTACAATCTTCCGATGTTCGATGAACCTCTCCCACCCACTTTAGGAGAATACCGACAAAAGCACACAAAGATATGGTCGCAAAAGATTGCTGATTTCGATGGTTTTGTGTTTGTAACGCCAGAATATAATCATAGCATCACGGGCGTTCTCAAGAATGCGATCGACTTTTTATACAGCGAGTGGAATAATAAATCTGCAGGCTTTGTTAGCTACGGTGCGACGGGTGGCTTGAGGGCAATTGAACACCTACGGTTGATATTGAGCGAAGTACAGATAGCACATGTTAGGCCTCAGACCTCTCTTTCGCTGTATGATGATTTTAGAAATTTTGAGTCGATCGCTCCAAGGCCGTTTCAGATACGGTCTCTTAATGAGATGTTGGAACTGGTGTTATTGTGGGCACAAGCACTCAAAAGTATTCGCACCTAGTAAATATAATAGTCAATTTTGTTTGGGGTTTTAAAGTTTACGCTTTGGATTAGAATAGATATATTCCAGGAATATGAATATATTTATCCCTACGATACTAAACAAACATTATACACGTGGATAAAGTACGCGAACATATTGCTTCTCTTTTCAAATTAAGCGAAGGACAAGCCTCCATTTTTCTTTCAGAATTTACCAGAAAAGAATTTAAGAAAAACGATATTTTTATGGAAAGCGGAAAGATTTGTAATAAAATCGGACTGATAGAGCGCGGCTTAATGAAATGTGTTTTTAATAAAAATGGAGATGAAATAATATTTGAATTCGCATTTGAGAATAATTTTATTTCGGACTACTACAGTTTTTTAACGAATACGCCTTCAGCAAAAGAAATAAGATGTATAGAAGACACAACGGTGTATGTGATTACAAGAGAAAGTTTGGAGAGGTTAGGCCGTGATCATCCTTTTATCGAGAGCATGAGCGGACAAATGAATCAGATGTTATTTTTAAAAATGCATGATAGGCTTAAGTCATCTTTATTAGATTCAGCCGTTGAGCGATATATAAAATTGATCTCTGAAAGATCAGATCTGGTACAACGAATCCCCCAATATCTCATAGCATCTTATCTGAATATTAAACCCGAAACCGTCAGTCGCATCAGAAAGAAATATATAATCTAGCACCTTTATTGATCAAGGTCAACGAATTACCATTTGCTGCTTACTAATTTTGTATTGTACTTCAAGACTTCAATTTTAAAGTTATATAATATGAATCAAATCGAAATTTTAGTAAAACAGACAAAAGATGCGTACGAATGGACGAACAAAGTGATCAGCTCCATTCCTCAAGACAAATGGGATAATATCCCTAAAATAATTGAATCTAATGTGAGTTGGCAGGTAGGACATCTTATAATGAGCTTTTACTACCATTCAATAATGGTTATAAAAGGGCACCAGATGGATATACTCCAAAAAATACCGATGAAAGAGTATGACGTTTATTTTACCGATGCATCTCCTAATAAAGCGCTGGGAAAAACAGATCCTGTAGACCTGCAAAATAATTTGATGTTTGTTCAAGCCAGATCTATGGAGATTATCGCATCGTTATCCGAGAAAGATCTTCGAAGCGAACTGGAAGGAACTTTAGTTCCGCATCCAATAGCGACAAATAAATTTGAAGCGTTGGATTGGAACATAAAACATACCATGTGGCATTGCGGTCAACTCGGTATCTTGAAAAGAATTGTTCATGAAAGGTATAATTTTGGATTAAAAGCAGGTAAATAGCGGCTGTAAAAATTATTCTTTGATTCAAAAAGGGAGTGTGCGACTACAGATATTGCCAACGCGTTTTAGTATATACACCTTCCACGGTTGCGGATTTATTAATATGCCGCAATACAAATTCGTACGCTTGCTCGGCTATTCCAAAAAGACTGCATTCCGACACAAAGTGCACCAATTCCACTATTGCTCGGGTACAACATTGATCTTCCAATGCCCTGTCCGGTCACTACCAACTCTTTCCAAAATACCACGATTGCGCAATATCTGTATATGCTTGTCTATAGTGGTCGTACTTACGCCAATATGATCTGCCATAACACGTTTTGATATTTTCGAATTAGCATGGACGAGACCTAATATCTTCTGCTGTGTATCTACCAACCCATCTACCAACCCATCTACCAACCCATCTACCAACCCACTATCGGTTACAGATTTCGGAAATACCATCCTCGTAAAATTATTCAAAAACACGAAGCATTCTCGTCCGTAACTCTGCAAAATACGTGGAATGCCCGACCCCAACTGCTCCACCAATTCAAGATCCCGATATACTCGCATCAATTCCCTATTTCGTGGTATAGAAATCCCAGCAAAAAAATCTTCCTTGTCTAGACCATCGATCAACGAGCCATAAGAGGTAATCTCGATACGATCGACAAAAATCTCAAACTTGGGAGGGACTTCGCGGGTATAATCATTATGTACGATCGCATTGATAATTGCCTCACGAAGAGCGATCTGATTCCACAAGCGAGTATCGATTCGCTCCCTAGGCGTAATCTGCGACATGGTACGGTTCTCTAGCTCGATTTTATCGATCACGCTTTTGGTCGCTTTGATGATGGAACAAAAACCGTATTCATTATTCTCGATGAGATTTACCCTATCCGTTCCACTATATTTGGCCACTTTGATGGAGACATTGTTGTCATCAGCCAAAAGATATGCGGCATAGTTGAATTGACTATCTTCAGTGAAAAGCTCGAGTGTCTTTCTAAATTGTGGGTTAAGCGGCTTATCCTGTTCTTGATAATAGATACGGAGCTGTTCGAACCTCAAATCCTGAAAATAAGATCTGATTTTACCGATAGAATTGCGTGTACGAGAAGCGTATAACTTATCGATCATCGCTTGAGACATAGGTTCCGCAGAGCTTCCGACGCGTATCAACGCACCCTTTTCGCTCATTCCATATTTTCGGATGTAATAAGGGCGTTCCAATCCACCAACTACAACGAGCTTGACTACATCTTTGCCTTCGTATTCTTCCAAGATTACATCAAACAAACCCATACACGAAGGAAGTATATTATTTTTCAATCGATCTTTAATCACCAATTGGACATGGTCAGCATCCGGTACCCCCACATATCGTCCATCTTTACCGATACCAATGTATATACAGCCACCCTCATGGGTGTTAAGGAAGGCTACGACTTCTCTTTCAAAATCGTCGGTCAACTTGGACTTATACTCTATCGCCCGGTTCTCCGTCATCATATCATTATAGGCTATTAATTAAGCAAATATAAGAATATCTATTTGCTAAAAAAAGTAGCATAACACAGGTTAAGCCTAAAATTTTCTATTGAATTAACTTTAGATCCGACGTCGGCAGAGATAAGTGTTTGGATAAAACCCAAAAGGACGATGTAGCGCCGCACACATTATTAGCGATATTGTTAGTCAAAATCAAACGGACACCTGTCGACACGAATTCGTCCATGCCAAACTCATCTTTGAGCAATAATTTCCGGTGACAGATCCATGTTGTCAAGTATCAACCATCGCTCACATCCGGACGGAAGTGTCACATCGACGCGCGAAAGAATGATTTCCCCGTATGGGTAGATTAAACAGATGTCCATAAGTACCACCTCCCCATACGGATTATTCACATCCCCGTACCACGACACGGTGTTGTTGCCCAGCGCATCGTCCAAGTCGTACGACGACATTACACCGGATGTACGGGAAAATGGCGAATAGTTACAACAAGTTACATATGTTCATTGCGTGTTGATTATGTTATGTGACTTAGCCGTCAGCTACATCTACCGCTCTTTACTTCTTCACAATATTATTTCTGTAAGCTACACCTTTGGCTGTTAAGCGGTATCGTTGGTTTCTACTATTCGGTTTTTCAGGGATCGTCATTTCCACTAAACCAAGAGTCAATGCGGGTTTTAGATAGGTAACCTAAAGTGTTCTCTATGCAATAAACCTAGTTTATTCTGTATTTCCTGCAGGTCCATATCGCTATCCAACTCTTGTATGAGATTTTTAACTTGCTCGGCAACTTGCTCGGTATTTCTTTGAACAGCTTAGTCATCCATTGGAAATACTATCCGCAAAAAATTTTCAGTGAACTCAAAAACCGAACGAGAATAGTGTAATAGGAAGGACGAAATTCACAACTAAGGATATTTCCGATATGGGAGAAATTAACTAATTTTATAACATAAATATTAACCTAAAAATGAGCGTAAAAAAAAGCGTATTAGAACAGAAAACCAATACAGAATTGGAAAAATACATCGTTCCTGAGAGTAGATTTGTACCAGAGGCTATCAGATATGCCTTTGAGATCTTAAAATCCAGGGGAAGACATTTCAGCGACGACGAGGTCAAAAGTATCGAATGGTTAATAGCTAACAAAGAAGAAGTCGAAGACAACGTTGTCCACGAAAATTATATCAAAGCTTCAAATCTTTTTTTGGTTTCTGTTGGACTAGGATTAATCAATATATTCCTCGCCCCTGAGATTACCGCCGAAGGTTCTACGATCGCTGTTTCTATTTTTACCTTGGGTTTCTTACTGATAATCGGGCTGTTGATAAGAAAAGGTTTCGATTGGATGAAATATGTTCTGCTTGTATTCATGATTATAGGAGTTCTCGCAATTCCGTTGTTATTGCAGAATATTATGTATCAGCCTGTCGTGGGAATTATTAACCTCATACAAACAGCCCTTCAGGTGGTTACTCTCGTTATTTTATTTAAAATACCGGATAATCATAGCGCAGAAAAACAACGTATGTAGAAAACACGTAAAACCCTATATGAGCAAAGTTAATAGCGTAGAAAAGGTCAATATAAGGAGCTCATTGTTTAACAATAAAAGTTTATTATCACCTTTATTGGTATAATGAATTATGAACGATACTATTAAGTTATGAGTTAAATCTATGAAGTTTTTTCATGATGAGACAGGTTCTCAAAAATACAATTATGAAAGATATTGAAATAAAACTTGCGTCTGCGAATGACGTTATCAAAATAGAACCGATTTTTTCGCTATATCGGGAATTCTACGGAATGGAAAAAGATAGCGCGGGAACAATAGATTTTCTACGCGAAAGACTTGAAAGCAATGAGTCAATCTTACTCTATGCGGAAAGAAACGGAAACATTATCGGATTTACCCAGCTCTACCCTACTTTTTCTTCGGCTTCGTTAAGAAAAGCATACGTATTAAATGATCTTTATGTTATAGAAACTGAAAGGAAACAAGGGATAGCCAAATTATTAATAAACGAGAGTATCGAGATTGCAAAAAGAGAGGAGTGCGTCAGAGTTTCGTTAAGTACGGCAAAAGATAATCCCGCTCAAACCCTCTATGAAAAAATGGGATTCAAAGAAAGTTCATTTAAATTTTATAATTATAATATATGAGAATTGAATTGGGTTGCAAAACGCGACTTCAAAAAACAGATAATTTTATCATTGGTTTGTTTCTTTTATCACCTTTATGCGTTTATTATTTTTAGCTGCTTCCTTTCCCCATTGGGCAACGGATTGAAGCAACGGAATGAGAGTTTTTCCAAATTCGGTTAATTCATAATCCACTTTCAAGGGTGGTTTACTGGTATGAACGGTGCGTTTGACCAAACCGTCTTCTTCCATCTCTTTTAATTGCAGGCTCAATGTTCGCTCCGTTATTACAGGGCATTCTTTTCTCAATTCACTATATCGTTTTTTTTCAATTAAATGAATGAGGATAACTGCTTTCCATTTTCCGCCTATATATTTCATTGTCAGGCTCGTACCGCATGGGAATTGCTTGTCGTCTATACTATACATCTGCTACTATCAATTTTGACCGTTATTGCAAAGATATTATACTATACATAATTTTGCAACTGTAAAAAGTATAGTTTAATTAAATATAGTAAAAATGAGTTTTTTTGACATCGCAAAAAACAGGTACACAACTAAAACGTACAACCCAAATGAGAGAATTTCGGAAGACACCGTAGAGAAACTGAAAGAGATTATAAGATTGAGCCCGTCGTCTATCAATAGTCAGCCTTGGAAATTTACGTTTGTTTCAGATGAAAGTACAAAGCAAAAATTGGCGGATGCTTCCTATTGGAATGCGGGAAGAATTAATGAAGCGAGCCACTTGATTGTATTTAGTGCAATAGATGATATTGAAAAATTTGAACAACAAATTAAGGAAAATTTACCCGAAGGTTCTGTTAACTATTATAACCAATTTGTGAAGCCCAAGGGCAATACAGAAATCAAATATTGGTTGCGACACCAAGTATATCTTTCTCTTGGTTTTTTCCTTTCAGCTTGCGCAAGTCTGAATATCGATAGTACGCCAATGGAGGGATTAATAAATGATGAATACGACAATATACTACCATTGAACGGCTATAAAACACTGTTTGCAGTTGCCATCGGTTATAGGAATCCCGAAGATGCTAATCAGCCGTCCGTCAGCCCGAAATCCCGTTTACCGTTAGAACAAATTGTCCAATCTATTTAATCATAAAAAAATTGCAACTATAATTTTTATAGTAAAAAAGTATGGCATTAATTATTTTAGCACACCCAAATTTCGATCAATCGTTTGCAAACAAAACGATTATTGAAGAGTTACAGAAAAGCAATTTGGAATTAGAAATCCGAAATCTTTACAATTTATATCCTGATTTTAACATTGATATAAAAGCGGAACAGGAAGCATTACTACGTCACCAGACTATTGTTTTTCAGTATCCTTTTTATTGGTTGAACATTACTCCAATGTTGAAGCAATGGTTCGATTTGGTATTTGAATATCAGTTCGCTTATGGTTCGAAAGGCGATAAATTAAAAGGAAAAGACTTCTTGCCTAGTTTCACGGTAGGGTCGCCAGAGGAAGCATATAGGCCGTTGGGAAAACATCATTTCAGGATTTATGAATTTTGCAAAAATATGGAACAGTTGGCGTATTATTCACAGATGAATTACATTGACCCTATTTATTTTCATGGTACATCCCTGAACGTTGGGTACACAGTGGACGATGTTAGAAACAGAGCAAAAGATCACGCTAATAGATTAATAGTAAAATTGGAAGAGGTACTTTAGATAAACTTCATTTCTGTGGCCTTATGGATCAAGGAGGCCGAATTGGTCACGCCAAATTTCTGCAGCAGGTTGCGGCGATGGCTTTCGACGGTCAGTGGACTGATAAACATCTGTTCGCCGATTTTTGCGGTGGTATGCCCCTGCGCCATCAGCGTGAGTACCTCGCGCTCGCGCTGGCTAACCGTAGGTATATCGTCTTGTTTGTTGGTCAGGATAAAACTCATCTCTTTGCTCAGCACCTGCTCCCCCCGCATCACGGCTTCGATTCCTTCGATCAGTTCGTCGGTAGAGACATTTTTTAGCAGGTATCCCAGTGCTCCCGCTTTTAGCATGCGTGAGGCAATGCTTCCCTCGTTGAGATTACTGATGGCAATGACCTGCGTATCTGGGTATTTTTTTTTGATGATTTCTGTTGCGTCGATACCATTCATCTCGGGCATATTGATATCCATAAGGACCACATCGACGGCTTCGGTTGTCAAAAATTCGAATGCGTCTTTCGCGCTGCTAAATGAACCGCGTAGTACGATCGTCGACGTGTTTTTCAAGATAAATTCGAAGCCATTTAACACGAGCGGATGATCATCGATTATAATTACTGAAATCATATTATTCGGCTAGTTCAAATTGAATGTGAAACGATGCGCCTTTTCCTATGGTCGCATCGATCTCCAGATGCCCATTTAAAATCTCTACCCGGTTACGAATATTAGATAGTCCTATCCCTTCCCGTTTGGAATCATCCATAGATGGATCAAATCCCTTGCCATTATCTTCTACGGTAATATAAAAATAACCATCCGCCTCCGAACACTGCACCCAGATTTGGGTTGCGCCGCTATGTTTTACAGCATTGGTGAGCAGTTCCTGCACAATCCGGTATACGGCAATCAGAAAAGACTGGCTGTAATCCGTCCGCAAATTAGTGGCTTGAAAATCTATCTGCAACTGCGGTTGGTCCATGGCATTGCACAGATCTCGCAGGGATGCCTCCAGCCCCATATACAATAAAGACTCTGGCATCATATTACGGGCTATTCGTCGAAGTTCATTCACCGAATGGTCCATTTGGTTGATAAGTGTATATAAATCCATTGATGAATCTGTCTGTGGTTGTGCTTTAGCTTCCCTATTCGCAACTGCCGATAATTTGAGCTTCACGGCGGCCAGCATACCGCCCAGACCGTCGTGCAGATCGCGTGCTATCCGGCTGCGTTCTCTTTCTTGTCCTTGCAACATGGCATTGAAGAGGTTGAGTTTTTCCCGTTGTGCAGCCAGTCTCTTTTTGCTTCTGGCCGATATGTACCAGATGAAGCTAAGCATAGCGAGCACAATTGTCGTGAGCAGGAAGATACCGGCAAGTGTGCGTGTGCGCTGAATCGCGAACTGTTGCTGTTGGTTGGCTGCTTTTACCCGTAAGAGCTCATTCTCTTTTTCGGCTGTTTGGTATTTCTTCTCCAGTTCGAGCGTTAATGCTGCGCCTTTATCTGTTAGAAGGGTGTCCAGCACAATTTTATACTTCTCAAACCATTTTACAGATTCCTCATATGCTCCCAATTGTGCCGCGGTAGTGGCGAGATGATAATAAACCGTTTGCTTATTCTTCAGCGAAGGATTTTTTTCGATGTAGGGCAGTATCTCTCGCAGTTTGGCCATCGCTTGTGCTGGCTGGTTTGCGGTTTTAAATGCTGCAGACTGGCTGAAAAGAATGGACGCAACCATATCGCTGTTATTCTGCGCTTTTGCGCCGATGAGGGCTTTTTCGAAATGGAAGTTTGCCTGATCGAAATTGACCTGTTTCTGCCAGTAGCTTCCTTCTACATCGTGATAAACCGGGAGGTAAGAAGAAGCGGGCACTAATGTTGCGGTATGGGCAGCGCTGTCCAGCAGGGTCCGGGCGCGTATATGGTCTTGCTGGAGTAACGCATTACGGGCTGCGTTGACATATAGTGTAAAGCGTTGTTCACCTGCTTCTTGTTTGCCTTCTAACAACACCAACGCATTGTCGTAGTATTCCTCGGCTTTGCTGTATTCTTGCAGATTCATCAATGCCATGGCTACATTCTGAAGATTATTGCCCCAAAGCGTAGAATCTTTAATGCTTTTGGCCATTGGAATTACCTGATTGATGAGTACCTGCACATATTCGTGTTCTTTGCCTTCGCGTTGCAAGAGTGCTCCGTAACTTCCCCACAAACGAGCCCGATAGCGTGTCCCTGAAATCTTGTTTTTGGCGGGTACATCTCGGCGAAGATAGGCGTCTGCCTGCATATATAATTCCTTTGCTTTAGCAGGGTCAATGTTAAACTGAATAGCTGCGCGATAGAAACTTAATAGTCCTTGGTAATAGCTCGTATTCGCTTTATCACCCAGCAATTTTTGGCTATCGGATACGTAGTGTAACGCTTTTTCTGTGTCGTAGTCGGACCAGAAAAAGCTTAGCTCCAATAATGCGTGTGCTCTTTCCTCGCTGTTTTCGATCTGCTGCAGCTGCCGGTACAAACTGTCGCCGTAGTGCGTCAGCTGCGCTTGTGATTGCGCAAATATATTCGCGATGGAAAGTAGTGCATACGCAAGAAGAGACAGTAGTTTGTGCATTATTTTAACAGACTGTTTTTTTGAAATTACAGATTTATCCGCAGATTAACAATCTGGAACCACGGACCGTTTTCATCTTACCGCCAGATCATCTGCCCACCTGCCGTTTCAATCCTGTCTTTTCCTTTCACGAAAACGGGGATTACGCCGGGCGTGTTTGGCGCAATGGGGTCCACATTATATTCTTTGCCGTCGTTAGGGATAATCTTTAAAGACCACGTCCAGCCAAATGGACCGGTCTGTTTGTACTCAGTGCCTACCAACAGGTATTTTCCATCGGGCGAAAACTCGGGCACAGATTCTTTAAAATTACTGGTGGTCACCTGTTTCAGGTTTGACCCATCCATACCCATGGTGTACACATGGTTTGCAATGCGCACGGCAAGTTGGTTGCCCGCTGGATTGACGGCCACGTCGCCCCAGTCTTCGTAATTCATCTCTTTGAGCAAACTACCGGATGTATACGGCGGATCTAAACGAATAATATAATTATTGTGTACAATCAACAGCGAATTGCCGGGGAGCCATAAGCGTTGGTCGTTGAAACCGAATTCCTGCCCGTTGATATCGTGGATACGGCCGACAAACTCGCCATTTCGTTTTAGGATCGTGATACCGTCCTCCTTATCGTTTGAAAGCACCAGGATATGACTGTTATCGTACGACAGATATCCCGTACAGTATGCATTCAATCCCGGACTATGGTACACAAACTCCTCTACGATGCTGCCATCGTTAATATCGCTGAGGGTAAAACGTATGGGGTATTGACCGAATGTCTGTTCATCCACCACGGTGAGTTTGTATTTGCCATCCCGGGAGATGTCAAAATTGTTGAGGTCGGAATCATCGGGAATAAAGGCCGATCCTATTCCGTCTGGCAGACTCACTTTGAGGATTCCCTCGGTCGCCCAGTCGTAATATATCGTTCCTTTTAACGTGGATGGGTAACCACCGTCATCGCCATCTGGTCCGTTGTCATCTTTTGAACAGCTTATACTGAAGATCAACGTTAAGCCAATCAATATTAGTTTTAAAGCGCTTTGATTTACCATGCTTTTAGCTATTTAGTTCCATTTTTCGAGTCGGTGCTGTTACCCATATGTCAATGGTAGGTAACGTATACATCGCTTTATAACAAAAATAACCACAATAGCGTGGCGAATCAATCCACGAAAACAAGGATTTTGACACGGCAGGGAGACATCATCGTCTTGAACCTTGTTCGCATCTTGTTCGCATCTTGTTCGGAAGATTACCGGCATTCTACCGGTAAATTACCGTGTATTTACCGTGTTGCACACGTTAAATATACGGTAAGTACACGGTAAATCGTCGTTGAAGGGGCGAACAGAGTCCGAACAGTGTATAAACAAAGGCTAAATAGCATTCGAAAATAATCATATATTTATCGTAGTTTAGTTTTATCATCCACAGGCATATATGTTTGCACAACCAGCACAACATGGAGAATAACATTACGAATGTTAGTGATTTAAATATCAAAACGGATATCCTGGAAGTATTTGATAATACCCTTCATAACTACTCTAGGGATAGATTACTCGATATTCTCCTGACCCCGCTTCCAAATATCGATGCGATAAATAATCGCCAACAAATACTTAAAGGATTTCTTGCCAACAAAAAGTTATTGGAGAGGTATTTTTACAATAGTCGGGATTTCAGCGATGTGCATACACTCTTAACGAAGTCCGACAACAGAAAATTAAACTTCCGTTTTAAATTGTCGTTATTGTTTAACAGAGCAAAGCGTAATGCAGCTATGGGTATCTATATCCAACTTATTATATTTTTACAGCAGCAATATACGCTCATCTCCAATTTTATGGACACCGATACCTTCCCTGACTCCTACAAATACGAGATCAAGAGCTTAAAAAAGTATTTTCTGAACTTTGAACTGGATTTTTTCAGCACACTTATACGCGAAAACAAGTTTAAAATTGCTCATATAGTCGCTCTCCAAAAGAAGATTAATGAATTGCAGAAGACGGAAACGAACGACTTTTTTAAACGTTTATTTACATTTGAATCGCTATTATCCCTAAGTATATCCATTCATAAAAGAGGTTTTATCTTCCCTAGCATTGGAGATCCGGCATTTACAATCAGGGGTGTTTACCATCCGCTATTACCTAAGCCCATACGTAACGGCGTATCGCTAGACAAGCAAGTCGTGTTGATCACGGGGCCAAACATGGCCGGCAAATCTACTTTCTTAAAAGCTATCGCCATATCCGTTTATTTAGGCCATCTAGGTATTGCTATTCCTGCGGAAGAAGCTAAATTTCCATTTTTCCAGAACATCTGCATATATATTAATCATACGGACAATTTACGACAGGGTTTTAGCCATTTTTTACGTGAGGTTAAAAATCTCAAAGAGGTTGCGCTTAAAGCATCGGAAGGCACACCTACCTTCGCCATTTTTGATGAAATATTTAAGGGTACCAATATGAACGATGCATTGCAGATTACGCGGACCACTACACAGGGTCTTGCGCAATTCCATAAATCGGTGTTCTTTATATCGACACATATGGATGAATTAAAAGATATGGCATCAACAGCCGTTAATTCTTATTTCTTAGACTGCAAAGTGGAAGACGGGATTCCGAAATTTAGCTACCAACTGAAAGAGGGCTGGTCCAGTGTCCAGATTGGTAAGATATTGTTTAAAAATGAGGGACTTTATAATATCTTCAAACCGTCTGGGAGCTGAGATCGAAATTCGCTTAGATATTTCTATTTTAGTTATATTTAGATCATGGACGAAACAAAAGAAAAAAACCTAAAATTGGTAAACGAGTATTTCGATAAGCTACGCGCAGATTTGTTAGAGCTGCTTGACAAGCACGACCACGTGAATTTAGATATGGAGCCGCTTGGTGCTGACGAAGCATGTATGACAGGGAAATACACGCCTTCCGGAACCAGAATAACCATCAAGCAGGGCGATGTAGTGAAGTTTGAGCTTATTGATTATAGGGAATAAGACCAAAATATAGAACTGCTCTTTGAATACATTGACCGACTGCAGGAGAAACAACGGACCTCTCCTGTCGCGTCGAAAGTAAAAAGGGTTATAAGTTTTAAAATTGGAGACAACTAAAGCATGAAGAACAGGTTATATTTACTATTTTTTCTACTATCTATTGGGCACGCATTCGGACAGACTACTTTTACTATCTCCGGTTACGGAAAGAAATTACAAGAAGGAGACACACTATACCTGTCGTACGCAGAAAAGGGTAACCATATTTCAGAAAGTACAATAGCCGTAAACCAGCGTTTTTCTTTTACCGGTGTGGTTAAACACCCTACAAAGGCGAACATCTACAGGAATGAGAACCCAGAAGTGGTGGAATTTACTACCGAGTCGGTAAGTATATATTTAGAACCGGGTGATATAAAAATTATCAGTCCCGACACGTTAACAGGGGCAAAAATAAGCGGGACGCCCTTAAACGATACATTACAGCTATTACACAGTCAGCTGGCTACCGTGCGGGAAAGAATGAGATCCATAAAGGACCCCGATTTATTCAATGAAACGGAAAAAAAGGATACAGCATTACTACAGCACAATAAAAGAGAATTTGATAAAGCTTATTACGAAGGAGCAGATGTCCAATTAGCTTTTGCAAACCAATATCCGAACTCGTATGTAAGCTTAGACATATTGCTTCAGCTTTCACGAATTAACACCTATATTTTCAAGGTAGAAAAGGTATACAATAAACTTGCGGAGTCACTAAAAAATACAGAAAAAGGAAAAACTATTAGCGAAAGAATCAAAAAGAAGAGCCAAGTAATGGCAGGCATGAAAGCAATTGATTTCAGCATGGAGAATAAAGATGGTAAGATAGTAAGGCTATCCGAATTTGAAGGCAAGTATGTCCTTTTAGATTTTTGGGCTTCTTGGTGCGGTCCCTGTCGGGAGGAACATGCGAACCTCATCAACGCCTATCAGCACTATCGGGATAGAGGCTTCGCTATTTTGAGTGTATCCATAGATACAGACAAAAACAAATGGAAGGAAGCCATAGAAAAAGACGGCATCACATGGACACAGGCATCAGATTTACGGGGACATAAAGGTGACGTGTATCTTAAATATGGTATAACATCTATTCCGGCTAACTTTTTAATTGATCCGGACGGGGTAGTCATCGCTAAAGATCTAAAAGGAGAGTTTTTAAATAGGGAACTAGAAAAGTTATTTTTGACACCGCAACAATAACTGAAAGAATGCCTACTTTTCTTGTCTTAGGCGAAGCGCGATTAAAAGTGATTCTCGTACTATTGCACTGATAACAATTATGCATATACGATGAGAACAGTAAGATTTTGTATCAACATGAGCCTTGACGGTTACTGTGACCACACCGCTTTCAGTCCTGATGAAGCGGTTTTAGAGTACTTTACTGCCATGATGGACGATGTTGACCTGCTTTTCTTTGGTCGCATCATGTACCAGCTGATGTTTCCATACTGGCGCGAAGTTGCCCGGGATCAGTCTGGCAGCCCCGCAGAAAATCGATTTGCTGAAAAGCTTAGCGCTATCGATAGCGTTGTCATTTCCCGGTCGTTGGACGTTGTCGACGAAAACGTTCGTATCGTCCGTAGCCATCCTGCGGAAGAACTTCTGAAATTGAAGCAGCAAGTCGGAAAAACCATTCTGATGGACAGTGTCAGTCTGCTTCCCGAAATGATTGCCGTCGGTCTTATCGATGAATTTTTTCTTGTTATCCATCCTGTTATTGTGGGTAATGGCAGACATTTGCTAGATACTGGAAGCCTGCATGAGAAACTTAATCTCAAGCTGGTCGATACCATCAAATTTAAATCTGGATCTATAGCGCTCCATTACGTGAAATACGGTTAATGCCATTAAGTTATGAGTAGAACTATCCGCGTTTACTCGTCCTCCCCTCCTATCAGGAAAAAGGTATTGAACATTTTGCTATCCTTTATCGTTAGCCTTACCAGTCAAAGGAAGTATTAATTTCATTCCTTCGTGCGATGCTCGGAAACCCTGTTTTTCATAGAATTTAACAACGATAAGTTCCTGATTTGGATCGTTATTGATATTTTCAAATGCCTCTAAATAACTCTGCGGCAGAGGTATATTAAAGGCCTCTCTATTTTTCCCTAAGTCATCCTTGTATAATAGAGAGACAATATCTATCAAATCTTCTTTTTCTGCTATTTTATAAACTAAATTTGTCATTTGTGAACTTTACTTTACTGTAATTTAAAGAACAAAAAGATAAGCTTTTTAATGTCTATATCTCAAAAAAGACTATCGATTTATTTATAAAAAAAGTAATGAAGGTATTTGACTCTCATTTTCATATTATTAATCCGGATTATCCGCTGACTCCCAACAACGGATATCTTCCAGATCCATTCACAGTAGCAGATTACAAAAAAAGTACTAAAACGATAGATATTAGAGGGGGTGCAATTGTGTCTGGATCCTTTCAGGCATTCGAACAGGAGTATCTTATTCATGCCCTAAAAGACCTAGGCAAGGACTACGTGGGCGTTGCCAATATACCCCTGGATATGCCTCAGGATGAGTTAAAGCGCTTGGATGATGCTGGTGTGGTAGCAGTAAGGTTTAATGTAAATAGAGGTGGGTCTGAAACGATACAGAACGTAGGCCGATTATCAAATGAACTGTTCGATAAATTTGGATGGCATACAGAGCTATATATCAATAGCAGAGCACTTGCTGATCTTAGACATTTACTACTTTCGATACCCTCTTTTAGTATCGATCATTTGGGGCTTTCGAAAGATGGCCTTGACAACCTTTACTACTGGGCTGAAAAAGGCGTAAAAGTAAAGGCGACAGGGTTTGGCCGCCTTGATTTTGAACCTATCAAAGTAATAAGAGAGTTGTATAAGATTAATCCCGATGGTATCATGTTTGGGAGCGATCTTCCCTCTACAAGATCCAAAACTCCATTTTCTATAAAAGATTTGGAATTGCTGACGGACAATTTTTCGGAGGTTGAATTAGATAAAATTCTATTTTCTAATGCTTACAACTTTTATAAAAAAATGCTACACCGGACCGGGGGGGGTATAAATTTACACCGGGACCGACGTTGACGTTCATCATAAAATGCTCTCCGTAATTGCGTTGTAGACCCTCTATCGCTCCTAACAGTAAGGTAAAGTCAGGCACATATAAATTGTCACTTTGGGCTATAGAAGGACCTGCACGATTACAAGATACTTTGGATCAATACGGAAAAACATGGCGACAGCGATTTGGTAAAGTGAATATTTGATTGGAATAATTTAACAGTCAAGCCGGAGAAATATTTTTTGGTTGTGCGACGGGCATTAGTGGCCGAAAAGCTGCCCCGTATTTGAGGAGTATTATGATTTTGTACGAATACTATTTTTTACACAGCGAAAAGTAAACAGTTGCGAACGGATTTGTACCGGACATACCGTTGGCCAACCAAGGCGGTTATTTTAGCGGTATGAAACGCATTTTTCCGGCCGAAATTATCGAGTACTCGGTCGAGCATCATTTTCACCGACACCATACCCGTACATTGGTTGTTTACCAAGTGTTGCTGTGCGCTTTTATCATTGGGTTTATTTCCTTGTTCTTTATCCGGGTTTCTATAAACGTTATAGGAGGGGGAACCCTTCGACCTGTGGTCGAACGGAATGTCATCAAGTCGCCGGTTAATGGAAAGTTGGATCGTGTATTTATTAAGGAGAATCAACGGGTCGCTACGGGCGATGTACTTTTTACCCTCCAGACCGATTTATTGGAAAACCAAAAAGGTCTTACAGACGAAAGACAGCGAGAAGTTAGCCTTCGCATACGAGATCTGGCACAGTTAACGGCGTTGAAACGGGCTGGCCACGAGGCGACGCTAACACTATCCACCGCCCTTTACCGACAACAATACCAGCTATTCACAGAACAGGTGAACGATGCAGCAATCAGTTTACGCGAGGTGAAGACGCAGTTTGACCGTCAAAAGCAGCTTTATGACAAACGGATTATCTCCACAGCAGAATTTGACGGGGTGTCTTACGCCCTAGAAAAGGCCGAAACACGCTTACGTGTCCTATACGATGAGCAGGTGAGTCAATGGCAATCTGACCAGGCAGGACTGCAGCAGGAATACATGGAACTCGCAACAAAGCAATCACAGTATCTGCAAGAGCGGGAGCATTACGAAATTAAAGCACCGATGGCCGGAACGATCCAGCAGTTCAACGGTGCACAGCCGGGAAATTTCCTGACGCAGGGGGAAACCCTAGCAGAGATTTCACCGGATTCGGGTTTGGTGGCTGAGGTACAGGTTTCCCCCAAGGATATCGGTTTGCTTAAAGTCGGGATGCCGGTAAAAATTCAGGTTGACGCATTTGATTATAATCAATGGGGCATGGTGGAGGCACATGTCGTTGACGTAGCGGATGACGTCAGGCTCACGCAGCAGGGGGTCCCTATCTTTCGGGTACAGTGTCAGCTGCATCAGCTCCTGCTCCGGCTACCCAACGGTTACACCGGAACACTTCGTAAAGGGATGAGTTTCCGGGCACGGTTCCCCGTGGCCAACCGGACGCTCTTCCAGCTCTTGTATGATAAAGCGGATGACTGGCTGAACCCCAGCCGCTGATAAAAAGGATATGGCAAAGATTACTGTAAAACAACACGATTTAACCGATTGCGGCGCAGCCTGCCTGGCGTCGGTCGCCCGACATTACCGGTTGAATCTGCCGCTTGCGCGCATCCGCCAATATGCCTCAACGGATAAAACGGGTACAAACCTACTCGGATTGATCGAAGCGGCTGAAAAACTGGGATTCTCGGTGAAAGGGGTAAAATGCCCTTGGGAAACCTTACCTAACGTGCCGTTGCCCGCAATTGCCCACGTGGTAACCGAGCAGGGGTTACATCATTATGTGGTGGTGTATCGATATCGGAAATCGAGCATAGAAGTGATGGATCCGGCCGATGGACGGCTACATCGGCTGAGCCACGCCAATTTTAAGTCCCAGTGGACAGGGGTGCTCCTTCTTATGGCGCCGGCTGAGCCATTCAGCCCCGGCAACAAAAAAGTGTCTGTGGTCACCCGATTTCGGTTTCTATTACGCCCGCACGGAAAGATTATGCTGCAGGTATTGGTGGGTGCAGCTTGTTACACGTTATTGGGACTGACAACATCCATATTTTTGCAGAAAATCGTCGACGAGGTGCTACCGGGTGGAAACCTGAACTTATTGAACTTAATGGGGATAATCATGGTGGTGCTCCTGCTGTTGCAGACATTTATCAACCATGCAAAAACACAGCTTACCATCAAGACCGGGCAGCACATTGATGCCCGGCTGATGCTCGGGTATTATAAGCACCTGCTCCGGTTACCTCAGCGCTTTTTTGATACCATGCGTACAGGGGAGCTGATTTCCCGTATAAACGATGCAGTAAAAATCCGGACGTTTATCAACGATGCCCTCATTACGTTTGCTGTAAATGGCTTGATCATCGTTTTTTCCTTCGCCCTGCTATTTAGTTACTACTGGAAGCTAGCCTTTGTGGCGTTGCTCGTCATCCCGGTGTATGCCTTGATTTATTACTGCTCCAACCGTATCAACCGGAAAACGCAGCGTAAAGTCATGGAGCGTAGTGCCGAGGTGGAATCACAGCTCGTGGAGTCAATCAATGCCGTGGGAACCGTGAAACGGTTCGGGTTGGAAGACTATGCTAATTTAAAGACTGAAAGCCGGTTTATACGCATGCTGGACACGTTCTACCGCTCTTCCATGAATGCACTGTGGATCAGCAATTCTGGGCAGTTCATCTCCAGCCTGCTCACCATTGTGGTGCTTTGGGCAGGGTCGGTGTTTGTGCTGAACACCCAGCTGACACCAGGAGAACTGCTGTCGTTTTATTCGATAATCGGTTATTTTACTGCGCCTGCTTTGGGACTGATCGGGATAAACCGCACCATACAGGATGCATTGATCGCTGCGGACAGACTATTCGAGATCATGGATCTGGAACAGGAGGAAGCTGAAAAAAAAGCGCTATTGATGCCGGAAATGGTCGATGATATCCGGTTTAAGGATGTACATTTCCGGTACGGAACACAGGTAACAGTCTTTTCCGGGCTCAACCTCGTGATACCGAAGGGGAAATTGACCGCGGTGGTTGGCGAAAGCGGATGTGGTAAAACCACACTTTTATCATTATTACAGGGGATATATCCCGTGAGTGACGGTAGTATCAATATCGGGCAGTTTGATATCCGTTACCTGGCGCATGAGAGTCTACGCCGAGTGGTGAGCGTGGTGCCCCAGCAGATTGACCTGTTTGCCGGCAATGTCATTGACAACATTGCCGTGGGGGAACCAGAGCCGGATATGCGCCGGGTGATGCAGGTTTGCACAGATCTCGGGATGACCGACTTTATCGAACGGCTACCGACCGGATTCCGTACAGATATCGGTGAAAACGGTGTGCTATTATCCGGAGGGCAGCGGCAGCGCATCGCCATTGCCCGGGCGATATACCGAAACCCCGAAATACTGATACTCGACGAAGCTACATCGTCGCTCGATCCGGCGGCCGAGCAACATATCCAAGAGACGTTGCTCCAGTTGCGCGACCGTGGAAAAACCATTATCCTGATTGCTCATCGGTTGAACACCGTCAGGCTGGCCGATAAGATTGTGGTTATGCAGGATGGCGCTGTGATAGAAGAAGGCGGGCATCGTGAGTTGCTGACATCAAAAGGAGTTTATTATCAACTGTGGCGCCAGCATGTTCCTGAGCTGGCCGATTAACGCCCAAAGAAAACTACTAAAAAAAAGGTGCCGGCAGTACCGGCACCTGAATCATTGTGCTAAAACTTGGTAAAAAAGTGAATTTCTTACCAAAAAAGCGGATTTGTTACCGCAAAGATTTCGGCTCCATGATCCCTGATAAAATCCGCATCGGTGTAAGGCTTGATACGCCCACCGGTGGTTTCAATCAATTCCTCGGAGCTGAGCTCCACTACATTCAACTGTTCTAAATTCATGATTTTCTAATTTTAATACGTGAATAAAATAATTAAAACTTCTTTTGTTGTACAACAAACCTAAGGTAGTGAATGAAATAATAGTTGCCATGGCACAATTCATAAGCGTAATGACAAATGTTGTAAGCGTCCTGATAGGAAAAATATGCGTAGAAAAGGATGGGCGCTCAACATTCTGATTTGTTGCGTTCAAGCGAAAAGAGAGTTTTATAAGCGTAGCGAATGAATTGATATTTGTACTAAAAACGATTTCTAAAAATCCCGTTCTATCGGAATAATCAGCTCCACCTGTGTTCCGGTTAGGTTTTTATCCATTTCGTTTCTGTCCAAAATATTGACTTGTACTTCAATACCTTTTTCTTTAGCCAAAATCGCCAAACGTTCTCGGCTAATCGTCGTAGAAAGCGATTTTTTCTTTCCATCGGGTTTTTGTTTCAGGGTTTTGATGCCAGGGCCATTATCAATGACTACGACTTCCAGTGCATCGTTGCGAAGGTTTAGCTTTATCTCGATTTTCCCCCTTTCGGATGTATTGGATACACCGTACAGAATGGCGTTTTCGACAAAGGGTTGTATCAGCATCGGTGGGATAAGCACCTGGTAGTCTTCTTCGGTATCGGATTTTTTTATCTCGTAATCAAAGCTATCATCATACCGCATTTGTTGAAGTCCGAGATAATATTCTAAGGTTTCGATTTCGTCGTCCATCGGCACCCAATTCTCTCTAGATAATTCCAGGCTGTTTCTCAACAACCGGCTGAATTGGTTCAGATACCGCAAAGCTTTATCCTTTTCTTCAATTCGGATGTAGCTTTGTAGTGCTGCCAAGGTGTTAAATATAAAATGTGGTTCCATCTGCGTGCGCAATAGTTGCTGCTGCAGCTCCATTGCCCGCTTTTGTAATTGCACCTTTTCTTTTTCTTCTTTTAATATCAACTGTTTACGTCCAAAATACAATATCACCACAATTGCGATGGCCAGTAAGGCGGAAAGCCCGGCGATAATCAGCCATAAGCGGTTTTGTGCCAGTTTGTTTTCCGTCATCAGCACTTGTTGGTTGAGGTTCATAATGTGGTTTTCATTGGCCCGTAATTTATAGATGGTAGCCATTTCGGCGATGGATTGGGTATATTTATTTTCATAGACGGCTTTGTTTTTCTCCGATAGTAAATTGTATTCGGCAAAAGCCCTGTCGTATTGCTGCGTATTAAAATAGTAATTGACCAACGCTTCCCGGAACAACAAATATTCGACATCGGTCAGATAGGTGGAGTCTTGCGCTATGAAATCCTCAGCCATTCGCATAAAATTTTCAGCCTGTTCGATCTCGTTCAGCTGCAAGTAATTTTGTGAAAGGTTGATGTAATCTTTAAACAGATTGGTGTGGCTGGGTGGATGGCGAGGTTCCGCTTCTAAAATTTCTTCATCGAGTTTTAAGATTTTATGGTGGTAAACAACGGCTGAATCGAATTTATGCAATTCCTGATAGTAATGCGCTTTTTCATCATACAAAAACCGGGGATTGATGGTTTCCCGGTTGTTTTGCCAAAGGGTATCGATTATTTGGATATAATGGTAAACGGAATCAAGGCTCCCTTCTGATGATAAGCGGAAGTTATTGGCCAGTTGTCGATAGGCACGGTATTGCAAGCGAACCGGAGCTTCGTCATACTGCAAGTTTTGAATAGCTTTTCTGTTCCATATCATGGCTTGGGAATATTGGTTCAACCGTGCATCAGATTGGGCTGTAGCCATAAAAATACTGGCTTTTTGGACAGGTGTTAAATCCATCAGGGAATCTGAAACGATGAACTGGGCTGCCAGATTGAAATAATAATTTTCCAGGTGGATGTTCCCTTCAATGGTGGCTATATTTCCTTCACCGTAATTCAGCAAGGTCAAAATTTCTGAATCAGCATCTACGCCCTCTAGGACGTCCCAGGCCTTCCGCATATAATAGTTGAGCGAATCCAAATCGCCTTTGTTATAATAGGTACCGGCAAGCCGATAATACATCCGGGCTTTAACTTCAGGAAGCCGGCTATAGCTTATTTCTTGAATTTTACTTTTCCAAAATGAAGCCTGTTCATCAATAGGCAAACGCTGTGCTTCCTGTTCTAATTGTCGAAAATCTTTCTTGACCTCGATATTTACAGCAGTACCGTTTTCACGCTCTTTTGTAGTACAGCCAACGATACAGAAAACGACAAAAACCCAATGGCAAAACTTTATATTTTTAAAAAAGCGGTCTTTCATTGGGATGATTCGGATTCGGTTAGCTTCTGTACCACCAGTTCCTTTTTGCGGACTGAAACCGGAATCTGCGTCTTGTCTTTCAGAATGATATAGCCGGTTTTGACGTAGCGGTCTATACAGGTAATATTGAGCAAAAAGGACTGATGTGGTCGCAAAAACCATTTTTCGGGCAACAGATCCTGGTAGTGTTTCAAAGGTTTGGAAACCATTATTTTCCGGTTGTCGGTCAATACAAAATAGGTATAGCTTCCCTCGCTCTTCAGGTAAATGATTTCCTTTAGTTGTAAAACCTGCAAATATTCCATCGTGTGAAGAACTATCTGGTCTTCCAATCCCAGTTCTTCTTTTTTTAACCGGCTATTGGTAACGGAAATCTGCTGTTGTTGGACAGCCTGATCAAAGTACTGCCCCCTTACTTTCGTCAATGCATTTTGCAATTCTTTTTCGTCTAGCGGTTTTAACAGATAATCCAACGCGCCAACCTTGATAGCTTTGATCGCATAGTGGTTATAAGCGGTAATAAAAATAACCTGAAAGGAGATAGAATCCAATCCGTGTAGGACGTCAAATGCCGTTCCGTCCGTAAGTTGTATATCCATCAGCACCAAATCGGGGTTTTGCTTACGTATCACATCTATAGCACCAAAGACAGTCCCGGCGGTACCGGTCAGTTCCAAATCATCTTCCTTATTGACCAACCATTCTATTTCTTTTCGGATGGCTGGTTCATCTTCTATAATGATTGTTTTAATCATATCTTTCCTCCATTTTCTTCAAATTTATTAAATAATAGCCTTTCAATTGTGTTAAACAGTTTCTAATAATTGGCTACCAGACCGCTTTATTGTACATTTACTCCTTGAACAGATGCTCAATAAACCGAACGATCAATGATAAAATTGCCAGGCCGGCATGTCCCACCACGCCATAGAGCCACGCATAGGCCATGCTTACATCCTGTGGGTCTTTTCTCGGTTGAAAGGCAGTTATAATCAATACGGCCAGTATGAGGAAGTGCATGGTGATGAAAAGCCCACGCAGGAACTGGCCAAACAAAGGGTAGGATGCTTTATGAAAGAAAGGGGCACCCGCAATCCATAGCCCGGCGGCCATCAGCACAAAGTAAAGGGTATTGATGATCGTATCTTCATTCATTGATTTTCTGTTTTAATTGGATTTCTTCCTAATCATAATAGGTTATCTTTCTTTGTTCTGTACGGACATAGCCGTCTTCATCAATCGTCCGCTCTATCCAATTGCCCACCTTGTCAAAACGATAAGCATAATCCTTGATCCATTCTTTTTGGGCTTCGTCTACATAGCGTTCCTTGATTACATTTCCGTTTGGGTCATAACTGGAATACACATACACCGTATCCGTGTGTTCATTGCTAATCATTTTTGACCTTGTTGTATTTCCATCCGCATCTCTTTCCCACCAGGTTTCTTCTATCGAATCGTAACCCGGAATGGAGAATTGCGAATAGACGATATGACCATGACCATCATACTTTGAAATCCCTTTTGAATAATAAGTTCCATCCGCGAGGTAAACTTTTGAGATTCTCATTCGCTTTTTCGGTTTGTATTTTACTTTAGTCAGCTGCGGCAGACTGTCTGGATGTTGATAAAAATAGGATTTCTTCACCCGACCGTACCGGTCATTTACAAAGGTCTCTTTTTTGTTGTCTTTTAATTTTATCAACAAAAATCCGTTTTTATCATATATCCATTGGGAGGTAAAGTCCTTTATCTTGGTTTTTGGTTGCTGAAGTTTGATGTATTTGTAAGTCAATTGCCCGTTTTGGTTGAACAGAAAAATTGTTCGGTCAAATAACTCGCCGTCTTGCTGATACCTGTATAGTATGACTTTTTCCGGTTTGCCCCTAAACTGAAAATATGCAGTGGTATTGTCCGTAGAAATATCTTTCCAAGTGCGGCAAGCATTTAATCCGACAAGACTTACAGCAAGAATTAGAAGTGAAAAATCTGCTTTCTTCATAGATCAACTGAAATCATGGATAGGATATCCGTTTGATGAAGGTTCCGTTTTCGTGGATTTCCTCTTGACCACGGACATATCAAGCGCTGTTTGGGCAGAAAGACCTGTCGAAAAACAATATGAAAAAGCAACGCTGTAAAATAAGGCACTTATCATCAGGATAATGTTTATATAAGTTACACAGTAAGCCGTGCTATTATCGAAATCAGAAACGGTAAGACGAATAACAGTCCGACAAGAATAAGCCCCGAAAAATACCAAATAGGTGTTTTTACTTCTGATTTCAGTTTGTTGTATTCCTGCTTTAACCGGGGCGAGAACTCCCGTTTGCGCAACACTTGTTTGCAATGGGTGCATTGCGACGCCCCTGTTTTTCCGACAAAAAAAAGCGGAATCCAAAAAAGATGTGCATAACGCCCCAAAACACTGATCAACATATTGCCGGAGTGGCAATGTTGGCATTGAATCTTACTTTCATGCACAGGCTTTGTTTTGAGATGTGTACTTTGTATTCCGTAAAAAAACAGCATATCAATATATTTTATATTATACCGTCTAAATTAACGCGTATGCCGTAATGCCCAAAGCTGTAATTGGTAAGTGTAGGGACTGAGTTAGTATTTGTCAGGTTAAGGCTCCCACCTATGCATTTCCAAAACTGATCTTTCCCTCGTCGTCAACAATGCGGATATAACCCGGTGCGATCAATGCAAACACCTTCTACTCCCGCCAATAGTTTACCAAAAAACCCGAGCGACCGCTCTGTCCGTTCATGACGACTGCCATCTCTGGTGTCGATATAAAAAGGAAACAGGTATTTTCATCATTTTCTTTTAGTTTTTCTTCAATTGATTTTTCTATTTCATCCGTTAACATTACCTGTTTCGGCACTTCTTCTTCCGCTTCGTCATTTCCCCAAAAGCTATTGCCGCGATACGTGCGTTCTGGCCAATCGATAAAATCCAAATCCAGCAAGTTCATTCCAAACTGCACTTCTTTGTTTTCTGTTTTATAGATCAAATATAAGGTATGGTCACTGCTAAATCCACCTTTTTGCAATTCAGGCTCGGTGCCGTACTCTTTTTTCAGCTTGCCGATGATTTTCATAATATCTTTAGCCGATTTATAATTGGATAATCCACACACCATCAATACCTTTTCATCGTCCCAGTCGGTCAGCAAACCCAAATCCTCGAATGGCACACTGGCATATTCGGCCAGTGGGCTTTGTTGAGACCTGCTGCTGGTTGAGTATTGAACGAATCCTGGCATGACGGAATCCCGCTCGGCCACCACATCCTTGCTCGAAAGCATAAAGCCGTCCTTGTTATTCCAGCGGAAGATACTTTCGTCCTGAAAAAATTTATCCAGATCCAGATTGAAATTAAAACCGTCTAGTACTAATGGGTGCTTTCCGTACTGAACATGCTGTCCGCAGGCTTGTAGCATAAGCACTATAGTTATTGTAAACAGGAAATTTGCTTTTCGATTCATTTTGCTATGTGTTTATAATTTTTGTGAGGAATTATCCATTGCCTTAATCTTATACACCATATCCTGCGGCAGGGGTTCTCCTTTTTCGTCATACAGGCGACCATTGATCTCGTAATACACCGAGTCTTCGTGCTCCTTTTGCCTGCCATAATTGCTGACATAATAGGAGTCTCCCTCCGGCACAACGTCAGGGAAGGTTTTGACCACCTGGCCGCGCGTATTGATCAGGTGTATTTTTTTGTCCGGATCTTGCACGCAGGCCATTCCGTTATGGAAAGGGGTACCGGCTAAAAACTGTGGTGCAATGGCTATGTCTCCCGCCTCGTTGATATACCCGGTAATGCGGTCATAATAGCCCTGTACAAAACTGGCCACAGCCAGCCCTTCATTGAACCGGCCTATCCAGTCAAAGCCGTCTTCGGCCCGGACGACAATTTCTCCGGTCAGGGTATTGATGATTCCTTGCTTTTCGTTCCTCTTGTTTTTCGTTTGATAAGCGACCAGCTTATCGGAAAGGATACCGTAACCCGCGTCTATGTAATAGATTAAAGGGACGGTGAGTTGACCGCTGTTACTAAGTATACCTGATTTTCCTTCACGGGTCGTCAACAGGATAAAATCGCCGCTACAATCTGCCGCGATGATTCTCCCCGGTATGGAAATCCCTTTACCATCGCGGGTATAAAACACCTTGTACGGCCGCCCCCGGTGCGTGGCGTTCATTACAAAAACATCCCCGCACAGCTCCGCACCTTCAAAACGGAAAGGGATAATTTCTTTCAAATCCTTGTCCAGCACCCCGACATAGCGGTCTTCATTTTGGAAAAGATAAAAATCGTCATTATCCGGCAGGACGTTAAAGAAATCGAGGCCTTTCGGCAGCGACTCCATCGTTCTCTTGTCTGGGTTTAAACGGTAGCTCGTAAATTCCGCTTTCTTCCTTTCTGTAAAAAAGAGACCGGCGCGAAGGTTCAGCTCATCATAACTCGCCGGGATTATAATCTCCCGATTGGCAGCAACAATGCCGTATTGGTTTGTTTCCTTATCGAGATAGGTGCTATAGTCCGGGCTATTTTCCAACAGATTTCGTGCGGTAAAATCGCGATTGACATTGTCATATTCTCTGGCGACATACAAATAGATTTGTGTGATTTCATTCGGGAACTTAACCTCGTACTGCATACCGTTGACGCCCAACACGTCCCGGTACTTTTGCATCATGGTCTTCACATAATCGACGATCTCAAAATCATCTTCAAATTTTTCATTTTCATCGGCAGTGTATTCCTTGTACAGGGCATCTAGCTGTTGGATGTAGGACAACAGGTCTTTCGGATCTTTTTCCAATTGCAGCACCACCGCATCTTTGTTGTTATCGGCAAAAGCCTTATTCAGGGATTGTAGTTCTTTGGTGATACCCGCATCGATGCCGGTAACGGGGAATTTGGAGAAACTATTGGCAGCGATAGGCACCCCGCCTGATGTGATGCCACGGTACTCGATGATTTTTTTCGAAAGGTCGAGCGGAACGCTGAAGGACACCTCTTGACCTTCCGAACGGTCTATTTTAATGGTATAGTTGCCATATCGGATTTCTTTCTCTCTCTGCAAATCCAGCACTAAGGTGTCGTACTGCACCGGAAACTGATACGTTGCCCTAACCTGTATGCTATCCACCCACGTTAAGGGCAGGTCATCGGCTTTTATGGCTTTGCCACCTGCAAACATCATTTGAAGATCAATCTTCAAGTCTTCTGCCTTAATATGTTGAAATCCTTCCTGCTGATAACCTGCCGAAAACTCAAAATCGGATTCGGGCAACGCCAGCTTTTGCTCCACGTATAATTTTCGTCCCGGGTGGTTCAGATCCGCTGCGATCACCTCTTTGGAGGGTAGCACAAATTCCGAGAGACTATCCATCGTTGAGGATACCGAACCATCACCAACGCTCAATCCAAAGCTGTAATACAGTTCAAAACCGGCGATGGAATCCAATACACCGTTGAGATAAGCACCGTCATCTTTCAGCTGCTTTTCCAGACCTGAACCCGACACGGTATGTAGATGGGTGATGTAGTCTTTCTCTGACATGGTGCTTTTCAGGCTGTTTTGTTGCGAACAGGAGAAGGTCGCTGCGCTCAGGACAATGGCCATAATGATATAAGTTCGATTCATCGTTGCTATAACTTTACAAAGCATAGTTACTAAATAATCAGCCAAAATTATCCATAGGATTTATATTTGTTGAAGATTTCTTTGCATTCGTTTTTTGAGAGAAGGAAGTAATGACCCTGGGGTTGCAGTTGAAGAAATTGGAACAGCACGGGTTGGTATCCAGAAAAATCTATGGTAAAAAACCGCCGGTAAAAGTCGTTTACAGCTTATCCAACTTCGGGAAAACGCTGGTGCCTATTTTGGCAGACTTGAGTCTTTAATGGTTCCCAAGTTACAAATATAAACCCATTGCCGACATTTATAAAAAATAAGGTAGCCAACGGCGTGCATTTGCCTATTTTTATAAAAAATTTCAGTAGTTATGATTAGATTTATGGATCATGAGACTTGTTTCGAAATAGGTTTTCTAATGGCGAAAATTCATCATCTTACTTTAAATAGAACCATTGGCCGAATTTCCTATGACAAAAAGTCCCTTATAGAATCCCCTTATGAACAATTAAAACAATTCTTTTCAGATACATTACCAGAAATGAAATTCATCAAAGAGATTGGAAAGTCTTTTCAAAACTCAGATTTTGATAAAACTCAAAACGGAATTATACATTTAGATATTTGGTATGATAATATGGCTGTAACGGATGACAAGGAAATCACAATTTTTGATTTTGACAATTGCGGAAATGGATGGCAAATTTTAGATATTGGATATTTCTGCAAACAACTGTTTTTCATAGAATCGGATAAAGAGCAGTATGAATTAAAAATTCAAAGTTTTCTAAATGGCTACCAAAAAATTAAGGCTTTATCAGACGCGGAACTTAAATTAATTCCACAAGCAGGTGCTTCTATTTTTATTTTTTATCTTGGAGTACAGGCACAAAGATTCGATTGGTCTAATATCTTTTTGAGCGAAAACTATCTTAAAATGTTTGTTGGCAGAATAAAATCTTGGATTGATTATTATGAAACGAAAGAAATAACTGTGGCTAATAATGTATAAAAATAATGACTTAACCGCCGTACCCTAAGTTAAAGGTTGGTAAGTGAAAAAATTCACTACTTGTCATATAAAAATACGTTTAATACAAAAACCGCTAAAAAAACAACCATGTTTAAATTTCATTTTCATCACACGGAGGAATGTAAACGTTAAACATGGTAAACTCCATCTGACCGATGGAATTAAATTATTTATACATGAAATCATATAGAATATCAGCGATGATTGTAGGTGTCCTTTATATCATTGGGACAATCTCGGGCATATTAAGCATAGTGGTGACTGGAGATTTACTAAAAGGAAATGATGTACTAACTAAAATTGCTATGAACCCAATACCCCTCAATTGGGGCTCATTTTTCATTCTTATAATGGGACTTTCATTAGCAGCGATGCCTGTATTCCTGTATCCCATTTTCAAAAAAAAGAATGAAGCTTTGGCTCTTGGATTGGTTGTCTTCAGAGGGCCAATAGAGGGGAGCGCTTATATGTTGTTTGTTGTCAATTGGCTTTTGTTAGGTGCTTATAGCCAAGAGGTTTTTGCTATTGGAGGAGAAACAGCATCACTAAGGACGATGGGAAATGTTTTTCTCCAAGCAAATCAACTCATGAAGCCGGTATTATCTATTGTTTTTATAATTGGGGCCATGTTTTTATATACCCTGTTTTATCAGACACAGTTGATACCTTGCTGGTTGTCAATTTGGGGCATCATCGGCGCATTATTTTACTTAATTGCCGCTATTGTAAAGTTCTTTAATATTGGTTTTGGTTTTAGTATCGATTTTTTATACGCGCCATTGGCCATACAGGAAATGGTCATGGCTTTTTGGCTTATTGTCAAAGGGTTTAATCAGAAATACCTTACTAATATGGTTGTTGAAAAATCACATACATAAATACACTGTCCTGTACATATTTTCTTAAAAATCGTTGTCATCATTTTCAGTTGCTTGTTCAAAAAATCCCTGTCCAATAGCATTCCCTGTGTTAGTTGAGTGATTTTTCTCAAGGATGCGATATGTGGTTTTTTTTAGTACTTAAGTCTTCATGATTTTTAACTTCTCTGCCCGTCCGCTGGCAGGTTGATGGTATTATCTTTAACAACTATCAAAACAGCGACATATCACGCCATACCTGATAGATTTTTCATAATTGATCCAATAGTTGTTTTCGTTTTTCTTCATATTCCGCCTGTGTGATTAGTTCTTCTTCCAAAAGCAGTTTGAGACGTTTTAATGCCTTTACGGTATCTTCGTCCGTTTTGGGTTGCATTTCTTCATTGACGGCATCGGTAAATAGTTTACCCATGGTTATCGCCGCTCCTAATCCTACTCCGGCACCTGCCATCCCCCCTTCGTTTTTGGCTGCATCCCGCAAGGCCCGCAACTTTTCAAGCTCCATAAAAGTTAGCCCCGCTTCCTGTGCTGCCTTGGAGTCGGCTGTTACGTCGGCTACAGCACCGATGCGCCTTTCGGTTTCTTCATCAAAGCTATTGCCCTCGATCCTGAAATCGGTCAACGCAACACCGACAGTTTCGAAAACGCCATTCAATTGCTCTTTAACGCTAACAGCCAAGGCGTGAAGCTGGGCGTCAATCTCCGTATAAGGGGGTTTCTTCTCCGAAAAATGAGTGGCTAGCAACTGGATGATACGACCCTGAATCAAATCCTGAAAATCCCGGGTGGTGTATTGCTCAGCTGAGCCGGCATATTCGGTATAAAACATCGAGGCATCCGTCAGTCGGTAGGAGAAATTCCCATAAGCCGAAAGTTGGATAGGGATATTATAGACACTGTCCACATATTTTATGGGCGATGCCGTCCCCCAACCTTGGTTGACGACTTCAGCCTTTCGGTAAAAGTACAGATAGACCTTGTGCTCGCTCTCAAAAAACTGGGCGACTTTCAGCATACTGGTGATAAAGGGATGGTTGCTTGTTTTCAGATTATACGTCCCGGGGGTGTCGAGCACACCGGTAATCTGTCCTTCGTACACCAGAATACAACTTTGTCCGGGAGCAACGATTATTTTACTCGCATTTTTTAATTCGTCAGTAAGTGCCGGATATTTCCATAGCAGAATGTCCGGGTCCTGTGGCTTCCACGCAATAACGCTCGCCAATTGTCTTCTCAAAAATTTTAATGCGACCATAATGGATTGTTTTTTATTTGAATAAATCGTGCAGATTAATCTCCTTTATCAGTTTTCCGTCACTACCTAGGAAAACTAGCTTGTTTTGATGTACTCCGTTTTCTTTACCAGAAACATTGAATGCGATTCCGTTTTTAAATTTGTAAAAATCATTTCGGAAATCATAATCGGCCAATGCTGATTTATAATTCCACAAGACCTCACCAGTATTGACGTCTATTCTTTGCAGAAATTTACTCCCATTGATATTGGCGGTGGGATAGCCGGTGATGTAGAGTTCGTCGCTGCTTTGACTAACAATCTTGGATTCAAAATACAGTCGGTCGGGTGTTAGATCCTCAAACTTTGAAACACGTCCCGTTTTCTCAAAAAGTATCTTTTCGTAGGTAAAATTGCCCACAAAAATTCCAGAGCCTTTTGGATAATTGTATTTTTTCCGCCAGGAAGGACTTGTTGAAAGCTGGACGGGGAATCCGGCTTTTTCCCTGTACCAATATTTAATGAGTTGGATTTTTTCTTCTCTATAATCGGTGCTTTTCCCGGTAAAGGCAAAATACACCTTTTCGGGCATGGTATGATCTTTTACCAACTTGTCATAAGCGGCTGAAAGCTCGTCCCTTCCCTTGAAAACCTGTCTGGCCAGAGGATAATAATAATATTGGGTACCATCATTAGTCATTATTTCCAAACCGTCTCCATAGGATCGGCTTCTGAATTCCAAGGAAGCGATACCCGAATTGAATTCCGGAACGGACTCAAAAAATCCTTCGTTAACCGAGGTGATGGTTTGTCGTACACCGTCAATTTTATAAATCGTCGTCTCGTCTTTGGGAATGATATAGAAATTCCCGTCGCTAAAGAAACGATGATAGTACAACGCCGTTTTATCGTTCCATTCTTTCATTTCAATATCGTTAACGGTTTCGCCTTTTATGGGGTCATAAAAACGGAGGAGATAATCGGCGGGCTTATCTAGATTTCTACGATAATAGCTACGCTCCATAAAAAATATAACGATCGGATTTCCCTCTTCTCCGTCCAGGACAAAATGTGTTTTGATGCGTTCGCGTGTTTCAGTTTTTGCTGTACCGGGTAGGATATTGGATTTTCTGCCGGAGGAATTACGGCTAAAAAGCCCAAATAGAACGGGTAACAGTATAGATAAAGCTGCAATAACAGCGATAAAAACGAATAGCTTTCTACGGTTAGCGGAGAATTCCGGTGCGTAGGTAGGGTAGTTATGATCGTACCGGACATTGACATTGATGTCATCGTTATCCAAAAAATACTCGGTGCCACAATTGTTGCAGATGTAATGGTCTTCTTTGAGTTCCTGTTTTTTGGTACTACCGCATTGTGGACACTTTAGTGCTTTGATCTGTTTTGCCATTCGTGTTACGCTTCATTGAAAATGGGATATAACAAAAATAAGTATAAAAAATAAGCTAGTACTGCGGCCAATTTATATTCGTTGGTATATTTCTTTTTAATGTTGTATATCCATTTTTAATTAGTGGCGAGGTTTCATTCTAGGCAAGAATCATCTCTCACATAGGAAGTTTATAGAGACAGCTTTACAACGTTATATGCTCTTACTTGACATTGGCCCGAATTTGCCCAACAGATACCACTACGATATCTAGCTTCCTACCTGGCCATAAAACAACACCTCGGACAAAAACGAAAATAAACCGAATAATGATCGCAGAAAAATAGACTGATGCTGCCTTAAAATATCTTGACTTTACTAATGTAATTCCTTACACCGGAGTATCAATAAATGGCATACCTTTGGCGGTAGATTAGTTAACGCAGTACGATATGGAAAATTTAAGTTCTAAGCGATTTAAAAGGAATTTTGTGGATACATTCCCCGGGGATGACAGCGGTGATCTGCACCCTCGCCAAACGCCAGGAGTTTTATACAGCAAGGCAGTACCTACAGCCGTACGGAAACCCGAACTTGTCGCGTGGTCCGCCGAGCTAGCAGATAGCTTGGGCATCGCGAATCCTAATCCAGACGACATACAAATCCTGGGCGGCAATCTTATCACCCCAACGATGTACCCCTATGCAGCCTGCTATGCGGGCCATCAATTTGGCAACTGGGCAGGACAGCTTGGTGATGGTCGAGCAATCACGCTAGGCGAATGGGAAAACCCAAACGGAAATATTTGGGAACTGCAGTTGAAGGGTGCAGGCCCCACTGCGTATTCGCGGAGAGCCGACGGCAGGGCAGTTTTACGCTCATCGGTACGCGAATACCTGATGAGTGAAACGATGCATTACTTGGGTATCCCTACTACACGGGCATTAGCGCTTGTTACCACGGGCGACATGGTGACGCGCGACATGTTTTACGATGGGCGTGCTGCGGATGAGCCTGGCGCCATTGTGATGCGTACAGCACCAAGCTTTTTACGTTTCGGCAACTTTGAAATGCTTGCCGCGAGGAACGAGATCGATAACCTCACGCAGCTGGTGAACTGGACGATCGAACGCTTCTATCCGCATCTGGAAGGTGACGAAAAGGTACTCCATTGGTTTGGAGAAGTTGTGGAACGTACCGCAACCATGATCGTTGAGTGGCTGAGGGTAGGTTTTGTACATGGGGTGATGAACACCGATAATATGTCTGTGCTTGGTCTGACGATTGACTACGGACCTTATTCTTTTCTGGACAACTACGACCCGGATTTCACACCGAATACCACCGATTTACCGGGCAAAAGATATGCTTTCGGTAAGCAAGCGAATATAGCTTACTGGAATCTAAGCCGCCTGGCAAATGCTTTAGTACCGCTGATTTCCGACATGGTCAAATTAGAAAGCCAACTGAGAAGATATGAAGAATTTTATTGGAGTAAGTACTACGCAATGATGGCAAATAAGCTGGGTATGGACGGTATAAACAACGATGATGACGTAAAACTCTTGGCTGAATTTGAGAAAGTACTTGCAGCCATCCAGCCAGATATGACTATATTTTATCAGCTACTGATTGATCTGCCGGCAGACCTGGCCACAGAGCAAGACATGCTTAACTTCTTTAGGAGCAGTCTCTATGGCGATCCGGAACCAACGGATGTCACCCAACTTTACGCGCTCGTCAAGAGCTACCAAGCGCGTTTAAGAGCGAACACCTGCACAAAGGAGGACAGCTTACTGCGCATGCGAAAAGCCAATCCTAGGTTTATTTTAAGGAATTACCTGCTTCATACGGCCATAGAAGAATTACAAAGGGGCGAAAACAACCTCTTTTTAAAATTACAGCAGGCACTTAAAGATCCGTATTCAAAAAGTCATAATGAGTTCTTTGCGATACGTCCGGGTTGGGCCACACAACAGGCTGGCTGCTCGATGTTGTCCTGTAGCTCATAAATTCTGCCTACAGCAAACTATAGTCCATCAAGCATTTCTATCGTGTTTTTTCCACCAAGCAGTATCTGTTGTTTCCCATTCCACTGAAAATTACCTTGTAGGTTCTCGGGAAGCGTTACCGTACCGCTGATACCGTGACGGCCTTTCCGTTTGAACTTCACGCTGATTTCTCCTGCGGGGTGCGGCATAGAGGCTTCAACCTCTTTAAGGGCTCCCAAGTTTGGATCGATCAACACAGATTTGAAACCTGGAGAAGACGGCCTGATACCACAGATCGTCGCCAAAAAATCGTAGCTCGGGCTTGCGCTCCACGCGTGGCAGTCGGATCGGGTGGGCTCCGGCGTTTCCGAAAAAGTGGTAAGACCGAGATCCAACATCTTCCTCCAAGCATCAAGTTTGTCGTAATAACGATCTCCTAAACTGCTTTCCAGCAATGCACGGGTTAAATAAAACCGAAAATAAAAGGTCACGGGTATTAACGATTCATCTTCGAGCACATTCTTGATGACAGCGTAGCGCTCCGCTTCAGGTATACTTCCTGATAGGACCGCTAGTATGGAGGCATGTTGACTATAGACCTGCTTTTCGGGCGTATCAGCCATGACGCCACGTGCCCGATCAAAACAATGTTGATACGTAACCTTATTTAAGCGGTCGGCTTCTTTACGGTAACGCGCTGCTTGCTCCGGCTCACCAAAATAGGCGAACAAGTCAGCCGCCTGCTTGAGGGTATAGGCATAGTGTAAGGTTAATATTGATGAATTGCCCTCGGTAGCGCCTTTAGGAAGGCCTGAGGAAAACTGAGGAGTGTAATCGACAAAGGGCCACCATGGTATAGGACCAAGCATGCCGTTTTCTTGGTCTAGGTGCTGGCCATACCAATCTAGCGCGCCTGCGATGCCTTGTAAAAATTGCTGGATAAATAGATCATCTTGCCGATGCATCCAATAGTCGTGTATCATGGAAATCCACCACAGGGAATACGTGGGAATAATTTGAAGACGGCTACTTGGGTATCGACCTTGGATCATTCCTTCTGGCACCCGAGAATAATGAAAGTCTAATAAGGACCGACGCATCAAACGATCGTCGCCCGATATATATAAAGAGATTAGTGCTTGAATACGTGTATCACCAGAATATTGAAGTTGCTCGTAGTAAGGACAATCAAAGTAGGTCTCTCCAGCACATAATCTTGCCGTTCGCCAGCTGACGTCCCAAATATCGTCCATACGTTTGTCGTTGGATTTAAACTGCGCGTTCATTTCAAACGGGTAAGTGGTATAATACCCCAAGAAATCATGCAGCGTTAACGGTTCATCTCCAGTTTCCACGTCCATCTGGATGAAGCGATAGGTGCGCAGCCAAAGCGGCCTAAAGAGCCTATGTGCATGCCCATCTGGCCGAAAGACATCATAATTACCGATAAGCTTCTTTCCCTCCACCTCATTTCGGTTCCCCTTTCGCAGGTTTTGGTCAAATAGTGCTTCGGCGTAGCTCAATTTCACTGAACTTCCCTTGCCACCACTGGTCGACAGTTCGGGATAGGCTACTGTATTAACAGATTGGTCTATCAAAAGGCTTACGCGGGAGTTCGCTGGAACCGTAACGGATGTAGCACCTGTTAGAAAGCCGGAGAAAGCTTTCCTGTCCATCCCCGTTACCCACCGTATTTCCGACAGGCGTTGTGGCTTTTCTTCCAGCAACGGAATATTTCTTGGTTCAAGCGTCCAGATATTATCTGTACCTACACCTTGTGGGACCGCATCAGCGACAACCTGTGCCTGCGACCAGGCTGTATCGTCAAAATCCAGTTCTTGCCAGCCCCATATATAGCGCGATGCATCAACGTCATCTCCCGGACCGATGACCATATATGCATTTAATCGCTCCATATTATCCGTGGAACAGGGTGTATATGCCTTGCTCTGGAATACTTTGTAAGAATTATCGGTATTAACTGCCATTTCGTGCGCAGATTCGCCCTGAATAACAAACCCTGTCTGTGCACTGATCTGCGCAATGGGCGCATATACGCCCATGTTCCAGACAAGCGCAGCTACAACGTTTTTTCCGGGCTGCAGGTATGATGCTATATCGACCGTTTCGAAATACCAGTGATGAAGGTCGCCACGAGCGGGTCCCGAGACAACTGCCTTTCCATTGACAAATAGCCTGTACCGATTATCAGCCGAAACATGTATCTTATACGTTTTCGGCTTATCGGGCAAGACAAAGTCTTTCCGGAAATGAAATACGCCATAATCTCGTTGTGGTACATTAGGGCAGCTGATCCACTTCCCTTGCCATCTGTTATTGTGCCAAAGAGACTTTTCTTTATCTACCCATTGATCTTGTGCTTGAGACGATAAAAAGATAATCATGAATAGCCATAAGCTGCATAAAAAACGAACCATACAAACACTTTATTTCTGGATCACCTTCGATAAATCGAAGTCATTTATTTCAAAACCTACATCAAATGTGCCGGGGAGCTCCCACCCAAGGTTCATTCCGGTTATCCGGAAATCGCTATCAAAGGAGCCGGTTAAGTAACCACGTTGCCGCGCTATTTTTAATGCGTTGTCGATCAATGGATAAATATCCTTCTCGATTATCACCTCGTTACCGCTATGAAATGTACCGGTCATAAAATCGGTGGTGCCTGCACTATAAATAAATTTCCCACTGGCATCGTCTTTTCCAATATCTTTCGCAGCGTAGACGGGTATTTGCTCATTTCGGTTGTCATAGAAAGGGATACCGAACCATAGAAAGTCACCGTAATATGCGGAATGAGGATTCATATTCTGCACGGTGATAAACAACTGAAACTGAGCCGCATGTAGGCCCGGATTATAATCTTGCTGGGACATCATCATCTCAGCCTTCGTCAATCTACCCTTAAAACGTAGTATTAATCCTTTTAGATCCTTTACAAACGGTTGGTCTGGAAAACTCTGTTCGATAAGCAGATGTGGCCAATATTCACCTTCACGGCGCGGTCTTTCATACTCGGCCGAGGTGGTAGCTTCCATGACGATATGGCCTGCATGAGGTGCCTTTTTAAAAGAGATCAACTTACCCGCGTTAGCATACGTTACGCTCTGTGTATCTTCTACCCGGTCCTCTTCGGTGAGAAGAAACTGCGTCCCCCATTCGGCCATCCCCCAGATAGGCGACGCTCCTGAATGGGCTCCGAAAGGATGTATGACATTGCTGGTTGAGCCATCTGTTCGCTTCATTACGAGTCCTTTCTCGAAAAATGGATCGCCAAGAATGGAAAGGGTATCGTTGCTAATAACCTCAGGTGGGGTCTCAATAGGGTCGCCTGCGGAGCAAGCGACAATTAAAATAATGCTGGAAAAGCGTCCCAGCTTAGATAATATATTTTTTTTCATCTTCTTTTCATTTACATGGTTTCAATATGCAGATTATCGAATGCAATGTCGATAGGATTTGCCAGGCCAAAATAATATACACCAGGTGAGCCTCCTACATAAGGATTGGCGTCTTCAAAGCTTCGTTCAAACAGTACGGTATTCGTATTTAACTCCATTACCTTGACGACAAACCGGCCGGGCTGTGATGAGGATACCGCTATCCGATAAGGGATATGGGGAGCAAAGCCAGGAATATTTTCGCTCATCATGACATTTGCCCAGTCGTTCAGGCCATTGCTACCGCTTTTTAGCATTTGCACCAGTCCATTACTCGTACGGAATAGATAGAATCGCTTGTTGTCACTCTGGGCATTAAATATAATTCCGGCGAAAGATTCTGGAGAAACTTGCATGTCGGCTTCTAAGCGAAAATAACTACCTTCACCAACGTCCAAACGAAGTTCCGGATCACGGTATAAGGCGTAAGACTCTGTACTAGCCGCACCACAAAACAAACGATTATTCTTGACCTCAAAGGTACCTGCTACGATTTGCCAGTTGCTACCGATGGGATTTGGCGTAACATCGGATCCGACCGGCGGAACATCCGCTCGGTTGAAATTATCTTCAAACGTTTTTACCCGGACCAACGATAAGTTTCTTTTATTCGAGATTTTCCCTCTACTCCGTACTGATACCCCGGCTACGTTGCCGGTTAGCTCGGGGACAATCACTTTAATTGCCGTTTCCGAAACCTCGATAATATCAACGATGGTCTGATTGAATTTCACTTCATTTTCGCCTGGATTTCCCGAAAAGTTAACACCTACGATTGTTATTTCGTCACCGACTGATGCATTAGCAGGGCTAAGTTCAGTGATACGTGGGATGGGCGCAGTATTCAAAGGTATCTGTTCTTCATCGCTACAGGAAAGCGTTATCGCTACCATGACACAAACCAACCACCATGTTCTATAATATCTTGCTGTTTTCATTGCTTATCTTTTTATCTGTTAAAACCTACATCTCCTTTATTCCCACCCTGGGTTTTGTTCCCATAGGGGCATCATCACCAATTCGCCCAAAGGAATGGGAATAATAAGATGATTGTCTGTCCAGGACTTACGTCGTCCGGCTATTATGCGTTTTCCTTCAAAATTGTTATCACTAATCTTTGTCCACTCCATACCTGTGGTCAACTTATCGGTGGTATGTAGAATCTTCCAGCGGCGCGTATCCCAAAAGCGGTGCTCCTCAAAGGCGAGCTCGACCCGACGTTCGCGGCGGATGCGTTCTCGCATCTCTTCCTTGCTCAACCCCTTGGAAAGTGCTGGCATATCTGCCCGATCGCGTATGGCATCTACCGCATCGTATACCTCGGACGTGGGACCATAGGCTTCATTTGCGGCCTCGGCATAATTGAGGTAAATCTCGCCCAGACGATACTTCTTAAAGCGCGCGGTTCCAGTGTTGACATCAAGCTGTTTCGGATCGCGAAATTTTCGAAGGTAATAACCGTTTCGTGTGCGCTGCATAATGTTAGAAATGCCATCGGCTCCGCCCAAATAAGACTGAATATAATGGGGGGTACCGTTGACCTCGCCATAATAGGCATTGTTATACCAAACCGTTGCGTAAAAGCGGGGGTCACGATCTTTATATGGATTAGATTCGTCATATCCTGATGCGGTGTTGATGATCGGGTATAGGTGTTCTTCATCGTAGTATCCTAATATAGCGGGCTCGCCATTGGCCATATCGTACGCATCCACCAATTCTTGCGAGGGGCTCGCACCGGCTTTCTCTCCGCCAATGGATGGGATAGCGTGCATCACAAACATTAATTGGCTAAACTCCTGGTTACGGTAGGGTTTAATCTCAAAAATAGTTTCGCAGTCAGCCGGGTTCACGCTGATATCCGTACGGCCATAAAAGTACGATTCATAGTCGGGGAATAATTGATGATTATTACTCAGTAGGGCATCGAGCGAGTTCTTCGATGCCTCGGCAGCAGCTTCCCAAAGTGCTGTCTCCCCTCCTGGATTCCACAAAGGACTAGCGGCAAATAGCATTGCCTGTGAACGTATGGCATGCGCAACGGCCTTGGTAAGGCGTCCGCGATCGGGCTCCGCCGTGATTCGATAAGGAAGTGCTGACTCCAAAATCGCTTCATCGCAATTCTGTTTTATAAAATCGACACATTCCTGAAATGACTGCCGCTCAAGTGTTTCGAATCTAAAATCGTCCGAAAACGGTTTATCTACCACAGGCATACCGCCGTACATCTTGATAAGCTCGAGGTAAAAGAACGCACGCAGTACTTTTGCTTCCGCAATCAACCGGGCTTTTATCTGCGGATTGGTATAACGCGTGTCGACAATGTTAGCTAAGAATACATTCGCTTGCCGTATACCTATCCAATTTTTGCGGTAATAGTTTCCGTTGGTCAAGGGCGTCGACTCTCCCTGTATGGATTGAATATCCAAGGGATTCCAGTTGGGCCGCAACTCACCGTTATACCATCGCGACGGAGCCCGTCCCATATCTTGGGGAAAATCGTTGTCGTGCGCTTCATCGGAAAAACCGGCTAACAATGTGTAATAATCGTAAGATGAACCATAAGGATTAATGTTATCGTAGATGGTATTCAAATATTCGGATGCCATCAGTTCGTCATTAAAAATCTCCTCGAGCGTTAATCGGCCATCGGGCATGATATCTAAAGGATCTTTGTTACAGCTGCTTAGAAAAGCAAGAAACAAGACCACAACTATATGTTTAACTATATTTTTCATCTGTGTATAATTTGTTTTTTTAATGGTGATGAAGCTATCAGATTTATTCATTCCCCAGTTTGACTGAATACATCCTGATGGGTTCTTCATCCTATTTATATCAATAATTAAAAATTAACGCTTACACCAGCATTGAAAACCCGGTATACTGGATAACTGAGTGAATAACCGACTTCTGGATCGTAATCTTTTTCTCGCATGGAATCCCAGGTAAACAAATTCAAACCATTAACGTACACGCGAACCTCTTTGGCGCCGATACCTTTGATGGCCGATAGTGGAATCCGGTAGCCAATTTCTGCATTCTTCAAACGAATAAAACTACGATTTTCTAGAAAGAACGAATTATTATCGCGTTCGCTGACTGAAGCTCCCAGCGCTAGCCGTGGATAGCGGATATCCTCTCCTGCTGCCGCCCGTTCGGGGGTCCATGCGTGGAGATGCCTCTCTTTGAAGTCCCATTCGCTATGTGTTCCGTAGGAGCCCATTGCCTGCGTTACGTTATGTACACCTTGTAATAAGAAGGAGACATCGAGATTTCGATACGTTACGTTAAATGCACCGCCGAAGGTGAATTCAGGAACGCCTGAATAGCCGATTGGCACCATGTCACGCTCATCAATTATACCGTCTTCATTGGCATCCACATACTTGAAATCACCAGGCCTTACTGTATATCCGACATAGTTTAACCCTTCGTTGGCAATCTCTTCGTAACTTTCATAATAGCCATCTCGCAGCTCATAACCGAACGCCTGCCCGATACGGTAGCCTGTTTGTCTATATCGGTGTGTAAAGTCTGACGGTAATTGAAGCTCATCCGCGAATAGGACCTTGTTACGGGCAAAATTGTAATTCAGTTTGGACAGGATGGACCAATCCGTACTTAGCCTTTTGTTATAGTTCAGTTCTATTTCAAAACCTCTATTTTCGACAATACCCATATTTACGGGACTCATACGGCTTGCCTCAATTCCGTACACCATGGGAATGGTTTGCCTACTGATCAATATATTATCCCGACGCTCGTGAAACACATCTGCATTCAATGTAAGCTCGTTAAATAATCCCAGTTCTAGTCCGAAATTTGTTTTTTTAGCGACCTCCCATTGAATGAAGGGATTCCCTATATAGTTCTCTCCGATTTTACCCCCTCGACCCAATGATCCGCTATACCCCCCTCCTGTTTGCCGCTGTATATCATCAAGGTACAGGAAGCGACGACCTCCTAATCGGTCACTTCCTACCCGTCCGTAGGAGCCTCTAAGTTTGAGTAGGCTAATCGTGGGATGATCACGCAAGAATGATTCATTAGAGATCACCCAGCCACCCGATATTGTGGGGAAAAAGCCATAACGACGACCTTTTGCAAACTGTTCTGATCCGTTATATCCGGCATTAAATTCTGCAAAATATTTATTGTCATATCCATAAATAGCACGCAATGCTATACCCCGTAGGTTGAATGGTAAGCGGTCGTTCGGCATGACACGTTGCTCTTGCTGTGCGAGCAACATCCCAGTAACGGAATGCTTTTCATTAAACACCCTATTATAATCAGCAGATAGCTGAAAGTTGAAGAACGATTGAAAGTTAGACCCGCTACCGATGCTTAACGGTGTATTTTCTAATTCTGGAAACATCCGCATATAGGCTACGCTATCCATGCCCAGGTGGTTTGATGTATTCGGATCGATCACTTGGGTCCAGCGCTGGTACTCCCGACCTGCGGTAAGAGAATAAACCGTCCGGGTATCAAACGATGCCATAAATTTAGCGGACAAACCTTTGGTCAGAAATTCCAGGTCTTGCTTGAGTCCCCAGGAGGCCGTAATGTTATTTCGTGTTTCCTGCCGATATCCTGTCCGATTGATCAAGGCCCAAGGTGAAACGTTATAATTGCCTGTTCCGATCAGGACTTCTCCGTCGGGCGTGAGCGGACCAGGTAATACCACAGGAAAAAACGTATAGGTGCGTCTAAAAATCTCTTCTGTGCTCGCATTCGGCGAATTTACGCGCTCGAAATAGCCCGCTGCATTTAAAAAAGTGGTTAGCTTGCCCGACTTATTGAGTTTTGCATCGATATTAGACCGGAAGTTATATCGCTTTAAAAATCCAGCCGGATCATAGTCTGTAACGCTGGGATCAATTTTCCATTGTCCCCCCTGATTGAGAAAACCAACATTCACAAAATACTGTACATAATCTCCTCCTCCACTCAAATTTAAGTTATAGCGTTGTTGTGCGACGATATCGTTGAATAAGAGTTTCTGCCAGTTTGTGTTAGGATAGGCTGTAGGATAGTCCTGAAACATAAACCGATCCAGTGCGTATTCGGAATAAGGAGGTTGATTAACGGGATCGTTTGGATCTGCATTCGGGTTCTCGTTTGCCCAAGCCTGATTTTTTAAACGCGCCCAATCGTACGAACTGATCACCTCTGGTGTACGAGTAAAGCCCTGAAAACCGTGTTCATACAGTAAACCAATTGTAGGTTTCTCGCTGGTACCCCGCTTGGTTGTTACTAATATCACGCCATTGGCACCCCGCACGCCAAATAATGCGGTTGATGAAGCATCTTTCAAAATCGTAACACTCTCCACCTCATTAGGGTCAATATAGGTCATCTCACGTTCTACGCCATCCACCAAGATAATCGGAGCGGTGGCATTCAGTGTTCCCATCCCTCGTAAAAACAAAGCCGTATGATCACGCCCGGGTTCACCGCTGCGCTGTAGGGCTGTTAAGCCCGGTAGGCGGCCAGCCAACGTAACGGCAAGATTGGCCGCAGGACTCTGCTTAATTTCTTTCGTTTGTACCGACGCGATAGATCCCGTAACAGAAACCTTCTTTTGCGTACCGAATGCCACCACGACAACCTCATCCAAATCTGATAAAAGCGGAACCAAGTTAACATTTACGGTATTCATATCAGCTGTTAGCGTCACGCGCTGGGATGTATAACCCACCGTACTAAAATCCAATGACTCGCCGGCGCTCGCCTCGATCTGATATGAACCCGCGGCACTCGTGGATGTTCCCCTATCGGTACCAACTACCGTTATAGTAACACCTTCCAGAGGTGTACCAAGTGAATCTCGAACGGTACCTCGGATCGTTTGCTGTCGATCAGTTTGCTTCGTGCCATGAATTGGCGTAATACTTCGTGAGGGTCTCGTTGCATTATCCGCCACCCCTTCTTTTCGATTGAGCACGATAACTTTGTTACGTATCGTATAACCGTAAGGTTGGCCTTTGAATAGCTTATTCAATGTGTTTGATAGTGTCTCATTCGTTACATCCATACTGACCGGATCCATAACGACATCCTTTTTGTTATAAAAGAATTTAAGCCCTGTCTGTCTTTCAATCTTTTTCAGTACCACGCTGAAATCTGCCTTATGCTCGCGAATGGTAATACGCTGGCCAAATACGCTGGCAGAGAGCTGCGCACTAAAAAGGCTAATCATCAGGAAAATCAACTTTATTCGCATAATGCTATGTCTATGGTGTGACAACAAAAAGTTTAAAAACGGTTTTAATTGCATACTTTTGTATGGTTTGAGATTAATAAATGTAAACTGTTAGCGCTAGAACTTATAGTTGGATTTGTTTGCTCAAGCTGTTGCTGGGAATGTTACGAGCATTTCCAGCTTTCTTTTGCAAAATCAAATCTGAGGTGATAACACCTAGGTTTTATTTTTCTTTCTATCTATCTTTTTTTTGTTTTACAATTAGGTTATGTTTAGTGGTTAGCTCAAAATTTACGCCTGCTATCTTCAGTAACCCCAATGCCTCACCGAGAGACACGTTCTTGGGAATATAACCTGAAAACAGATCGTCGGAACGTGATATTTCATACGTTATGTCTATATCATACCATCGTCCAAATTCCTCCATAACAGTATAAATATTCGCGTCGTTGAAGAAGAACATGCCCTCTTTCCAAGCCGTATACTGTTCGATATCTACCTGCTGTTCTTTAATCGTACCTGTTCTATCCATAATAGATTGCTTACCGGCGGTAAGTACGACTTTGGCTTCTCTAGATTGCTGTGACTTCTTCGATGCCCGCACGGCAACACTTCCTTCTGCTACTGTCGTGACAGCCCCATAATGTACATGGTACATATTTATATTAAATTGTGTTCCTAGTACCTCGATTGTTTGTTGATCGGATTTAACAAAGAATGGTACACGGTTACCCCTCCCATCTACTTTCTTTTTTACACTAAAATAGGCTTCGCCTGAAAGCAGCTCCACTTCCCGCGTATTGGTATTAAAACGAGAGGGAAACCTAATCGATGAGGATGCGTTTAGCCATACTTCTGTCCCATCGGCAAGCATGAGCCGGTATTGCCCTCCTTTGGGTGTAGACAATACGGCATAACTTATCTTCTCATTATCATGCATTTGTTGTGCAAAGACGCTCTTCCCATCGATGTATTTAACCCCACCATCGACAACCAATGCTGATTGTTGTTCATCTAAATTGATAACCTCTCCGTCTGATAAGGTTAATTTTGCGCGATTACCTGTAGGTTGGATATCATATAGCCCGATCACCTCATCCTGTAGTCCAGATTTAGTCACCGTGTAATAGGAAATTGCCGCCAGCATTAAAAATATAACGGATGCTGCAACCCATCTTGCTCTTGTGAAAAACGGCCGCACCGATTTAGGCTTCTCGATTACGTTTATCGATTTGTTAACCTTGTCCAAAATCCGATTGCGTAAATGTGTCTCGTCTTGGGCGTAGGTATCAGGAATTTCCTTCGTAGCGTCCGGAAAGCTATTATACCATTGCGAAAGCTCGACTTTTTCAGCTTCGCTTATGCTGCCCTGAAGCCATTTGTTAATAAGTTCTTGATAGCGATCTATATTACTCATATTTGGTTCCCTTTACTATATAAGTCTGACGGAAACAGCACAACCCTTAGTCCCTTTAACTTTTTTTTGATTTTTTTTTTTTAAATAGAGGTTAGAACACACTGAGAACGTAGATACATGAGAGTACAGGATAGCTATTGTTGTTATTTTTACGTATCTTGCGGTCTGAATACGGCTAACCAAACGATAAACTTACTATGACTGTAGGGTATTTGCATAAGAATGATCAGGAACTATTGGAACTCGTTTATCAGGGAGATAGGCGAGCGTTTACGGTCATATATGACCGCTACTGGAAAAAATTATTCGTTATTGCTTCAAATCGCTTATCTGAATTGGAAGAGGCAGAAGAGATTGTACAGGATATCTTTGTTTCCTTGTGGACACGTCGTCATCAGTTAAATATAACGTCAACCCTTTCCCGTTACCTAGCCGTATCTGTAAAATATCGCGTATTTACTGCCATAAACAAGTCCTATACCCAGAAGCAGTATATCGATTCACTGATGGATACTTCGTCTATTGATGATTCTACGCAAGAGCTATTGGCCTTTGAAGAACTACAGCGTGAGCTGGAATACTACGTCGCAGGGCTCCCTGAAAAATGTCAGCTCGTTTTTAGAATGAGTAGAGAACAAGGGTATTCGCAGAAACAGATCGCAAAAAAATTACAAATTTCGGAAAAGACCGTTGAGGCACATCTCGGAAAGGCTTTTAAAACATTACGTGCAAAATTAAATAGTTTTATGACCTTATTGCTATAGTCTTACAACCAGAATATCATATTTCGACGTATCATCTGCATTCTACAACTTTAAACGAACTACACAAATAATAGGCTTCACTTACGTTTCCGGTATATACTGAAAAAAGTTCGGTGGTCGAATAAGGGAAGCTATAGATTCATTAGACCTATATATAAAGCAAACATTGTTTTCTCCGACCGGATATGGGCAAAGTTTGTTCTGATGAATCGCTACGTCTATGATCAAAAAAAAATATAATACCTATTTGACAAGTGTCCTATGTATACTCTTTCTGTATGTGTCCGTCTTTGCGAAATCTGCTTTCGCACAGGAAACCCTGCACGGACAGGACGTTGTGACAAGATGGAATACGCATTGGATCGGTCCTTCGACGACATCTCCATATGACTATGGAGTGCACCTATTTCGTAAAAAATTCAGTCTCGCCGATAAACCCGGCCGTTTTATCATCCATATGTCTGCAGATCAGCGTTATGTTGTTTTTATCAATAACCATCGCATTAACCATGGACCAGCAGCGGGCTCTACATTACGTTGGAATTATGATACGATCGATATCGCGCCTTATATTCAAGTTGGAGAAAATGTCATTACGGTACAAGTAATAAATTATGGTAAGTGGACGCCAGGTGCACAAATGACATCATCTACAGGATTCATTATGCAAGGTGACGGTGAAGCAGAACAGGTAGTAAATACGGACAAGAGCTGGAAAACAAAAAAAAATGACGCGTATGCACCTTCCTTGGAACACATGGAGGTAATCGACATCGAACCGGCAGACGAAATCGACGGTTCACTTTATCCTTGGGGATGGCAGCAGATCGATTATGACGATTCCCATTGGGAGGAAGCGGCCGTTCAAGAAAGAGGGATGAACTATGGCGAGGGAACAGAATATATACGTGCGCTACAACCTCGCAACATCCCTTTACCGGAACTAAAGGCAGAAAAACCCATGCAAGTTCGACGAACATCAGGGGTTACGACGAATGGTATTTTTCTAGAAAACGGGGCAATCACCATCCCTTCATTTACAAAGGCCAGTCTACTATTGGATCAAACATATCTCACAAATGCCTTTATAGAAGTTGTATTAAGCGGCGGAAGGCAAGGGAGTCTATCTATTGCCTATGCGGAGGCATTGTACGATACGGAGGGGAATAAAGGAAATAGAGATGAAATCGATGGAAAGAAACTGCTTGGGGTTAAAGATATTATTTACCCAGATGGAGGTAAGCACAGGTCCTATAGTCCGCTGAATTTCAAAACATTCAGGTATATCCAATTAGATATAGAGACAAAAGAGCAGCCCTTGATAATTGAACAACTTGACTGTACATTTGTTGGATACCCTTTTCAAGAGCTTGGCCGGTTCAAAAGCAGCAATCCGGTGTTGTCCACGATCTGGAAAACAGGTTGGCGCACAGCAAGGTTATGCGCGGTAGATCTCTATTACGACTGCCCATACTACGAGCGCATGCAATATACCGGAGATACCCGCATTCAATCCCTGATATCACTTTATGTGAGTGGGGATGACCGTTTAATGCGTAAAGCTATTACCGACCTAGCGTCTTCTTTAGTCCCTGAAGGCATCTTACAAAGTCGTTATCCAGCACAAAGAATACAGATTATTCCGCCATTCTCGTTGTATTGGGTCAATATGTTGCACGATTACTGGATGCATAGACCGGATGAAAACTTTGTAAGGGAGTATTTACCGATTGCTCAACAAATCATACGTTGGTATACCGAACGTGTCGATCCTGCTACGGGAATGCTTGGACCGATGCCCCACTGGAACTTTGTCGATTGGCCAAATGAATGGCCATGGTCTGCAGAGCGTCCTTCCGGAGGTGTTCCTCCAGGGGGATTAGAAGGAGGCTCTTCTATTCTTAGTCTTCAGTTTGCCTATACCTTAAAAGATGCTGTTGATTTGATGTCCTACTTCGGTGAAAAAGCGACAGCGAAAGAATATCAGTTACTGCATAAGAAGATTAACCATGCTGTTTTAATGCAGTGCTATGATCCGCATCGTCAGTTATTGGCAGACGATATTAAAAGGAGCAGTTATAGCCAGCATGCCAACATCATGGGCATACTAGCCGATGCAATTCCTAAAAAAGAGCAAGCCGATGTCTTGTTAAGATTAGATTCAGATACTTCTCTCATACAAGCGACACTATTTTACCGCTTCTATCTTATAAGGGCAATGAAAAAAGCAGGTTTAGCGAATAGATATGTAGATCAATTACAATTATGGAAAGACATGCTAGACCTAGGATTGACGACTTTTGCGGAACGTCCGGAACCTTCCAGATCCGACTGCCATGCCTGGAGTGCCAGCCCGAATTATGATTTTTTGGCTACCATATGCGGTTTAGAACCTGATTCACCGGGATTCAAAACCGTAAAAATAAACCCCAACCTCGGGAGTTTAGAATTTATTGAGGCTGAAATCCCTCATCCGTCAGGTATTATAAAACTATATCTAAAAAAAGAGATAGACGAGCTATCTGGAGAAATTACGCTCCCAAATGGGGTTTCGGGGACATATGGATATAAGGGCAAATCAATCAAGCTAACTGCTGGAACAAACAAAATATAAACCACATACTCCCGCATAAGGAGATCCATTAACTAATTGTATTTTTATGAGAACAAAAAAGAACCTTAAACGCTATTTTTACAGACTTTCAAAAATAGTTTTGCTTGCTGGTATCGTTTTCCTCGGTTTCATTAGTTGTAACAAAGCGAAAGATAGACAAGAAGAATTTAGCAACGGGTTATCAAAAGGCGTCGGGACGTCGGAGCCTCTTTTTTCGGTAACAAGTCCTCTATCCTTATTAACCGATCAAAATTTCCAACATGGATTCCATGTACTCCATCCAGCCACCGGCGTGGTACAGGGATCTATATTATATGCAGGAGGAGGTTCGTCTCCAAAATGGAATCTATCGCAGTGGTATAGTAACTCCTCTCTATATGGTGCTACACCGACTCCCCTATCATCCGGGTCATACCGTTTTGCCGATTCGAACAAAGCGATTACCATAGGACCGGCGTCTTCTACAGACAGGGATATTATTTTTGCCATCAATGGTCAAAATGAGTTTGGTGATACGTATAGAACCTCGTCCCAACCGTTTCCCCATTTGATAATCGATCAACGTATAGCAGACCCCGACGGTTGGTTAGGTTACGCAACGCCATTTATCGGCGCATTGGATAGTCTTAATTTCCAGATTGATGCCTATCTAGAGTACCATGCGAGAAACCAAAAAGCAGGATATAATTCGGCTATTCATGCCTTGCAATTCAGCTGCGTTTTCCTTGTTCAGAATCTCAACCCCAGCAGTACGGGCTATGGTAAGTCTATGTATTTCTTAATTATGCTGTTTGATGACCGATACAGCTTGCCGGGCCTTTCTATAAACGAAGATGTATTTAGCGGTCAGATTATTTATGATGTCGGCCTAGCCTCCTTTAGCTCGACCGGCCTTGTACAGGGGCAATGGAAGACTGTAAAAGGGGATATCTTGTCCCAGATCAAGCAGGGACTGAACGAAGCTTGGAGCAGAGGATACCTACTTGAATCCCAATCATACAATGATTATAAGGTCTCTCTTTTTACCATGGGATTTGAATGTACCGGGCTCAATATTGGTACGATGAAAACCCGTAACTTAAGTTTGATAGCCTATTAATAAACTTATTCTTGGACAAATGGAAAAAAGAAATGTAAAAACACTAATTTGAACCAATCGGTAGAAGAGGTAATTGTTGCGGAAAGTAAAAACGTGAATACACGAGTCTAATCGCCGATATAAGCCGCATCATCCCCCCAGTAGGATTCGAACGCTCATCCACGTCATGGCAACAACGATAACAACACCAACGCAAGTCAGTAAGAGGGGCTGCTTGTAGGACCCGACAATATCTTTCTTGTACGCAGCGATCAACATAACACTCAGTGATATCGGTAAAATGATGCCATTTACCGCACCTGCCATAATCAATAGATTGACAGGCTTGCCGACGATCACGAAAATACATATGGAGATGGTAATAAAAGCTATAATGATCCAATTCTCGTTCCGTTGAATGAACGGGCTGAAAGATTTGACAAACGAAACAGACGTATAGGCAGAACCGATCACCGAGGTAACTGCTGCCGCAAACATGACCAAACCAAACAAGCGGTAACCAAACTCGCCGGCAGCTAATTGGAATACGGATCCCGTGGGATTACTATCGTCGATAGCCATACCCTGACTGATAATGCCCAGTGAGGCCAAGAAAAGAAATATACGTATCGTCGATGCGACCGATATCCCCATTACGGCACTTCTATTCACCTCGGGTAACGACTCCTTCCCTACTACACCAGCATCGATAAGCCGGTGACCTCCTGCAAATGTGATGTAACCTCCCACAGTACCACCTACTAAGGTCACAATAGCCATAAAATCAATAGCAGATGGTGCTACCGTGCGGAGCGCAGCTTCAGCCATAGGTGGCTTAGCGACAAAGGCAATGTAGATAATGGCGAGGATCATGATAAACCCCATCAATTGCGCGAACCGATCCATGACTTGACCTGCTTGACGATTGGCAAAAACGGCAATAGCAATACCGGCTGCGAGCACCGAACCGGTGGTAACATCAAGACCAATCAATGCCTCTAGGCCAAGCCCCGCTCCTGCGACATTGCCAATGCTAAACGCTAAACCTCCGATAACAATAAGACATGACAAAATCGTACCTAAGCCAGGAAGAACACGATTGGCTACATCTTGCGCGCGCTGACCGGATACCGTTAGTACCCGCCAGATATTGAGCTGGACGCCAATGTCAACAAAGATAGATAGGAGGATAACGAATCCAAAGCTAGCCCCCAATGTTTTGGTAAAGACGGTAGTCTGCGTCAAAAAACCTGGCCCGACGGCTGATATCGCCATGAGCATCGCTGCCGCGATCAATGCGGAGGTGGTATTTCTCTTTGTATGCATGCTATGGAGTACGCGATAAATTTAAGGCGTGATGCACTTTCTGGGCTATCGCAATAGCGGACTCATTGTCACCATGCATACAAATCGTATCTGCTTTAATGGGGATGTTTACGCCGTCCGCTGTGATCACTTTTCCTTCTGTGGCCATTAATAAGGCCTGTGCAAATGCCCGGTCATAATCCGTTATGACGGCATTAACCATCGTTCGGGGTATCAGCATACCATCGGCTTGATAGGTGCGATCCGCGAATACCTCGCTATAAACGGTTAGCCCACGCTGTTCACCTTCCGCAATAAGTGCACTTCCTGATAACCCGTACAGGACCAAATTCGGATCAAATGCATAGACCGCATCGGCAATCGCCTTGGCAAGGTTGTTATCTTGTGCCGCCATATTGTACAGTGCGCCATGTGGCTTGACATGGTGTAGCAATACGCCTTGTGCTTTGGTACAGGCATAAAGCGCGCCGATCTGGTAGAGCATCAGGTCATATACTTCCATGGGAGTCAGGGCCATTTGACGACGACCGAATCCTTCCATATCCTTAAATCCTGGATGTGCACCAATATGCACATCGTGGCTGGCGGCAAGTGCAACGGTTTTCATCATGGTAGATGGATCGCCTGCATGAAAACCGCACGCTATATTTACCGAGGTTACAAAAGGCAGTATCGCTTCATCGTTGCCCATCCTCCATGACCCAAAGCTCTCGCCAAGGTCACAATTGAGATCAATCATTTTACTACTCGCCATATTTTAATGCTAAAGATAGTTTCAATTTATGAAGTTCATCTTCCTGGGCTCTCCATAGGGATTGTGCCTCCTTGATCGTGATCAATGCAAACCGAATTTTTGCACCGGGGCGCAACTGTGCCATCAGCGGTAGGTCGACAGTCGCTACCTGAGCAATGATCGGATAACCGCCGGTCGTGGGATGATCAGCCATCAAGACAATGGGTTGCCCGTCAGGTGGCACCTGTATCGTCCCAAAGGTGGTGGCCGAAGAGAGAAGTTCTTTTTTTTCACGCAGGTACAAGTTCGCGGATTCCAGGCGGTAGCCCATTCGATCGGAATTGCTGCTGATCGTAAACAGATCGGCAGTGAGCCGTTGCTGGCTCTCGCTATCGAATAGCGGGTGGTGCGGTCCGGCTATAACACGAATCACCTTGTTGGCAAGTCCTCGGTAACATGAGGACGCCATACGCCACTTAAATGATGAACTTTCCTGCGGCCAGCCAACACAAAAGGATAGTTGATCGCCTTTTTGCAAAGCACGCCCTTGCCACCCACCTATAGCTCCCCGGAGATAGGTAGAAGCGCTGCCAAGTACTTTTGGCACGTCGAGTCCACCATAAAAACAGAGGTATGATCGCCAACCTTTTTTGGGCTTACCAAAGGTGAGCTGTGCACCTGCTGGCACAACGACAGGCTTCCAAATAGGAATAGGTCGTTGATCGATTGCTGGGGAGAGATCTGCCCCGGTGACACAGATAAGCTGCTGCTTCTGAAAAAGCAAGCTAGGTCCAATTGATGTGCACTCTAATGCAGGTGTGTCCTCTTCATTGCCCAAAAGGAGATTACCCAGTCGAAGTGCCAACTTATCCATCGCACCGCTCGTTATCATACCATATTTCTGGAATCCGAAGCGCCCTAGATCTTGTACGGTCGTCAACATCCCTGGCTTGACAACACTAATCCCCATAATCAGCTCCTTTCATGCGCAGGTACTCCGCTTCGCTAATTGGATCAAATCGCAGGCGATCTCCCGCGGCTAGAAATGACGGAATCTCTTTGCTGGCGTCAAATAAACGTACAGGTGTTTTTCCAATAATTTGCCAGCCGCCTGGGGTCTCGATCGGATAGATTCCGGTTTGCGCACCGGCAATCCCTACAGATCCCGGTTCGATTTTGAGACGTGGCGTTGGTTTGCGGGGGGTGGATAGGCGACTGTCCATACCGCCAAGGTATGCAAAACCCGGAGCAAATCCAATCATATAGACGATATATTCGTTTTCACTATGAAGCCGCACGACTTCCTCTTTACTTAGTCCTGTGTAGTCCATGACTTCATCGAGATCTGGACCATCGTACCAGATGGGGATGACTTTGTTGACAGAACTGAAATGTATTTCTTCAGGTAAGGCGGCTACAATGCGCTCAATCTGTTCGACGACTTCAGCAAATTCTATGGATAATAAATCATAATACACGGTAATGGTTGTAAAGGCAGGCACATACTCCAAAATACCGGGATTTTCCAGCTTGTCCAACCCTAAGCCAACCAGTCGGATACGGTGATTGACTTGTTCCGAAATAGCCTCGCTAAAAACGGCAACGACTGCAGAATCGCCCAAAGGGTAGTAAGATACACTTTCTGGTTTATTCATCATGAAAGACAAGATAAGAAAAAGCGTCGGAGGATTTAGCATTTTCTGCCTTCTTCTCAATTCATGAAGACCTGAAGTTAGATGAGGTAGGATATTGCATTAGTAAATCGATTCGGACAAAGCACCCCGAATGGATTATCGCCATAACATCTGATTCGATGCTGTCTCGACATTTTTTGAATCGTTCCGACGAATCTCGAGGACGCCGTTACCAGGTTTTTTACCCACTTTGTATTTGTTGCCATCGGCAGGAATAATATTCAGGTCCCATGTACCGGGATGAAAAGTGCCCGGATAATAATCGGCTGCCACCAAGAGGTAGCGCCCATCTGGTGAAAAAATTGCTTCCCGTTCTTCACGGTCGCTTTCCGTCACCTGTACCAGATCTGTCCCGTCAGCATTCATTAAGTAAATGTGCTTATCGATACGGAGCGATATTTTGCTTCCATCGGCACTGGTGTGAATATTGCCCCAGTCCGAATAGTTTAATTCCTTAACAGGCGTTATCGATGTATACGGAGGATCACTTTTAAGTATGAACTTTTCAAACGTGAACAGGATGCTATTATTCGACGACCACACCACCTCGTCTCCAAGTGTAAGTTTGGTATCATTTACCATCGGCAAGTGATGTCTTACTTGACCTTCGGTATCAATAATAACGATACCATGCTCAAAATCTGGTTGTATGAGGATTAGGGATTTGTCTGGAGATAGCAAACCGCTGATCTGGCGGTCTTCGCCGTTTGGGCTATCATAAACAAACTCTTTAACTATACTGTTGTTTGCTGTATTGACGAGCTTAAATTTAATTTCGTCAAATTCTCCGGCAACAATTTCCGACTCAAGTCTGATGCTTCCATCCCAGCTGACATCCCACCCGTTAAGGGAATACGTGTTTCGGTTGAAATATATACTTCGCGCCTTGGTATTCAGATCTAGACTGTAGGTGTGTTCTCCTGAATCATATAACAGTATGCCACTGAATTCGTCATTTACCGGGAGCTCTGCGGAACCATCATTTTTTGAACATCCGGTTATATTAAGAAAATATACTACTGATAATAGAAACACCATATTGACATTTTTCATAGCAAATATTTCTGACGTTTAAAATTCGCGACCTTCCATCTTTGACCAATGTATTAATTAGAACAAAGTAACATAGATAAAAGGCTTATAACAATAACGGAAAACCAGTATTTTATCACTTCAATTATTTATTACCTTTTATCCCACCCTTTCTATATCATTAAGGTTACTCATTTTCTTATATTCCAAGAAGCCCTTGATATCTTCGAAGTGCTCTCTTACGCGCTTGTTGCCAAATTCGAAAACTTTCGTTGCCAATCCATCGAGGAAGTCTCTATCGTGCGATACCAAAATCAGCGTCCCATCAAATTCTTGTAGGGCATCTTTAATGATATCTTTGGTTTTCATGTCCAGGTGATTGGTAGGTTCATCGAGGATGAGCACATTTACGGGTTCTAATAATAGCTTGATCATAGCCAAACGTGTCTTTTCTCCTCCGGAGAGTACTTTCACCTTTTTGGTAGTATCGTCGCCGCTAAACATGAATGCACCCAGGAGATCTTTGATTTTGACACGCACTTCACCTACGGCAATTTGGTCGATGGTTTCGAACACGGTAAGCTCTTCGTCCAGCAACGAGGCCTGATTTTGTGCAAAATAACCGATTTGGGCATTATGCCCCACTTTTAGAGAGCCTTGGTAACCAATTTCACCCATAATCGCTTTAATCATGGTGGATTTACCCTCTCCATTTCTACCGACGAAAGCTACTTTTTCTCCACGTTCGATAACCATCGAGGCTTTTTCGAACACGACGTGCTCTCCATAGGTTTTGGTAAGTTCTTCAACGATAACCGGATATTGTCCCGAACGGGGCGATGGCGGGAATTTTAGACGTAGCGCGGAGGTATCTACCTCGTCCACTTCGATGATATCCAGTTTTTCCAACATCTTAACGCGGGACTGCACCTGCAATGTTTTGGAATAAGTGCCTTTAAAACGATCTATAAATTCTTGCGTATCGGCAATATAACGTTGTTGTTCTTCATAAGCCTTCAGCTGGTGCTGGCGTCGTTCTTGACGCAATTGCAGGTAGTGTGAGTATGTTGCTTTATAGTCGTAGATACGCCCCATCGTTACCTCGATCGTGCGGTTGGTGATATTATCGACAAATGCGCGATCATGGGAGATAACGATAACAGCTTTGGCCGAATTGACCAGAAAATCCTCTAGCCACTCAATACTTTCTATATCCATGTGGTTGGTAGGCTCATCAAGGAGTATTAAATCGGGCTTTTTCAACAGAATTTTGGCGAGTTCAATGCGCATGCGCCATCCACCTGAAAACTCCGCTGTCTGACGACTAAAATCCCGCCGTTCAAAACCCAAGCCTTTTAATACTTTCTCCACTTCTGCATCGTAGTTGGTCTCTTCGATGGAATAGAACTTTTCGCTTAGCTCGGAAACCTGCTCGATTAACTTCATGTACTCGTCCGATTCATAATCGGTACGGATGTTCAGTTGTTCGTTAAGCGTTTCAAGTTGGTCACGCATCTGGTAGACTTCATTAAAAGCTTTGGAGGTCTCCTCAAAAACCGTCATATTATCCTCCGTCAACAGGTGTTGAGGAAGGTAAGCGATCACCGCTTCCTTTGGTCCGCTGATATGACCGGTAGTAGGTTTCCCTACACCGGCAATGATTTTTAATAAGGTGGATTTTCCTGCACCATTCTTTCCCATCAGGGCAATCTTGTCATTTTCATTGATGGAAAACGACACATCACTGAAAAGGGTTGTTCCGCCAAAGGATACGGAGATATTATTTACGTCTATCACGATAGGTATCTATTTAAAAAACAGCCGCAAAGATACAGCAATATAATGGAGAATGTATATTAAGATTGTGAAAACACGGCATGGCGACGAAATTCACAACTAAAATAATAATCGCTATTTTTGACATATATTCTATTGCGATATTACTTTTTCCAGTCCGCCACTTCATCTGCTACGGCAATAGCTTCGATTTCAATTAATGCGTCGGGAGAGAAAAGTGAAGATACTTCAAAAATCGTATCTGCCGGATAAGGAGCAGTAAAGTATTTGCCTCTCAATTCGACAATCTTCTCGAAGTTTCCCATGTCCCGGAGCATGATGGTAACCTTAACCACGTTTTTCAAACTTGAACCTCCGGATTTCAATACTTTGTCCAAGTTTTCAAAAGCCATTTGCGCCTGGGCATCAAAGTCACCTATGCCTATCAGCTTTCCATCCTCGCCTATAGCGGTCTGTCCCGAAATAAACAATAAATCACCTACTCGATGACCCTGTGCCAGACGGAACGGTTCGTAAGCGTCTGGCGTAATTTTAATTTGTGAAATTTTCATTATAGTATTTTGTTTTTTAATGGTAATGAAGCTTGCATGAGTTGATTTTTCCATATCCCTTTTTCTATGGTGACACATGCGGGTTTCATTTTTTCTTTATTTGAAGTTATAGCTATGTTCGTCTGTGCGAAAGTTTTTCCTGTGATGGTATTTAGGGAAAGCTAATTGCTTTCAAGATTTAATTCTTTGATAATTTTTCGAGTATGGCTGAGGGTTGCTTCCGGCCATAACATATCACGGTGAAAAGGAATTAGGGGTATACTGTTTATCGTTTTTATCACCCAATGTGGGTCTGCCAAAGCTACCTTGCCAATAGCGATTAGGTCTGCGTGGTTGTCTTTCAAGGCGATTTCCGCCTTATTTAGATTATGAAAACCTCCGTTCGCGATTACAGGAATGCCAGTAGCCTTCCGGATAATTGATGCTAATGATATTCCATCTTCAAAGAAGCTATCCCGTTCCCATTCTCCCGTCTGCACCGCCACGTGAACAAAATCGGGTTGGCTTGCTTTTATTTCTTCAGCCAGTTCTTTGGCAGTTTCAATACCGTCTGCCCAGCGGTATGTAAGGTCGTTTACTTTCCCCTCTGAAATCCTTAGACCGACGATGAAATCCTGCGGTACGGATGCCTGTATGCCAGCGATAATTTCGGCAATAACACGGAAACGGTTCTGCATCGTGCCGCCGTAATGGTCGTTACGGTGGTTCAGTTCTGGTGTAAGGAACTGGTCTAAAAGATAGCCGTTTGCCCCGTGAATTTCTACGCCATCAAAACCTGACTTATAAGCGTTTACAGCTCCATCGATGAAACCCTGTTTCATTCTTTCAATATCCATCAAGTCCATTTCTTTAGGGATTGGAAATGCCCCGTCGCCACCGTAGGAAGCCATCTTTACGCCGACAGGTTTTACGGCGGACGGGGCTAAGGTGTTATCGTTGCATTGAGACAAAGCACCCCCGTGCATCAACTGTGCAAATATGAGGGACGGAGACTTATGCACAGTACGGGTTACCTTTACCCATGAAGCACGTTGTTCATCATTTACAAGTGCAGGCTGATTGGCGTAACTTTGGCTACCGTACACATCGGTGTAGATGCCTTCGGTAATGATAACTGCAAATCCTCCAATTGCAAATGCGGAATAATAGTCCGTCATTTCGTCCGTAGCCAAGCCGTCCGCAGTAGCGCTCACACGTGACATCGGCGCAACTACCGTCCGGTTAATCAATGCTTTTTGCCATATATTGGCTTTCTGAAAAATAGGATGATGTTTCATTTGCTTCTTAAATTTTATGAAGCAAATTTGATGGTATTCGATTTAGAAAAAATTGACCTAGGTCAAGACGGTTTATTTTTTTTCTTAATACGGCTTATAAATTCCGCCGACACACCCAAATAGGATGCTATCAGATATTGGGGTACTTTGGAGACTATGTTTGGGTAGGTTTCTAAAAAATTATAATACCTGCTCTCGGCATCGTACACGTTGTTATAGATAATTCTCTTTTGTAGTGCTCCCAAATAACTTTCCAATATTATCCGAAAGTACCGCTCCAAACAGGGAAGTTCAGTTAGTAACTGCTGAAAAGAATAATGGCTAATCTGTAAAACGGTCGTTTTTTCTATGGCTTGTATGTTGTATATGGATGGTTTCTGCTTGGAAAAGCTATCTAAGTCGGAAGCCCACCAATCGTCAACAGCGAAAAACAGGATTTCCTCATTGCCATTTTCGGCATTGATATAAAATGCTTTCAATGCTCCCGAAACTACATAGCTATCGTAACGACACGTATCGCCGTTACGTAAGAGATAGTCTCCCTTTTCCAATGTTTTCTTTGTCCAAAAACGCTCGAAAGTTAAAATTTCCTCTTGGGTTAAGTGTATGTGTTTTGATATGTTTTTTAGTAAAGTATTTTCGACCATAGAATTATTTTTCTCTATTTCGGTTTGCAACCGAAAATCAACGTAAGGGATAAAAGCGAGATCTGCTGTGGTCTGACTGATCCGCTTCTAAGCCCTTTTTTGTTTCTCCTCCAGTATACAGCAACCTTATTGCCACGGACACTTGCAATAAGGTTGTCCAGTCCGGTTCGCTGTTTACTTTTTTCGTTTATACTGTAGCTGCATCAATCCAGTTTCGAACGTTTTTGCTTTAACGAATTCTAGTGTTTGCTCAGGTCTTCCGTCTTTAAAAAGTCTTGTTCCACTACCTAACAAAACAGGAATAACCGAGATTATAAGCTCGTCTACTAAGTCGTTCTTCAATAGCTCATTGATTACTTCTGCACCACCATCACAATAGATATGCTTACCGCTTTCAGATTTTAAACGGTCAACCAGTTCGGTTAAGTCTCCTGTATAGAAAATCGTTCTACCTACTTGTGGCCTTTCAGTTCTTGTTATGACATAAATATCTCTTTGTCCGTTGTCGTAATGAGAAGCTCCGATTTCCTTTACTACATAATCGTAGGTTCTTCTTCCAATAATTATAGTATCAATTCGGGATGTAAATTCTACATAACCATAATCTTCTCCTTCTTTTTCTACAAGTTTCAAAAAGCTTAAATCGTCATTTGGCTTGGCAATATAGCCATCTAAGCTCATGGCTATAAAAAGTGATAGTTTTCGCATTTGTTTAGAATTTTAATATGTTACAAATTTACTCTTAAACAAGTACTTGCACTTTGTAAAAATGCGACAAATTAAAGCAATGATGGTGAAAGTCCCGTATTTCGCTTGATTTCATTGCTAAGGTGCGAATGGTCATAATAGCCACATTCAAATGCAATATCTGATAAGCTCCGATTTTGATTTGGATTTTTGATTAGCCGCAAAGCATACTGAAAACGAATAATATTTGAGTATTCTTTTGGAGATAATCCGATGAGCTTTTTAAAATTCCGCTCCAGTTGTCTTATGGTTGTACAATTTCTTTTTGCCAACTCGTAAATGCTGCTTGTTCCGTTTGCTGAATGTATATCGTTAAGTACTGATTGTAGTTGATTATTTTTGTGTTTTATCCTCTCTGAAAAGAAATGATCAAAATAATGGAACGGGCTGTCAAATATTTTATCGATATTAAATGAATTGGATTTTTCAAATTCAACAGTGTCGTTGGTCAATTCATTTTGTGAAGCATAACTATAGAAATTCGCGAAAGTCGCCGGTTTCAGGCATACGCCTATTAAATGTGTGTTCGTATCGATAAAACTATCTTTAAATGAGGTCATTGCACCAACTACATAAGTCTTCCCGAACTGCATTAAAACTGAGCCGTTATCTGTCAAACAACTTTCTCCTACATTCATGACCACGCCAGCGCAACCATCGGGGAAAACCCTCTCCCACTGTGTTTCCATTGCGGTTTCTTTCAGTTCCCAATAGAAATGAATAAAGGGTTCTAATTCTTTGTACGGTTTTATCTTTTTATACTCCATTGGTTTTTCGGGGCAGTTCACTACAACGACTTCTCGATACAATTATTTTCATCAAATTTATAAAATATATTTCTTCTGAAGATTGATCAAACGACGATACTTTCTTTAAACAGTTAAATATGCTAAAGAGAACAACTTCACGACCATATAGCGTCAGACCGTGATAAATATGCCTGTGTATATTTTTTTTAACACGGTCCACAGTCATTTGGCATGGATTTGCTGGCATTAAGGGTCATGTAAAAAGACAAAGGAAAAGATCGCCAAAATAAAAGTGACTAAAACATCTCCTGCGTCAATTCGCTATTCACCATGGCACCTACTAATGTTCCGGCTGCAACAGCATTCGATACAGATCGCATCGGACTTGTATTATCACCGCACGCATAGACGCCCGCTACCGTTGTTTTCTGAAAAGCATCCACTTGCAGGTGTCCCATTTCAGTCAGTTCGCAGCCTAAATTGATAGGGATGTCACAATGTTGCTCAAAAGGGATAGCGGCATAGGCAGCATCAAAATTTTCTAACGTATTATCCTTAAATACTAAGCTTGTTATCTGTCCGTTCTCGTGCAGGATTTCTCTGACTTCTTTTTCGATGACCCGAATTTTATGCTTACCCAGTTTATCTAATTGCTCTTCCGTAAATTCAGGCTTTCCGCCTGGTATGATGGTAATGTGTTGCGAGAGATTATTCACCAGAGAGGTTAAATGTACCGCGCGTTCTCCATTGGCGACAATAGCCGTCTTTTTCCCACGAACTTCGTAGCCATGGCAATAAGGACAATGAATAACGGATTTTCCCCAACAAGCTTCAAAACCTTCTATGTCGGGAAAAATATCTTTGACACCGGTAGCAAAAATTAACTTCTTGGCAGAAAATATTTCTCCTGAGTGGGTATGAATATCAAAACCCTTTTCGGTTTTAAAACCATGAACCGCTAAATCGTCATAAAATTTCACCGTCTTATATTTCAGCACCTGTTCTTTCGCCTTCGCGGCAATATCTGCAGGCACGGAACCGTCGTGAGTTATAAAATTGTGTGAATGTGGTGTGTATCGATTGCAGGGCTTTCCACTATCGATAACCAATACGTTTTTTAAGGAACGTCCTAACGCCATTGCGGCTGAAAGCCCTGCATAACTACCGCCGACAATGATGACATCTATTGCATGATTTTGTACCATATTACTGTCCTGATCTTTCTTTTTGTTACTGCAAAGGTAGATATAGTTTTTATTATTGCAACACAATTGCATTAAAATTATATAAGTACGGCATGTTTAAAATGTGTAAAGTAAGTGCAGACTCGCCACCACTTCCCCAGCAGGACTAGCGCCAATCCAGTCCTACGAATATAGTCATACACCGCTGCAATCTGTCACTTTGTTAGCTTTTCTGGGTCGACTATGGAATAGATATCTTGAATTAGACCATCATTATTTAATTGGAGGATATGACAATTATGTAATTTATCATTTTCCCAAAAGCGAATCGCAGGTTGATGATTAAAAGATTGAAAAGTAAATTCTTTGCCGAGCAGAAATTGTTGCTGTATTGTGTCCATAGACTTATTATCTGGTGTGCTGTCACAGGATTGGAAAAGAAATGCTATTGACAGATATATTGTAGAAAGTTTTTTCATCGGTTTGTCTATCCATTATAAAGGATTGCGACCAATAAATCGATTTTTTCCAAGCAGAAAACCAACGGCACGCCTTATATTTTCGGTGCGGCTTGCTGGTGTTTTCAATGTGGAAATATATCGGATGATTTCTTTCTTTAAATAGGGTGGCTGCGCTTGAAAAATAGCATTTGCTTTACTGTTTTTAGAAAGAGCCTCCATGAAATCTGCTGGAATATCTAGTATGTTTTCTGTTTGGTTATAACCGATAGACACGATTATTACTTCACCTATTCTTTTAGGCGATGCAGGTAACATTTTCATGTTGATGTAAAGCCGCCAGGAGCCTTTAAACCGGACCAGCGTCTGCGCATAAGGTTTCTCATTCACATAACCTTTTACCGGAATTGGCCCTTTATCGCGTCCTGCATCCTGAAAAATAGTGTTCAGGATATGTTCCGGAACAAAGACAAAGGGATTGATACCTATAATGTCCAACGAAGCTTTGAATTCATCCATATTTCTGTTCGAATTTATGGATAAACTTCTGTTTGGCAAAGTACCATTGGTAAACCGATTATAACGAGATAGGGAAAGAACTCATGTGTTAGTGGTTTATGGTTGTACAATAAAATTCATAAACTCCACTGGAGTATTACCAGTGACAGGATCATACGCATAGACCATCAGTTCATATTCGCCTGTATTTTTAATGTATTTTCTGGCAAGCATTTTAGTGAAATATACTGATGTGTTCGCGGTGATAGGATATTGATAATAAATCCTGAAATTTCCAAAATCACACCATCGCCCAAAATGTGCTTACCTGGGATGAGCCACATCTCTGTACTGGCCGCTATCTGAGCACTTCGCTTGTTACAAATATCTTTTTCACGGTTCTATTTTTGAAAGTAATTCCGGAAAAGCCTGCCTGAACCACACGGTATAATGCCATGGATTCTCATTTATATCCGATAGAATTTCAGCGGTATTCATCCATTTGTAATCCGATGCTTCATCTTTGTTTAAAATCGGATTTTGGTTAGTTTGCCCTATAAAAACATAATCTAGCTCGTGCTCGATTAAATTGTTTTCAACAGGTTCGTTGTATATAAAAGAGTAAATCAGTTTCAAGTCACATTTTATACCCATTTCATAATACAACCGCTCGATGGCACTCATCGTTATGTCTTCACTCCATTGCGGATGGGAACAACAGGTATTGGTCCACAAACCACCACCGTGATACTTGTTGGCAGCTCTTTTTTGCAAAAGCAACGCTCCCTCATCGTTAAAAATAAACACTGAAAATGCCCTGTGGAGCTCCCCTTGCTGATGAGCAAGCAATTTTTCCATCTCTCCGATAGCATTATCCTCTATATCTACAAGGACGACTTTATTTCTTTCCATATTTACGTATTTTCTTTTACCGCATCTCCATACACTTTCAAAGCTCTTTCCCGTGCAAAGCTATGTTCAACAATAGGTTTGGGATAGCTTTCGGCACCAAATTCGGGAACCCATTTTTTGATGTATGTTAAATCTTTATCGAATTTTTCGGTTTGTCTAGCCGGATTAAAAACCCTGAAATACGGGGCGGCATCACAACCCGAACCTGCTGCCCATTGCCAGTTCCCATTATTGGCAGATAAATCGTAATCATTAAGTTTTTGAGCAAAATAAGCCTCGCCCCAACGCCAGTCTATTAATAAATGTTTACACAAAAAGCTCGCAGCAATCATCCGAACACGATTGTGCATATAGCCTGTTTCGTTCAGTTGCCGCATTCCTGCATCGACTATCGCATACCCTGTTTTTCCCGCACACCATTGTTCAAATTCCCACTCATCATTTCGCCATTGGATAGCGTCATATTTAGCTTTGAACGATTGATTGACAACTTTAGGGAAACGATACAGTATCTGCATAAAAAATTCACGCCAGATTAGTTCGTTCAACCAGATTTGATTGTGCCCCAAAGCAAAAGCCACACATTTACGAATACTAATTGTTCCGAAACGCAAAGCAATACCAAGTTGGGTAGTCCGTTGCGATGCCGGATAATCCCGATATTTGTCATATTCATCGATTATCGAAGCATCCAATTTGGGCGTTTCAAAAGTCATATCCGCTTTTTCAAAACCAATTTCTTTTAAAGAATGAATCTCTTTATAATCTTGCTTTAGAAAATTTGTAAAATAAGTTTGGTATGGCTTATAATGATCTTCTATTAATCGTTCTTTCCATTTTTTGGAATATGGTGTATAAACTGTATAAGGCGTTCCGTCGTTTTTCAGCAAATCGCTTTTATCAAAAATTACCTGGTCTTTGAATGCGCTGAAAGGAATGTTTTGTTCTTTGTATAAATGATAAATTTCGGTATCTCTTTTAATGGCTTGGGGTTCGTAATCCCGATTGAAAAAAACGGATTGAACGGCATATTTTTCAGAAAGCATCTTGAAAATATCTGCCGGATTTCCATAGAATGTATTTAGTCTTGTATTTGACGATTTTAGTTCCGTGTTTATTTTTGAGAGTGCCTGATGAATGTAATCCACTCTTCGGTCTTGCTTATCCTCAAAGTGTTTCAAAATATTCGTATCGAAAATAAAAATTGGCAAAACAGGACATTCCGAAGCTAATGCCTGACATAAACCTACATTGTCTTCTAAACGCAAATCTCTGCGAAACCAAAAAATGGAAACTTTATTTTTCATTCAAAGATGGATTACTGTTCAATATTTGTTCGCATCAAAGTTCTTGGCTGACTATGCGTTTTTTATTTTCATCTAAAGTGTGTTTAAACCGCTTAAAAAAATACAGTACCAAAAGAAATTGCGTATAGCCGTATACGGCATCTTCTACAGGTATCGTGAGCATGCGTATGCCAAGAAAATGATTTGGGTTGTAATTTACGATAGGCGCTTCCAATCCTGTTCCTGTCAACACCCCATTTACAGGGAAGAAACCTAGCATCAGCACCGTAAAAACAAGTGATGCCTTGCCGATCCAGCGTGCACGGACAACAAAATGCAGATAGATTAAGGTTACTATCGTGGCGATAGCTGTTACCAGTGTATAGATTTTGTCGTGATGCAATAGAGCTATCAGCGAACACACAATTACACTGACAAAAACAATCAAGTTATTCATTCCCGAAAGCCAATCCAACTTGAAAAATTTGTCAAAACAGAAATAAGTAAACACGCAAGAAAAGGGAATACAGATAAAAAACAGCCATTCTTCCAAAGGTAATCCGGCGACGACTATTCCGAGTGTGTAATCGGTATTGAACCACCAAACACCCGTTGCCGTAAACCAAATATCCCAAGCAATGAAAGGAATGGCCACCAAAATAGCCGATTTCAGAAATGCCGCGAAGTGGCGATTAAACAGTATCCGCTTGTCAAAAGATGCGATGAAACAAATGATGACCGTGAAAAATAATATCAATGCGTAAGTATATACTTTCATTTTTTAGCGGTTTTTAAAAAACATCCTGAAATATTTGAAAGGCACATACAGAAATCCGAAACATTCGCCATCTTCTTTTCCCGTATGCTTGTGATGTTGTTTATGAGCCCTGCGTAGTGCCAGGAAATAAGGGTTTTTGATGTTTGTGAAATATCTAAGTCTTTGATGAATAAAAATATCGTGTACAAAAAAATAGGCCATTCCATACAGCATAATCCCCAAACCAATAAAGAATAAGTAATTAAACTCCTCTAATGACCCGAAATACATCAAGGCGATCGTTGGCGAGGCAAATATCACAAAGAAATAATCGTTCTTTTCAAAAATGCCCTCATTGCTGTGGTCGTGGTGATCTTTGTGCAGAAACCACAGAAAACCATGCATCACATATTTGTGGATAATCCAAGTTGCTCCTTCCATCAAGATAAATGTGAGCAATGTGATTAATAAGTTCATACAAAAATGATTTTTAAAATTGTTGTTCTCTGTATAAATTGAGTTTTCATTTTTTTTAATCTTTTAAAAGTTTTTCCATATTCTTTTTCAGAATATCCGAATTAATTTGGTTGCGATTTTTCTTAATAAATTCAGTATCCTCTTTAATGTTTGATTTGTAGCCCAAAAAAGAGGGCGCATTTTTCTGAACAGAAAGCCGAATAAACCTTAACTCAGCATTATTAGGATCTTTTTTAATAGCTTGTTCTATGTTGTTCTTTCCTTTATTGAATGTATTCAGTTTGCTAATCGGACTAAAAACGTGGTTTGCCCTAATGGTTTGCAAGCCCCCCAAATATCCTAAAAGCGTCACCGAGTTGTCTTTTGTTTTTTCAAGTTCGGTAATCGTTTGTTGGCACAATGCTTTATCCGATAAAAACGCATTGTAATTTGTTCTCACTTTATCTAAAATGCTAACATCAAAACTTGTCAGAAAAAATAAAGCCGGCATAATCAACGTAAAAATTTTCATTACAAAAAAGCTGTTTTATACCTTACATAACTTTTGAACGCTACATAAGCTTTTTCGGAATTGGGAATACGGACCCTGCTATTCAGTATCTCCATTGATGATTTTCGTTTTATTTTTTGAAATAAAGCAAAGTAATATTTATAAGCCAGATACACCCCAAAGATTGAAGAACTAGGGAGCTTTTTAATACCGACTAGAGCTTCTTTAAATTCTTCTTCAATCTCTGTTTCAATTTCCCATTTCACAGCATTATCAAATACATTCATATCGATATTTGGAAAATAAGTGCGTCCCAAAATCTGATAATCATCTTTCAAATCCCTCAAAAAATTGATTTTCTGAAAAGCTGAACCCAGCTTCATGGCATAAGGTTTCAGCTCCTCGTATTTCTCTTTATTTCCATTGGTAAAAACCTGCAAACACATCAAGCCAACCACTTCTGCTGAACCGAAAATATATTCTTTGTACAATTCAGGATTGTAATCTACTGGCTGTAAATCCATTTCCATACTGTGCAAAAACTGGTCAATCAGACTTTTGTGAATAGCGTATTTATGCACCGTTTCCTGAAAGGACTGTAAAATAGGATTCAGAGAGATTTTTTCTGATATAGCGTTTTCAGTTTCAATTTTCAAACGATTCAGCAGTTTGCTTTTATCATAATCGTGAAAGCTGTCTACGATTTCGTCTGCCAGTCGCACGTATCCGTAAATTGCATAGATAGCAGTACGAATAGCGGGATTTAGCGCCAAAATACCCAAAGAAAAACTTGTGCTGTATTTTTGGGTGGTCATCTTACTTACCGAGTAAGAAAGTTCGTCAAATAACTGTTTCATATTACTCAGTTTTTTATTTTGATTATTTCGTTGGCTACAATTTTTCCTGATATGATTGACGGCGGAACGCCAGGCCCCGGAACCGTCAGCTGACCTGTATAGAACAAATTTCTCAGCTTTTTGTTGCTGATTTTGGGTTTCAAAACCGCCGTTTGACCAAGTGTATTTGCCAAACCATAAGCATTGCCACCATAAGCATTGTAGTCAGCCATAAAATCGCTGACACAATAACTTCTTTTATATTCAATTTTAGACTGTAAATCGCTTATGCCTGTGTGCTTTTCGATTCTTGAAAGCATTTGTGCTAAGTATTTTTCCCGAATACATTCCTCATCGTTCATTCCGATAGCCAAAGGCATCAGCAAAAACAAATTTTCTTTTCCTTCCGGAGCAACGCTATCATCAGTTTTTGACGGACAACACGCGTAAAACAATGGTTTTTCCGGCCACTTTTTTCCTTTATAGATACAGTCAATATGTTCGTCCAATTCATTCTCAAAGAAGAGCGTATGGTGTTTCAGATTGGGAATGGTTTCATTGATACCTAAATAGAAAATGAGGCTCGATGGTGCAAATGTTTTTTTCTTCCAATAATCGTCATTATAATTTCTATACGGTGCATCTAAGAGTGTTTCGGTATGCTGATAATCCGAAGAAGCAACCACGGCATCAAATTCATATTTTTCGTCATTGATAGTCAAATAACTCACCTTATCATTTTGTGTATTAATGCGTTCAACGGTTTTATTAAAATGAAAATGTACACCTTGCTTTTCGGCTACACTTTTCATGGCCAGCACTAATTGATAAAAGCCACCCAGAGGATAATGCGTTCCCAAAGCATACCCTCCATAGTTCATCAAGCTGTACATTGCCGGAATATTTTTGGGAGAGGCACCCAAGAAAATCACGGGAAATTCCATCAGCGTTCTTAACTTTTGACTTTTAAAATATCGAGCAACATAAGTTCGGAAACTGGTCAGCAGATCTAACTTTAAGGCACTTTTCGCTATTTTGGGAGAAATAAATTCCGCCCAGTTATGACAAGGTTTATTCACAAAATCTTTCATTCCGATTTCATATTTGAATTTTGCCGATTGCATAAATTTTTGCAACTGCGATGCTGCACCTTTTTCGATTTTTTCAAAGACGGTTTTTAATTCCGCTAAACTTTCAGGCACGTCAATTTTCTCATCGGAAAAAATCATCTCAAACTGTGGATTTAAAGAAACCAACTCAAAGAAATCAGCCGTTTTGCAACCGAAATCGGCAAAGAAACCTTCCATAATATCAGGCATCCAATACCAGCTTGGCCCCATATCAAACACGTAACCTTGTTCGATCGTAAATTGCCTTGCTCGGCCACCTGATTGGTCGTGCTTTTCAAAAACATGTACATCATTTCCTGCTTTGGCCAGATATGCAGCAGCCGATAAACCCGAAAATCCCGAACCGATAACAGCTATCTTCTTTTTCATAAGTTTGTATTATTTAAGGCTTTTTCCAACAAATATTCGGGTTCTATATTTTTGTCATAAATCGGCTTATGAAAGTCATTGAGCTTATCGAGCAAGCGGATCAATTCCATTTTTTCATTTTTGGTTAAATCTCCTGTAACAATTTTAGTTGCTTTTCTGATTTTATCCATTTGCTTATCCAAAACCTGAATACCTTTGTCAGTAATTTTCAAAACCTTACTTCTTTTATCGATTTCCGAAGCTGCTTGGTTTACCCACCCTTTTGAAATTAAGCGATTGATAATCTGCATTCCGACAGGTTTTTCGTGGACGTTCTTTTTTATCAACTCCATTTTTGTCATCTCACCAAAGGCTTTTAGATTGATGAGGTAAATAAAATCTTCCTGCGACGAAAAATCGGAGCCGAAAATTGCCGACTTTGAATAGCTTTTAGCATAGCGGTTCATATGCACAATTAATGTATTTATGACACTTTCGGGACTTCGACCGTTCTCTTTCCCTTCCCAATTAGGCTCGGTAGTCGAGTTCTCGTCATTATAATTTATAAAAATCCACTTTTTGAAATCATCGATGGTAACTGCCGACTTATTCAAACCGGTATTTTGATTTTCAAATTCCACGACCAAATCAAGTATATCTTTAATCAAATTATAATTCATACATAATCAATTTGTTCACAAATATACTAATTATAATTAATATAGTATATTTTTATACTTTTTAATAACGGTATAATTTATCTTTTAGTTTTTTTGGTCGGATGCGATATTAAGCAGTGTATTCCCGGTGGAGTATCCGCTTGTTTGAATTCTAGGATATTTGGCTTAAATTTATTTCTACCTTATTACTACTCGAAAAAAATTGAATTTATGAAATCTACGATAAAAGAAATTGAAGAACGCTTTGATAATGATGTGGAACGGTTTTCTAAACTGGAAACGGGTCAACAGACAACCTTAGATGCAACATTTAATATGGAGCTGATAACAGAAGGTATCGTCCGTCATTATCCCACACTTAAGTCTGTATTGGATATTGGTTGCGGTGCTGGTAATTATTCGGTAAAATTATCACAGAAAAAACCAGATATTGATGTGACATTAGTTGATTTGAGTCAACCAATGTTAGACAGGGCATTAGAGAGGGTTGGTGCGGTAACACAAGGAAAAGTTGATGTACGCAAAGGTGATTTTAGATCGATTGATTTCGGAACGGAAAAATTTGATGTTATTATCGCAACGGCTGTGCTGCATCATTTGCGTAATGATAACGATTGGGAAACAGCGTTTAACAATTTTTTTGGTTTGTTAAAAGAGGGCGGCAGCATTTGGATATTCGACCTGGTTCATCAGTCTGATACAGCATTACAGCAATATATCTATCAAGAACTTTATGGGGAATATTTGACAGGTTTGAGGGATGAGCACTATAGAGATCATGTTTTTGCCTACATCGATCGGGAGGATACACCGCGTAGTTTGATGTATCAGTTAAATTTATTGGAGAAAGTTGGATTTAAGAAAACAGATGTTTTACATAAAAACCTCTGCTTCGCTTCCTTTGTAGCTTTTAAAACAAAGGAGTGCCACCCCTGACATACCGTTGTCACCTGTCGCTCTTATCTTTGTTCACAGACATTCTTACTCTCAAAATTAGAAAAATATATGAACATCATTGTAGGAGCCACAGGGCAGGTAGGATCATATCTTATCCAAGAACTAAAACAGCAGAACGTTCCGGTTAGGGCGCTGGTCAGAAATCTTCAAAAACTTTCTGATAAAACCATTGAATCCCGGGAAGTCGACCTATTCAATGTCGAAAAACTTGTGGAAGCGTTCCAAGGCGGAACTACGGCTTTCGTTTTGACACCCGAAAATCCGGTGTCCAACGACATCATCGGAGAAACCAAACATATTGTCCAAAATTATAAGACCGCGATCCAAGCGACAGGAATTAAAAAAGTAGTCGCGTTGTCTTGTATAGGAGCACATATCAAAGGCGACACCGGCAACATTCTGATGTCCCGAATTTTAGAACAGGGATTGGATGAGCTATCTATAGAGCGGGTTTATATCAGACCTTCTTATTATTTCAGTAATTGGTTGGCCTATATGGAAACCGCTGATCAACATGGTGTCTTACCAACTTTTTTTTCCGAAGAGTTGCAAATAGAGATGCATTCCCCGATCGACTTAGCTAAATTCATTGCTAAAGTAATAATAGACACATCATCTTCAGAAAAGAGAAAAATCTATGAACTAACAGGACAAGAAAAATACACTTCACGGGATGTGGCCGATGTCTTTTCGAAGGTCCTTAACAGGGATGTAACTGTGCAACCCATCGAAAAAGACAAATGGCAGGATACCCTTTTGTCAGTTGGCTTTACAGTGAACGCGGCACGTAATCTAGCTGATATGACACAAGCTGTTATTGATAACCTAGCCGTTCCAGAATATCCGAACGATATCATTAAACTCCCTACGACGCTGACAGATTATTTGAAAGCATGCTATACACCATCATGCTAGAGATAAGGAACTTAAAATATACTACGCATCATATTCAGCGCTCGACATACCATCATTAGATATGAAGGAAGACATTTATTGGATCAAAGGCAAAAATGGCTCGGGTAAAAGTACAAAAATGCCTTGCGGGCCTCTTAATCATTCTCTATACGAAAGATATTGAAACGACTAAAAATAAAATAATAAGCGCAGGGAGCACTATTGTTAAGGGTATTTTCAGTTTCCCCGGAGGAAACGTTTTCAATTCACGGATTTAGACGGCTAGGAACTCGCTGTTTGGACTGAATATGAAATAGACAGCTTGTGAAAAACAAAGTGCAGATAATGTTATCCATCAAGGTTGACGATAGAAAAGGAAATCTTTGTACTCGCGCTCATAACCATATAAAATGAAACGTTACTGGTAAGAACTTTTATCGAATTTTTAAACAGTTCCACATATTTATTGTTATTCTGATAAACAAAAATCCGGATCAGCAGTAAATTAAAAAGATATAAAAAATGAGCGATATAGTTTTAAAAAAAGAACACGAACTAGGTCTTGGTGGGGTACCAATCGGCACGGCGTTTGAAAATATTACCGACGATCAGTCACAGAAAATTTTGCAGGAAGCTTGGGATCTAGGTATCCGCCATTATGATACTTCGCCCTGGTATGGACTCACAAAAAGTGAAAGAAGGTTTGGCGAATTTCTGAAAGACAAAAACCGTGAAGATTTTGTTTTCTCTACCAAAGTCGGCCGCTTATTTACACCGGTTCCCGAATCAGAAGTACCGCCAACGATGTGGAAAAATCCGCTGAATTTCGATTTCAAACATATGTACACAGCCGATGCGGTGAAAAAATCCATTGAGGACAGTTTAGAACGCACTCGGCTCGATTATATTGACATTGTTTACATCCACGATTTGTCGGAGGATCAGGTGGGCGATCGCTATATTTATTACCTGAAACAAGCCAAAGAAGGCGCTTTTAAAGTGTTATCAAAACTCCGTGATGAAGGGGTTATTAAAGCTTGGGGCATGGGTGTGAATAAGATCGAACCGATCCTAGATTGTATAGAGGCTGCGGATCCTGACATCTGTTTGTCGGCTACGCAATACTCCATATTAGAACATGAAGACGCCGTGGACCGTCTGCTTCCTGCCGTTAAAAAAGCAGGCGTAAAATTGGTCTCCGGAGCGGGTTATAATTCCGGATTTATTGCTGGGAGAGACCGCTACAATTACAAGGACGTAATCCCGAAAGGAATGACCGAAAAACGGGATAAGATCGAGGAAATCGCTAAAAAATATGATACCGACATGATTACCGCAGCAATACATTTTGTGCTGACATGTGAGGAGTTTGTAGCTATTATTCCGGGCGCAAGTTCAACCGATCAGGTTAAAAGCAATGTAAGATCCTGGAAGTCTGAAATACCGGTTGATTTTTGGAAAGAGCTGAAATCGGAAGGTCTTATATATGAAAAAGCCCAGACTCCAGGATAATTTTGAAGTCGCAATTTGCGAATTTCTTGGCCAAATTTCATCTCTCCAATCTAATATTTCAGGCAATACCCTATGGCTAACCGTACGATCAATAAGAGTTGGGAGGGAACCGCTCTAAGATCGCAAAGCGTGACCTTAGAACACACGCGATTCCCAATATGTACCGTTCTATGTTCGATGACTAGGAAAGAAATATTAATTCGATATACTAACTGCTTTCCCTACGTTGCTTTCAGTATGCAACTGGCACAACATAAAGTCCGCGACGTCTGCTCGTGATATTCTAAGATTGAGTTTCTTGTATTTTCCGTCAAAACCAATCTTATATCCGTTGGTCACCGCTCCACCAGTCAATGCGCTCGGTCTGACTATAGTAAAATCCAAGTTGCTGTTGTGTATATACTCTTCCTGCAATTTGTGGTCGTTGAATGCTCTTTTGAGTAGCATGCCAAACATGATATGCTTCCAGATAAAGTTGAGATTTCCATAGCTTTCGCCCATACCGAGTGTCGATAAACAGATCAACTTCCTGACCGCAACGCTGTTCATGGCATGGATAATATTTAAAGTTCCTAACGCCCGTATCTTACCGGCTCTTCCATCTCCTAATGCACAAAAAATCGCATTGTGATCTTTCACCGCACGTTTTACATCGTCTGCATTAGAGACATCTCCAGTATACACATGAAGATTGGGGTGGTTTAGCGCTATGATTTTTTCTGGATTACGCACGAAAGCTGTTACCCCGTACCCTTTTTCCAACGCTTGCTTTACAATTTCTGTACCTACGGTGCCCGTTGCACCAAAAACGATTATTTTCATTTTTTTTGCTTTTAGTCTACGTGGCAAAATTGCAGCATATAATGCCTAGAAAATAGAATAAAAACGACAACGCTTGCTTATTTTTTAAATGCTTTCGGCGTTTTACCTGTGAACGCTTTGAAAACACGTATGAAATGGGACTGGTCGGCGAAACCATTTTGATAAACAATATCTGTCAGCTTGCTATAATCTTTTACGGTAAGTTGCTCCATAGAAGCCTGGAACTGGATAATTTGGGAGAATTGTTTGGGCGAAAGCCCGGTTTCATTACGAAACCGCCTTTCAAACGTACGCATGTTTAAGTTACATTTTGCAGCAATGACAAGAATGTTTTCCTGTCCTTTTGTCCTGATAATCTGTATAACTGCTTCACGTATTTTATCGTCAAGATCTTGCTTTTTTCTTTCTAAGAATGACAGTAGTAGATTTGTGATTACTTCGACCTTACCCTCAAGGGAATCGGAAGCTTGTAATTCCTTGGCAAGCACCGTTATACCGTCGTCCGCCTTCATGTCGTCCAAATAGTAACAGTTATCGTTTATGCTTTGCGGAACGAGATTAAAAAACGTTCTCAAAACAAACGGATATAGCTGAAAAATGATGAGTAAGTATGCTCCGGAAATTTCCAGTTCAATAGGTTTAATGGTTTGTCCATAAAGAAAGATTTCAGGCATCGCTTTATCGTGCGGGTGCACTATCAGCCCATTTTCCGTCCGCTGGAACATCAGTCCGGGATAGCCATCTGCGAAAAAAGGTAAACTTGTTTTCAAGTTTCTATCCTCGCTTTCAAATACCCAGATGTTCTTCACAAACAATGAAATGGATTTGTTTGGCGCTATGCTTTGAAAATTCATTGCTTCATTACTGAACTTCGTATGTCCTTATATTGCATTTCTCAAATACAAAGGGTCATGGCAATATACGATTTAAAAGTCGATCAAAGAAAGCGGATGCTAAGGTATCCACTCGGTGAAAAGAACAAGAGCATTGTTTTTGACGTAAACGTTTATTAATTTTATAGGATTATCCTTTAAAATCAACGATAATGAGTGATAATCTGACTATCAAAAAGCTTGCTGTCAAAGATATAGTACCTTTTGAGAAGCTTATCAACCTATTTGCGGAAGTTTTTTTTACAGGCGGACAAAGCTGATGACCATGCGGTGGACTTTTATAGAACAACAAAACCCGCATTGGAGGAACAGGTAGTTCATTTTACTTGGAGGTAATTGATCTCCTTATGAACAAAATATATGGAGGAATGATAAGGCCAAGTTTTGCAGATATTAAATATCTTTATCTATGATGAATTATTACTGGAATTTACCAACAAAAATAGGTTTTCGCTTTTCATTCATTTTTATCTTATCTTTTATTCTGATAATGAATAATGGAGCTTTTCCATTATTTAACTATATAAATAAACCGTTCGTACAATTAATGCATGGGTTTACGCCTTGGTTCGCAAACAATGTGTTATATTATAGCTATGACTATTCGATCTTTACGAACGGTAGCGGTGACACCTCCTATGATTGGATAACGTTACTTATCCTTTTCCTATGGGCTGTCATCGGGACTATAATTTGGTCTATTGCAGACAGAAACCGAAAAAGTTACCATACTAGCTATTATTGGTTATCAACATTTATTCGGTATTACATCGCATTCATGTTGATAAACTATGGTGTCATTAAACTGGGTCATACGCAGATGCTTCCTCCCGGTCTAGATCGATTGATGCAACCTTTAGGCGAATTTTCTCCCATGGGATTAGCTTGGACTTACTTTGGATACTCGAAAGGATACAATATTTTTGTCGGAATTATGGAAATACTAGCGGGACTTCTCTTGTTCAGGAAAACTGTCGTATTGGGCGCTTTGATAACAATGGCGATTAGTATCAATATTATGACAGCCAATTATTTTTTTGATGTGCCCGTTAAAATGATTTCTACTGCGTTGTTTCTATTATCATTATTTTTACTACTGCCACATATCAAACCATTATTTAATTTCCTCATACTCGGAAAATCTGTTCAGCTAAAAGCCCTCGGAAAACCAAAGTTCACCAAGCCCTGGCAAAACAAAATGCTTTTTGTTCTCAAGATAGCTGTGGTTACTATTTTCTTGGTACAACAAATCTCCGGTCTTCTTAATAGACAGAAACTTATCGAACTTTACTCCAAAAAATCACCATTATATGGAATATACTTGATCGAGCGTAGTAATGATATACGCACAACCATACCGAAGGACTGGGCATCTATCGTTTTCGAATATGAAGGACATGCCACCATCAGAGATATGTATTACAAAAAGAAGCGGGTAAGTCCGGCAATCGATTCTACAAAGAACAAAATATCGTTAAATAACTATACGTTTGATTATTCTGTACTGGAAAATGGGGATGTACTTTTAACGAAAACGTTTAGCGATCGAACGGAGGAAGTCAAATTAATCAAACAGAACCCGGATGAGTTTGAATTGATGAAACGGGAGTTTAATTGGATACAGGAGTATCCGCACAACCGATAAGAGACTGAATTGACTTAATAATGCAAATGACCATAAAACCGATTCGCGGCGTCAATTTGCTATGTACTTACATTAGCGACTGTTCTTTTGACTTTCATAGGCCTTATCAATTTAAAAGCACCGTGCGGTGTCCAATATTATCTAAGGTGTTTGTTGGTCATCAATATACGATATTGCCTTTGTGAATAAGGGACTTCACTGGAGAAATACGGGATACGGCTTCTGCCGAACAGCTTGCATCGATAAGGACTACGTTTGCAGCATCACCTACTTTTGGCCATTGTTGGTTTCCTTTGTCATCTAGCGGCAAAATATTTCCGGTTGCCAATTTCAAACTTCTGGACAACAGGAATTCTGTCCCATAGCCGTAAAGTTGAGCCATTACGTTAGTTTTTTGTAATACACTACCACTTCCCCAGGTATTCCAATGATCAATGATACTGTCGTTACCTGTCATTACCGTCACATTGTGTTTGTACAATGTAGGAATTGGCATAATCAATCTGCCAAATGGGATCGTTGATACGACACCAATACCTGCATCGCCTAATTTCTCCGCGATTTCTTCTTCTTTCGATGAATCCAATCTTCCCAATACGAAGGCGTGACTCAAGTAGGTTTTGTTTTTTAAAACCGGATTTTCATTTACTTTTTTGATTAGGTACTCTATTGTTTTCAGTCCGGATTCACCCGATTCATGCAGATGAATATCGATACCCTTATTGTTATCTAAAGCAAGCTGCACGGTAAAGTCCATTGTTTTTTCAATAGCGCCATCTATCGAATAAGGATCAACACCACCAATAAAATCAATATCCATTTTTGCAGCTTCTTTTAGATATGGAACTGAGTCAGTGTAGAAAACGCCATGTTGTGGAAATGCAACCAACTCCGCACCAAAACCTTTCTTCTTGTTCTCTAATGCTTTTTGAAGATTTTTAAGCGACTGCAATTTTGATGTGGGATCGATATTGACATGACTTCTTGCATAAGAAGTACCTTTTGATTGCAGCAATTCAATCAACTTTTCTGCACGATAGGTAGAAGTCTTTAACATTTCCGGCAAGATCTGTTTCTCTAATTCAATCATTCCTTTAACCCCACCTGTTCTGCTTCGGACGGCTTGCCAATCGCCACCATAAAAAGTTTTGTCTAAATGGATGTGCATATCTTTAAATGCCGGCAACATCAATAATCCTTTTGCGTCAATAGCATTCGGATCGTTTGGCTTATTAGGTGTTATACTTTTGATTTTTCCTTCATGAATGACAATATAAAACAACCCTGTTTTAGTACGGACGATTTCGTCACCGTCATATTCAAACCCTGTTTCTAATAAAACGTTCTTTAAAATGCAATCACTCATTGTTGATATTTTTTTCTCATTAACCATCTCCTGCGCTAAAATACGCTCTACTCCTAATAGCTCTGGAATCAAGATTGTTCCCACAAGCCCTAACCCTGATTTTTTAAAAAAATCTTTACGTGATATCGCTGACCTTTTCATAGCCCAAAATTACATAATACAAAATTATTCTACACCTAGCTTTATGGAGTGCCTTCTCCTTGATGGCCTATCTGTAATTGACTAATGCGAAATTCGACAGTTACGCAAGGCACTTTTATGTTTTCCTCAAAACTGTTTTGGCTTCTTTTTCTCTCCTGCGAGTTCGGCAATTTCGTCTATACGTTTTTGCCGGGTTTCGGATTTTTTCGCAAGAACGAGTGATGTCAACATCATTTTCCGAACCGTTTTGCTCAAGCTTAAAAAATAGTCTTTTGAACCTTTGTGTTTTTTGAACGCTTTCTCTAAATCGTTCGGGATGATCAGCTCTTCTACTTCGTCCAAAATCGTCCATGAACCATTTTGTTTGGCGGCTTCAATAACGTCCAAACCCGCTTGTGTCATTAACCCTTCGTCAATGAGTTTCCTTATTTTTTCTTTGTTAATTTTACTCCAGGTGCTTTGCAGTTTTCGTTTGCTGAAAAACTGATGCGCTGTTTCATTGTCTATTCTAATTTTTTTGCTGTCTATCCAACCAAAGCAAAGCGCCACATCAACGGATTCGCTCCACGTGATAGACGGTTTGCCTGATGACTTAGCATAAAAAACAAGCCAAACAGATTGTTTCGACAAATGGTTTTTTTCTAACCATTGCCGCCAAGCTGCTTGGCTTGCGGGATAAAATATCTCTGTTTCGTTCATGGTTACATTATCATCGTAGCTTAATTTTTACCCAACTCCCAACATCTTTTTAGCACCTTGGATATGAAGATCACTCTTAGTTTCCACCGCAAAAAATCCATAGGCTAAGGCAGCGGCAGCTGCTCTTTCTACAGTTTGTTCGAAAATTCTTTCCCAAATCTGTCCGCCTCGCTTCTCATATTCTTCAATCAATTGTTTCAGGCTTTCTTCTCCAAATACATTGAGATGGCCAGCAAAATCCATTGCTGGATCACCAATGTGCGCAGTGGTCCAGTCAATAATTCCTGAAACTTCATTGTTGTTATCGGTCAAAATATGACCAGCATAGAGATCAGCATGGATAAACTTTGTAAACTTAGGCCAAAGGGAATCATTATCCAACCAAGTTTTATACCTAGCTTCCAATTCTTTCGAAATACCAATTTCTGATTTCACCAATCTTAGTTGATTTTCTATTTCTTTTTTCAAATCCATGGTGGTCTTTATTTTTAGATTCTTTGCGCTGACCTCAGACGCTGAGATATGATGAAGTTCCACCAGTACTTTTGCCAAGGAAGGAACATAATTGGGACTATCCTTATCCATATTCCAGGTGACTTCATAGGTGATGCCGTCGTAGGTTAACGCCGGCTTATCCTTAAGTAGCGGATATGCTATTAAGCTATGGCTTGCAATTTTCCAGTCTGGAACCTCAACCGAAAGGTGCTTCTTGACTAAATTCAATATCTGTTTTTCTTCTTCGATTTGATCTATCATATTATCTCGTCTGGGAATTCGAAGTACCCATTGCTGTCCGTTGATATCTAATACGATACCGACCCTAAAATCAATACCCATATCATTGAATTTTATATCGTCAGTTATCGTAAGCCCGTGGGCCTCAGTAAGATTTTGAATGTCTTTGGTAGTCATCTTAATAGATTTAATCGTTCGTAAATAGCTTTTTGAGGAAATTTAATATAAACAATAGCTGAATACTTTCCCAGAAAGATTGATAAAAAAATTCTTTAAAAGGCGGATATGCTACAATTGCATGGGATTAAATAGTCCAAGGTTTTGCAATTGTATGGTCTTTAGTGTATAACATATGGCAAAAATAAAAATTCGATTTAATTCAACAAAAAAATCATGCGTGTGCCAAAGTAAAGTATCTTCCTATCAGCTAGGGCAATGAGACCGATTTGTTTTATCATTTCCAAAGATTGTGACCGCTAAATATTCTCTCTATATTAATATTCAGTTAACACTACATACCTAGATTTGTCATGTTTTAACGCTGTCACTCCAAAGAGGGCATACGAGTTTAGAGATCAATAACAGAAAAAATGCATCACTCCGATCCTAAAATTGACTGCTTCAACCATATATACAAGCTGTACTGGAAAGAGCTCTACTATTTTGCCTTGAAAAAAGTAAAGGATCATGCGCTTGCTGAGGATCTACTTCACGATGTATTTCTTAAATTGCTAAAATCCCAAGACTTAGACAATCGCCTGGACACACTCAAAGGTTATCTTTACACGGCTCTACGCAATCGGATTACGGACCACTACCGCAAGAACAAACTTCAGCTAGACCTAGAACAAAATATCCCTACTTGGTACAGTCAGCATGACAACAGAATACCGGAGGTCACCATCAAGCGGGAACTCGACGATTTTTTGGAATTGCAAGTCAATAGGCTACCTGATCAAATGCGTCGTGTAGTGCAGCTCAATACCAAGGAAGGTTTCAGTACACCAGAGATTGCACAAAAGTTACTCATCTCGGACAAGACCGTTCGCAACCAGCTTTCTTTGGCCAATCAGAAATTACGATCTGCTATTGAAAAATTCCTTCGTTAGCAGGAAAGAGAGCACTTCTGTTAAGTCTGTGTAAACGTCATATAATTTTATAATTAAATCGAAAAAACGATCGGGATTTGCTAAGCGGGTGTGCGTATACCTCACATGAAAGCACCAAAGCGGGAGTCATCAGATCCGAAAGCAGCAGAAAGCACTTTGGAGGGAGTTCGCTCTCTCGACAGTCAAGCCGAACGTCTACTGGAACAACGTTTATATGAGCGCGTACTTAACAGTTACAGCAACCATCTTGAAAAACGTAAACGACGTGTCCGGATGTGGCGGGTGGCAGCTATATGGATAGGCACCCTGATGTTAATCGGCGGCGGTATCTGGAGTACGGTGTCAATGCACAACAAAGCGAGCAATGAAAAGCCCGTGTTACAAGTATTTAGCAGCACGAATAATACCAAGAGAATATGTTTGGCAGATAGCACAGTAATCATACTCCGTCCACACAGCACCTTACAGATTGGTGCCGACTACAACCTTATAGAACGCAATGTCATGTTGGAGGGGAATGCTTTCTTCGAGGTCAAAAAAAATAAAGAAAAGCCTTTCATCGTGCGCAGCAAGCACTTGGAGACAACGGTATTAGGCACCCGATTTTCGGTTAACAGTCCGATAGACGGCGGAGAGCACAGTGTCTTTCTCGAAGAGGGAAAGGTCCGTATCCGGATCGACGACGAGCAGCACCTCCTTGCTCCCCACGAAAGGATCGTGTACCACGAAGCTATTAAAAAATGGGAAATTAACAAATTGAGCGATGTCAATCTCGATATGCAGACCGGAGCTTTGACTTTAGACGGCGTAGACTTCGCTACCTTACGTCAATGTCTCGATGACTACTATGGTATTTCCTTAACACATCTAAGTGGCAGAGCAACCAGGGTACGATATAAGATTACACTGAAACCACAGATGTCAATCAAGGATGTCGCGGCGTTGATTAGTACGATCAGCGCTCGAGGTACCATTATTAACCAAAAAACAATTACCATAAAATAAAAGAGTGCCAGCCTCTCGCCAAAGTCGCCGACACTCAAAATCCAAATTACAGTTTTAATTTAAAATCAAAAGTATGAAAAAAAAGGTAAAGACGGTTCGCAAGTTAGTACTTGCTGCGACTGTCTTCAATGTCAGTATGCTACCGCTTACTCCTGCCCTAGCGCAGACATCTGAAATGCTACTCGAAAAACAAATTTACTGGGCTGGAAGTCATGGGAGTCTAGAGAAAGGATTGAATCAGCTTGAAAAACAATTACATTTCCCCATTTCCTACGATAAAAACCTTGTCCAGGGTAAAAATGCCAATACCCCCAAGCAATCTAGCACAACGGCAAGTGGTGTGTTGAATCAACTTTTGGCGGACAACGAACTTAGCTACCGTATCGTTCAAAACAATATTGTAGTGGTAGCTGCGCCAAAACCTGCTACTGAAAATCCGGCACAAAAGAATATCATCGCCGGGTACGTCAAAGATGCTACATCAGGCCGTGTATTGCCACACTCCACGCTTGTCAGGCTTTCGGACAATCGTAAGACCATGACAGATGCCAATGGCTACTTTATCCTACAGGGTCTGAAACCAGGGAAAATCGAGATACTTGTCTCTTACATTGGTTATCAAAACCAGATTGTAGAACTCACTTATCCTAACGAAGGGATCCCAATCAATATTCTGTTGGAACCAAAGGACAATAATCTAGAAGGTATCACCATCAATGGAATTCGTCGCGGCGAGGCATTGGCATTGAGCAACATGAAAAATGCAGACAATGTACGCTATGTACTATCGCAGGAACAGATCGAACGCTTTCCAGATGCAACCGTAGCCGAGGCACTACAGCGCGTACCCGGCATAGCGATGGATTATAGCTATGGTTTACCGCGCAATGTTGTTATGCGCGGTCTCAGCCAAAACATGGGGTCGGTAACCTTAAACGGGACTCGGTTACCCTCCACGCAGACCAATAGCCGCGAGATCGATCTAAATGGTATCCTTTCGTCAACAGTCGAAGCCATTGAAGTCAACAAGACTTTTACGCCGGATATGGATGCTGATGCGACAGCTGGTTCGGTAAACATCGTTTCCAAAACACCAAAAGCAGGCGAGGAACTCTTCCGCGTAAACGTCGGTGGAGGTTACAATCAGTTGCTGTCTAGAGCAAATTACAATATAGGCGCCGTTTTAGGAAAGCGTTACGAAAAATGGGGCTTTCTCGCCGATGTCAATTACAGCCAGACCTATCGCGGCGAGGATCGCATACAGGTGGACTATGACACCTACGAGATCGACGGTGTCGAGCGTATATTGATGTCTAATCTCGAGCTGGAAGGCAGCGATCTGGAACGTAAAAACACAGGCTTACAGTTCGAGCTGAACTACTACCCGACCAATGCGACCAAGCTTTATGCACGTAGCTCATACAATAAATATTTCGAGCTACAGACCCGAGGAACTAAATCCTACAATATCGGCGAATACAGCAGTTTCGGTCAAGCTACCGACATCAGTATCGGCTCTTCGGGAACACCTCGCGATTACAACAGGGATATCATCACATTCTCGCTAGGTGGAAAGACAGCCTTCAATCATTATGAGTTGGACGCCGATGCAACGTACGCGAAAGGACGCTATGACCAACCACTCTACTATGATGGATACTTCCAACAAGGGGGACTTAGCGCAGCGATCGAAAATTCCGACCCCAGTGCACCTCAGTTTTTATTTTCCGGAACAGACCACAACGATCCCGCAAAATACACGGCAAACAGCTACAACCGCCGTCATCAGTTTGCACACGACCAGGATATACAATTGTCTGGAAATATTAAGCGATCGCTTTCTTTTGGTAGTGGACATACATTAGATCTTAAAGCAGGTGCACGTTTTCGTTACAAAGAGGATGCACACACGCGTAACTACTTCCAATACCGATTAAAAACAGGCTCATTGACCATGAATGATTTTACGTCAAACTATAGCCGTACTTCATATTTTGGCGGCAAATACAACCTCTCTGGGGCCATCGCCAATGGATACCTTATGGAACAATATTATCAGCAAAACATGGATCTCTTTCAACCCAACGATAACTATATCCGTCAAAATACCGACCCTGATTCTTATGAAGGGAGTGAAAATCTAGCTGCTGGTTATTTTATGGGGAAACTAACTACGGGTAAACTCGAGACCGTACTGGGTATGCGTTATGAACGCACAGGATTTCAGTACACGGGTAATATCGTATCCTTCGATGATCAGGGTAATTACCAATCTACACAGCCTGTAGACACCAAAGCTGCCTTCGCTGGATTCTTCCCGAGTTTGAATCTAAAGTACAAACTGACTGAGCAGACCAATATTCGGGGTGCACTTACACGTACGTTATCACGTCCGTCCTACTACGACCTTGTCCCTTGGGAAGAGATTGAAGTACGCCGCAAACGGATGAAGAAAGGAAATCCGCAGCTTGATCAGAGTACATCGACCAACGTCGACTTATTGTTCGAGCATTACTTAAACCCTATCGGTCTACTTTCTGGTGGTGTATTCTACAAAAAAATCAACGATTATATCTATGAATCCATTTATACCCAATCCGGCGGTCCTTACGACGGTTATGCGATTACGCAGACTGTTAATGGAGCTGCAGCAGATGTATACGGTTTAGAAATCGCTTGGCAACAGCAATTCACGTTCCTGCCGGGTTTTGCCAATGGGTTCGGCGTATTCGCCAACTACACATATGTTAAATCATCTTTTGAGGTTCCAGGAGTAGAGTCCGTACGTAGAGTAGCGCTACCCGAGATGCGCCCAAGTGTGGGTAACTTTGCTCTTTCGTACGAGAAATATGGTTTCTCGGGGCGTCTCGCACTCAATTTTTATGAGACTTTCATCAGCGAACTGGCAGAGGATGAAGCCAATGACCTGATGGAAAAAGGTCGTACACAACTTGATTTTTCTGCTTCACAAAAGATCAACAAGAATTTTACCGTATTCGTCGGTTTGAGCAATATTACGAATTCGCAGGTACGATTTGACTTCGGAGACGGACGTCCAAACGATTACAAATACTATGCACGTTGGGGTAATATCGGTATCAAATACACGATTAAATAATAATTTACAAGTATTTAAAGGCGTGTCTCCGGACACTCCTTACTTTTTTTTCTCACCCAAATTTAAAATAGCTATAATAACATACATATTATGAAAAAATTGATCAGCAGACTTACGTTAGGCCTAACTTTAATTTCGGTAGCCCAGGGTCAGAGCTATCTCGCGGAGAACCAGCCAGACCGCGTGATCTTAAATCTGACCAACGACGCTCCGCATACGCAAGCAGTCAATTGGCGCACGAATGTCATCCAAGGAAGTGGACAGGTTGCCCAGTTACGTTTAGAGAATAATAGTCCTGAATTCGCTGACAGTACCGTTCGGGTATATCAGGCCGAAAGCAAACTATTCACCGACCGGGAGAATAACGGCTCAATGTATCATAGTGTACAATTTAACGAATTACAACCCGACCGTATCTACAACTACCGCGTAGGCAAAGACGGTGCATGGAGCGAATGGTTTCAATTTCGAACAGCAGGGCAAACCGATAATGTATCTTTCATCTACTTGGGTGACGCGCAGAATGACCTACGCTCACGCTGGACACGTGTGTACCGCAAAGCCATACAGACTTGCCCTGAGGCCGACTTTATACTGCATGCCGGCGATCTAATCAACCGCAGCAATTCGGACAACGAATGGGGTGAATGGTTTTACGCCGGTACAGGCATAAACAGCAGCTATCCACAGCTAATGGTACCTGGCAACCACGAGTACTTTCGTGATGAACAAAAAGTACTCACACTCGATCCGCACTGGCAGCAGCAGTTCAGGTTACCTGAAAACGGTGTCGCAGGATTGGAAGAATCCAACTACTATGTAGACTATGGACCTCTTCGCATCATCGCACTCAACACACAGATGATCATGTTGGACAGTACCTACCGTACTGCACAGGCGCAATGGCTAGAGCAAATATTGAAGAGCAACACCGCGAAATGGACAGTGGTCATATGCCACCATCCCGTTTATTCAACGGCCAAGTCGCGGGACAACTATCAGTTCGCCGATTTGTTTAGACCTCTATTTGAGAAATATGGCGTTCATTTGTTATTGCAAGGACATGATCATACCTATGCCCGAAGTGCGCTGCCATCAAATAAGGAAAAGAAACCCGTCTACATCGTATCTGTAGCTGGACCAAAGATGTATCAGATCGATCCACAAAAAGAATGGATAGAAAAGTCTGCGGAACGGACGCAATTGTATCAGGTGATCGATATTAAAGGAAATACATTGCAGTATAAGGCCTATACTGCGGATGGTGCACTCTACGACCAGTTTGAGTTGAAGAAATGACACCGACTAGAAACACCGAGATCGTAACACAACGGACTATGCGGGCGTTAGCGCCCGTCTATACCCCTTCAAACTCGCTCCTTTATGTCTTTTGAAAAATTTATTGATATGGCTCTCGTCGGCAAACCCAAATTCATCGGCTATTTCATGAATCCTTTTGTCACTGAAACGCAGTCGGTGTTCAATTAATCGAATCCTATAGGAGGATATATAGTGTTGTATCGATTCATTGCATTGCTTGCGGAAATAACTACCAAGGTAGGTTGGAGCTAACCCAAATTTTTCGGCTATCACGGCAACTCTCAAAAGTTCGGGCTGGCGTATATGTTCCTGTATATAATCCAATATTTGCAATAAACGATTGTCTTCATGGGGAGTAATGTTCTGGGGTTTAATTATGGCTAAATTTCTAGCTGCAATAACGATTATGGCATTTACCAAATGCCGAACGAGGTCTTCCGAATACACCGATTCATGTTTAATAGCCTGTCGTAAACTCGCCATCAATGAACCTGCCATACGTTTGTCGTCGTTATTTACGAGTACAGAACCTGACAAATCGGAAGCATAATATAATAGACATTCTATATGGTCTATGCTTTGCCATTGATATTCCCGCACATATCCTTCACCGAAACGTATTACCATAAATTCACATATACCCTCCAAGTCAAATTCGTGGCAGTCTTTTGGCGTTATAAGGAACAAATCTCCTGCAAAATAAGCAAACTTATTTCCATTGACAGCATGGTGACCAGTACCGGAAATCACGTAAACCAATTCAAAAAAATTGAACTGTCTGTCACGTAGAGGGCATTCGTTTACCTTTTCGTAGAACACTTCAAGTGATTGATGGATGTTTTCCCTTGCCATGCGGCAAAGATACCTAAACATGCTTTAAATGTACCTGTTTTTAATCTTGTTTTCGGTCTATTTTTGTCAAATCAAATGAACAAAATGAAAGCAATCGTATTGAAAAATTTTGGAGGTGTTGAAAATCTTCTTTACACAGAAATCGAAAAACCTGTAATAAAGGCAAATGAGGTACTGGTCAAACTGAAAGCAATTAGTATTAATCCCATCGACGTCAAAGTTCGCAATCGACAGGCTCCATTGGCTGAAGACTTGGCGAAATACAGTCCGCTAGTCTTAGGATGGGATATTTCCGGCGAAGTAACGGAAATCGGTGATGAAGTTACGCAATTCAACATGGGAGACGAAGTGTTTGGAATGATCAATTTCGTCGGACATGGTAAGGCCTATGCCGAGTACGTAGCTGCTCCCGCTGAACAGCTCGCCCTGAAACCCAAAAACATCAGTCATGTGGAAGCTGCCGCTAGCACATTAGCAGCATTGACTGCATGGCAAGCGTTCGATAGTTACGGCAAACTGCGACCTACAGACAAGGTGTTAATCCACGCGGCTTCGGGTGGCGTAGGGCATTTTGCTGTACAGATAGCCAAAAATATAGGAGCATACGTCGTAGCTACTTCCTCAGCGTCTAACAGAGATTTCGTATTGGGATTAGGAGCAGACGAATTTATTGATTACAGAAGTGTCCGTTTTGAAGATGTCGTACAACCTGTCGACTTTGTACTGGAAGCTATTGGAGGCGCCAATTTTCAGAAATCGATACAGGCGCTAAAACCTTTCGGAACCATCGTTGCACTGCCTTCTGGACATACGAAGGAAGATGAGTTCAAAGCACAACAGAAACAACTTCATGCCTGTTATTTCATGTCTGTTTATTTTAGCGGACAGGATATGCGGCATATTGCATCTCTATTGGAAAAGGAAGTGTTAAAACCTCACGTATCCTATGTATTTGGGTTTGACGAAATGGCAAAAGCTCATCTGCAAATCGAAACTGGACGTACGGTGGGAAAAATCGTGGTTAAATTGTGAAACAAGCAATTATGCAAAATATCATTGAAAAGATAGATATGGAACTGTGGAGAGCTATCTCGAGCAGTCCGTTCAGTGCCATTGATTACGAAAATTTGTTAGCAAATAACCCTGTAAAAATCAGAGAGGAAGAAACGGCTTTATCCTTAAATGAAAAATCCTTGGATATTCCGAAACAGCTTGATGTTGAAAATATTGATATCCCGTCTTTTGATAAGTCAAGAGAAATCAGGTTAAGAATATACAGGCCTAAAGGAAAACAGGGCTTGCCTATATTACTATATTTCCACGGAGGGGCGTTTATATTTGGTACGCCTGAGCAATACGATTTTATATTCTTCCGATTAGCCTTAGACGTAGATATACTGATTGTTTCCGTCGGTTATCGATTGGCACCCGAAAATCCATTTCCGGCGGGGATGGAAGATGGTTATGATGCGCTACGATGGTTATCCGAATATGGCAATCATATAGGTGGAAATAAATGCAACATACTTATAGGAGGAAGCAGTGCCGGAGCGACCATTGCTGCATCTATTACGCATATGGCGAGGGATAGAATGGAAGTAGATATCCAGCACCAGTACTTAATGTATCCTCCGACGAGCCATCTTTTGACGTCTGTGTCTATGAATGAATTAGCGAATGCTCCTATGCAGACCCGAACTTCGGCAAAATGGATGTGGAAGCACTATTTAGGAGATAAAATAGCGCAGCCACCGCAATATGCCGTTCCGCTGCTAGAAGACAATTTCAAAGACTTGCCAAATACGACCATTATCGTGTGTGAACTTGATCCGCTCAAAGATGAGGGGAAATTGTATGCTAAAAGATTAAAGGGAGCAAATGTATCGGTCAGTTTATTGGAAATACCAGGAGCTGTACACGCTTTTGATTTTTTCGAATGTCCAATATCAGACAATTTTTATAATCAACAAATGGCAATATTTAAACAGATATTAAAGCAAGAGAAATGAAGAAAATAGTTGTTATCAATGGGCATCCCAATAAAGAAAGTTTTAACAGTGCGATTGCACATTCTTATATAGCCTCCGCTTTGGCTGCTGGTGCAGAAGTACGATACATTGCCATTGGAGAGTTAGATTTCAACCCAAACTTAAAGTATGGTTATCGGCAACGAATGGAGCTTGAACCAGATCTGGAAAAATCATTGGAAGATATACAATGGAGCGAGCACCAGGTTTGGATACATCCATTATGGTGGCTTGGTATGCCTGCCATTATGAAAGGTTTTTTTGATAGGGCTTTTCTTCCAGGAATCACTTTCAAAAGTAATGAAGGAGGAATTAGTGAGGGTTTATTGAAAGGAAGAACAGCCAGGATAATCACAACGGCAGGAGATTTGTCAATTAAGACTTATGGAGAAGTCTATCAGTCGAGCGGACTGGTCCAGTTACAAAAAGGTATTTTGGAATATTGTGGAGTATCTTCTGTTCGGAGTGATTTTATTGGACCACTTTATGAGTTGAATGAAAAAGATAGAAAAGAATGGATTCTGCAAATAAAGCGCCTAGCCGCATTGGACTCCATGCGGGAAAACACGTGAACCTCAAAATAGCAGTAAAACGCAACGAGATTGTTGCTTTTGATCTAACTTTTTTTACTTTTATACAGTTAACGGGCTACGAAGTATCGTGTATTGCATCATTATCTAGCTAGGAAGACGAGTTTCTTCTTCGCATCAAACTGGAACATAATAGAACTATGGAATTCGATATTCAACCTATATTAGAAAACGAAAAAATTGTACTTTACCCTTTACAGGAAGAAGATTTTGAAGCGTTGTACACCACCGCTTCCGACCCCAAAATATGGGAACAACATCCCAATAAAAACCGCTGGAGGAAGGATGTATTCAGCATGTTCTTTGACGGAGCAATCCAAAGTAAAGGGGCATTCAAAATTGTAGACAAAGCTACGGGAAACATCATTGGAAGCACGCGGTTTTATGATTACAACAAACAACAAGACAGCCTGTTTATTGGCTACACATTCTATGCTATAGACTATTGGGGCAAGGGAATCAACCAATCGGTAAAAACTATGATGTTGGAGTACATTTTTCAGTTTGTCTCCAAAGTGAAGTTTCATATAGGGGCAGAAAATATCCGTTCACAAATTGCCATTAGCCGCATCGGTGCACAGAAAATCGCAGAACAGGAAGTAACGTATTTCGGTGAGGCACCGCGGTTTAATTTCGTTTATGAAATTGCTAAAGAAGAATTTTATGGGTGATGAATAAAAGCTAATCTAAATCCTTTATCAAAAATTTATGAAACATCAGTTTACATTACCCCACTTCCAGAGTTCAACTTTCGAAATCGAAACTTCTATCTGGACAGGGCGTCCCACGCTTTTCAAAGACGGAATAGCGATTTCCCGTTCCGATGAAAAGGGCAAACCTTTTTTGATTCCTGACGATTCGGGCGAAATCGTAAGGGCGTATCCTAAACCGAGATATACCGACATAGCCCCTGCTTTAGAAATCGATGGGATACGATACGACACCGTAGATAAACTGGCTTGGCATCAATATACACTATGTCTAATACCACTGCTATTGCTATTTATCGGCGGTGGAATAGGCGGAATCATTGGGGGAGTTGCATCAGCCTTCAATCTGCAAACCATCAGAGCAACAAAATCCGTAACGACGAATTATCTTAAAGTGATAGGTATAACGCTTCTGGCTTTTGCACTGTACTTCTTTGTAGTTTACTTAATTTTGAGTTGATAATACACGATGATCACTTCTGCTGTCCAACGACTGAGCAACATTATCTGAAATTCCTTCTTGCCTGAGGCTTTTGGATGAAGCGGATTTAGTGTTTAAATGTACAGTTCGGAACTGTATACAAAAAATTTTATCCAATGGAAAAAATCAAAGAATTTTTCAGTGAGTTTGTTACAATAGGTACTCCTGACTGGGATATCTTTTCTTCAAAGCTTGAACAGGCTGCCTTTCCTAAAAAATCTGTTATACTCGAGCAAGGCAAAAAAGAGCGGTTTCTATCCTTTCTAGAAAAGGGTATTATTCGTTTTAATATACCGAAGGTCGATTACGATTTCACGTTTGCCTTTGCTTTTGAGAATACTTTTTTTAGCGCTTACGATTCCTTCCTCACCCAGACGGGTTCACTGTATAACATCGAATGCATTACCGATTGCGTATTGCATCGGATTTCCTACGAAGATTTGGAATTTGTATATGCCAACACATCAGTTGGTGACCGCATTGGAAGAAAAGTGGCGGAAAATCTATACGTCAAAAAGATGAAACGGGAACGCTCCTTGCTAGAAGATACAGCCAAGAAAAGATATATGGACCTTCTATCAGAACAGCCTCACCTCATCAAACATATACCTCAAAAATATCTGGCATCTTATATCGGAATACGACCACAATCTCTGAGTAGGATAAGAAAGATTATTAGTTAACATATGTTCATTGATTGGGCCGAGATTAGGATTTACATTTGCAAGAAAAAATGAAACCCTTATTTGTATTGATCGGTGTCTGGCTAATTTCCATATTGGTGATCAAGCTATGGAAATCAGAGCTCGACTATAAATTATCTGGAAAAATTGCGTTATCGGTTATGCTCTTGTTTACCGCTTTGGGACATTTTATATATGCGGAGGGCATGTCAAAGATGTTACCGCATTTTATACCGTTTAGCATGCAAATAATTTATGCTACGGCATTTATAGAAATTATAGCTGCTATCTGCATATTCATACCACCGTTACGGTATATCACGGGCGTGCTTCTCGTTTTCTTCTTTCTTGCCGTTCTACCTGCCAATATCTTTGCAGCGGTTACACATCTTAACTATGAAACAGGAAAGTACGACGGTCCAGGTGTAGACTACTTGTGGTTTCGGATTCCGTTCCAGCTCTTGCTGATATGCTGGACGTATCTATCGGTGATCAAATAGTGTTTAATCGGTCTTGCCATGCAATCTATTTCTATAGAAGACACCCCAATTTGCGATTTCATCTATGATCGGTTCCATTGTTTTTCCATATTCCGTGACTTCGTATTCGACGGTTATTGGCTTTGTGTCGACGACTGTCCTCGTTATAAGCTGGTTCATTTCTAAATCTTGCAGTTCTTTGGAAAGCATTTTTGCAGCGATACCATCAATCTCTCGTAAAAGATCCATAAACCGCATTTTCCCACCTTGCAAAAGCGCTCCGAGGATATGAATTTTCCATTTACCGGACAGAACTTGCATGGTGTCCGTAATCGCCGTTATTCTAACTTTACATGCCAAAGATTTGGTAGCTGTTTTCCGCGTTCTCATATTGGAATTTGATTTCGCCAAAAATACACAAACGGGCATTAGTTACCAATTGGAAACTAGTTTCCAATTGGTAACTAATGCATTTTTTAAACCGAGCTTATATTACCTTTGCAGCTATTTAAACATCAATAACAGTTAAATACAAAATGAGAAAACTATCAGCTTTAACAGTCGTTGCCGCCTTGGCATTGGCGGCTTGTGGAGGTAATTCCAACGCAGACAAAGTACAGACATCAACTGCTCAAGAGGTTGCAACGGAAACAGGCACCGTACTTCAGCTTGATCCTGCGAGCAGTTCCATAAAATGGAAAGCCTACCATAAGGGTGGTTTCGATCCACGATTTGGAACACTCGAGAGCGAAGGGAATCTTACGCTGGAAAATGATGCAATTTCGAGCGGTAAATTCACCATCGATATGACCTCTTTGCGTACGGATGACAATGCTGTAGATATAGCGAAGACAGGCGGAAAGACGGCTGCGGATTTAGATGGGCATTTGAAAAACGAAGATTTTTTCGATGTTGAAAAATACCCTACATCTAAATTGGAAATCACATCTGTAAGATCTTTTGATCCTGCAAAAGATAAAAGTGTGTTAGCGGATGCGACACACGTTATCAGTGGTAACCTAACGATCAAGGAAAAAACGGTGAATATAGCCTTCCCGGCTAAGGTATCCATCCAAGAAAACGAAGTGAACGTACAATCAAAATTCAGCATCAATAGACAGGATTGGGGTCTTACTTACGGAACGGACGGTGATCCAAAAGACTGGATGATTTCACAAGAGGTTGACTTGGAATTTGATATAACCGCTAAAAAGTAAACATCGCCCCCGCTAGGGGTTCGAAGTAAAATTCATATAAGGGAAAGCAGAGGCAGGCATTTTAGAATGTCTACCTCTTTGTTATTCTATATACTAACCGACGACAGCAGCCAAAAATCCTAATTACCGATATCCTCTGTGCTTTATTGACGACTGAAAAAAAAGACAATACGCCTGTCACATATTTAACGCGAAATGTGTCTTCCATAAAAACAATAGAAATCCAAAAGATGCGACGGGAAAATCAAAGACAATAATGCCGTTGATTTTTGTTTATTTTATCTAAGAATCTAATACTAAAACTTAATAGCAGGTAATCATTACCGAATTCAAAATAATATGCAGGAAAATTATAAAAAACTCTTGACCTATGCCTACAACATCGTTGGTTCTTATGAAGACGCCAGAGATTTAGTACAGGATGTATTGGAAAAGTATATCGCACTTGACAAGACGAGCATCCGTCACGAATCGAACTTTTTGATTAAAAGTACGATTAACCATGCTATCAATTTTAAAACTCGTCAAAGTAAAAAAGAAGTCTTTGGTGAGTGGCTGCCCGAACCTGTCTCCTTTGAAAATGCAGACACCAGGCTTATTAAAGACGAAACTGCCAGTTATACGATGCTTGTATTGTTCGAGCATCTGAATCCCAAAGAAAGAGCAACATTCATCTTAAAGGAGGGATTTAATTATTCACATGCAGAAATAGCCGAATTGCTTGAAATAAGTACAGAAAACTCCCGACAGTTATTAAGCAGGGCGAATAAACAATTAAAGGGTGGTAAATTCTTACCGCAAAAACAACATTCCAGCATTCATACAGAAACATTAGGCAAATATCAAGCGGCATTAGCTCAGGGCAATATCCGGGAGTTAGAGCATCTACTGGTCAGCGACATCAAACTGAATGCAGACGGTGGAACCAAAGTGCAGGTAGTTAAGGGGACAGAAATGGGAAAAACCGCTACCGCTACATTATTGGTTTACGTACAACAGCAATTTTTACTTGATAAAGAATTTACTTTTCAATTCTTTAATCATCAGCCCGCAATCTGTTTCTGGGAAAACAACAAGTTACATAATTGTCATATCCTTCAATTAGATAACGACGGCTTAATCCAAGAAATTTATTCTGTTGTAGATCCTGAAAAACTAAAAAATATCACCAAGCTGTCACGTATGTAGGACGGAAAGTGTCTTATATAAAAAATTATCAACTAAATGAAGACACTATTGAGAATTGACAGCAGCTTGCGGATAGAAAACTCCTATTCTCGAAGAGCGGGAGACACTTTTGTACAGGAATGGAAAATACGGAACCCGAGTGGGAAAGTCAAAAACCGGGAAGTAGGTACGCGCTTCATTCCGCATCTCGATCAAGCATTATTTGAGGAATTTCATACTGTGCGAAATCCGTCGAAGAAATTAAGACTATCCGATGAATTAATAGCAGAACTATTTGCATGTGATGAAATTCTTATTACGGTTCCTATGTATAACTTTGGCATACCCTCATCACTGAAAGCATATTTTGACCTGGTGGTGCGAAACGGCAAAACTTTTCGGTACGAAGAAAAATCCGTCGGCTTACTCCAGAACAAAAAGGCGTACATCCTATCATCAATGGGCGGTATCAAATCCGATGCTCCAAGCCTTGTGGAAATGCATCTACAACAAATTTTAAACTATATAGGTATCAGGGATATTGTTTATTACGCATTAGATGGTACCGCTGATGAAGGCTATGCTAGGCAACAATTTAACAATCAAAATACGTCATTTAGTAACATTTTAAATAAATAACATGGAACAAATAAAGAAAGCCATCGAGGCATTTGTACAGGCCGGTGATAACCGTGATATAGCAGTATTGGAGAATATTTTGCATTCCGATTTCCAAAACATCCAAGACGGTTTTTTTGACGAGAAGGGAATTTTTGTATTCTCAAAATCAGACTATATCGAACTAATCAGAACGAAGAAATTTGGAGGAAGCCCCAGAAGTATTACTTACCATTCTATCGAACAAACCGGTAATATTGCTACTGTACAGGTAAAATTGGAAAGCCCATATTTAATCTTTCAGTCTTTGATAGTTTGTGTTCAGGATCATGGGGATTGGAAGATAATAAACAATCTTCCAACGATAGAGGTAAAATAAGGTTTTGTGTTTTTTAACTTAAAACAGAAAGATATCAAAAGAGAGATCATCCACTTTCCTGAAAATATGACCTTATTTGCAGCTGGGATGGATCCTCCCAAAAAACGATACAGGATGGCGCATGTTGCCCACTGAAATTTAATATGTTATTTTAGACACCAGTAAACCTTCAGTAAATCTAATTGCATGCGTACATTGGTCAAAACTTTATTTATCTCGGTCCTATTATCGCTTATACTCAAAATGGGTAAAAGCCAAACCGATACTGCTTCTAAAGGATATCTGCCTATTACAAACGATGTATTTTGGGATACCAAAGATGGACAGCCTATCTACAGCCAAGGTGGCGGTATATTCAGGTTTGAAGATCCTGAAAGCGGAATCGAGAAATACTACTGGTATGGGGCGCAATATAAAGAATCTGCTCAATACAGAAATGATCCATCTGTTACACCGCCTCGCGATAATTTTGTTTCCGTAACCTGTTATACCTCCACCGACTTAGTAAACTGGGAATCAAATGGAGATGTCCTTACGCGCGACGAAATGGACAAGCACCAACATACTCGATGGGCGGGGCGGTTGGGTGTAGCATACATCAAAGAGATTAATAAATATGCGCTGTTTATACAGCACAATGCTGAGGTATTGGTGACAGTTGCAGATAGCCCTAACGGCCCCTTTACATGGCACCAACGCATCAATATGGAAAGTATGATCGGAACATCCAATACGGGAGATCAGACGGTGTTTACCGATGAAGATACCGGTATCTCTTATCTCGTTTATTCTTATGGGAAAGGGCGCCATAAAATTTACATATCGGAAATAGGTGTGAAAGACGGAAAAGTTGGCTTGCTCGACTGCACGCAAGTTTATAAGGGCGCCGGTCGTGAAGGGAACTGTATGTTTAAGTATAATGGCAAATATTATCTGTTTGCGTCCAATCTGTACGGCTGGGATTCCTCCTATGCCTATTATCTCGTGGCGGATAATATTAGGGGGCCTTATACGCCAACGGATGAGATGTTGATCGTACGCGGCTCGGAAGCGGATTACGCTCATGTGACGCAGACTGGATTCTTTGTCAAGGTCAAAGGCAGTAAACAGGAGACGGTCATTTATTGCGGTGACCGATGGGCTAATTTTGCCGGCAATGGGCTCGGTTACAACCAGTGGTGCCCTTTATCGTTCGATGGCGATACCCCGCATTTTAATTCGCTCAGCGCCTGGAATCTGAATCCGATCACCGGCGAATGGCAGGTAGGGAAAGGAAATAATTATATAAAAAATGGAAGTTTCGAGGCCGACCGTCGCCGGATCCCGAGCCCGGTCAAACCCGTACAGGAACAACTACTGGGATGGGCGACTACGATCATCGAGGGCACGGAGCTATCAGTCAGCGACTCCACCTCCCCCAGCCTAAACTATTTTAACACACAGCAGGATCGACAAACCGTCATCGGTGAGAAAAGCCTCCAAATTAGTGATATCGTCAACTTTAAACGCAAAATTGTGCAAACCGTTGAATCCAGTCCATACGTTGCCTTGGAAGACGGATACTACAGTTTAACTGCAAAAATTAGAAACAGCGACGGATTCCCGAGGCTTGAAATGTATGCCGAAAGTGACGGTAATATCGTGAAGAAATCAATATCTAAGTCGAATGAGGTATGGATTACGGTTGAAATCGAAAAGATACCCGTTAGAAACGGACGTGTTGAAATTGGATTTGTGGCCGAAGGAAATGCCGGGGCATTTTGCTACGTAGATGATATATCGCTGGTTAAAAATTAAGTTCTTGCACGGAACGGAACATCTTTACTTAGCATCCTCTTCTATCGCAACGACAGCATAAACTAAATTCAGCTTCAGCGTTGGTGGCAAGAAAAGCAAATCAGATTTTCTTAAACTAAAATTACCATCATTATGTTATGTTAGTGAGCCGCAGCGAGGCGTGGTAATAAAAATTTTGTTAATCGTTGCGCTGTTCGAGCTGCATGGTTAGTGTATAATTTTTAGAGAACACATGGAAAACATATTTTTTAGCAACTGGGAAAGTGTCCTACGAACCTTTTTAGTGGGGCTGCTCGCGTACGTTGCATTAATAATCATGCTCCGGATATCTGGGAAAAGAACACTGTCCCAAATGAAGGAGTTCGATTTTATTGTAACGGTAGCTTTAGGCTCTACGCTGGCCTCAGTTTTGTTAAGCAAGGATGTTTCCTTGGCGGACGGAGTTGTTGCCCTTGGCATTCTAATTTCATTACAGTACATTCTGGCATACGTTTCGGCAAGATCAAATAAATTTTCAAAGTTAATTAGTTCTGAGCCAACGCTGATATTTTATAGGGGAGATTTTCTGCGGACTGCATTAAAAAAGGAACGTGTTACGGAAGCAGAGGTGAGATCTGTTCTCAGGAGCAATGGAGTAGCCTCAATAGAAGAGGTTGAAGCCGTAGTAATGGAATCGAACGGACAATTTACCGTGGTGAAAGAAGGAAATTTATCAAATGAGGATTCACCTTTATCCAACGTAAAAAGAATCGATAACTGAGGACTATTTACAAGGCGTAAACGAACGTTAGATACACTGTAAAACAAAACAACAATACCGGTTTAAGTGTTACACGTTAAAACGTAATTAGCATGAAAGATAACGAAATAACAGCAGGTCAGCCCAAGCGATTTTCAAACCGGAACATCATGATGCCCCTTATTTGGAGCAATATCGTCGTTTCGGCGTTAATGTTGTTGTACCACCTTATCCATATCTTTTTTCCGGGGAGCATATTGGCAAATGTGTTGGGAGGTATAGGGGAAGTTTTCTCTTTTTTCGTGTTCATCTTTGTTGCAGTATCGTTGTTAATCCTCGTTTCCAAATTGCTAACCAAGAGTGGGGAATATCTCTATCCATATATGTTCGCGGTGCTAGTGACCGTAGTTATGGTTTTTGTGCTACCGTATTTGATTGATTAACACCATTTAGTCTTTCCATACAGCGTATTTCTGCGAATAGGCGGCGCACTTAAGATCAACTGGATGATAGACTCGCTAATTCGGGTATTGATAGCACCACCCGTATATTGGGCAGTTACTACTTTAGTACATCCCTGATGTCATCCAATTTTTCGAACATCTTTGCCGCAAACGGACACAGAGGAATGATCTTGATACTTTTCTCCCGAGCCATTTCTACAATTTTGTAGAGCATCTGCTTACCTATGCCTCTACCATTATATGCCGGCTCAACCTCGGTGTGGTCTATGATAATCAAATTCGGTCCTGCGATGGAATAGGACATCGTCCCGGCGCGTCTATCATTTTCCTGCGCGACGGCAGATCCTTTAGCGCCGCTAACTTTTAATAATACTTCCATAATCTTTTGCTTTAAAATTTCGTTATTTCTCCGTAAGCCTTTGCGTTATTGACTCTTGGAATAACCTTTGTACCAATTATTTCTATGGAACGCAACAACTGTTCATGACTCAGCCCTGCATTATCCATTTGGAAAGTAAAGCGATCAACACCTCCTAATGCTTCGCTGTGTCGCAGTAATTTTGCTGCTACCTGCGCAGGGCCTCCAACGACCAACACTCCCTTAGGACCCGCCGCCGCGTCGAAACTAGCTCTGGTTACCGGTGGCCATCCTCGTTCCCTACCCGCCTTAGTCCACAATTCGGCATAGCCGGGATAGTAGTCTGCAACGGCTTCTTCATCAGTAGCAGCGACATAGCCGGGTGAATGGAGTCCTACGGAAAGCTGCTCCGGGGAGAAACCAGCCTGCTGTCCTGCCTCTCTGTATAAATCAATCAGTGGTCGAAAGCGGGCAGTTTCTCCGCCAATAACCGCAACCATTAACGGTAGCCCCAGTGTTCCGGCTCTCACGAAAGACGCTGGCGTACCGCCCACCCCTAGCCAAACTGGGAGTTTCTCCTGACTCGATCTCGGATAAATAGGTTGATTTTGTAATGCCGGACGAAACTTTCCGGACCACGTAATAAATTCCTGTTCACGAATTTTTAAAAGGAGTTCCAATTTCTCTTTGAATAACTCGTCATAGTGATGCAGGTTATATCCAAACAACGGAAAGGCTTCTGTCGCGGAGCCTCGTCCGACGACCAGCTCCGCTCGCCCCTTGGATATCAAATCTAAAGTCGCAAAGCTCTGGTAAACCCTGACTGGATCCGATGTACTAAGCACGGAAACAGCACTGGTCAAGCGTATATTTTTCGTTCTTGCCGCAGCTGCAGCCAGGATTACCGCTGGTGCGGAGTCCAAAAACTCTTTCTTATGGTGTTCACCGATACCGTAGATAGCAAGTCCTGCTTGATCTGCCTGCACAATCCTGTCAAGCAGCTGCTCCATCGCATCAACACTGCTAAGGGTTTTACTCCCGTACATGGCGGACGCGAAACTATCAATTCCTATTTCCATTATTATGCTGATTAATAAATATTGTTTTCTGTACTTTATATGCCTCAAGAAAGAGCATTGGGCGGAGGGCCGCCGGCGGGCTTGGTTTTGTCATCAGGCAAGGGTACATACTCTTTATTATCCATCGGAGGCAGGTTAATTCGGCCTTGTTTCCAATCTTCTTTCGCTTGTTCAATCCTGTCTTTTCGGCTAGAAACAAAATTCCACCAAATGTACCGCTCTCCGAGATGTTCTCCACCCAACATCATTAGGGTAGTCTGTTCTTTTGCAATAATCAGCGGATCCACTCCTTTGGTAAACACCAATAACTGTCCTTCGTGGTAGGTAACGCCATTGACTTCAACACGACCTCTGACAATGTAGGCGCCTCTTTCGCTATGTCCACTCGGTAAACCAAATCGAGCGTCTTGCTGCAATACGACATGCACATAGAATAGGGGCGAATGTGTCTTGACATTACTTTTCAAGCCATAAGCATCTCCCGCAATTAATCGCATCCAAACACCAGTATCCGTAAAAGCGGGCAATTCTTCTGGCTTATAATTCTCGAAGGATGGATCACTTTCTTCGTCCTTTTCGGGAAGTGCCACCCATGTTTGCAGCATTTCGAGTTCGCCTCCCGCAAGCATCGCCGGATCTTCAAATCGCTCACTGTGTGTTATACCTTTGCCGGCTGTCATCCAATTTACCTCTCCCGGTGTTATCAACTGTTCTACCCCCAAACTATCTCTGTGGGTCACGTTTCCGCTAAATAAATAGCTTACGGTAGATAAACCAATATGGGGGTGGGGCAAAACATCAAAATTATTTATGGATCCGGTCGGTGCATTTAATGGTCCGCCATGATCGACAAAAATAAACGGTCCAACCATTCTGCGAAGTCGAAACGGGAGTATACGTTTAACGGTAAAACCGGGGGAAAGTTCAGCCTGTCGGGCTTCTATAACTATATCAAGCATAATAAATATTTAAATTACCATTTGCCTATAATTGGAAAGCTTTTACTTGACTATGCTTTCATTTTTAATTAATTCTGTTGAAATGTTGATATTTCCTTTTAGTAACTTCGATATAGGACAGTTTTCCGCTACCCTCAATAATCGTTCTTCTATACCTTGATCGAGTAGTTCTCGAAATATGATCTTTCGCTCCATGTATGCAACTGATGCTTTATTTTCTATTTTATAGAACATATTCGCCTGGACTTCTATCTCCGAAACGGCTAATTCTTTGTGGTCGATATACATTCTAAGAGTGGCTAATGTACACCCCACTAAAGAAGACAGCAACAATGTATAAGGATCTGGCCCTAAATCTTTTCCTCCTAATTTTTCAGGTTCATCTGTGATGAACACCCCGTTCCTCCAATGGATCTTTGTTTCGTATTTTTCGAGTCCAATCGTACCCTTTAACGGAGTTTCTAGTAGATATTTCATTTACGCTGTATTGTTTACGTCTCTTTTGTTGACCTAACATCTGCATATTCCTCTGGGTAGCGCTTGAACTGCGCAAAAACATACGGGCAAAGTGGTATAATTCTCAAATTACTCTCTCGGGCATAACTTACCAGCTGATTAAGTAACAGTTTTGCGAAACCTTTGCCTTCGTGTTCCACGTTTACTTCGGTATGATATACCCGCAGCTTTCCGTCGGCAACAGAAATATCCATCTTTCCTACTTTTTCATCATCTGAAAACAGTTGAACTTCACCGTAGATACCATCTTCTTTAAAAATTACCTGTGTATTTTCCATTATTCAATTTTCTTTTTGATACTTAAAGCTCCTGATGGGCATTTGGCAACCTGATCAATGAGTTCCTGTGATGTCGCATTCTCGACTTTTATCCACGGCCGTGCTTTCGGATTATAAACTTGTGGCAATGTCTTTACACAGGCTCCCGCGTGGGCGCATTTTGTCGGTTCCCAGAGAATAGTGATTTCCCCGTTTGGATATTCATGTACGTTCATAATAGCCTCTTTCAAATGGGTTATTTATTTAATATTTAGATGCCTAAACTGGAGACCAGTTCTGAGTTTTTCCATTATTACTTTTTTGATTTAAAAGTTTACAACTCAAAAGTAGCTCAAATAGAAAGAAAAAAAGTAGAGAAATGACGAAAAAAAACATCGACTAATGTCTACAATATATACAATGTAATGTATTCCCTTAGACTAACTTATTTTTTTACTGCTTTTTTTCGTACACGGCTCAGCGTGTCTTTTGTAACGCCAAGATAGGAAGCAATGATATGCTGAGGAAAACGGTAAACAAAATAGGGATGGCGTTCCATGAAGTCTTCATAGCGTTTTTGCGAAGTAAGGCTAATAGCAGAGGTTATTCGTTTTTGGGTAGCAATATTATTACGCTCGTCAAGTTTCAGTACAAACTCATTAAACGCAGGACATTCGCTACATAATTTTATTACATCTGCTCGCGAGATGAGAAATACTTCACAATCTTCCCAGGCATCTATATTATATGTACTGGGCGTATACATAACAAAGCTTTCGCGGTCACCTGCCCACCAATTCTCTACATATAAATCGACGACGTGTTCAACACCCTTTGCATCTAGGAAATACTTACGCATAGCTCCCTTTGCAATAAAGGCCATATGCTTGCATAATTCCCCTTCCTGTAGCAGATATTGCTTTTTCCTTATCTTCTTCGGAATGAAATGGCTTAACACAAATTCAAAATCGTCGTGAGAAATTGCCGTTGAAATATAATTGTTAATGTAATTAAATAGTGGATGCATATTATGCGACTCAATAGTCAAATATAACACGTTTACCTCGTTTGGGCAAGTTTCTCTTTAGCGGAATTACCAGATCTTTTCTGAATTTGGGACGGCGACAGGCCTATTGAAAATACTTTATATTTCGGAAAAAGGAAACAGTCACTGTTTATGGAGGAGATAGAATGGATAGAAAAAGTTTTGGTAGATGAGTTTCAAAAGTTTGCAAGCGAGTACGTCATGTAAGTTGTCATTACTCATGGACTGTGTTGAATACACTAAGCTCTCGGTGATTTGATCTTTGTTTTCTCGACAATAAACCGCTGTCTTTCTAAAACCGAAACTTTCGGCACTTCAATGACATGATAACCGTATTCTAAATAAGTTTCTTTCATCTTATCAAAGGTGGATAAAGCCTCTTTCCAAGATTGCTTCCGTTCACTATCGGTTTCGTAAATCTCTCTCCAGGGAGGAAGAATAAAGACATTCCTGTTATACGCGCATTTATGAACCATCTCCACAGTTTCCTTGGATACAGGAATATTTTCCATATGCATATAACAAACCGCATCTAAAATGCCCCGGTCGAAATATACGGGCTCCTGGGAATCCACACTTTTGATTTCTTCATACGTCTTTACAGACGCATCGAACATCAATTGCGCATATAAGGCTTTGTTTTTCCAGGGCACACCGTCGCCACCGATAGACAACTGGTCCTTGATAATTCTTCTGGCTTCTTCTTCAACCGTAACAAAGCCTATTCGTCCAAGCTCATTTATAAGGGTGGTCTTCCCTACCCCGGGTCCACCGCTAACTATATAAAAATCGTTTTTTATCATTTTCTTTTTTGTTTATTACTGGAAATTATTACTTCAACTTAACAAGACCTGGTCAAGTTTGACTGGATACGGGAGTATCCGCACATTCGATAGGAGATGTAAACGAAAATATCCTCAATTCTTCCCGCGGTCAGGACAACCGACGACGAAGTTCAAAATTGCAAATTTGGACTACTGTTTAGCAGCCCAAATTTCAATTTCAATTTTTATGTCCGGTAGTCCCAGTGCGTTTATATATCCGATAGTCATTGAAGGATAGCTTTCTCCAAACAACTTATCCCACTCAGCATATAAAAAGTTCCAATCAATCTCTTCCGTAGCCCAAATATTGACTTTTATGATGTTTTCAGACGTCAAATTCTGAGAGGTTAAAAGCTGTCTAATATTTTTAAACGTATATCGTACTTGGTCATTCAGGTTTAGCGGAATATTTCCACTATCGTCAACGCCGATTTGCCCCGAAAAAGTATATAAATCTGAGTTTTTGGGGATTATTGTTACATGAGCGTATTTTCCGACGGGCGTGGGGAGATTTTCGGGATTTTGTCTTACTATTGTTTTTATATTCATATTTTAACTTTTTCTGTGCTGATAAACGTCTGTGCTAACCATATTCGACATATGGAGTATGGTCGCTAGCATCTAAGTCAAAAAGCCATCATAACTAGGGTTCCGATAGAATCAATTTTAGTATTTTGCAACCGTTCGGTTCAAATATATACAATTATTTAGCTCCATAAATAGGAATCTCAAAAAAGTGATTCCCTTTATGATTTCTCCTCCATTTTTTCTGAAACAAATACATGGTCTACAAAGAATGTATAATTATCAAACGTCCGAACATCGCCAGAGCCGCTTCTGAATAAGATAAATTCGGTTATTTGAGCAAGATTAATATTTGGGTCTTTTTGTTTAATATGACCCACCGGAATGGATACAAGGTGCCAGTTCCCATCCCGCTTAAATCCATATTCTTCGCCCGCAGCCGTGAACTCAAATATCGCATTTCCACCTCCAGAACTGCGGATACGAATTAATATCGGTGCTAACGATGTCGATTTTAGGCCAATATGATAATAACCATTTTCGAATGCAGAAATATCGATATACTGGCCTCGGCCATCTTCTAAAGCTCCCATTGCCCAATCAGATTCCCCTGTTGCTTCAAATTTATAGGCTTCGACACCTTCAAATGCGTCGGAAACCCTTATTCCCGGAAAATGGTTCATATTTACCGGTCTGACGAGTGGGATCCGAGACGTGATATCGGGATGTTCTGTATAGATACCGTATGTCGTACCATAGTCGTAGTCTGGAATTTGATTATCGGGATCTGGCTCAACTTCGATGTCGAAAGCATGCTGCCCGCGTTGGTTGTCAATAAAAACAACATTGAGAATCGCTTTAAAAGAGCCTCCTAAAGGATACTGGACAGTGACAACCGAATCTGTTGAGGTGCCGGGCGTTCCGCCTGGAAAAACCCAATTGCGGTTTTGTACTTTGGTGGATAAATCAGTGTATGTAATGTAATCTCCAAATTTGATATCGACACTGCTGGCTTCAGCTGCTACTTTGCCAGGTTCGAATAAGGTTACGGGGAACGTTTCCTCTTCTCCACATCCCGCTAAAAACAGTACAGTCAAACAGCCGAGGATATATCTTATTTTCAATCGAATAAGTTGCATATGTTTTGTATTTTAAACGCGTGCATACACGCTTTGTTATTCATATTTCTAGTTCAGTCCGGACAAAAATCCCTTGTACGCTTCTTTATGCTGGTAGCTTTGATCAAAAAGAAGGGGATATTCTTTAGGGTGCCATGACCCCGTAAGCCAAGTATGTTTATCGGTTACGCCCCACAACGAGATAGCAAACCTCTGCTGAGCCGGCAAGGCAGAATAACTTTCTGCGATATGTTTGTACATGTCGGATTGCTTTTTTGCCTCTGCTTCCGTGAAGACATAATTATCGGATTTATTCACATTCATCACGATATCGAGCTCGGAAATATGAACCAACAATCCGGTACTCGCCATATCATTCAGACCATTGCGCAACGTGCTTTTGTCGTTATTAATGCGATAGTGAAACTGATCGCCAATACCATGTATGGGAATACCTTCACTTTTAAATCGCTGCACCATATTTTTAATAGCGTTCCGCTTTCCGGGGGCAATCACAACACTATAATCATTATAGAACAACTTAGCGTCCGGGTCAGCTTCGTGTGCATATTGGAAACACCTACCATAAAACGCTATCGGGTCCTTGAATGTAGCATGCACAGGGCAGTCTGTTATGCGCAACGAACCATTATCATTAAAAATTTCGTTCGCAACATCCCAACTGATTACTTTACCTTTATATCGTTCTACAACGGTCTTAATATAGGTCTTCACATGGTCTTCAAAAGCAGTGGAGTCATATCCTGCATTTTTAAACCAACTGGGAAAGGACTTATACCATACGAGTGTATGACCATGCACATCTAAATCATTATCAATTGCAAAATCGACTAATTTGTCTGCTCCAGCCCATTGGTAATGGGTTGACGACGTCCATATGGCGTCCATTTTCATTTCCCATTCGGCCGTAATTTGGCTAAAATGCGTCGTCACGGTCTGCATATAACCGCTTTCGCCCATCAAAGACGTTTTTATCGCCGCACCGATACCAAACGATGCTTTTTCCTTCAGAACTCTCGTTTCGGGTTCGGGTTGTTCTATTGGCTCCTCGCGATCAGGAGTTAGATCTTCCTTGCTACTACAAGAAATATTGCTCATTCCAATCAGGAGCAATAGTGTACAACATAGGTATTGTTTGATTATAAGTTTCATCGTCTATTTCTTTATCTTTATTATCATTCTTATTAATAACCGTCGTTTTGTGGAAATGTACCCATTAGGTCAATTTGAGACTGTGGAATAGGTAATCTCACCATATGTGGCGCCATTGGATAGATGGCTTTGTTGCCAGAGTTCGATCCCATTTCATAGTACAGGTTAACGCGTTCTACCAAAATGCCAAGTCGCTTTAACAAAAACCATCTTTCGTTCTCTAAGGCTAGTTCGCGGGCAGATTCTTCCAAATAGCTCTCTAGGTCGAAAGAAGCGAAGCCATGGAGACCTGCCCTGTTTCTTACCTGATTTATATACCCTAGAGCTTTAGTTGTATTACCTGTCCGCCACGCTGCCTCGGCACCTAAAAGCAAGGTTTCGGCATACCGATAAAAGAGATGATCTTTGTAGCTGTTGAGTGTACCAACGCGCTTTTCTTCGTCGTGATACTTTTTTAGACTCCAATGATATCGCCTATAGTCATCATCGTAACGTTCTGGAGCCAATGGTTGTCCGAAATTTGGCGACTCGGGATTATTGACAATGAGCTGCAATGGATAATAGTAGGTGCGAAATCGTAAATCGTTTTCTTCGTCGTAGAGTGACCGGAGATAATCGTTTGGAAAAGACCAACCTAGCGACTCACCACCGTATTCGGTCGACCGGATCATTTCTCCTCCTGACAGTTCGTACACTCTCGAATTAAACACACTGCTGATCCAGGTTGGCCCGCCGCCCGCTAAATTGTCATTACCACCGGTAATCTCATCCCTGACGTATACTAACAAAGCTTCTTTATGGTTCAAATTCTGCCCAAAGACTTGCGCAAGTTGTTCACGTGGTAGTAAATCATGGGTCGGATCTAGGATTACTGCATCAAAATGTGTAGATGCTTCCTCCCATTTTTGTTGCCATAAAGCACTTTTGCCTCGGATATGATGCGCCACTCCTCTACCATACCTGCCGTAGTCAACGTTCCAAGCTAGGTGCTGTACAGCGAAATCGAGGTCTGCATCGATAAGTTTAAAAACTTCCTCGGGATCTGCAGGCGTATACTCTTTCGGATCAAAAGCATTTTCAGGCGTGGTCGCTATAGTGTCCAAGAGAATATTGTCGTACATGCGAATGAGATCTAGGTATAGTTCACCACGTACCATCCTTGCTTGCGCAATAATCTGATTGCGTCTTGTGTCGAGCATATCTACCTTGGGTGCATTCGTTATAATCGCGTTAGCCCGATCGATGATCTGGTAACCTCTTGTCCATTTGCGGGCAGGAAAAGCTACTGGCGTGTGATTGGGCCCGTAAGGTGTGTGCCAGGTGCGGTTGAGCCCTAAATCGGTTCCTACCAAAAAGAAGAGGCTAGAACGCAGCGCATCTCCCTCACCTTCGGGTATGTTATAATTCCGCATAAGGTTATACAACGCATTCACACCGCTTTCCAATCCTTCTGGAGTTGTGTATATAAAATCAATGGAGACTTCGGTAACAGGTTCCTCTGCCAGAAATTTTTCGCATGACAGGAGAGATAGCAATGTTACGCCGAATAGTAACTGCAGAAATATCCTTTTCATATATATATCGTTATTCATCATTGTTCTTTATCTATAATTTAATCCATACGCTTTTTAGAAACCTACTTGGATTCCGCCTACAATTGAAATTGCTTCAGGGTACTCGTTAGGGTTCTTTTCCGGGCTGTACGACTTGTATTTTGTCCACGTGGCCAGGTTGTGGGCTGTCGAATAAACCCGTAGGCTACCGATTTTCAGCTTTGAAGCAAGCCGAGACGATAATGTATATCCTAGCGTTAGCGTGTGTAAACGTACATAAGATGCATCCTGCAGTCCAAGTGTCCATATATAAGGACGATCGTTGGACTCCAATGGCCGCGGCCAGTTCCCCTCTGGATTCTCCGGCGTCCAATAATCTACTTTGACGCCGTTAAAAACGCCACGTAACGAGCCTCCTGAGGCATAATCGTATAAAAAGGCATTGTTGCGCATCACGCCTTGTACCGTTATAAAATCGGCTGCGAAATCTATACTTTTGTAATTCACCGCGAGATTGAATGATCCAAACCATTTTGGATCGCGAGGTACAATGACGCGGTCGGCATCGGTGAGCCTACCGTCACCATTATAATCTAGTAACTTGACATCACCGGGTTGTGCAGTTGGCATGTGGCTATTGACGATATCCTCTCCTTGTTGCCATATACCTGCCGGACGGAATTGATAGTATACATCTTTTGAATGCCCAATAAACCATTGGTTCGCGATATCATCCACTTCATTTCCGTACTCATCTAAATCGCCATACAAGCTGATAATTTTATTCCGGTTTCTGGATAGCGAAAATCCTAGGTTTACTTGCCAGTCTTTTTTGTCCATAACCAAGCCGTTCACATTTAGTTCGAATCCTTGGTTCTCCACTTCTCCGATATTCCGGAGCATTCTAGAATATCCGATATCCGCCTGTAACGACAATTCGGCTAAAAGATCCGTAGTCCGGGTGTTGTAGAATTCAAATGTACCCGTCAAACGGTTATTCCAAAAACCGAAATCAAGTGCGGTGTTTAGCGTGGTGGAGGTCTCCCATCTCAAATTGGGGTTGGGCAGAAAGTCTCCTGGAACATAACCTATTCGTTTCACGTTGTTAAAAAGATAATCCCGCTGCACGGCTGTGCTGAGACTACGATACGGGTTAATAGCTTCGTTTCCTACACTACCATAGCTTGCTCTTAGCTTCAGGTTGTTTACAACGGATTCAGCCATAAACGCTTCCCGGTGTATATTCCATCCCAAGGCTACTGCGGGAAAATAGGCCCACTTATTATTTGCGCCGAACACGGTGGAACCGTCTGCACGGGCAGACGCGGTTAGATAGTATTTCCCATCATAGTCGTACTGAACACGGCCAACAAACGAAACCAATCCTCTTTTATTGGCGCCAACTGCCGGTATGTTGCTTTCGGCACTCGGTAATCCCCAAATCCCCAAAAGATCATTTGGAATATTGCTGGCATTATTTCGAAAGTTACTATAACTCCGCTGGCTTATACTATGTACCAAGGTACCTGCAAGATTGTGCTTATCAAAGTTGGTGTTATAGTTTAAAATATTTTCTAGCTGCCACTCTACTTCGTCTTCAAATTGCATGGCTCCGTTACCTAATCCTCCCCTACGGAATCCTTGTAACGATTCGGCGGTTGCATAATGTGAGGTCTTTCGGTTCCAAGAGCGCCTGCTTGCGTTCACACGGTAATGGAGACCTTGGAATGGTGTAAAGTCGGCGAAAATATTCATGATGTCGTTGCGATCATTCCGCGTGTTTGAAACTTCCGCTAAATCCAGTAATGGATTGACGCTTTCTTGTACGCCTGAAGGATAAATCCGATAGGTTCCGTCGTCGTTATAAATTTTGCCCAAGGGGGAAGTGGTGACAGTGCGCAACAGGGTCTCGCCCGTACCGGGATTGTTGTTCTTGGAAAGCTGCCAAGATGTATTAGCACCCAGTTTTAACCAGTCTGTAATCGTTTGGTCAACGTTGATCCGAATCGTTCCACGTTGAAAATCAGTACCGGGAATTACCCCTTGTCTCTTAGAATAATTAAAGCCCGAATATATGCGCGTTTTTGCTGTTCCGGTTGAAACGCTTAGGTTATGATTCTGTGTGCTTGCAATGCGTAGCAATTCTTTTTCCCAATCGATAAATTCGCCCGTAGCCAGTATTTCGCGCTCGATATCTGTAAAGATAGCTTCATCGGGAAGGTATTGGTTGTTATTATCGGCCCGATAGGCCTCCCGTTTTAATTGCGCGAACTCCTCTGCACTGTACACATCGAAATTGCGTTTCACTGTCTGTCCGCCATAAAAGGTATTGAAATCGACAATCGTCCGGTCTTCTTTAGCGCGCTTGGTCGTAATCAGGATAACGCCATTTGATGCTCTAGCGCCGTAAATAGCCTGTGCAGCCGCGTCTTTCAGAATCTCGATGGACGCTATGTCGTTCGGATTGACATCATTGATTCCTCCTACTGGTACGCCGTCCGCGATGACAATGGGTGCATTTCCTGCCGTTAATGAACGGCTTCCACGAATGAGAATATTGGATGAACTTCCTGGCGCGGCATCGTTTACTGTAACGTATACACCGGCAGCTTTCCCTCTTAACATCTCACCTAAATCGTTAGATGGCACTCTATTCACATCGGCTGTATTTACAGAAACAACAGAACTGATTACATCGCTTTTCTTTTGAGTGCCATATCCTACCACTACAACTTCATCCAGATCGTCCATGTAGGTCGTCAGCACAGCATCCACTATTGTCTTTTCGCCTATCGTCTGTTCTCTAGGAACATAACCGATCATTGAAAAAATTATAACAGACTGTCCATCAGGCGCTGTAATTCGATATTGTCCGTCGGCATTTGTATGCGTTCCAAGCGATGTGCCTTTGATCAATACGGATACTCCCGACAGCGGTGCTCCAAGCGAATCTCGTACGGTTCCGCTTATGGCCCGCTGCAGCGATCTTACATTCGCGGCGTTAACAGCATTTCTGTTCGCACTCGGGGCTTCTTTGCTTGGGAACTGCTCCTTTTGGTTTACGACGACTACTTGACCCTGTATGTCATAGCCATAAGGTAGATTTTTAAAAAGCAATGCCAACACCCGGTTTAAAGGTTCTTCTCGTAAAACAATAGTAACGAGATCCTGCTGAATATCTCTTTTATTGTAAAAGAAAGTGACGCCAGATTGTTTTTCTATCTTTTTAAGCACTTCCCATAAAGAGACATCTCGTTCATTCAGCGAAATCTTCTGGCCAAATACATTAGCCGAAAGCTGAAGGCAAAAGACGGTCATGATAATGATAGTTAACTTCACACGCATAATGATTTTTTGGGTATACGCCGGTAAAGGATACATTAATAGCTTTAATTGCATACTTTTGTATGATTTGGGTTTATAATACAGTGTTAATTCCAGATTACTTGTTATTCATGGACCCGATCAATAGCCGGGAATGCTCGCAACATTTCCGGTTTTTTATTCGAAGTCTACTTATCACCGAGGTTATGGAACCCCTGACGCTGCCCATCTACTTATCATCGCTTTATTTATTTTTTTTTATGGTTAATTGCCGTCCATTCTTTAATTCGAAATGTACGCCAGCTGTTTTTAGAATATGTAGCGCTTTGTCTAATGTCACGTTTTTCGGCAGCTTACCGTAAAACAGATCATCTGAACGCACTTTTTCATAATTTACATCAATATCGTACCACCGCTCGAACGCTTGGAGAACCGTATAGATATTTGCATCATTAAAATAAAAATAGCCATCTTTCCATGCTACAAATTGCTCTGGATCGACCTGATATTTTGTAATTCCTTTTTCATTGACAATTGTTTGCATGCCAATGGCAAGGACGATGCGTTCGTGGTTGTTAGGCTTATTGTTAGATTTGACGGCGACAGATCCTTCGGTAACGGTAGTAACAATTCCTAGCTTTTTGTCATACGCGTTAATGTTGAACTGCGTTCCCAATACCTCTACCAATTGTTCATTATTCTTTACAAAAAATGGAATTTTCTTACCACCCATCGAATTTGTAGCTACATCGAAGAAGGCTTCTCCTGCCAATAGCTCTACCTCTCTCCTATTTTCACTAAACTTTCTTGGAAAACGAATGGATGATGACGCATTCAGCCAAACTTGTGTACCATCGGGTAGTTTCAGCTGGTATTCTCCTCCTCTAGGAGTGGACAAAGTCACTAGACTGCTTTCGCTATCTATCTTTTTAAATAAAGCGGATTCAAGTACGCTACCGTCCATATAGTGCAGTTGCTCGCCTACGATTAACCCTTGTCCATCTTCCTGTAAGTCAATGACTGAACCGTCGTCTAATGATAGAAGTGCTTTGTTCTTTCCGGGATTCACATCCTCCAGGCCTATATGCATGACCTCTTCTCCCCGACCGGTGAAATAATAGTATCCCAAACCTAATACAGCTAACGCAATGATGGATGCGGCTACCGCACGCGTTTTCGTTGTTAGTGAGCGTACTTTACTGGCTTGTGGTCTATCTGGCTGTCGTATAGCCGATTTCACGTTGGACAAAATCCGTTGCTTTAGCTCCATCTCGTCTTTTGCAAAATAAGCAGGGATCTCTACCTCCTCATCTACATGTGCTTTATACCAAGCAAGAAACTCTTCTTTTTCGACTTCGGTAATACTTCCATTTAGCCATTTCGACGCCAATTCACGGTATTTGTTTATATCATTCATAACTGGAGCTTTAATATATGTCCTTGTTCTAGAACAAATCCCTTACATTATTTTTATTTTTTTTTTGTACTCTTTACCGATGCTACTGGTATAAGGGTGTTGTACAACTAATAGAATAAAATCTCTATATTTGACACGTCGCAGTGCGGCCAACCAAAATAAATCGCTTTTAGTTATGATTATTTATAGGGATTTAACGGATAACGAGTTGTATTTACATCTTCATCAAGACGATGAAAGTGCATTTACAGAAATTTATAATCGCTTTTGGAAAAAACTATTTACGATAGCTGCCAATCGCATAGGGAATTTGGAGGAAGCAGAAGAAATTGTCCAGGATATTTTTACCTCGTTATGGAATAAGCGATCTGATATGGTACTTCGGTCCGATTTAGCGAGTTATCTAGCTGTGTCCGTAAAATATCGGGTGATCAAATCAATGGACAGACAGTATAATGAAAAGCGATATGTAGATAGCTTATTGGGTACCGGGCTGGTTGACGACTCTACGCAGCAGAAACTGGCCTTTGAAGAACTTCAAAACGAATTAGAAAAACATATTCAAATGCTACCCGAGAAATGTCAATTGGTTTTTAGATTAAGTCGTCAGGACGGTTATTCTCAAAAAAAGATAGCGGATGAGTTAGGTATTTCCGAAAAAACGGTAGAAGCTCATTTGGGAAAAGCTTTCAAAAGATTAAGAGCGCGGTTAGCCGGTTTCTTGACGACGCTACTTTAACCACTCTACAGTATGCAAAACGCCGCTTCAGTTTCGAAACATTTCGAGATATGCCTCATATGGGGGGCACGCCTCATATTGGGATGCTACATACGCGCCCTTCTTGATTCCCTCCAGCAAGCACTCTTCTATCGTCGAGGATTTGTCTAGCCGCTTACTTAAAAAACCGGCAAGAAAAGCATCGCCGCTACCCACTGTATTCGCGACCTGTATTTCCATTGCCGGTCTATGTAATTCATTTTCATCACTATAATAGCTGGCGCCTTCCTCACCTTTTGTTACAATCACTTCGTCAATATTAAACCGCTGCCTGATGGTTTCCACCTGTATCTTTTCCTCCTCCTCTTTATAATCATACCATTGACTTAGCAAAGCAAGTTCGGTATCATTCAGTTTTAAGATATGCGTTTTTTGGAGTAGTTCTTCCAATACGAGTTGATCAAAATAAGGAGGTCTGATATTAATATCAAAAACATTCAATGATGAATACTCCAAGCACGCTTTGAGCGTGTCATACGATCGGGTATTCCTTGAAGACAGCGATCCAAAAACAAAAGCGTTACTATTGGCAATAACGGATGTATATACCTCTTTCCAAGGGATATAATCCCACGCAGCGGGATATACGAGATCATATTCTGGCAGTCCATTTTCTCCCTTTTCTACAATCGCCTCACCGGTTTTATGGGAATCGCTTATCGCGATACCAGTTGTGTCCAATCCCCATCTCTTTACAATATCCAACAATTCTTTTCCATATGGGTCATTGCCCACGCAACTGATCAAAAAACTCGCTGTCCCGGCCTGCTTTAAATGGTAGGCAACATTGAAAGGGGCGCCACCAGGCTTCGAGCTATCATCGATAATATCAAACAGAATTTCTCCAAAACAAACGACTTGACTACTCATATGCTTATGTTTTTTACGAAGTCCCAACTGCCTTTGCAACCAACTGAATAAACTTTTATATTTTCTTTAACAATGACATACCAAAACCTGGCGTCGACGGGGGAATTAACTTACCGTCTTTGATGGTGTAACCGGAAAGATCGACTTCATCTGACGAACTGGTAACGCCTTCGATAGTAATAGTATTACCTAATCCTCCAGCCAAATGCGCAGTATAATTGGTCTTGAGGAGTGAGCCCCAAGCATGTGGCGAAGCTTGTGCACCCAATGCTTGGAGTTCTGGCATCAATCTTCGCCAATTGGTAAAACCAAGGCCTTCTATATCTGTTAGATGTACATCTAATAGATCCTGTTGAATAAGTTCTCTTAAAAAGAGCTGATCGGGATCGGCCTCGCCATCAGCCAATAAGGTTTGGATACCTTCACGTTTTATAAAATTGCGCAACTTTTGATAGTCGGCAACGGTTTCATGAAAAGGTTCTTCTATCCAAAACAACTTAACACCGGTAATACCTTTCAGATAATCAATAAACTGATCGGACGTAAACCCGTTATTACCGTCCACTAGAATCTCACAATCAGGAAAAGCCTGTTCCACCGCTTTGGTGACTTCAATATCGCGCTGCAATCCTTCTTTATAAGGCATCCATTTATGCCCACGACCTATTTTTAGCTTAAACTGCCTGTACCCTAAATTATAGTCGTAACGACACTCCTCCAATATACGATCGATCCCTGCTGGCTTGCTGGCGGGCTCTAGATCATCGAAATAAATCATACCACTGTAGTAGTCTGTGATAAATGGTTTGTCGTTCCCTAGTAAAGCGTAGACTGGCTTTTGTAGAATCACGCCTGCTAGGTCATGCAGAGCCATATCAAACGGTATATGCCGATCCTGCAATGTACCAACCTTAACAGCAAACAGTTCCGACACCTTTTGGCCCACGAGTTCCCCCATAACATTTTCAGCATCACGCTTCGACCCGCGTAGAGAAGCCCAACCTATGGCTCCCTTATCAGTCATCAAACAAACTATTTCTACGTTTGGCCCGTTACCATGTAGATCGAGACGGGCATTTTTCCCTACTAGACGCGGATAGTTTAGCTGGACGGTTGAAAACTTGATTTCCTGTATCCGGTGGTAGGCCAGCTCTTTGTCATCGGCTGTCCTGTCTAGGAGTGATGTTAAATACGTTGCATGGCTTTTGCCATTAAAAAGGGCGGCTGAGGCAATGCCTACATGGAGCGCGTTTAAAAATGTTCTTCTTCTCATATTGGGTTTATTTTGTTCATACGGTACTACGGACCTAATGTAAGCCATTGATGCTTGTGATCGTGTTGGCTTCTACAGCTTTTAACATTTAAAGATACAATAAAATTGAATATCACATATAACAAGATTGACGCAACTACACTTCAGAAGAAAAAAATAGTGGCCGGTTTGCTTAAACGATAGAAAATCAATACTTGAAGTTTGTTGTTTGTGAAACATAAAACTTATATTTACGGTATACCAAAAGTCAGACTGATGCAAGATCATAAACTCGCAGTTTTAATTGACGCGGATAATGTACCTTACGCTAATGTGAAAGAAATGTTGGAAGAGGTATCCAAAAGCGGAACACCTACTGTAAAGCGAATATATGGAGACTGGACAAAGCCCCACCTTTCTGGCTGGAAACATGTTTTGCTGGAGAATGCGATTACGCCAGTTCAACAATATAGTTATACTACCGGTAAAAACTCATCAGACAGCGCATTGATTATCGATGCAATGGATATTCTGTATTCAGACAAAGTTACCGGTTTCTGTATCGTGTCCAGCGACAGCGATTTTACGCGGTTAGCAACAAGACTACGCGAAGCGGGGATGGTAGTCATTGGTATCGGAGAAAAGAAAACACCGCAGCCATTTATTGCGGCATGCAACAAGTTTATTTATATTGAGATATTGCAGCCGGTTGAAAAGGAAGAAAGCACAAAGGTACTAGTGAAATCAATAACGAAAGAAAAGCCGAAACCTACTCAGAAAGCTATCGATAAAGTAGATAAGCAGACCATAAATCTCATTGTAAATAGTGTTGACGATCTGGCGGATGAAACAGGATGGACATTCCTAGCTTCTTTAGGAAACTTCATTTCTAAAAAGAAGCCTGATTTCGATCCTCGGAACTATGGATTCAATAAGCTGTATGATCTGATCAAGTACATCAATAAGTTCGAAATTGATGAAAGAGATTCGGGCGGGCATAAGCACGTGAAACACATTTATCTGAGGTTAAAATAGTTGCTGAAATATCGCTCACCCAACACGTTGTTTGGCGTGGTAATTTGTTGAAATAATTACTTAACTTGCTTCAGTTATAAACCTAAAGCATCGCATTGCTGGGTTAAATTGAAAATTATGTGGACATTTGCGATTAAACAAAAAATGACAGCAGCGATACTGTTGTTCACCGTGATTGGCTTGGTAATGCTAACCAATATGCGTGAACAACGAATCGCGACACGGATAAGTACCGCAGTCACCTCCATTTATGAAGATCGATTGGTAGTAGCACAATATATCCTCCGATTGTCAAAGCAGATGGATGGTATCATCGCCATCTTGGAAAAGGAGGAAACTGAAGTTACCGCACGGATAAACAGCCATCTAGCCGAAGTCGCCACGTTAACTGCATTGTACGGAAAGACGATACTCACAGAAATGGAAAGAGCTAATTTTGAAACTTTCAAACAGCTGTGTCAGACCATATCCGTAAACAACAAAAACGGCGATCATACGGCAGCGCTTTCAGCTGCGCGGAACGCCGGAGACACATTGCAAACTTTATCTTCGATACAGGTAGAAGAAGGAAAAAATCTACTAGATGAGGTACTCGATATGACTCGTTTCTCAAACATGATTTCCTACTTGGAATTAGCGATTCTGATCGTCATCGCCGTAATTATACAAGTGCTCGTATTTGCTTCGAAGACATTGATAGGCATTAAAAAGCCTACAAATGAAAATCTGAACTAAGTGGAGGTTTCATCGCTAGATAATGTACTTTTATATATAAACACCTCATCGTATTCTATAATGAAAAAAATCTTATTCTTGGCAGTCTGTTTAGTATTATGTGGCAACCGCTATGGAAAGAGCGCTCCAGCAAATAGCGAACCAATCCAACTAAAATGCGAGCATCTAATCAATCCGATAGGAATAGATATACAGAACCCCAGGCTAATGTGGATGTTAAAGGATGATAGACAGGGGGCGGTTCAGACGGCATACCAAGTGCTTGTAGATACAGACTCCATGGAAATAGTTCAGAATCAGGGCCGGGTCTGGGACAGTGGGAAGCAGTCTAAAACAGACATACTCGTTACCTATGCAGGGCAAAAGCTGGATCCGCAGACGCGTTACTTTTGGAAGGTAGTAGCTTGGGATAAAGATGGAAAACCAACTTCGTCGGCGGTGGCAGCTTTTGAAACCGGCATGATGGGAAGTAACAATTGGAGGGGAGCTTGGATTAGCGATCATCGAGACATCCACCATAAAGAAGCACCGTATTTCAGAAAGCAATTTGATATAAAAAAGACCGTCAAATCTGCTCGGGCATATATAGCAGTAGCGGGCCTGTATGAACTATCCCTGAATGGTGAACGCGTGAGTAACCATCGACTAGACCCAATGTACACACGGTTTGACCGACGCACGCTTTACGTAGCACATGATGTGACCTCCCTTCTTCAATCTGGAGCAAATGCGATTGGTGTGATTCTGGGCAATGGCTGGTACAACCACCAACCGATTGCTGTCTGGGATTTTCACAATGCACCGTGGAGAGCAAGACCAACATTTTGTTTAGATCTTCGCATAGTCTATACCGATGGAACTGAAGAAACTATTGTGTCAGGACTTAACTGGAAAACTTCGTCCGGACCGATTGTATCCAACAACATTTATACCGGTGAACATTATGATGCCCGTTTGGAACAGCCTGGCTGGGACACGCCTCATTTTGATGATGCTAAATGGAATAGCGTTCGATATCGAAGTGCTCCTTCCAATCATATCGTGTCACAATTGATTGCTCCTATACGGTTAACGAAAACGTACAATCCGATAGCTGTTAAGAAATTTGATGAGAAGACCTATGTTTTCGACATGGGACAGAATATGGCTGGCGTTACACGCATTAAAGTTAAAGGAACCGAAGGTACCATACTACGCATAGCGCATGGCGAACGTCTCGATGAAAATGGCCGTTTGGATATGTCTAATATCGATGTGTATTACCGAGGAGATAAAGAGAACGATCCCTTCCAAACGGATATTATTACACTTAGTGGTAAAAAGGAAGATGAATTTATGCCTAAATTCAACTATAAGGGGTTTCGTTATGTAGAGGTTACCAGCAGCGATCCCATAGTACTAGGTGAATCGAACTTAACAGCTTATTTCCTACATAGTGATGTTGTCCCAATGGGCAAGGTGAAGACTTCCTCAAAATTGATAAACGACTTATGGAAAATAACAAACAACGCTTATCTGTCTAACCTGATGGGTTATCCGACGGATTGTCCACAACGCGAAAAAAATGGTTGGACAGGTGACGGGCACCTAGCTATCGAGACGGCGTTATATAATTTCGACGGTGTCACTGTTTATGAAAAGTGGTTGGCAGATCACCGCGATGAACAACAGCCCAATGGCGTGTTGCCAGATATTATTCCGACGGGTGGATGGGGATATGGTACAGCAAATGGATTAGACTGGACGAGTACGATTGCAATTATCCCTTGGCAGATATATTTGTTCTATGGCGATAGCAGGCTTTTAGCAGATTGTTATGAGAATATAAAACGCTACGTCGATTATGTTGATCGCATCAGTCCGAATGGGCTGACTAGTTTTGGCCGCGGCGATTGGGTGCCGGTAAAATCGCGCTCGAACCTCGAACTTACTTCATCTGTTTACTTTTATGTCGATGCAAATATTTTGGCTTCCGCAGCTAAATTGTTTGGTAAAGAAGTAGACTATAAAAAATATGATGCACTACGCAAAAAAATCAAACAATCCATTAACGATAAATTCTTAAATCGCGAATCCGGAATATATGCGGATGGAACGCAGACCGAATTGAGCGTCCCGTTACATTGGGGTATCGTTCCAGAGGATATAAAAGCTAAGGTAGCTGCGAACCTGAATAATAAAGTAGCGGAAACTAATTTTCATCTTGACGTGGGCGTACTAGGTGCGAAAGCGCTATTGAATGCGCTTACCAATAATGGATATGGGGAGACCGCCTATAAGGTGGCCGTTCAGGATACGTATCCATCATGGGGATGGTGGGCTGTAAACGGAGCAACTACATTGCTCGAAAATTGGGATTTGAAAGCGGAAAGAGATATCTCCGATAATCATATGATGTTTGGGGAAATCGGAGGTTGGTTCTTTAAATCTATTGGCGGTATCATACCCGATCCAAATCAGCCCGGGTTTAAAAACATTTTACTTCGACCGATTTTTCCAACGGGCCTGAACCAATCAGAAGTCAGGCATCGATCACCGTACGGCGAAATTGTGTCAAGCTGGCAAAAGAAAAAAAATACAATTATTTATGATGTGCAGATTCCAACGAATTCTACGGCTACGTTTTATCCTCCTGACAATGTAGAAGGCGACGGGAAAGCAATGCATCTCGTGGCCGGTACGCACCAGTTAAAGCTAAAACTAAAACAATAGTCGGAAACGAATCAATCTAGTTCTGCCGATCTTGCCCAGATATTTATGTCACTGTCTGTTGCATACCGGTCGATTTCGGAAAGCTCCGTTGCTGTGAAGTCAAAATTCTTTATAGCACCGACGCAGTCCGTAACCTGCTGTGGCCTACTTGCCCCGATAAGGGCAGATGTAATTCGCCCTTTTTTTAGAACCCAAGCGATGGCCATTTGCGCAAGGGTTTGTTCACGACCTTCGGCAATAACGTTCAGTGCTTTTATCTTTTCAAGATTCTCATTACTAAGAAAATTTGGGTTTAATGACTTCCGTTGATCGGCCCGGCTACCTTCGGGGATATCGGCAAGATATTTTGTAGTGAGCATTCCTTGGGCAAGCGGAGAAAAGACGATAGACCCCACACCAAGTTCATCAAGTGTATCGATCAAGCCATCTTCTTCAACCCAACGATTAAGCATCGAATAGCTTGGTTGATGTATCAGGCATGGTGTTCCGAGATCATTCAAGATCGCCACAGCTTCTTTTGTCCGTTTACTATTATAAGAAGAAAGTCCCACATACAGTGCTTTACCAGATCGAACAATCTGGTCTAAGGCCTGCATCGTTTCTTCTAACGGCGTATTGGGGTCAAAACGGTGGGAATAGAATATATCAACATATTCGAGCCCCATACGTTTAAGGCTTTGATCGCAACTTGCTATAAGATATTTTTTGCTACCCCACTCTCCATACGGGCCTGGCCACATATCATAACCTGCCTTTGAAGAAATGATAAGTTCATCTCGCAAACCGGCAAAATCTTCCTTTAATATCCTGCCAAAAGCCAATTCTGCCGTTCCGGGGGGCGGACCATAATTATTGGCAAGGTCAAAGTGGGTAATACCATGATCAAATGCTGTCCGACATATCTGTTGTTTAATATGATGTGGTTTGTCGTCGCCGAAATTATGCCATAATCCCAACGATATTGCTGGTAATTTCAGGCCACTGTTACCGCATTTGTTATATACCATCTGTTGGTACCTATCTGGATTTGGAGTATAATGCATATCTTCGGTTCGTTCTTTTGTTTATCCGTTAATGTACGCTAATATACTATAATAGACGTTAATTTATATACACCATAATGAGAATTAAATATTTTATTAAAGCATTTAAAGAACTAGATACCACTGAACTTTATCATATATTGAAACTTCGAAATGAGGTGTTTGTTGTAGAACAGCGTTGTGTTTATCAGGACACCGACGATAAAGATCTAGTTAGTTATCATCTTATGTGTTTTGTAGATGATAATCTGGCAGGATATACAAGGCTCCTTCCAGCTGGGATATCTTATGACGAGGTTTCTATAGGGCGAGTCGTTGTCGGACCTAAGTTCAGAGGTTTAAAATTAGGATGGCAGCTTATGGAAAAATCAATAGCGTCTTGCAAAGAACTTTTTGGCAGTTCAACGATACGTATTGGAGCGCAAGTATATTTGATTAAATTCTATAACGGATTAGGTTTTGCAGAAATCGGAGAACCTTACGATGAAGACGGAATACCTCATATAGAAATGATTAGGGAGTAAATCTCCAATATACATTGCCTAACGACTAGACATAGCGTAGCTAGATTGATGATCCAACGACTTAGCAGCATTAAAAAAATGAGTAAAATCTTATTTCAACATATCAACGAATTCGTCTCTATGGAAGGTCAGGAGTTCGAAGAAATCATTTCATATTTTACGCGCAGAGACGTCGATAAAAAAGAGCTTTTAATGCATCCAGGGGACACTGTTCTTCACGATCATTTTGTATTATCTGGGTGTCTGCAAATGTACTTTATCGATATGGAAGGAGTGAAGCACACCGTTCAATTTGCCTTACAGGGCTGGTGGCTGGCTGACTACTTAGCCCTTCAAACGAAAAAGCCTACCGAATTTTTTATACAAGCTGTAAAAAAGACAGCGATATTGAGTATTTCCTCAACGAAGCGTGATGAGCTCTTTAAGGCTTTTCCGAAACTAGAATCTTATTTCAGAACGGTGTATCAGATTGCTTATGGTAGTTATCAAACAAGAATGAAGTATATCCTAAGTTATTCCAAAGAAGAAATCTACTTCAAATTCAGAGACGCATTTCCAGACTTTGTAAATAGTATCCCTCAATATCTTATTGCAAATTACTTGGGACTTTCACCAGAATATATCAGTAAATTGAGACGTAAGCGCATTTCTTGAACCCGTTCAATTTTTTCTTGCAGGACACACCGTATTTTTGCCATACGTTAAATAATTAAATATGGCACAGCGATTAAAATACAGTAAACATTTTCCCGAAGGGTATAATAAACTCCTGGAACTGGACACATTAGCAGGTAACTCCGGGTTAGAAAACCTGCTGGTCCATCTTGTAAGGTTGCGAGCATCGCAAATCAACGGCTGCTTGTTTTGCATAGATATCCATGCTAAACAAGCTATTCAGGACGGGGAGCGTCCTCTGCGATTACTTCATTTATCGAGTTGGCAAGAATCGTCGCTATTTTCGGCACGAGAAAAAGCGGCCTTGCTATGGACAGAGGCTTTAACGCAGTTGAGCCCGGAAAAAACAAAAAATGAAATTTATCAGTCCGTAAAATTGCAATTCGATGACGCCGAACTTACCAAACTTACGATGCTTATAGCCCTTATCAATGCGCTCAATCGTTTCGGCGTGGGTTTCCGTGCAGAACCTGGGTCGCTTGACAAATTTTTGGGATTAGACGAAAACACGATAGCTGGAACATAGCGTCCTGCCCTACTGGTTAGAACGTTAATGTCGGCTGCTTATAATCTCATATTGAATAGGCTTAAAAACGTAATTATTTGATTGTTCGGCCGAGCATGCAGTAAGACCGACAATCAAATCCATTTTAGCCTCAAAAACGACATAATCTCCCGCTTTACTTTTAGGCGGATCGACCGAAAGTTCTCCGTCTGCACTAAATTGCACATTCATAAAAATATTGAAAGCAGTTGGGATGTCATCCGGTTCTATTCCAAACGCTGAAAGATTGGTATAAAGGTTTTCAAAACAGCTCGGATGGTATTCAGGATTATTGTAGAGGATTTGAAATGTTTCCGGGCTGCAAGGCGCTAAAAGAAAATCATTACGCCCATTGGTATCCTCCAATATCTCCATCATCTTATGACTTCTATTACTCCATAAATGATGGCCTTTGGAGATTAAAATCGTATTCTCAAAATCTAGTGTTTTTCCTGACGAAATTCGCTCACGTTTATCATCAGCGTTAAACAGAACCATATCACTTACTTGTTCACCCTGAGGGTCAATCACTTTTAGTGTATCACCTTTTTTAAGCTGAAAGGCTGTACCCGTTTGTTTTTCTATTGTGTTAACCATATGGTATATGATTGATTTGTAAATATAATACAATTAACTTATTTAGCATGAAATGGACATTTCCAACTTTTATCTACTTTGCGTCCACTATATTGGGGCGCTTCAAGCCCTTCGCCGTGATCGCTGAGCATGGGGTTAATATCGCCGTCATAGTTTATTTCCCTGTCCCGAATAGTACTTTTCATTTTCTCGTATAGGTCGAGATCGCGTAACCGTTCAAACTGACTATGAAGATTAAATGCCATCGCGGGATACCTGAATCTTCTCGATTTTCTACTTGCATGCGGGTGTATACCTACCACGAAAAAAGCCTTGCCATGAAAACTAAAGCTGAAATCACGCTCATCAGGATTACTGCCCACGGTTGGATCCCATGGGTGTTCGTCCTTTTCGCTGTCGTGCAGTTTTTGTAATTGCAACCAAAGTTTTTCTTCGAAATCGAGCTCGGACTGTATTTGGTCTGTGAATACCGCAATCATGGACATATACTGACTATCGGCGGCAACTGTTTCTTCTATATATGTCTTTAAGTCGTTATTTAAAGCTCTCGTACTCTCTTCAGCACCCATTTTTTCGTATATTCCAACCCGATATTGATTGGTATGAATCGCCGATTTTGCTCCGACACACGGGTAATCCACGGCATTGATTTTCTGTATAAAGTCTTGGCTTATTTCTTGAATCCGCTGATTCGATGCTGCTGCTATATCGTCTGGTGTAAAATAGGTTTTTATTTCTGTTGCTCCCATAATGAATTGATGTGGAATATTAGTCCGTCATTTATGGTATAACGACACCGGGAAGCTTTTGTTTCGTAAAAACCGTATTGTTTCCCCTATCCTCCGAAGGGGAAACAAATAATATTAATATGTGATAGTACTGTTCTAAAGATTATTTCTTAGGTAGCCCTGAAAATTATCTTGAAACTGTAACCCTTTATCTACCCTGTATTTACTCAGTTTGTTGTGTAAGGTCAACCCCCAAAGCACAAATTCGCTAAGAAAATAAATATCTTCCTGCTTTGTCTCTGGTTGATACTGCTGTATTAGCGCGCCGATAGGCTCTATTTGTTCCAGCGTCCGCTGATAATCCATACTGGTCAGTTCGTCCAGCAACTCAATACCGTCTGAACTCAAGAACCAACGCATAATATCATCGTACGGATATTGTTCGTTTTCCTTTTCTAATTTTTCTATTTTGGGGAATAAGGTGGGGAATATAGTCTTCACCGCATTTTCGATCAACTGTATAGCAACTGCAGCGGCCCCCTCCTGCTCGCCCTCGTAAAGCAATTCTACCTTTCCGGTTATAGCAGGCACAATACCCATAAAATCACTTAGCCGTACCGCAGTCGAAGTTTCGCCGTTTCTCAGCATGCGCAGTTCCGCTGTACTCAGCAGGTTTTGGAATGCGGTAATGCTCATCCGCGCGCTGACACCGCTTTTCACGTCGATGTACTCACTTTCCCGAGCTTCAAAGCTGATTTGCTCCAGTATTTCGCGCGCCAGCTCAGGGACATAGATTTGTTCCTTCTGTCCAGTTTCTAAGCCGACTTCTTGTGCTGTAATTGTCTTGGCAACAGCCACGGACGTTGGGTAGTGTGTCAAAATCTGTGACCCTATACGGTCTTTCAACGGCGTCACGATGCTTCCTCTATTGGTGTAGTCTTCGGGATTGGCGGTAAATACAAATTGGACATCCAACGGTAGGCGTAACTTGAATCCCCGGATCTGTATATCTCCTTCCTGCAAAATATTGAAGAGCGCCACCTGAATTCTAGCCTGCAGGTCTGGCAATTCGTTAATGACGAATATAGAACGATTCGCCCGTGGAATCATCCCAAAATGGATCACGCGATCGTCGGCATAGCTTAGCCTTAAATTTGCTGCTTTTATTGGGTCTACATCACCGATCAAATCCGCTACGGTCACATCTGGCGTCGCCAGTTTCTCCGCAAAACGCTCGCTTCTATGAAGCCAACTAATAGGTGTTTCGTCCGCTTTCTCACGCAGCAATTCTACGGCATATCGGGAGATGGGACTAAATGGATCGTCATTGATTTCAGAACCTTCGACCATAGGTACGTATTCATCTAACAGATTAACCATCAACCTTGCCAATCGGGTCTTTGCTTGACCACGAAGTCCGAGTAGATTGATATTATGTTTAGAGAGAATAGCTCTTTCCAATTCTGGAATAACCGTTTCCTCATAACCATGTACCCCTTCAAAAACGGTTTGACCCTTCTGTATTTTTGTTATCAGATTATGACGCAGCTCTTCCTTTATCGTTTTGGGTGTGTATCCTGCATTTTTTAGTTCACCAAATGTCTTTATCTTCGTATAGTCCATATAATCTTATTCTTAATTAAAGACGCAAATGAATGCGTGTAAAATCGTTATGCTGTTGTTCCTAAATCAATGTTTAGCGGATTCTCTTTTTACGGTTTTCTTCGTAATCTTCAAAAATCATTTCGCCTAGGTCTCCCAGTCCTGTGTAGTAGGCTTTACCCTGATTTGATGCCGTAAATTCATCGACAAACTCCTGCAGATAGGGGTCAGCAGTAATCATAAATGTTGTGATCGTTATGCCCAATTTTCGTGCTTGTGCCGCTACACTGTAGCATTTGCTGGTGATAAAAGGATCCAAACCCATTGGGTTTTTATAGTATGTACCATCCGGCATATTCAAACAGCTCGGCTTCCCATCAGTAATCATGAATATTTGCTTATTCGCATGGCGTTTTCGCCTGAGTATGTCCATGGCTAGCTGTACGCCGGCAACGGTATTGGTGTGGAACGGCCCGACTTGTAGGTATGGGAGGTCTCTGATGGCTATAGGCCAAGCATCATTGCCAAAGACGATGATATCCAACGAATCTTTAGGATAGCGTGTGAGGATGAGCTCCGATAAGGCCATGGCCACTTTCTTCGCTGGTGTAATTCGGTCTTCCCCATACAGAATCATGCTGTGGCTGATATCAATCATCAGCACCGTACTCATCTGCGATTTAAATTGCGTGTCCTCGACAACCAGATCATTTTCCGACAAACTAAAATCTCCTATTCCGTGATTGATCTGCGCATTTTTTAAGCTCTCTGTCACCGATATTTTCTCCAGACTATCCCCATACTGGTAGTCTCTAAAATCCCCAGTATTCTCGTCGCTACGCCCTTGATAATTGGTTTTGTGATTTCCGGATTTGCCCTTGCGCATCTTACCAAAAATCTGATCCAAGGCATTTTGTCGGAGGGCTTTTTCCATCTTCGAGGTGATGTCCACCCCATCTCCACCACCAAAACCTAAACGTTCTACAATGTATCCCTTATTTTTCAGATCTTCTATAAAATCGTCTACGGTATATTCGGGCGTCGTCAGTTTGAACTCTTTGTCCAGTTCCCGCAACCAATCGATGGCTTCATCAAAATCACCAGAAGTATGGATGATGAGTTCCTTGAAAATTTCAAACAGCTTATCAAAAGGCGTCTGGAAGGGCTCCTGGTATTGCTTAAAGACAAACCCCTTATTTCTTTCCGCTTTCTTCATAGCATAAATTTACGATATAATAACCTTTATCGCGTCTGAAAAATGCAAGAATCGCAAGAAAGATTTCAGTGGCCCTAAATAAACTTCATTTCTGCCTTATGGATCAAAGGGAAGCGCAGACTACTCGGGAAGGAACGACATCCTCCGGAATTCATCTATAAAAAAGAAAAATAGGGATCCTCTTCCTTTTTCACTTTCGACGTGAATATCCGATCCATGATGTTGAAGTATTTCTGATACGAGAAAGAGTCCGATTCCGAATCCGGAAATATTATTACAAGCTTCATCATTAGCCCTATAAAAGCGTTGGAATAAATTTCTTTGCTCGGCCTTACTTATACCGATTCCCTGATCGCTAACAAAAATCTTTAATTTCCCGTTTTTTCGTTCACAGCCTATCGTTACTTCGCCCCCAGCAGGTGAGTACTTTAACGCGTTGCTGACCAAATTGGTCAATACCTGTCCGATTTTGTCTCGATCCGCGTATATTTTTACAGGGTTATCGCCTACAACTTTTATCCGGCGGCTTACGTTGAGCAAAGCAGCGTCCTCCACAATCTCGTTTATCAACGTAAAAAGTTGAAATGTATCAAAGCGGAGATGGATCTTTCCTTCTTCCAATCGTGTTAAACTCAAAAAGTCGCCTATCATAGTGATCATCTTCTTTGCTTGTATCTCAATTTTTTTCACCATTTCCGGCGCCACGATGTGTTGATTCTTTACAGATTTTTTATTTAGCACCTGGGCATATAAAAGAATGGAGGTTAACGGCGTCTTAAGCTCGTGGCTAACCATAGATATAAAATCGTTTTTACGACGCTCTTCCTGCTTTTTGTCAGTTATATCTCGGATAATTTTCGATATACCTATGATTTCTCCTCTGTTGTTTTTGATCGGGGAGATGGTTAACGATACATCTAAAAGATTACCGTTGCTCATGCGGCGTTTCGTTTCAAAATGTTCTACGGTTTCACCCTTTCGTAATCTGCTCAAGATATAGTTTTCCTCATCCGTTCTATCTTGGGGAATTATTTTCAATATCGAATGTCCGATCATTTCTGCTGCACTGTAACCAAACATCCGTTCTGCTGCAGCATTCCAGGTCATCACCTCACCGTCCAACGACTTACTGACGATCGCATCATAAGAGGTCCTGACGATTGCTGCTAATTCTGCTCCTTTCTTTTCCTCCGCTTTCGCATCGGTAATGTCTAGGATTGTGCCGACTGCTCGATCGGGTATGTTATCTTCATTGAGATAAATCGCTACCTGGAGTTTTATACATTTAAACTGATTACCTTCTACGTTGCGGATGGACCCAGTAAACTCGAAGCTGTGACCACGCGCGTTTTTGTAACACTGCTGTGTAAGCTGTCCAATATGCTTGATGTCTTGGGGACAACAACGCTCTAAAATATCTTCTATTTGAAAGCACTCTTCCTTAATTTCTAAGATCTTTCTAGCTTCCTCGGAAAGGTGGATATATTCTTCATCGAATCTCCAGTCCCATATACCAAGTTTTGTTGCGTTTATCGCCAACCTTAATCGCTCTTCACTTCTTTCTAAAAGCGACAACAAATCGTTCCGTTTCTTTTCCTGTTGGATAATTTCGGTAACATCTTTTGTGAAACATCTGGTATGGATGAACTTTCCTTCTTTTATCAGGACATTAGAGCTAATAAGCACATGCTTAATCGTTCCATCCTTACATCTAAGAGTAGCCGGATAATTATATAAGGTTTCATTATTAGTTAGCCGTGCTAGAATATCTTCTATCGTCTTCGTATCCGCATGGAAGTCGCGAATAGAAGCACCTATATATTCCTGCGGAGTGTACCCTAAAGCATCAAATTCACCTTGATTTGCCCAAATAATAATTCCTTCGGCATTGACCCAATGTAGTGGTATGGCCGCATTCTCGATAAAATCCGTCAATTCCGCTACTCTATTCCGAAGTGCTCGGTTCTCGTCTTCCACTTGTTGGATTCGTTGAAATGATCTATCTCCTTCCATGGATTTAAAACAAGGTTCCCACGCAAAAGTTCAAAATAATGCTCGGCTAGTTCGACATATATTTTAGGACTGATACATGTGATTTGAACGCTTGTCCGAACGATTTGAATTCGAAATACTTTATTTGGAATTCATGACATGTTTGTTGTACAATTTTGTTAATTTCGGGATAGTGTACATGACTTACCCTCGGAAATAAATGGTGCTCGATCTGAAAATTCAATCCACCGAGCAACCAGGTCAACACTTTGTTCTTCGTGGCAAAATTCGCTGTCGATTGAAGTTGATGGATCATCCATTCTTCTTCCACTTTATCGGCCTCTATAGTTTTAAATTCCGTTTCAGAAACGACGTGAGCAAGCTGGAATACCGTCGCCAAACAGATCCCACATACCATCCCTGCAATCATCAACCCTACCAAGGTAGGCAGCCACCCCACTAAAATGACCGGTACAACGACAAATATACCGAGGTGACCTATCTTACTTATCCAAAAGATAAATTTCTCTCTTAGCGGAAAAGGAAATCTATCGGATTTTCTACCAAGTCGCTGGCGGAAATACTTTTCATAGTCCTGAAAAAAGATCCATGCTAAATAAGACGCTCCGTAGAGGAACATAAAATAGAAACGTTGATACTTATGATGTTTCCTCAAGTTTTGGTCGTGGTGTACGCGCATAAACTTAATCTCAATATCGTGGTCCTCACCCTCGATATTGGTGTAGGTATGATGTGCGATATTATGCTTCAGTTTCCAGAAATAAATATTACCCCCCACCAAGTTCAAGCTATAGGAAAGAAATGTATTGACCCTTGTATTACGGGAAAACGAATTATGTCCCGCATCGTGCATGATGTTAAATCCTATCGCCGCAAAATTGACTCCCAAGACTATACACAGGAGGACACCAATCGCTACAGGTAGCTGCATGAACACCAATAATATATAGAGAGAGGCTAGCGAAGCCAAAAGAATAACCGCTTTGAGGATGATTCTCCAATCGCCCGTCCGCGGTTTTCCACTGGTATTAAAATAATTGTTTATTCTTGTTTTTAATGACTTTGAAAATAATGTATTTACATTGTTAAATTTAATTGTTGATTTCATGGTATTGTAACGATATTAAAAATGCTGAACGGCAATTCCGGTCAACTGATTATTTCTTCTTTTTGCTGAACACATTGACTATCGTATCCTTCGATGTCGTGTACTTGTCTTGTTGGTAAGAGGATTGTGTTTTTACGTGCTTTAAAGAGAAAGGATTACCGGTAAGCAACCGAAAATTTCAGGATAAAACAGTATGTTTTATTTTATTCAATCTGCTGCGTGGGTTAAGTAAAATTGCAGACCTTTTTTTAAAGATAAGAATAATAATTGGTATTCAGCATATTATATCGTTAAAATTGTAAAGCTTCGGCTTCCTAGAGTCACGGGATCAGGTTCGAAAAATCCACAAATTGGAACGCTTATAAAAAAAGCCGTCTCAATGAGAACGGCTTTTACAATATATGCAAGAATAACTTAGATTAACTTCACATTTACTGCACTTGGGCCTTTCTGCCCGTCTTGTACCTCGAACGATACATGATCACTCTCGCGGATATCTTCTGTAAGTCCCGACGAATGAACGAAGATCTCGCGACCTCCTTCACTTGGAGTGATAAATCCGAAACCCTTAGTTTCGTTAAAAAATTTTACTATGCCTTCTTTCATGGCGATTAAATAAATAAAAAAAATAATTAATTGATGTAAATGTACAATAAATTTTTTAACAAAAAATTATAAAAAAGATTATTACATCGAACTGACATTCATTCCACGTCAATCCATTATTTAGCTCATGCTATCCGTACTATACCAGTGACAAGATCGCGTTCATATCAAATGGTTTTGCAAGAAATACGTCAGCTCCAGCGTCCGTGGCTATTTTCTCACCCTCATAACTAGCAGATATGCATATAATATATGTTTCTTGCAGTTCAACGTGACTACGCACTTTATGTATCAGCTGTTCTCCACTCACTTCGGGCATCCACAGGTCAACAATCAAAACATCCGGTTTCTCTTTTATCAACCTTTCAAATGCGCGGGCGCTACGGGATTCAGCTATTATTTCCGCGTCAGTAGACTCGAGTATCAATTTTAATACATCTATAATTCCCGCATCATCATCACAAATAAAGATTTTTTTCCCATCCATTGTTCCTTCGTTACTAGCAAATATTTAATCCAATATTCTCCTTAAATCAACAATCGACAGATCAATAGATGTCGACTATAAACTTCATCAAGTGAACGGATGAAAAAACGAATAGTTGTATTGAACATTAAAGAAGCGTATTTAGCGCATAGAACAGGTATCTTTTCGTTCTCCTATCGCGCTATGACACCAAGCATTTCGGCACTACTATTGTAGAGGACATTGAACATGATTTTAAATAAAGAATGAAAAACTATTTCTTACTATGTGCTATCGCGCTAGGCTCGTGCGTAGGCGATGGCAGTCGAAACGACGAAGATATAAAAAGGATTGATGAAGATACCATCCGTACGGTGGCAAGTAGACCGCAACAGAACAAATCTTATTGTTTTATCCGAACAGAAGGTACTGACCAACAAGATACGACAAATGTTACGTTTACTATAAATGGTGATAAGGTGGAAGGCGAGATGAACTGGATACCAAAAGAAAAAGACAGTCGTAAAGGGATCTTACTGGGAACTATTTCTGACAATGAGATTACGGCCATGTGGAATTACATGCAGGAAGGCACGAGGGATTCGATGAGAGTGGCTTTTAAACTGGTTTCCAACCAACTAACTCAAAAGCCATTGACGATAAACGCCACGACTGGCATACAGGAGACTGATGAGGCAGCAGACTATACGGTGATATATATATCGGAAAATTGTAAGGATTAAGCAAATTTGGCAAGCTCCTAAACGGGAAACCTGGTCACGTATCCTTTTTTTCAAAAGTAAAGTCTTTTGCATGCTCGTCTTCAATCACTTGATCATCTTTATCTAATTGAAAAAGTTTATCCTCCCCTATTTTTAACTTCAAATCCGTGTCCGTACCTTTAAGATGAATAATGGACGCATTTTCAATTAATTTAAATGGACCATTGTCTTCTATTTTCTTGTTTTTCCCTAAGTATTCACTGCTGATTCGGAATGTATGATTGTTGTTAATAACGATTATCGTGTGTACCCCATCACAATCTCCACAAGGAAGTGTAGCTTCATAAGTGCCTTCGAACTCGGAAGGATTAACAGACACATCTGTTGTCGATTCATCGTCCTGCGCTGCGGAATTTCCCGAGTGTCCCTGACGCTCAGCAGGAGTGTCTGTAGCTGCTCCGTCTTCATCTCGGGGTTTTGATAAATCGACACATGCCGAGAACAAGAAAGATAAGAAAAGAAAAAATGTTAACCTATGCTTGATAATCGTCAGTGTTTTTGCTGTTATAATCATAATGGTAGTCTATTTACATGTATAAAAAAGAAATTTTCAATTACTTAGTGGCTTTTAGGCAAATCCTCTACTTGGCTTTCTTTTAGACAGCATAGCCGACAGAACGACTTGTGAAATAGAAGATAATAATGTTTGCACGGAGCAATACTTAGAAATCAAAAATTGCCGTAATTTAACACCTCGCTCCTCCTTACTTAGATTTTTTTCGCAATCGTCGCAAATAAGTAGGAAGGCACTTTCTGGGAAAAGGTTTTTCAGGTCTTCTAAACTAAAGGACGCTTGATTGCACCACCCCTCATAATCTATAAGAAGGACATCTGGCTGTTCGTAACGCGTTTGGCAGAGCCCCAAGTCTTCCCCTAATAGGGAGTCCCATAAAACTTCCATCTCGCCATCACCCTCCTCTTCGAGCAATAATCTATAGGCGATGCGCAATCGCTTATTATTGCTAACAATTCCTACTGTTATCCTTTTCATGTCAAATGTATAATCGTATCCTTATTTTTCCATTCGTATGCTTTTTTCCTCAGTATTTCGTCATCATCGGAATCGGATATTTCTGAACTATGCTGAATGCTAGTTAATCGTTTTAACTAGCTGCGCTTTCGTCAATTCCTTCTCTGTCACTACCTTTCGCAACCTATCACTTGTAAAACGGTGTTTGTGCTTTGTGTAATGAATCTCGATTCCTTCCTTTAAACAATAATCTTTTCCAGGAAAATGAGAAATGCTTCCTTCTACAAACCGAATATCGATGGGTAAGGACTGTAACATATCCAACAGCTCTTCGTCCGATCCGTAGGGAATAATTTCGTCTACGTATCGACAACCTTCCAGTTTTATGAAGCGCTCAACAATGGTTTGTGCTGGATGCAGCCTACTTTGATCCCTTTCTGCGGTATCCGTTTTTAATCCGATAATTAAATGGTCACAGTATCGCTTGGCCTCTTCCAACATAACGAGATGGCCTAGATGTAACAGATCAAATTCACCAAAAATAATTCCTACTTTCATTTTTTTCTATTAAGTCTTGTTATTCTTTTGCAAAATCCGCTAAGCATTCAGCCGTTGTAATGGTAACGTTACATTCTCTTTTAGATGTACGATGGAAACCGGTCCCTCGTGCTGTTTTTCTGCGATAATTTTACGTAATGATGAACTGGAAAATCGGTTCTCCCTACGATTGAAATAAAGCTCAATACCTTTTTCTTCACAGTACTTCCGTCCAGTAAAATTTTTGTCCTTATACTCATCTCCTAGAATTCTTACATGAATTTTATAGGAACGGAGTATATCTTCCAAGTCTTGCTCTGTCGCATATGGGATAACTTTGTCGACATGTTTACAGCCCCTTAACTGCATATAGCGTTCAAACACCGTTTGCGTGGGCTTATTTTTCTCCGGGCGGTCCAAAGTAGGGTCGGTCTGCACCCCGCAGATAAGGAAGTCGCACTGTTCCTTAGCGTCTTCAAGCATTTTAATATGTCCTGCGTGTAATAGATCAAAAGCAGAAAAAGTTATTCCTATTTTCATTGTAAAATTATTTTAGTTTCAATTTCATCTGTTCAATTATCGATGCTTTAAAGTTTGTCATAGGTATATATAGAACACGCTTAGTGGAATCTCGTTTTGAAAATTTTCTTTTTTGTTGCTTTTTATGACAGAAAGCTTACTTTTTTAGAAAATTCTATCAGAAGCAAAAAAAAGAGAACTAATTCGACCACTAGACGTTAATTCATGTGGGGGAAATGAATAATATCTCCCCCATCTCTAGATAACTTATTTTTAGCGAAACGGCAATGAACATATCGAGCGGCACGTACCGTATCCAATTTAATGAGAATTTCAATTTTCAGCATTTGGAGCGGGTTATAGACTATCTGAGTAGTCTTGGCATTGACACCATTTATGCGTCCCCTATTCTACACGCTGTCTCTGGCAGTCTACACGGCTATGACAGCACCGACGTTAACTCCATTAATCCCGAATTAGGCACATTAGACCAGTTAGAAAAACTTAAAACACGTCTTACTCAACTTAACATAAAATGGTTACAGGATATCGTTCCGAACCACATGGCCTACCATCATGAAAATAGTTGGCTAATGCATACGCTGGAATATGGCGAAATCTCTCACTACAGCAGCTACTTCGATACAACGTACAGCAGCGCGTTATTCAAAAAAGGTAAGCTCATGGTTCCCGTTCTTGACAAGGAAATTAACGAGGCCATCCTATCAGGCGAAATTGCAGTTGCTTTTGAAAATCACGCGTTATATATTACTTATTTCAATCATCGGCTTCCTGTCAATCCGGCCGCCTACGGTGATATACTGGGTGATTTATTATTATTAGTCCAGCCTGATTTCAATGAAATTGTTCATTATCTTGATACAAAACCAAATTATAACCACTCCGAGGAATGGTATCGGCATCGGGAAAAGATATTTGCTTCTATGCATTCATTGCCTCACCGAGAGCGCTTTGACCGGCACTTGTCCCATATTAATAACAATAAGGAAAAAATACGGAAGATACTGTCCAAGCAACATTATCGGCTCTGCCATTGGAAAGAAACAGATCAACGCATAAATTATCGACGTTTCTTTACCGTCAATGGATTGATTTGTATGAATGTACATCATGATGACGTATTCAAAGACATGCACCACTTTCTTGGAGAACTGCGCTCTAAACAGATCGTTGAGGGATTCCGTATCGATCATATTGATGGCCTCCACAACCCCGCAAAATACACTAGGGACTTACGGAAACTGTGTGGCCCGGACACCTATATCGTCGTGGAAAAAATATTAGAAAAGGAGGAGGAACTTCCCCGTGATTGGCCAGTCCAGGGCACAACGGGCTATGACTTTTTAGCTTTATGCAATAACCTACTCACCAATTCCAAAAGCGAGAACCTTCTTTCCAATTTATACGAAAAACAAGTTGGAAATAGTGGTTCAATAATGGAGCAACAAATAACAAAGAAACGATATATTCTATCACAACATATGCTGGGTGAAGTCGAAAACTTATGTGCGTTTTTTGTGACTCTGGATCTGAATTGCGATGATAATATGTTTGATATGGAAGAACTCGGGGAGGCCATCCGAGAATTTCTAGTCTACTTTCCGGTATATCGTGTTTACGAGGAGACCTTTCCATTTAGTCCAGACGTTTATGCAACGGTAATGAACGTTTTTGACATGATGCGGCAAAAAGGCGTCCGAGAAGCTGACAGACTGCGACATAGTATCGAACGGGCACAGCATGAGCCGAATCAGTCCTATCGAAAAAAAGCCATGGCTTTTTTCCATCGTTGCATGCAATTCACTGGTCCTGTCATGGCAAAGGGCGTTGAAGATACACTCATGTACACCTATAATCGATTCATTGTCCATAATGAGGTGGGTGATCACCCAGAAAATTTTGGTATATCTATTCCGACTTTCCATGAAGCCATGCGAAAACGACAAGCAAACTGGCCCTCTTCGCTCAATGCCACGGCTACCCACGACACTAAGCGCGGCGAAGATGTAAGAGCTCGTCTTCAGGTGCTGTCAGCCTGGCCAGAAGCATGGGAAGAACAAGTTAATGTCTGGCATAAAATTGTAACGGCACAATATAAGGCAGATCCCCCACACCCTAACGACGTTTATTTTATTTATCAAACGATGTTCGGATCGTATCCCATGCCGAATTCTCCCGACGATGATTTCGAGAATCGGTTTTTAAATTATCTAACAAAGTACTTACGGGAAGGGAAAGAACGTTCCGATTGGGCGGCACCAAATAAGACATACGAACAGAGCATACATCATTTCGTCCAATTTTTACTAGATAAGAAAGGATCTTTCTTTTCGGTCTTTCATGCCTATTTAAAACGCATGGTGGATTTTGGAATAATGAATTCGTTGATTCAGGTCTTACTAAAATACACATGCCCGGGCGTTCCAGACACTTATCAAGGAACGGAGCTCTGGGACTTAAGTTTTGTGGATCCCGATAACAGACGTCAGGTTGACTACATTACCAGAAACAACTATCTGCAGGAAATCGACGAGGTGGACACAAATCATATTCTTCCGGTGCTCTGGGAAGAACGATATACGGGCAAGATCAAACTTTGGCTGCTGAAAACTTTACTAGCACTTCGTAAACAATATAAACTATTATTCACCGAGGGAGAATATGTGCCTTTAGAGGTCACAGGAAAATACCGTCAGCATATACTGGCCTATGCCCGTAAGCATCAAAAAGACTGGCTAGTTGTTATCGTTCCTCTCCATCTTGCTGCTATCGACGAGCTAAGAAATGATACCGAAAACCATCTCGACTGGGAAGATACCTCGGTCGTGTTACCCAACCGACAACCTGTGCGCTGGCGCCATATACTATGTCCCATCACGGGAGAGGGCACGGCGTTAAAGTTATCTACCGTTTTTAGCGATATCCCTCTTGCCGTGGTTTGCTACAGCGAACAACCGAATCCCAGAAGCGCCGGTGTGTTGTTGCATATTACTTCCTTGCCTTCTCGTTTAGGTATCGGCGACCTCGGTCCAGCGGCATATGACTTCGTACAATTTCTCAAATCCAGCGGACAACGCTGGTGGCAAATATTGCCATTGGGACCTACTTCCAATCAACAAAATCATTCACCATATAGCACCCGCAGCGCTATGGCCGGAAATCCCCTATTAATCAGCTTAGAAGCATTAGCGGAAGACGACTTCCTAACACCGGAAGAATTAGAAAAGGCAATGATTGATAAGTGCGTACACGTTGATTTCGCAAGCGTTGAATCCATAAAAAGAGCATTGCTACATGCAGCCTTCGAACGGACAGATCTTGCTAACGATTCTTCTTTTATTTGTTTTTGTGAGAAAGAAGCTTACTGGTTAGATGATTACGCATTATTTGTCGTTTTGCAGAGCGCCTATTCGCAGGCTCCTTGGTATCTATGGCCAGAGTCGTATAAGTCTCGTAATCCAGAAGCGCTCGCTAATTTCGAAGCCCAATATCAAACGCAACTTCTGGAAGTAAAATGGACGCAATATGTTTTCTTCAGTCAATGGAAAAAATTAAAAAGATATTGTCGGGAACTTGGCGTTCGCATTTTAGGAGATGTGTCTATGTACGTGAGCCATGACTCCGCCGACGTTTGGGCACACCCTCATTTATTTTCGTTGAAATCAGATGGAAGCCTTCGGTCTGTAGCTGGGGTACCTCCAGATTATTTCAACGCGGATGGGCAACTTTGGGGTATGCCTTTATACGACTGGGAAGCACTTAAACAAGATGGTTACAAATGGTGGATGCGTCGATTATCACATAATTGCAAGCTTTTTGATAAGATTCGGCTTGATCATTTTAGAGCGTTTTCAGCATATTGGGAGGTTTCTGCCGGAAGCAAAACCGCCAAAAATGGTCAGTGGAAACCGGGTCCGGGAAAAGACTTTTTCACCAAGATAAAATCGAAATTGGGTAAGCTGCCCTTCGTTGTGGAAGATCTGGGCGATATTGACGACGCGGTGTACGAGTTACGAGATGCTTTTCAATTACCAGGAACTAAGGTTATTCAATTTGCATTCGGCGACGACATGGCATTGTCGCCTCATATTCCACACCATTACGACCGAAATTTCTTTGTGTATACCGGTACACACGATAATAATACCGTAATGGGTTGGTTCAATGAAGAGTTGGATGATGCGGCCAAGGAACGGATTTCGATGTATACATCCATTACTACCAACGAAACAAATATCGTTGATATGATGTTGAAAATGATATATGCTTCGGTAGCGGATACGGCAATCGTGCCTATGCAGGACCTTCTATCCCTTCCCGGAACACATCGCATGAATAATCCGGCAAGGGCTATAGGTAATTGGAACTGGATAGCACCGCACGATGCTTTTCATGACCGTGTCAAAACAAAACTACGTGACCTCATGAAATTATATGACCGGATATGAAGAACGATAGGTGAATAAGCTTGATAGCATCCCCATTGAAAGAGAAATTATACAAATGAAAAATATAAAAAAATGAATGTAAAAATACTTGTGGGGTCACCTTATCCCCTCGGAGCCAACTATGACGGTAACGGCGTAAACTTTGCTATTTATGCGGAAAATGCAGCGTCTGTAGAACTTTGTCTCTTTGAACAAGCAACGGATGAAAGAGAATCTTTGGTGATCGAAATCAAAGAACGGACGCATCAGGTATGGCACGTCTATATCCCGGATATCGGTCCTGGACAGTTATATGGTTATAGAGTACACGGACCTTACGAACCTGCACAGGGGCATCGCTTTAATCCCAACAAGCTCCTTATAGACCCCTATGCCAAAGCGATAGCGGGCACATTACGCTGGGATGATGCGTTATTCGGTTATGAGGTAGGCCATTCGGACGCGGATGTAAGCTTTAGCGAAAAAGACAGTGCAGCGTTTATTCCAAAGGGGGTCGTGATAGATAACACGTTTGATTGGGAAGGAGACACACCGCTTCGGATCCCTATGCATCGCAGTATCATTTATGAAACACACGTCAAGGGGTTTACTGCACAGCATCCTGAAATTCCAGAAGAAATAAGGGGCACTTATTCTGCATTGGCCCATCCTGTAACTATTTCTTATCTCCAATCGCTGGGGATAACGGCGATAGAACTCTTACCCATACATCATTTTATTACTGACCGGCATCTCCACGAAAAGGGTTTGACAAATTATTGGGGTTATAATACGATCGGATTTTTTGCACCGGACATTCGTTATGGATCAATCGGTAGTCAAGGAGAGCAAGTTATCGAATTCAAAAATATGGTGAAGGAGCTCCATCGCGCCGGAATAGAAGTGATATTAGATGTAGTGTATAATCATACAGGTGAAGGCAACGAGATGGGACCAACTCTTTCTTTCCGAGGCATTGACAATGCTTCATATTATCGTCTCACCGAAGATCCTCGCTACTATATGGATTTTACCGGCACAGGAAATACGCTCAATGCGCGTTTACCCAATGTACTACGCCTGATTATGGATAGTCTACGCTATTGGATTCTAGAGATGCATATCGACGGTTTTAGATTTGACCTTGCGTCCGCTCTTGCCCGCGAGCTGTATGATGTAGATAAACTAAGTTCGTTCTTTGACGTCATCTATCAAGATCCCGTTATTTCTCAGGTAAAACTCATCGCCGAACCATGGGATATCGGAGAAGGTGGCTATCAAGTAGGTGAATTTCCTCCGGGCTGGGCGGAATGGAATGGGAAGTACCGTGATTGTATGCGTGATTATTGGATCGGAGCAGACAGCATGCTGGGGGAGTTTGCAGATAGATTGACAGGTTCATCCGATCTTTATCAAGGGGATTACCGCAGGCCGACAGCAAGCATTAATTTCATAACGGCACATGATGGGTTTACTTTGCACGATCTTGTCTCCTATAACGAGAAGCATAATGAGGCGAATGGAGAAGATAATCTGGATGGAGACAATCACAACCGCTCTTGGAATTGTGGCGTCGAAGGTCCGACAGAAGACGAAGAAGTCAATAAGCTCCGTGTAAAACAGAAACGAAACCTGCTGACGACATTGTTCTTGTCACAAGGTGTTCCGATGATTGTGGCGGGCGATGAGTTTGGACGCACCCAACATGGCAATAATAACGCGTACTGCCAAGACAATGATATATCGTGGCTCGACTGGAACGGGCAGGATGAAAAATTGCTGCAGTTTACCCGCCAATTAATTGCATTTCGAAAAGAACATCCCACATTCTGTCGAAGAAAATGGTTTCAAGGTATCCCTATAAAAGGTATTGGCCTAGAAGATATAGCCTGGTTTAATCCCGAAGGACAGGAAATGCAAGAATCACATTGGCAAAATGATTTCGCTAGATCCTTAGCCGTTTTTCTAAATGGCAATGGTATACGGACCTCAGACGATGATGGAACTAAAATCGTAGACAATAGTTTCTATATCATGTTCAACGCTTATTGGGAAGACATCAGCTATAAATTACCAAATGCTAAATACTGCAAAGAATGGATAATGGTTTTAGACACCAATATAGAGACTATCGGCGCCCATAACACATATGCCGCTGATAATAACATTACCGTGCCTGCACGTTCCATTATTGTTTTAATGTCGACCGAAATATAAACATGATACGCTCTTAAAAATAGCATACATTAAATTGCTCATGAATACAGGGAGAATAACACCACTAGGCGTTACGCTTACGAAAAATAAAGTCCAAATTACAGTATGGGCTCCCAAAGCAAAAAGCGTAATATGCCGAACCTATCAGCCTAATAAAGATATCGTCCTGTCACCGCAGGCCTATGGTTACTGGTATGGGGAAAGCAAGGAGATAGCAGCCGGACAGCGGTATCATTTCGTCGTGAACGGCGAAGCGTTACCTGATCCAGTATCACGATCCCAACCGGAAGGCGTGCATGGGCCATCGGCTGTTGTAGATCTTCATTTCGATTGGACTGATCAGGACTATCAATGTCAACCTTTGGCTGATTTCATTATCTACGAGCTACATGTCGGAACATTTTCTCCTACACACGATTTCGAGGGTGTTATCGAACGCCTACCTTATCTCAAAGATCTAGGGATAACCGCAATAGAAATCATGCCTGTAGCACAGTTTCCGGGAGAGCGAAATTGGGGATACGATGGCACATTTTTATTTGCTGCGCAGCATTCCTACGGTGGCGCCCGGGGACTGCAGCGGCTGGTAGATGCTTGTCATCGAGACGGTATTGCCGTCATTCTCGATGTAGTATATAACCACTTCGGTCCAGAAGGCAATCACCTAGAGAAATACGGTCCATATCTGACGGAAAAATACCATACACCTTGGGGAAAAGCCGTCAATTATGATGACTCATGGAGTCATGGTGTGCGCGACTTCGTTTGTGAAAATGTATTGATGTGGTTCCGTGATTTTCATGTAGACGCTCTTCGTCTTGACGCCGTCCACGCTATAAAGGATTTTAGTCCATCGCATATACTTCAAGATATTAGACGTACAACAGATGGTTTAATGCGTGAAACGGGACAAAGACATTATGTAATGGCGGAATGTGACCTGAATGACAAACGTTTTTTAGAACCCTTGGAACAAAACGGTTTTGCCATCGACGCCCAGTGGCTAGATGAATTCCATCATGCATTACGTGTTGCCGCTGGCGAAGAAAAAAAAGGATATTATAAGGAGTTTAATGGCGTCGAACATCTAGCGAAAGCTTACGAACAGGCTTATGTATTTACTGGTCAGTATTCTACACATCGGCACAAGTTTTTCGGCAGCAGTGCTAACGGGATTCCAGGAGAGAAATTTATTGTTTTTTCACAGAACCATGATCAGGTCGGCAACCGTATGCTCGGTGAACGAAGCAGTATGCTGTTTACGCCTGATTTACAGCGTTTGATGGCATTGGCTATCATGGTTTCGCCGTTCATCCCTTTATTGTTTATGGGCGAAGAATGGGCCTCACAAAAGCCTTTCTATTATTTTGTAAGCCATAGCGATCCCAAACTAATAACTGCCGTCCGCAGAGGCCGTCGTGAAGAGTTTTCTGATTTTCACGGCGAAGGAGAGATGCCTGATCCACAGGATGTAAAAACCTTTCATAACAGCGTGTTAGATTGGACGGAAACGGCTCTAGCAGAGCATCAACGCATGCTTCGATATTATCAAGGCATGATTGCTTTAAGGAAGTCGAATGTTGTACTTCGGAGTTTCAAAAGAGAAAATCTGCACGTGGGTCATGATCTGCAGAAAGATTCGCTGGTACTACGTTTTGAATGCACAAAAGAAATGTTGATATGCATTCTCAATTTTTCGTCGTCCACGCAGCGCTTTGCTATTCCGGAAGGTCAATCGTGGGAAAAAGTGTGGGATACCGCCGATAGCAAATGGGGCGGCCTTTCTTCAGCCATAATGACCGATGGCTTCGCACATCTCGCTGCTCGAACTGGCATTATAATACAAACGCGAATTTAGGAATTAATACACCATACTCCTGAGCTTACTCCTTCTGATGATCGTCAACCTTTCCGGAATCCATGTCACTCAACTCAAGCTCCAGGGCTTTATTGCTCAGCTGAATTTCCACGAAAGAAATAACTAACGATATAGTAAAAAACAAAAGGCTCATTGCAAAAGTGATTTCGGCTACCAATACATTGTCTAAGTAGATGCCATACATACACACGATGCAGCTTATAAAGCTCACTACGCCCGCACCTTGCATATGTCGCAATAATTTAAGTCGGTAGCGAAGATTTCCGATTTGACCTTGCAGTACACCTTTTTTATTGTGTTCGAGATATTTGGCATGTAAGCTCCGCACCAGAGCAGCCAAGGCCAAAAACCGATTGGTATATGCTAACATGATTAAACTGATAGCCGGAAAAAGCAAAGCTGCTGTGCTGTACGTTATCATAAACTAACCGATGTTTTTTTGTTATAAAGCCACAAAACAATTATCGAAGATAATCAATATTATGTGTACATGAAAACAACGCCGTATGCTTTTAATTTCAATAAACCGGCTTCACAACTATAACCATTAACACGAATCCTTTTTCCCCAACTCCATAACAAAGCGATTAAAGAAAGAAAACACGCCAACAAGGGCAATAATGCATCCTAAAGCAATAAAAATATTGTTTACACCAAAGAAATCTGCTACCCATCCTGTTCCAAGCAGTCCGATGACAGTGGGGATAATGGCCATACTGAAATAGAGGGAGAAGACACGCCCCATTACTTCCGCACGCACCTCCTCTTGCAGTACGGTCATAAAACTCGCGTTATAAATCGTTGCTACTATGCCGCCTATAGCTGTTAATCCTACCAAAATCCAGAACGTATGTGGTGGGATAACGCCTGATAACGCTAAGCTTATCCCTAAAATAATGGTAGTCATATTGATCATCACCACTTTCCGAATCGTGGGTTTAAAAATTCCCAACACACTCCCCCCAACCAACATGCCAATTCCCCAAGCCATTTCGACTATGCTCATTTCCCATTTGCCTCCGCCGAAATATTGCAAGGTTAGCAACGGAAACAACACGGCCACAGGCATAATACAAAAGGTGGCGATGGTAGAATAAGCAAAAAGCCAGGTCAGCCCTTTGTTGTCCAAAATTGCTTTAAATCCTAATTTTAGGTCATTCCAAGCCTGTTCGAAACTAGCTTTTGCCTTTTCAGGGATCTCCGGATTCGGGATATGTACAAACAGTAATGCCGTGATAGCGACAGTAGCACCAACGATATCCAATAGCAACACATTGCCTATCGACATCAAAGTGATCGCTAAAGTTCCTAATGCTGGACCTGCAATTGCGGATATTGACTGTATCATCTGGTTTACGCCCGCAATTCGTAACAGTTCACTCGCGGGTGCAATCATCGGGACAGATGCCTGCATAGCGGGCATATGGAAAGCCGATCCTACCGAACGTAGTGCCAGCATAGCGTATATTAGTATGAGGCTTTCATACCCAATGTAAAAACTAACCGACATTACTAATGTACATAATGCGACGAAGCCATCGGCAAACATCATCGTTTTCTTCCGGTTCCAACGATCAATGTAAATCCCTGCAAATGGACCGATAACCGCTGCAGGCAACATTCCTGCAATAGCACCATACGCAAGTATCTCAGCTGAGCCATGTTCGATGCTCAACCATATAATAATAGCAAAATTCACCGCTGAGCTGGTAATCAATGATATGAATTGCCCAATCCATATAATGAGGAATTTCCTTTTCCAGTTTTCTTTCTCTTGCATAAACTTTTCTGTATAAAACGTAACCTTTTGACGTTTTGTAATCAAAACTAAAAAAATGAGAATCTGAATAAAACAAGCGCTGAACGGCTTATTTTAACGGGTATCGAGGCATAGTGGATGCCTGGTGTTTACGCTATTCTGTCGCGCGCACTTAATACCCGATATAGAGAAGTAATTTTCATAATTCAGCAAAGATAAATGAAAATACAGAAAAGTCAGCACGATGACATAAAAAAAATACCAAAAAGAAAGCCCCTGCAAAAATCTGCAGAGGCTCTCCCTCACCTTAAACCACTACACTACTACAATTATTATTTCACTTCGATGAGCCTTTTTGCAACGATTGCATCTTCTTTCTTACCAACGGTCACTTGTAAAACACCGTGTATATATTCGGCTTCGATTTCATTGTAATTTACAGAATCGGGCAGTGAAAATGAGCGTGTAAAGGAAGTATAACTGAACTCCTTTTTACTGTAGAGTTTATCGCCTTCGCTCGTTTCTTCTTTTTTCTCTGCGGAAATGGTAATCATATTTTTATCCACATTGATTTTAAAATCTGATTTCTGTAGTCCCGGAGCCGCTAATTCTATTTTGAAGGACTTGTCAGTTTCCGCAATATTGACTGCTGGTACACGTGTAATAAGTCGATCACTAATAAATGAATCGCTCAAAAAGTTATCAAAAAAGCTGTTAACATAAGGGTTAACTGCGTCTGAATTAATAGTTCTGTTGGGAAATTTAATTAATGCCATTTTTATATCCTCCTATTTTTTAATTTCTTTTAATGTACTTATCCAAATCAAATCTTATACCGAATGAGAAAAAAATAGCAACAAAGACATTTTGTCGTTTAAAAAAGATGTTAGATGCCACATTGTCACCTAATGTAACACAGGGAAACCATAGCTTGCACGTGATCATGTCCGAACGGAGGAGTCGTTTTATGGACGGACACCCGCGCTTCGTCAACAAAGGAATAACGGTCTTGTATTTTAGAAAGAATCTCTTCGGCGGCAGACTCAAGAAGTGTACGTTCTTTTTTCATGACCTCATATAGCAGATCGTAAAGCTCTCCGTAGTTAATCGTATTCGATAAGTCTTCCGTGTTGGCATTGTCGAAAGGAAAGCGAACGACGACATCCACGAAAAACTCGTTACCCAAAATACGTTCTTCTTTGTAATAACCGATTGGAGAAAAAAAGCGTACCTTCTGAAGTGCTACTTCCTGTATGATAGAACCCATATACAAACATATGAAAAAATGAAAAATGTAAGAATTAATACATAATATTGCTTTATTAAACGTAAAAACAACATCTGATGAAGACTCAACTAGGAAGCACGCTGTTATTTCTAACATTATCTATTAGTAGTATGGCACAAACAAAATTTAAACCGGAAGATACCGAATTTTACTCACCTAAACCTCCTGTCGTAACAGTTTACAACCAAGTACCTAGCGATGCTATCGTTCTATTCGACGGAACAACGCTTGATCACTGGGTAAGTCGCCAAAACCCCACACAACCGGCTGAATGGACGCTAGAGAATAACACCTTGACTGTTAAACCCAAAACGGGCGACATCCAGACCAAACAAACGTTTGAGGATTTTCAGCTCCATCTAGAATGGAAAAGTCCAGCTGTTATCAAAGGTGAGGGCCAGGGACGTGGAAATAGCGGCATATTCCTTCAGGGACGTTACGAAATTCAAATATTAGACAACGATAATAACCCCACGTACGTAAATGGTCAGGCCGGAAGCCTATACAAGCAAAGACCTCCACTAGTGGAGGTACGGGCATCAGAAGACAGATGGCACCGCTATGACATCATTTACAAAGCCCCGAGATTCAATAAAGATGGTATGCTGATTAGTAAAGGCACATTTACGCTACTACATAATGGTGTTGTTGTGCAAAACAACACCGTTATCGAAGGAACAACAGAATATATAGGTTTACCCAAGATGCAAGCTCATGGTGCGGGGCCTATTATCTTGCAGGATCATGGCGATTTGGTCCATTTCCGAAACATCTGGATTAGACCATTATAGCGTAGACGAGAAGGTAGAGATGTGCTACCCCACATCTCTACAAAAACAAATTAAAAGAGCTTTAATAGTCTTTAGATTAGCGACTGGGACGTCTTTTCATAACTATCATTGTGCACATGGGCTACCGCTCTTCCTGAGGGATCGTTCATATTCTGAAAAGACGCATCCCACGCTAACGCCTCTGGCGTGCTACACGCCACCGATTTCACAGACGGCACCGTTTTGGCCGCAGCTTCCGACGGGAAATGCGACTCAAAAATGGAACGATACAGAAACTCTTCTTTATTTTTAGGTGGATTAACGGGAAAGCGTGCTGCCGCTATCTCGAATTCAACATCTGACACCTTGCTTTCTGCCAATTCCTTTAATGTATCAATCCAGCTATATCCCACGCCATCAGAGAATTGTTCCTTTTGTCGCCATGCTATGCTTTCTGGCAGATAATCCTCAAATGCTTTCCGCACCACCCATTTTTCCATTCGTCCATCTTTGATCATCTTATCCGCTGGATTAAGCGTCATGGCAACATCCATAAACTCTTTGTCCAAAAACGGCACACGGCCCTCCACACCCCACGCTGCCAACGATTTATTCGCACGCAAACAATCGTATAAGTACAATTTATTCAACTTTCGGACGGTTTCTTCATGAAATTCTTGAGCGTTAGGTGCTTTATGAAAATATAGATACCCCCCAAAGAGTTCATCTGAACCTTCGCCAGATAACACCATTTTAATTCCCATGGACTTGATAACCCGTGATAGAAGATACATCGGCGTTGAGGCACGAATAGTCGTTACATCGTAGGTCTCTAGGTGATAAATAACGTCTCGAATCGCATCTAAGCCCTCTTGAATCGTAAAGTTAATCTCATGATGGATTGTACCAATGTGATCAGCTGCTTTTTTTGCAGCAACTAAATCGGGCGCACCTTTTAGACCAACCGCAAAAGAATGCAGTTGTGGATACCAAGCTTCTTCCTTCCCTTCTGTTTCAATGCGCTTGGACGCAAATTTCTTCGTAACAGCTGCGATAACAGAAGAATCAAGCCCACCAGATAATAGAACGCCGTAGGGAACGTCCGACATCAGCTGTCGTTGTACCGCATCTTCAAGCGCTTGACGTAATTTAGCTATATCTGTCTCGTTATTTTTTACTACATCATAAGACTCCCAGTCGCGTATATACCACTTCTTGGGTTCATTGCCCTCTTTGCTCGACAGATAGTGCCCTGGAGGAAATTGTGCTATCTCCACACAAAACCCTTCCAATGATTTCAGTTCTGACGCCACGAAGAGCTGTCCCTGTTCATCTTTACCATAATACAAAGGAATGATACCCATATGATCACGCGCCACCAACCAAGAGTTGTCGCGCGAATCATATAGCGCAAAGCCAAATATGCCGTTCAAGTCTTCTATAAACGAAGGACCTTTAGCCAGATACAGCGCCAAAATAACTTCCGAATCCGATTGTGTGGTAAATTCGTAATTAGGCAATGTATTTCGGAGTTGTTGATGATTGTATATTTCGCCGTTCACAGCAAGGACAACGCTCTTATCTGGACTAAACAACGGCTGACTTCCCGATTTAGGATCAACAATAGCTAAGCGCTCATGCGCTAAAATAGCTTTTTCGCTGGTAAAGATACCTGACCAGTCGGGTCCACGGTGACGAATGCGCTTCGACATTTCCAACACCTGCGGCCTCAACTTCTCCGAGGAGAAAGGCTTTAATTCAAAAGCACCAACAATTCCACACATAAATTTTAATTTTAATACTGTTCACTAATATGTATTAGAGTAATAACACAAAGAAACATATAAAAAATCAAATCAACAATTTTTTTTATATTTTATTGAAAAAAAAATAAAAAAACAATTATTTGGTTAGCAAAATGACATCAAAACAAGCATTTGATTAACACACAACTTATCCATAAAAGTCTAAACTTCCAAAATACGTCGTTCTATATGATTCCATACAAAGACCCACCTTTTGCCCCTAAACGATCTACCTTTCGCTCCACCGTCTCATCTTTGATCAAATCCGGCGCATGATGAGGCTTACTTCGTGCGTCGATGATCACGGGCCCTTTACATCCCCAATGTTTAAAGGAGGTAAAACTATCAATACCATAAATATCATAAGCGGGATTACTACGTGTGAAAGTTACCCACACAAAGTTATTAACGGTATCCGCCGTAAAGCCAGCATCGTCTGCCAGCACAATTAGCTGAATACCGGCCCAATCCTTCGATTGTACTTCCTTGCACCACGCATCGATAACATTCCCTTCATCAGTATATGTTGTAAACGGCCTTCCGTCGACCACGACAACACCCGGTAGAGGCATTTTAGCCTGGTTAAACGGTCTAGGAAAATCTAGAGCGGTCGGAATTTCTTTCAGCAGTTCCCGTTTTTTGTTTCCTACAGCTGCAAATGTGACTTTCGAGCCGGCATTCAGCCCATCGCCGGAATAATCCAACGTATCAATGGTCGTATTCGTTAAAAAATGTAAATCACGAGATAGATCTATGCGCTCGAAGACATGTATAAAAAACCGGGAGATATCGTGAATATCCAACTGCGGATTATCGTTACGCGCCGTGATAAACAGATATTTTGCTAAACTAAGCTGATTTGTTCCCAGTATCTGATTGGCAATCGTCAAGACTTCTTGTGGACGATTCACTTCTTGATACGGTGTATAACGCTCACTTCCTATTGCAAATAATAACGGGTGTACCCCCGCAGCATCAACCGCATGAACAGCATGCAGACCGCTTATCTGTTGAGGAATTGCATTCCCTGTGATTTCATGAATCAGCGCACCAAAACTTGTATCTTCTTGTGGCGGCCTGCCTACAACCGTAAATGACCAGATGGGGTTCCGGCGGTGGTAAACCTTATGCACTTTCATAAGTGGAAAGGGATGCGTCAAACTGTAATAACCTATATGATCCCCAAAGGGACCTTCGGGCTTTGTTTCATCAGGATACACCGTGCCGGTTATGACAAAATCAGCGTCAGCTGAAATACAGAACCCTTCTTCGTCATAGAAATAGCGAAAACGTCGGTTACCTAATGCTCCGGCAAAAATCATTTCGGAAAGTCCTTCGGGCAATGGCATCACTGCTGAAAGTGCGTGCGACGGTGGGCCGCCGACAAAAATACTGACCTTTAAGGGCACACCAAGTTGGTTTGCCTTTGTCTGATGTACGCCAATACCGCGGTGCAATTGATAGTGGAGACCAACCTCTTTATCTTCAACATACTCGTTACCAGACAATTGTATTCTATACATTCCCAGATTAGCCCGCATAATGCCAGGACGCGAAATATCTTCTGTATACACTTGCGGCATTGTCACAAATGCACCACCATCCATTGGCCAGTTGACGATTTGGGGTAAAGCAGATATTTGCGTTTGTCCGTACAATATAGAAGCCCCTCTTTTTTTCTTCCACGGAAGTGCGCCAAATGCCACCATGGACGAACCGACATAATTAAAAGGACTTTTCAGCACTGACGAGGGATCCATCTTTACATCAACCAATTTTTTTATGTGATCTAATGTATCACGGAACATGAATTTTGAACGCTCTAACGTCCCGAAGAGGTTGGAAACCGCAGGAAATGTTGATCCTTTTATATTCTCAAAGAAAAGCGCGGGTCCAGCAACATCAAATACCCGCATATGGATGGCTGCCATTTCCAGGTGGGGATCTACCTCTTCTCTGATGCGTACCAAATGTCCGTGTTGTTCCAAATCAGCGACACACGCTGCCAAACTGTTATATCCCATGCCTTTCGAAATATAGTAAACAACAAAAATAGTAGAATAACCGGAAAACGGGCAATGAACAAGGAAATTACTCTGCTAGAAGGATTTCTTCGATGGAAGAGAAGGTAAAGGAAAGATGCTTTTTCCAAGTATTAGTCACTACACTTTCCTCCTGGATACCGCGGAGAAAATCAGCCATTTCGGTATCGCTCTCCAAGCTTTTTTTGGATATTAGGTTAAGCAGCCAATGCGGTAAATAAACAACGGTTTGGGAAACTAACTTCAATTTTAGGTCACGAAACACGCCATATAAATCTACTGCTGTTATCGTTTCTGCCCCACCAACTTCCAATACAGTATAACGAAAAGCAGGAACATCCAAAACGGCTTTTAGCCAGCGTACAAAGTCATATACACCTATCGGTTGTAACAAATTCCCACCATATTGCTTCGAATAAAAAATAAATCTTTTTTTCGCAATACTACGATATACGTTATAAAGTAGACAATCCTTTCCTAAAACAACAGTTTTTAAGATTACCGTGTAATCTAATGCAAATTCCTTTAGCAAATTCAAAATGGGCTCTAACGCGCGCTTATCCATTAAACGTGCTACGTAAACCATGCGATTACAGCCCATACGCTTAACCAGATGGATAAAATTGCGCAGAGATAACAATTCCACCCGTAAGTTAACTATATCATCGAGCGTATGAACCTGCGTAAAGTAAAACGATGCTTCTAAATTTGGCACGTTTATTTGGCTATCTACCTCTCCTTTGAGTAAATCATACTCAAACACTTCAGCATGCAGGGGCTCCGATAAACGCTTTTCGAACAGCGCTCTGTTTCTCGTGATAGCGAACACGTGAAAGTTTTCATCAGCCATTAGGTTTGTACATCGCCGTCCCACGTAATTATTGAGTCCGCTGATCAATATATTCATAAAAATTTAGTTATATAATCATTTGACTTCATAACACAATAAAACGGTGAATGTTCACAGCAAAATCCATTTGTTACAAAAAAGTATGCCACGGACCTTTCTTCTTCATTTGTCTCTTCTTTGTAAAAAGACCTCGTACAACTAAATAGCACCGTATTTTTACGCTATCTTTGTGTCAATCGTTAACATTTCCGCTTGGCATTTTCTTGTATGACAAAAAAGGTAATTTTAGTATGGTTTAGGAATGATCTGCGTGTCCACGATAATGAAATTTTGTATGAAGCAGTGCAGAAGGGTGACATTGTCATACCGGTTTATTTTTTTGACCCTCGCTATTTCAAAACAAACGAGCTAGGATTTCAAAATACAGGTGTTATTCGTGCCAAATTTCTTTTAGACTCGGTTGCTCATCTTAAATCTACACTACAGGGAATAGGCGCCGATTTGTTGGTTTTTAATGGGAAACCAGAAGATGAAATAGGTATACTTTGTGCCAAATACGAAGTAACCGAAGTGTATCACCACAGGGAGGTTGCCCAACGGGAAACAAACATTTCAGAACGCGTCGAGGAAGTGCTTTGGAAAGAAAAGATTAATCTAAAGCATTTTATAGGGCATACGTTATATCATAAAGAGGACCTACCTATCCCTATTAGAGACATTCCGGATTCTTTCAACTCTTTCAAGAAAAAAGTAGAAAAAGAGAGCTTCGTGCGACCTGCCTTGCCCCCCGTCCCCCATATAACTACGCATCCCCATTTGGAGACGACCCTCATCCCGACATTAGACGAGCTAGGCTTTTCGCAGGAAGTCATAGCTTCATTAAACAATATAGAAGCACCGTTACATGGGGGGGAAGGAAAAGCATTGGAAATGATCGAAATGACGCTTTCGGCAGATTATGATGATGTAGATGATTATAATCTTATATCTCCGTATATAGCAAATGGCGCCGTTTCATCAGCTTTTTACTATCATAAAATCAAAACCTATTACCATCCGTCGAAAAAAAAGAAGTATGATAGATTACTGACACGACTGTTGTGGCGGGATTATTTTCGATTTATGTTAAAAAAATATCCTAATATATTTTTCAAGCTAAACAGTTCGAACACGAGCGCTCCGGTTACCTCTGGAGATGTTTTAAAAGCATGCATACGTGACAGTAGCCCTCCCCCGCTTATTAGTGAATTTATCCATAGGCTGCAAACAACAGGCAATCTGCCTTATGAATATAGAGAAATCTTGGCCGCTTATATGCTCCAAGAATGGAACGTCAATCATTTGATTGGAGCAAGCTTTTTTGAAGAATACTTATTGGATTACGCGCCTGCAACAACATACGGCTACTGGCTTCACTTTGCTGGACACGGCACTAGTTCTAAAGATAATTTAAAAGCATCTTGGGAAGAGCTCCTAAAGAAAAACTACCACCCCAAAAAGACAATAAAATAGCGCAATATAACACACGTTCTCCCCGCAGGCACAGTGTATTGTCATATTATTTCTATGTATAACGCTATTCGTGGTTTAAACTTGTGTTTTATTGCATTTATCCATGACATAATACCTAATATTTGTTAACTTTGGGCAATATTTTTATACGTAAGATTTCCTCATGGATAAATTAACATATTTGAGTAACGCAGATTCCGGATATATTGACTCGTTATATCAAGCATACAAGGAAGACCCAAATTCAGTAGACGCCAGTTGGCAAAAGTTTTTTGAAGGATTCGATTTCGGACAAACTTACGGGGGAGAAACCATTGCCGAACAAACTCCCGACCACACCATTAAAGAAATCAAAGTATTAAACATGATTCATGGCTATCGTGACCGTGGACACTTGTTTACAGAAACCAATCCTGTACGTGAGCGCCGTAAGTACTTTCCCGGAAAAGAACTGGAAACGTTCGGCTTATCCGAAGCGGATATGGAAACGGTTTTCAACGCTGGTGTGGAAATAGGCCTCGGCCCTGCTAAACTCAAAGACATCCGTCAATTTATCGAGGACACTTATTGTCGTTCTATCGGCGCAGAATTTCGCTATATCCGCCATCCGGAAAAAATTAAGTTTCTACAAGATCGGATGGAAGCGGATAGAAACACGCCAAACTTCCCGATAGAAAGCAAAAAACGTATTTTAAAGAAACTAAACGAAGCTGTTATTTTTGAGAGCTTTTTGGGTACAAAATTTTTAGGACAAAAACGATTTTCGCTAGAAGGTGCCGAATCCTTGATACCGGCATTAGATTCTGTTATTCAGAAGGGATCATCGCTTGGTATTGAAGAATTTGTTGTTGGAATGGCACATCGTGGTCGTTTGAATGTATTGTCCAATATTATGGGCAAACCTTATAAAACCATATTCTCTGAATTTGAAGGGAAAATGTACGAAGCGGATCCAGAGACACAGTTTGGTGGCGACGTGAAATATCACCTAGGTTTTTCTTCGGATATCACAAGCCAAGATGGCAAAAATATTCATCTTAGCCTTGCGCCGAATCCTTCCCATCTAGAAACCGTGGATGGTGTTGCAGAAGGTATGGTACGTTCCAAAATCGACATGAAATATGGTGGCGATTCTTCAAAAATAGCACCGATTCTTATCCACGGCGACGCTGCTGTGGCTGCTCAAGGCATCGTTTACGAAACCATACAGATGTCAAAACTAGATGGTTACAAAACAGGCGGCACCATCCATATCGTGATCAACAACCAGGTAGGTTTTACCACCAACTATAAAGATGGCAGGTCATCAACTTATTGTACAGACATCGCGAAAGTTACGTTATCTCCTGTTTTCCACGTTAATGGAGACGACGTAGAGGCGTTGGTGTATGCTATTAACCTGGCGGTAGAATATCGTCAGAAATACAAAACTGATGTGTTCATCGACCTTTTGGGCTACAGGCGTTTTGGTCATAACGAAGCAGATGAACCGAAATTTACACAACCTTCGTTATATAAGCTTATCGAAAAGCACCCCAATACGCTGGCTATTTATGTAGATAAACTTATTAAGCAAGGCTCTATCGATGCTGAATACGCTAAAACTCTAGAAAAAGATTTTCGCGCCATTTTACAAGACCGATTGGATGCGGCGAAAGCAGTAGAGGAGATTAGTGACGAACGTCCTATGTTTGCCGGGGCATGGAAAGGTCTACGGCCAGCAAGACAATCTGATATTGGCAAACCTGTAATCACTAAAGTTACCGAAACGTTATTTTTGGAATTGGCAAAGGAAATGAACACCTTGCCAAAAGATAAAAAATTTTTCCGCAAGATCACCAAAGTCTATGAGGACCGGTTAAAGATGATCGGAACAGACAAATATGACTGGGCAATGGGTGAGCTGATGGCTTATGCTACGTTATTAAACGAAGATTATCGCGTGCGAATCTCTGGACAAGATGTACAACGCGGGACCTTTTCTCATCGTCATGCTGTCGTAACGTTAGAAGATTCAGACGAAACATACACACCGTTAGGTAAACTCAAAGGGGGCGATAAATTCAATATTTATAATTCTCTTCTTTCCGAATATGCCGTACTCGCTTTTGAATATGGTTATGCATCGGTTAATCCAAACGCCCTGACGATATGGGAAGCTCAATTTGGTGACTTCGCTAATGGTGCACAGATTGTATTTGACCAATACATCTCTTCGGGAGAAACAAAATGGAAACGCTCCAATGGACTTGTTATGCTCCTTCCGCACGGAATGGAGGGGCAAGGACCTGAACACTCATCTTGCCGCATCGAACGTTATTTGGAATTAAGTGCCAACGACAATATTATTGTGGCAAATTGTACAACACCTGCAAACTATTTCCATCTATTACGTCGTCAGCTTCATCGTGACTTCCGCAAACCATTGGTTGTAGCAACACCGAAAAGCCTTTTACGACATCCGAAGGCTGTTTCTTCCATTGCCGATTTTACACAGAAAGCTTTTCAAGAAATAATAGACGACGAAAATGTAACAGCTAGATCAGTAAAGCGTGTCGTATTATGTTCGGGCAAGATTTATTATGACTTGCTAGAAAAACAAGAAGCTGATAACCGTAAGGATATTGCATTGGTACGTGTAGAACAATTATTCCCTATTGCATACGATCAACTGGAGGCACTTCGCAAAAAGTATGCGAAAGCGGAGTTCGTGTGGGCACAAGAAGAGAATGAAAACATGGGGGCGTGGCCTTTCTACTGCCGCAAACTCAGGGATTCATCGCTAAATCTGCGCGTTATTGCCCGTCCGGAAAGCGGATCACCTGCCACAGGATATATGAAACGTCATTTGGCACAACAAACGGAGATAATTAATAAAGTATTTCTTTTATAAGATAGCCTTTGATGGCTGAAGAGAGCAAAATAAAATTTTATATGGTGAGTGATTATATTGCATATAAAAATGAATTTATTTAGGTTTGAAATATAAAACATATCAATAAGTATCCTTGTTGTTGATATAATAGAAAACAAAAATATGAGCTTAGAAATAAAAGTACCTGCCGTAGGAGAATCAATCACAGAGGTGACCTTGGCACAATGGCTAAAACAAGATGGCGATTACGTGGAAATGGACGAAAACATCGCTGAATTGGAATCCGACAAAGCAACTTTTGAATTACCAGCAGAAAAAGCAGGTATTCTCAAGATTATTGCACAAGAGGGTGATACTTTAGAAATTGGTGCGGTAGTATGTAGCATCGAAGATGGGGATGCTCCGGCGGGAGATGCAGATAAAAAAGAAGAGGCTCCTACTGCAAAAGAAGAGACAACTGTGCCGGCAAAAGAGGAAGCTGAAAGCTCGGATTCTTATGCTGCGGGAACAGCATCTCCGGCTGCAGCAAAAATATTAAGAGAAAAAGGAATCGATCCGTCTACAATCAAAGGCACCGGCAAAGAAGGTCGTATTACCAAAGAAGATGCAGAGAAAGCGCAAGCAAAACCCACAGCGTCTAAGGCTGAAAGCAAACCTGCTGCTACACCAGCAACACCTGCTCCTGCTGCCGGCGCACGCAATGAACGTCGCGAGAAGATGACCTCGCTTCGTAAAACAATTGCGAAGCGTTTGGTAAGCGTGAAAAATGAAACTGCCATGTTAACGACTTTTAATGAAGTAAACATGCAGCCGATTATGGACCTCCGTGGAAAATATAAAGATGCTTTTAAAGAAAAATATGGTGTCGGTTTAGGTTTCATGTCATTCTTCACGAAAGCCGTGACCATGGCATTAAAAGAATGGCCGGCGGTTAACGCACGTATCGAAGAAAACGAAATTGTATATTCGGACTTCTGTGACATTTCTATTGCAGTTTCTGCTCCTAAAGGCTTGGTGGTTCCAGTTATCCGAAACGCTGAATCCATGAGCTTGTACCAGATTGAAAAAGAAGTTATTAACCTGGCAACAAAAGCACGTGATAACAAATTAACTATCGAGGAAATGACTGGCGGAACTTTTACGATTACCAACGGCGGTGTATTTGGTTCTATGATGTCGACGCCGATCATCAATGCACCTCAATCCGCTATCCTAGGTATGCACAACATCGTGCAACGTCCGGTAGCCGAAAATGGTCAAGTGGTTATCCGTCCGATGATGTATATCGCATTATCTTATGATCACCGCACCATTGATGGTCGCGAATCCGTGAGTTTTCTTGTTCGTGTAAAGCAATTACTGGAAGACCCCGCACGGCTACTATTAGAAGTGTAATATATACCCGATATTCTCTAAAAGGTCGTCTTCTCCCGTAGAGACGACCTTTTTTCTGAGACAAGTTTTCTTAGTCATACACCCCGTTCATGAAACAATTTCTACGCATCATAGCTTTTCTTACGTTCTTATGTTGTAAGAGCGCTTCTATATCCAATGCACAAGAAATCGGATTAGAAGTCGATTTTTTTGGCTACGCGGACAACAGGGAATACAAATCCATCTACACGGAGGACAAAACTTTCTTTGGCGTCATCTTATCCCCTAAACTTTATTTTGAATTGGACAGCAACCATCGTGTTTACGGCGGGCTTCATTACAACCAGGATTTCGGTATGCATAGCGAAAACAAAGAACGTGTGTCCCCTATTGCCTATTATAATTTCAAGAACAAAAATATTGATTTTGCTCTAGGTCTCATGCCGCGCCACGAACGGCTGGCTGACGTCCCCAGAATGATATTAGCGGATACGTTTATGTATGACCGTCCGAATATGGAAGGCATGTATTTTGCATTTCAGAACCAACATATCAAGCAAGCTATCTATATCGATTGGCTGAGCAAACAAAGCCCGCAACATCGTGAACGTTTTATTGTTGGACTTTCCGGGAAATATACTTTTGGGAATTTCTATGTGGCGGATGATGCACTCCTCTATCACAATGCATTGACTAGCAATGACGAAATAGAAGAGCATATTCAAGATAATGGAATAGTACTTTTAAGGGTGGGCGCCGACTTAAGTCATAAGACTTTTTTGGACTCCTTGACCATAGATGCCGGCGCCGCCGTTGGTTTTGACCGCGTACGCACAGAATACGACCTCCGCGTAGCCAAAGGCTTTATTTCAAATGTTCATCTGGGCTACAAACAATTTTTCTTAAGTAACACCGTATATCTGGGGGATCCACAGCATCTCCCCAATGGCGATTCGTTCTATCACCGAGACACCTACAATCGCCTTGATTTAGGCTGGACACCTTTCAGAAAGCGAAATCTGGAAGGAAAATTTACAGCTTCTTTCCATTTCGCTCCTGATCAAGTCAGTAACCAGCAAGCTTTTACCCTGCGATATAGGTTCGGCAAAATATTGCTTTAATATACAGGTTCTCTTAAGGTGCAACCAAATCATCATGGATCATACGGTTATTGTATTGCTGGATAAAACCCCTCAGGCGCCGTTCCAAGCGATCGACAGCTTGGGGGTTGGCTTGCAATAAATCGTGCTGCTCAAAACGGTCTTCTTTTAAATTGAACAGGGAAAGAGGCTTCTCTCCATCGTGCGTCATAAAATAATCGTCTTGAAAGAAGCAATAGGTACCATTAATGTTATTGACGAGAAAATTATTCCTATCATCGGAAAAAGCATCAAAACCGAAAGAAAAATACGGCTTATCATAACCGAGATAGTTCATGACAGTCGGCATAATATCAATCTGTTGTACCAATTTATCCGAGACTCCCCGCAAGTTTTTATCATCGGGATGATAGAAGATAATCGGAATAGCCACACTATTGGCTGATGTTTTGTATTCGGGCAAATGGCTTACCGTAGCATGGTCTGCACAGATTACAAACAATGTATTTTTAAACCACGACGTTCGCGAAGCGGTTTTAAAGAACTGCCGTAAAGCGTAGTCCGTATAACCCACGGGCTCTTGTACTGGAAGCGGCCCTTTCGGAAATTTACCTTCATATGGAGTGGGTACCTTAAAAGGATGGTGAGACGACAGAGAAAAAAAACCAGTAAAAAAGGGCTGCTGAAGGTTATTCAATTCTTTCGCCATAAATTGCATAAAAGGTTCATCCCAAATTCCCCACATCCCATCAAAATCCTTGTCATTATTGTATTCGCTCTTACCAAAATAGCGCTGAACCCCGGCTAGTTGCATATATGCCGAAAAGCCCATACTACCATTCGGTGCGCCATGGAAAAAAGCCGTTTCATATCCTTCATCGCCCAATAACTTAGCCATACTTGTTGTCTTATTTCCGGAATAGATGGACAATACGAAAGGCTCGCCTATCGATGGAATCCCGGTAATAATCGACGGTAGCGCATCAATGGACTTCCGTCCATTCGCAAAGGATCTGGAAAACGTATAGGATTCCGCAATCAGCGAATCCAAAAATGGTGTATACCCCTTGTAATTGCCGTTTTGTATATCTTTATTCAGCGCTCCGATATGCTCTTTCGCAAAGCTTTCCAAAATCAAGATCACCACATTCATTCTCTTAAAATCAGCGGTATCATTTGGTTGATGAATAACGGGGTAAATCTCCTTTAGTTCTTCTTCCGTATAATAATGAACTTCCTCAAACTGGACAGCTTTCAACGTTTTCAATATACTAAAAGGCGTATTCAGTACAATATTCATCTCTTCGGGGTTACGTACATAATCGCCGGCATTGCTCAATGTAATTGGACGTGTGCTATGTGCCCATCCCCCACGCACCCCTCCTACAAACAGAAAAGCCACCAACAGAAATAACGCGGCATGGGCAGTATAAAAACGAAAAGAAAGCTTCTCCGGGCGATACACAATAACAATACGTGCAATGGCCCGTACCACAAACACCAAGGCAATAAATAACAGCACCAGCCCCCAGTACCCCCACACGAAATCAAAAGCCAACTTGCCAAGATTCTCTTCGTTAGCAAATTGACTGAACACTGTCCCTGTTGTTCTTTTTAAGGTAAACGGATAATACGCATAATCAATTAGGTTTAATGCCACTCCGAAACTATTCGTAATGATAAATAGCCATTGGGCGATTTTTTGATAACCGCGCGCATACTTAAACGAGAATGGTATTGCCTGCATCAAAATATAGAGAACATTTAGATATAATAAAGCTACCACATCAAATTTAATCCCCCCCCATAGCATAAGAAAGAAATCGTCCGTCTTTACGTTGGAGAACAACGAACCGTTGTAGATATAGAATCCGACTCGCAACAACGCATATAAAAGTAACAACAGCAGAAATTGAATCGTCAATAACCAGAAGGTATTGACCAAGTTACGAGATAACCTATACTTCATATCAATAGCTTAAAAAGTCATTAAAAACAGTGTGGTAATACCCCTTGGCAATCTGCATCAAACTATCACGTAATCTTATGCTATCTTTAGGAAAAGTACTATAACCGATATCACGTCGCAGCATGTCGTAACTGACAGTTCCATCATTATTGATGATACCGAAGTTTCCATTTGCATTATAAAAAGCCATATGTTCTCGATTTTTCGAGAACAGGTCTTGCGAATATTTAAAACGTGTCGATGACACCCCCACAAAATGAGCCAACGTACCGGCTATATCCAACTGGCTTACCACATCTTCTACTTTCTTACCGCACCACTCCTTTCGTAAAGCTCCCCCAAAAAGAAAAAGTGGAATATGATAGCGTTCCGGTCTTTCTAAGCCATATTTCTCCAATGGATAAACATGCCCGTGATCGGAAGTCACGACGACGATCGTATTCTCATACCAAGGTTCAATTTTTATCTTTTCGATAAACGAACATAGCATGGTATCTGTATAATACGCCGTACTCCTATAGGCATTAGCCTTTGTGTTGTTTCCAAAATGATAAGCCGACGACAAATGAAAAGGCTCATGGTTCACCAACGTATAAAATATACTAAAAAAAGGTTTCCCGTCTTCTTTCAAATCTTCTAACATCCTCTCAGCTACCACATGGTCGTATGCACCCCATGAATTTCGTTGTACTGTTATCGGGAAATCTGTATTGTCCACTACCCGCTGGGTTCCGTGTGCGAACATATAGGATTTAAAGTTGTAGAACTCACTGTGCCCACCGTGATAAAAAGAGGTCGCATATCCCAATGAGTCAAAAATTTGCCCTATACCTGGCAATTTTTCATGTTTGGGTATATGTTGAATGATACTTTCTGGACCTTGGGCAGGAAAACCACTTAAAACCGCGATCATTCCCTTATCAGAACGATCGGCCGCGGCATACGCCCTACGAAAGGAGACACCTTCGTCCATAAGCCTTTTCAAGCCCTTAGTCACATCTTTTTCTCCTCCCAGATCTTCAAAAATTTGCGCAACCATACTTTCCAGTATAATCAGAATTACGTTCGGTCTGTTGGTGGTCAAAACCTGTTCTATACTATCAACATTGGGTCTTTGGGTAGATGGACATAGACGATATGCTTCTTCTGCATCCATAAACTGATAGGGGTTTTTCTTCGTGCTCTTCGTTAAGTCCTTAAAAAAAGACCAATATGTATTAACAGCCAAATGATTAGCCTTATTATCATCTGAAAAATAAACAGAGCTTTGGTTTAGTGTTTGACCAACATACCCTCCTCGTATAAATAAAAACAAAACCGCAGCTCCTGCCCAAAATAACAGAACTGTTCGTTTTAATGGTTGCTGGCTGTATTTCTGTCGCGGCAATACAACGGAACGATAAAAACAATAGGCACAGGCCAGAAAAATAAATGCTACAAATGCAGCTTGTCCTATCATCTCCAGATCCACTGAACTGGAAACGCCTCCAATAGTATCCAGTCCCAATAACAGTGCCCGCTTGCTAATTTTCTCTCCCCAAGCTTCGTATAACGGTAAATTTGCTACGGTAACGGCTACAAATAAAAAAGTAAGCAATATAACATATACACGCAAAATCCAAGGAGAAACAGGGTTTCGTAGCCATAAATGCTGCACGGTGAAGACCAAAAAAGGTAATACTGTTAAATAAGCTGCCAGCGAAAAGTCGAGCTTTAAACCATATAAAAAAGCATAACCTATATCCTTAATATCTTCTATCTTATAAAGAACGGCTACAGCAAATGCTATTCTGTCCAAGAACGAAAGCAATAGCCAATAACAAAACAAAGCAAGAAAAAAAGATGATGCAGACTGTTGAGCCAGCTTTTTTTGCATAGTGTTAAATATAAGCTAACAATAAATTAATATAAAATTAATCGCAAATTTACATTATTATTCGGAATACGCGTCGTCCGATATTCGCAATCTGCCCTTAATTCCGTATTTTTGCGTTTCGATTTTTGAACGATCTACAATCATGAGCATAGCAAAAACTTATAACCCAAAAGAAGCGGAAGAAAAGTGGTACTCCTATTGGATGGAGAATGGCTTTTTCCGTTCTACACCTGATGAACGTGAACCGTACACTATTGTGATGCCGCCACCGAATGTCACCGGTGTTTTGCATATGGGCCATATGTTGAATAATACCATCCAAGATGTATTGATTCGTCGTGCGCGCATGCAGGGTAAGAACGCTTGTTGGGTACCCGGTACGGACCATGCCTCTATCGCTACCGAAGCCAAAGTGGTTGCTATGCTTAAAGAGCGAGGCATCGATAAAAAATCGTTGAGCCGCGAGGACTTTCTGAGACACGCTTGGGAATGGACAGAAAAATATGGCGGTATTATCTTAAAACAATTAGAAAAATTAGGTGCATCTTGTGATTGGGAGCGTACTAAGTTTACCATGGATCCCGATTTATCCGAAGCGGTTATCGACACGTTTATTAAGTTTTACAAAGACGGTTATATTTACCGCGGTGTCCGAATGGTGAATTGGGATCCACAAGGAAAAACTGCGCTTTCAGATGAAGAGGTTATCCGTAAAGAAATCAACCAGAAATTATATTACATCCGCTATAAAATCAAAGATAGTGGAGATTATATTATCATCGCCACCACGCGTCCAGAAACAATTATGGCAGACACAGCCGTTTGTATCAATCCTCATGATGAACGCTATCAGCATCTCAAAGAAAAAACAATTCTTGTTCCTTTAGTGAATCGCGAAATCCCTATTATCCAAGACGAATACGTGGAGATGGAATTCGGTACTGGTTGTTTAAAAGTAACTCCTGCGCATGACCTTAACGATTACGAGTTAGGGCAGAAACATAACCTCCCTGTTATTGATATTTTGAACGATGACGGGACATTGAATGAAAAGGCACAAATCCTCGTTGGTGAAGACCGCTTTATAGCACGTAAGAAAATCGTAAAGTTGTTGGAAGAGGCTGGTCAGATTGAGAAAATCGAAGACTATAAATCGCAAGTAGGCTTCTCCGAACGTACCGATGCAGCTATAGAACCCAAGCTCTCTATGCAATGGTTCTGCAAAATGAATGAATTGGCAAAACCTGCATTAGAATATGTAGAGAACGGCACTATTAAATTAATCCCTGAAAAGTTCTTTGCTTCCTACAAGCACTGGATGGAAAACGTAAAAGACTGGTGTATTTCCCGTCAATTGTGGTGGGGGCAACGTATCCCAGCATGGTACAATGACAGTAATGAGTGGGTGGTAGCTAAGACAGAAGCGGAAGCTCAGGAAGCTTTTGAGGCAGACGGCAAGTCTACAAATGGTATCCGACAAGAAGACGACGTTTTGGATACATGGTTTTCATCGGGCTTGTGGCCGATGTCTGTATTCGACGGTGTACGTCATCCGGAAAATGAAGATTTCAAATATTACTACCCTACCAATGATTTGGTAACCGCGCCGGAAATTCTATTCTTTTGGGTAGCACGTATGATTATTATGGGGCACGACTACACGCAGACACCTCCATTCCGCAATGTATATCTTACCGGAATTGTTCGGGACAAATTAGGTCGGAAAATGTCCAAATCATTAGGTAATTCACCCGACCCCATTGAGCTGATGGAACAATATGGTACTGATGGGGTACGCGTAGGTATGCTTCTCTCCTCTCCTGCGGGCAATGATCTCATGTTTGACGTTGCTTATTGCGAACAAGGGCGGAACTTTGCTAATAAAATTTGGAACGCCTTCCGTTTGGTAAAAGGTTGGGAAAGTATAGATGCACCGGCTACTTCGGCACAAAAAACGGCTGCACTATGGTTTGAAAACCGTTTCAACCAAGCGATAGCCGAAATTGATGAACATTTTGCGAATTATCGTCTTTCCGATGCTTTAATGGCGACTTATAAATTGATTTGGGATGATTTCTGTGCTTGGTATCTTGAATTGGTGAAACCAGCGTATCAAACGCCGATTGAGAAAGAAACGCTGGAAAAGGTTAAAGTTCTTTTTCAAAATGTCTTGACACTCGCACACCCATTTATGCCCTTCCTGACAGAAGAATTGTGGCATGATGAATTATTTGGCTCACGTGATGCTCAAGATTGCGTTATCGTGGCACAATATCCTACCGTACAAGCTTACGATGAGCAAATAATCAAAGAATTTATCATTGTACAACAAATCATTTCGGAGGTACGCAATGTGCGAAACTCCAAGGGGATGTCACCGAAAACGTCTCTGCCCTTAGCCATTAACGGAACAGAGATTGATTTCAAGAAGTATCAAGATAGTATTATCAAATTAGCGAATATTTCGGAGCTGAATTTTGTACAAGAGAAGATAACGGGGGCTATAAGCTTCCTAGCCGGAAAGAATGAATGCTACGTAAAATTGGATACCGGAAATATAGACGTGGAAGCGGAACGTGAACGCATTACAAAAGAGATAGCTTATCTTCAAGGGTTCTTGGTTTCTGTAGATAAAAAGTTGTTGAATGAGCGTTTTGTACAGAATGCCAAACCCGAAATTGTGGAGAACGAACGTAACAAAAAAGCCGACGCCGAAGCAAAGATTACGATTTTAGAGGAAAGTTTGGCTGGGTTACGGTGATATTAACATTAAAGCATGTCAAAGCAATGAAATCAAGTAAATAGAAAACCAAATGGCCTCTCTGCTGTTCTTATAATAAAACACATTATTATGTCGCAGACTATTTTTAAACAGCTTCATCAGGAGAAATCGATATTAATATTAGGAAACGTATGGGATGCCCAAAGCGCGAAAGTAGCGCAAGACGCCGGCTTTACAGCGTTGGGAAGTTCTAGCCACGCCATTGCTAATCTTTTAGGATATGAAGACGGAGAACAGATATCGATAGACGAGATACTGTTTATGGTCGAACGTATCGTTAAGGCTGTCGATATTCCCGTGTCGGTAGATTTTGAAGCCGGTTACGCTGATGATCCGGATACCGTTGCAGAACATGTCCAACAGCTGGCAGACATAGGAGTCGTGGGAATCAACCTCGAAGACGGAAAAGTCATAAGTGGTAAACGAAAGCTATTAGATGCACCATTGTTGGCCGATAAGATACGTGCAATCAAAGCCGCTACCCCCGACATATTTATCAACGCCAGGGCTGACACATATACAACAGAACATCCCCAAGCTCTGGAAGAATCTATTAGGCGGGCTGCGTTATATCAAGAAGCGGGTGCGGACGGACTTTTTATTCCGCTTGTAGAAACAAAAGAAGATATCGAAAAATTAGTTGCGTCTACGCAACTCCCACTCAATGTTTTCTTAAGCGATAAATTACCTGATTTAGAAACGCTACATCAATGGGGAGTGAAACGACTAAGTCACGGAGCAAAAATCTATGAATGGTTGGTAGCAAAGAACGCAGAGGTATTTCGGTATTTTGTGAATGAGCCGAGGCTTCCCTCATCGTAAACAGCACTAATACAAATCAATAAATAGGGATTTTAGTTCCCTATTTTGATTTTTTCATCCTTTCTAATCTCCTGATGGTATATCAAGGTTTACAAAGTTTAAAGACAAACAATATAAAACCGACTATAAACATCAGGAACGATTCATTTGGTATCATCCCCTGTTGTATGCTTTCTTGGCTTCCCTGAGGTACGTCAAAATTCTCTTCCATAACCTAATTCATTTGATGTTTCTACATCTCGCTTTTCTAATAGGGAGACGAAGCTACCCCGCTTTTTGTAGCACTCATGTCCTCCTTAGAACAATCATCCCCGAAAAATGTTTTAAATTAAAATATTTTCGCCGAGTGGTAGACTACTTTTACCGAGAAATGCTGTTAGTATACCTATTCTATATCGTGTATCTCTACCAGGCAACTTATCTTTGGAGTACAAACAGAGATAAAAATAACAACATTAAAAAAACAGAATCATGGAAACAAAAAAAACATACACATTAAACAGCGGGAGCATCTCCGACGCATTTCAAAAAATTATTGACTGGTTTCAGGAAAACAAGGTCAGTGTTACTTCAAAAACTGGTAAAGAATATATTAAACTTCCATTCATCATCGCTTTTATTGTAGCTATACTTGTTCCATTCGCCCTCGTTATCGGTATTATTTTAGCTTTGGCTTTTGATATAAACATTACTTTCGAACGGATCAGCAAAAAAGAAAAATCTGTTCACGACCACAAGCGTTGTTAAATAATTAAAATACAAAACATTAAACAATACGTTATGATATTAATCGCAGTCTTGTTCCCTTGGTTATCCTTTTTTTTAAGAGGGAAAATATTAATTGGTTTTATCTGCCTTATTTTGCAGTTTACGTTAATCGGGTGGCTTCCAGCAGCGATTTGGGCGGTGGCTTCCCGTATTGACGGAAAAAATAAGAACCGCATCCGCCGGTTAGAAAGACAGATGCAGCGTCCGGGAGCATAACTTAGTCATCTATCCTTATAAATTTGCCTTCGTTTGTAAATTCCAAATCAAGTCCGTTTGAAATCTCAATTTCATACCCATTCCTATTCTTCACTATTCCTTTCACGAACGTATTCGGAAAGCTCTTATGGATATATTGAGTAATTGTCGCCGGTATAAGTATCGCTGGCACAGGACTTCCTTTCATTTCCACCTTTTTCCACGCTCCGTCGGCATCAAACTCGATGTTCGAGCCACTTCTTAAGGTGACTTCATATTCCTTCTTAAAAAGATATTCGGTGTCCATCGAAACCTTAACGACCTCTTTCTCTGAAAAATGCTTTTTCACAAACGCTTGCGCTTTAGCAGGCAACCTCGTAAACGATACGGCTTTGTCCTGAGCAGGAGCGGTTGTTATCGTAAACAACAATAATACAGATAAGGTTATTTTTAATAGCGATTTCATGCCAAATACGTTTTTAATAAAACAAAGATTTCAATTGATTTAGGAAACTTTTGGGAATGAGGCCATTTCACCTGTTCATCATGATTTTTCTAAAGAGAAAATGTGCCAATTTTCCTCAAAGCGATAATCAATTGACAACTCAGGATAGGTATCTACGATAGATTTCACAATGGCAAGCCCCAGACCAGTTGATTGACTGTCTTGCGTGCCTTTATGAAAGCGGCTGAAAATCTTCTTTTGTTCCAGCGGAATTTGATCCCCCGTATTAGCTAACGAAAGTTGATTCTTCCTTATGCGTATGGATATGATTCCACCTCTTATATTATATCGTAAAGCGTTCCGGAATAAGTTTGAGATTAATACAAGCGCCAAATCTTTGTTCATCGACACATCAAAAACTGCATGCTCTTCCACTTGCAACGTTATATCTTTAAAAGATAAAAAATCCTTATAGTCTTCGCTGATCTCCTTTACGAGCTGATTTAGCCCAATCCGATCAACATCCTTATACTGTTTATTCTCAATCCTCGATAACATCAACAATGCTTTATTCAAGTTTACAAGTCGCGTCAACGACGATTTCGAAGCCGCTAGCTGCGTCAGTTGGCTTTCAGACAGTAATTCATCCTCCATCAACATTTCCAATTTATTAATCGTAATAGCCAAGGGCGTTTGTAACTCATGGGCTGCATTCTCAATAAACCGCTTTTGTTCATCAAATACCTCTTCATTTCGACGCCACATCCGGTGTATTTCTTTATTTAATTGATTAAATTCCACAATATTCGTGGATAAAGCTTTCAAATCATCTTTTTTTCCAAAGCGGTAGAGATTTAGGTTTTCTAAAATGATATTAAATGGGCGCCAAGCTCGTCGAAGAACTAATTCATTTATTAAATATACTCCCAAAACAAGCACAAGATATAATACGATGAGCGCTGTGGTCAGATTAAGTATCAAATCATCTTCCTCTACCGTAGAGGTACGGATTTCCAGATGATATGGTTTTTGGTCTGGTGCATAAAATCCCGTTCGCAAGACCCTATAGGGCTCCATCTCGTCATCATAGGGCATATAGAAAAACTCATTGTTCAGTTGATTCTCTTCCGAAAAATTATCCTCCTCGCTAACTGGCGTAATTCGGAATTGGTTGATACCATAATTATCTGTTTCCAGCAATTGGGGATCCTCATAAACCGCTCTTAAAATTAATATCTTTTGGTTTTTCAGTCCATCGTCTACATTGTCGTATACCTCTTCCAAAATAAAAGCGTAGAACAAAGCTGCCCAAATGGTAATGATCATCAAGAAAGCAATACTCAAATAACGTAACGTATAATTCTTAAGAGAGACTTGCATCGTATTATACCATTTTATAGCCCACGCCGTAGACGGCTTGAAAATCGACTTCTGCTTGGTAGTTTTTTAGTTTTCTTCGTAAGTTCTTTATTTGGGAATAGATAAAATCAAGATTATCCGATTGATCGGCATCATCACCCCAAACGGCTTCAGCAAGCGATGTTTTCGTAATGAGTTTTTCCGGACGAATCATAAAATAATATAATAAGTCGTATTCTTTTCGGTTTAATTGTAATTCATCCGTTCGCACAAGAACTTTACGTTCTTCTGGGAATAATTTAATATCTTTAAACTGAATGGCCTGTTCACCGTGATGGTTTTTCCTTCGGATTATTGTTTTTATACGGGCCAGTAGTTCCGCCAGATGAAAAGGTTTTGCTAAATAGTCGTCTGCTCCCAATTCCAATCCCTCTACTTTGTCCTCAACGGAATCTCTAGCCGAAATGATGATGACCGAGCCATCTTTTCCTAATGCTCTCAGTTCAGTTAGCAGCTGCATTCCGGTGCCACCAGGCAGCATTATATCTAATAACACGCAGTCGTAGTCGTAGTTAACCAATTTAGCTAACCCGTTAGCGTAATCATTAGCGATTTCCACCATATATTTTTCGCCCTCGAGAAATGATTTTATCACGTCGCAGAGGTCGGCTTCATCTTCTATAATTAGTACTTTCATCGTTAAACTAATCTACGATATTACGGACATAATTAGGAAAGATTTTGGAAATTCATTCCATGACACCCTAAAAACAAATTTTTAACTTTATTTCTTGACGTTTTTTTTAACTCTTTTATCGTCAATAGTTCGCAAACCTTATCTTTGTTTGTAACTTATTATTAGCAATAATTATAAGCAGTAATAAACATTTCAACTCTTTTGGCGTTTGTTGATAAAGAGGAATACAGGATAGAGTCATAGAAAACTTAATAGAAAATCACTTTGAATCGGTTCGGACGAATAGCTTTAAAAACAATATTATGGGTTATTGGCAGTATTATTGCCCTTCTGCTATTGATTATTTTTCTTATACGAATGCCAGCTGTTCAAAATTATGTAGTTGGAAAAGTTACGAACTATCTGGAAAACAAGATTGGCACTCGGGTCGATATTGGCTATGTTAATATCACGTTTCCAAAGAAAATCGTATTGGAAAACGTCTATTTTGAAGACCAATCTAAGGACACGTTGATTGCTGGAGAAAAATTGTTGGTGGATATCAATATGTTTAAATTGTTGAAAAACACGGTGGAGGTCCAGCAGCTAGAATTAAAGGGTATCACAGCAAAAATTAATAGAACACTACCGGATAGTAGCTTTAACTTTGACTATATTATTGAAGCATTCATGTCAGAAGACGAAAGCACTGCCGACGTCGATACCACCTCGGCCCTCGTTTTCGATATCAATGACGTACTTTTTGAGCATATCCATTTCGTTTATCACGATGACATCATCGGAACGAGTGCAGACGTCCGGTTGCAGCATTTCGATACGAAAGTAAAAAGGTTTGACTTGACTAACAATATGGCATTTTCGATGCCAACAATCAGATTGGACGGGTTGACAGCGTTGGTTAAACAATGGGCCCCTATAGGTGAAGGGGAAGCTCCTTCAGCAGACGATTTCGGTATTACAGATGCCTCCGTCGCAGAATCTTCGCTACTTCCGGACCTCGAAATAAAGAACCTAAACCTGAGCAACATTCTCGTAGAATACCAAGATTCATCGACCGCCATGGATACCCGCTTTGACATCCGGCAGCTAACTGCGGACATCAAAGAAATAGATCTCAACAACGAAATTGTACGTTTAGGGGAAATTAATTTAGACGGGTCTGATTCCCAGGTATTATTTGGGAATTCAACGTCGAAACCCATCGTAGCGGCAGAAACAGATACCACATCTAACAACGATTCCATGAACTGGGTTGTTTCTGCCGACAGGTTGACTATCGATAAAACTAATGTTTGGTTTAAAGACGATAACGAACCACGCATGAACGGGTTCGATTATTTCAACATTAAAATCAGTGATCTTCTGGCGGAGCTTGATGACCTCTATTACTCCAGCGATTCTATTTCCGGTTCATTAAAAAACCTTTCGATGGCGGATCACTCTGGCTTTTCCATTAAACAGTTGCAGGGGGACTTTGTGTATCATAATTCGGGCGTAGAAATCCAAAATTTCATTGCCCAAACACCTAAGACTACTATCCGAGATTATATCAAACTGACCTATCCGTCACTTGATGCCGCAACAGAAGATCCGAGCCAAGTATTTGTGGAAGCTAACATCAAAAATTCCACACTCGATATGGGCGATATTCGCTATTTTGTACCGGATTTGGATACTATGGAGGCTATGAAGCCGCTTTTGACTCGTTCTTTTTATATCAACGGCAGTGTAAGAGGCCAGATGGATAATCTCACCATACCCAATATTGAAGTTAGAACATTAGACCGGACCCACCTCGTAGCCAGTGCACACATTAGAGGGTTACCTGATACTGAGAAACTCTATATCGACCTGAACCTTAAAAAATTTACAACCGGTAGAGCGGATATAGAACGCTTAGTTGCGAAATCTTTGATGCCCGACAGCTTACAGCTTCCAAATGCCATCAGCCTATCGGGAACACTCAAAGGAGGTATGTCTGGCTTCGATGCGAACATGAGTCTCGTAACGGAAAAAGGAAACGCCACCGTGAACGGTAACATGCAAATGGATGCAGATACGACATACAACGCATATGTATCCATTGACAATTTAAACATCGGAAATATCTTAGGCCAAGATTCTGTTTTGGGAATTATATCTGCAGAAGCAAATGTAGTGGGAACTGGACTGGATCCCAAAAACATGAACGCGGCCGTAGATGGTCGTTTGAATCACTTGGATGCTATGGGTTATACTTATCGTAATATACAATTGCAAGTAGATGCTAAAGACGGTGATATCATGGGTACGTTAAATAGTCCTGATCCAAATATACAGTTCAACATGGATTTTGTAGCAGATATGCGCAATAGGTACCCAAAAGTACAGGCAACACTCATGATCGATAGTGTGAACTTTCAAAACCTTAAATTGATGGAAGACGATTTTCGATATCATGGAAAAATTGTTGCTGATTTTGAAACAGCCGACCCAGATTTCCTAAACGGCTCGATTGTTATCTCCAATTCTTCTCTAGCATATAATGATGCTCGCTATACACTAGATAGTATATCTTTAGTCGCATCAGCGGACACCAGTAGAAATACATTGATTCTAAAATCTGAGTTTCTTCAGGCACATATGGTTGGGAAATATCAACTGACCGCGTTGAGTAGCGCAGTACAAGACGTCATACAAATATACTATAATCCAAATAGCACACCAAAAGACACCATTTCGTATGCCCCACAGCATTTTGAGTTTAGTGGTACGATTAATAATTCCCGCTTCATCCGGGATTTCTTTCCGGACTTAGAAGAGATGCGTGATATTACCTTAGATGGTACATTCAATAGTGCTACACAAAATTTTATGGCAAAATTGATCGCACCGAAAATTGTATACGGCGGCACAACTATAGAAGATGTTGGTGTCGATTTGACGACATTCGATAGCACGCTATATTATTCAGCACTCATCCACCTAATTAAGATGGGTGATATCGAATTGAATAATACTGTAGCAAGTGGTAGTGTCGTGGAAAACAATGTTGACCTTGGGTTGTGGATAAAAGATAAGGAAGATAAAGAGCAGTATCATTTAGGCGCCGGCTTACGCGCTGAAGAAAATAACTTTATTTTCAGTTTACATGAAGATGGATTAAAATTAAACTATGAAGATTGGCATATAGACACCACGAATACAATTAGTTTTGGTGAAAGCGGCGTACATGCACGCAATTTCCGTTTAATGAATAATGGACAGGAACTTCTTGTGCAATCACGAGATTCTATACCAAACGCACCTATCGATGTGACGTTTAACAATTTTAGAATCGAAACATTTACACAAATGTTGGAATCCGAAATACTCGATTTGGGAGGAGGCATTAACGGTACAGCTACGATATCTAGACTAGAGAGCAATCCCGTATTTGTCTCCGATCTGACCATTGACAGGTTTTTCTTCGGAAAAGACACCGTTGGTAATATACTAATCAAAGTAGATAATATTAAGGAAAACACGTTTTCTGCTGACGTGAAAATTGAAGGAAATGGTAACGACGTACAACTCATAGGTGATTTTATAAGTCCGCCAGATGGAAACGCTTCTCTCAACGCGACTTTATCGCTAAAACCGATGAAAATGACGACTATACAGGCATTTAGTCTAGGTTATTTAGAAGATTGTGCAGGCGATTTGGTAGGCGAATTAAAAATTACGGGTACCATCGATGCGCCGAAAATTAACGGTGGGCTCACGTTCCAAAACGGTAAATTGAATGTAGCGATGTTGAACGCAGATTTCCTAATGGACAACCAAACCGTCCACTTCAACAATCAAGGGATTCAGTTTAAAAAATTTGAAATCAAAGATTTACGTGGTAATTCCACATTATTAAATGGCTCTATTGCTACCACCACCTATACGGACTTTAGCTTCAATCTGAATTTGACCATGAACGACTTTGCCGCGGTTAATTCAACGAGGGAAGACAACGATTTATTTTTCGGCAAACTATATTTGACCTCGAATCTGCGTATACGTGGTAACTTGGACCAACCGCGTGTGGATGGCGACATTAAGGTTAATGAAAACACCGATTTTGTATTCATCGTACCAAATGACGACCCTGGTATTGCGCAGCGGGACGGCGTTGTCAAATTTGTCAATCGTTCTGATACGGCCCGTGCAAATGTATTTGCCCAATTAGACTCCATCACAACGGCTACACAATTGTCTGGCATGGACATCGCCCTCAATCTTTCTACCGACGCCGAAGCTAAATTTAAGGTTATATTAGACGAAGGCACACAAGATGCACTCAACATACAAGGTGTGGCAGAGTTGAACGCGACCATTGACGCAAGTGACAAAATCACGATGTCAGGCACCTATACCGTAGAAAAGGGAGATTATACATTCTCATTGGGACCGATTTCGAAACCATTTCTCTTCCAAAAAGGGAGCACTATTACTTGGAATGGCGATCCACTGGATGCCCGTATGGATATTACCGCCATATACCGAAACCGTTTTCCAACCTTGGAACTCGTACAATCTCAACTTGGTGGCGAAAGCCCAAATCTGTATAAACAACGAATTCCTTTCGACGTAAAGCTTATTCTCACCGGCGAGCTGTTCAAACCGGAAATTAACTTTGATATTGATCTGGACGAGAATAACGCTATCGTTTCACAAGATGTTGTAAGTAAAGTCAACATTGCTCTGGCCAATATACGGGACGATCCTGCGGAGTTGAATAAGCAAGTGTTCTCACTAATCGCGTTAGGGCGCTTCATGTCTGCCAATCCATTTGAGAGCCTTTCGGGTGGAGGCGGAGCTGAGGCAATGGCACGGAACACCGTCAGTTCGTTCCTGAGTAGCCAGTTGAATAATTTAGCGTCCGATCTTATTAAAGGGGTTGAACTTGATTTCAATCTGCAATCGGAAGAGGATTATCTAACTGGGAATGCGCAAACACGGACAGACTTAAACGTAGGCGTGTCCAAGATGTTATTTGATGATCGCTTAAAAATTACGATAGGTTCCAACTTCGAAGTCGAAGGAAATACACGCCCAGGAGAAAAAGCATCTAACATCGCGGGCGATATTTCACTGGATTACCAACTATCGAAAGATGGGCGATACTTCGCTCGTGTATACCGGAAAAATCAATATCAAGCAACGCTACAGGGACAGTTCGTCGAAACCGGCATCGGTTTTATCATTACGATGAGTTACGACAAATTCAAAGAACTTTTCATGAGTTCCAGCGCTTTAGACCAATACTACAACACAGATAGCCGGAGTTTTCGTCGTCGCTTTGATATAGAGCGGATGGAAACCGATTCCGCTTACCGAGATAGCGTACGCTTAGTGATTCGTGATAGCTTAATGAAGAATAGTCCAGAGTTCCGTAAACGCATCGAGGAACGTCAGAAAAACGAACGTTTGCAACGTCAAGAAAATAGGACCGACAGCTCTAGAACAGATAAACCGGTTGGTGCCGTCACGCCACCAACCGCCATCCGGGACGATGAGGAAGAAAGGAGATCATATGATGATTAATTCGCGCCAAGTCGCAATGGGCATAACGGCAATGATCTTCGTGATTAGCTGTAATCCCACCAAATACCTTACCGAGGATGAAAAGCTTTACAATAAAGGACACGTAGTCATCCATCCACAAGATAGTATTCCGAAAGAACGCAAAGAAGCGTTTGAAGCACATTTGGAAGAAATGCTTAGGCCCAAACCCAACAAAAAGTTCTTGGGTGTTCGATTCAAGTTAGGTCTATACAATATGGGAGGAGGGCCAGATTCGTCATCGGGCGCCATCAATAGATGGCTGAGAAACCAGGGAGAAGAGCCAGTGCTACTCAGTGACGTAAACCGAGAGTACAACGAAAATCTCTTGCGCAATCGGATGGAGAACTTCGGTTTCTTTAACGCCTACGTCACATCAGATACTACAATCGATGGCAAACTGGCAGAGGTCACGTATAATGCCTTTCCTGGAAAGATTTATCGTATCGCCAAAGTCGATTTCGAAGTCGATTCAACCAAGCAATTGGGGAAAGACATTTTGAGCACAAAACCTCATTCCTTGCTAAATGTAGGAAGCAACTACAATTTAGATGTTATTCTCAACGAGCGAGACCGCATTGACAATGACTTAAAAAACAAAGGATACTATTATTTTTCGCCGGACCATCTATTGGCAGAGGTGGATAGTAGCAAGGGAAACTTCCAAGTGGACATGTATTTGAAAGTTAAACCTGAAACACCGCAGAGAGCGAAAGAACCCCAAAAGATAGGAAATATTTTCATTTACCCAAATTATCGGCAGACAACGCAAGGCCTCCAAACAACCCGACCAAGGCCACAATATTTATATGATAACCAATATTATATTATAGATCCGCAAAATACCTATCGTAAAAAGGTATTAGCAAATCATATCTTCTTTAACAAAGGAGATACCTATACACGCTGGGAACACAACCGGACGATCAGTCATCTTGTTAATCTCAACGCGTTTAAATTTGTGAAAAACTCATTTGTTGACAGTCCTGATTCAGCCAACACGATGGATGTTTATTACCATTTAACTCCGATGCAGAGAAAGTCGATCCGTTTTGAGGTAATTGCGAAAACGGCTTCCGTGTATAATGGTACGGAAGCTAATGCCCATTGGACGCTTCGAAATGCATTCAAAGGATTCGAGACACTTACTGTAAGTGTGTTCGGCGGTTACGAAACCCAGACCGGGGGAAATGTAAATCTGAATTCCGCGTATATACGTTACGGAACTGAAGTGGGGATTGTATGGCCGCGTTTGTTATCACCCTACAAGTGGGCGCCATCGAGACGTTACATCCCCAAAACGTATGCGAAGGTTGGTTATGAGTTTTTGAATCGGCGAAACGCATATACCCTGAATTCGCTGACCATGAATTACGGCTATAATTGGAAGGAAAATGACCAAAAGCAACACGATTTGGCAGTTGCTGAAATTATCTATGTACAACCCCGTAATATTACGGATGAATATAGAGCACAAATGGACACCGTTCCTACCCTACGCCATATCGTCGATCCACAGTTTTCGTTCGGCCCGAACTATTCCTATACCTTTACCAATTCTATGGACGCTACACGTAAACATACTTTCTATGTAAAAACGGGTTTAAATACATCGGGGAATGTACTGGGATTAATTCAGGGAGCGAATTATGACGAAGGTGCCAAAGAAATCTTCGGAACGCCGTACGCCCAGTTTATCAAAGCCGAAGCAGATTTTCGTCATTATATGAAGTTGTCGTCTACGTCCCAACTCGCTTCTAGAGTTATGGTGGGCACCAGTCATTCTTATGGAAATTCACGCTCACTTCCCTATTTAAAGCAGTATTTCTCCGGTGGACCTAACGGATTACGTGCTTACCGCGCTCGGGCTGTAGGACCTGGAACCGCCTACCCTGAAAACTTGGGTGAAAATAATTTCTTCGCCGATCAGACTGGCGATTTCAAACTAGAGCTTAATACGGAATATCGGGCACAGTTGGCAGGTATGCTGCATTGGGCCGCTTTTATAGATGCGGGGAATATATGGTTGCAACGAGCGGATGAAAACAAACCTGGCGGAAAATTGACAAAAGACTTTTATAAAGAGCTGGCGGTGGGTGCAGGTTTAGGCTTACGTCTTGATCTAGATTTCTTGATTATCCGTACAGATTTTGCAATACCGGTTCGTGTGCCTTATCGAGATCCGGGAGACCGTTGGGTATTCAAATATATTGATTTTAGAGATCGCGAATGGCGTCGTAATAACTTGGTATTTAACTTAGCTATTGGGTATCCTTTTTAGTAGCGAACGTCTCTCGTATTTTTTTGTTCTCTCTTTTTTGGGGTAAAAAAGGTACTTCAAAGAATATTTCGTATATTTATCTAAACATCAATTCTTTACCAACAACAAAAAGATAGAAAAATATGCAGACAAAAGTAACGGTAATTGGAGCAGGAGCTGTAGGCTCAACTACAGCAGACAATCTTGTACGAAGAAATATCGCAGAAGAAATTGTGCTATTGGATATCAAAGAAGGGGTTGCGGAAGGCAAAGCACAGGATATGATGCAAACAGCAGCGCTTTTAGGCTTTGATTCTACCATAAAAGGGGTAACCAATGACTACGTTCAAACGGCGGGTTCTGCAGTTGCGGTGATCACTTCTGGTATGCCTAGAAAACCAGGAATGACACGCGAGGAACTTATAGGAACTAACGCTGGCATCGTCAAATCTGTTGTAGAGAATTTAGTAAAGTATTCTCCTGACATAGTTATCCTTATCGTGTCTAACCCAATGGATACCATGACGTATCTCGCGTTAAAATCGAGTGGTCTTCCTAAAAACAGAATAATAGGTATGGGCGGGGCGCTAGATTCCGCTCGTTTTAAATACCAAATTTCCCAAAAATTACAAGCTTCGGCGAATGACCTGAATGCAATTGTAATAGGCGGACATGGTGACACGACTATGATTCCCCTCATACAGCACGCCACGTGGAACAGTATCCCTGTCAGCAGTTTCTTAACACAGGAAGAACAAGACGACGTCGTTAAAAAAACAATGGTGGGTGGAGCTACACTAACGGCATTGATTGGTACTTCCGCTTGGTATGCGCCAGGAGCAGCAGCTGCAGCGATGGTAGAAAGTATTGTACGCAATCAAAACAGATTATTTACAGCATCCGTGTTCCTAGAAGGTGAATATGGCGAAGAAGATATCAATATTGGCGTACCTGTTATCATTAATAAAAAGGGTTGGGACCGTATCGTTCCTTTGGAGTTGTCAGAAGAAGAAGAAGCACTTTTTAAAAATAGTGCAAATGCTGTTAGGAATATGAACCAAGTGTTGAAAGATAGTAATATCATTTAAGGCTCTTTTTTGCATGGGTTTATTTTTATATTTAGCCCATGCAAAAAATTCCGTTTGAAATATTGGAACTACAAGGCGAAGGTTACCATATATTGATTGATGTTTGTTTATTTGATCAATCTTTTAAAATGGTACTAGATACCGGGGCATCAAAAACTGTTCTTGACAAAACCACACTTCTTCAGTCAGGTATTCCGGAGGAAAAAATTGAAAATACCAATATCGTTTCGACGGGATTAGGTACAAATTCCATGGAAAGTTTTATCTTAGAACTACCAACTTTCGAAATAGGTAGCTGGAAAGTAAGGAAATTCATAACAGCGGTACTAGATTTAAGTGCTGTTAATTATGCCTACCAACAGATGGACCTCCCCCCCGTGATCGGCGTGCTGGGAGGAGATATCCTAGTTACTTATGCTGCTCGAATTGATTATCAGAAACAGCTTTTAACCTTACGAGATCGTAAAGTAAGTTGAAATTAGCTTATGTTTTGGGGTGTAAAATCGTTATTTATTTATATATTATTCTCCAGCTGTTTTCTCATTATTTTCCCACGAAGCGTATTCTCGCGGGACACACTTTCGATTGATACGGCGCACAAGCTAAACGGTGCCGGACGATTTGTACACCATCTAGGCGTAGAACTTCGCCCCGGTTATGTATTGCCGACGGTCCCTTTTTACGCTGGATTTAACAATCAGCAAAAACCTATTCGAAACGCGTTATCCGGGCATATGAAATACGCCTTCCGGTTTCCGAATGGCTCACTGGGAGATCAAATTTATCCCCATACTTACCAGGGGATAGGTATGTCTTTTTACAGCTTCGGCAATCAACGGGAATTAGGTTCTCCTAAAACGATGTACCTTTTCCAACGTTCCAATATCACACAACTTAGTCCGAATGTAGCATTAGATTATGAATGGAATTTTGGTTTGTCCACCGGCTGGAAGCCACACGATTTTGAGTACAACACCTACAATGTCGCGATTGGCTCTAAGACCAATGCTTATTTAAATGCTGGACTATATTTGAGATGGAAGTTAACGCGGAATACAGATCTGGCAACGGGTATAGATTTCACCCATTTTTCAAATGGCAATACAAATTTCCCTAATGCGGGCCTTAACATGATCGGACTGAAGATAGGTGTTTTATATGATTTTCGAAAACGATATCCAGTCGCAGGGAAGCATCCCGAAATACCCGATTCGTTGTTTAGGCAATACCCAAAGCATATCCACTATGATTTGGTCTTTTTCGGTTCGTGGCGTCGAAAAGGAGTCGAAGTCACCGGACAACCGGTTCCTTCGCCACATCAATACCCTGTTTTGGGAATGTATTTTGGTCCGATGTATAATTTAAGCTATAGATTTCGAGCAGGCCTGTCGATAGATGCTGTATACGACGGAAGCGCGAATATTTACACAAAAAACTATTTTTCGGCGGTCCTTGAAGAAAAGTTTTTTAAACCATCCATAGACAAACAACTAGCCTTAGGCCTATCGGCGAGAGCTGAATATATCATGCCGATTTTCACTATCGGTATTGGCCTAGGAGGCAACGTGCTACATAAAGGCGTGGATCTCCGAGGTTCCTATCAAACATTCGCGCTTAAGATTGCAACCACCAAGAATTCGTTCTTGCATATTGGTTATAATTTAAAAGATTTTCACGAACCAAATTATTTGATGCTAGGTCTTGGCTACCGATTTAAAGATAAAGCACCGTCGCTGCTGTTTTAATAAGATCGATTATCTTTTCTTAAACAGTCTTCGATGAATGTGTAGTCGCAGATAGGTATAAAAGCTTAGCGCAACGATAACACCTACTGTTCCCATAAAGTATAGCGTATTCTTGATTCCGATATATTCAGCCATTGCACCCACTAATAGCGTTCCAATAGGAGCGACACCTTGAAAGGCCATTACATAATAACCTATCACCCTAGCACGATAACCTGGAACCACATGCGTCTGGATATATGTATTTATGGAAGAATTCTGCATCATCATGGCAAAAGCAACCATCATGGTAAACACCAACGCCAACGGTAGAAAGCGAGCAAATGCTAATAAACAAAGCGCTATACCCATTAAAAAGGCAGAAAACAATACACGGTACCGAAGATTTTCACCTGTTTTTAATCTTGCCATATTGATGGCACCGATCATCGCGCCAAAACCAGCAGCACTTTCAAACCAAGAGAAAGTGGATTCATCTCCCGAAAAAAGATCTTTAGCCACCGCCGGCAACAAAGACGTATAGGGGATGACGAATAAGCTCGAAAACACCAGTATAATAATCAATGATGCGATATGTGGAGAACGCCGTACATAGCTGAATCCTTCAATAAGCGCTCGCGAATGGCTTTCCTTTGTAAGTTTCGAGCGATCTTCCTTTACACGCATCAGCAGAAGGCATACGATGACTGGTAAAAAACTGATGAAGTTAATACCAAAGCAGACTAGCTCACCGTACCTGGTCAATAAAATCCCACCAATGGCAGGCCCTACCATTCTCGCAGCATTGAAAATAGACGAATTTAATGCGATGGCATTAGGCAAATCGCGCTTATTATCTACCAGCGATATCATTAATGACTGACGGCTAAGTACATCAAACGCATTGATGATTCCCTGTATAAAACCTAACACAGATAACAGAAGGACAGTTTGTAATTGTAATCCGACCACCAGTGTTAAAATACCGGCCTGTAGCATCAGTCCAATCTGCGTAAGAAACACCAGCTTATACTTCCTGTGCTTATCGACAAACGGGCCGACAAATGGGGAAAGGATCAGCGAAGGAAGCAAAGCAATAAATTGAACAAAACCTAGCCAAAATACGGAATTTGTCATTTCATAAACCATCCAACTGATGGCTATCCGCTGCATCCAAGTGCCCAAAAGTGATATCGCCTGACCTATGACATGTAACCGAAAATTGGGATAAGAAAGCGATCTAAATATGTCCATGAACGGCCAAAAAAATGTTTTGATTAAACTTAACCAGATTGAGAATAATATAATTACTTTTGTAACATACTTATGTATACTATGTTTTAAAATATTTTAAATCACTATAAAACAATCTAATAAACATGAAATTTTTTATCGATACCGCAAACTTAGCACAGATCAAAGAAGCACAGGATCTTGGCGTGTTGGATGGCGTAACGACTAACCCCAGCTTAATGGCAAAAGAAGGCATCAGCGGGGAAGAAAATGTAATTAATCATTATAAAGCTATCTGCGACATTGTAGATGGCGATGTAAGTGCCGAAGTTATCGCTACAGATTTTGACAATATCATCAAAGAAGGTGAAGCATTGGCTGCCTTAAATCCAAAAATTGTTGTGAAGGTTCCTATGATTAAAGATGGCGTTAAAGCTATCAAGTATTTTAGTCAGAAAGGCATCAAAACAAATTGTACGCTTGTATTTTCTGCTGGTCAAGCATTATTGGCCGCCAAGGCGGGAGCAACGTACGTATCTCCATTTATCGGTAGATTGGACGACATTTCTGTAGATGGTCTAGGCTTAATCGAAGAAATTCGTCATATATATGACAACTACGGTTTTAAAACAGAAATTTTAGCAGCTTCCGTACGTCATAGTGCACACTTATTAGGCTGTGCGAAGATTGGAGCTGATGTAATGACAGGACCATTATCCGTTATCCTGTCCTTGTTAAAGCATCCGTTAACCGATAGCGGTTTAGCGCAGTTCTTAGCTGACCACGCGAAGGCAGCGGGAAAGTAAAATAATATATTTCATGATGAAAGCCTCTCCCGTTTTATCTGGAGAGGCTTTTTTAATCAGTCTCCAATCCGGTTGATCTGCACTCTTTTTGAGGTAAAAAAGACTATAAAATTCGTAACTTTACGGCTATCATGACGAATGAAAAAAAAGAAAGAAACAAGGAATTTATGGAGCTTCTTCGGGAAAACGGCCTGAAAGTGACCTCCCAAAGATTGCGTGTTTTAGAAGAGATAACGCACAAAGACGCAGCTATATCACAGCCTGACCTAGAAAAAATCGTGGGAAAAGATATTGATAGAGTAACACTATATCGCATCTTATCAAGCTTTGAAGAGAAAGGAATTGTCCATAAAATATTCGATTTGAATGGTACAGCAACTTATGCTATGTGCACTTCTAACTGCACCGAAAATCATCATCACGATCAACATATCCACTTCATTTGTTCGGTATGTAATAGCGTATTTTGCTTGGACGAGGTGTCACTTCCAAAGATTACTTTACCTTCTCATTTCGCCCTCCATTCCCTCGCTATAAACGCTGTGGGATTATGTGCAAACTGCCAAAAAGAAGATTAAACACGAACATATATACACGCATACAAAAAAAGCTTTCTGAATTCAGGAAGCTTTTTTTATGTAAATTACCCGCTTGATAAAACAAAAAAATAAATACATAAAAAACAAAATAATAACACCATAATACACTTATAATAAATATATTATAAAAGATAAAATAAACACATACATAATTTAATAAGTTTATCAATTATATATTTGTTATCGCGTTTTTTCAGAAAAGTCGTTCTAATCATATCAAAAACAAGCTAAAGACAATATAATTTTTAGCATAAAGTAAATTTAAGTGATACATTATCAATAAATTATAACTGGTAAATTAAATAACAGAATAAGAAAAGGAAATTAGACAGGAAATGCTTTGATCCTAAATAAATATAAAGAACATTTTTTACGTATCTTAGTTTATATAAAGAGCATATCGCTATAATACGCTTGCGCATTTTCATACCATCCCTCTCCTATCGGTGGATGCTATATAAAGAGCGAAGCATCAAGTAATAATTTTAAACACATGAAACAGAAAAAAGAGAACGCCTACAGAGAAGTACTGACTCATCTTATCGTTGACATATTCGAAAAATCAAATAATACACCACTCAATTACAAACAGGTAGCTGCCAAACTTAACCTTAGCGAAAGCGACTCAAAAAATGCGATCGCCGAAATTCTTTCTGACGAATCGAAATCCGGCAAATTCCTGCAAGTGGAGCGCGGCAAATTTAAGTTGCGCCAGTTAAATGTCTACATCCAAGGAAAGGTCGACATGACAGCCGATGGTTCGGCTTATGTCGTCCCGGAGGATGAACTTGAAAATGACATTCATATCGCGCCTCGCAAACTGAGGCAGGCATTACACAATGATATCGTAAAGGTGCACGTCTACGAACGACGAAAAGGCCGGAAGCGAGAGGGCGAAGTAGTGGAGATTATCCAACGGGCAAAAACAGATTTTACTGGAACGATAGACATCTCCAAATCGTATGCATTTTTTCTACCAGACGACCGAAAGATGATCCACGATATATTCATTCCGCTGGACAATCTAAACGGCGCGCAACACGGAGAAAAAGTTGTTGTCTCGATTGTAGAATGGCCGAAGAATGCCAAAAATCCAATCGGAAAGGTAAAAAATATCCTAGGTAAAAAAGGCGAGAACGACACAGAGATGAATGCGATTCTCGCGGACTTTGGCTTTCCGCTGTCCTTTCCGCCTCAAGTTGAAGCCGAAGCAAACGCTATCTCAGAGCAATTACCTGCCGACGAAATAAAGAAAAGACGTGATTTTCGCGATATCCTCACGTTCACGATAGATCCTTTCGATGCAAAAGACTTTGACGACGCGATCTCTTTCCAAACACTGGATAATGGAAATTACGAAGTCGGCGTCCATATCGCTGACGTTTCTCACTACGTGCAACCAGATTCCCTTTTAGATAAAGAAGCTTTTGAACGGGGCACATCCGTATACCTGGTTGATCGGGTAATCCCGATGCTTCCCGAACGTCTGTCAAACGGTGTATGTTCGTTGCGCCCACATGAAGACAAATTATGTTTCTCCGCTGTATTCGAAATGGACGACAAAGCGAACGTATTAAACCAGTGGTTTGGACGCACCGTTATTAACTCTAATCGTCGTTTTAGCTACGAGGAAGCACAAGAGGTTATTGAGACCCAAAGCGGAGATCATGCAGCCGAAATCTTAAAACTAAATCAAATCGCCTATATTCTGCGAGAACGCAAATTTAAGAGCGGTGCAATCAGCTTCGAAAGTGAGGAGGTTAAATTCCACCTTGATGAAAAAGGAAAACCCTTGGGCGTCTATACAAAAGTGCGGAAAGACGCACATAAGCTTATCGAGGATTTCATGCTTCTAGCCAATCGAAAAGTTGCCGAATACATCGGTAAGCAAGGTAGAGGCAAAAATAAGCTAACGTTCGTCTATCGATTCCATGATACGCCCAACCTGGAAACATTGACCACTTTTTCCCAGTTTGCTTTACGGTTTGGACACAAGCTCACGATTAAAACGGATAAAGAGGCTGCGCGGTCGCTAAATGCACTTCTGACAAAGATCGAAGGCACAAAGGAGCAAAATATGTTAACGACACTCGCCATCCGATCGATGGCAAAAGCTATTTATACGACCAAAAGCACCAGCCACTATGGACTCGCTTTCGATTATTACACGCATTTCACCTCCCCTATCCGTCGTTATCCGGACGTGATGGTACATCGTTTGTTACAATTTTATCTGGATGGTGGAAAAAAAATCAACGCGGAGCATTACGAAAAGATGGCGGAGCATTCCTCCCAAATGGAAAAAAAGGCTGCTGAAGCAGAACGCGCATCTATTAAATACAAACAGGCCGAGTATCTGGAAGACCAAATCGGTGTAGAATATACGGGCATCGTATCGGGTGTCACCGAGTGGGGCATGTATGTGGAGATTCAAGAAAACAAATGTGAAGGCATGGTACGCTTACGCGATATCACAGACGATTTCTATACACTTGATGAGAAAAACTATGCCATCATCGGTCAACGGAAGAAAAAGAAATATCAGCTTGGTGACGAAGTACGCATCAAAGTTAAGAAAGTAGACTTGGAAAAGAGACAAATTGATTTTACGCTCATGTCGTAGTAAGCACTAGCAACGACATTTTACTATATATAGAGGGCGCACATTAAGTGGTGCGCCCTAAGAATTATTCGCTTAGCTTTTTGTTACAGCGGTAAATCAGCCATGAATTGTACATTTAACCGACCAAGATTGACCCCAACCATAACCCCCGGCATCGTGTGATCAAATATCCAAGCATTATTCCTACGATAAATATAGCCCCTACGGTAGGGATCGTAATAAGTGCGGTACTTCGGAAAATACACGTAGTCCGGGCGATGATGAAAACGCTCACCGTAATACCAACTATCATGATCGCGATATTGCTTGCGCTGATTCTTGACATATTTACGGTATTCCTTCTCCCGTTTCTCGTAATACTTATGATAAGCCTTATCTTGCTTCTTCGCATATTTACGAGCATCTTTCTGTCGTTTCTCGATGTACTTCACATACTCTTTCCGTTCCTTTCGCGAGTTTTTTCCGTTCCCGCGCCCCTGAGCAAAGATATCGGTCAAGGTTACTGTACTAAAAAATAGTACAAAGGCAATTATTGTAAACTTTTTCATGGTTTCTCCTTTCTTTTTGTTCAACCTGCTGTCACATATATCTATCTTTAGGACAGTCCAGAAGCGATCAGGGTTTAATTACCGGTCACTTTTTTGACTTGCTCCAAGTGTAGCGCTTGAAAATACCCAGAAGACCAATTTTATAGGGATCATGGCCATGGCCTAAAGACTATCTACGGAGGATAAGCTTTTCTGTAGAGACTCCGTCTTCTTCACCGATAAAATAACTTTCGAATCCAAATTTTTCTAAAAGTCGTCTTGACGCAATATTATCAGGATCTATAATCCCAATCACATCTTTACAGGGGGCTATCTCCCCAGCCTGTTCCAAAAGCGTTTCACAAATTTTCGTACCAAAACCCCTTTTCCAAAATATTTGCTGAAGCAGATATCCAATTTCTAATACAGCACGGTCATATTTATAACTTACCAGTTTGCAGTCTCCGATAAATCCAGCGGCGTCATCAAGAACCTTAAAATATCCCAGCAAATCATCTTCTTCATTAATCTGCATGATGGATGTAAATTTTTCTCTTGCTTGCTCTTCTGACATCCCCTTTCCGGTAATGTATTTCATGACATGATCGTCCGCGACTAGAGCGCAATAGTCGTGGAAATCTTCCCATTTATATTTCACAAGCTGAAGCATTAAGCAAAGTTATATAGAAATTACATTATTTGAACATAAAGTATCTGCATCCAAAAGACGAAATAATTAGTTTTGCTAAAAATAACAATTAATAACATTCCAAAGTATGCATTTTTTAGACATCGCTAAAAATAGGTATAGCACAAAGCAATACAACCCGAATGAGAAACTATCAGAAGACGCCGTTCAACAGCTAAAAGAAATCCTACGATTAAGCCCTTCCTCCATCAACAGCCAACCCTGGAAATTCACCATTATTGCCGACACGAAAGTCAAAAGCGAATTAGCGACAGTATCCTATCATAATCTGGAAAAAATCAATCAAGCAAGCCATTTAGTTGTATTCAATGTGATTGATTGCGTAGAAAAATTTGAGAATGAAAACCTATGTAAATTACCCGAAGGCGCCGTAAATTATTATAATCAACATGTAAGACCACTGGGCGAAGCGGGTATAAAAAACTGGATGCAGCATCAAGTTTATCTTTCATTAGGCTTTTTCCTCGCCGCGTGCGCCAGCATGGGTATTGATTCGACACCCATGGAGGGCATCCAACCGGACGAATACGACAAGGTGTTACGACACAATGGGTATACAGCACTATTTGCTGTGGCTATCGGCCGTAGAGACACCGCTGATTTCAACCAGCCTACTGTTAAACCCAAACTCCGTCGCCCGTTAGAAGATGTGGTAGATGCTATTTAATATATTTCTGAAATTTACATACGTAACTGTTTATTATTCAAAAGGGAATCACTATCTTTGCAGACTTAAAAATTAATTTTAAACGAATTAAAAAACAAAAACAGGTAAATGCCTACTATTCAACAATTAGTTAGAAAAGGTAGAGTAGCTCTGGTAGACAAGAGTAAGTCTCCAGCGTTGGACTCATGTCCACAGCGAAGAGGTGTGTGTACACGTGTATACACTACTACCCCTAAAAAACCAAACTCAGCAATGCGTAAAGTAGCTCGTGTACGTCTTACCAATGGTAAAGAGGTGAATGCCTATATCCCTGGTGAAGGACACAACTTACAAGAGCACTCTATCGTGTTAATCCGTGGAGGTCGTGTAAAAGACTTACCAGGTGTTCGTTACCACATCATTCGTGGTGCATTGGACACTTCTGGTGTTAATGGTCGTAACCAACGTCGTTCTAAATACGGAACTAAGCGTCCTAAACCAGGACAAGCTGCAGCTCCGGCAAAAGGTAAGAAATAATTAAACGGAGGGAAAGAAAATGAGAAAATCAAAACCAAAAAAGAGAATCATTTTACCTGATCCAAAGTTTAACGACGTTCAGGTAACACGTTTCGTAAACAACATGATGGTAGACGGTAAAAAATCTATCGCTTATTCCATCTTTTACGATGCAGTAGAAATAGTAGAACAAAAAACACAAGAGAACGGTCTAGAGACCTGGAAAAAAGCGTTGAATAACGTAATGCCTGCTGTAGAGGTTAAATCTCGCCGTGTTGGTGGCGCTAACTTCCAGGTTCCGATGGAAGTACGTCCAGAGCGTAAAATCGCTTTGGGTATGAAATGGTTAATCTCCTACTCTCGTAAACGCGGTGAAAAAACCATGCGCGAAAAACTAGCGGGAGAAATCATCTCTGCTTCTAAAGGTGAAGGTGCTGCTGTGAAGAAGAAAGAAGATACGCATAAAATGGCGGAAGCAAACAAAGCGTTCTCACACTTCAGATTTTAATATCATGAAATTGATTATACAGCTATAAAGGATTACACAGATGGATATGATTGAAATCTGTGTAATCCTTTTTTGATCTGTGTAATTTCATTTAAAAACAAAATGGCAAAAGATTTAAGTTTAGTAAGAAACATCGGTATCGCTGCTCACATTGATGCCGGTAAAACAACAACAACAGAGCGTATTCTATTCTACTCTGGTGTTAACCACAAAATCGGAGAAGTGCACGAAGGTGCCTCTACGATGGACTGGATGGCGCAAGAAGCTGAGCGTGGTATCACGATTACTTCTGCTGCAACTACGGTCTTCTGGAACTACCGCGACAAGAAGTACCAAGTAAACGTTATTGACACTCCTGGTCACGTAGACTTTACGGTCGAGGTAAACAGGTCATTACGTGTATTGGACGGGTTAGTATTTTTGTTTTCTGCAGTTGATGGCGTCGAGCCTCAGTCAGAAACAAACTGGCGTCTGGCTGATGGATACAAAGTACCTCGTATCGGCTTCGTTAATAAAATGGACCGTTCAGGCGCTGATTTCTTGAAAGTGGTAAAACAAGTAAAAGAAATGTTGGGTTCTGAAGCTGTTGCATTGCAATTGCCAATCGGTGCCGAAGACGATTTCAAAGGTGTCGTTGACTTGATTAACAACCGCGGTATTGTTTGGAACACAGAAGATAAAGGTATGACCTTTACCGAAGTACCTATTCCAGACGATATGGCAGACGAAGTAGCGGAGTATCGTGAAAAATTATTGGAAGCTGTTGCTTCTTATGACGAGTCGTTGATGGAGAAGTTCTTTGATGATCCGAATTCATTGACGGAGCGCGAAATCCTTAACGCTTTACGTAGTGCTGTACTAGACAATGCTATTGTACCAATGGTATGTGGCTCATCTTTCAAAAACAAGGGCGTACAGACAATGCTCAATTTGGTAATGGAATTATTGCCTTCGCCATTGGATGTGGAAGCCGTTAAAGGTACTGACCCACGTAACGGAGAGGAAATTTCCCGCAAACCTTCTGAAGCAGAACCTTTCGCCGCATTAGGATTTAAAATTGCTACCGATCCATTCGTAGGTCGCCTATGTTTTGTTCGTGCTTACTCCGGTACATTAGATGCTGGTTCTTATGTTTTGAACACCCGTTCTGGAAACAAAGAGCGTATCTCCCGTATCTTCCAAATGCACGCGAACAAACAAAATCCAATCGAGAAAATCGGCGCTGGTGATATCGGTGCAGTAGTTGGTTTTAAAGATATCAAAACAGGTGATACCCTTTGTGACGAAAAGAACCCTATCGTTTTAGAGTCTATGGTATTCCCTGAACCTGTTATCGGTTTGGCGATCGAACCTAAAACACAGGCTGATGTCGATAAATTAGGTATTGCATTGGGAAAACTAGCAGAAGAAGATCCTACATTCGTTGTTAAATCGGATGATGAGACAGGTCAAACCGTTATCTCTGGTATGGGTGAGCTTCACTTGGACATTTTGATCGACCGTTTAAAACGCGAATTCAAGGTTGAAGTTAACCAAGGTGCTCCACAAGTAGCTTACAAAGAGTCTATCAACGGAACGACAGAGCACCGCGAAGTGTACAAAAAACAATCTGGTGGTCGCGGTAAATTTGCAGACATAAAAGTGGTGGTTTCGCCCGCTGATGAAGATTTTGACCCGACTAAATCACCGCTTCAGTTCGTCAATGAAATCGTAGGCGGTTCTATTCCTAAAGAATACATCCCTTCGGTACAGAAAGGATTTGAAGTCTCCATGAACAATGGTGTATTAGCTGGTTACCCCCTTTCGGGCATGAAGGTTCGGTTGATCGATGGTTCGTTCCACGCGGTCGACTCTGATTCTTTATCATTCGAATTGGCTGCTAAGATGGCATACCGTAATGCACTACCTAAATGTTCTCCTGTATTGATGGAGCCTATCATGAAGGTAGAGGTATTGACTCCAGAAGAGAACATGGGTGACGTAATGGGTGATTTAAACCGTCGCCGTGGTCAAATGCAAGGTTTGGACTCACGTGGTAGCGCACAAGTTATTAAAGCACACGTTCCGCTTTCGGAGATGTTCGGTTATGTAACGCAATTGCGTACGATTACTTCTGGTCGTGCAACTTCTACTATGGAGTTTGATCACTATGCAGAAGCACCTCGTAACGTACAAGACGATGTAATCGCTAAGTCTAAAGGCAAAGTCAAAAGCATCGAAGACTAAAAATAATTTAATCCCGTCTCTGGTTGTTAATAGCTCTAACCAGAGACAATTCAAAACAATAAATTGAGTATGAGCCAAAGAATCAGAATTAAATTGAAATCTTACGATTACAACTTGGTAGACAAGTCGGCTGAGAAAATCGTAAAAACGGTAAAACCTACAGGTGCAGTAGTGAGTGGTCCTATTCCATTGCCTACAGAGAAAAAGATCTATACGGTTTTGCGTTCACCGCACGTTAACAAGAAAGCACGCGAGCAATTCCAATTGTGTGCCTATAAAAGACTATTGGACATCTACTCGTCCAACTCTAAAACTGTTGATGCGTTGATGAAACTTGAATTACCTTCGGGTGTTGAAGTGGAAATCAAAGTGTGATGCGATAGAGATTTCAAAGCAAAAAATAGGCTGCTCCCTTGGACAGCCTATTTTTATTTTCTGATCTCTTTTCTCTTAAAACTGAAAACCGACACCGAAGGACCAAACTCGATTCGACACATTATTATCTGCATTTGGCACTAATTGCGTCAGACCAAGGTTGTATCCAGCGTTAATAAGCAAGCCATTATAGAGCTTATACCCTAGCATAAAATTTGCACCCGCATCGATAACATTCATATCTTTATTATCACCGGAGAAATTCAAATCCCACTCCGTCTCGCCATTGTAATCGCCTAGGTTCCCTTTTAATTTTTCTTTTCCGCTAACATTGAATCCTATATACGGTCCAGCTCCCAAAAACACACTCCCTGTTCCAGCTGGAATCCAGTATACGGCATTTACAGGAACTTCTATTGACATAACATTTCGAGAGAACTCAGCGCCCGCAATACCATCATAATCTTCGTAAAACCTAGTTCCCTTACCTTGCAAGGATACTCCCGGTTGGATAGAAAAATTAGGTGCTACCGGTAGATCTGCAAAACCGGTAACATGAAATGACGTGTTGTTCTTTTGATCATCACCAAAGTTACTATATTTACCCAAGTTAACGCCGGCTTTCAAACCCCAAGATGTTTGGGCTTGTGCGCCTGCAGCCAATAAAAATGCTGCTCCTAATGATAGTAAAATCTTTTTCATACTCTTTTAAATTTATTATTACAGTGTAGCGTATACAATATTCAGACCAAAACATCGATTTCTTATTAAAATACAATTAAATAACACTTAATGGTATAAATGCATTAGGTACCATACAATCTATAAGAATAAATAGCTTTTATCACTTTTACTTTTTCAATTAGTTGGATATATCAAAAGTAAATTTTATTTTTGCATTCCCTTGAACGGGAAAAGGGTCGGATGGCCGAGTGGCTAGGCTGAGGTCTGCAAAACCTCCTACAGCGGTTCGAATCCGCTTCCGACCTCGCTTTTAAAGATAAAAAAAATTGAACCATGGGAGTTACACGTTTAAAAAGAAAAGATAGAAGAAATAAAACTACTTCACGTATGGAAGTACAGTTTTTGAAATTAGGTCGCAATGTGGAATTAGGCTCAAGAAGCCAAATGCCGAAAGATAGCCAAATCAAAAAGAACAACGCTGTTTTGGATAAATTAGCTGCAGAAGCGAAATAATAATCGTTTTGATTTATAACAAGAAAAGAAGGAAAATGCTACTGCGTTTTCCTTCTTTTCTTGTTATATAAGCCCTTCTTCTCGCATAACGCGCCAGAAATCAGCAGGAATTTCTTTTGTCGCCATTGCTGCATTGACACGAACTTTTTCTGCTTTCGTAGTATTCAGCGCGACACTGTGGACACCTGCGATATTAAAACCAAAGTTAAAACATGCTTCCGCAGGCAGTATATTAAATTTACTACACAACGCCCAAAACTTATCCCGCCAAGTATATAGCGCTTTCCCATCTTCGGTATCTTTATCAATAAGTTTATAGTTGTAATAATCACTTCCCACTAAAAAGCCCCCATTAAATACCGCAGAGTTAATGACAGCGATACCATTTCTTCCTAATTCTTCTATGAAATCAACAAGCTCTTTCGGATGATCACGTACCGTTAGGCTATTTGCTATCATCACCCAGTCTAACATAACATCCTTAGCGATACGTTGGATAACTTTCCAATTTTTAGCGCCTACCCCGATGCCGACAACTTTCCCTTCCGCTTTCAGATCCGCAAGCGCACGATAAGCCTCTAGAACGTCTCGATAAAGTTCCTCTTCTTCCTCGGGACACTGCGCTTTAGCTAAATATTCGTCCGGATCATGCACCGAAACCAACTGCGTTGTGTAGTCGCCCAGCAATGTATTGCCTTGATGAAAACAGGCTAAGATGCCGTCATAACTAATCTTCTGGACTGCATCATTTTTTATCCCTTTCCATACTCCGGGCTCGAATGTAGGTTCTTCCGTAGTCAGCGGCACTTGATACCAACCCAACTTATTACTAATCAGCACATCAGAAGGTGCTACGCCCAACCGGCTTAAACTCTTCCCTATTGATTCCAAGGAAAGGCCAGCACCGTATTTACCCGCTGTGTCAAAAATCACTCTCCCTGGAGCATATTTTATGCACTCTCTAACAATAGCTACCTTTTCTTCAAATGGCAGTTCTACGTATAAATTTCCTAATCCACTTGTTCCGAATATAACAGGAGGTAACCGATTACTTAAATTTAGACTTTTATTGCTATTTTCCATTTAATGCTCTTTCTTGATTGAATGGATGCAATAATATATATAATTGCTGTAAAATCAATTATTTTTTCGCCCTATGTTAAAAAGGAGATTTCTCTTTGAGTTTTCTTTCATCTGTTAAGTCCAAACGTAATGGCGTGATCGAAACCATATTATTTTCTATCGCCCAACGATCGGTGCCTTTTTCTGCCGGATCTAATGGAGTCACCGTAAACCAATAATGTTTTCTACCTAGGGGATCCGTTCCTGGAATGATCGTACCATCATATAGCCGGACGGATTGTCTGGTCCATACAATATCCGTGGGATCCGGAGGAAAATTAACATTATATAAAGCAAGCTCATTATTTGCCAATAAAAGTTCTAGTGTTTTGGCTACATAAGTTTCCAGGTGTTCAAAATTTGGCTCGTCCCGTCCGACCGGGGTGCTGAGAGCAATTCCCTTTACACCAAATAAGACAGCCTGTTTCGCCGCGGCCAGTGTCCCGGAATGCCACATGGAATTTCCCAGATTAGGTCCCATATTAATCCCAGATAGAACTACGTCCACGTTTTTCCAAAGATGCATTCCCATCGCTACGCAGTCGGCAGGCGTTCCATTTACACGATGGGCTTCTATATCCGGGAACTCAATAGGCGATTTTTTATAACCTAACGGTCTGGAATGTGTGACCGCATGCCCCATAGAAGACTGCTCTACATCCGGCGCAACGACCCGCACCTCTCCGAAGTTCTTTGCTACTTTCGCCAGGGCAGCAATTCCCGGGCTATATATACCATCATCATTCGTCACTAAAATTCTCATCATATTTCGCTGTTTATTTTCTTAGGTTAACAACAATTGAGTACCTCAAAATGTTCTCCTATTAAAATAGCATATATGACGCAAGTAATCTTATTACATAATCCTAAGGCCGGAGACGAAGATCACTTTAAGTCCGATCTTATGAGAGCCATCGAGAAGGAGGGCTATCGTTGCACCTATTATTTGATCAAAAAAGATGAGCGGTGGAAGGACCAAATTGACGAGGCAGATATTGTCGTCGTAGCTGGCGGCGACGGTACGGTGCGCAAAGTTGTTAAAGAGCTCTTCCAAAAGGGAATTGCGAGAAAGAAGGCGACCTTGGCGTTGCTACCAATGGGGACTGCAAACAATTTATCTAAAACGTTATTACTTAACAAAGAAACCAGTTTCGAGAATCATGTGAACGCTTGGAAGAACGGCAAGTATCAACGGTTTGATATGGGCACCATCGCATATGACGGAAATGCTGATTTTTTTCTTGAAGGTGCCGGGTACGGCATATTTCCGTCCCTCATCCAAACAATGGATAAAATCGACCTCAGTCACTTAGAAACGACGGACGATCAGTTAGCGTTAGCCTTGGAGAACTTGTATAAAATTATACAAACAACAGAGGCACATCTTTACACTATTCGCGCAGATGACAAAACTTATGAGGATAGGTACTTGCTATTGGAGGTGATGAATATCCCCTCCATCGGCCCCAACCTTACGCTGGCCCCTGCAGCGCAAATAGACGATGGCTATCTGGATCTGGTTACAATTTCCGAGAAAGAACGGGACACGTTCGCACTACATGTCAAAAAAATCACTAAGGGGGAAGCAACGTCTTTTGATTTTCAGACAATCCGGGCGAAAACCTTCGAGATTCGGTCGCCTAATAAAACTATCCATATCGACGACAAATGTATATCCACATCCAATGGTTCCCTCACTATAGAGGTGCGAGAGCATATACTTGATTTTCTTAGTTAAATTCGCGCACCTAATAAAAGAGATATGGAAACTATAATTGGAGTTGCGGCCGGAATACTAACCTCTATTTCCATGTTGCCCCAATTGATTAAAGTTATAAAGGAAAAAGACGTCGAAAACCTCTCCCCTTATATGATCGCTATTTTACTCACAGGCGTATCTTTATGGGTCGTTTACGGTGTTATGCTTCTTGAATGGCCTATTATTTTATCTAACGCCTTTTCTGTCCTCGTTAATGCTACTTTATTGACCTGCTATGTTCTATTTAGAGAAAGTAGATGAGACCTCTTGGGAGCGTCGGGTGCAATCTCCCTAAACATAAAGGCAAGTTGACTGTTCATTTGTAAATAAACAACGCGTGCGGGACATAGATAAAAATAAATAGATGAATAATCCGAAAGACACAGATGATGAGTTTGGCGACGCAGCAGGCCAAGAAATTAATAAAGACCCTATTATTGGGGGTGCGGACGATGTGTACCGCGAGAAACCCACGGATGACCTCCGGGATTCCGACCTAGTCGACGCAGAACCTATCCAAGAGGAAGTCGATCGTGTAGCGAATGACGGTGAAGAAGCAGACGGGAATTACGAAATAGAAGGATCGCGTTCGCCCGCTGATTCCGAAGAGGAAAACATAGATATCAGCAATCTGGAGGATAACGACGATATTACTACTGACAAGTAATAGCCAATGTTTTAAGACAGTATTTAAAATATAAGCCTATGGAAAAGAGTATTCCTAAACAAGTCGAGGGTAAATCCCTAGACTGTTTCAAAACCGTTGAGCTCCCTTCCCGAGAGGAAGCCACTAAATTTTTTGAGCGTATACGATCCAGGTTACTGGACGTGAATCGTTGGAACGAGATCACAAAGGCACCTTCGGCCACTTTTACGATTATGGATGAATCCGGTAATACGATCGAGCGCCCCGTCCAAAAAGCCGACTACATTCGAATAGACATTCCGGGTCCGGGGCTCCCTTCGGCAAAAGGCTATGACTGGGTACGCGTAGAAGATATTACGGAAACTGCAGATGTCGAAGGAGCTCGTATTCTTTTGACGTTAAGGCCCTGCCCCGACCCAACACAGGATAATACCGATACCGCACACTTCTTTACATTGTTGGCTACTTCCTCTTTTCTTGTGGAACAAAAAGGCGGTCATATTTCTTTACACTACGCCGGACGCAATGAAATAGTCAATACGGACAATACCTCTATACTGGACAACCTACGTAATTTTATGGTAGGCCTAGGAGCAAAAATGGGTGCGTCATTTCCTCAATGGAAAGCACTAACCGAGGGACTCGGCGACATTGACAATTACTAAACAATAGATCGGTCGAAGCATGGGGAAATCAATTTCTAGCGTATTACAATCGACGTTCACCTTAGTGTTAATCGTTATAATCTTGTATTATGGCAAGGGCATATTGGCTCCACTAGCCATCGCCTGCATCTTCGCTATGTTATTCGTTGGTCCTTCCACCAAAATGGAGAAGAAAGGTTTGCCGCGATGGGCAAGTGCACTGACCATGGTAAGTATCCTTGTACTATGTCTTGTGGGACTCGGTTTCCTTTTGAGTTGGCAATTCCAAAATTTCGCAGAGCAAATTAGTTCGCTGAAACAAAACCTGACACAAGTGCTTACAAACTTACAACACTGGATACAGGAAAGATTAGACATCGATCCGGCTAAACAGCAAGCCATCGCAGAAGAGCAGATGAAAGGAGAATCTACAAACGGTTCGACGGTCCAGCAGCTTGCATCTGGCATTTTCAGTCTGCTGGTTGACGTCATCCTGGTATTGGTTTATACCTACCTATTACTCTTTTACCGTACCCGACTGAAAAATTTTCTACTCCAAATAATCCCATCCAAAGATCGGGAGAAAGGCGTTGAAATTGTTGATTCGGTAAGCCAAGTGGCTGCTAATTACATGACAGGACTTGCGAAAATGATCGTGATATTATGGATCCTTTACGGAGTGGGATTCACGGTTGTCGGCGTAGAGAATGCATTGTTTTTTGCTGTGATATGCGGCATACTAGAGTTAGTTCCTTTCATAGGGAATTTAACTGGCACGGCGGTAACGGTATTGGGGGTGACTGCTCAAGGGGGCGAGACAGATATGATCTTAGGTGTTGTACTGATATATGGTTTCGTTCAATTTGTTCAAACGTATTTCTTGGAAACCCTTATCGTGGGAAATGAGGTTAATATCAATCCGCTGTTTACCATCTTGAGTTTGGTAGCAGCAGAAGCGGTATGGGGTATACCAGGTATGATCCTAGCAATCCCCATTACCGGTATGATAAGGATTATATGCGACCGGATCCCCCGTCTACAACCTTACGGCTACTTAATAGGTAGCGATAAAAAAGCTAAAAGATCACTTTGGAGGCGTAAGAAGTAGCTGGCTCAGCGGCGCTACTGAGGGACCGTTTAGCAAGCGTCCGTCTGGGGCATATCGTGCTCCGTGGCACGGACAGTCCCAGCTCCGTTCTGTGTTATTCCATTTTACGATACATGCCGCATGACGACATACCGGATCTACGGCAAACAGTTCACCCCGCTCATCTTTGAACAATCCAATTCTTTTCCCTTTATAATTCAAAATCTTTCCTTCACCGCGGCTTAACGTTGCCAGTTCGTCTATTTCTTCCAGAAAAAAGCGGTCTTTCACAAAATGCTTTGCTACATCGAGGTTCTCTACAAGCAGGTCACCAATCGCTGAAAACGGCCCCAGACGACCCGGCGAATAAATATCCTGAAAATCCGTTTTCCCGTGTACGACGAGCTCTGCCATCATGAAACCACCTAACGTCCCGAAAATAATTCCATTTCCGCCATAGCCCGTAGATAACAACTCTCTGTGGTGGCGCTTTCCCGGGTAATAGCCAATAAATGGTAGCTTATCCTGACTTTCGTAATATTGAGACGACCATTCATATGTCTTCTTATTTACGACATAAAGACTCCTGATATATGCCTCCAGCTGGCGAAAGTTGTTTGTCTCGTTATCGTGGTGTGCTGTTTTATGATCCTGTCCCCCAACTAGAAGGTAAGACTTGCTCTCCTGCTTCACGGTTCTGGAATAATGGAAAGGTTCCTGCATATCATAAACTAACGCTTCCGGGCAATCTATCTCGCGCTCCAACTCCCACACCTGTAGATAACTTCGATAAGGTGCCAGACGGAAGTTCATTACCTGTACACCAGGCGGCGTATGCGTAGCGTACAAAACAAAATCCGCAGAAAGAACATGGCCATTATCGGTTTTCACCTGAAGCACATCATTTTTCTTTTCTACATGCTGTACGACGGTTCTTTCTCTGATTATCCCGCCTATACCGGTGTATGCACTTACAAGTCCAGCAAGATATTTTGTGGGGTGGAACCTAGCCTGTTCCTCGAATTCGATAGCATACACGAACGAAGCCGGAACCGGGATGCTGTCCACTTCAGAACAGGGAATTCCAACCTTAGCCAATGCGTCTTTTATTGCTATGAGCATTTGTTTCTCTTCTTCATTCTGTGCATACATCACGCCCGAACAAGGAGCAAAATCACATTCAATCTTATAGCATTCTTTATTTTCCTTGATGACTGATATGGCCTTTCGTGTAGATTCAACAACAGTGCGTGCTGCTTCTAAACCATGTTGTTCAATAATAGCAGTATAGGGCGTATCAAGTACCGTATTAATGTGTGCGGATGTACCGCCCGTGGTACCGAATCCTACTGTATTTGCTTCCATGACTACACAACTCTTACCGGCTTCTCTGAGTTTTAATGCGGCGGTAAGTCCCGTAATCCCTGCGCCTACAACAATTACTTCAACGTGCTCCCTATCCGGCGATTTGGGCAGTTCAGGAAAGGTCGTCTCCTGCCAAATACTCTTGTTTATTCCATCTCTTTGCATATCATCTTATTCGTTTATTTTATGTACAAGGTGAGTTTATCCTTTTTGATAGAATGCGCAAAAGGGCTTCCTTGTTTCCAATGAGGCAGAAAACAGGTAGAATTACGTCTTCTTACGTAGTTTTCGTCTTTTAGAATGATGACGAGGTGTTGAGCGATAAAAGAGTCGAGTATTTTTAATTTTTTAGAACCAGATAATGCTTTGGTTGTTATCTGATTGAACAATGTCTTATTAAAATTAAAAGGGTAAATGCTATGGGAAAACTAAATGGAAAAAGAATCGCTATATTGACAGAAGATGGTTTTGAACAAATCGAGTTAACGAGTCCGAAAGACGCTTTGAAAAATGAGGGTGCACAAGTGGATATTGTATCTCCACGAGAAAAGGCTGTACGCTCGAAAAAAGGCGATGACTGGGCAGACGAATATCCGGTTGACATGCCACTAAACCAGGCAAGAGTCGATGACTATGATGGATTGCTGATTCCTGGAGGCGTAATCAATCCAGATAAATTGCGGACCAATAAAAGAGCGCTCTCTTTTGTCCGTGATTTCTTCCAAGCGGGAAAGCCCGTTGCTGCCATCTGCCACGGACCTCAGGTGCTAATCGACGCGGAGGTAGTAGAGGGTCGCAAACTCACTTCAGTTGCCGCAATAAAGAGGGATTTAATCAATGCAAAGGCACACTGGGAAGACAGCCAAGTAGTGACTGATCAAGGACTGGTAACCAGCCGTACACCGGATGACCTTCCTGCTTTTAACCAAAAGATTGTCGAAGAATACGCGGAGGGAAAACATGATGGACAGCAGGTTTAAAGCTAGTAAGTAACTATTTTTTAACTAAAATACAACAAAAAGGAGAACGTCAAATGTTCTCCTTTTTGCTTTTAATATTTAGCTTTGTCAAAAATTTGAACTGTATGAATCGTTCGCTATTATGGTGTGTTTTTTTATCTGTCGCGATATTGCTGTCTTCCTGCAAAACACAACTTTACCATCAAGTAAATAACGGTCGATATTATCAGATAGACACAACGATTGTTGCCGATAGCAGCATTTTGGCTTATTACGCGCCCTATAAAGAACAGCTAGAAATAGAGATGAATCGCGTCATCGGTTTCGCTGCAAAAGAACTCCCACGCGGAGGTGGCGCACAGAGTCTACTCGGCAACTTTTTCGCAGATGCATTATTGTGGAAAGGGCAACAACTCGATCCGGAGGTACAGGCAAGCTTCGCCACCAAAGGTGGTATCCGGGCAGATCTCCGTGCTGGCGATATCACGGTAGGCAACATCTTCGAGATTATGCCTTTTGAAAATGCGGTGACCATTCTCACTTTAAGTGGCGGCGATATGCTCCGCTGGGCGGAATATATGGCAACGACCGGAGGCCAGCCCGTGAGCGGCATCCAACTGGTCATAGAAGATAAAAAGGTGAAAGAGTTTTTGATCCAAGGGAAACCGGTCGACCTCGCGGCGACCTACAAACTGGCAACCTACGATTATCTGGCCAATGGCGGAGACTATGTCTCCTGCTTCGACAACCCGATCGCCCGGTCAGACCATCCACAACGCATTCGCGAAACGTTGATGGAATACGTTATATCTCGCACAACACAAGGAAAAAACATTCAAGCACAACTCGATGGAAGAGTCCAAATTATTAGATAGAAGACGTTTTATTAAGCATTCGCTGGCACTTAGCGCGCTAGCGACATTCGGTGCTTATCCCTTTGACACATTTGCTGATCTGAAAACGAAACGTTTGACGATTCTCCATACAAATGACGTACACAGCCGCATCGAGCCCTTTCCTATGGACGGCTCACGTAATCAAGGATTGGGTGGTGTGGCACGGCGAAGTGCACTCATTAATCAGATACGTCAGGAAGAAAGGAATGTGCTCTTATTGGATGCGGGCGATATGTTTCAGGGCACACCTTATTTCAATATGTTCGGGGGAAAGTTGGAACTGGAATTGATGTCCAAATTAGGCTATGATGCAGGCACTGTCGGGAATCATGAGTTTGACAACGGGATAGAAGGACTCGCCAAACATCTCGATAAAGCTAATTTCCCTCTTTTAGCAGCGAACTATGACTTTACCGGAACAGCGATGGAAGGCCGGACAAAAGACTACATCATCGTAAAAAAAGACGGTATTCGCATCGGACTTACCGGCGTAGGAATTAATGTAGCAGGCCTGGTAGATCCAAGCGCACATGCCGGCATGACATACTTAGATCCTATTTCGGTAGTGAATCATATTGCTAAAATGCTCAAAAAAGACAAAAAATGTGATTTGGTTATTTGTTTGTCCCACTTAGGCTATAAATATGAGGATGACAAAGTGGATGATATAAAACTTGCAGCTGCTTGTCGGAATGTGGATATTATCTTAGGTGGGCATACACACACATTTCTGAATGAACCTACCCGTGTGCGGGATCTGGATGGCAAAGAGGTTTGGATAAACCAAGTCGGTTTTGCAGGTATACGCCTAGGACGGCTCGATGTTATTTTCAATAAAGCCACCGGAGAAAAAAAGGTAGTCGCGCAACACTATCCAATCGATCAGAGACTGGATCTTCTTACTTCGTTTTCAGACCTTACTGCTTCAGATCGGATTTCGTAACGAAATAATTATCGCACGCGCAAACTCACGATAGTAGTCCAGTCCCCAACGCCGTGACGGTTTATCGCACGAACTTTTGCAAAGACTGTCGATCGGGATGGTACGCCTTTAATCAAGTTTTTCCGGGAACGGGTTTACTTTCACGTTTGAGTTCCCTATCCACACGTCCACGAGTCTAGTTTGCAGGAGCCAAGTTTGCTACATATTCATTGTAGGCATTTTCGACCTCTGCAAGCGGAGGCATGGGGTTAGGGAACTTAGGATTCCATTCATAAAAGTAGAGAGCCGCAACTAAAAAGTCGCGACTCTCTATATTTTATTGTTAGTGATGAAAATGAATTCGATACTATATTTATATTACCTAAAAGGCATAACGTAGTCCAAGCATAGCACTCCAAGTCGTACCTATGGTACTAGCTGGTCTGAATGGTGTGTTAACTAACGTCGGCTGGTTCTCGTTAACTTTAGCATCTTGTGTATACAACATTCTAAAAGTAGGAACGCCGTTTTCTACCCTGCGAGTCGTTAATACATTTCTTCCTGCGGACAAGATAGAAGATTGTACACCCCATGAGGAGTTTAACAAATTTGCAAAGTTAACTATATCAACCGTTAACTGTAATCTATCATTTTTCTTTGCTATATTGTTAAATAAGTTTTGTGTCCAACGAATATCAAAACGATTTAACCAAGGCATCAAGAACTTATTACGAGGAAGATACTGACCTCTGTATGATTCCAAACCATTTTCAGTAATAAACGCTTCAAGTCCCGCCTGTTGCTCAGCGACGGTAAATACTTTCTGACGCTCTTGGTCATTGTTATCTGTATAGTCCACGGTAAATTCTTCAAATGTTAACTCAGAGACCTCTTTAGGCAAATATATCAGATCCATAGCTTGTCCATCTCCGTTCAGGTCATTGGCATAAAAATAAGAGAATCGTCCTTGGTGTGCTCCATTATAATAAACACCAAACGTTGAATTTTTGATGGTATAACTAATGTTCGCCACCACACGATGAGGAATAGCATAATCAGAGATATTCAAAACATCGTCGTTCGGGGAACTAATTACTGGCGAACCACCCCAAGCAGAGGAAGCGTTAGATCCAGCATTCGCCGACACTTCCTTTGCGTCTGAATAAGTATAAAATACAGATCCTGACAAACCATGCCATGGCGCAACAGACGCACCAAACGTGGCAGAGAATGCATGACCTTTAGTTTTCGTATTCGTTAATACCGTTACGGCATTCGCTCCCATATCAGGATTATAACGATAAGCATCCTCGTTAGGGTAATATTCACGGTCGTCTCCCGAGTAGTTCATCCTGCTGTTAGATATTTTTCTATTAGCACCAAACTGATAAGCAGCATTAACATCCTTTGTATATAGAATATCCGTTGTTAGGGTGACTGGTGTATTCGGAATCCTATAATCGCCACCTATACTAGTTCTCCATACTGACGGCATCTTAAAGTTATCATCCACCAAAGAAAAAGAACTTGGTGCGCCTTCTTCTGGAGTATTGATAAATGGTGTAACACGGTTTCCATCAGCGTCCGTATAATAGACTGGATTTTTAACATAGTAATACATATCATCTGGATGGAAGCGAATTTGATCAATCCAAGGTCTAACTTGATCATAGTTACCTGGTTCCATATTATTTTGAAGTACACCGGAACCCGTCGGCATATTGGTCAACCATACGAATGGAACCCGTCCTGTAAAGATACCTGTTCCCCCGCGCAATGTCAACGAACGGTCGCCGTAAACATCATAGTTAAATCCCAGGCGCGGAGATAACATGACACGTGATTTTGGCCACTTTCCTGAAGAATAATGACGAGGGTTGCCATCAGTATCCAACAACTCTAACGCATCTATTGACGGATTTGCCGTCAACTTGTTCATATAAATGGGCATTTCCGCTCTCAAACCAACAGTGAAATTGAAACGGTCTGTTAGCGTGATACGATCTTGCGCATATAATGAAGCTAAACCAAAGTTAACCCGCGCGTAGGTATCTTGCCCTTCATAAGGATACGTTATACCGTACATGATAGGCGCAACTTCATTAGGAGTGCCTGTCTTAAGAAAATCTTCAACAGATGCATATCGATAATAACCGGTTCCCAAACGCACGTAGGAATTACCAAATTTCTGAACCTCAAAAGCAGCACCTCCGGTAATACTATGTTTCCCTACATTATAGGTTAGGTTATTCGTAAAAGAGAAATTATCATTGACAACATCGTTATTATAGGAGAAGAGCTCTGTACCAAAACTCATGTAGTTGTTTGTTCCAGTTGGTCCATTCGCACCTATATTTCCATCCCATATATCGACGAACGGAAACAAACTACTACTAGGTGTTCCTCTTTTATCCTGAATCTTTGAATACGTAAACAGAAACTTATTAGATAATTCTGCGCTAAAATTGGAATTTAATTCAGCGGTGAACGATCTTACAATATTTTCAATTGAATAATTGCCATTTTCAAAAGTCATTGAATTTTCACTAACTCTATTAAAATTCGATCGCGGTCGTGGACCAGAATTGCCGTTGGCTACCTGCATAGATTCGCCACGAAGCACATTATACCGAAACGCCGCTTTGTGTTTATCGTTAATGTTCCAGTCAATCCGTGCGAGAAACTTATTTCCTGATTGTTCAGCTTCGTTAGCGTAGCCTTCATACCGACCTGGTTCATATCCCCATACGTTTCTAAGGTGATCTCCTACTCGCTCTAAATCATCTCTACTTACCCGACTAATATTCTGGGAAGGAACAGCAACACCATTTTCAGAAGCACGCCACAAATTCGCTCCGGATGCGTTAGCTCCGGTACCAACCTCCCTTTCTCCACTCACAAAGAAGAACAATCTGTCCTTAATAATAGGCCCGCCAAGAGTAAATCCATAATTCTGTTTGGTTCCTCTATTGAAGTCTATGCTTTCTTTGTTGATCCTAACCCCATTAAGGTATTCATTGTTCAAATATCCATAAACGGATCCGTGGAATTCATTAGTTCCTGATTTGGTTACAGCGTTAATACCCGCTCCGGTAAAGCCAGATTGGGTAACATCAAACGGAGCGATATTAACGGAAATTTCTTCTATAGCATCCAATGAGATAGGCTGCGAGTTCCCTCCGGGGAGCGGGTTGCTGCTTAATCCGAAGCCATTATTAAAGTTAGCACCATCAATTTGCAAGTTGTTGTAACGTGCATCACGACCTGCAAAAGAGTTGCCATTGGCTTGAGGAGTCAATCGGGTAAATTCCGTGATACTCCGACTAGTTTGCGGTAGTTCTTGAATCTGCTTAAGACCTATATTTGTTGCAGCACCCGTTTTATTTACGCTTTGGCTTCGGATACCAGTGACAGTAACCGCGTCTAAAGCTGTAGACAAACTTTCAAACGTAGGATTTAAGACAAAAGGTTGTCCTAACTGCAAGTAAATATCCTCATAAACCACAGGATCTTGACCTACATAGGTCACTTCTACGCGGTAAGGACCACCAACACGCATATTGGCCAAATTAAATCGGCCCGCTTCATTAGCAGAACCCGTGTAAGCAGTTCCAGAAGGTACGTGGGTTGCCTTAATCGTTGCTCCCACGGTAGCGTTGCCTGTAGCTTGCGTCACTACTCCCTGCATACTACTCGTGGTAACTTGAGCATGGATTACCCCATAGCTTGACAGCGCCAAGGCGAAGATTAGTAAAGATTTCTTCATAGTCAACTTTTAGTTTGTTGTTTGTTTCAAAATTTAACACGACAAAGTTATATATATAATATGAGTACTTTTGCCACTTAACACAAACTTAATATTGAATTAAAGAAAAACAACCATTAATTATTCGCTTAACGATAAAAAAATATACGTTTTATTCTGTTTTAATATAGAGTTTTATTACGCGGGTTAGAGACACGAAAAGTCTACTTTATCTTTCAAGCAACTCCTTCGCGTGCTGTAAAGCCGACACTCCCGGGTTTGTGCCGCTGAGCATTTGCGCAACTTCTAGAACACGGTCTTCCTTATTCAACAGCGTGATATCGGTCTTGGTTTTCTCTCCCTGATCTTCTTTAAACACTTTAAAGTGGGCTTGTCCTCTTGACGCGATTTGGGGTAAGTGCGTGATGGCCAAGACTTGCATATCACTTGCTAAATGCTCCATAATCTCTCCTACTCGTAATGCAACTTCTCCTGAAATACCTGTATCGATTTCATCAAATATAATCGTCGGTAATGCAGATGTCTGTGCCACGAGCGATTTAACAGCAAGCATTACACGGGAAAGCTCTCCTCCTGACGCTACACGGTGTATCAGCTGCAAAGGTTGTCCCTTATTGGCAGAAAACAGAAATTGGACATCATCACTACCTGTAGTTTTGTATTTATCGACTTCTAATAAGGAAAGTTCTATCTTGAGCTGGGCATTGGGCATCCCTACTTCCGCCAAGACCTCCTGCACATATTGCTCCACACGTGTCACTGCTTGTTGCCTACTATCATGCAGCTGCTTCCCGGCTTTTTCCAGCACGTCCAAACACCTAGCAACCTCGTGCTCTAAAGCAACTAATTGTTCGCCTTGATTAGCCACGGCCACAATTTTTTGTTCCAATTCATTTCGTAGTGTAATGAGTTCCTCCACGGTGTCCACCCGGTGCTTCTTTTGCAAGCTATATAATAGGCTTAGTCGCTCATTGACTTCTACCAGTCGGCCTTCGTCCATCAATACATTCTGTTCCTTGGCACTGATCTCCTCCGCTATATCTTTCACTTCGATCCATACACTTTGCAAACGCATCGCTAGTTCTTCCGCCGGCGGCATGAAACGCTCGACGGATTGGAGCTGTTGTAACGATTCTTTTAAAGAAAAACTAGCCGAATGTTCACTTTGGCTCAGCAAATGACTAACACGCAACAGTGCTCTTTTTATTTCCTCTGCATTTTCCAATTGGCTCAACTCCGCTTCCAACTTTTCCTGTTCACCTTCTTCCAAATTGGCTTGATCTAATTCATCAAACTGAAACTGGTTAAAGTCCAGTGCGGCGTTTGCATCGGCGATATCTACACGTAGGCGGACTAAGGATTCCTGTTGTTGCCTATATTGCGATAAGTTTTGTTTATAGTCGTGCAGAATCTTTTGATTCTTTGCTACGTTATCCAATATCATCAGCTGAAAACGCTCGGTATTCAACTGTAAAGTAGCGTGCTGCGAATGAATATCGATCAACTGCTCACCCAATAACTTGAGGATATTTAGGGTCACAGGTGAATCGTTTACAAAAGCGCGGGACTTGCCGTCGACTGAAATTTCGCGACGGATAATGGTTTCGGCATCGTAGTCCAATTCATTGTCCTGGAAAAAATCTTGCAATCCATAAGCATCTATCTTGAAAAAACCTTCTATCACACATTTTTGATCTTCTCGAAAGAAATGCTTTCCCTCCGCACGATTACCCAATATGAGCCCCAGCGCCCCCATCATAATGGATTTACCTGCCCCCGTTTCTCCAGTAATTATGTTCAACCCAGCATCAAATTGGATATCCAAGTTTTCAATCAATGCGTAGTTCTTAATAAAAAGTCTATTTAGCATGGCTTCTGATTCGTACGATCAAAGATAACGATTTTGTTTTCTGTTTCTAAAAATGAAATTTTGTGATGTAAAATGAAGGTTTTCTTTATGCAACTTTTTTTAGAAAAAAGTTGCGCAAAAAAGCGTCGCTGCGGATGTTTTACATCTGGGATAGTACTAAGGATGAATTTGTACAGTTGTAAAACATCCGAAGGCGACCTTGAAGGGTAAGGAAGGGATTATGCAATAGCGTGATCAAAAACGGTCATAAATGACAACGATTAGGCGGCGTAAAACGGCCTTGTGCTTTTCTGCGCCCATTTTTATGAAGGCTATTCCGTATAGAACAGAATGTTGTCTGAATGAAGTGAGTTTCATTCTGTTCAGGAATAGACAAGTAAAAATAGCAGAAACACACTCAGCCTTGATTTTTTTGCTTCGTTTTTTCATCAAAGAAAAAATGAAGAAGAAAACCTTTAATTTTTTCCACAATCATAACCGCATCAACCTGACAAGGAAAAAGAAGAAAAATAATATTTTATAAAAAAATCAATATGTTTGCAACACATGCCAGATTTTTCTAAACAACTCAGTCAATATATGCCGGAGGTCGCTGCTCCAATTATCTCCGCATGGATTAATGATACGGGGTGCCAGTTTAGGATTTCGCGTAGCCGCAGAACAAAACTCGGCGACTACACCGCACCTTTCCGCGGCGCTCCGCATAAGATATCGGTCAATCACGACCTCAATCCCTATGCTTTTCTTATCACAACCATACATGAGTTTGCACACCTACAAACGTGGCAACAGCACAAACATCAGGTAAAACCACATGGTACTGAATGGAAAGGTCACTACAAACAGCTTATGGCTCCTTTTCTCCAATTGGATGTTTTCCCCTCGGACATTCGACAGGCTATCGTCCAATACATGGAAAATCCCGCAGCTTCCAGCTGTACCGATATATACCTCTATCGTACGCTAAGAAAATACGACCACAATACAGCTGAACAGTGGACCATAGAATCCATTCCTACAAACAGTATATTTGCATTAGAAAACGGACGTGTCTTCCAAAAGCGAGAAAAACTTAGAAAGCGGTACAAGTGTGTCGAACTTAGTACAGACCGCACATACCTGATTCACCCTATTGCTGTGGTCAGTTTAATTAAGGATGCAGACGTTATTAAAAAATAATCTCGTATTTTAGACACGCATAATCTTTCGATATATATGATGAAACAAAAATTACTATTGATTCCTGCCCTTGCAAGTGCATTGTTCTCTTGTCAAGAAACCTCAACAGATAGCCATAACACGGATGGACTTGATTCTGCAGCTTTGAACGCCATTACGGAAGACACCTACAAAGCACATGTAGTCAAACTTTCTTCTGATGAGTTTCTTGGTAGGAAGCCTTTTACGAAGGGCGATACGCTCACCGTTCAATATATCGAACAACAGTTTAAAGATATAGGGTTGCAACCAGGCAATGGTGAATCGTATTTCCAAGAAGTACCTTTAGTGGAAATTGCTTCAGAACCGAAGAATAAAGTGCTCACGTTCAAAGGTGAATCTGGCAGTCTTTTAGCAAACCATCTCGATGACTATGTTATCGGAAGCCGGCGTTTGCAAGACGATATTGATATAGCTGAATCTGAACTGGTTTTTGTAGGTTTCGGCATCGTCGCTCCGGAATTCGACTGGAACGATTACGAAGGGCTGGATGTCAAAGGTAAAACAGTCGTAGCCATGGTAAGTGACCCGGGTAGATACGACAAAAGCTTATTTAAAGCCGATACCATGACCTATTATGGCCGTTGGAAATATAAATATGAGGAAGCTGCCCGGCAGGGTGCGACTGGTATTCTATTGATTCACGAAACGGAGGCGGCGAGTTACGGTTGGAACGTTGTGCGATCAGGATGGTCTGGGCCTCAACTCGAATTAATATCAGAGGACGACGGTGCTTCATTTGCCGCGTTTGAAGGATGGATTTCCAATGAAACATCAAAAAAGCTTTTCCAGCTAGCTGGGGTTTCACCGAATATTATGGAAGAAGCTAAGAAACCAGGGTTTAAGGCTGTACCATTAAATGTCACGACGTCGGTGGGCATTCATAATACATTTAGAAAGTCAACTTCCAATAATGTTATTGCAAAGTTGGAAGGGTCAAAGAGACCCGACGAAGTCATTATATATACAGCACATTGGGACCATTTGGGTGTAGGTGAAACAATAGACGGTGATTCTATTTATAACGGTGCCATTGATAACGCAGCCGGTGTAGCAGCATTGTTTGAAATAGCAAAAGCCTTCCAAGCAGCGCAAGTGAAATCCGAACGTTCGATTGTTTTTCTAGCGGTAACAGCAGAAGAGGAAGGATTATTGGGATCAGCGTATTACGCACAACACCCTATTTTTCCTTTGAATAAAACTGTCGCGAACCTTAATATGGATGCTTTCAGTGCGTTAGGAGCAACCAAAGATGTTTCCGTGGTCGGCATCGGACAGACAGAAATTGAGGACTACGTAGAAAAATCTGCCGCCAAATTTGGCCGTGTGATGAAAGGTGAAAGTGATCCAACTTCTGGAGGCTTCTACCGCTCCGACCATTTTAACTTTGTCAAAGCGGGCGTTCCGGGACTTTTCATGGGCGCCGGAAGCGAACTTGTCTCGACTGATACCGCTGATATTGAACGTAAAAGAGAAGCGCTCGCAGGCAGGTACCATACGGTGTCGGATGAAGTGGACGAAAACTGGGATTTTAGCGGTATTATAGAAGATATACGTTTATTTTTCGATATCGGCTATACAATGAGTATGGAAAACACATTCCCTAACTTTAAGACAAAATCTGAATTTAAGGAAATAGGAGACAACCGCTTAGGATTATAAATTTATTAGAGAGAGAGAACAATTAAATATAAACAAACATGTTAACAGGAATGAAACATCTACATTCGACTTTAGCCGTTATCTTATTATTGGCTTTAGTTATTTCAATTGTAATTACAGCAGTCAATTATTTCAAGGCAAACCCGTACAACCGCAAAATAGCATTGATTGGACTAATCAGTGCACACCTTCAGCTTATTGTTGGGTTAGTTATCTATTTCGTTTCCCCTCTCGGGATACAGAGTTTCTCCGGAGAAAACATGAGCAACAGCTTATCCAGATTATATTTTTTAGAGCATCCGCTGATGATGCTTATTGGGATTGTACTGGTTACCATCGGTTATTCAAAAGCGAAAAGAGCAACGGAGGATTATGCCGCCAATAGGACGGTGTTCATTATGTACACTATTAGCTTAATTATATTTTTATCCCGTATCCCTTGGGGTACCTGGTCGATTTTAGTATAATAAAACAAAAGCCTGGACGAAAATGTCCAGGCTTTTGTTTTATTAATTGTTGAAATGGAAAATTAGTTTTTGTTTTTCCCAAATCCCAAAATCTCGAATACTACTTTAAATGCTATGATCGACGCTACCACCATCAATAAATTTGCTATTAGCGAAAATATAAAAGTCATCTGATCCAACGAAGGCAAAACATCAGGAACAAACCGGATGAATACACCTACCAAACCAATGACAATCGCAACCGTTAACTGTACATAATATTCCGTGCGATTAGCGTTATTGTCTGTCTTTTTTGCGGGTCTTTGAGACACAGTATTTTCCATATCAGTCTATATCTTTTTTATTTTCACAAAGGTAGGGAAGAAAGTTGATAATTGAAAATGGAGAATGGAGAGTTTTTCTTATTATTGCAAAAGATATTTTTATTTTCCAACGTGAAACATGTCACTCAAATTGTTGTATTCATTTTAGCATCTATATCGCTGATACAGGCGCAACCACAACGTATCGACGATTTTATCGTAAAGGAAAACCTCACCCAAAATAGCAAGCTTGCCATTATTGCCCTTGATAGTGCCGAACAGCCCTTGGAAAGCATCAATGGTACATTCGTTTTCAACCTCAATGGCTTTCAGCAAGATCTCCAATTTCACGATGGGATCGCTGTTGTGCAACACCCAATAGAATCTTCGACATTGGTTTTTTTTAAACACAAAAACCAGGATAAGACGGTTAACAAATTATACTATATCCACAAGAAAGACAGCGAGCTGAAGCCATTTCAAATAAACGGCTTACTCCTGCTATTCATTCCATTAGCTATATTATTAATAGCTTATTTATTTAAAAGATTTCTGGTAACTTTTGTTATTCTAGCGCTTGTCTACGCCTACTTTCATTTTTCCAAAGGACTCGATGTTTCCAATATTGCAGAAAGCATATTAGATGCGTTAAAGAATTTAATCTAAAACGGGAGTCCGACACTAAAATTGTATTGGATAAAATTATACCGGTCGGGGCGATGTGTTTCGTAATAATTTTGTTTGAATTCCCGACTGTTAAAGAACTCTTTTATCACCCACTGCTCGCCCTCAGCAAATTGCGGGTCTTTCAGTTTTAACCCCGCATCCAACCGGATAATAAAATAGTCCATATCTAGTCGTACGCCAAAACCTGTACCAAGAGCAATCTGCGAAAGAAACTCATTCGCTTTAAACGTACCGTTAGTCGTTATTTCGTTATCTCTTAGCAACCAGATATTTCCAGCATCAAGAAACGTGGCTCCATTCAACTTCGCGCCCAAAAAATTATTCAGCATCCGAAAGCGATATTCCGCGTTTGCTTCCAATTTGAGCTCACCCAACTGATCCAGATTTCGTAAATTCAGCCGTAAGCGTTCCGGTAAATCTGCCCGGTTATAATTACCAGGTCCTAATGTACGTGCTTGCCATGCCCGAATACCGTTCATCCCACCTCCAAAGAAACTCTTCTCAAATATCAATAAGCGGGAATTGTTGCCATATGGAACAGCGACACCACCGTTGAATCGCAACACAAATTGTTTGTTGCCTCCCAAATGGCGGTACCACCGGTAATCAATCTCTGTTTTAGCAAACTGCAAGTAAGGCACACCAAACAACAGGCGTTCGCCTTCGGTCGATGTTTTCAACTTCAACACATCACTTAACATTCCCAACACATTTCCGCTGCTTTCCAATCCCACACGGAAATAATTAAAATTTTCTTTCGTTAGAAGCTTGGCGGCGTTATAAGTGTAATTATACTGTGCACTTAAACCAAAATACTCTCGATTATTACTTCTAACGTATAGCAAATAACCTTCGTCCTCTAATTGCCGTTGAAATGCCTCATCTAGCCTCCCTACCCGGTACTCAACGGAAACCGGCGTTAAACTATGCTGTGAACGCGGACTGGTATACCATATATAATTTAGCGAATTGGTAAAGTACCTATTGGAATACGTTTGGTCTTGTTGAAAAAATTGCAGTGTACTGGAAAAGGTGGTTCGTGGCAAACCATAGGTCCCGGTACTGGAATTCTCAAACGGCGTCATCAAACGCGGAATAATAAGATTGACCCCTACTTGAAAATCATTGTTAAAAATCTTATTGGCCAGACTCCCTTCCAAACGGGGATCAAACAGCACACCATACCGCATCTTTACTTCTAGTTGTTCCGCACCACCAAATACATTGCGATGTGAAAAGGTATTCCCGACATTGAAACCACTCATACCCGAACTAAACGTAAACTCACCTTCCACTTGGTTCGCCATAACCGGACGGGGGGTCAGTTCGTAAAATGTATTCAAACGATTATTTCCGGTTTTTTGATGGTTAATCTTCACGTTCCTGAAACCGTTCATTTCGTAAAGGCGGTCATAAGATTGATTTTCTTTCTTGAGATCATAGCGCATGCCTGGCTGCAAATACATATATCTGGATAGAGGCTTTAGCCGAAAGCGTCCAGTTTCGTCATTATAAGTGATTCGTAGGTTTGTATCTACAACAGAATGAGGGTCTCTTGTACTGGTCTGTCCATAAGGCAATATTACTTTCACAAAGACGCTATCAATTTGGTAAATAGCATGTTGTGTGCTATCCGTTGGATCTTGTATTTCTACCTGGAGGTCCGCTTGTTTCGTAACCGTATTCGTGTCAATCCCTACCCGCATGTATTGCCGCACATAATCATAATACCCGCGTTCTTTCAATTTTTCATAAAGCTTCTCGCGCTCATCAAGTAAATCTGCGCTGTCGAACTGCTTTCCTGTTTTAGCCAGCGATTTCGGTCTTACTTCTCGTACGTATATCTCTTCAATCGCGGGATCGTCGGCACGATAGCGGATATGGCCAAACAGGAATGGCTTTCCCAATGAAACAAGAAAATCAATATGGGCTTTCTTTTTTTTAACGTCGATCTGAGGCGTTACAAATGCATTGAAATATCCCTTGGTCTGGAGATATCTATTAATTTGTTGTGCAGACAGTTCCACCAAGGATGAATCGAGTACATGCGGGGGTTCTCCAACATTCCGTCTGTTTTCCTGTTTGTACTTTCCCTTCCGTGTATTGAAAAAATTATATATCGTGAGATTTAGTCTCGAATTCGGCTTTATTTCATTCGATATATAAGCCGCCGCCCTTTCTTTGATATCCGGTGGAACGCCCGTGATATCCACATCCGTCACCAACGCTTGCCCCTCTTCTAAGTATCTCGCCGAACGACAGGATGCAAAAAATAGCAACAAAAGCATTATACTTGCACAAACAAAAAAACAGTATGTCTTAATCATTAAGCAATGTTATCAAAAGCGCAAATTAGTTTAATTACGTCATTGCAACATAAAAAGTTTCGCAAACAGCATGGACTTTTTATCGTCGAAGGTGTGAAATCGGTACTCGAATTCCTATCCTCTGAGTACCAAATCCACAGCTTATATACCACGGCGGAAGCTCGAACAAAAATGGGCAATTTACCGCAAAAATTAAAATGTATAACGATTACCACGAGCGAATTTCAAAAAATTTCCGGTTTGAGCAATCCGCAGGGGGTATTGGCACTCGTTCATTTACCAACCTCCGAAAACTTTGATTGGGCCAGCTTAAAGCAGCAGCACAACCTTCTTCTGGATGATATACAAGATCCGGGAAACCTAGGAACTATCATCCGAACAGCTGAATGGTTCGGCATACCCCACATTATCTGCTCTATGGGCACCGTCGACGCGTACAATCCCAAAGTTGTGCAAGCAACAATGGGCTCGTTAGCGCGCATTAAAATATACTATACGCCGTTAGCGGATTTCATAAATCGGGCCGAAATGCCTACTTATGGAGCCCTTCTAGATGGGAAATCCATATATGAAACAAATTTCGGAAATGCCGGACTCATCGTTATGGGTAACGAGGGAAACGGTATCAGCAAGGAAATCGAAGAAACAGTGGATCATGCAGTGACCATTCCTCGCGTTGGAAACGCCGAATCGCTCAATGTAGCTGTCGCTACTACCGTCTTCTGTTCTGAGATTGCAAGACAAAAAATGAAACCATCATAGTTTATGCAAACCGAACGTAGTGAGCTGATGAATGCCGCTTAAAACATATGCGCTATGCATAAACTTGATAGCTTCATTACCATTAAAAAGCAAATTATTCGAATGAAAAATGGATAATCAAGTAGTCGATACAAAGTCGATATACACTTTTCCTTTTATTTTATTGTGTCTGAGTTCGCTGCTGTTTTGTGCGAGCTTCAATATGATTATCCCCGAATTACCGAACCACCTTAGTCAAATGGGAGGTGCCGAACATAAGGGGCTAATTATTGCGCTTTTTACATTGACAGCGGGTATATCCCGCCCTTTCAGCGGCAAACTTACAGATCGTTGGGGCCGCGTCCCGGTAATGGCTATCGGCTCTATCGTATGTTTTGTCTGCGGCTTTCTCTATCCGATCCTCAGTTCTGTAGCCGGCTTTTTCTTCCTTCGGCTCGTCCATGGATTTTCGACAGGCTTTAAACCCACGGCGACAGCAGCCTATATTGCAGACATTATTCCACAAAACCGTTGGGGTGAAGCCCTAGGGATGCATGGCCTTGCGTTTGCAGTCGGTAGTGCCATCGGCCCCGCTATTGGTAGCTACATTGCTAAAGATTACGGTATCGATTTTATGTTCTACTGTTCATCGGCATTTGCATTGCTTTCTATACTCATCGTGATACGCATGGGAGAAACATTGGCTGACAAGCAAAAATTCTCCCTAAGCATGCTTCGGATTAATAAAGGTGAAATCATCGAATGGCGCGCCGTTCCGGCGGGTATCGTGACATTGCTCTCCTATTCGGGATACGGCGTAATTCTCACCTTAATCCCAGATTGGAGCGACTACTTAGGTATTAGCAATAAGGGGTTGTTTTTTACCGCCTATACGCTTGCTTCGATCAGCATTCGTTTTATCTCCGGAAAAGTATCGGATCGCTATGGTCGGATACGCGTCATGTATGTGGGGATTGTCATTATTTCCATTTCGTTACTGCTTTTAGGACTAGGCAACTCTATAGAAGGCTTAATTTTAGGTGCCGTCGTATACGGTATAGGTAGTGGTATTCTATCACCGGCCGTCAATGCCTGGACGATAGATCTCAGCTTACCACAGCATCGGGGGAAAGCGATGGCGACAATGTATATTGCTTTAGAAATAGGTATCGGTGGAGGTGCACTGCTGGCAGGATATATTTATCGTGATGAGATTAGCAAAATTCCTACTATATTTATCCTCAATAGCGTGATTATATTTTTAGCATTTTTTTATGTGCTCCGTTGGGACGTAAAAAACAAAAGAAGCCGTTAATCGTTTTGTATACAATTAAAAAACCGTAAGATGGATAACAATTCTAAAAAATACCCCTATTCGCTCGATCTAGCGTCAAGCCTCATCGCTATGGCACTTTTGCTAACGTTCATGTATGTTACACAAAGCGTTCTTGTCCCACTGCTGTTCTCGATTCTTATATCGATTTCTTTGTTTCCTCTTGCTCGCTTTCTGGAACGCATGCGTTTAGGCAAAGCGTTTGCAGCAATACTATCGGTCCTTATTGCCATTGCAATCATCTGGACACTTGGTTGGTTTATCGTCCACCAAAGCATCATCATCAGCAAAGATGCTTCTGCTATAACAGCCAAGGTAATGTCTTCGTTAGAACGGGCACAGGCCTGGGTTGAACAAAGTTTTGGTATCGAACGCACGGAGATAATGGACCAGCTACAGGACCAAGGCAATAAATTAGCATCTAACGCGGGTAGCGTTATAACGGCAACATTTGGTTCTATTGGTAATATGGTGGCGGGGGTTATTTTAGTACCACTCTTTAGTTTTTTCTTATTATACTATCGTGATTTCTTTCGGGAATTCTTTTTTAGAACGTTTAAAAGTGTTCCGCACACGAAAGTTGACGCGACCTTGAATAAAATATATGACGTGGTACAAAGTTATTTATTAGGATTGATCACGGTAATGGGAATTGTCGCGGTGCTGAATACCGTCGGTTTGATGGCTTTGGGCATCGACTATGCGTGGTTTTTTGGAACACTAGCTTCCTTATTGATGCTCCTTCCCTATATTGGGATTGCTATCGGTTCTATCTTACCAGCATTATTTGCACTAGCGGTAAAAGATAGCGCCTGGTACGCCATTGGTGTCGTCGCGTGGTTTCAGGTCGTACAATTTTTGGAAGGGAATATTATAACGCCAAATATCGTAGGCAGTAAAGTTAGTATTAATCCGCTGATGGCAATCATCGCCATACTATTAGGAGGTATGTTATTCGGACTTTCCGGTTTGATCCTAGCCTTGCCATTAACGGCGACTATTAAGGTTCTCTTTGACGCAATTCCTTCTATGGAAGCTTTTGGATTCTTAATCGGCGAGCCAGAAAAAGAACATCTAAAAAGAAATTCAACGCAAGTTCTGCTCATGAAATGGGGTGTTGTTAGAAAACCTAAAAGTTCAAAAAAGATTGAGGTCGAGATGGAAGTCGACACCGAGACCGTCCCCGAAACTGTCACGATGAAATATAAAGAAATTCACGAATCGGAAGAGCTACCGAAGGACGATGATGACGTTGATGCTAATTCAAAATCTTAAACACGAGCTCCCGGATCATTTCTCCACCTTCGGTAAATGGTCCTACGTTCAGTCCTTTGGTTTTTAAATCATAAGTACTCAAATGGTGGATGATTTCAAATGTCTTTTTCCGATTGAAATTTCGTGCAGCCATTTCGTATTCCTTTAAAAAAAAGGTATGCACACCGAGTTGTTTTGCGGCGACCTGCGGTGATTTGTCGGGCAGATAATGGTACTTTAATATCTTTGTAAAATAATTCCCCAAGTTTCCGATAACGACCGGCATTGGATTTGATTTAGGGTTTGCGGTAAAATAATTGACAATTTGCATTGCTTTTACCGTGTTTCTTTTGGCGAGCGCAGATTGAAGCTCGAAAACATTAAAATCCTTGCTAATGCCAATATTCTGTTCGATATGCAGTGGTTGAATTTCCTGCTCTTTAGGAACATTTAAAATCAGCTTACCGATTTCATTCGCGATTTTCGAGAGATCTGTCCCTAGATATTCCGCCATCATAGCGGCTGCTTGTGGGTGAATTTGCCGCTGTGCAACTCGAAACTGCTCTGCAACCCACTCCCCCACCTTATTTTCATAAAGCTTGGCGGACTCCAGAACAGTCCCAGCTTTTTCGATAGCTTTATAAACTTTCTTGCGTTTATCGAATTTACCGTGCTTATAGGCAAACACCAGTATCGTGGTGGGCGTTAGATTTTCCAGATACTTCAATAATAGATCTTCTTCCGTCTTCCATTTCAAGTCCTGCGCTTCCTTAATAATAATTAGCTGGTAGTCGCTCATCATCGGGTACCGTTTTGCCGCATTCACTACATTGACAACGCTCGTATCTTTTCCATACAATATGGTTTGGTCAAAACCTTTTTGTGCATCATTCAATACTTCCTCTTCCAATGCGTCACTTACCAAATCGATATAATAGGATTCGTCCCCATGAAGAAGATACACCGGGCTGAATTTTCTTTTCTTGATATCCGATACAACTGTATTTGCGTTCATACGTTACGAAAATACGTTTTTTTTAACTGGTTTGTTAATGTTCACACTGACGGTGGTAGAAGATTTTTCATTTTTCCCTTTTTATTTTTTATTTTTGTTTATGTTTGAGCCGATTCCGTTGAATTTACCCCCATATCTTTCTAGAATAACGCAAAAGCTTGACAAGCTGTTTATTTTTGATGAACTGCGGAAAAAGGATTTGGTGCTCACACCAGAGGAATGGGTAAGGCAGCATTGGGTCCATTACCTCCATAAACATAAGGGTTATCCGAAATCGTTGATGCATATTGAAGGAGGCCTCAAACTGAACGCGGTGCAAAAGCGAAGCGATTTAATAGTTTTTAACAATAACGGAGAAAAAATACTTTTGGCAGAATTCAAATCACCTACTGTCAAAATTACCGATAAGGCATTCCGTCAGATTGCTAACTACAACAGCATCTATAAAATACCGTTACTCGTTGTCAGCAACGGTATAGCGCATTTTTATTGCAGGATACATTTCGAGGAAAACAGATTTGAGTTTCTACCCGAACTGCCAAATTACAGTTCGGTGTTAAATTTGTAGAGCATATTGAAATTATAGTTTTATATTAGTCGTTGTAAAATAGAAAAACAGAACACCATGAATATAGATAAAAGCGAATTTAGAAAATATGCTATTAAGCATCATCGTATTGGAAGCCAACATGTAGATGGTTATATTTCGCGTGTGCAGAACATGCCGACAAACCTCACTCCTTACATTATTGAGGAACGTCAGTTAAATGTCGCACAGATGGATGTGTTTTCACGCTTAATGATGGATCGTATTATTTTTCTAGGCGACCCCATTAACGACCAAGTAGCCAATATCGTACAGGCACAGTTGTTATTTTTGCAGTCTACCGACGCCCAACGCGATATTCAGATCTATATTAACTCACCAGGAGGCAGTGTATACGCCGGATTGGGCATTTACGACACAATGCAGTACATAGCGCCTGACGTTGCTACTATCTGTACTGGAATGGCAGCTTCCATGGGAGCGGTATTGTTAGTGGCAGGTGCAAAAGGTAAACGTGCAGCCTTAAGGCATGCTCGTGTAATGATTCATCAACCATCTGGTGGAGCGCAGGGCGTGGCCGCGGATATGGAAATCAATCTGCGCGAAATGCTGAAGTTAAAAGAAGAATTGTACACCATCATTTCCGAACATTCGGGTCAACCATACGAGTGGGTTGAAAAGTCCTCTGATCGCGACTATTGGATGAAAGCGGCAGAAGCGAAAGAGTTTGGTATGATTGATGAGGTATTATTACCCAAAAAAGAAGTTAAATAACAATTAATCAATGAGTAAGATTAATAACAGGGACGTCCGTTGCTCCTTTTGTGGTGTCAGTAAGAACGACGCGCAGATGCTTATCGCGGGGGACGGAGCTCATATTTGTGATCGCTGTGTGACGCAGGCGGGTGAGATTTTAGCAGAAGAGCTGAAACAACGAAAAAGCAAATCTCTGCAGACCACCTTGAAGTTGGTTCGTCCCACAGAGATAAAACAACATCTTGACCAGTATGTAATCGGCCAAGACGACGCAAAAAAAGTAATTTCCGTTGCTGTATACAACCATTACAAGCGGTTGAACCAAAAGGTGGATAAAGATGAGATTGAAATCGAAAAATCAAATCTCATAATAGTAGGAGAAACTGGAACCGGAAAAACTTTATTGGCCAAAACAGTCGCGAAAATACTGAATGTTCCGTTCTGTATCGTTGACGCTACAGTTTTGACGGAAGCAGGCTACGTTGGCGAAGATGTAGAGAGCATCTTAACTCGCTTATTGCAAGCTGCAGACTATGACGTTGCCGCTGCCGAAAGGGGAATCATTTATATCGATGAAATTGACAAAATAGCACGTAAGAGCGACAATCCATCGATTACGCGAGATGTATCGGGAGAAGGTGTTCAGCAAGCATTATTGAAAATTCTAGAGGGCACGAATGTCAACGTCCCGCCTCAAGGAGGACGTAAACATCCCGACCAGAAAATGATTTCGGTTAATACCAGTAATATCCTCTTTCTTTGTGGGGGAGCATTTGACGGAATTCAGAAAAAAATAGCAAATCGTTTGCGGACGCAAACTGTGGGGTATAAAATGAAAGAGGAAGAGCAAGATGTAGATCTCAACAACCTATATAAATATATCACACCATTGGACTTAAAAAATTTCGGACTTATTCCCGAGTTAATTGGTCGCTTGCCTGTATTAACGTATTTGAATCCGTTAGATAAAGAGACTTTGTTAAGTATTTTGACAGAACCTAGAAATTCCTTAATAAAACAATATGTTAAACTGTTTCAGTATGAAGATATTGAATTGGTTTTCGATAAGGATGTGTATGATTTCATCGTAGATAAAGCATGGGATTTCAAATTAGGCGCCCGCGGGTTACGCAGTATTTGCGAAGCCATTATGCTTGACGCCATGTTTGAGTTGCCAACAAGTAAGGAGGAGGAAGATGCAAAAGTCCTACACATCACACTCGATTACGCGAAGCAGAAGTTTGCAAAATCAGATATCAAAAAATTACACGTCGCTTAAAACGCTGGCCTGCATGAGCTATTAAAAATCAGAAATTAGCTCACGCAAGCTTCATTGCCTTTGAAGGATAATTTATTTTAATGAAAATCCCTCCAACAATTTTGAGGGATTTTTTGTATATTATATAACGCACTAAACGTCTAGCATTTTGCGGTCGTTCACTAATCGAGAAACGCTTATGACAAAAAAGAAAAAAACAGTTGAAACGCCAGTCACCCCGGGACTAAAATCGAAAGAAGACATCGTTACAAACTGGTTACCTCGTTATACGGGGTGTCCGCTAGCGGAATTTGAGCCATATATATTGTTGACAAACTTTTCGAAATATGTCAAGATGTTTTCCGAGATGCACGACAATGCGCCTATTTATGGCGAAGACAAAGCGATGCAAGCTTGTACAGCTAGCGGTATCACCATGATCAATTTCGGAATGGGAAGTCCTATGGCCGCTACGGTGATGGATCTTTTATCTGCTATTGCTCCGAAAGCTGCGTTGTTCTTGGGAAAAACAGGCGGATTAAAAAAGAAAATTCCAGTTGGGGAACTTATATTACCTATCGCTGCCGTAAGAGGTGAAGGCACATCAAACGATTATTTCCCTCCTGAGGTTCCATCGCTGCCCGCATTCGCTTTGCAAAAAGCCATTTCTACAACAATCCGGGATTATTCGCTCGATTATTGGACAGGTACAGTTTATACGACCAATAGGCGTGTGTGGGAACACGACAAAGCATTTAAAAAATATTTAAAGAGTATACGCGCTATGGCCGTCGACATGGAAACAGCGACGATATTTAGTGTTGGTTTCGCCAATAAAATTCCAACGGGAGCTCTGCTATTAGTATCAGATCAGCCTATGGTACCAGATGGTGTTAAAACGGTGGAAAGCGATCTTTCGGTAACAGAAAAATACGTAGAAACTCATTTAAAAATTGGTATCGATGCGTTAAAGCAACTGATCAATAATGGGTTGACCGTTAAACACCTGAAGTTTTAAGATAGATCTAGATTCTTATTGTTTTGGTTCAACGTATTGGATGACGTAAACATCTTCGTTATCCTTTTTCATTTTGTAACGCTCTCTTGCTATGCGTTGAATTTCACCGGGATTGTATTGGGCATCTTTTATCGCCTTCTCTATCCGCGTAATTTCAGATTCGTAGAATTGCTTTTCATGTTCTAATGTATTCCTTTCTTGCTGATAGGAGAATTGGGTGCTGAAATCGTATCGATCGAAAAAGCACATCCAAATAAAAAAAGCAACACCCGCGATAAGGTATTTATTCTGAATCAATGCAAGGAACCGTTCCATAAAAATGCAAATTTAAAATTCAGTATAAAGGTAATATAAATTAAAATAAGCGGAGGCGTACCTCCGCTTATTTTAATTATTTAATCGCGTATTTGAAATTTTTGCCGATAAAGCGTGCATTATCGCCCAATTCTTCCTCAATGCGCAATAACTGATTATATTTCGCCATACGATCGGATCGCGAGGCTGATCCTGTTTTGATTTGCCCACAGTTTAATGCGACAGCCAAATCAGCAATCGTTGAATCTTCTGTCTCTCCTGAACGATGAGACATCACGGAAGTATAATCAGAATTTTGTGCCAACGAAACAGCATTAATTGTTTCTGTTAATGAGCCAATTTGATTTACCTTAACCAAAATAGAGTTTGCAGTATGGCTGTCAATACCTTGTTGTAAGCGTTTGGTATTTGTTACAAATAAATCGTCACCTACTAATTGTACGCGGTCACCGATTTTATCCGTCAAGATTTTCCAACCAGCCCAATCGTCTTCCTGCATACCATCTTCGATAGAAATAATCGGATATTTTTGTGTCAATTCTTCCAGATATGCTGCTTGCTCCGCAGACGTACGAACGGCACCATTCGAACCTTCAAACTTCGTATAATCGTATTTTCCGTCTACATAAAATTCCGAGGAAGCACAATCTAGTGCCAAACAAATATCAGTGCCTGGTTTATAACCTGCTGTTTCAATTGCCTTCAAAATCGTCTCTACAGCATCCTCCGTACCATCAAATGCTGGTGCAAAACCACCTTCATCTCCTACTGCGGTAGATAGATTACGATCGTGTAAAATTTTCTTCAAGTTATGGAAAACTTCTGTTCCCCACCGTAAAGCTTCTGAAAATGAAGGGGCGCCAACGGGCATAACCATAAATTCTTGAAAGGCAATCGGCGCATCGGAGTGTGAACCACCATTAACTATATTCATCATCGGAATAGGCAAAGTATTGGCGTTTACGCCTCCAATATAACGATAAAGTGGTTGATGAGACTCTTGAGCAGCGGCTTTGGCTACAGCCAATGAAACACCGAGTATAGCATTCGCACCTAAGCTTCCTTTGTTTTCCAGACCATCTAAATCAATCATGATCTTGTCAATTGTATTCTGTTCAAACACATCGACACCTTTAAGTGCTTCGGCAATTTTTGTATTTACGTTTTCTACTGCTTTCAAAACGCCTTTACCCAAGTATCTAGTTTTATCGCCATCACGTAATTCCACCGCTTCGTGTACACCGGTAGAAGCACCGGACGGTACAGCTGCACGACCAACAAAACCATTTTGCGTAGTTACATCTACTTCAACTGTCGGGTTTCCGCGCGAATCAAGAATCTGACGCGCATGAACATCAATTATTAAACTCATTTTTTTATTGTCTTATATTCTTTTTTTCAATCTTAGTGTATAACCGACACCAAGATAGCTTTTATAATTAGCATGACCAAATGTATGCATTTCTATAATCCTGCACAACATTACTTTTGCGTAATCCCCTATTTTTCCTACTACCCTTTAACCATGGCTATGAAATCGTCAAACAGGTAACGTGAGTCGTGAGGTCCTGGCGAAGATTCAGGGTGATATTGTACGGAGAAGGCTTTCTTTCCTTTTAACCGAATTCCCTCAATCGACTTATCGTTCAAATTGATATGGGTCACCTCTATTTTATCAGATTTCTCGAAGTCTTCCGCCACCACACCAAAACCGTGATTTTGTGAGGTAATCTCACAACGGTTAGCGATTATATTTTTTACCGGGTGATTTATACCTCGGTGTCCGTTATGCATTTTTTCCGTACGGATTCCGTGTGCTAATGCAAGCATCTGATGGCCTAAACATATACCAAACATCGGTTTATCCGCGGCCACTATTTCTTTGATGGTTTGTATCGCATAGTCTGTTGCTGCCGGATCGCCAGGACCGTTAGATATAAAATATCCATCAGGATTCCACTCTTCCATTTCTTTAAATGTCGTCTTTGCTGGAAATACTTTTGCATAGACTTGGCGCGCATCGAAGTTGCGTAAAATATTCTTTTTGATACCTAAATCCAAAACGGCAATACGCGTAGGTGCACCCTCTTCTCCGTAAAAATAAGGTTCTGTGGTCGATACGACAGAAGAAAGCTCTAATCCTTCCATAGACGGGACCTGCGCCAGCTGAGCCTTTAATTCCGCAACGTCAAGCGTTTCTGAAGATACGATGGCATTCATCGCGCCTTTGTCGCGTATGTGACGTACCAATGAACGCGTGTCAATATCTGAAATACCAACTAAGTTCTCTTCTTCGAAATAGGTTTGAATAGATTTATCAGCCATCTGACGGCTGTAATTGATATTATAATTTTTACAGACCAAACCGGCAATCTGAATTTTATTAGACTCTGTATCCTCCTCGTCTATTCCGTAGTTACCAATATGGGCGTTAGTCGTTACCATAATTTGCCCGTAATAAGATGGATCTGTAAAGATTTCCTGATAACCGGTCGTCCCTGTATTAAAACAGATCTCACCTGTTGTTGTACCGATTTTTCCGGCTGCCTTACCGTGATAAACCGTTCCATCTTCAAGCACCAAAATGGCTGGTAGTTTGCTGTAGTTGGTCATTCTTTATTTCTCTATTAAATGTTATGCTGTACTATTTCTCTCCCTTACGGATATAAAAAAAGCCCAAACGGGCTAAATAAAATTCAAATATGATAGGTTTCCATGTTACCACCGAAGCCTTGCGATATTATGACGAGATATGTTACCTCATTTTTCACGGGAGACAAAGGTAAAAAATAAAACGTAAAAATTCAAACTATTCCTCTTCTAAAATTTCCTGTACTCTACCAATCTGACCGTCTGCTAATCTGACTTTGATACCTCTATGATGAAAAGGCGCCGAAGTAAGTAAATCCTTTACAATACCCTCCGTCAATATACCTGTACGTTGATCTTTTTTCAACACAATATTCACCAGCATCCCCGGTTTTATATTTACTCTTGTTTTTCCGTCCATCGTTTATAGCTTACACCAGCCAATTACCATTTAATAATATCATTTCCAAGTGTAAATAGCATGAGGGCAATCAGAATAAAGAAACCCACCATTTGCGCTTTCTCAAGGAAATTGTCACTTAAAGGTTTACCTTGAATCATTTCCACCAGCAGGAATAGCACGTGTCCGCCATCCAAGGCAGGTATGGGTAGCAGATTCATAAAAGCTAGTGCCATTGAAAGCATTCCCACTAGTCCCCAAAACTTAAGCCAATTCACTTCTGTTCCGAACATTTTAGCAATCCCTACAGGTCCGGAAAGGGCTTTATCCGCACGTACATCACCTTTGAAAATCTTACCGAATCCTTTGATATTAACGGTAATAACTTCAAAAGCTCGTTTCGTACCAATAGGCAAGGATTCTAAGAAGCCGTATGTATGTGCAATGATAGGTAAATCTTCCGTGATCAGTGAAACACCTACTGTCGCCGTAGAGTCCACCCGACCTGCTAAGCTCAATTCTTGACCATCTCTCATAACACTAACGTTTATAGGTTTATGAACATTCTTTTTAATCTCCTCAGAAAATTGATCAAAAAATACTGTTGGCGTACCATTTACAGCGAGAATACTATCACCGACCTGAAACTGCATGCGTTCAGCCTCCGATCCTTTCTCTATTTTGCCGACGCTTTTCATTTTGCGACGAGGTTCCGCAAATTCCAATACTTTATGTTCTGCCACCTTGTTTAAAATATCGGAAGGTACGTTGATTTCTTTCCGATCGCCCTGTCTTTCTATTGTCAAAACCGCATCGCCCATCATAACGTCTGCTCCCAATACATCTGTACGGAAGGCTACCGCAGGTTTACCATTGACCATTAAAATTTTGTCGCCGGGTTGAATACCGATCTCCTTACCAATAATACCCGGAACCACGCCATAAGCCAATTTGCTATTATCGATATCGCTCTCTCCATAGCTAAACGCCAACATCCAGAAAACAACAATCCCAACAACAACGTTAACAATAATGCCTCCTAACATCACAATAAGGCGTTGCCATGCTGGTTTGGAGCGAAATTCCCATGGCTGGGGTTCCTGCTTTAGCTGCGCGGTATCCATTGACTCGTCGATCATACCAGCGATCTTTACGTACCCTCCTAACGGCAGCCAACCTATCCCATACTCACAACCTTTATAAGTAAACTTAAAAAGTTTGACACCCCATGCATCAAAGAAAAGATAGAATTTTTCTACTTTAATACCGAATGCTCTTGCTGCTAGAAAATGTCCCAGCTCGTGCAATATTATCAAAATAGACAGACCTAAAACAACCTGTCCAATCATTACCAATGTTCCCATTTATTAAACTAACGCTATCGGCCTTAAGCAGCATTACTGTCGGCCATATTTAAAATATTCGTTTTCTTATTTCACTAAACTTCGTGCCACAATCCGTGTCTCGTTATCTATTGCTAACAAATCCTCCAAAGAGGGCTTTCTGACTATCTTTTGCTGACACATTGTCGCTTCAATCAAATCGCTCATACCTAAAAAGGAAATCTCATCTGCCAAGAACGCTGCGACAGCAATCTCATTTGCAGCATTCAATACACAAGGCCGGTCCCCTCCGTCCTTAAGGGATTGATATGCGAGCTCCAAGTTACGAAAAGTATCTTTATCCACCTCTTCGAAAGTCAAAGAAGCATAATTCCTAAAATTAAAACGTTCAAATGCGTTAGGCTGGCGACGTGGATAGGTCAATGCATGCTGAATCGGAAGTTTCATATCTGGTAATCCCATCTGCGCTTTCATAGAACCGTCCTGAAACTGTACTACTGAATGGATAATAGATTGAGGGTGGACAATCACATCGATCTGTTCCACCTCCAAACCAAAAAGCCATTTTGCTTCGATAACCTCTAGCCCTTTATTCATTAACGACGCAGAATCGATCGTTATCTTTGCTCCCATCACCCAATTAGGATGCTTTAATGCTTGCTGCTTAGTAACAGCAGTCAAGAAATCACGATCTTTCCCTCGAAACGGCCCGCCGGAGGCAGTTAGATATATTTTCTCTATTGGATTATCTTGCTCTCCTACCAAACACTGAAATATAGCAGAATGTTCGGAATCTACTGGTAACATTGCGACGTCATATTGACGAACCAGATCCATGATCAATGCACCCGCCACCACCAATGTTTCTTTGTTCGCCAACGCAATATCTTTTTTCCGTTCTATTGCTTTAACCGTCGGTCGTAAACCTGCTGATCCTACAATGGCATTGAGAACCATATCTATTTCTTCGAGCTGCACTACTTCCTCCAGACCTTTGTCTCCGGCATATACAGCTATCCCTAGGTCTTCCAAGGCACTTTTAACCCGCGCGCACTTCGTCTCGCAACCAATTACCACGGCTTTAGGTTTAAACGCTCGTGCTTGGGCAATCAATAGATCAGCATTTACACTCGCAGTTAACACAGAAACTTCAAGCATCTCCGGAAATGCCCTTATTACGTCAAGCGCTTGCGTACCTATGCTTCCCGTAGAACCTAATATGGCGATATTCTTCTTCTTCAAAATGCGTGTTTAAATTATATTTTTTAATAATTGTGGATCATCTCCTCCCTTATAATCCTTCATCATATTATGATAGGCCACCGCCATAACCAAGCTGACGGATGGTATGATCACAAAAGTGTTGACCGCACTAAAGATTTTGGCTATAATAAAGTAACCCAGATATTCAAATGAGACTTGAAGTATGTAAGCGGTACCTACAACTAGCATTAATAACAATAAATTAATAACGTTTCCTTTGGTCAACGCGATACTTAAACGACAGGCCCGGAAAAGACCATGTTTTTTATCTACGATAAAATAAGGAAAAAAAGTGATTCGAAGCAATACGAACATCATAATCAAACCCGTGAGAAACGGGTTAACTTCCATACTTAATGTTTCCATATCCGCTCCTAAATACAGCAGAGGAAAGCTTAGCGTAGAGGAAAGCAAATAAACTATTCCCAATAGAAAAGAATATAGAATGAACCCCATCAAAAAGTTCACAAACTGTTTTGCCGATGGAATATAATCTTTAAAATCTGTATGTTCAACTCCTTGCGCAAGCAATAAGGCCCTTTTTATCAGGACCAGTTGCGTACCGAAAAACAACGTCACAAAGACGAAGCACAACACTCCTTTCACCACGCTCCCACTCGAGTCCCCCAATGTAAATGCTAAATAGGATGACAAACTGGATGTTATAAATAATAAAAAGCAAAGCCCCGCAATTGAAAAATAATGGCTTTTCAAGATACCTATTGCTTTCATAAGAACATCGTTTGCCTTAAACGTGCTTTGCTTCAAATGCTGTAACATGGTGAAAAATAATTATGCAAACCTAAATAAAATGCCATGCATTCACGAATACCGAAAAGAAAAAAAACGATGATGAGTAATATACTATTTAAATTCTTCTGGCACCGGTTTCTCCAACAAGTAATGATAATAAAAGCGTACCCGTTCTTTAAAATCATATGCTGATTTCGAACGTGCAAATCCATGACGACTACCAGGATAAATCATTAGCTCAAAGGGAACATCCCTGTCTGTCAATGCGTCCACCAATTGCATCGTATTTTGCATATGTACATTATCATCAATATCTCCGTGCATAATGCGCAGCCCTCCTTTGTATTTATCTACATACGTCAGTATCGAACCCGCTTGATATCCTAGTGAATTATCTTGAGGAGTGTCCATCCATCTCTCCGTATAATGCGTATCATACAGCTCCCAACTAGTCACGGGCGCGCCCGCAATCCCATAGTCAAAATAGTCGGCACCTTTTGTCAGCGCCAAACAGGTCATATAGCCACCATAACTATGCCCAGTAATCAACAGTTTATTATTGGCTACCCATGGCTTTGCTTTTAACCATTTTGCAATGGTAATGTAGTCTATCATTTCCCATTTGCCCAGGTTTCTGTGCATCAAAGCCACACCTTGTTTGCCGAAATGACCGGAGGCCCGGTGATCACAGACAATTTGGATGATTCCTTCTTTCGCCCAATACTGATTAGATGTGCCTTTCCAGGTGTTTCGCACGGTTCCAGCATCAGGTCCGCCGTAAATGCTCATAATTACTGGATAAACTTTACTTTCGTCAAAATCTACAGGATACGTTATGATAATCGGTAAATCAAATTTTCCGTCTTCTGAGGGAATAGTAAAATATTCCGTTTTCCCGATATTATAATCGCCAAAATGACTTCCTTTACTATCCGCCAATTCTTTTATGAGTTTACCTTTATTATCGACTAATACTACTTTATTTGGAGTGGAGACATTAGAATAGTTAGTTATAAAGTGTTTTCCATCTGGTGAAACTTTCACTTGATGCGTATAGTCTCCGAATGTCAGGCGTTTTAATCGCTTTCCGGTATAATCTACACGATATAGATCTACAGTAGCAGAGTTTTCCTTACGTGCTGTAAAATACACGACTTTATTTTTTTCGTCTATCAACTCCAACGACATTACTTGCCAATTACCAAACGTCAATGGATTAACTAACTTGCCTTCCAATGTATATAGATAATAATGAGCCCATCCCGTACGATCAGACTTTAAAATATAATGCTTGTTGTCCGCCAAGTAGGTTATGCGTTCGCTGTGATCAAGATTAATCCAGGTGGGTTGTTTTTCATCATATATCTCGATTTTACTGCCATCCGTAGGTTTGACGGAATAGAATTTCAGGTTCGTTTGGTCGCGATTCATCCACTGTACCATGATGGATTGACTATCAAAGCTCCAATAAGGCTCTCCAAAATATTGGTCATCTTTCTCGTTAAAATCTGCCCAAACAATTGGAGACCCTTCCACCTTGACAAAACCTACTTTTACTTCAGGATTAGGATCCCCCGCTTTTGGATAGCGTGTTTCCTCCAAATATCCGTGCTGCCCTTTCGAAACATAAATAGGGAACATTGGCACCTGCGTATCATCAAAGCGCATAAAAGCCAATTGTTTACTATCTGGTGACCACCAAAATGCTTTATAATTTGTTGGACGACCCAAAATTTCTTCATAATACACCCAAGAGGACCAACCGTTATAGATAACATCTGTACCGTCTGACGTGTAGCGAATTTCACTTCCATCGTCTACTTTCACACTATATAAATCGTTATCCCGCGTAAATGCTACATATTTCCCATCTGGCGACAACGTTGGATTCTTTTCTTCTATGTCGGAGGATTGTGTTAAGCGTCTATCCGGATCATTTCCGTAACGGATATAGATATCTTTATCTTTAACAAACACCTCTGTATCCGACTTAACCGGCGGCGTATAAGATATGCGTTCACCTGTTTTTACATGCACTTGATAAAGTTTGCCGTCCGTAACATCACGTTCAATATAATGATCATTATCCGCCCAACCAGTATATTGGTTGATCGGTTTCGTGATCGAAGTTTCCTGCCCCCATGCTTGGGCAAAGCTCAATGTTTTCTTCTGAGCCTGTAACTGGGTAACAAATAGAAGCCCTATAAGTGATTTTACTAAAATCTTATTCATAATGGATGTTGATAACGCCACGAAATTAACAATAATATAATAAAAAAAGCCACTTAATAGTGGCTTCATATGTTTTACGTTCAAATGCGTTAGAAAGAATAATCGTCTTTCTGTGCATATTCGGCCGGGTCTTCTTGATTCGGTTCGTAACGCTTTTCGACAACTTCTTGGTTAGCCTTGATATAGTCCACAACCTCTGTCAACCCTTCAGCAAATTTTTCAAAATCTTCTTTGTACAAGAAAATCTTGTGCTTAATAAATTGTCCATCTTCAAAACGCTTTTTGCTTTCCGTGATGGTTACATAGTAATCGTTCGAACGAGTTGCTTTTACATCAAAAAAATAAGTACGTTTTCCCGCTCTCACCTTTTTTGAAAATACTTCTTCACGCTCTTTGTTTTCAAAATCTCCCATTAGTAGTGTATTGTAAGTATTTAAGTTTAAATCCTTTTTCGCTATAAATATATAATAATTAATTTCATGTTTCCAAATTTAATTAAAAAAACCTTTATAATCTGCTGTACGAATACCAACATGGATGAAAGCACCAAGAATTTTCTCGAGACTTTATTTACGTAATTGAAAGATTTCACCGAAAAAAAAAAGGCGTTTACCGAAAAAGTGCATTGTATTACCTATTTTGGTTAACGTATTATTAAGGATTGCATTACTTTTGACTTAAATATAAAAATACAAGTAGTGATGGAAAGAGAAAGAGATCATAAAACACCACCCCCTATTCCGCCCCGCGGCAATAACAAAAGTGCAAATATTGTCGGATTTGCCATCGTATTCTTGGGTATGGCTCTCTTGATGCGTAATCTGGACCTGGGTTTTCCGTTTCCGAGGAACATCTTTGGTTGGGAAATGATTTTGATCATCATTGGGATAGTGATTGGTATAAATTCAAAATTTGAAAAGAAATCTTCGATCATTTTGATTGCGATTGGTGGACTTTTCTTTCTCAAAAGGTTTTTAGATGTTCCTTTCTGGGGCACCATATTTCCTATGATGGCTATCATCCTCGGCATCTATTTTATTGTACGGAACCGTAATCAATCAACCCCGCCTATTCCTCCATACACGCCGTCGGACAAAGACAAAGATGAATTCGACTGGGACAAGCGCGTGGATGTTGCTAATGAACCTGCTGATGCGTATAAATCTTCATTTGAACGACCACGTGATGGATCCCTTGATGATCAACAACAAACAAAAAAGGCATACACATATGAAGGGGAAAACTACATCAAAGTAGAATCTATATTTGGTTACGCAAAAAAAATTATTTTCTCGAAAAATTTTCGCGGAGGCACTATGACGAATCTCTTTGGTAGTACCGAAATCAACTTACTGCAGGCTGATATACAGCAGCCGGTAGCGCTGGATGTATTTCAACTATTCGGAAGCACGAAGATTATTGTCCCTCCACACTGGATCGTTGCGACAACGGCTTCAAGCATATTGAGCGAGAACGACGACAGACGTGTAATATTGGCTAACGTAACAGATCAGAACAAATGCCTGTATATCACTGGTACATCTATCTTCGGAAACATCACCATAAAAAACAGTTAATGTATAATGACGTTTAAGTTAACGACAAAAAACCGTCTAATCCATGTTAGTGCATGGACGATCTGCATTTTATATTTTGCTGTTTCTTATTTCCTATTGTGGTGGGATTTGAGTCCGAAAGCGGTTGCACCTTATGAACCGATAGTGGGTTCGCTTTCTATAACCATCTGTTGTTATCTAATTTACACCACATTGCAATTTTATTTGCCGCGCAAGAATCAATATGTGAAAATTATATTAATTTGTTTAGTCCTGACCGTTATGAGTATCGGACTGTCTATATTTTTCCTAAATCAGTTTTTTGACGATTTCTCATTGTCGCGTTTTTACCAAGTCTTACCCTATCGCTTTATCATTAACTTTCTATTGTTATTGTGTGTAACGATTATCAATGTTTTCTGGAATATCCAGGAAGAGTATGAGGAAAATAAAAAAAGAAAAGAGGAATCAGAGCGCATACTACGAGATGCAGAATTGTATAATTTGCGCCAACAACTTCAACCCCACTTCCTATTTAATAGCCTTAACTCAATCATCGCTCTTATTGGTATTAAGCCTGATGAAGCGCGTAATATGACATTCCAGCTCTCTGATTTCTTACGTGGCACGATGCGGAAAGATGATAAGCAACTAATCCCGCTCACGGATGAAATCGCCCATTTACGACTATATCTTGATATTGAGAAAGTACGCTTCGGACATCGGTTAACGACAAAATTCCATTTACAGAAAGAAACAGATCACGCGAAAGTTCCCTCAATGATTATCCAGCCTCTATTAGAAAATGCTATTAAATTTGGCTTATATAACATGATTGGTGAGGTCGAAATCACGATTGATATCCGTATAGAAAACTACATGTTGTATATTAAGATTACAAATCCATTTGATTCCGATCAATTTGAAGGCAGAAAAGGCACCGGATTTGGGCTTTCCAGTATCCAACGTCGACTGTTCTTGCTGTATAGTCGTACAGATTTATTGGAAACCTCTATTCAAGACCATATATTTACATCAACCCTAAAAATTCCACAATATGATTAAGATTATCGTTATAGACGATGAGCCTTTAGCACGCATGGTTATCTCCGAATATTTACAACAACACCATGATGTCAAAATCGTTGCCGAATGCGGAGATGGCTTTGAAGGTGCAAAAATGATTCAACAGTTACATCCTGATCTTATCTTTTTGGATATTCAAATGCCAAAATTGACCGGATTCGAAATGTTAGAGATTCTAGACGAGATGCCCAACGTCATCTTTACGACAGCTTTTGACGAGTTTGCCATCAAAGCTTTTGAGAAAAACGCAATTGATTATCTGCTAAAGCCAATCAACAGAGATCGATTCGAACAGGCATTAACAAAATTCAAAAATAGGCATCTTAACCAAACTCCAAAGGAAACTTCTGCAAAAATAGACGCTGTTAGAGAGGAAGAAACATTGGAGCGTATCGTTGTAAAAAACGGTTCACAGATTAAGATAATCCCTGTGCAACAGGTCGTGTATTTGGAAGCATACGACGATTACGTCAAAATACACACGAAAGACGGTATGTTTTTAAAAAATAAGACAATGAGCTCTTTTGAGAAACAGTTAGACCCTAAGCAATTCGTACGGGTACATCGTTCGTTTATCGCGAAAGTAGATCAACTTGCGAAAATTGAGCCGATGGAGAAAGAAAGTTACATCGCCACATTGTTAACTGGGGAAAAAATCAATATCAGTAAGTCGGGATACGCACGTTTAAAACAAATAATTGGCTTATAAACGTTCGTTTCACATCTAAATATTTGTCTTTTAATGACCATCTAGAATATCCCTTTTATCATTACACGGATTAGTGTTTTATAAGAAGGGGATATTTCTGTAATTTTGCGGTATGATTCGCTATTTATTTTTCTTACTGTTGATGTGCTCTGCGCTGACGGGATTGGGACAAACGAGGACAGAAGATGCCAATCGAGCTGTTTTCAATAAAATAGAATTTTTCATCAACATGCAGATGACAGATTCTATTTACAATTTAGCCTCGGATGGTTTTAAAGAACAAGTTAGCAAGGACCAGCTCACCTTTATGCTACAGAATCTTTACCAATTAGGCAGAATAATCGATGTGGAAGTGGAAGATTTTAAAAGTCAGACAGCCACTTATCGGGTATATTTTACAGATGAGCGTCAACTGCTGGCCAAACTGGCTGTAGACAGTACATATCATTATACTGCTTTAGCTTTTACCCCAGCAGACAATAGTACGCAGAAAGTTGAAAAACCGGAAAAAGAAGAAGTGATTAGTCAGGTAGAAAAGGAAACCCCCTTAGATTTCTACATTGATTCAGTAGCCCATACGTATATCAAAAAAACGAACACACAGTCTTTGGCGGTGGCGGTTTTTCACAAAAATAAATACAAAACATTTCTGTACGGTGAAACCGAAAAAGGCAACAATACACTTCCCACAGAAAATACATTGTATGAAATAGGTTCGCTAACCAAGGTATTCACAGCGACATTGCTTGCTGATCTCGTCACAAAAGACATCGTCCAGTTGGATGACTCCATAGCACGTTTCCTCCCCGATTCAGTTTCTTCCAATTCGTCATTGAAAGGAATTACTTTTAAAACTTTAGCGAACCATACATCTGGGCTTCCGCGCATGGCAGATAACTGGAACCGGATTGCTGGATATAATGAAAAAGACCCCTATACAGCTTATGATCAGAAAGCGCTTTTTAGCTTTCTAAAACATTACCAACCGCTGCGTGAGCCGGGCGTGGAATATGAATATAGTAACGTTGGCTATGGGGTGTTGGGCGAGCTAATCGCTATTATCAGCAAAAAATCTTATATGGAATGCCTACAAGAGACTATTTTGGCACCTTTACTACTTAACAACACGACCGACAGGCCAGATACGAAAAAACAGCAAACGATTCTCCTTGGATTAGATAAAGACGGAAATACAACACCACTATGGAATTGGAAAACGATGGTAGGTGCTGGTGGCTTAAAATCTAACATAAGAGATCTTATGCTATTTGCTGTCGAACAATTCAAAATGCCAGAAAACGAGTTGCAAAACGCGATGGCCTTAACGAGACAATTCACTTTTTTTACGCCAGATAATATGGATATTGGCTTAGGCTGGCACATGAGCATGCTTGATGGTATAATATATTTCCATCACACGGGCGGAACGGCAGGCAGCAGTTCATTCATAGGCATCTCTCCAGATACCAAAACTGCGGTTGTCATTCTATCTAATGCCTCCGAAAGCGTGCATCCGATCAGTACCGAAATCGTGGAAAAATTGTTGGGAGAATAGGCTAAAGCCATATTAGAAAGATAAACTCGCACTCGAAAGTATCCGAAAAATTACCTAAGTTTGGGTAAAAATCAACTTAATAAATAAAAGACACATTATCGTGAAAAAACGCATTGCTATTTTTGCTTCCGGCTCAGGTTCTAATGCACAGAAAATTATGGAACATTTTAAGTATTCCAATCTGGCCGAGGTAGCTTTGGTGTTGAGCAATAATCCTGAAGCCTACGTTCTACAACGTGCCGATAACTTCGAGATCCCGTCGCATATTTTTGACAAGAAAGCTCTTTATGAAACAGATGAAATCATTGATATTTTAAAACGTTTGGAGATAGACCTCATTGTTCTAGCTGGTTTTTTATGGTTAGTTCCCCAACATCTTTTGAAAGCTTTCCCAAATAAAATCATCAATATCCATCCTGCTTTACTACCTAAATATGGAGGAAAGGGAATGTACGGCGATCGCGTTCATAAGACTGTTCTTGCGGCGGGAGATGAAGAACATGGCATCACAATCCATTTCGTTAATGAAAACTTTGATGAAGGAGAGGTAATCCACCAAGCTAAATTCAAGATTGAACCGGAGGATACATTGGAAGTTATCAAGTTTAAAGGGCAGCAATTAGAACATCAATATTTTCCGAAAGTCATCGAGAATCTATTAAAGAAATATAATTAATCGGGATATTAATTCGCGGTTGCTTTAGACGAATAATACGGACGGCTTATTTCTTCTTCATCGTAATCGTTGTAAACGTCCTATCCACCGTTTCCCCAGTTTTACTTTTAACAGTTTCTGTTTGCGTCTCTATCCCTCTAGGATGGAAAGCCGTATTATCGAAAATTTTTTTAATTTTTTCGTCGTCATATAGGGTAAAACCGAATTCAACAAAAGGCAGTTGTTTCATAAAATCACCTTGAGCGTAAGTAATATTTAATACCCCGCCCGGCTTTATTACCCGATAAAGCTCAGCTAGCAGTGCCCTTGGGTCATCCCAAAAGTAAACGGTATTTACTGTAAAAACTTTATCAAAAAAATTGTCTTCGAATGGAATATGCACGCCATCATACAAATAAAAGCTAGCCTGCTCATTATCCAGAAATTGCGAATTTAAGCGTTGTGCTTCTTCTTGCATGAGCACAGACATTTCCAAACCGTAATAGCTTAGGTTCTTTTTTTGTTCGAGCAGTTGTGCAAGATGACCGCAATTGCCATGGCCAAGCTCCAATATCAGCTCCCCATCTTGTAGATCCAGCCGTTTTATGGAATGAAGCGTCATGTTGATATTCGTTTCATTCATCATTTCAGCAACTTTAACGCCGTTGTCACCTTGCGGTTGTCGTAATTGCGAGGCTAATTCTTGTAGTTCTTTATTATGGGCCATCTCTTTTAAAATTTATGAATGAAAATCATTGAAATAACAACGGCAAAAACTCCGTTAAATATAATCGCCAATTTGACCAAGTATGTCCACCTTCGCTTTCCCGATACGTATATTTCATATCTATTTTACAGCGGTCTTATCTTAATATTTCGGAAAGAAACTCCCCGCGACCAGTCTTGCAAGGCGATACGTCCTTTGTCGTGTTTTCCGAACTCCGGATAATCTTTAAATGCACTTCTGGAAACTAAATTCTTCCATGTTGTGGAGTTGAAATCTACTTGAGCCGTCATGTTGCCGTTAAGATAGAATTCCGTTTTTCCATTTTCTTGTATAATTCGCGAATGGTTCCATTGCCCTACCTTTTTTGTGTTGACGAAGTTCTTCTGCGGGAAAAAAGTATATAGGCAACCCGACCGTTTCAATGGTTTGTCAAAATCGGCATGTGAATCTTCTAGAAGCTGATATTCTGGTCCCGAATGGTAGGTAGCGTCGATATCTGGTTGCTCCTGAACATTCACAAAAACACCGCTGTTTCCCGCTTTCTCCAGTTGCCAATCAAATATCAGCTCATAGTTTTCGAATTCCCTATCCGTAACCAGATCTCCCTTTTTGAGATCGCTATTGGGATCACAATAAAGGACGCCTCCTTGTACTACCCAAGCAGACGGCGTATTCCCTCGATTATAAACATGCCAATTAGACAAAGATCGCCCATCGAAAAGCAATTCCCAGCCTTCCTTTTTCTCTTTTTCGCTGAGTGTATTCGGCACCGTATTGGCTACATCACCGCACGCGACAAAAAATAATAAAACCGAAACACAAAGGAGCTTAATTATTTTTTTAATATGCATATGGGTAAAATTATGAATATCTGAAAACATCTGATTTTTTATCGACTATGGCTAAATGTAGAAAATATCCGTGAAATTTAAAAGGCAATGTTTTTTCCACCACTTAAATTCTTATCTTTGTCACTCCAAAAATAGAGCGATGAAATATCCATGTTTGCTACTACACAAATGCGAATGAGTATAACCGAGCGTAGCGAGCTCTCCGTAGGAAATCTGGATATTCCATATGGCCCTTAATAAATAATGTTTACACATATGAATCATCCTGTTAAGATTAAAAATGCTCTGGTGTCGGTATACTACAAAGACAACTTAGCCCCCCTCATTAAACTACTGAATAAATACGGAGTTACTTTCTACTCTACAGGCGGTACGGAAGCATTTATCCGTGAGCAAGGAGTCGACGTTGTCGCGGTAGAAGATTTGACTAGCTACCCTTCTATCTTAGGTGGCCGCGTAAAAACACTACATCCGAAAATATTTGGCGGCATATTAGCACGTCGACCATTAGCAGGCGATCAAGAACAGTTAGCACAATACGAAATTCCGGAAATTGACCTCGTCATAGTAGATCTATACCCCTTCGAAGAAACAGTGGCTTCTGGCGCTTCAGAGCAAGATATTATTGAAAAGATTGATATAGGTGGTATCTCTTTAATCCGTGCTGCCGCGAAAAACTTCAACGACGTGGTTATTATCTCATCGAAAAGTGATTACCAAGAACTTGAAACTATCTTAGCTGCACAAGAGGGACAAACTACTTTGGAACAGCGCAGAGAATTTTCGAAACGAGCTTTTAACACTTCGTCGCACTACGATACTGCAATTTTCAATTATTTCAATCAAGAAAATCCGCTTTCTGTTTTTAAGCAATCAGTTCAACGAGCACAAACACTGCGATACGGTGAAAACCCGCATCAAAAAGGAACTTTCTTCGGTGATTTGGACGCTATGTTCGACAAGCTAAACGGGAAAGAGCTTTCTTACAACAATTTAGTGGATGTAGACGCAGCCGTTGCCATTATCGATGAGTTTAACGACCCTACATTCGCCATTCTAAAACATACAAATGCCTGCGGGGTAGCTTCACGGCCTACTACAAAACAAGCGTGGATTGATGCTTTGGCATGTGACCCTGTTTCGGCATTTGGAGGTGTATTGATTACTAACGGAGAGATTGATAAAGAAACAGCGAACGAAATCAGTAACCTATTCTTTGAAGTACTTATTGCGCCTTCTTATACGGAGGATGCTCTAAGCGTATTGACATCAAAGAAAAACCGTATCATTTTAAAACGTAAAGATGTCCAGCTGCCTAAAGAACAGTTCAAAACGTTATTGAACGGCGTTATCGTACAGGACAAGGATCACACAGTAGAAGGTCCTGACGCGATGACAACAGTTACCGAAACCCAGCCAACAGCAGCGCAATTAAATGATCTGTATTTCGCGAATAAGATTGTAAAGCATACCAAATCGAATACGATTGTTTTTGCCAAGAACAACACCTTGGTTGCGTCAGGTGTCGGACAAACATCACGCGTGGATGCGTTAAAACAAGCTATCGAAAAGGCACAATCTTTTGGTTTCGATATTAAAGGGAGTGTAATGGCCTCTGATGCCTTTTTCCCATTCCCCGACTGCGTTGAAATAGCGGGCGATGCAGGAGTAGCAGCGGTGTTACAACCCGGCGGTTCCATTAAAGATCAGCTGTCTATTGACATGGCCAATGAAAAGGGTGTGGCGATGGTCACAACCGGTGTAAGACATTTTAAGCACTAGATAGATTATTTAGGGCGGTGCATGGCTATTGCACCGCCGATTTTACGTAGCCGATAGGATATCCCGGACAATAAGTTTTCCGTCGAAATGTTTTTTTAAATATTTCCCGTCCCCATGGATTGTCCATATCTGTTTCGGATGTACTTTGTCAATGAAATACAAAATATCCTTCCAGTCGACATGATCAGAAATATATAACTCAATGTCATTTTGCTTTTGCAACCGTTCCCAACCGGAGGCGAATGCCCTCAATACATTTTTTGCTTTAAAATAACTGTTGAACGTAAGCGGAGGCACCAAATATATTTTGTTGGTACTCCCGTCTTTCATCGCTTTGCGATTATATAAAGTATAGCGAAGTGCTTTGTAACCCAACTCATTATATAGTTTATGAACAGCATACATCTTATGGTGCACCAACACTTCTCTTTCCGGCAGCAAATCGTTAATCAACGCCGTTAGCCGTTGCGCTTTGCCTAATGCATAACATCCAAGCATAATATTGCTTGGTTTATCCTTTAACTTTAAAATCTCTTTTTTGACGTCCGGATGGAATACGGCGGGATTCGCAAAGGTCGACTCGGTGATTAGCACATCAGCTTTTGACAATACAACCGGTTCACAAGTGGCATCTTCCTGTAATTTATAGTCTCCAGTATACAAATACTTCACCCCTTGATATTCCATCAAAACCTGTGCAGAGCCTAATATATGCCCGGCAGGAAAAAAAGTAATATGTACATCCCCTAACGAAAAAGTACTTCCGAATGTTATCACTTCAAGACTATTTACCACCATTTTCGGGAACTTATTTTTCATAAATGCGAATGTGGCTGCCGTGGCGTACATTTTTTGATGCCCATTGGTGGCATGATCACCGTGTGCATGCGATATGATATTTTTTGCAACGGGGTGCATTGCATCTATATAAAAGTTTCCATATCGACAATAGTAGCCTATATCATCTCTTACTAAAAAATCATCCAAAATCTCATTCATACTTTTCGCCCTTCTAGAAACTGGCTGTGTAACGGTAATATCTGCGGGAGTAGGGGGATTGAGCCGTCATTTATAATTGTAAAATCAGCAAGTTTTTGCTTCTCTTCGTCAGGTAGTTGTTTATTTATACGGTCTAACACTTCTTCTCTAGTTACCGCATCCCGTTGCATAACACGCGCTATACGTATGGCTATTGGTGCAGTAATCAGAACAGTATAATCCAGCTTTTTATATGAGCCGCTTTCAAAAAGCAGGGCTGCTTCTTTCAATGAATACGGAAAAGTCTGCGATATTGTCCATTCTTCTCCGTGTTGAATCACAATAGGATGCACAATAGCATTCAGTTTATCCAATTTATCTTTATCTCGAAACACTTGTGAGGCCAAGTAACCACGGTTCAAACGGCCTTCTATATCATAAACCTCCTTACCGAATTCCGATATCAACGCGTCTATGATAGCTGGATTCGTATTCATCAATTCCTTCGCTTCGTTATCCGCATCGTAAAATGGTACTCCTAGCGCTTTGAAGACTTTCGCTATGTAGCTCTTTCCTGAACCTATTCCTCCAGTAATACCAATCTTCAACCCCATATTATCTCCTTACAAAAAAATCAACATTTTGCGGTTCAATACTAATCACCTTACAATGTTCAGGGATTTGCGTTAAAATTACAGGTAGATTCTGTACCTTATTTCTTTCCCAATTTTCCATATCTACGATAGCTTCAAAATTCCGTGACGACCATTTGTTATAATCTTTCAACGATACCAGAAACGTAACTTTAATCTTGCTTGGTAAGGTACGAACCGAAGTATACCGCGAAGCATTCTCCACTTTGAGTGGGAGCTCGATCACCTTTTCCGTGATTTCCCCTACCGGAATAGTAATCTCTGAAAACGTAGGATAAATCGTTATGTTGTTTTTTTGATGTTTATTTAAATAAGCAATCGTGCGAATATCTGTTGCTACCTCTGCACCTCGGATCGTGTCAGTTTCCAAATAATCTATATTGGCAACATCCTCCAATGGACCTGTGACCGTCACATACTCGGGATTAGCCCGCATGTCACCAATGATGCCGTACTGCTTTTTAAAGTGGATATCGTATAGTGGGCGGATGGGCACTTTTCTTTGCGTCTGTTTAGAAAAGTCAAAGTACAACGTATCTGGTATCACACCTATCACTTGATTATCTGCAGGAAATTGTCGGTTAATGTATCCTAATTGATTCGCAAACACAATATAGTTCCTCGTTCTCAATCCGCTTAAATCCACCTGCACATGTGGCGTATCAGGGCGCAGTCTTTTCATGAACATCTTCCAACCGCTCATTCTCATCCGGATGCTGACTGTATCTGATTGTAATGGATGAAATGCTTTGCTTTCCGGAATATTCACGTACGAAATACCCGCATCGATACGAAATGTTTGCTCGGTAGATACCGCAAATAATAACCACGCAATAAACGAAATACCCAAACACCGCAAAAATATTGCGATTTTTCGACGTTTTATCTTCGTGATGCGGGGTTGTATCATAACGACAAAAATAATGATTTTTTTATTGTCCTTTTTATCCATGAGTACCCATATTTATGGGAATGGATAAGCACCTGGTTTTAGAAAAAGGGGCAAAAAAAAGCGACCTGTGCTCAGATCGCTTTTTACTTAAGTTCCTACTGCCTTATTTCTTTACAGTTTCACCGTTAGCTGCTTTGGATGCATCTAATGCTACAGCAGATTTATCGAAACGGATTTTCACACCTGAACCAACATCTACAAGAAACGTCGTTTCACTAACCTCTACAATACGTCCGTGAATACCCGCTGTAGTCACAATTTTTGAATTCACGCCTAATTCCTCGATATATTTTTTATGGTCCTTTTGTTTCTTCATCTGTGGTCTGATCATGAAGAAATAAAATACTACAACAATTAGAATCATAGGTAGGAAGCTCATTAATCCACTGCCTCCGGGTGTCGCTTGCAATAACGTAGTTATCATATTATATATAAAATTAAAAGTTACAATATTATTTTTTCACTAAAAGCATATTTATTCTTATTTCGGTAAGACCTCACCCTTCAATTGAATGGTGGTGACACGATTGTCAGCATTGGAAACAATCGTCACGATTTTTTGCTGTTTACCTACTTGCCCGTTACTATCAAAACTTACTTTTACCTCGCCAGATTTCCCAGGAAGAACAGGCGTTTGCGTGTACGATGGTGTTGTACAACCGCACGATGCAGAAACTTGCGACAAGATGACGGGCGCTGTCCCCGTGTTCGTGTAAGTATATATCTTTTCTACTATTTCGCCTTCTTTCACTTCTCCAAAATCAAAAACAGATTCATCGAATTCAACTTTGCCTCCTTTAGCAGATTCATTAACTGTCGTATCTACCGTTTCTGCATCTTTGTTAGCAGAATTTCCGCAAGAAACCATAGTAGTTAATGCGGCACAAATAAAAAAAGAATTAATTATATTCATCATATTAACCTTTAAGTCCTCTACCTGTTTTTTGGATACGCCCTTGCTGTGTTAGCTCCGCGAATATTTTATCTAAAATTCCGTTGATAAATGTATTACTCTTTGACGTGCTAAATGCCTTTGAGAGCTCAATATATTCATTGATCGTAACTTTCACTGGAATCGTTGGAAAATTAATTAACTCACAAATCGCCATACGCATCAATAGCGTATCGACTAAAGCTATACGATCGGCTTCCCAATTCTTTGTTTTAACAGATATCAACTGCTGATATTCAGCCCCATATCGAATAGTCTGCTTTAAGAGCTCCACGATAAATTCCCGATCCTCATCCCAACTAGGCGTTAAATCCGCCAATTTGTTTTGTCCCGGATTTTCACTACTGAAGTTTTTGAACGTTTTAGCTATCATAGCTTGTAACACTTCTTTGTCCACAGGCCAGTTGATAAATTTTGTTTCGAAAGCTTGCTCAATTTCAGGCGACTTCAAGATCACTTTTTTAAAGATAAACTTGATAATATCTTTCTCTGCCGCAATAGATCTATCTTCTTGCTGCAGGTAAGCCATATATTCTGGTGATCCTTTCAATTGCGCGAAGATAGAACGTACTATTTCGGGATCGAACGTCCAAGAAACCTTATATTTCTTTACGTTTTCCAGGTAACTTCTGTTTTGCCGAAGAGACTCTATAAAACTATTACTATTTAATTTCGTCGTATAGATCTTATCCGTTTCGGTTGGTAAAAATTTATTGGCTCTCCCCTCCGCATCGATTAGTACGTATTCCGCAACTTCGTCAAGCAGATTCAATGTCCAAATATACATCTGGTTAACTTCGTCAACACTTGTTAAGAGTATCTTTTCGAAATCTTTCACTTGTTTATCCTGAGATAAACTAAACGCATATAGCGTCTGCATAACTTTCACCCTAAGGTGCCTTCTATTAAGCATAATTTAATTTAAAGAACGATTGTATATAAATAAGAACGTATTATACTTTTCCACGCTTTACGCTATTTAATTTTCTTGATGTCAAATATACGCTTTTCCGCCAATTGTTTTGCAGCTTCGTGTGTGGTAATATCATCTTCAATGGATTTTTGAATGACATGACGGGTTGCATTATAGATATTTTTAATCAATGCTTCTGTACGTTCATTCCCATATCCCTCTAGCTCAGAATAACAACTAATTAACGCACCTGCGTTAATCAAAAAATCGGGTGTATATAAAATATCCCGTTCTTTAAGCAACCTATTCGTTTCCCCCACTTCTTTCAGCTGATTATTGGCAGACCCGGCGATAATGCGACAACGCATACGGGGCACTGTTTCGGGGTTCACGGTGCCTCCCAATGCGCACGGCGCATAAACATCGGCATCAAGCTCGAAACTAGTCGAATAGGTAATTGGCTCCGCTTTATATTTTGCTGCTATTTTCATCTTGCGCTCTTCGGTCATGTCCGACACGTAAACACGTGCGTTTTCTGCGCGTAACATAGCCACCAATTGCTCTCCAACGCCCCCTACACCCTGTACCGCAATTTTTCGTCCCGCCAGTCCGTCATCTCCATATAACTCCTTGATCGCTGCTTTGATACCATAAAAAACTCCTCGCGCCGCAAAAATTGTAGTGTCTCCTCCTCCATTTAAAGAGGCCGGCAAACCAACTACATAGTCTGTCTCGGACAACATATATTCCAAGTCTTTCTGCGTCGTACCAATATCCGTCGAAGCGATAAAATTTCCATTAAGTCCTTCTATGAACTTTCCGAATCGACGCATTAAAACTTCTGTTTTTTCTGTTCTATGATTACCAATAATAATCGCACTCCCCCCTCCCAGATTAAGCCCAGCTAACGAAGCTTTATAGGTAATTGCTTCTGATAGACGTAATGCGTCATCAACAGCATCTGTTAAAGACTCATAAGGCAACATGCGAACACCTCCAATCGCAGGACCTAATGTTGTATCGTGAATGGCTACAATCGCTTGCAAGCTTACCGCTTTATCTTGGCAGAAAAATAAGTTTTGATGACCAGAAATGGCCATCTTTTCGAAAACAGAAGAATCGTTTACCTCCATAATATTGCTTAAACGCTGTATATTAATTCTTTTTGCTTCTGCAAAAGTAGGGAATATTTTTTCAAATTTTAGCCTTACATTTGTTCTCAATGAAGGAGTTGGCTTATCTCAATAAATACTTTTATAAATACCGTTGGAAACTCATTCCTGGCGTATTATTTGTCATTATATCCAACTATTTTGGTATCCTACCTGCTGTTGTTATCCGAGAAGCGTTTGACCTTGTCAAGGAAAATATCGATCTCTATCGTCTATATGATGGTTTTGACAGACAAGAATTAGTATACCAAGTATTCGGCAGCAGCCTACTATTTTTTGGTATTGTAGTGCTAGTACTCTCCTTATTACGGGGTATCTTCTTGTTCTTTATGCGTCAGACAATCATTCTCACATCCCGCCATATCGAGTACGATCTCAAAAATGAAATTTACAATCATTATCAGGAACTGGATTTTTCCTTTTTTAGAAAAAACAACACCGGTGATATGATGAATCGTGCGACGGAAGACGTCAATCAGGTCAGAAACTACCTAGGACCAGCCATCATGTACGCAATCAACACGGTGGTATTGTCTATTATGATTATCTATGCGATGTATAATGTGAATCCGAAGCTTGCCACGTACTCCTTGCTACCAATCCCCATTTTATCGGCACTTATACTATTTATAAATAGGATTATTAATCAGCGAAGCGAAAGAATACAACGGCAGCTATCTACACTTTCTTCCTTCGTGCAGGAGACATTTTCGGGAATACGCGTCATCAAAACTTATTCGCGCGAAGGTCAGAAAATGGACATATTTAGGAACGAAAGTAACGTATATAATAAGGTTTCACTCGACCTCGTCCGTGTACAAGCCATTTTTTTTCCATTAATTATCTTCCTCATCGGTTTCAGCACTATTATCACCGTATATGTTGGCGGTATCGAGGTCACTAACGGAACGATTACTGCCGGAAACATAGCCGAGTTTATCATGTATGTCAATCAGCTCACTTTCCCTGCAATGTCTTTAGCGTGGGTAACCTCCTTATTCCAACGGGCTGCAGCATCACAAAAGAGAATCAATGAATTTCTGAAAACAAAACCCGAAATAAAAGATGGTAATACAAGCCCTATACTTCAGGGGAATATAAGTGTAGAAAATCTTTCGTTCACCTATCCAGAAACCGGCATTAAAGCAATAGACAATTTATCGTTCACCATAAAACGCGGACAAACACTCGCCATTATTGGGAAAACAGGGTCCGGAAAATCAACGTTGGCGAACTTACTATTACGTATGTATGATGCTGATCGAGGCAATATTTATTATGACGACATACCATTACAACAAATAAAAATAAAAGCATTACGTTCTCAGATCGGCTTTGTACCACAACAGGTATTCCTCTTTTCAGATACCATCGCAAATAACATTGCTTTTGGTCTGGACACCTTAGAGATGGATAAAGTGGAGCAGGCAGCAAGAGACGCCGCCGTATACGAAAATATCATGAATTTCGATAATGGTTTTCAGACCTCAATCGGCGAACGTGGTCTTACATTATCCGGTGGTCAGAAGCAACGGGTTTCTATTGCGCGGGCGCTTGTTAAAGACCCACAGCTACTCGTTTTCGATGACTGTCTTTCGGCGGTCGACACCAAAACCGAAGAAGAAATCCTCCATAATCTTAGTCGTATTATGCGGAATAAAACGACTATTTTCATCGCCCACCGCATTTCTACTATCAAAAACGCCAACCATATCCTGGTGTTGGATGAAGGGCGTATTGTCGAGCAAGGTACGCACGAGGAATTGATGGCTTTAGAAGGGGAATACTTCGAATTACATGAAAAACAACTTTTAGAAGCCGAATAAAACATTATAAATCAAAAAAGTATAACGAATATTTTTATTTTTGTGAGATGTGTAAACAGTGGGTTTTTCTATGCTACCTCTTTACTTATTGTTCTGGACTATTTGGACAACAGGTAGTGTTGAAAGACACACTCAGTACACAAGAAACAAAAGACACCACAACACAGACTTTTGACCACCTGTACGATATTGGGGACGGCATAAAGGATATTATTAGGTTTGTCCGCCATGATACGACGACCCGGGTTTCGAAAAAACGTTCCGGAATTTCCATTCTTCCGAATATAAACTATAACCCCAGCATTGGCTTTCAAATTGGAGCAAAAGTTTTCGGAGGTGTGTACGTAGGAAATCCAGAAAACACGACCATGTCGACATTTGCTACAGCACTAAGCTATACTACTAGAGGCATCGTCTACGGTTACTTGATGCACGATGTTTACACTCCCAGAAATAAATGGAATTTAAAGGGGGGAATTATTATTGCTAAAAGTGTGGGATTGGATTACGGTATGGGCATGGGGAATGTGGTACAAACCGATATCCCAGAAGAAAAAACGCTCAATAATCCAGACCGTACGCGCTTTGTTAACCAATTTATGGTTTATGGTCTTAATGAACGAATTTACAAAAGGTTGTCACCAAATATGTTTATCGGTGCAGGAATATTTTTTGAACTAAAACGTAATGTATATACGCTAGGCAATCATGAAGTTACTCCTTTAGAGGTATATAGCAACTTGACAGGGTATAATGCGGAGAAATATAACAATAATGGATTGATGTTTAATTGGCAATACATGACGCGTGACAACCCGAACAATGCTTATAAGGGCATTTACGCGGATGTTGTTCTGCGAATGAGCCAAAAATGGATGGCAAGCGCCCAAAATGCCTACCAGCTGCAAACCGATTTCAGAAAGTACTGGCAGTTATCACGCAATCGTCCTAATCACGTATTGGCATTTTGGCATTGGGGATCGTATAACGTCGGGGGTAGTCAGGCTTATCTAGATCTTCCCGGCACGGGGAAAGATCCATTTGCACGTACCGGCCGTGGATACACCAATGGCTATTTCAAAGGAAATTCCTTTTTCTACTCCGAAGTGGAATACCGATTTCCTATTTTGCGCAATCAGTTCTTAAGCGGAGTTGTCTTCGCTAATGTTCAAACGGCCGACGATCGGCTCGGCACAAAGCTGTTCCAGCAATGGCAGCCAGCGGGTGGCACAGGACTACGTGTGCTATTCAACAAAGCTACCCGAACAAATCTATGTATTGATTACGCCATTGGTCGATTCGGCCAGCGTGGTTTATTCCTTGGATTAAACGAAGCTTTTTAAATTGAACACATATGTTTTCTAAATTTAAGTTTTTTCTCTTTCCTATAATATTATGCATCCCTTATGCGGTTTGGAGCCAAACGATCGACAGCGTATCGGCTCAGCAAGAAATTAATCCCGTGGATATCAATGCGTATTTTAGCAAACAACCTATTCTGGAACTAACGTCAACAGCACAAACGATAAGCTCAGGGCTTATAGAAGCACAACAAACTACAACTTTACTTCCTGCCCTCAACACCGTAGCAGGTGTGCGGATGGAAGAACGCTCGCCAGGAAGCTATCGTCTGGCGATGCGTGGAAGTCTAATCCGATCTGCTTTCGGGATTCGAAATGCAAAAATATATATAGATGATTTTCCCCTGACCGACGCGGGAGGGAATACCTATTTAAACCTTCTCGATCCAGCGGCTATAGATGCTATATATGTCATTAAAGGCCCCGATGGTTCTTTGTATGGTGCTAATTCCGGTGGTGTTATTAACATAGCCCCAAACGGTTTCGACGTGCGCAAAAATCGTAGTTCTGTATTATTAAGTAGCGGATCGTTTGGCTTGTTTCAAGAGCAGCTTTCTATACAGCGGAAAGTAAGGGATAATTACAGTTTCTCTTTCGATCAATCGTTCACACGATCGGATGGATACCGTGATAATACGGCATTGAATAAGAAAACATTTCAAACGGCTCATCAGTGGAAATATAAGCCCCAAAATGAAATTCGACTTTTTGCACTGTATAGTGATTTGAGCTATCGTACACCTGGTGGTCTAACACAGGCGCAAATGGCCGAAAACCCCCGTATGTCTCGTCCGGCGGCTGGTCCTAATCCAGGAGCTAAAGAACAGCAAGCCGGTATTTTTAATAAAACATTTTATGGCGGCATCGCGCACCATGCTCAAGTATCGGACAAGCTCTCTCACGTAATTAGCTTTTTCGGTTCGAACACCGATTTCGAAAATCCATTTATTACCAATTATGAGTACCGGAAAGAGAACAACCTTGGTCTCCGCACCTACCTTTCATATAGAAATATAGATAAATCGCAGTTTCAATGGCAGATGCAGGTCGGTTTTGAAGGACAAAAGGGATGGAATAAGATTGAGAACTACGGCAATGAACAAGGAGTTCCCACTGCCTCGCAGGCAAAAGATGACTTAAACAACGCACAAAGTAGCTTCTTCTACCGGGTCATGGCAAAACTACATCAACGATGGACGCTCGAAGGTTCAATTGGGTTAAACCAGTCGAAAATAAGCTATCGTCAACACTATCCGGAGATAACAAATCCAAGCGGTGCTATTAATTTGGGGAGTATATGGATGCCAAGGATAGCAACTTCCTATCTCCTAACGGATAGACTGGCGTTTCGAAGCTCTATTTCCAAAGGATATTCTCCACCAACCATCGCGGAGGTGCGGTCTTCGGACAATGTTATCAATACTGACCTGGATCCAGAAAAAGGCACTAGTTATGAAATCGGCGCGCGTTTGGAAACTAAAAGTAGACGATTTATCGCTGACCTTAGTTTTTATTACTATTATATGCAAAATGGTATTGTTCGACAATTGCGCGAAAATGGTGCGGAATATTTTATCAACGCGGGAGAAATGAAACAGAAAGGTATCGAAGCCACCGTTTGGGCATATATACTGGCACCCCAAACGGAAAGATTTATTCAGGCCCTAAACCTACATTCTAGTGCTTCCTATAATCATTATCGTTTCGGGAAATACAGGATAGACGACAACGATTTTTCTCGCAATAAGGTCACAGCAGTACCAGACTGGGTTTGGACAAATACGTTAATTTTGGCTTTCCCGAAAAAACTTGGATTGAATATTTCGCATAATTTCACCTCTGCCATGCCCTTAAATGACGCGAATAGTGTATTTTCCGATAAGTTTCATTTGATACAAGCTAAAGGAACGTGGGATTGGCGATTAAAAAACAAGCAGCAATTACAAATTTTTGCCGGTGTAGATAATCTCTTGAACGAAAGCTATAGTTTAGGCAACGATATTAATGCTTTTGGCGATCGATTTTTCAACCCCGCTCCTACTCGGAGTTATTATGCCGGTGTAAAGGTTACCTTATAGACTTCGTTTCAACATTACAATCCCATCAACTGTTCTAGGTAGTGATAATCTATACCAAAATAGGTTTTCGTAGATTTTATTTTTTCCAAAATCTCTTGTCGCTTCTGTTCGGTAGCGAATTTCTTTTCGCCTACTACCAGCACATTTTTAGCTGTATGGGCATCCGATACAAATTGAAAGACTTTGGTTTGATAGCCGAAGTACTCCATAATCAACGCCCGTATACCATCGGTCACCATTTCCGCCTGACGTTCCATAAAAATCCCGTGTTTAAGCAGAAAATCAAGCTCGTTCTTCGTTTTATTCTTTTCCATTTCCCGACGGATTTGTTTATGGCAACAGGGTGCGACCACAATCAGGTCTGCGCCATGTTTAATCCCTTTAGCAATAGCATCGTCGGTCGCTGTATCACAAGCATGCAAAGCTATCAAGATATCTAGGTCACTTTGGGGTTGGTAGTCCTCTATCGCCCCCCGCATGAAAAGCAAGTCCTTGAAATTCGACTTCACGGCAATCTGATTACACAAGTCTACTAAATCTTTGCGGTATTCCACTCCCACTAGGGAAGTCCGCCTTTGAAGCGTATGGACTAAATAATCATACAAAGCAAAAGTCAGATAACCTTTTCCCGCGCCCATATCGACAACATTTAACGTATCTTTCTGCGGTAGTCGCTGTAATATGGCACTTAATATTTCTATATAGTGATTAATTTGCTTCCATTTGTCTTGTGCATTTTTATACACATCCCCCCTTGCGTCTGCCAGTTTTAACTCGCGTAAATAAACTTTGTTCGTGCTATCCAACTTCCGTACTTTCTGTTTATCGTGGGCAAGAATAACCGGTTTCTTAGCGGTTGGGTTCTCCCTTCTGAGAGACCATATTCCCTTTTTAGTAAATTGACATAATAGGTTCTCCGTTTCTGTGAACAAAGTTGCCACCCGAAATCCTTCTACTTTCAAAAGCCCTTGTATTTCCACGATACCTGTGTCGATCTCAAAGTTTTGAGTGATGTCTTGTGTCTTATAACGAAAAACAAAGGATAACTTCCTTTCTCGCTTTATAATAACCGGTTTGATATATACATTTTTCAAGTACAATTCTGTGCCATTATAATCTCCTAAAGAAATCTTAATAAATTCTTCCTGTTGAATCGACTCTCTAATTTTATCAAAAAAAGCGGCATAATTATCCATAGCGCAAAGATAGGGAATATAAAGAAATCGTACCTTTGTATTATGCAATATCCTAAAATCAAAGCTGTCTTTTTCGATATAGACGGTACCCTTTTAAGTTTCAAGACACACCAAGTTCCCCCCTCTACCCGAAAGGCAATTGAACAATTGCAAAAACTTGGAATTAAGGTCATTTTATCAACCGGTCGGTCTATTAATAGCATTGACCATGTTAAGTTTCTAGATTTCGACGGGTTCATTACTTTTAATGGCGGGTATTGCGTCACGAAACAAGGAGACCTCCTGTTCAAAAGAGCCATCGAGGCAAATGATATCGAGTCCATGCTAGCATACAGCCGTGATCATGCCTTGAGTTTTTCGTTGATGTCTGAAAAAGAAATCTCCATTCACGATGTCACGCAGGAAGTGGCAGGGATGTACGCACACCTAAACTTACCTGTGCCCCCACCAGTTGAACTACAGAACATAGACGTATCGAGCATTTTGCAAACCAATATTTTTTTGGGACCGGAAGACGAGGAGCTATTTATGAAAAACGTCATGCCTAATTCAGTAGCGTCTAGATGGACTCCTCTTTTCGCCGATGTGAATGCGAAAGGTCAAAGTAAACAAGTGGGGATCGATGTTTTCTGTAAACATTTCGGCCTGGATGTTTCGCAGACCATGGCGTTTGGGGATGGAGGGAATGATATTACCATGCTAAAACATGTCGCTATCGGTGTGGCTATGGGGAACGCAAACCCAGAGGTAAAAGAAATCGCAGATTACATTACAACGGATGTAGACGATAATGGTATTTGGAATGCTTTACAGTATTTTAAGGTGATATAGAAAGTAGTGGTGCAAGTGTCACACCACTACCTGTTCGTTATTCTTCTACAAAACTTTCTTTAGCTGCCAAATAACGTTCGGCCTCTAATGCCGCCATACAGCCTGTACCTGCTGCCGTAACAGCTTGACGGTATATATGATCCTGTACATCGCCACAAGCGAATACGCCCGGTATATTAGTCGCGGTACTATTGGATTTTGTAATCAGATAACCGGTTTCGTCCATATCCAATATATCTGCAAATAATTCTGTATTAGGTTTGTGCCCAATTGCGACGAAGAAACCCGTGATATCCAAATGACGCTCTGCCTGTGTCTGATTATTAATAACACGCACACCGGTCACGCCTGTTTCATTACCCAGTATTTCCTGAGTCTCGGTATTGTACAATACCTCGATATTCGGCGTATTCATTACACGATGTATCATCGCTTTCGACGCCCTAAATTCATCTCGGCGCACCAGCATATAAACTTTCCTACACAACTTCGCTAAGTATGTAGCCTCCTCCGCCGCTGTGTCTCCTGCGCCTACAATCGCCACATCTTGACCCTTGAAGAAAAAGCCGTCACAAACCGCACAGGCAGATACACCAAATCCATTGTATTTTTCCTCTGATGGCAACCCTAACCATTTTGCGGTAGCGCCGGTCGCGATAATAACCGTGTCCGCAGAAACCCAAGTCGAACCGTCAATTTCAACTTTGTGTACACCGCCACTTTCCGAGAACTCCACCTTCGTCGCATAGCCAAAACGCACTTCTGTTCCGAAGCGTTCCGCTTGAGTCTTTAAATCTTCCATTAAAACAGGACCGGTGATGCCTTGGGGATACCCTGGGAAATTATCTACTTCCGTCGTTTGTGTCAATTGCCCTCCAGGGACGATACCCGTGTATACTACGGGATTCAGATCAGCTCTAGCTGCATATATAGCCGCTGTGTAACCCGCAGGTCCCGATCCGACAATCAGGCACTGTAAGTGTTCCATTTCTTCCGTATTTGTCATTTTTTTAATTCGTTGTTCGTAACTCGGCTTCGTGATTGGTTGATTTGCCTATTATGAGCATCTTATCACGCGTCATTTTTAACTTATCGCTTATAAAACCTATTTTCCAAACTTCCCCTGAAGCTGCTTAAGCATATCATTCGTAATGGGTTTAGCAGGGGCTTGATCCTTACGCGGACGTTCCTTGTTAGGTTCTACCCGGCTTGGTTGGGTCTTTTGTTGCTGCTCTTTCCTTTTATCACGATGTTCACTCCATAGCTTTTCCAGTACTTTCTTTGTATATCGTGGAAAATCACCTTGCTGCATCCATGCATAGTAGCTAGGTTCAGCGTCAAACACATCAACAACTTTTCTACCTTTGTGTTTACCAAAATTGATACACGGGTCGCCTTCCTCGTCATATACTAAGCGTCCTGCAAAATCTACCGGTTTGCTCAGATTTGTAAATCGATGTAATGCCTCCACATCATTCACGACAGGAGTCGTAACCGTTCCGTGTTTATCTTCAAAAGCCGCGCCTTCGTATTTTGACAATTGGGCCTTTAATACCTCATATGTGGCTCGCACGTCGGCTTCTGCTGTGTGTGCATTTTCTAATGATGCATCACAATAAAACCTGTAGGCCGCTTTCAAAGTACGTTGTTCCATTTGATGAAAAATATTCTGCACGTCGACGAACGCTCTTCCCTCTAACGAGAAATCTACGCCAGCACGTAAAAACTCCTCCATCAGCATAGGTACGTCGAATTTATTCGAGTTATAACCTGCTAAATCAGCATCTCCTAAAAAGCTCTTGATTTCTTCTGCACGTTCTTTAAACGGAGGAAAATCCTTCACATCATCATCGTAAATTCCGTGAAACATAGAAGATTCAGCAGGTATTGGCATTTCGGGGTTAACCTTAATCGTCAATACCTCTTCTTTGCCTTCCGGTGATATTTTTAATATGGATAGCTCAACAATACGATCTACGGCAATATTAACACCCGTAGTTTCCAAATCAAAAAAGGCCAAGGGGCGTTTTAATTGTAATTCCATCTAATAGCTATTGATTATAAACTCTCGTACAGCAAATGTACAAAACTCTTTGGTCTTGTTAAACACATCGCCGATTAATGACATAATTATCACCGTAATAAAAAATCCCCGGCGTTCGTCGGGGATTCATTTCGTGTACTAATGAATATATTATCCAAGTATATTTTTCAATGTATCTACCTGATGATCGGCCAGCTTTTGAAGCGGACTGGAAGCCATCATCTTCATCATCATATTGAGCTCAGCCTCGATCACAAACGTTGCATTCGTAGTTTCTACACCTTTATCATCCAACTTCCACCGTAAAGTAAGCGCAAACGGTGCTTCATCGATTGGGATGCAAACGATTTCCTTATTTGCTACCCGTTGGCTGATTTTCAACGCTAACTTTGCCATATTCTTGATCGTAAAACGAGCCTCGTCTTCCGTCGACGACCAATTGTCGATATTGTCCGGCATCAACTGCTCATGATTGTTCATGTCAGCCAAAAATGCGTAGACCGCTTCTATCGGCTTATGAATATCAACATTGTTTTGAAAAATGGTCATGTGCTTCGTTTATTTAATACGTTATTGTCCCGTCCATGTTGAAGGATCTTTACGCCATTCTTCCAACAACGCTACATCAGATTCCAAAATATAACCGTTGTTGACCGCTACATTAATAAGCGCTTCATAGTTGCACAAGCTAAAGAACGGACATTTAGCTTCCGCGAAATTTTTAGCTGCTTGATCAAATCCATAGGTAAAGATGGAAACTAATCCTACCACATTACATCCCGCTTCGCGTAATGCTTCAACAGCCAACAAACTACTCTTACCGGTAGATATTAAATCTTCTATGATAACCACGCGTTGTCCGCTAACAACTTCTCCTTCAATAAGATTTTGACGACCATGGTCTTTCGCGCTACTGCGAACATACGTAAAGGGTAAACCTAGGTCCTGAGCGACCAATACGCCTTGAGGTATTCCCGCTGTTGCCACACCCGATATCATTTCTACGGTTCCAAACTCCTCTTGAATTAACTGGGATAGCTGTTGGCGAATATAAGTTCGGATTGCCGGATGTGATAATGCAATACGATTATCACAATAAATTGGAGACTTCCAACCTGACGCCCAAACAAAAGGGTTTTTAGGTTGTAATTTTATTGCTTTAATTTGCAATAAGGATTCAGCAATTTTTTGTTCAACCTCATTTAACTTATTCATGGCGCAAATTTATAAAATTTATATGAACGAATGTCAGCTTATTTTAGCTGATTTTCTTCCAAAGAAACTATCCAATGTTCAAACAATTGGTTTACAAGACATTGATCTCGAAAAACTTTTTCAAGCATCCAAACAGAAAGCAACAAAGAACATAACTTATTTATATATACATCCTGATATTGAGAAGGTTTTTAAATCCATCTCGCAAAAAGTAGAAATTATTAAAGCTGCAGGAGGGCTCGTTAAAAATGGAGAAGGCGAATACTTGTTTATACACCGACTTGGAAAATGGGATTTACCCAAAGGTAAAGTAGAGAACAATGAAAAGATGAAAGAAGCTGCTGTCCGCGAAGTAGAAGAAGAGTGCGGCATTCGTATAAATTACTTAGGTCCAAAGCTTCAAACGACCTATCACATCTACATCATGCGCGGAAAATTTGTATTGAAACAAACTAATTGGTACGAGATGGGGGTGAACAAATCACCAAAGTTGATTCCACAAAGTGAAGAAGACATTACGGATGCCCGCTGGATTGATAAAAGCGGTTTCGGAACTGTATTAGAAAATACATATCCATTAATTATGCAAATTATAGAGAAGATATGACTCAACGGAACAAGGGGGCTGTTACCGCCCCCTTGTTCGCTAACACAAACTAAACTACATACAAACATTTATACCGTTAACTTTCAACATTTTCCGCGTCCGTCATTTTCTTTTCTATCATTCCTCTTTTCCTAAAATCCCTTTTTGTTCTCTTAAAGTTTCCTTTATGCCGTTGTGCATAACTTTTCTTTAAAAGCTCTTTTTGCTCAGTCGTCAAAATTTCACTCATTTTCTCTCGGGAATCCTTTATGTCTTCACGTTTTTTGTCGTGCAAATTTTTCATTTCTTCGCGGTGAGCTACCGCTTGTATTGCTTGCTCCAATTGTATAGCATATACTTCTGATCGTTGGGCATCAGTAAATTTTAAATATTTATCCAAATGCTCCATTTTCAGTTTGGCGATCTCTTCCGGTGTACGTTGTATCTTTTTCTCCATTCGCGGTTTCCGGTCTTTAGTAATCGGACGCCTCGTACCTTTTTCTTCCTGTGCAAATGTTGCTAAACTAATCCCTGCAAATAACACTGCTAATGATAATGCCTTTTTCATAAATTTCGTGTTTTTGGTGAACTCTTATTTTTCTTCTTTAAAGAATAGATACTAAATCCACACAAACGTTTAATTGATACGCGTTAAATAATGTTAACGACAAACGTCCTGTCAAAAAATAAGCAGGTCAAAATCAGTTCGTTTATGAAAACCTAAAAATATTTTTTTGGAAAACCTAAAACATCTCCTATATTTGCATCGTCAAACAAGGACACAGCAAGCCCAGCTGGCGGAATTGGTAGACGCGTTGGTCTCAAACACCAATATCTTCGGATGTGCCGGTTCGACTCCGGCGCTGGGTACAGGAAATCCCTTCTATCAATGATAGAAGGGATTTCTTATGTTAACCAATTTAAAATAAAAGACTATTTATTTTATAAGAATGAATAGATTTTTCCAAAACAATTCCTTTTTTCAAAGGTTATTCTTATGACTTCTTGTTAGTTTTTAGAGGTTTTCCCAATATTATCATGAAAAACTTTCACATGTATAAAAAAAGAACAATAATTGTATCAAATCGATTGCCAATACGGATAGAAAAAACCGATGGGGAGCTTAAATTTATTCAAAGTGAAGGAGGCTTAGCCACCGGGTTAGGTTCTATTTACAAACGAGACAATAATATTTGGATCGGCTGGCCGGGATATATCCCCGAATGCGAAGAAGAAAAAAAAATTATCCGCGAACAGCTAGCGGAACTTAACCTTATTCCTGTCTTTCTCACTCCAGAACAAATAGAAGGGTATTATGAAGGGTTTTCCAATGAAGTTTTATGGCCCATCTTTCATTATCGGCTATCTTACGCCATTTACAAGCAAGAAAACTGGCAGTACTACAAAGAAGTAAACCAAGCCTTTTGCGATGCTGTATGGGCAGAACAGCCTAATGACAAAGATGAAATATGGATTCATGATTACCAGTTAATGTTGCTTCCAAAATTAATTCGTCAGGGCGACGCCAATATATCCATAGGTTATTTTCAACATATCCCCTTCCCTCCTGACGAGATTTTTCGATGCATTCCATGGCGGAATGAATTATTGGAAGGTGTGTTAGGAGCCGATCTTATCGCTTTTCATACTTACAACGATACACAACATTTCTTAAATGCGGGCACCCATATATTGGGACTTACTATAAAAAACAACTGTTTGCAGATAGGCGACCGAAGTGTGTACGTTGAAGTTTATCCTATGGGCATAGACTACGACAAATTTAGCGCATTGGCAGAAAGCCCAGACGTGCAAACACGTGCCAGGTGTATAAAAGAGCACTATCAAAATCGCAAAATCATTCTTTCTATTGACCGGCTAGACTACAGCAAAGGCATACTCGAGCGCCTGTACGCGTTCGAAAACTTTTTGATTAAATATCCACAATATAGCAATCAAGTCGTCCTTTATATGCTGGTTGTTCCATCTCGCGATACCGTCCCGCAATACAAACGACTTCGCGATGAAATCGATCGGCTCGTCGGCCACATCAACGCCGTATATGGAACAAACGAGTGGACCCCTATTGCTTACTACTACAACACTTATCCAGTGGAGGAGCTATCGGCGTTGTATGCCGCCGCAGACGTTTGTTTAGTCACTTCTCTTCGCGACGGAATGAATCTCGTCTGCAAAGAATACGTGGCCAGTAAGGAGAACGAGCAAGGCGTGCTTATCCTGAGCGAGCTAGCCGGTGCATCCAAGGAACTACTAGATGCTATTCAAGTAAACCCCAACGCGATCGACGAAATCAGCAATGCCATTGTTCAAGCCATAAAGATGCCGGAAGAGGAACAGCGGAAACGCATGGATGCCAATATCGCCATCGTCAAAAAATTCAACATCAACCACTGGGTCAGGTTGTTTTTTAATCGCTTGCGTGAAATTAAACATATCCAGAAGAATGAAATGTCGCGCAAGGTGCGCGAAGGGGTTAGGGAAATGATTTTCAATCAGTACCAAAATAGCCAAAAGCGGTTGTTCTTTTTAGACTATGATGGTACGCTAATCGGATTTCACAAAGACGCCGACGACGCTGCCCCGACCACTTCGCTCTATCGTATTTTGGAAAAGTTACAATCGGATAATGAAAATCAAATAGTCATTATTAGTGGTCGCCCTCGCGAAACATTGACACGATGGTTTGGTGATAAAGATTACTACCTAGTAGCGGAGCACGGCGCATGGACGAATTATCCCGCACACACGTGGACGCATCGCCCGCAACTTTCCAATCGGTGGAAAATTCCCGTAAAACATATTATGACCAAATTTGCCAACATCACAGCAGGTGCTTCCGTCGAAGAAAAAAGTTATTCGCTGGCTTGGCATTACCGGAAGGCACAACAAGGGCTAGGACAGCTTCGCTCGCAGGAACTAGTAGACTCCCTTCGCTATCTAATTCCGCAACACGGACTGCAGCTGCTTCAAGGCGACAAAGTCATCGAAGTAAAAAACGGTGAAGTCAACAAAGGTTTGGCAGCCCTCGAAATTGTGAACCATTATAAACCCGACTTTATTTTTGCGATGGGTGATGATGTAACCGATGAAGATATGTTTATCGAACTTCCTTCTTCGGCGCTTACCGTTAAAGTGGGAAATAAAAAATCAGAAGCACATTTTTATGTGGAAAACCAGGAAGACGCCGTAAATCTTGTTCACTATTTCGTTGAAAAAATTGAATCCACACAGCGCATCAAATCAAGCCCTCAAACAATACGAATATGAATCAAAAAACAAGGCACAAATATAACTCGGGCATCATAGGCAACTGTGCTTATATTGCGCATATTGAACAGGACACCAATGTAAACTGGTTGTGCTGGCCTTCCTTTCAAGATTCTTTTGTCTTTGGCAGTTTGCTGGATAAAAAACTTGGAGGAACTTTCTGTATTCTACCTACCGGCGAACCGACCAATAACAAACAATTCTATTTAGAGAATACAAATATATTATGTACCGAAATAGAAGCCAAAGATGGTGCCTACCGGGTTACGGATTTTGCTCCTCGTTTTGAGCAATATGAACGCTACTATAAGCCGCTAACGCTGATCAGAAAAGTGGAGCCAATGAGAGGCAATCCAAAAATCCGTGTTATATGTGAGCCAACCTACGAATATGGTGGCAAGTCGTTCCATCGGTACAGAGGCAGTAACCATGTGCAGTTCGAAATGGAACATATTAAGATGCGTCTTGCTACAAATATGCCGGTTAGTCATTTTTTTGACGATAGTACACATGTATTGAGCCAACCCGTTTATTTGATATTAACTTACGGCAGTCCCTTTGAGGCCCCTATTGCCCGCACTGCAGAAGATTTTCTTTTACGCACAAAAGAATATTGGCATAAGTGGGTGAAAAACGCTTCTATTCCTGCATTTTATCAAAAAGAAGTCATTCGATCGGCCCTTACGCTTAAAATGCACCAATATGAAGACACAGGAGCAATCATCGCTGCTAGTACGACCAGCTTACCGGAATACCCGGGATCCGGCCGAAATTGGGATTATAGATTTTGCTGGTTGCGCGATAGTTATTATGTGCTAACGGCACTGAGTCATTTAGGGCAGTTCGAGGAAATGGAGAGGTATGCTTCCTATATTGCCAACATTAGCCAAAATGACACAGGCAGACTACAGCCGCTATACGGCATTATGGGGCAATCGGATTTAGAAGAATATACCATTCCATATCTGGACGGTTATCTTGGAAACAAACCTATTCGAATTGGTAATCAAGCTTCCGAACACATCCAAAACGACGTATACGGACAAGCGCTTATTGCGTTGCTTCCGTTGTTTTCTGACCATCGCTTTCGCCATCAAAACTTACATACGGCAAAAGCATGGACACATCTTATCCTTCAGAAAATGGCACAGACCATCGATGAGAAAGATGCTGGAATATGGGAGTTCAGGAATTTTCAAAATCGTCATTGTTATTCCAACTTATTCCAATGGGCTGGGGCTACGGCAGCACTCAAAATCGCCAAACAATATGGTTTTAAAGACATCGAACAACAGGCGAGTACCATTCGCGCGCAAGCGGAAAAGCATATTGAAAGCTGCTATGATTTAGAAAGAGAAGTATATACCAATGCTTTTGAAAGCCAAAGCCTGGACGCATCCACGCTACAGCTTATTATGATGAACTATTTAGATCCCTCATCAGAAAAAGCAAAAAAACACCTTAAACAGTTAGAACAGGAGCTAAAAGGCAAGCATGGCTTATTTTACCGATATATGCACAAAGACGACTTTGGAAAGCCAAAATCGACATTTCTGGTATGCGCATTCTGGTATGTAGAAGCATTAGCCTGTGTTGGTCGTTTAGACGAAGCCCAAGAAGTATTTAAACAGCTTTTATCCTTTGCGAATCATCTCATGCTTTTCAGTGAGGATGTTCACGAAGATGACGGTTCCCAATGGGGCAATTTCCCACAAGCCTATAGCCATGTGGGATTAATAAATGCCGCTTATCGTATAGCGGTCAAATTGGATAAACCTACTTTTTTCGATAGTTTATATGAATAGTTAGGAAATTCGATCCGTTAGCGGACGGATCGAATTTATTAGGATACTTCAAACTTATAGCCCACACCCTTGACGGTTGAAACGTAATGATCTCCGATTTTTTCCCTTAGCTTGCGGATATGTACGTCGATGGTTCGATTCGTAACCACCACGGAGTCTTCCCAAATGGCTTTTAGTATCTGTTCCCTCGTAAAAACCTTATTTGGCTTTGAAGCCAAAAGATAAAGTAACTCAAATTCCTTCTTTGCCAAAACAATCTTTTCTCCATCGCGATATACTAAAAAGGAATCCCTATCGATAACCAGATCCAAGATTTCTAGTTTATCTGCGTGATCAATTCCCGATTCCGTATTATTACGCCGCAATATAGCATTGATACGGCTCATTAAAGCACGTGGTTTGATCGGTTTCGCTATGTAGTCGTCAGCACCCACATTAAAACCAGCGATTTCAGAATACTCTTCGCTCCTGGCAGTAAGAAAAACCATGAAAGTATGTTTAAACTCCGGCATAGAGCGCATTAGACGACAAGCTTCGATTCCATCCATTTCTGGCATCATAACGTCTAAGATAATTAAGTCAGGATTAGCCTGTTTCGCTACTTCTATCCCCTCTTTACCATTGTACGCTTGATAAACTTGATAGCCTTCTTTTGTAAGACTATAGGATATTAAATCGACGATATCTCGTTCATCATCTACCACTAGTATTTTTTGATTGGCGTTCATTATTGTTTTTTTGCTAAATTATGTACTAAATGGTAAGACAACGTTAAAAAGATGTTATCAAATTGTTAACCACTTAACAGTTGTTAAATGTTTTTTTAATTTAAAGTTTGCTTCAAAAATGCTTCAAGTTCCTTACCTCGCAAATTTTTAGCTAATATTTTGCCGGCTGGGTCTACTATATAAGAAGTAGGAATAGCTTTGATTCGATAGTTTATAACCAAATCAGAGCTCCATGCCTGTAAATCTGAAACCTGTGTCCATTCTAATCGATCTGCCTCGATGGCACGCATCCAGCTGCCTGGATTATTATCCAACGATACGCCCAATACGGTGAATCCTTTGTCTTTAAAAGCGTGATATTGTTTCACGATATTCGGATTTTCTTGTCTACATGGAGCGCACCAGGAAGCCCAAAAATCAACCAGCACATAATTCCCCCTGAAATCAGAAAGCTTCACTGTCCTGTTATTCGGTGTAAACGACTCAATTTCGGGCGCAGGCTGCCCTACAGCCAATCTTTTTAGTTTCTTTGCTTCCTCTTTAAATTGAGAAACATAACGATTATCCGTAAATTTATCTTCGATTTCATCGGCATACGCGATAATCTCCGACTCCGCAATATCTGGATCTAGGGTGCTGATAGCATAAAACCCCGCTAGATTTTTATTTTGCTCCGCAAATGTTATTACCTGCTGCGTATATAACGACAACTTCGATTTAAACTCCATTAAATAGTCAAAGCGTAAACTTTCGATCTCTTCCGCTGATTTATTTAAAGTAGCCTTAGCAAAAGCACCTTGCAAGGAATCTTGCACGAATTCTTTACGACGCTGATAAGGAGCAAACTCTTTTAATGCAGACGTCAATTCAGAGCCTTCTATTTGATAGTCCTCTGGATTATGCATATCGGCTACAAACTTCAATGGCTCTCCGGGGGTTAAAATAACTGGATACTTATTGTTTCCTATTTGAATAGAAAGCAAGCGAGACTGCGTCGCCTGCCGTTCAAATTTAAATTTATTCCCGTTTGCAAGATAGACAGAGTCCAGCTTTCTATCACCTTCGTAAAAAGCAATGACCTTTACATTTCCAGGGTTGTCAATGTGTCCATATATATGAATCACATCCGTCCGCGAACACGCACAAAACAATGCGATCAATAAAACAAGTAAACCAATAGTTTTCTTCATTTCTATTCATTTTGTGCTATTTCACAAACTCCTTAGCCCTCGCGATTGCTTTCGGAAGACCTTCAACTAATTTTCCTCCGGCCGTGGCAAAAAAAGGCTGTCCTCCTCCGCCGCCTTGAATATCTTTTGCCAGATCCTTAACAATCGCACCCGCATTCCATCCACGCTCCTTCGCTAACCTATCTGAAATCGAAACAGTCAGGCTTGGTTTTCCATCAATATTTGCCCCCAAAACTACAAACACATTATCCATCGCGCCTTTCAAAGCAAAAGCCAGTGTTTTCACTGCGTCCGGATTAGGAAGATCCACGATCATCGATAAAAAATTGACGCCATTGATTTTTTCCATTTTGTCTTCCAGTTCCTGCTTCATCTGTAATGATTTTTCACGGATGTGCTTTTCGATCGCCTTCTTCAGCTCGCTGTTCTCATTCAACACCCTTTCGAGTGTCGACAGAAAGTCCTTGGGACTGTTCATCAGTTCCCGCATACTATCGATCAGCTCAAACTGTTCGCGGATTACCGCTGATGCCTTCGATCCGGTAATTGCCTCAATCCGTCGTACCCCTGCGGCAACGGCGGATTCCGAAACTATTTTAAAAAACCCGATCTGGCCGGTGGCACGGACATGTGTACCTCCACAGAGCTCTTTAGAAAAGCTGCTGTCGAAGGTAACCACACGTACAGAATCTCCATACTTTTCGCCGAACAGGGCGGTCACCCCCGATTCAATAGCTTGCTGGTAAGGTATATCACGTTCTTCCTTCAACTGTATATTCTCGCGGATCTTACCATTAACGATATCTTCGACCAACTTCAGTTCTTCTGTAGTAATTTTCGCAAAGTGCGAAACGTCGAAACGTAGGATATCAGGAGACACCAACGAGCCTTTTTGGTTCACGTGGTCGCCCAGCACCTGCTTCAACGCAGCATGCAATAAATGAGTAGCGGAATGATTGCTCTCCGTATCAATACGTTTGTCACGATCGACTGTTGCAGTGAAGTTTCCTGCCAGCACCGGCGGCAGTTCCTTTACAAAATGTACGACAAGCCCGTTCTCCTTTTTGGTATCCGTAACATAAATCTTTTCCTGGGCCTCGGATATCAGTAGTCCCGTATCTCCGACCTGCCCTCCCCCTTCGGCATAAAATGGTGTAACGGACAGGATGAGCTGATACTGTTGTTTGCCCTTTATAGTTACCTTGCGGTATTTTAAGATCTGCGTGGTCGCTTCCAGATAATCATATCCCACAAAATCTGTTTCATCCCCGTCCGATACCGTAACCCAGTCGCCGGTATCGATAACCGTTGCGGCACGCGAACGTTCCTTTTGCTGCTGTAGGGCGCCTTGAAAGCCGTCCATATCCACATGCAGCCCCTTCTCCCGCGCCAATAGCCCAGTGAGGTCTACCGGGAAGCCATAGGTATCAAACAGTTCGAAGGCAAAATCGCCGTCAATGGCTTTATGCTCTGCGATATAATTCTCAAATCGCTGTATGCCTGTGGTAAGGGTACGTAAAAAAGAAACTTCCTCTTCCAGCACCACCTTCTGTACAAAACCCTGTTGTTGTATAAGTTCGTCGAATACGCCTTCAAACTGCTTTGCCAAAAGTGGCACCAATTCATTGATAAACGGCGTTTTGAAACCCAGGAAAGTATAGGCATAGCGTACCGCTCTCCGCAGTATACGTCTGATAACATAACCTGCCTTATTATTGGAAGGAAGCTGCCCATCCGCGATAGCGAAACTTACGGCACGTATATGGTCGGACAGTACACGCATGGCGATGTCCTTTTTTTCGTCCACTCCATAGTTTGTCCCCGCCTTCTCGGCGATAAACTGTATAATAGGCTGAAAAACGTCGGTATCATAATTCGACGTCTTACCTTGGATAGAGCGGACCAAACGCTCAAAGCCCATGCCCGTATCTACATGCTTGGCAGGCAGCGGTTCCAGTTTCCCGCTCTTCAGACGGTTGAACTGTATAAATACCAGATTCCATATCTCGATAACCTGCGGATCGTCGGCGTTGACCAAATCCTGTCCCTTTACTGCATCACGCTGTTCATCCGGACGCATATCGTAATGGATTTCTGAACACGGGCCGCACGGTCCCGTCTCTCCCATTTCCCAAAAATTATCTTTCTTGTTCCCCAATAAGATCCGGTCTTCTGCTACATGGTTTTTCCACAGATCGTATGCCTCTAAGTCCCGCTCCAGTCCTTCTTTCTCATCGCCCTCAAAAATCGTCACATACAAGCGGTCCTTGTCCAACTTGTACACTTCCGTCAACAATTCCCAAGACCACGCGATGGCCTCTTTCTTAAAATAATCACCAAAAGACCAGTTGCCGAGCATTTCAAACAGGGTATGGTGATAGGTATCGATACCGACCTCTTCCAGATCATTGTGTTTCCCCGATACGCGTAAACATCGCTGTGTATCCGTAACACGGGAATATTTTACCGGCACCTCTCCTAAAAAAATCTCTTTAAACTGGTTCATCCCTGCGTTGGTAAACATTAACGTCGGATCGTTTTTAACAACTACCGGAGCTGATGGCACAACGTGATGGGACCTGTCCCTAAAAAAACTTAAAAAAGCTTCGCGTATTTCTTTACTGGTCATGGAATCCTATATATACTTATTTTGAGGTACAAAAATAGCTAAAAATGCTTGCTCTCACAATGCATAGTATTCCGCTTATAGAATCACAAAGTTTTAAATTCTTAAAACCACTTATTATTTGTACTTTTATACAGTAACATCAACTTATAATGAGGAAATCTGCATGACCTATCACTCCGAAAAAAGGTATGGATAAGTTAGTTCTTGCAAACTTCATTACCAATAACAATTTATTCTGATGAAAATTTTAGTACCAACGGACTTTTCGGAAAACGCATTCTTAGCTGCTCGGTATGCTGCAGAAATTGCAAAAAAGCATCACTACAGCTTGCATGTTGTTCATTTCTATACGGCAATTTCATCGGGTTTTGACGAGCATGAATTAGAAGGAGACCGGGAGGAATCTGATTTATTAAAGGCCGATTTTACTATTAAGGAGTGGACAAGCAGGCTTCAAACCCAATATCCTGACATAGCTATATCCTATCACAATGATCGGGGGCTTTTAGAGGAGGCACTCCTCAAAGAGGCAAAAAGAGGAGATTATGTCGCTATCGCGATGGGTACCACAGGAGCATCGGCAAACAAAAATATATTCTGGGGAAGCAATACGGCGTTAATTGTAGCAAAATCACCTATTCCAGTCATTGTCATACCTAATGTCCATATCACGACAGCGATAAAAAAGGTGGGGCTGCTAACCAATTTTAAGCAAGAAGAATTGACGACGCTTCAAGAGTTCGTCCATACTTTTAAACAAGAGATCGACGTGGCACTCATACATGTTTATAAGGAAGGTGAAAGTGTATCCTCGGTGAACAACCGATTAGATTCTTGGGGATTTAATGTGGATGAGTTTTCCGCGGTGAGGCGTACGACCAAAATAACAGCTCCGACTTTAAAAGAAGACAAGGATCAAGATACTATACCGGAGGTTATCGGTAAATTGATTGATGTGCAAGACATTGATATTATTTTGGTTTCAAAAACCAGAAAAACCTTTTTTGAAAGATTGTTTACGTCATCGGTTTCTAAAGCCATGACATTGCGACTGCAAAAGCCTGCTTTTTTTGGAAAAACAATATAAACAATTATATCATGAACAAAATATTAATACCCGTTGATTTTTCCGAGGACTCACTAACCGCTATTCAATATGCTTGTGCGTTCATTTCACAAAATGAGCGAAAACAGGAGGTGGACCTCATCCATGTTTTCACGCATCATTCCAATTCGTATGTAAACCGACAAGCCTATCCTATTGAAGATCCACAGGTAAAAATTTCGGAAAAGGAGATGGAAAGACTCTTAGCGAATCTCCATCGTGAATATCCCGACATTAAATTCAACAAGGTATTTAAAGAGGGTAACCTGTTTGAAGAGATCAGCAAAGTAACTGCCACATTTAATTACGATGCCGTTGTGATGGGAACAAAAGGTTCTTCCGGATTGGAAGCGATCTTTCTGGGCAGTAATACATACGATGTCATTTTGAATACGAAAACGCCCGTACTTGGGGTTCCGCAAAAGACGAAAGGCCTCAAGAAAGACAGGGTTGGTTTACTCTGTAATTTTAAAGAGGGTGAAATCGAGGTACTCCAACACGCCATTAAACTTATTGGCAACGATTTCGAGCTCGTATTGATTTACGTGAACAAAGATGACCGACGTATCAGCGATATCGATACCCAATTCAAAAGCTGGATTGAAGAAATAATCAACCGAACAGATATCCGAAACATCTCCTATACTATAAAACCACAAGTGCTTTACAATCGAGCCGTGGAAAATGTATCACATGCTATTTCCAACGTATTAATTGACGAGCAGATAGATTTCCTCCTTATCACCCGTAGCCGTAAGAGTATTTTCCGAAAATTGATCGAAGAAAATATTGTACGTAAGATGGCTTATAATATGACCATACCGACTTTATTTGCTCCTGTACGCACTTATTAAAACACCTCGTATGACGTCTTTCTCTTCTCTTGTAGCCGCTATGCTACAAGAGTTTTTTTTCTCCATGCTTTCCGCGCAACATTCTTTTTTCCGCCCTACTTTTGGCAAACAATTGCATCGAACGCATGTTGATACAAATATTATTAATAGTTTATATATGAAGAACTTTAACTTAAAAAATGTAGCCATCGTAGGTATGGCCAGTTTCTTGGGCACCATTTCCGTTGCTCAGGCTCAAAAACAAGGTAGCATTGAGGGTACAACACCCCTTGGCTCTGAAACTCAATACAGAACGTGGTCAGTGGGACTGAATGCTGGCGTATTGAATCAGTCTAATATCTTCGGTTTCAACCAAGACGGTTTCGATAAATTGGAACACAACCTTGGATATAGCGCTTATATTAAAAAACAAATTTCCCCGTCTTTCGGCCTAAAAGCCCAATATATGGGTGGAAAAGTCGCTGGTAAAAATGAAGATGCTACCGGAACAGGTATCGCCGCATTTGAAACAAAAACACCTTGGTCGGCTGCGTTATCTGGAGAGTGGACAATGGCCAATACCAATTGGCGCTTCCTCAACAGCTTTATCAAACCCTATTTCGCGGTAGGTATCGGTGCATTGAATTTTGAAACAACAGTAACAGATGCAGATGGCGCAACAGCAACACATGATGCGACAACTAAGCTGTATGTACCTGCAGATTTCGGATTCAAGTTTGCTGTTGCAAGAGGCATCAACATTGACTTAGGTTACCAGCTGAATTGGGCAAATCAGCATTTTGATGGAAAAACCGGTGGTACGTTTAAAAACGACCTGTTCTCTTATGCACATGCCGGACTTGAAATTGCGTTGGGCAATAGTTTTAAACCTGCGCTTAATAATTCCAACCCTGTTGCCACATTGGTGAACGACTATACTGTGAAGTATGATGACCTGAAAGCACAAAACGATGCGTTAAAACAAGCGAATGAAGCCTTGTCTTCACAGCTTGCGGATTTAAACAACGACCTGCAAGACGATGATGGCGATGGTGTAGCAAATAAATTCGACAAATGTCCAAATACGCCTGCCGGTGTTAAGGTAGATGGATCTGGTTGTCCACTTCCAGAAATGAAAAATGAAACAAAAGTAATTGAAAAGATTGTTGTGACGGAAGAAGACAGAAAAGTCGTCGATGAAGCAATTAAAAACCTCGAATTTGATTTAGGAAAATCGACTATTCGCTCAAACTCCTATCCTTCATTGAATAGCGTAGCTGCGCTACTCATCGAAAAAAACTTTAGCTTGAAGCTTGCTGGACACACGGACAACACCGGTTCTATGCAAACCAATATGCGCTTGTCAAAAGAGCGTGCTGAAGCCGTAAAATCATATTTAGTTTCTAAAGGAGCTAATGCTTCCCGAATTGAAGCTACAGGCTATGGCCCAACACAACCAATTGCGACGAACGCTAGTGCCGATGGTCGGCAACAAAACCGCCGGGTAGAGTTCACCTTATACTAGGATTGTTAAATAGCAAAATAAAAATGGTTGTCTATGATAGAGGGCAGCCATTTTTTTTATAATACTTCTAAAAAAGAGAACATAATTTTATATTCCCAAATATTATCCCTATATTTGCACCGCCTTAGGCAATAGAGCCTATTGTATAATTTATTTCATGAACCCATTTTTAGACTTGGGGATCCGTCATGAAGTTGTTAATGCCATCACTGAGATGGGTTTCGAGAAACCATCTCCTATTCAGGAAAAAGCCATTCCTGTTTTATTGACTGGCAACGACGATTTTGTCGGATTAGCCCAAACCGGCACAGGAAAGACAGCGGCATTTGGTCTTCCACTTTTAGAGTTAATCGACTTTACTCAAAAGCACCCGCAGGCTTTAGTATTATGTCCTACACGTGAGCTATGCTTACAAATCGCAAAAGATCTAGAGAAATACGCCAAACACGTGGACAACGTACACGTTGTTGCCGTTTACGGTGGCGCCAATATCTCTGACCAATTACGTCAGATTCGTCGCGGTGTACAGATCGTAGTAGCCACTCCTGGACGTATGTTGGACATCATCGGCAGAAAAGCAATCGACTTCTCCAATGTGAAGTATGTTGTTTTAGACGAAGCGGATGAAATGTTAAACATGGGATTCCAAGAGGATATCAACAACATCCTTTCGGAAACGCCCGACACAAAGAAAACATGGTTGTTTTCAGCAACTATGCCAAAAGAGGTACGTCGTATAGCACAAAACTACATGACCGACCCTCATGAACTTACCGTTGGCACGAAAAACACCGGTAATGTAAACATTGAACACCAGTATTATGTTGTAAAGGCTAGAGACAAATATGCGGCGTTCAAACGTATTGTAGACTATTATCCAGAAATTTTCGGTATCGTGTTCTGTCGTACAAAGATTGAAACACAAGAAATTGCGGAAGCTTTGGTAAGAGACGGCTACAACGCAGATTCGTTGCACGGAGATTTGTCTCAACAACAACGCGACAAGGTCATGAAACGTTACCGCGACCGTAGTTTGCAGCTGTTGATTGCAACAGATGTAGCTGCTCGTGGTATTGATGTGAACGACGTAACACACGTTATTAACTTCTCTCTACCAGATGAAGTTGAAAACTACACACACCGCTCAGGTCGTACGGCTCGAGCCGGAAAAACTGGTGTTTCTCTTTCTTTAATTAACGTTAAAGAATTAGGCAAGATTCGACGCATCGAAAAGATCATAGGCAAACAGTTTGAAAAGAAACAAGTTCCTGAAGCTAGCGAAGTGGTTGAAAAACAACTTCTTGCCATGACAGATAAAATACGTAACGTAGACATCAACGAGGAGCGGATTGCACCATACCTTCCAAGTATTATGGAAAGTATGCAAGATTTGTCCAAAGAGGACATTATCAAACGTTTCGCTTCGTTAGAGTTTAACCGTTTCTTGGACTATTATCAAAATGCACCAGACTTGAACGTTGATGCCCGTGAAAGAGACGGGGATCGCGAAGAACGGGGAGACCGTAGAAGCAGAACAGCTTCCAAAGGATACACGCGTTTGTTTATAAATCTTGGTTCTGTAGATGAGTTTTCACGTGGTGATATGCTGGGTCTTATTTGCGACGCAGCGAATATTTCGGGAAAATCGGTTGGGAAAATCGATATGAAAGGTGTATTTACTTTCTTCGAGGTACAAGATGCTGATGTAAACAAAGTTTTTGAAGGATTCCAGGGTACAGAGTACAATGGTCGTGCAGTTCGCGTCGAAGTATCAGGCGAAGAAAGCCGTGGAGGTGGTCGCTCTAGAGGCGGCGACAGCGGTGGAAGACGCAGAGATAGAAAAAGTGGAGGAAGTGGCTCTTCTTACAGAGGAGACAGACGGGATTCCGGAAGTTTCAGAGGAGAACGCAAACGCGCTGCTTCACGTTCTAAATATTAGTCATTACAATTTTTTATCATGTTAAAAGCCAGATTTTCATTCAGAAAATCTGGCTTTTCATTTATATCTATTTAAAAGCTTATTAATATCTTTTTCCCAGCCGTTTGGCCTTTAAATGTCTTCTTCGAGACCGCCGTAATCGCGAGTATCGAACAGGGTAATGCCGTTTAGCCGTGATATTATTAAATACAAGCGCTGTGCAAAGTAAAATCAATGTTCCTGATAACACCGGGCTGACAATATACCCATATCCTAATGAACTAATTTTCGTTCCAGAGGCCACGGCAATGAGCGCTGTTGCACCTCCGGGAGGATGAAGCGTACGGGTTATTTGCATAAAAACAATGGAGGAAGCTACCGCCAAGGGAGCAGTAAGCCAAATAATATCAGGTAACAAGCGAGCAATGGTTACACCAACAAATGCCGACACAACATGGCCACCAACGAGGCTCCGGGGTTGCGCTAGTGGACTTTGTATGGCGCCGTACACTAAAACTGAAGACGCCCCAAACGATCCGATTAAAAAGACGTTCTCCAATATCGGCAAGTGCTGAGACTGGATAAATGCAATAATAAAAATACCAACAAAAGCACCGATAAAAGACCAAAAATGTTCACGAGGATCAACCAGCGTCTCTCGATAAAAGACATATCTATATACTCGGAGCTGTCTATAAATTTGTTTTTTCAATTATAACCGACTATTTATGCCGTTGACGTATAGCCTCATAGATAACAACACCTGCTGAAACCGATACGTTCAAGGATTTGATTTCACCAAACATCGGGATTTTCGCCAATTTATCTGAAATCCGGAGCAAATCGTCAGACACGCCAACATCTTCGGCACCTAAGATGACACAGGTTGGAACCGTATAATCCACATCATAAACAGAATCTTGTGTTTTCTCAGTTCCTACAACCAACTGAACACCCGATTCAATAAGGAAACGTCCAGTACGACCCAAAGCATCTTCCCGACAAACCGGAATCTTATACAGTGCTCCTGCTGAAGTTTTAATCGCGTCCGGGTTGATTTCTGCAGATCCTTTCCGCGGAACGATTATCGCATGCACTCCAGCACATTCCGCCGTACGCGCGATAGCCCCCATGTTGCGGACGTCCGTTACACCATCTAACATTAACAATAGTGGAATTTCCCCTTTTTCGTAGATGACAGGCAATAAATCTTCGATGCGCTGATATGTAATGGGTGAGATTACGGCTATAACCCCCTGGTGATTTTTTCGCGTAATACGGTTTAATTTTTCAATAGGTACCTGCTGGTAACCAATATTGTGTTCTTTCAATAAAGACTTCAATTCCAAGAAGAGGCTGCCACTCAATCCTCGCTGTACAAACAGCGACTCAATTTCCTTTCCACTGTCTATTGCTTCAATAACCGCTCGGATACCAAATACCATCTGGTTTGATTCCCGTTTCTCTCCTCTTTCCCTATGTTGAAAGTTCCGCATGTTTATTTATTCTACGCTTAAAAAAAATGTTCCGCAAAGATAAGAAAAGAAAGACGTATTAACTCAGTCCGAGGTTAAATGCTTTACGAAGTGTTTCCAACGCAGGGTTTTTCGAAACCATTGCTTGGTATTTTTCAGCCGAAGTATACGGTTTTCTGACTTTCGTAACCTCCACTTGGGTACCCGTTAGATCAAGCGAAAAGTTTTGAAGTTTAACCCGCAAATAATTTAAGATATCTATTTTACCTAATTTAAGTTCGTCCATCTGCACGGCGTTCTCTACATCCACCTCGATCATTGTCCCATTTAAACGCGGGGGGTTCGCAGTCATAATCGTATATAACGTGATGCGATTCGTTTGCCTCAAACTGTCTGCAAATGCATTCCACTGGGTAATAAACGCATTAAGAGTAACCTCTCGGAACTCATTTCCTTGAACGAGGTCCGGCTCCTCGGCGTCAGCTTCAGCTTTATCTTCAAATATAGTATTTAAGTTAGGGACGTTTACGGAGGTAGAAATTTTGCCCCATCCTTTTTTAATAGTAGTACTTTCAGTCGTTACAGACGATCTTTCTACGGTCGGTGTAGAAACCGTTGTGGGGATCTGTGGGGGGAAAGCTTCTTTAGGAACTGACGATATGGTTTTGGGAGCAGAAACACCGTTAGCTACTGCCGTTGGACGGCTCACGGTTGGATCAGGGAGTTTTTTTTTTAACTCTGTCGTAACAGAGGGTGTAAAACTTCCGTGCTTACTCAGCAAAATAGCTGATGCTATATGACACATTTTTAGTAGTGCCAATTCTACTTGTAAACGTTGATTTTTGCTATTTTTATAGTTTATTTCACATTGGTTGGCAATATTTAACGCGGAAAGTAAAAGCCCCGAACTAAGCACCTGCGATTGGTCAAGATACTTTCGTTTAATATTTTCACTTACATCAAGCAACTTCAGTGTTGCGGGCTCTTTAGAGACCAATAAATTACGAATATGTGTTGCGAGACCGCTGATGAAATGCCCTCCATCAAAACCATTATTTAATACCTTATCAAAAATCAACAGGGCCTGTGCAGCGTTCTCTGTCGAGACGCTGTCCAGCAGTTGGAAATAATAATCGTAATCTAGAATATTGAGATTATCGATAACGGTTTGATAGGTGATGTTCTTATTGGAGAAACTGACAATCTGGTCGAACATGGACAGCGCATCCCGAAGCCCTCCATCAGCTTTTTGGGCAATAATATGCAGTCCATCTGGCTCAAAAGCTATTTGCTCTTTTTGCGCAATGGAAGCGAGATGATTCGCCATATCTTCCACTTTGATCCGGTTAAAGTCGAATATCTGACAACGAGAAAGGATAGTCGGGAGTATCTTATGTTTCTCGGTTGTTGCCAAAATAAAAATAGCATACGAAGGGGGTTCCTCCAATGTTTTCAGAAAGGCATTGAACGCTGCCTGGGAAAGCATGTGTACCTCGTCGATGATATAAATCTTGTATTTACCGGCTTGCGGCGGGATTCGAACCTGCTCGATCAAGCTACGGATATCATCCACAGAGTTATTAGACGCGGCATCCAATTCGTGGATACTAAAAGAGTTTCCTAGTTGAAAAGAATTACAGCTCTCGCAATTGCCACAGGCCTCTACCTGTTCTACAATATGTTCACAATTTATTGTTTTCGCCAAAATACGGGCACAGGTTGTTTTCCCTACACCGCGCGGTCCACAAAACAAAAAGGCTTGCGCCAATTGATTGTTATGAATAGCATTTTTGAGCGTACTGGTAATATGTTGCTGACCAACAACAGAGTCGAAGGTAATGGGACGATATTTCCGTGCTGAAACAATAAAATTATCCATTGCACGAAGATAAGGATTTTAAGAAGTAAAATCTAAAAATTAAACTGTAAAAAAACCGCTCCCAAAACTAAAATTTATAAGGAGCGGTTTACACATAAAATCGTTAGGCTATACGTTCGCTTCACCTTTTGGCTCCAATATTTTCCAGACACCAGCGGCCACCGCAGCCCCCACTAAAGGCGCGACAACAAATAGCCATAATTGCGATAATGCCTGTCCGCCAGCCAAGATTGCAGGACCGAATGATCGTGCCGGATTAACAGATGTACCTGTAATAGGAATGGCAACCAGGTGAATCAATAAGAGTGTAAAACCGATTGCCAACCCCGCCATGGTACTGTTTCCAACCCTAGAGGTTGTCGCCAGAATAACGAAAAGAAAAATAAATGTCAAAACAGCTTCTGTTAAGAACGCCGCTGTTGTGCCATACTCGTTTTGATATCCTTTTCCCCAACCATTAGCACCATATGCCCATTCGCCGGCCAAAAAGCCCACTAATTGTCCGCTCAATATCTGCTGCAAAACGAAAGCTCCTAAAAGGGCTCCTAAGCATTGTGCAATAATGTATACGACCGCATCTTTAGCCGACATCCTACCTGCTAAAAGTACACCAACTGTAACCGCTGGATTGATATGACAGCCGGAAACACTACCAATGGCATAAGCAAAAACAACCACAGAGAGACCAAAAGCCATGGATATACCTAGTAATCCCAAACCAGATAAACCTGCCATGGTATCCACTCCTGCAATAGCTGCAGCACCACAGCCAAAAAGAACCAAGCCAAAAGTACCAATTAACTCGGCAACAAATTTCGAAGACATCTTAACTTCCATAATACTATAGTTTAAATTTAAATTAGTAATGCACTAATTTAATACTTCGAAAGGATAAAATACCATTTAAAAAAAACTTGTAACATTTCTACGACGTGTTTTAGCCCCTCAATCTGTCCTCAAATCATTATATTCCCTAAGTTAGTCGATTTTACGCGTGTTCTTTTTGTAGATTAATTTCTATAGAGCCTTAGCTGATACGATTACTTATATCCTTTCAAGAGTTTCTTAAAATTTCTTTTAATTTTATTAATAATTTTATAGGGTTTTATAGGGATTTTATTCGGACTTCATTCGGACATTATTCGGATTAACACGAATAAATATCGATTAACTTCCTTATCATCTAAATTTAATATATTTTCTAATTATAAATTTGATATTTGGTTTATATCTTCATATTTCCTATCTTAATCCCTTAGTATAATTATTGGGCTATGGCGCGAGTTAAAAATGGTGTAAATGGAACTGTTTCAGGTAAAGTTGGACCGTCCGTTTTTTGTAAATGGAAAGACATTTATTATGTTAGAAGTCTTCCCCGGATAAAGAAAAATCGAAAACCTACCTCAGGGCAGCGAAAGAACCAGAGTAAATTTGCTTTTATGCAAGAGTGCCTGTCATCCATCGTTCCTTTTGTTCGTCTGGGTTTTATGCAGTATGCTCCCAATCGCACCGGACATAACTCTGCAATGTCTTACAATCTACGTGAAAGCGTCGTTTTTGAAGGCGAACATTACCGTCTAGATTACGAAAAGTTTGCCATAAGCCGCGGACTACCTTCTCCGGTTTCCAGCGCTGAAGTCAATCAGGAGGACGGACATGTAATCATACGTTGGAAAGTAGACACTGTCTTCAGACAGAAGCACGGCGAAAGAATGTTCCGGTGCATAGCGCTGCTCTACCCCGATAACAGCGTAAACCCGGTAAATAAGGTCGGCGTATTGCAAGATAGTTATCTAGAAGATTGTGAACAGATTATTTCTTTAGAACAGGTCCCTGACGGCACAACCTATCACGTTTACCTTGCATTTCTTGCTTCCGACGGAAGTAATATCAGCACGGATAGTGTATATTTAGGTGAGATCATAAAAGCGTCTATACTAAGCGAGCATCTTCGATAGATGGTTCACGCCCCAAGAGCAGTTCCTCGATATTCCGAAGCGTGGTGGTCGCTATCTGTGTCAAAGCCTCTTCTGTAAAGAATGCTTGATGGGCTGTGATCAATACGTTCGGAAAACTCATCAGGCGTTGAATCGTATCATCTTCAATGATGGTATCACTTAAATCTTTAAAGAACAATTTCTCTTCCTGCTCATACACATCAAGAGCAAGCCCACCGATTTTGTGTTGCTTCAAACCTTCAATAACCGCTGCAGTATGGATTAATGCTCCGCGGCTAGTATTCAGCAAAACAACGCCATCTTTCATTTTTTGTATGGATTCCCTGCTAATCATGTGTTTATTCTCCAACGTTAATGGGCAATGGAGCGAAATAATATCGGAGGATTTGTATATTGAATCTATATCAACATACGACACCCCCATTTGCTTTACCTGTGCATCTTCGTAAATGTCAAAAGCGAGTAATTTGCAACCAAACCCTTTGCTTACGCGACAAAAAGCTTTGCCAATCTTTCCTGTCCCAACAACACCGATTGTCTTTCCGTGAAGATTAAAGCCCAACAAACCATTCAGCGAAAAATTCTGTTCCCGCACACGGTTATAGGCTTTATGCGTTTTTCGATTCAATGTCAACAGCATGGCCATAGCATGTTCCGCCACCGCTTCCGGAGAATAGGCCGGAACACGACATACGGATATGCCGAATTCCCGCGCTGCATCCAAATCTACGTTATTGAACCCTGCACAGCGCAGTGCTATTATTTTCACTCCCCGCAACGCCAGCGTTTCAATCACTTCACGGTTGACATGATCGTTTACAAAAACACATACCGCCTCCACATCGTTTATAGCCCGCACGATATGAGGGCCCAAATGTGTTTCATAAAATTGATATACAAAACGTTTATCTTGATTTTCACGATCGAAAAACAAACGATCGTAAGGTTGGGTTGAAAAGAAAGCTATTTTCATCAGTGTTTGTTTATTATGTATTCAAGAGCTCCCAAACTTGGTGTATCCATCCTCGTGTGTGGTTGAATAAACCATGATGGTCTCATAAGGCTAAATATAGGAATAACGCGTTAATATCTTGTGACTATTAGCTAAAATAGACGTACAGAAATACAGCATGTCTTATTAGTTTTATAAAGAAATTATCAAACAATAAAACTATGCAATATGAATGTATCGGTTAATCATAATTTAAACATGAAAATGCAGACGGTACTCGTGCGTTTCATCCTGTTTCTCGGTGCCTTTTCCCTGGGAAATAACATCACAAAGGCGCAAGGTGGAGATCAGATATTGGATGGAATCGGGGAAACCGACATGGTTGCGCGCTACCTGTTTGACGGAGATATCAGAGATTGGTCCCGAAACAATTTACACGCTAAATTTCACGGAAAGGAAATCGAATTTGTCAAAGACGATCGGTTTGGAAAAGTGTTGTCGCTCCCGGGTGACAATGCACATTTTATTACATTACCAGTCGAAACCTTGATAGATCTAGAATCGCTAAGTATATCAGGTTGGGTATATTTGCGTTCCGATCAACGCGGTCAACACTTTTTCGACTTTGGACAGGATGCCAATAAACATTTTTTTGTGGCTCCTGTCGGGACACACACACATGACGGATTTCAGGCATCTGTAACAGCAAACAAAAGCGATAAAAAGGGAATCGTTTCCGCTTCAATACCGACCAATAAATGGACGCATTTGGCCGTCGTGATTGATATTCCTTCCAAATCAATGTCGACTTATGTCGATGGTAAGCCTACAGGTGAGACGAAAGATATTTCATCCGAGTTAGCAGACGTATTCAGTACCCAATCCATAGAAAAAAATCAACTTTACATTGGAAAATCATGGCAAAGTGACGCTCCCTACTTAAACGCCTTATTACATGATTTCCGTATTTACCGCGTTCCGTTGAGTAGAAACCAGGTTGCAGGAATCTATAACAATTCGTGGGGAGTCGCCGTTGATGTTTCGGTGAACGTCAAGGAAGCGAAAGATGATCTTCCACAATTTACACTTACGCACGCACAGCTTTATAATGCTTATTTAATCGATGTAGCGGATATAGAGGTAGAAACCGAACTGGGGCATTTACCTCGACTGCCCGCTTATGTAAAAGGCGTCTACAGAGATGAAATGGCTGGTCCTAAAGTACGCGTTCTATGGCCCTCTCCTATTGACAATAGCGCTGTTCTTAGTGCGGGTCGCTATTCTATTACAGGACGCGTACCTGGGACAGATTTAAAACCAAAGGCGATCGTCATCATAAAAGGCGATGGTCAAACAACTACACCAAACAGCACGTTAACGACCTTTAGTTTAGATCAGATTTCACTGGAAACAGATACACACGATGACGAAACAAAATTCATGGAGAATCGTGATAAATTTATCACAACGTTAGCCAAAACAGACCCGAACTCCTTTCTCTACATGTTTCGTAATGCTTTTGGCCAAGAGCAACCCGAGGGAGCAAAGCCATTGGGCGTCTGGGATAGTCAAGACACAAAGTTGAGGGGACACGCTACGGGACATTACCTTACAGCAATTGCACAGGCGTATGCCAGCACCGGGTACGACAACGAACTGCAAGACAGTTTCGCTGAAAAAATGACCTATATGGTGAATATACTCTATGATTTAGCACAGTTGTCCGGCAAACCGAAAACGCCAGGCAGTGCATATGTCTCCGATCCTACGGCTGTACCGCATGGTCCGGACAAATCCGATTACGATTCAGATTTGAGTGAGAAGGGCATCCGCACCGACTATTGGAACTGGGGAGAAGGGTTTATTAGTGCCTATCCTCCTGATCAATTTATTATGTTAGAAAAAGGTGCTACTTATGGAGGTCAGCTGAACCAGGTTTGGGCTCCATATTATACGTTACATAAGATCTTGGCCGGCTTAATCGATATCTATGAAGTAAGTGGTAATCAAAAGGCACTTGATGTAGCTGTGGGTATGAGCGACTGGGTGTATGCTCGTTTGGCGCAATTACCTTCGGATACCCTTATTAAGGTTTGGAATACCTACATCGCGGGTGAATTTGGCGGAATGAACGAAACAATGGCGCATTTGTATCGCATTACCGGTGAATCGAACTATCTAAAAGCAGCACAGTTATTTGATAATATTGATATGTTTTTCGGTGACGCTGATCGCACACATGGATTAGCTAAAAATGTAGATACTTTCCGAGGCCTGCATGCCAACCAGCATATACCTCAAATTGTAGGAAGTATAGAAATGTACCATGTGTCCAACCTACCGGAGTACTATAAAGTTGCCGATAACTTTTGGTATAAAGCGGTCCATGATTATATGTATAGTATTGGAGGAGTCGCTGGAGCTCGTACCCCCGCAAATGCAGAGTGTTTTATCAGTCAGCCGGCCACATTATATGAAAACGGTTTCTCCGCTGGCGGACAAAATGAAACCTGCGCCACATATAACATGTTAAAACTCACCAGCAATCTTTTTCTCTTCGACCAACGCGCCGAGTTAATGGACTATTACGAGCGTGGTTTATACAATCACATTTTGGCATCTGTAGCGGAAGATAGCCCAGCCAATACCTATCATGTTCCGCTTAGACCCGGATCGAGCAAACAGTTTAGCAATCCGAATATGACCGGTTTTACGTGTTGCAATGGGACAGCGATAGAGAGCAGCACCAAACTTCAAAACTCCATTTACTTTAAGAGCAAAGACGACCAGGCTCTTTACGTCAATCTCTATGTTCCATCTACCCTAAACTGGACGGAGCGTCAGGTAACCGTAGAGCAGGCTACGAGCTTTCCGAAAGAAGATCATACGCGCCTAACCATCAAAGGAAGCGGCAAGTTTGACCTTAACGTACGTGTACCGGGATGGGCTACCAAAGGTTTCTTTGTCATGATCAACGGTAAAGAACAAAAGCTGGTTAGCACACCGGGCAGCTATCTTAAAATAAGCCGAGAATGGAAAGATGGAGATATTATTGAACTAAAAATGCCTTTCCAATTTCATTTAGATCCGGTAATGGATCAACAAAACCTAGCCAGTCTGTTTTACGGCCCGATACTATTAGCTGCTCAAGAATCCGAAGCCAGAAAAGAATGGCGGAAAGTAATCTTGGATGCTAACGACATAAGTAAATCGATCAAAGGTAATCCGAAGAAGCTACACTTCACCATCGGCGATGCTGTTTTTAAACCCTTCTATGATACATACGGACGGCATTCGGTTTACCTAGACGTTACTTTAAAATAAATCTCGAAGGTTCCATAAAAAAAGCCATCGTTTGTGGGAAACGATGGCTTTTTTTTTAGCTTACTTCACCGAAAGTACTATTCGTATCCGGGATTTTGGTCAAGCTTAGGGTTTTTATTAATCTCATCATTCGGGATAGGGAATAGTGTTCGGCTTTGTGCCCTTGCATGCGGACGATGGTTGAACCAAGATTTTGTTTGAAACACGCCGAAACGGATAATATCCTGACGTCTGCGTGCTTCTCCCGCAAATTCCCACCCAAGTTCGTCTAAAAATCGACCGAATTCTATATCTGCTCCACCATTATTTCCATTAACCGTCCCGTCTTTTTCTTGCCAACCATAATTGTACATACTACCTTTTAAAAGTTCTGCGCCCGTTACCAGTGCCTTATCTGGTACCGGTTTAAACGCCCGCTCTCTAACTTCCGAAACCAGTAATGCTGCTTCATTTTCTCTTCCTGTACGGAGCAACGCTTCGGCCTTCATCATTAATATATCGGCATAGCGGAACATCGGATAGTCATTGTCTAAATTGTTTGTTGCGCCATTTTTAATCGCATATTTACCTAGCCTATATCCTGCATTATCTGCCGCTACCGTTCCATCTCCTCCAATACCGGGAACTTCTTTGACATACGTAATAGCGACATCTCCTGTTGTCGCATTATATTGCGCACCCTGCAGCCAGCTATCAAAAAGCCTTTGATCATCCTGATCATAGGTATCAATAAACTGAGGTACAGCACAATTCCCTCCCCATGGACCGGCTGCCATGTTATACACCAAACGGCTCAACGGAGATAAGGTTTTCATGTGGAGCTGATTGCCGTGTCCATAAACTTCATCATAAGGAACCGCAAATATAATTTCGGGAGAACTCTCATTTGTAGAAGAAAAAACATCCTTATACGCTATATCCAGGCGAAACGCTCCAGATTGGATAATATCCTCCGTTTCGGCAATGACTTTTTCCCATTGTTGTTCGCCAATATACACTTGAGCATTTAGGTATATTTTTGCTAGCAATGCTTTGGCTGCCCATACATTCATGCGTCCATACATAGAAGCAACCTCTTCTGATAAGAACGGTACAACTTCTGTCAGCTCATTGACCACGAATCTGTAAACTTCTTCTCTCGTTTTTTGTTCTGGCAGTTCAACATCCCGATAATCGGTCACGATCGGCACATTTCCGTGGTTATCCAGCAATAGGTAATAGGCTAACGCTCGTGCGGCGCGCAATTCAGCAATAGCCGCAGAAGCAACATCTGCTGGTAGCGGAAGCGTGTCTTCCTCAATTTGCATGATGATCATATTGGCCTTCGTGATACTCGAATAAGCTTGCTGCCAAGTATTATAGGGTTGCCATTGAATCGTCGTCCAATTGTGCTGATGCATTCGGCGATAGGTTCCGGCATCGTCCCATCCGTTTGGTCGTACCGGAGTAATAATATGATCGGCCGATTCTTCCTGCAAGTCAAAATATCCTTGCCACCCGAACATCAAAGATCGGAAAGAAGCATAAACTGGCGCGACGATAGAGGGCAAATCACGCTCTCCGGGCTTAAAATCCTTCGATAAAACTTCGGAAAACACCTCTTCATCCAGATTAGTACAGGAATTGACCGACAAAAAACCGCACAACCCCACGCCAACCAATATAGTACTATATATAGATTTATAGATTCTTTTCATGATATACGTAATTTAAAATGTAACATTCAATCCTACAGTGAACATCCGCGTAGTCGGATAACGATCCCTATGCTCTATACCCGGAGCAAACGTAAAATCGCCTTGATAACTGGCTGCCTCTGGATCCAATCCCTTATAGCCGGTAATCGTCATCAGGTTAAAGCCCGATGCATACATCCGTAAATTCTGCACTCCTTTGATAGCATTGGGTTTAAAAGTATAGCCTAACGTCACATTATCCAGTTTCAGGAAATCAGCATCTTCGATGTAATGCGACACATAGACTAAATCATTTGTCAACGTTTGACCATACACCGGATCGTAAGCTGTTTTCAATGCATTATAAGCCTTATTGATAGGGTTCTCATAATATAGCCTTGTCATATTTAGTACCTGATGACCAAAAGAACCTCGAAAATTAAAACTAAAATCAATGTTTTTATAGTGGAAACTGTTGTTCCAACCCAAGTTGACATCCGGTATCCCGTTCCCATAATATTGTCTATCATCAGGAGAGGAATCGCTGATCGGTATGGTTTCTCCTTCTTTGTTTTCGATAAGCCATTTACCATCATCGTCTACCCCAACCGTTTTCAGCACATAAAAATCACCCACTGCTCTGCCGACCTCTACACGATGTGTTGCGATTTGTATGGGCTCGCCTGTATAACCAGCCTCGAAGAAAGGAACAGTTACGTTAAACTGATCGTTGGAAAGGTTGATGAGTTTATTTTTATTTGTTGCTACGGTGATACCTGTCTTCCATTTAAAATTGCTTTCGCGGAAAGCATCTACATTTACCAATGCTTCAAAACCCGCATTACTCATCTCACCCGCATTTAACATCATGTTCGGGTACAGATAGGGTGGAGAAGGTACATTGAACTGATATAGCAGGTCTTTTACCTGACGTGTATAATAATCGAAAGATCCGTAGACCCTATTATCAAATAGGCTGAAATCTAATCCGACATTATACTCATGTTTCCGCTCCCAACGCAAATCTGGGTTAAAGTTCCGTGTCGGCACAAAACCGGGCACCCATTTACCATTGATGTAAGCTCCTTGTGCACGTTCAAAATTATAACTTGTCTGCGACATGTAGGAAGCCGACGCAATCGTGCCGGTCACCCCAAACCCCGTCCTTAATTTTAACTGATTAATTTCTCCGATAGCAGCCAAAAAATCTTCTTTAGCGATATCCCAGCCAAGGGAGATTGCCGGGAAACTTCCCCATTTATTATTCTCACCAAAGGTTGAAGAACCTTCCCGACGGATACTCGCCATCGCCATATACTTCTCTTTGTAATTGTAAGCTACCCGGGCAAAGAATCCGATCAGTTTACGGTTCTCTTTATAGCTCGTCATTTCTCCCAATCCCCGCTGGATGGCCGCTCCGGCCTCCAATTTATTATAGGTATAATTGTCGGTCGGAAAATCAAAGTTATAAGCATAGAATTGTTCGAAGGTATCATCCTGCCAGCTATATCCCCCTAGCATGTCGATTTTGTGTCCGTCAAAACTTTTCGTGTAATTCGCGGTAAGCTCCATCAAGTTTTCTGTAGCTGCCCGTGTGTCCCTAGATGCAGTACCATTTAAGTTGTTCTTGGTCGTATTTACATGATTAAAGGTAGTGGCGTTTCCGCTTAAATTATTATTCTGGACGCGAGACAACAACATTTTTAAGCTTAAGCCCTCAACAGGTCGGTAATCCAGCGATCCGCTCAAACGGGTTTCCCTAAATATCCTGTCGTCGATGGTCTCGTGGATCATGCCCAAGGGATTATCATAAAAATAAGCATCGCGTTCCTGCCATTTTCCATGCTCGTTATAAAGCTGATCTGTCGGATTTCGGATAATCGCCTGTCGCCACATATACGGAGATGATCCTCCGTTATTGCTTTTGGCACTACGGCTAATCAGCTGCATGTTTGTTTTCAGCTTGCCTTCAAACATCTCATGATGCAGATTGGTTCGGACGTTTAAACGTTCTTGTCCACTCTTCAAAAATACGCCTTCCCAATCCCGATAGTTGATCGCCCCTGTAAAATTGGTTCGGGAATTCCCACCAAATAGGGTTACGTTATGGTTATGGCTTAACGGATTACGGGTCACTTCATCGATCCAATTGGTTTCGGTACCCAAATCGTCGTAGGACACGCCGTCAGCAATTAATCTCCGATAATCACTTGCATCCATCATTTCTGGTTTCCGAAACAAAGTCTGCAAACTCGTGTAACCGTTATACTCTATCGTGGTTCGGTTATCGGTAGCTGTATTGCGCCTCGTTGTCACCAGAATCACACCGGCTGTTGCTCTCGTCCCATAAATGGCTGCGGCCGACCCGTCTTTTAAGACATCAATGGACTCGATATCTTCTGGGGCTACCGTATTCAAATCCCCCGGAATACCATCGATAATCACTAACGGATTCTGTGATCCATTAATGGAATTTAATCCTCTAAGATTGACTTGAGATGACTCCCCGGGATCTCCACTCGGAGTGCTGATACGTAATCCCGCAACTTTTCCCTGAATCAACTGCCCGGCATCTTTCACGGCACCTTTTGTAAAATCTTCTGACTTCACACTCGCAATAGAACTAGTGATTTCCCCTCTTGTTTGGGTGCCGTAGCCGATTACCACAACCTCATCCAGTGCTTCGGCAGAAGCCTGTAATTGTACATGCAAGGTTGACTGCCCATCCAACACCACGCTAAACGGTAAGTACCCCACAGAAGAAACCAGAAGCTTATCCCCTTTGTCGTATTCGAAGGAAAAGGTACCGCCGACTGTAGAAGAATACTGTTCGTTGTGTCCTTCAATAGATAATGTTGCGCCGACTATCGGCTCACCGGTGGAATCAGTAACCTTCCCGTTTAAGCGCAACCGTTGTTGAGCATAAATAGAAAAGCACACATTCCACAGCAATAAAAGCAGTATGATGATTCTTTTCATAACTAAATGTTATTATAATGTTTAATAACATCTAAGTTACAATCGAATACATGTCAATTAAACAGCTATCTTACCAAAAGTTAACCGAATTTTAACCCAAACGTCATTCTATAATCTTCGATTTCTTCCGCCGTTTTGATTAATTCAGGACCAAGAAGACGATACCGATCGGTAGTAATCAGAAAGTCATCTTCTATACGAACACCTCCAAAGTCTCGATATTGTTCCAGCTTAGTATAGTTAATAAAATTTTCATGTTTTTTTTCTGCTTTCCATTGATCAATTAAATCTGGAATAATATATATACCCGGTTCTATAGTGACCACATAACCGGGATGCAGTACCTTCCCCAACCGTAAGGATTTTAATCCAAAGGTTTCTGTATCTTTAGGCTCATCATCTGTATAGCCTACATATTGCTCTCCTAAGTCTTCCATATCATGCACATCCAGCCCCATCATGTGTCCCAAACCACATTGGAAAAACAGCGTATGCGCATGGTTTTGAACCGCTTCGTCTGGATCACCACGCATAAGCCCCAATTCGGTCAAACCTTCGACTAATGCCTTCGCCGCGTGCAAATGCACGTCTTTGAATTTTATTTCCGGTTGCAACATATCGCGGGCGCTTGTAAAAGCCTTCAACACGACATTGTATATATCTCTTTGCTGCATGCTGAATGTTCCATTCACCGGGAAAGTGCGTGTTAAGTCTCCCGCATAGCCCATGGGTGTTTCGGCGCCCGAGTCGTTCAAAATCATATCACCGTTTTTAATCGTGTGTTGTCGGTAATGATTATGCAATATTTCTCCATGTGTCGTTACGATAGGCGGGTAGGCCAATGAACAGGATCGGTCTGCAGCCAATTTTTGAATAGCATTGACAACTTCATATTCTTTCATGCCCGGCTTTGTGATTTGCATAGCGAGTAAATGCATATCGACAGACGTTCCGACAGCTTGTTCGATTTGTTCAATTTCCTGATCTTCCTTGATGGATCGTTGTTTTACCACCGCCTTTATCAAGTTTACCGACGGATGAATTTCCGATAGCGGAATCTCCAATAACTGACTTAGTAAAATGCGGTTATGAGATTGATATGGCGGAAGATAGTGCACCTTTCTTTTGCGTGCAAGCACTGTACGCATATAATCGGCCAGCAGACGAAATGGTCGTACTTCGGTTATACCAGATTTCAAACATTTATCTTTTAGTGTTTCTTGCCGTCCCATCCATACTAGATCATCTAAACTCAATTCGTCACCAAAAATAATATTTGTACTCTCCTCAATATCGAAAACAGCGGCCAGTCGAGGTGTTTGTACGCCTACGTAGTATAAAAAAGAACTATCTTGCCGGAAAGGATAAGTATTGTGCTCAAAATTAATAGGGTTTTCGATATTACCTAATAAAAGGATTACCCCACTGGATACATTTTTCTTTAATGCGTCCCGTCTTTTTTGGTATGTTTCTGCTGAAAACATCTTTTATTTTTAATTATGTTATTTCTTATTGATGATTATCGCTTATGCTCTGGTATACTAGCAATGCTGCGGCTAAATCTTCGATGGCGAGACCAGCCGATTTGAACAAGGTGATTTCATTTTCGTTTCTTCTACCCACATGTGCTTTTTTACATAGTTCGACGATATCGGCTTTTATGGTTTGGGGATCTAACACTCCATTAGCAATAGGAATAGCCATTTCTCCGGTCTCATGAAGTGCTCCTTCACGAGAATCTACAAAAATACTACTCTTTTTTATAGCATCATCATCGACCTCTCGACTTTTGGGGGTATGTGCGCCTATCAGGTCCAAATGCGTTCCCGGTTGTACCCATTCCCCCCTAATCAGCGGAGTTCGTGATAAGGTAGCTGTCGAAATTACGTCTGCCTGCCGAACCGCCGCTTCCAAATCCTGCACAAGATCTACCTTCACACCATGTTTCACCTGCTCTTGCACAAACTGCACTCCTTTCTCTTTATTTCTCATCCAGATCATCACCCGGTCGTAATTTCGCACAGCGGCATGGGCGTGGATAAGGTGCTCTGCAACCTTTCCACCGCCGACAACGAGTAAGCTACGTGTATCTTCTCGCGCTAAAAAAGAAGCTGCCAGTGCAGATGCACAAGCTGTGCGTCGGGCGGTTAGTCCGGAGGCATCCATCTGTGCCAGCGGGACACCCGTCAATGCATCAATCAGGGTGTATGTGGCATAGATAGCCGGTAATCCTTTAGTATGATTGTTTGGTGCTACAATAACCTGTTTAATCCCCATGTACTCCCTGTTCCACGCAGGCATAAGAATTAACGTATTCTCCTGTTCTTCACTATTCTCATAAAAATGATGATGTCGTACGGGCATGGTATAAGGAACGATCAACATCTTATGCAGTGCTGCGATCAACCCGCTATATGGTAGTTGTTTTTCGATTGTTTCTTTGTCTATAAAAATCATTAGATATATGTTTTATATATATTACAAATCTAATTCACATTCCATGCCGGTGGATCAATTCCAATTAAATGTTTCACGAAGAAGTCACGGCGTTTCCGCTCCCCATATTCTCCTCCCGAAGAATGTCCCATTCCAGGCACCACAATCAATTCATGGTCTTTATTAGCCTTGATCAAGGCATTGGTCAGTTGATAAGTAGACGATGGATCCACGTTATCATCCAGTTCGCCAACGATCAACATCAATTTACCTTCCAGCTTGCTAGCGTTCTCTATATTCGAACAAGCCACATATGCTGGCCCGACAGGCCAGCCCATCCACTGCTCATTCCACCATATTTTATCCATTCGGTTGTCATGGCATCCACAGGAGGAGACCGCCACTTTATAGAATTCCGGATGGAAGAGTAGGGCTGCTGTCGAACTCTGTCCGCCGGCAGATGTCCCATAGATACCGACGTGATCCAGATCCATATAGGGATATTTTTTGGCTGCCTCTTTTATCCAGACAATCCGATCCGGAAAGCCAGCATCTTTGAGATTTTTCCAGCATACATCATGGAAAGCTTTCGAACGATTAGACGTTCCCATACCGTCAATCTGCACGACGATAAATCCTAATTCTGCTAACTCCTGCATGCCGCTTGGATTGGGTACAAATGTTTTCGGAACAAAAGAACTGTGTGGTCCCGCATAGATATATTCGATAACCGGATATTGTTTATTAGAGTCGAAGTTTGTAGGGCGAATAATGATACCCCATATATCGTGCGCACCATCCCGGCTTTTGGAAACGAATACTTCTGGAGCCTTCCAGCCTGTCGCTTTGAGTGCGCCATCATCCGATTGCTCTAGTTCCATCAGTACATCGCCGTCCCGATCTCGCAATACCGTAGTCGGCGCTTGGTCTACTCGCGAATAGACATCCACAAAATAATGATGATCAGCATTAAAATAAGCCCTATGACTAGCATCTTCATTAGTCAACGCACGAAGATTTTTCCCATCAAAGTCTATTCTATAGTAATGGATAAAATAGGGATCCTGTTTCGTGTTTTTTCCGCTTGCCTCAAAAATAATCTCCCGTTTTTCTTCGTCGACATGAATCACCCGGCGCACCACCCAATTGCCTTTCGTGATCTGGTTTATAACCTGTCCTGTTTGCCCATTATATAAATATAGATGATTCCAACCATCTCGCTCAGAAGCCCAAACCACTTCCTTACCGTCGTTGATGTCATACCGATAGCGTTTACCACTGTAGTCGATAAATGTTTTGTTTGTTTCGTTGATGATATACCGTGTATTACCGCTTACGGCATCTAATGCTACAACCGCATACTGCTGGTGCCCACGTTTATTAAATTCGAACGTTATGGCGCGACTGTCTTTTTGCCAGTCGAATCGGCTTAACGAAAACTGGTTGTCCACCATACTTTTGTCAACTTCGATCAGTTGGTTTGATTCCAAATTGTAGATCACCGGATAATATTGCGGGAGCGCGTCACCCGGTTTCACATAATCTCTCGTCTGCAACTTCGGTTGCAATTGATCTGTGGGTGACGACTCCAATAACGTTAGTTGGCGCACCACTGCCTTCCGTACTTTCATGCCTGCCACTTTTTTACCGTCAGGCGACCATTGTGTGTTCGCAGCGTAATATTCACCCGGACTACCATCATAGGTAAGCTGTTGTTCCGTCTCCGGCTTTCCTTTTTCTGCGATATAAATATTATTGTTTTTCAAATAAGCCACTTTGGTTGTATCGGGCGACACGACTGGATCGCCCTGACTATCGTCAAACCGACGTCCCCAATACCGCTCTAGTCCGTCTTTCCTTTCGACGCTATCTTTTTTTATCAATTGCTTGGACACTCGATTCCACGACCACATCACACGATTATATTCAAACTCAAATAACGTATGGTCGATTAATTTCATGCGATTGTGTGGAGCCGCGTTGAAATTGGCTGTCCTACCCAATTGCTCACTCAATGCTTTCTCCAACAGCTTAACGTCAAACAGTGTTGTCTTCGATTTGTCAACAGCATCAACGAGTATATATACCTTACCTTCTGTCGTGTTTTTTTCGTACCAAAACAAGTTTCCTGCTTCATTCCACTGTAGATGTACAGGTACATCCCACACTTTGTTACTCACTTTATTCCGAAATTCTTTTGCACGCGTATAATCGGTTACCGTACCTTGTGCAAATCCTGCATAGCAAACAAGCAGACAAACGCCTATATTCAATATTTTTTTAAGCATATTTCTTTCGTTTATTATTTATAATATAAAAAATAGGAATCCCCAATAACGCAATTAAAATACCAGGCAAGGTATAATTGGGTTTATAAATCAACATCAGCAGCACAAATGAAATTCCCATTATAATATAGATAATAGGTAAATAAGGATACCCAAAAGCTCTATAAGGCCTCTCTAACGCCGGACGTGTGTAGCGAAGGCGGATAACACCTGCAACGGCCAATACATAGAAGATAACCACAACGCTGGTGATCATATCCAGCAAATCGCCATATTTGCCACTTAGGCACCAAATGGAAGCCACTATGCATTGTATCCAGAGCGCATAAGCCGGTACGGCGTTTTTGTTTAAGGTGCCTACCCTTTTAAAAAACAAACCATCTAGTGCCATGGAATAATAAACACGCGCACCAGCCAGAATGATGCCATTGTTACAGCCAAAGGTACTGATCATGATCATGATAGCTATAATTGTAATCCCGAAGGGTCCAAAAATTTCTTGTGCGGCGCTCATGGCAATGCGGTCTTGGGGTGCACTCACCATAGCATGTAGATCGAGCACACTGGTGTACATGATGTTGGTCAGGATATAAACCACCGTGACAATCGTCGTCCCCAGGGCCAGACTAAGCCCAATATTACGTTGTGGATTTTTGATCTCATCTGCCACAGCCGATGAAGAGTGCCAGGAATCACTACTGAACAGTGCTCCTACCAAAGCTGCTGAGAGCGCTCCAAAAGCGCCGAAGGTCGTATAATTCTCAAAAGTTCCGTCTATATGCAAACGTCTCAGGTTCCACATCGCTGCCGTATTCCAGTTGAGGTTCCATACCTCGTGTTTAAAAGCTAAAAATCCGAACAGAATAAGGAGCAACAAGCTAAAAATCTTAATCAATGTAAGGGTCGTCTGTACCCGCTTGCCACTGTTGATCCCGCTTGAGTTAATAAAAGTCAATAAGACGATAACTCCGATAGATACCAATTGGGCAGACGATACGTTGTAGTTCCCTAGGGTAACCACATATACATCTTCGTCCAGTACCGGGAAAAGATAGGCTGTAAATTTTGCAAATGCTACACCTACCGCTGCTATGGTAGCGGTTTGTATCACGGCAAAAAAAGTCCATCCGAAGACAAAGCTTACCAAAGGATTGTATGCTTCGCGCAGGTATACATATTGTCCGCCTGCTTTTGGAAACATCGCACTGAGTTCGCCATACGTTAATGCGGCGGTCAACGTCATAAAGCCACAGATCACCCATACCAACGTCATCCATCCAACCGATCCTGTATTACGGGCGATATCTGCCGATACGATGAAGATACCGGATCCAATCATACTTCCGGCCACTAGCATGGTCGCATCGAGCAATCCCATGGATTTCTGGAAGGATTGTTTCGCTTGTTCCATGTGGGTGGTTATTTGAAGTTATAGAATTTCCATTTTGCTTCATGGTTTGGGGATAAGTCCTGTTTAATTAGGATGGCTCTCAACAGCTCCATGGGCATGTAGTTTTCCTTAATGACACGATCATGAAATACTTTATATGACATTCCTCCTTCATCTACCAATTCGTTCTTGATCGCCATCAACTGCAGGCCACCTACCAAATAGGCTAACTGATAAAGCTCACCATAATTTGCTTCGAAAGAACGCTTTACCTCACCATGTGCGTTGGCCACTTCGAAGCCTACGTTATCGACTAAATAATCAATGCACTGCTGTGGGGTCCATTCACCTAAGTGAAACTTGATACTAAAGGTGATCCGTGCACAACGATGCATGCGCCAGAATAGCATACCTATACGCTCTTCCGGTGTTTTCGCATAGCCCAAATCATACAACAGCAATTCCCAATACAACGTCCAGCCTTCCGTCCAAAACGGTGTATTAAAAGCTCGCTCCCGGTAGGGTTTATGCCGTCTGTTCATAAAATACTGTAAATGGTGCCCCGGGTTAAGCTCATGTTGCACGGTAGGGTAAGAGAAATAAGGGTTATTCCCGCGCATGCTCATCCGTTTTTGTTCATGCGTCATCCCATCTGTAGGGTAAGAAATACTAATCTCCCGCCCCCCTGTAAAAAACGGATTTACCAATTGCCGTTCGGGTGTCATCATAATCATTCCCCATGTTTCATCTGCCAGCGTTGGAATATCCATCAAATCGTGCTCTTTGATAAATTCCTGCGCTGTATTGTATAGCTTTAATATCAATTCGGGTTGTTTTCCCGCAGGCACATAAGCATTTTTCACTTTCTCTTGAGCGGCTTTCCAATCATCACCAAACCCCATATCCCGAGAGGCTTTTAAAAGTTCGGCCTGACACCAAGCAAATTCTTGATCTGCTAAACGTAACAATTCGTCAGCCGTATAGGCCACCATTTCATCTTTTAGTTGTTTATTCAGGGCGTCGCGCCCGATAGGGTTACCGCCAATCTGGCTACCGTCGTCGAAAACTCTATGTTCTCCCAACCCCTCGAGTGCGGTAATGTATTGATCAAGCCGCGCAGACAAGTGCTGGTAGGGTTCCGGAACCCACCAAGTAAACATGGGATCGTAACCATTATAAAAATCGTATACACTGCTCAGTCTGAGTTTCAGTGATTCCACCACCTCCTTCAAAAAAAGGATATCTTCAAATATTAACGAGGTATCCTCTGCCAGCGCCTTTTCCGCCTGCTGTACCTTTTGGGATAGAGCATTTAGATCTTCCGCTATCTTTTCTCCTTCGATTGTCGTTCCTCTTCTTCGCTGCTTTTCCAGTGCGTAGATCTCTTCCGCAAACGAAAGATAGTTGCCCAATCGCTCATGTTGCTTTTTCTTATCCAGTAGGTGCTCTATATGCTGTTTTACTTTTCTGTTCAATAAAATATAATCTACTTGGCCATTCGTTTCAAGCGCATTATATGGAAATGCCTTTAACTTATCGAGATACGATTGATCTATTTCCAATAAACGCTGCACTTGCTCGGGAGAAGCTGCTGCCTGCTGAAAGCCCCAGCCTTTTGGCATAGGACCATAGAAATAATTTATTGCTTGTACATCATGCCCGTACTGTATAATAAGTGGTTCAATAGGTGTCGTGTGATCATATAAGTTTTCTTCTTGTGCATTGACCATGGTTGAAAAAAATAATAACAATAGGCAGATCGTTGTTTTTGTAGTGATCGGGTGTTTCGATATTATCATATTTTAGTTGTTTACCTCCTGTCAATAATCAAATCTATCTGGTTTAAATGTCTTGATTTCCACTTCCGATGGCTGATTCGCCAATGTATCGGCCACGATCTTTCCGAATGCAGGCCCCAAGCTTATTCCCATCATTCCTGTCCCTCCGGCTACCGTGACATTGGAAACTTTGTCGAGTCGCCCCAGATAGGGTATTCCATCTGGCGAGCATGGCCGATATCCGAACCAGATTTTATCCTCGGGATATTGCACGTCTAGGTCGGGAAAATATTTGGGAACAGATTCCACAATTCCTTGTACCCTGTTTCTATATATTCTATCGTTTGCCGATCCTAACTCCATCGTTCCGCTGAATCGGATTTGGCCATCCATAGGTGTTACGGCAACACGAGCTTCCAACAATAAGGCCGCATGTTGAAGACGGTGACTTTCCGATGGCCTGTACATAAAAGAATATCCTTTTCCCGGCATAATCGGCATTTTCACACCAAGTTTCGCTGCCATTTTGGACAAAGACGCCCCAGTTGCGAGTACAACCTCGTCGGCAGCAAAATGCCCTTTGGTGGTAATAACCTCCTTGACCTTCTTACCGCTAAGCAAGAACTTCGTAACGGCGGTCTGTTCATGAAATGTTACACCGGCATCTTTCAGATAAGCAATCAGCTGCTTCATCAGTTTTGGCGGATACAACTTTCCGTCACATTTATAAAATGTTCCACCTAACACATCCAATTTTATATGCGGTTCCAGCCCTTGTATCGCTTCAGCGTCCAGAATGTCTACGTCCAGCTGTAGATCCTGTGCACGTTTCGCGAGCTCGATCTCTTCATGACGTACCGCTTCCGTCTTATAGAGTAAGATAATTCCATTTTGTTTCAATTCAAAATCGAATCCCGGCATCTTTGCCCATTCATTATACAGACCACTGCTATACTGATTTGCATCGCGCAAAACCTCTGCATGTCTATCCACATGTCGCTTGTTCGCGTGCTTTAGAAAATTCATTCCCCAATTCAACAGGTTCCAACTTAAACTTGGACGCACATAAAACGGACTTTTTTTATCAAACATCCATCGAATCCCCTGCGCTACGACACCTGGTGCGGCCAACGGAGTAAAATGACTTGGCACAAGCATTCCGGCATTGCCATAAGAACAATTATTCTCGAGCGTATATTGTTCCAAAACGCTTACTTTCCAACCGTCTTGTACCAAATAAAAAGCTGAAGATAAACCGGCTATCCCACCTCCGATAATAATGACTGTCCCTTTATTTTCTGCTTTCACATTTAACGTTTATATCTTCTGTAAATATTATATAACTTGAAACCCTTCTTTATAAGGATCGTCATCATCTATAAAAATCGTGTTATAGCCCGTAATCTTTGCCCAACCTTCGATGGAAGGTACGATTGCAGGTTTGGAGGCCACTTCTGTCTGTTCTTCTATTTTTCCTATGAACTGCGAACCGATATAACTCTCGTGTATAAATTCCTCTCCCTGCCGAAGCTTTCCTTTAGCGTACCATTGCGCCATCCGGGCAGAAGTACCCGTCCCGCAAGGCGATCTGTCCAGCGCATTTTCACCCACCAATACAGCATTTCTTCCGGAAGAATCTGATTTCGTCGGCTTACCTGTCCATTGTATGTGGCTGAGGCCCTGTATGCGGCTATCCTCGGGATGTATGAACTCATATTTCTCATTCAATAAATGGCGGATAATCTTGCCGTAATAAATCAGCTGACTGGCAGAAAAAGCGCTGATATCTGCAAAGTTTTCCTGCGGATCGATAATTCCATAAAAGTTGCCCCCATAAGCGACGTCAACCTGTATCTTCCCCAGATCAGGGCAATCCACCTCCAACGCTTCACGGTATAAGAAAGACTTAACGTTCGTCAACTTGACTGACACTACCTTTTCACCAACTTGCTTGTAATCAATGAGAATAAGACCCGCAGGAGTTTCTAAGCGTAACTTCCCATGTACTTTTGGCGTCACTAAACCTTCTTCGATAGCGATCGTCACGGTACCGATCGTCCCATGTCCGCACATCGGCAAGCAGCCACTTGTTTCGATATAGAGCACACCAATATCATTTTTGGGGTCAATCGGCGGGTACAGCATGCTCCCGCTCATCATGTCATGTCCACGCGGCTCAAACATAAGCCCTTTCCGTATCCAATCATATTCCCTCATAAAATGCAGACGCTTGTCCATCATGGACTTTCCGTTTAGCAGCGGTGTGCCGCCGGTAATCAGTCTAACAGGGCAACCACATGTATGCGCGTCTATACAAAAAAAAGTCTTCTTCATTGATCATTCACCTAATGTGCCTCTGTTGTGCAGTGATTGTCTACCACTCTTTCTATTTGCAAGGGATTTTCGTCTCTTAGCTCCAGCGGTAAAAATTCATTGGGCCAGTTTTGGTAACTCACCGGACGCAAAAATCGTTTCACAGCGTCTGGGCCAACAGAAGTGAAACGGCTATCAGAAGTAGACGGAAACGGTCCGCCATGATGCATCGCATAGACAACCTCAACTCCCGTGGGCATACCACCAAATAACAGACGTCCACATTTTTCCTGCGCGATATCAAATAACGGTATATGTTGCCTTATATCATCTTCGGTTGCCGCAAATGTCATGGTCAATTGGCCGGGTAAAGCTTTTAATACTGCTTCCATTTCTGCTGCATCCTCACACTCAACCAATAGCCCAGTAGGGCCAAAAACTTCTTCTGAAAGAACATCATTTTCCAAGAATTTGCCAGCAGAAACACTATAAACAGCAGCCACTGCACAATTTTCCTGCGCAGCTCCCTCACCCACACGTATCACTCCTATTTGATCCGCCAATTTCGACTTAGCTTCGGTGTAGTTTTTTGCAATACCGTCATGTAGCATCTTTGCACCTCCAACCTGCCCAATCGCGGCGGATAATTCCTGTTTAAAATCTGCTAACGTCTCGTCTTTAATGACTAATAACAGGCCTGGATTGGTACAAAATTGCCCTACGCCTAAGGTCACAGAGCTCACATACTGCGCTGCGAATTCTGCCGTATTAGCCTTTAAATAAGCAGGTAAGGCAAAAACTGGATTAATACTTCCCATTTCTGCAAATACGGGAATTGGCTCTTCCCGACGTGCACCGATATCATATAGCGCTTTTCCACCTTGGAAAGAACCTGTAAAAGCAACGGCTTTAATTGCCGGATGCTTTACTAACACTTCACCGACCGCATGGGATCCGCCTTGTACGTAACCAAACACCGCTTCCGGCGCTCCGAATTTCGTCAGACCACTGACAATTGCTTTTGCCATCAATTGAGATGTTTTAGGGTGTCCCGGATGTTCTTTAAACACCACTGAGCATCCCGCGCCTATTGCGCTGGCGGTGTCTCCTCCTGCAGTAGAAAAAGCAAAAGGGAAGTTACTGGCGCCAAAAACAGCGACAGGTCCTATTCCTTTATTACATTTGCGAATATCCGCTTTTGCGGCACCAGCACCGTTGTCGATGCGGGCCTCGGCATAAATTCCGATTTTCACCGCATTCGCGTAGGAACGCCATTGATTTACAGTACGCGCTTTTTCGCCGGTTAAACGAACTACAGGCAATGCAGATTCTTCGTGAGCAGTTTGAATAAGTTCATCATCTAAAGCATCTATTTCATCTGCAATGGCGTGCATCAAAGCCGCACGCTCTGTTAAAGAAATACGCTGTAGATATTGGTACCCAGCTAATGAATCGTTTCCAATAGCTTGGATATGTTCACTGGACGTTTCAATATGCATAAAAATCAAATTTGAGGTCTTGATGCCAAAGCATCATCAATTATTTTGTTTATTCTCTCTTGTTCTTTGCCGACCAATGGTAAACGTGGTGCCCGCGTATAGGGTGTGGATAATCCTACCTTGGTTGCAGATAGCTTAATGTATTGCACCAATTTCGGTTGAATATCAAGTTCCAGCAATGGCATAAACCATTGATAGATTTCCACCGCCATTTGCAAGTCTCCTCTTTTAACCGCATCGTAAATCGCGTATGTTTCTTTTGGAAAAGCATCAACAAGCCCTCCCACGACACCATCAGCGCCAACCACCAATGATTCTAGAAAAATCGTATCAACACCTGCCAAAATCTTCAGACGATCTCCAAAACGGTTCCGCAGTCTAGTGATGTTTGTTAGATCACGAGTCGATTCCTTCACGGCTTCAATATTAGGCTCTTGAAGCAATTCTTCAAACATGTCTATTGTTATATAGGTACCGTAATCAACTGGATTATTGTAAATCAAAATAGGCAACTTGGTGCTTTGCGCTATCGTGCGAAACCAAGCTACCACTTCTCTGTCGTCAGCACGGTATCGCATGGGCGGCAGCACCATCAAGCCATCTGCACCTAATTCTTCTGCACGCTTCGCAAATTCAACTGCATTTTTTGTTGTGTTCTCTGTAAGGTTGAGAAGAACCGAGCATCTTCCTTGTACCATTTTCAGTGCATAGGTAAGCAGTTCAAATTTTTCTTCGGTGGTTAACACGCTTGCTTCCCCCAGAGATCCCGCCAAGATTAAACCCTCTATGTTGGCCTCCAGTTGAGCTTCGATATTAACAGAAAGCATTTCAAAATTTAGTTCACCATTTTCATGAAACGGTGTTAACATAGCAGGAAAAATTCCACTCCAATTTAAATTAGCCATATCATTTTTTTGTTTCCATCAAAACTATAACCAATTGAAGTAAAATGCTACCCGTGTTTTAATCAACTCTTGCCAAATTTTAACACAATTGTTAGTGAACGTTCTTTTTGTATCGTCCATAATATTCCTTGGGAGAAAAACCGGTTACGGAACGAAAGACACGATTAAAATTAGTAATACTATTGAAACCCGCATTATAGGCCACCAAACTCACACTCTCATATCGTTCGGATGTGATCAGCTGGCAGGCTTCCTGGATGCGAAGCTCATTGATATAACTTACGAAGGTCAATCCGGTATGCTTCTTAAAATAACGACAAAACGCTTGTGGCGTTAGATTGGCGTGATCGGCCACTTCTTCAAGCGTAACGGCTCGTCGGAAATTGTCTTTAACATATCGGCATATTTCATTTATCCGAAGTGTTCCATCTCCTTTATCCGGGACACTGGACACGGAAAGTGGTTTAAGTTCTTCAGAAACCGCACTTAATTCCTTTAATAAAAGAAAAAAGCTTATTAAGCGTTCCATCATATTCGATTTCCTCAACACGGAAATTCTTCTTTTCACCCTTGCTTTATATTCTTCTGGCACTTGAAAACCATTTGCACTCCGCAAGACAAATGCTAATAATCCACCGAGCTCCGGCATATTAGACAAACTAGAAAGTACACCTTTTAAATTAAAGAAAACCGAAACGCACTCCACATCGCGAGTTCCTGCCATCTCGTCGCTTTTGAAAACATGGGGTTGATTTGAGCCAAGAAGAAAAATATCATCTTCCTTAAAGGAATGGAAGCTATCCGAAACAAACAACGTACCTCTACCTCTAATAACCCACATAAACTGATATTCCTCATGTTGGTGAAAATAAGGATAAAAATCCTGAAGTTTGTCCTCTTGGACGTAAAGCGATTTATCCTTAGGAAAAGGTACATTAAACTGGATCATTCTCATGACAAATTAGGTTTATCGTTCAATACTCTTTAATTATACCGATTTGACTTAACTACGAATGAAAGTTACAATATTAACTTAATATTACCAAGACGGCGGAAGCATGTGGTGAAAATATGGATTGTTTTGGTTAAAATTCACTAATTTTTTTGTCATTAACTACTTTATCTTTAACCCATCGTATCTATCAAGATTTTTTTTGCAATTATACATCTTATCAAATGACACGTATAAAAAAAGTTTTAAGGTTAAACGTATTATTCCTTTCCTTGTTTACCTGTACACAACAATTCGTAAATGCACAAAATCCATTTTGGGAAAAAGTTAAGGAAACATCGCCAACCCTTGGTGTAGAGCAGGGCACCACCAGCTTTATATTACCCCAGTTAAAGGTTGGTATATTGCACGCATCTCAAACCATAGCGTCTTTGAAACTGAAAGACGACCAGCTTTTTGATTACACACCGGACGAGCTATTGACCAAACGGGACCGTGATAAGTTTTTTCATTTAGGAGATATCAATCTTTCCATACGTCCTGTCGGCGAGCTTAGCTGGCAGCATTATTCTTCAGCAGAAAAACGCCGTCCGGTCGTTCCGCTGAAGGGCACTCAGAATACGCTTGCAGCGGCCGACATCACCCCTACATTGAATAATATCCCGTTAAAAGTATACCGCTATTGGGACAACATCAACGGTAATCTGAGTTTACGTTTCGTTATAGAGAACAATACCAATCAATCCTTTGAAATGGGAAGTCTCGGCATCCCCATGATTTTCAACAACAATTTAGATTGGAAAACGCTGGATAGCGCTCATGCTGATAATGTTTTTTTCGATCCTTATATAGGTATGGGGGCTGGTTACTTACAAGTGAACAGATTACATGGTGACGGCCCAAGTCTCTTAGTTCTTCCGCAAGAGAATGCATCATTTGAGGCATACAATCCGTTAAATAGCGATCCTACCCCTCGTAGCATTACATTCGAAGGTTTCCATGAATGGATGGTGCATAGCAAAGCTCACGCAGAAACTGAATGGAAAGGTGTCGAACAATGGAATAACCCGACATCAGCTGTCCTAAAGCCCGGTCAATCCAAAACGTATGCGCTTCGTTTTATTTTGGCGCCCAGCATCAAACAAATTGAAGAAGAGCTTGTGCGCCAACAACGTCCAGTAGCAGTGGGCGCACCGGGCTATGTGCTGCCACAAAACAATCAAGCGAAATTGTTTCTAAAATACCACCGGAAGGTAAAGCATATGGAGGTTTACCCATCGGGTGCTTTGTCTATACGGCCAGCAGCTACTACGTCCAACAAATGGGCCAGCTACAACATAGTCGGTCAGACATGGGGTAGAGCGCGTCTTACCGTGACTTACACGGATGGCCTGGTTCAAACTATACATTATAAGGTGATCAAACCGGAGCAACAAGTAGTCAGCGATTTGGGCCACTTCCTAACCACTAAGCAATGGTATGAAAACCCCAACGACCCTTTCAAACGATCCCCCTCCATTATCAGTTATGATTATGAAACCCAGTCACAGATCACACAAGAGCAACGAGCTTGGTACGCAGGACTAAGTGACGAGGCAGGGGCTGCGAGCTGGCTCGCTGCCATTATGAAGCAGATATTGATACCAAATCCTGTCGAAATTAATAAAATCCAGCGCTTCGCGAACGAAACCATGTTTGGCAGAATACAACACAAAGAAGGTAAAGACAAATATGGTGTTGTAAAGAGTCTATTTTATTATGAACCTGATTCTATGCCGGAAGGGACATACAGTGATAGTATCAATTGGAACACCTGGTCGGCTTGGCCCAAAAAAGAAGCGAATAACATAGGGCGATCATACAACTACCCCCACGTAGCTGCCGCCCATTGGGTACTGTATCGTTTAGCGAGGAACTATAACAAACTCGTGTCGGACGAAAACTGGGAAACCTATCTCGACCGTGCTTATCACACCGCGTTGGCAATGGTGGAAAAAGCACCTCACTATGCCCAATTCGGACAAATGGAGGGAAGTATCTTTTTGATTATCTTGACAGACTTGAAAAAAGAAGGTCTGCACGAATCTGCGGAGAGGCTTGAAGAAATCATGAAAGAACGCGCCTTACATTGGAAATCCTTGAACTATCCATTCGGTAGTGAAATGCCATGGGATTCTACAGGTCAGGAAGAAGTCTACTTATGGTCACGTTATTTCGGGTTCGACGATAAAGCGCAGACGACACTGCATGCTATTTTAGCCTATATGCCTACCGTCCCGCATTGGGGGTATAACGGCAGTGCCAAACGGTATTGGGATTTTGTATATGGCGGCAAACTTTCCCGCATCGAACGGCAGTTACACCATTATGGTTCGGCACTAAATGCTATTCCCGTGTTGACTGCATACAGAAGTAACCCCGAGGATTTCTATTTACTACGTGTCGGACACGCAGGAACGATGGGCGCTTTAGCCAATGTTACGGAAGACGGATTCGGCCCGGCAGCGTTTCACTCGTACCCATCGACATTAGCAAACGATGGGATAAGTGGCGATTATGGCACCGGCTTTTACGGCTACGCAGTTAATTCGGGCACTTATATTATCAAACACCCTGAATTTGGATGGCTTTCTTTCAGCGGAAACCTCACGGAAACAAAAAATACTGTTCAAGTGACACTCACATCTGCATCCAGGGCACGTTTATTTCTCGCCGAAGAAAAACTCTGGCTGACAACGGACGCCGGAGAAATTTCATCATTAACCTATTATCCCAGTACGAAAGAGATCGAACTAACAATAAGCGGCGATTCCGTTGATATTGTCCCTCATGTGTTGTTAAACATCGAAGGTGAAAATGCGTATATAGTAGATGGTGTTCAAAAAGATAAACAGGGCCGGTACCCTATACCTAACACTTCCCGGAAAATTAAATTAATTCAAAAAAGATAATCGGCTATTCCGGCTTCTGATTATTGACGCAGATAGATTACTAAAAGTAAATATCTGCGTTTTGCATTTATTACTCCCAATAAAAAAAGCTCCATATAAAAATTAAGGCAAGATAATTGCTTTCGTTATCCGGTTTTTAATGTAATGCGTTAATAATTTAATACACAAATATGAAAAAAGGTATATTTTCCGCTTTTATTTTATTCGTTTTTTTCTCGACACAGGACGTCTTCGCTCAATTTTCGCGTCCCATAAGTGTCGGTGCAGGAGCAGGTGGTACAATGGTTTGGGCTGATTTAGGAAATACGGATACGCGATTTGCGGGATACGTAGAAGCAGAAGGATTAATAACCCCTTTTATTTCCATTGGGGTTAAAGGAGAAAAAGGGGTGTTAAGCGCTTATGGATGGAACAGTGATTTTGAGAACCGTTATCACGCCATTAATGCCAATGCGAAAGTTAGACTTGGCCAGTTTTTATCCCTTCCACCTAACTACAGTTATTATACACTAGGGGCCAGTACATTCAGCAAGATACTTGCCAACATCTATATAGGCGCCGGTGTGGGAGTCATGAAAAATAGTATTGACCACCGCATAGATCCTAGTTACCGGACATCTATCGAAAATGTCGGTGGAGAAATTTCAGAAGATTTAAACTCCCATCAATTGGCTATCCCGCTCAACATAGGACTAGACATACCTATCGGACGCACACTATACGGTCCGCGTTGGGCAATAAACATCAATTATCAGCAATCTCTGCTTCCCAAAGATAACGTTGATGGTGTTATTAATAGCAAGATGGATCAGTATTCCTATCTTTCTGTAGGTGTAAAATTAGCCTTGTTTAACCGTAATTAATATCGAACATCCATAGCTTATAAATAATGAATAAGAAGAATTTGAGACACAGATTATCCCAGCCTCGAACTATTGTTATCGCTTTGTTAACATCCCTAATAGTTGTAGCAGCTTGTAAATCGAACAATTTTTATAGCGCGCCAAAAGTATCCGCTTTTAGAGGCGGTAAACTTCCCGCTCCTCCTGGCATGGTTTATGTTCCATCAGGAACCATTCTCTACAAGAGTTCATTGGACAGTGGAAATGTAGGCAAGAACATTAGTCTGAGCGCATTTTTCATAGACGAAACGGAAGTAACCAACAAGCAGTACCGTCAGTTTGTAAACTGGGTAGCGGATTCTGTCGCCGTGACAGATTATCTAAACGATGACCAATACTTTTTAGATATTGTCGGTGAAGACGGTCAACGCCGAATTGATTGGAAACGGGTAAAACGTGTTTCTCCTTTATGGAAAAGCAATGATCCCTCCATCCAAGAACGATTGGCGCCGATGGTGATTATGAAGGGAGCACGTAGAGCGTTAAACGAAGAAATTGTTAAATATCGCTTTTCGTATTTAAAATCAAATGGGCGCGAAGAAACGGAGTATGTTACCGATACCGTTCCAGTGATGCCTATAGAGGATATTTGGTCAAAAGATTTCCCGAATGCACAGCTAGCCTCTATGGATGCCAATTACTTTACCCATGAGTCGTTTGATTATTACCCTGTGGTTGGCGTCACCTGGAAACAGGCGCGTGCCTATACCGACTGGCGGGGAAAAGAATTGATGGCAAGCATTATGAAAAATTCTTATCTGAGCGGCTATCACCTTACATTCAGTTTACCGACCGAAGCGCAGTGGCAATATGCCGCGGAGGGGAAGTTGGATCCGCGTGATACCATATCAGGAACTCGATTGACGATTGACGGAAAAGAAGGTAAAAAGAAACTAGCCGTCAACTACAAACAGGGAGAAGGAACGTATTCGCAAGATGGAGCAACCTTTACGGTACCGGCTAAGTCGTATACACCGAATGCATTCGGCATTTACAATATGGCTGGAAACGTTGCCGAATGGACACTCGACGCCTATAGCCCTTCTGCTATCGCTTTCGTCAATGACTTGAATCCAGTTCTGTTATATGATGCTAATGAAAGTGACAGTGACGCTCTTAAAAGAAAAGTGGTAAGAGGTGGTTCGTGGAAAGATAACGGTGAACAGTTAAATAGCGAAACACGTAATTATGTCGTCGAATATGAACCTCATTCCTATATCGGGTTCCGCTGTGTAATGTCCGCTTTTGAAATGCCAACAGATCAAAGTAAAACAAGGAGATATTAAAAGATGGAGTGTAGAATTATAAGAAATTTAGCAGAAATGAAAGCACTAATCACAATCGTGTTAATATGCGGGTTTAACTATGCGATAGCACAACAAGAAGTTGATATTTCGCCGCAGCGGGACACCACGACATTGGATACGCTCACACAGGATGTCTTCTTAGGAAACGGACAACAGACTCCCTTATATGATACGGCGAATCAGGATATATTAATGGATACCATTCCAGTAACGGACGGTTTCTATCAAGCAAGTAATCTGGAAGACGCGGTTCCGTTTTCCTATCCGAAAGTGAACATGAAAAATATCCGCTTTTACAAACGGGTATGGAGAGATATCGATTTATCTAACGAGGAGAATTATATTTATGCTATCCCGGGTGCGTCCTTAATTGAAGCGATCATGAAAGGAATGAATGAGGGAAAATTAACACCTTACAGTCCAGAAGACGATTCCTTCAAAACAAAAATGACCGCCAGCGAGGGTGTCGCACGTTTCGCCGATAGTGTGTTGGTTCCGATTTTTGACGAGGAGGGAAATCAGATCGATGCACAGATGGCCTTGAATGAGTTTAACCCTGAGCGTGTTACTAAATTTAGAATTAAAGAGGATATTTTCTTCGATAAGCAGCGCGGTCGTCTAGAAACGCGTATTATCGGTGTGGCACCGTTAATGGATATTTCTTCTTCTGCAGAGCTTGCAGAATCGGTGGGATCAACACCCGCATTCTGGCTATACTTCCCGCAATTGCGCTATACGCTTGTTAAGGTGGATGTCTCCGACCCAGATAGAGGTCTTTATGATATGAGCATGGACGACTTGTTTGTTCAACGCAAGTTTGCCAGCACCATTATCCGTGAATCATCGCCTAGCGCTATGCGCCAAGATGCACAATATGCGGAAAACGCACTACAGCAGTTGCAAGAAGCCCAACAGATCGAAGACAAATTGGAAGCGTATAAAGAAAAACTTTGGTCCACTCCAAAAGGCGTTAACGCCGAAGAACTTGAAAATTACCAACCGCCGGTGCAGCGACAAAATAACACACCGTCTACCAGCAATTCCTCTGGCACAACAACCACAACATCTCAAGAAGCCATGGAAGCAAATGGAACGGAAACCGAAGTGCAAGAAGAAAATCAAAGTACAGAACAACAACCAATAGAAGAAACGGAAGAACTAGAGTAAGCGTTAGTATTATACTAATATAACGAAAAAAAAATGCCACTCATGTTCGAGTGGCATTTTTTATTAACTGTAATTCCCTACTAGTTCGCTGTTAATGCAACAGCATTCAATTGTCTTGGCGATCCGTCAGGTCCCACCGCGATAATATTATCAAATATCACTCTGGTGCCTGGAACAATTCCGTTGAGCGCTGTTTTCATACTGGAGCTTAACGTTCCCCCATTCGTAGAAAGGACGATAGCATCTGCCCTTGGTTTGGCGATGATCATACTGAATTTAGTGACCTTAAATTTAGCATCAAAATCAAAGTTATCCAACGTTGCAAACACAGCGTTTTGAGCCTTCAGCGCCACCGTTGCCATATTTCCTCCGGTTTTTCCTCCGAACTTAGCAATCGGGTCTGGTATTCTTTTTACTCTAAATTCCGTAGTGCTCAACGTTTGCACTTTGCCTGGCGCTACTTCCGCCGAAACAGAAACCGTTGCTGTACCAGGCGAACTAACCGTAGCATTATATTTGCCACCAGAACCGGAAAGCCTACCACCGCCACCATTCAGGCTTACCCGAATTTTATCCGTCGGTGTACCAGGAGCAGAGACAGACAGCGGGTTGTTGACACCGATATAAAGCACATTCATTTTATCCGGTGAGACAACAGCTGAAGGTCTGGCAACTTGATAGGTTTGTTCGGGTGTGTGATATTCTTTTACGGTTCCGTCCGTCTGTTTAACGTTAATCACCCCAGACCACTTAAAAACACCTTCCCGATTCGTCGGAACAGTATACACGCCCTTTCCGTCCACGACGTTCAATGGTGCTCCATTGACCGTAATGGTTGGTTGTGATTTGGAATCAGACGCCGTTAGAAAAACCTCCGCAGTGTAAGGCTGTCCTTGAATCAAATAGGATGTTGGTGCAACCGCTACTGCTGCGAACTTGTCTAAATTCACAACCGCTTGATCCATTTTGCCCAAAATAAGCTTCACGACGTCCGATTCCGCATTCTGCGCATCAACTTGTATTTTGGTTAGTGTGGTCATGGCAGCTGTCAAGGGTGTTCCACTTCCAAAGTTAACTTCTTCCCATTTCCTTTTGCCATTCACAGCCTTTTCTGGATCTTGTGCTTCCAAAGAAAACGAAACAGATTTTCGGTCATCTTCATTCAATAGCGACAATAGTTTTTCACGGGTACTATTTATCTTCTCCTTTAACGCTGCCCCTCTTTTACCATTAATCATGAGATGAGGTGCTATATCGGCGTTTTCGCGACGAACTAGGTCACCTGTATCGTCGTCGTATCCGCCACCTTGTTTCTCGAACTCATGTTTCAATTCATAAATGTATTGATCCAGTTCATCGACAACAGCACGAGCCTGTTTAGCTTGTTCATAGATCGGTTTCGCCCGTTCCGGTTCTTCTTTTAGTTTTGTACTCTCAAATGCAGCAAACAGCTGTTCGACAGAATTGTCGACATTCGTTTTAGAAGCTTCCAGACTGTCGTTGATGTTCTTAAAAGCATCTAATATCGAGTTTGGTACATTTAATGCGAGTAAGGCTAGCAATACCAAATATAAAATATTGATCATGCGTTGCCTTGGAGTCTCTCTTCCGTAAGCCATTCTTTTCCTTTTTTGTTATAAAATGATTACCCTACACACGTGGCTGATTCATCGCCGTCAACATACCGCCATACACGGTATTCAAAGCAGCCAGGTTCTTAGCCAACTTGTTCACTTCTTCCTTAAATACCTTCGAGTCATCTAGGGATTCATTGAAGTTTTTCATCGTATAACTTAAGCTTTCATAGAATTGATTCATGGATTGCAGATGGGATGCCGAATCACGTAATTCCCGCTCGTACATCTCGTTCAACGATTTCAGGTTGTTTGTGAGATTCTGTACCTGCTGGTGATAACCGGCGGTATCCATATTACTATTGGACATGGCTACGAGATTAGCCGATGCTTTGTCAAAAGCTATGCTGAGATTATCAAATTTTGAACTCGCATGCTTTAACTTTTCCGTAAACTCATTTGCTGCGAACGACACATCTGATATTTGGTTGATAGCCGAAACTTTATCACTGAAATCACGCAGGCCTCTTCCTAGATTTTCAATCATAACAGGCTCTATCTTCGCGTCGGCAAACATTTTATCTAATGTAGCTGTAGCTGACGGTCCCGCCACTTGATTTTTCTCAGCAAAAGACCGTTGCGGCAACTCTCCAGCGTAATTCTCATCCAACTCAGGATATACCCTCTCCCATGCGGGCTCTTTTGGAGGTGGATTGAACCCCATCAAGAAAAACAGAAAGGCTTCCACTGCCAAACCAATACCGATCATATAGTTGGCAAACGAGCCTCCTATATAAAGTATTTTAAACAGAACACCAACAATAACGATACTAGCTCCCCAAGAGATAGCAACGTGTAACCATCTTGAATTGTCTTTTTTCTTTACGCTCATATTTTTATTAATTTTTAGTAGCATGATATTGACACGATCCCAAAGTACTAGCAATAAAAATACCACAAATTACGAGCAGCGAGATTTAAGTATTTTTCACGACCTGCAGCATATCAGATAAAAACAGCACCTTATGTATCGTTAGAACGTACTCAATTTAATAGGTAATGTATATTTTACCCGAACATGGCGTCCATTTTGAACGCCCGGTTTCCATTTTGCTGCTTTTTTCAACACGCGGATAGCCTCATCTCCTGTACCGAAACCGATATCCCTCAAAATCGTAATATCCGTTAGAGAGCCATCTGTTTCCACGACAAACGTCGCGATTACACTCCCTTTAATCCCTTGTTCCAACGCTCTATCGGGATATGTGTAGTTCTTTCCTACCCAATTGACAAATGCAGCCATACCGCCCATGGGTTCTGGCATCACCTGCACCGACACAAAGGGCTCCCCATTATTTAACGCGCCACCATCAGGATCACCTGTAGCTGTTCCGGTGATGTTTCCTAGTTCTTTTGTCGGACCAAATTCTCCTTTTGCAACAAAAGAACCACCGTTTACTGGTTTAAGCGTAAGTCGGGCACTGACCTTATCTTTTAGATCATCTTGCGAAGCCACATCTTCGACGGCTCTATTACGATCTGTTACGACAGGTTCTACAAAACGGATCAGTTCCTGCGCAGGTGGGTCTTGTGCAATCTTTTGGATAGGTTGTTCTGCAGGAAGAATCACTTCCTCTTCTTTCGGCGTTTCGGGAATTGCCAATTGTTCAATTGTGACGGGCGTATGGTTTTCAATCATTGGAGCCGAGGTATTACCTGGCATTCGGTCGTAAGCATATTTTCCACCTACCAGTAAGGCAACAGCGAGCATAACTGTAAACAATGCCTTATTCGTAGCTGTCGCAGCATAGCGTCTTAATTCGTACGCACCATACGCTTGGTTCCGGGAAGAAAAAACAACGTCCAGCCATTCTTTCTCATAAATATCTAATTTGTTGTTCCACATAACGAAAAGTGTTAAGGTTTACATCTTTTCTTTTAGGATGACAACAAATAAAAAATTCCATAATTTATTTTGTAACGCTAAACATGCATCCGTGCCAAAGGTGCGATATCTTGACCGACAAATTCTTTGCGCAGATATTTATGATATCCCGCGATAGCAATCATAGCGGCGTTGTCAGTACAGTATTCAAATTTGGGAATGAATACGTTCCAATGGTGTTGTTTTCCCATGGCTAACAAGCCTTGACGAAGCCCTGAATTGGCAGATACCCCTCCTGCAATCGCTATATCCCGTACGCCAGTTTGTTTCGTTGCTTTCTTTAGCTTATTCAATAAAATCGAAACGATACGCTGTTGTACTGAAGCACATACATCAGTTATATTTTCCATTAAAAAATTGGAATTCTTCTTTTCTTCGGCCTGTACCATATATAAAATGGCGGTTTTGAGACCTGAAAAACTGAAATTCAATCCGGAAATCTGCGGTTCGGGCAATTTATATGCGTCTGGATTTCCCTCCTGTGCATATTTATCGATTAACGGTCCTCCGGGATACGGTAAGTTCAATATTTTAGCTGTTTTGTCGAAGGCTTCTCCGGCTGCATCATCGAGCGTCTGCCCAAGGAGCTCCATTTCAAAATAGTTTTTCACCAAGACAATCTGCGTATGTCCGCCTGATACGGTAAGACAAAGAAAGGGAAAACTGGGTTTCGGTTCCTCTATAAAATGAGCAAGGATATGTGCTTGCATGTGATTGACTTCAATCAGTGGAATCTGACGAGCCAGCGCAAACGATTTAGCGAAAGACGTCCCGACTAAAAGTGACCCTAAAAGTCCGGGGCCTCGTGTAAAAGCTACCGCATCCACATCATTTTTATGTATTTTTGCCTGTTGAATGGCTTCATCCACCGTCGGGATGATATGTAGTTGATGTGCACGTGATGCTAATTCGGGTACCACACCTCCATATTTTGCATGAATTGCTTGACCAGCAATAATATTTGATTTAATTTCACCGTCTATACAGATAGCGGCGGAAGTTTCATCACAGGAAGACTCGATACCGAGGATAACAGCCATTGTAGAATATTTAAATAGAACACAAAAATATCAAAAAAATACTTAAAATAACGGCGATTACCTTGCTTAGCATCATGTTGCTAACGGTATTGGCTATTTTCTTATTACGCTATCCTGCTATACAAACTTACGTTACGAAAAAGGTCGCAAACTACTTAAGTGAAGAGCTTCAAACGGACATTTCGTTAGAAAGCGTGTATTTCACACCCTTTCGCTCGTTGGAGCTGCATAATTTTTTCATCAACGATCGTAATGGTAAAACCTTGTTATCAGCCAAAAGTGCAACTGCCCGCATTTCCCTGGTAAAATTATGGAACAAGCAGATCGGGATTCAACATATCACATTGGACAGCGCCTTTATTAACTACGAAATATATAAGGACAGCACTAATGTTAGTTTCCTGATTAATTATTTCTCACCAAAGAGGGAGGACCAAATTTCGAAATCAACCAAAATGCAATTGGATTTGCAACGGGTCACCCTGCACGGCAACCATTTTAAACTAACCGATCATCGTTTTAATCACCATAACCGCGGTGTTGATTTTAGTAATCTGGATTTAACGGATATTTCGGGTGACTTTAGAACCATCCGTTATACAGATACAACCATACAAGCAGATGTTCAGGATTTTACATTCAAAGAAAAAAGTGGATTGTACCTCCAAGAATTCAGCGCGCAATCTTATATATCCAACACGAAAATGGAATTTATCGATCTCGTGTTGCACACCAATCGCTCCAAAGTAGGCGACTACCTCGCTTTCTATTACGATAGTTTTGCAGACTTCTCGGATTTCATCAAAAAAGTAAGCATTGAAGGCGCACTCAATGATGCATTCGTGGATTCGCGCGATATTGAATTTTTCGCACCTGATATGGAAAATGTTCGATTCACGACAGATGTGGTTCAAGCATCGGTATCTGGAACAGTCGAACACCTAAAGGCACGCGACGTGCACTTAAAGACAGGGATGCAAACCAGTTTGCAAGGGGACTTTACCATCGATGGTTTACCCAATATTGAGCAAACGAGATTTCGATTTGCCTTGGCAAATTTTCAAACCTCAGCAAAAGATGCCGAGGAGCTGGTATCCGCACTATCCAATCAATCTTCATTTTCTTTACCGGACCAACTTCACCTTTTGGAAACGGTGGGATATCAAGGCATACTTAGCGGATATTATTATCTATTTGATGTCAATGGAAGGGCCACAACAGCCCTAGGCGCACTTTCTACCGAAAGTACCGTCGTCATAAAACCCACATTGCAATATACTGGTACCGTCACAGCAACTTCCTTTGACTTAGGAACGTTCATACGTTCCAAAGAAATCGGGGCGACGGGATTCGACCTTCAATATGATGGTAAAGGAACAGATGCAAAATCATTACATTTAACCACACACGGTCATTTGTCCGATCTTCAATTCAAAAATTACCCTTATCGACACGTGGAATTTGAAGGCGAGATACTGGACGGTATTTTATTTGCACATGGCGAGATTGATGATCGAAACGCTGTTTTGGCCTTTAACGGGGAGGTTAATTGGCAAGATTCCATCCCGATGTACGAATTTAATTCTACGATAGCGCACCTAGACCTAAAAAGATTGCACCTCTATTCTAGAGATAGTATCGTCGTTAGTCAATCCAATATCCAGACAAGGCTACATGGAAACTCGTTGAATTCTTTAAATGGTCATATTACCGCTGACCATCTACAGTTTAGCACAACAAGAGGCGATTTTATGATGAACTATTTAGATTTTGAATCAGAAGGAGACGAGCAATCTAAAAAGTTGACCCTTAAATCCGATGTCGTCGATGGCGTGATGTCGGGGCAAATCGATTTATCCAGTATAGGTGCCTATTTTCGCTCTCTTGCTATGCGGTATGCTCCTGCAATCAATCTCGAAAGCCGACCTTATAATCCTCAAAACTTCGATCTACATATCAACGTGAAAACCTTTGCTCCCATATCCGCATTATTCGACCCCGACTTGGAACTGGAAAATGGTGCGCATTTAACAGCAAATTTTTCATCCGATAACTATACCGCAAACTTTGACGCTTTTAGTCCCGTAGTTTCCTACAAGGGCATGAAAATCACCAATCTCTCCCTTACGGAAAAAGCCGACAACCAAGCGTTTTCTTTAGATGTAACGGCCGACCGCTTTAGTTTCTCTGACTCTGCCTACGTGGACCAAATTGCCATCAACAACGTATTGGCAAATGACAGCTTGACCTTTCATGTCTCTCTTTCGGAATCAAACCGTCCAAACTATCTTAAATTAAATGGTAATATACATTTCGCCCATAATCAACCGGCCAATATCCGTTTTGAGCAGTCGGAAATTATTTTAAACAACGAATCATGGGCGATAAATAAAGACGCAGATCTCCGTGTCTCCAAAGGCAAGTTTTATCTAAACAACATGCGTATTGCTAAAGACCGTCAAGAGGTAACTCTAAATGGGATCCTTTCCAATGAAGACGACAAGCTTGATATTGCATTTAAAGACTTTAGCTTGGCCTCATTATCGGGAATTACGCGGCCGTTAGGCATTGACTTAATTGGACACCTAAGTGGGGAGATGCAAATCTATTCGGTTTTTGGCTCACCGACGCTGTCCGCAAACATTTCAACTACCCCAATTATTTACAACGACCTCCCTATAGGGAATCTACAGGTGAATGCTAATTTTGATCCGCAGACCGGGCTCATACAACTCCGTTCCCAATTATTGGATGTAGACGGCGACGGCATTACGGTTAGTGGTTCATATGACGTTAATTCCGAAGATGAAGCGCTACATCTAAAAGGAGCCGTCAAAAATATAGACCTTGGTATTGTGCAACCTTTCCTACGGACACTTGTTTCCAATTTATATGGAACCATGAGTGGCGAGGTGACGATAAACGGTACGATCCGGCAACCAAAAATCAGTGGAACAACCCATATCAAGGACGCGTCATTTCTTGTTAACTATTTACAAACTAGATACCATATTTCCGATCAACATTCCGTCATCCAACAGAATACAATCATTTTAGACAATTTGTTATTAAATGATATTCGAAATGCCACCGCGAGCGCAAACGGAGAAATCAATCTCAATATGCTGCGTGACCCAACATTGACCATCGATGTAACAGCGGATAACTTCCAGATCCTAAATACGGCCCGAAAAGATAATGAACTGTTTTTCGGCACGGCCTACGCCTCAGGTACTTTCCGTTTTAACGGTCCAACCAGCGCGATGGTCATGGATATTGACGCACGTCCAGATCCCAATACCGTTATTACCCTTCCTTTTAATACGTCGTTGAAAGTAAGCGATAACGACTTCATCTATTTTGTCAATCCGAATTCCGCTGAACAGGAAACACCTATCTCTAAACGGCTTTTTCAGGGTTTAACCATGAATATGAATATTACGGTTACACCGGATGCTGAAATTAATTTGGAAAACAACATTGGTTCCTTAACAGGCGTTGGCACGGGCGATATTTCGCTACGTATATCGAGTTTGGGTGACTTTGAGATGTTTGGTGATTACCATATCATTTCCGGAAAATTCCATTTTACCGCCCAAGATTTTTTTAACAAGTTCTTTGATCTAAAAGAAGGCGGAACCATTCGATGGGCAGGCAATCCAGCAGAAGCAATCATCAATCTGAGCGCAACCTATCAGCAACGGACGTCGATTGCACCTTTATATAATGCGGCTGGTCGAGCCGAAAACAATGACCGCATCTTGGCGCAAGCCGACATGATACTAAAAGGCACTTTATCACAGCCAGACGTTTCGTTCGATCTTAATTTCCCACAGACACCGTATATTAAAGATGAGCTTCAGGGCTATTTGAGTGACATCAACAACGTCAATCAACAAGCCATCAGTCTTATTGTTCGTAGAAGCTTCACGCCGGCATCGACACAAGAGTTTGGACGAGAAGTGAACAATACATTGTTATCGGCCGGAACCGAGATTGCGTTCAATCAGCTGAACAGCATCATCTCCCACTCGCTCAACATGAACTTTCTGGATCTCAATATACGGTCGTTTAACGATGCTTCTGCTTCTCTACGTTTTTTCGATGACCGTCTGGTATTTACGGGAGGGGTTACCGATCGCAGTCAAAGCCAGCTCAATGACCTCACACTCTTCTCAGACCAGATAGCCACCGATGCGGAGGTAACATTCCGCTTACGCCAGGACGGAAACCTCGTATTAAGAGCATACAATAGGCTTAACACCCGAAATTTCTTATTTACACCCTATAGCGACTACATCAGTGCGGTAGGTGTCGTTTACCGACAAGAATTCAATTCGTTATCCGAATTTTGGAGAAAATTATGGCTGTGGAATGAACGTAAAAAGCGCGAAGATGAATAAATATTATAATAACATTTTCACTAGCTGCTCCCACTCTTCCTTCAGACTACCTTTATATTCGGGTTGTTTAGCTTGGTTGTACCAATAACGGGCATTCCATAGATCCCCTTCCACACGATGTAGATAAGCATGTACATGCGCGGAGGTGACGTCCTCCAAATGATCAATCAAATCATGCGCAATTTTCCAATCTCCTTTTGCGTCATACCAAAGTGCCTGTAAATGGACGTTTAATTTATCCGGAACGCCATCTCTGTTCCCGATCGAAGATATAAATTCACTGTAGGTCATAGTTGTTTTACTTACAAATACACAATCACATACTATAGACAAGTTACATATTTCATCTAAAACTAATACTATTTCTGTCTAAAATGACGTTACTATTCTAAATTGTAACAAAAATATTATAAATCATAAACTTTTAAAACTAGTTGCGTGTTATACCAAAGAGACAGAAATAAACGTAAATAGATACTTTATATGAAACACATCCTGTATGCCATTCCCTTATTATTGTTTAGTCCCTATTGGGCCTTCACTTCAAACGATGCTCTACTCTCTTCAAAAAAAAAAATCGATAATCCTAATTTGTTTTCCGAAGCGGTTTTTAACTTGCAAGACTCCATGATCACCGTCCAAGGTTCCGTCAAAGACGAGCGCAACCAAGCCCTCCCAGGCAGTATCGTTTCCGTAAAAGGAGAAACCATCAATACCGTATCTGACGAGCAAGGTCTATTTACACTAGAGACAAAACCAGATGCCACTTTGATTTTTAATAAAACAGATTTTGCTCGGCACGAGGAACCTGTGAATAACCGAAGTGAGATACATGTTATATTAAAAATAGCGGAAGCGGATTCATCGGCTGCAATGGATTCCGTATCCCGCACTGCGGATGCCACCGTTACAGATACGACCGTTACGGATACTACTACCGCACAGCTGACATCCCCGGTTTCTCCGACAACACCCATGACATCAACTGATTCTACTGCGAATCCACAAAACGTCGTTCAAGGTACGGTAAGCGACAAAAATGGACCAATAGCAGGTGTTACGGTATCAGTAAAAGGACAACCGACTTCCGCAGCTACGGATGAACAAGGTCGGTTTAGCATCCCAGCCAATACCGGCGATATACTGGTGTTTAGTGTTGTTGGTTATAAGGAATATGAGGAACCGCTAAACAACAGAGAAAAAATAGATGTGCTGCTGCGTGAAGAATCAAAGACTATTGAATCTGTACAAGTGGTCGCCGTCGGTTATGGCACGATGGAGCGCGCTACCTTAGCCAGTTCGGTGTCCAGTATAGGAGCTGATGAAATCGAAAACGAAGTACTTCCCAGTATTCCGCAAGCTATCCAAGGAAAAGCCGGCGGCGTACATGTGACACAGAAATCCGGTTCGCCAGGGGGCGGGCTTAACATCCGAGTACGGGGTACCACTTCGATAAACGCTAGCTCCGATCCGCTGTACGTTGTAGATGGTATTCCGGTAAACAGTACAACGAACTTTACAGGTGGTTCAGATTTCAATTTTGGTGGAGGTACACAGGGTATCAACGTTCTTTCTTCATTAAATCCTTCCGATGTACAGTCTATCGAGGTATTGAAAGATGCCGCATCTTCGTCAATTTACGGCGCAAGAGCAGCTAATGGTGTCGTCCTTATCACCACAAAAAAAGGTGAAGCCGGAACAAGCAATTTTCATTTTAATATGTATGAGGGGTATTCGGAGATGCCATCCGAACGCAAGTATGAGATGATGAATACAGCTCAATACCAGGACTACATGCGGGATTATTATTTTTTTAGAGAACAGGACGACCCTACATCTACTATGCCCGGCCAAATTTTAGCTAATCCCGATATCAACACGGATTGGCAAGATGCCATGTTCCGGAAAGCCGGCACGAGAAGCTATGAACTTTCTGCTAGTGGGGGCAGTGAAAACACACAATATTACACCTCATTGGGCTATATGCGACAAGGGGGAATCATGCTCAACTCTGATTTCAACAGAATCAGCGGTCGCATAAACCTTAACCACCAACACAATGAAAAACTAAGGTTTGCAACGGCGATTAATGTGACACGTGCGGAAAATGATCGCATACAGGAAGAAAATTCAAAGGAAGGTCCAACGAAAACAGGTATTTTCTCTCCTCCCAATATACCCGTGTACGACAATAATGGAGATTACGCGTATGACCAAGTCAGCCTGTCACGGGAAAATCCCATAGCTATGCTCAATTTACCGGTAAACAATGCGCAGACCTGGCGCGTGTTGGCAAATGCAAGTGCGGAATACCAATTTGTCCCGTCATTAACATTGAAAACAAGTTTTGGAACCGACATCAGTTTTATCGACGAGACATTTTTTATGCCCCCGAATGGCATCCGCTCCTTTGCAAGTCAGGGGGGTATCGGTGCACGTCGCAATACACGCGACCAGCTTTGGATCAACGAAACAACGTTGACATTTGACAAGCTATTTGGCGACCACCAACTCAATGCGTTGGGTGGATTCTCTGTGCAGGAATCCCGACTGGAATTTGTCCATGGACAACGTTCCAACTTTCCCTCCAATGATATCGAGCATATCAATGCAGGTGGTGTTATCACACGGGCAGATGCGTATCCCGAAGAGTGGGCTATCGCCTCCGCTTTTACGCGTGTAAATTATAATTATAAAAAGAAATATATCTTAACAGCCAATTTGCGTACGGATGGATCATCCCGTTTTGGTAGGGATAACCGATGGGCGACATTTCCTTCTCTTGCCGCGGCATGGCGTCTATCGGAGGAAGACTTTATACAAAATCTTCCCGTTATTAGTGATTTGAAACTGCGGGCTAGTTGGGGTATTACCGGTAATCAAAATATCGGCAATTATGCCAGCTATTCCCTTTACGCGGGTGGAAACAATTACTTGGGGATGCCAGGTTTTATTCCATCGGTTCTAGGCGACAGAAACTTAAAATGGGAAACAACGGCGCAGACCGACGTCGGAATTGACGTTGGATTATTTGATGACCGAATTATATTTTTAGCAGACTATTACCATAAGAAAACTTCGGACCTTCTTATTGGTGTGCCTATTCTGACCAACTCTGGCTACATAAACCGATTTACTAACTCCGGCGACATTGAAAACAAAGGGTTCGAATTTGAGCTGACTACGCGCAACTTGGTCGGCGATTTTAAATGGACCACGTCTTTAAACATGACATTCAACCGCAACAAAGTTTTGGCGCTACCCGACGGAGTCGACCAAATTTTAGGAGGAGTAGGCAATCTGAATATCGCTATGGCGGGATTACCCTTAGGTTCTTTTTATGGATGGAAAATGATTGGTGTTAATCCCCAGACCGGTATGATCGACTACATGGGACAAGACGGTCAACCGACGACACCTACGAGTGATCAAGACAGACAGATCATCGGCAATCCGCACCCGGACTTCTTCGGGGGTATCACGAACACCTTCCAGTATAAAAACTTCGATTTTAGCGTGATGGGGCAATTTAGTTACGGCAATGAGATGTTCAACTATACGTTAGCTTCGGGACTGGAGGGCTATAATGCCAGTTCAAATGCTTTCATTGATTGGGTAGATCGCTGGCGTCAACCGGGTGATATTACTGACATGCCTCGTCCGAGCCCGGGTAGTTTCGATAACGGTGCCATCTCCGATCGGTTTGTGCAGGACGGTTCTTTTTTCCGTATACGTAACATCACCCTAGGTTATACGCTTCCCCAAGCGGTGACAGAACGGATGAAGGTAGACAGACTTCGGGCATACGTCACTGTGCAAAACGCGTATGTATTCACCAAATACCGCGGTTTCGACCCGGAAGTAAGCTCCAGCCATGGCGGAGCCAACACTGGTCTTATCTACGGATATGACTATGGAAGTTATCCGCAGCCACGCATATTTACTGCCGGCGTCAATTTATCTTTCTGATCTATTAAATGAAATATACTTATGAACACGATACATAAATTATTCTTATCCGCTTTACTGCTTTCTAGTTTTACATCCTGCGAAAGTTTTCTTGATCGGGAGCCACTTGCGCAAGTCACTCAAGACGATTATTTCCATTCAGAAACCAATGCTAATTCCGCTGCAATAGGGATGTACCGCACCATGACCAGCTCGTTTACCTATGGACAGACGATGGTTATTGTACCCGAGTTTTCAGCGGGCCATGTTTCCCATGCCGCGATATTTCCCGAATACGAAAATTTCAAAACACACGAGGTTACCGCAACCAACCCGTGGATCGCGAATGTATGGCAAGGAGTATACGCTACTATCAATGCGGCCAATAACATCATCGCTCGCGTAGCTGAAATGCCCGAAAACACCATTTCCGACGAAAAGAGAGCACAATTTATCGGCGAAGCTAAATTTGTTCGTGCTTTGAACTATTTCTTCTTAGTACGCGCTTTTGGTCGTGTGCCCTTAAAATTGACAGCGACTACGGAAGACGAAGATGTAGCTATTCCGCAGTCTGAACCTTCTGCCATTTATGAGCAACTGGTAAAAGATCTTGCCGAAAGCGTCACAGAACTTCCTGATACACACGAAACTACCGAAGCAACCAAAGGTAGAGCGACAAAGGCCGCGGCACAAGCTTTATTAGCTAAGGTTTATCTTTACCAAGCATCTATTACAAACGATTATGCCTTAGCTGCAAGTACAGCCGCGGAAATAGTTAATGCTGAGAACTTTCAATTGGCAGACGATTTCGGCAGTATTTGGGCTTCCGAAAATTCAGCCGAATCTATTTTTGAATTGCAATTTGATGATCAAACAACCAATACCCTGGCATCGGTAAGTAATGATAATGCCAGTATGCTTTTCTATGTAAAAGACGAGTCTATCCGAGAACTATTTGAAACCGGCGATAAAAGACAAGATTTCTCCATTTTTCAGGGATCAAATGATCGTTACTATATGGGAAAATTTCCTAATGCGACCCCACCCACTCAGAACCTGCCCATCATCCGTCTGGCAGAAATTTTACTCATTCATGCAGAAGCCGAAGCGAGGGTTAACAATAGTGTAAGCGATGCCGCATTCCATTCACTTCAGCGCGTATTGACCCGCGCGGGCGTACCAAGAAATAAGGGCGATTTTACTTCGGTAGATCGTTTCGTCAAGTTTGTACAGGAGGAAAAGGAACGGGAACTTCTCTTCGAAGGCGAGACATGGTTTGATTTCTGCCGAACAGGATTGGCGACGGAAAAGTATGAAACGTTAACAAACGAAAACCAGTTTGTTTATCCAATTCCTACAGCGCAAATCAATCTCCGTCCGGATATCCTAGAGCAGAACCCCGGATATTAGCAACAAAGGGCAGACACTCCTGTCTGCCCTTCTATGTTATGATTTAAACTTACTTGCCAATGCGGCTAATTTACTCGCCATATCGGTTTCGGGTGTTTTCGCTCTTTTTTGGTGATCATGGCGCTTGCGTTGCGTTGCCGGTTTTTCATCGGATTTCATCGACAAGCCAATGCGCTTTCGTCTTTCATCGATTTCAGTTACCGTCACCATAACACGCTGCTGCACCTTAACAACCTCATTGGGATCAGCTACGAAGCGATTGGCAAGTTGGCTTAGGTGCACTAAACCATCTTGATGGACACCAACATCCACAAATGCTCCAAAATTGGTGATATTCGTAACGATGCCCGGTAATTTCATACCAATACGCAAATCGCTAACGCTGTTCACACCATCTGTAAACTTAAACTCTTCGAATTGTTCACGTGGGTCACGCCCGGGTTTAGACAACTCTGCTATAATGTCGTTTAGCGTCGGAAGCCCCACTTCGTCCGAAACATATCTTTTTAGATCAATCTGTTTGCGCAACGCCTCATCTGTTAGCAAATCCCGTACATTGGCCCCGAGATCTTTTGCCATTTGCTCTACCAGCGCGTACCGCTCAGGATGTACAGCGGAACCATCCAACGGATGTTCGCCATGACGGATACGAAGGAAACCTGCTGCCTGTTCAAAGGCTTTATCTCCCAAACGCGGAACCTTTTTCAGTTCCTTACGTGATTTGAATGGCCCGTTCGCTACACGATAATTCACGATTTGCTGCGCAAGGGAGGGTCCAAGTCCGGAGACATATGCTAAAATCTGTTTAGATGCGGTATTCAACTCCACACCTACAGCGTTCACACAGGAAATGACCGTATCATCCAAGGAGCTTTGCAATTTGTTTTGATCGACATCGTGCTGGTACTGGCCCACCCCTATAGATTTAGGGTCAATCTTCACCAGTTCCGCTAACGGATCCATTAATCGTCGACCAATAGACACGGCTCCGCGAACCGTGACATCGTAATCCGGAAACTCTTCGCGGGCTACTTCCGAAGCGGAATAAATCGATGCGCCAGATTCATTCACCATGACGACTGTAACATCTTTTAATTCCAACTTGCGAACAAATTCTTCTGTCTCGCGACCGGCAGTACCATTACCAACAGCGATCGCTTCCACATCGTAGCGTTTCACCAACAATTCTACCATTTTTGCAGCTTCCGCTAAACCTCCTGCGCCATTGTGCGGAAAGATCGTCGTATTTTCCAATAGTGCGCCCTGGGCGTCCAATACCACCGTTTTACATCCGGTACGGAATCCCGGATCAATCGCCAATAATCGCTTTTGTCCCAAAGGTGCCGCCAGCAGTAATTGACGGACATTATCTGCAAACACCCGGATAGCTTCCTCATCTGCTTTTTGACGAGTCAATACCCGCACCTCGGTTTCCATGGACGGCTTCAACAGTCTTTTATAGCTATCTTGTAAGGCGAGCCGTACTTGCGCGGCAACATCATTATGGGCTTTTATATAGATTTTCTCCATAGCTGAAAGCACCACTTCCTCGTCTACGGCAATGTCAAGATAGAGCATTTCCTCTTTCTCGCCACGGCGCATGGCCAACACACGGTGAGATGGCGCATCTTGAAGTGGTTCCGACCACTCAAAGTAATCTTTGTACTTCAACGCTTCCTCTTCTTTTCCTGGAACGACACGCGAAACAAACTGTCCTTTATCCAAAAATATCTTCCGGGTTCTCGCCCGAACCTCGGCATCTTCGGCAATCTGTTCCGCGATAATATCGCGGGCACCCGCCAAGGCCTCTTCTTCCGATGCCACCCCCTTCTCCGAATCGACAAAAGCAGCGACCAATACCGATAAATCTGCTTTCTCCTGTAGAAGCAGCCTGTCAGCCAACGGCTGTAGTCCTTTTTCTCTCGCTACGGATGCACGGGTTTTACGTTTTGGTTTGAATGGCAGATAAATATCTTCGAGAATAGCCATCGTCTCCGCTTCTTGAATCTGTTGTTTCAGCTCGGACGTTAATTTCCCTTGATCTGTAATAGATTTCAGTACGGCGTCCCGGCGTTTGTCTAAATCACGTAGCTGCTGCACGCGGTCACGGATAGTTGTAATTTGCACTTCATCCAAACTCCCGGTCATCTCCTTACGATAACGAGCAATGAACGGAACGGTCGCACCTTCGTCCAATAAGCTGATGGTCGTAGATACCTGACGACTATTTACCCCCAGTTCTTGCGAAATAATAATTTCGTATGCCATATTTTAAGTAAAGTAAAAAAGAAAGCTGTAGGAATTTACCAACAGCTTTTAGAATAGTATTATACGATAAATAAATTTAAACGTTTTTAGGCTGCTCCGTATCGGAAGCCGATGTATTGGTTTGTGCTGCCTCTCCTTCCGGCGTGTCCGTGCTGCCCTCTTCCTGTGCAAAATGATCATTATACCCATAGGTGTAATGTTCATCGCCTGAAGATGGCTGCTCACCGGGATGGTGTTGTACTGTGTGTTCCGGTGTCGTAAACTTCGGAAACTCTTTCTTCGCATCCTCTTCCACGTCAACAGCATCTTTGTCTTCTTTTTGTTCCTGTTTAATCTCTTCCGAGATTGTCTGGGATTTGGTTTTGGTCGCAGGTGTATCCTCTACCGTAACATCTAAATCTTTTTCAAAATTATTTATCTGATCGGAAATTTCCCGCTTTATGCCATCCGATGCGTCTTTAAATTCGCGGATTCCGCGTCCCAACCCTCTCGCCAATTCCGGTAATTTCTTCCCGCCGAACAATAGCAGAATGACGATGACAATAAGCACCATCTCCTGTGTACCGATATTCAAGAATCCTAAAATCATTTTATCCTTCTCTTTAACTTTTTATCGAAAGATAAAGGTAAGTGTAAATTTATGTTCTCTCCAAATTTTGATGTAATTATTTAGTAACAAAAACGATTATCTTTGCACACGCGAAACACTATGTTACATCATTACTACAAACAAAACAAGCACTTCTACTGGAGCACCTTTGCGCTTGCAGGCCCTATTATTGTTTCTCAACTAGGGCATACATTGGTACAGACAGCAGATACCATAGTCGTCGGTAAATTTGTGGGAACGATACCTTTGGCAGCGGTATCTCTCGTACATTCTGTATTTATTGTTGTCATGGTTATTGGCCTCGGTATCTCTTATGGCCTTACGCCCCTTATCGCACAAGCACACGGACAAAAGGACGAAACGTCTTGTGGAATATTATTATCCAGCAGTTTTTGGTTGAATATAATGACCGCTTTCGTGTTGTTTTTTATCATTCAATTTGGCGCTACCTATGCTTTGGAGCACCTTGATCAAGACCCACGTGTGGTCGAAGCCGCAAAACCTTATTTATTGGTGTTGATGCTTTCGATTATTCCACTAATGGCGTTTAATGCATTCAAGCAGTTTGCGGAGGGGCTGGGGTTCACCCGTCAGGCGATGAATATCACAATTTGGGGCAATGTATTGAATATTATCCTCTCCGTGGTTCTGGCCAAAGGAATGTTCGGCATCCCGGCGATGGGAATTGTGGGCGTAGGCTATGCGACGCTGGTAGATCGCGTTTTGATGTTGTTTGCCATGTCCGTCTATGTCCTCCGATCTGAACGTTTTCGCACATACATAGCATCTTTCTCTTTCTTTCATATCGATTTGCGACGCGTCAAAAGTATTTTTAAGATCGGTGCCCCGATGGCCATGCAATATGTATTTGAGGTCGGTTCCTTTGCTGCTGCTTCCCTTATTGCCGGGAAAATTGGTGCTATTGAACAGGCTAGTCATCAGATTGCTATCACCTTGGCTGCAATGACATACATGATGGCCAGCGGTATTGCTTCGGCTGCGACCATCAGAACAGGCCATAGCTATGGAAAACGGAACATGATCCGCGTGACGAAATTTGCAACGGTGTCTTATCATCTTGTTATCGCATTTATGCTGATTTGTGCGGTTATTTTTGCTGTCTTCAACCAATATTTACCCCGGATAATCAGCGACGACCAAGCGGTTATCAGTATTGCTTCACAACTTTTAATTATCGCAGGGCTGTTCCAGCTGTTTGACGGCACACAAGTTGTCGGGCTGGGCGTTCTCCGCGGAATGGGCGACGTCAATGTTCCTACCTTGATCACCTTTATCGCCTATTGGGTGGTTGGTATTCCCGCAGCATATCTTTTGGGAATCTACTTTAACATTGGCGTGCAGGGGGTGTGGTATGGACTTGCTCTGGGTCTGCTGACTTCTTCTATATTGCTGTTTCTTCGTTACCGTAGCATTATCCGACAACGGATGGATCGGTTTGGGTAGATTATTTGCATTTGCTGGTTCGACAAGTTAAAAACAAATTCTCCAAAAATACGTTGTATTATAAAGAACTAAAACAAAATGTGATATGGACAAGTTGAAAAAATTCGATCTGATGGAAAAAATTGCCAGAGAGTTGGAAGACGTACGAAATAGTCAGCAGGCTGTTTTAGAAAAGATAGGCAAAATTGAAGTCGACAATATGGAGTTGGGAGATAAATTAATCGAATCTAAAATGCCGGATATCTATCAACGAACGGCAGAAAATGCCGACTCGATTCGGGAAATCTTGGAATCTTTTCAGGAAAAAACGGAAGAATATAGCGAAAAGAACAATATCGATAGATTGCGCGAACAAGACACTATTAACAATGTTAGATAACGAAAAATGGCGTGTGAAATACATGCCATTTTTCGTTATCTAAATCTCTCGATCTGAATCCCAGTTTTCTAAATAGTCCGCAACTCGTTTCAGGAAAGTACCTCCCAACGCGCCATCAATGACACGGTGATCATAGGACATAGACAGGTACATCATGTGACGAATAGCAATAACATCTCCGTGTTCCGTCTCCAGAACAGCAGGTTTTTTCTTAATGGTACCTACAGCCAAGATTGCGGCCTGCGGTTGATTGATAATAGGCACCCCCATAATATTCCCAAAAGCACCGATATTGGTAAACGTAAACGTTCCTCCTTGCGTATCATCGGGTTTCAACTGATTTTGCCGACTCCGGTGTGCCAAATCATTGACAGATTTACTCAATCCCACTAAACTCAGCTGATCGGCATTTTTGATAACGGGAACAATCAAATTGCCGGAAGGCAATGCTGCTGCCATACCGATGTTGATGTCCTTCCGCTTGATAATCTGATGTCCGTCAACGGATACATTAACCATTGGAAAGTCACGTAACGCTTTACTAATAGCTTCAATAAAAATGGGCGTAAACGTAATATTTTCGCCTTCCCGTCTTTTGTAGCTCTCCTTTATCTTATTTCTCCAATTGACTAAATTTGTTACGTCTGCTTCTACAAAGGAAGCCACATGTGGTGACGTTTTAACACTATGCACCATATGATCCGCTATAAGCCTACGCATACGATCCATTTCTACAATTTCATCACCGGGTGCTGCTACTTTCGAGGCACTTTTTTCTTCTGAAGGAGGCGTCGGTATGTGTTGATTCGATGACGTCGTTTTAGGGAGCGCCTCTGCTGATCCAGATCCGGTTATCGGATGATGTTTCGTCCGATTTGCAATATAATCGAGAATGTCCTGTTTGGTAACCCTGCCCTCCGCACCTGTGCCGCGGATATTATCCAATTCTGTTTGACTAAGCCCCTCTTCTTGGGCAATATTCTTGACTAAAGGAGAATAAAAACGAGAACCGGCATGTAATGCCGTCTTTTCACGCGCTTCTTGCGTTAATAGTTCTGTGCCGGGGATATCCGATGTCGGAACCTCTTCTTCCTTTACAGCTAAAAGAGCTTCTTCTACCGCCGTATGCTGCTCTGTTATATCTGGAGATATTTCTGACTGAGGCTCAGGAACGGCATCCTCCACTTCATCTGTTGCCGTCGAGCTCCCCCCGTTTTCGTCCAATTCTCCCTCTACTTCAATCCACGCGATGATCTCGCCTACTTGTGCTACTTGGTTTTCCTCAAAAAAAATCTTGGATAACTTTCCTGTCACCGGAGCGGGGACGTCAGAATCCACCTTGTCTGTTGCTATCTCCACAATTGGATCATCTTCCTCAATCGGATCTCCGATTGCTTTCACCCATTTCGTAATGGTCGCCTCGGAAACACTTTCTCCCATTCTGGGAAGCACCACTTTATATATACCCATATTGACCTAAGTTCATTGAATGATTTACTAAATTAACATTTAATCTAACAAATTCAATTAAACAAAACATAATATTTTATAATGAGGCAAAAATAAAATATTATTTCAATAAATTCCAAAGCATCGTTAATCCTGCGATAACGGTTCGTTCAATATTGATCGCTCTATCGTTTTTAAAATGGAACGTTTGTGTTCGTGTTTCGGATTTTCCCGAGACCGCTATACAAACTGTACCAACTGGTTTTGTTTCGGTTCCTCCACCGGGCCCGGCAATACCACTTGTAGCGATAGCATAGTCCGTACCGAATACACGCCTCGCCCCTTCTGCCATTTCCTTGACAGTCGACTCGCTGACAGCACCATATTGTGTCAGTGTATCGGGTAAAACACCTAAAACATCCATCTTTGCTTGGTTAGAATAAACAACTGCAGCGCCCTGAAACATCTGACTGGCACCCGGGACTGCTGTAATCTGTGCAGAAATGGAACCGCCCGTACAGCTTTCGGCAGTGGAAAGTGTGATACCGCTATCCGTAAAAGTTTGCACCAAAACTTCTTCAAATGAACGATTGTCTACCGAAACAACGTGATCTATTAAACGTTCCGCCACCTGTTCCTTAAAGCTATTGGTTATACTTGCCAAAGCTTCCATATCCCTTCCCTCACTTGTAAAACGCAAACGTACCATACCAATTCTCGGAAGGTAGGCCAAGGTAATAAACGGGGGCAGCGCGTCTTCGATATCGGCAATCTGCTCGGCCAAATGGGATTCTCCAATACCGACAGTTAATAAGTAGGTGTTATAAACAAATACTTCGCTTTTGTAGGTATTGCGCAACATAGGCAATACACGGTTTTCCATAAGAAATTTCATCTCAAACGGCACACCCGGCAAAAAAACGAAGTATTTACCGTTACGTTCGATTGCCATTCCCGGCGCTGTTCCGACGTCATTAAATAGAACGGCCGCATTAGCCAATACATCAGCCTGTCCGATATTCATAGCAGGCATGCTCTTTCTACCTCTACGACGGAAAATCGCCTCGACGTGCGCCAATACAGCCTCATTACGTATTAGCGTCGTCCCAAAATAATCTGCTACGGTGGCTTTTGTAACGTCGTCTCGGGTAGGTCCCAACCCACCAGTCATAATGATTACATCGGCTCGCTCTTCAGCTTGTCGCAAAGCATTTTTTATAGCATGATTTTTATCGGATATCGAAGCAATATGTACGACCGGAATATGCAACAATCCCAGATGTTGGGCAATCCAAGCGGAATTGGAGTCTACCACCTGTCCATTTAATAGTTCATCGCCGATCGTAATGATTTCTGCTTTCATTGATGGCTAGTTAATATCTATAATGACTCTCCCGTTTCGTCAATTTCAAATCTTGCAATATCGATGCTTTGGCACGAATAGTAATATTATAACTCTGGTATTGTCCAAAAGGCGTCCAACCCACTGACATATCCCAACAGTGCAAATCACGATAAATACTAAACCGTGTAAGCGAGAGGGCTTTTTGCCTAAGGTCATAGCCGGTATTGAACTGTACTTTCCACTTCGGTGTAACATTAAAATCGCCATTTATATTGACCGTCGCGGTGATGTTATTCCTCATCCGTCTTTCTTCGCGATTCCAGGCCTTATTATAGTTCATACTGAATGAACCATTTAAGTTCCATGGAATATTAAAATCGACAAACGCATTTGGGTTAGTACTGATACGCGCGAGGGCATCGGCCTGTTCTGCTGTCATATTGGGCATTTGGTTACGGAGAGAATCGAGATTATCATTCCGGCTTTTATTGGCGTTGGGGTTAAGGCTGTAATCAAACGACAAACCGAAATTAGTAAGTCGCGCCAGATTTCCATCTTGAATAGCAAACCTATTGATCTTTTGTCCCGTCTCTGGGTTAAAAGCATAAGGATCAAAAGTACCGTTAAAGTTTAAGTTTATCTTTTCTTTGAACAGGGAAGTACGCCCTGAGAAACTAATATTAGAAAGTTTTAAGGAGTCTGCCATAAAATTATAGTTGCCGCTAAAGGTCAGACCCTGTATAATTTTCACTTTTCGAAACGCTTCGTTGCCTGTTGTGTCGTTGTTGTTCCGGACTTTGGCTTCGATATTGTTATCTACCGAAAAACCGATACCCATAGATTTACCGGAACCAGGTCCTCCAAAAATACCACCTTCAAAAATAGAGTAACGTTCAACCACACCATTATCATTTACAAAATCCCGATAAAAACCATAACGAGCGTCCGAGAAATCAGGGCGATAGTTGAGGTTAACTGATGGTGTAATGACGTGTCGAATAGCTTCTACTTTTCCCATTTTAGGATACATACCATAAACCTTCGTCGAAAGACCTGCCGACATGGAGTAGTCATAGGCACGCTCGAAACCACTCACCGTATCACGCATTGCAGAAAAGCCGTTGACTTCGTTGATCAACCTTTTACGAACACTTTGCAAGTACCAACGTTCTGTATAGTTTATGGAAGTGTTGAACTGAAAGTATTTGAAAGCATTTAAACTTAAGCTGATCGGTATATTATGTTGAAATCCATTGGTAAAATCATTTAAGGCTTCTTTTTTAAAAAGTAGCGAATCCGCAGTAGATATCGTATTTCTACCTTGCAAACTATATCCCACGGTAATCCGCTGATACCATTTTTGATCACCTACGCGATCCTTTGAATCGAAAGGGTTAAATGTGGATACATTCAAACTAAAAGATGGTAGTTCCAAATCTACCTGACCTGACGCCATATCTTGCCGATGACTTAAATTGGCGGTAAAATTCACCTTCCCATCTGCAAACACTTTACCATATGCAATCGAAGACGACATATTGTTCCGTGTCAGGTCTTCCATTGAGTTTTGTTGGTTAAAACCGGTGTTCCGGTAATAGGAACTGGTACCAAAATTGACGGAAGCAGAAAAAGAAGTTCCTGGATTGGCTTCTTGTCGCTGCGTATGGTTCCACGTTACGTTAAAATCTCGGTTGACGCCATAATTCTCTGTACCCTCTACCCCCGATGGCGTAGAGGCATACCGGATGTTGAAACCGCCGCTAAACTTATAATTCACGAGATAGTTTGTGCGCACACTGCCTTCCCACGCACCCTTCGAGTATAAACTTCCTCTAATCTCGGAATCCCAATAATCATTAAATGCCAAGTACCATCCCATATCACGGATAGAAAAACCGCGTGTCGCATCCTCACCAAAAGACGGAAACAGAAGTCCGGATGACCTTTTATTGTTTTTAGGAAAAAACCCAAAGGGAATGGCAATAAATTTAAGTGGAATATTCTCAACAACCAGGAATGCAGGCCCCACTACAATATGGTTTTTCGCCAATAGACCTTTTGTAAACTGGATACCAAAATGCGTATGCGGATAAGGTAAATTACAAGTACTGTACATCCCTGTTTGCAAAGAGAGTTCATCGTATAAATTCTTTCGCACTACTCTTGCCTGAATATAAGCGCCATCTTCCTCTGTCATGATACCATACGTATTCCCCTCTCTCGTTTTATAGTCATATACTAATGAGTCGACCGATTTTGGGCTCTCCCCAGGAAATATAACTACTGGACGGCCGATGTATTTGCCGTTGTGGTCTGTGACTCCACTAGCGAACAACTGATTGGTATTTCTATCTAACCGAATATAGTCGGCAGCTAGTTCAAAGTCTTGGTATTTAACTTTCGCACCATTATATAGATGGAGAATATTTTTACTGACTTCATTCCAAGACGAATCATTGGCCACGATAGTAACCATAGTTTCCAGTCCACTATCGTCCTCCATGATCACCGTATCTTGTCCTTGTGTTTCCTTTAGGTGATTCTTCGTAGTATCCGATAACACGGTTGAATCTGCCGCAATTGTCGTGTCGGTTATACTTTTAATGGTGTCGGCAACAATTAATGAGGTGTCTTGAACGTTAGAAAGGGGGGCTTTTGAAGACGAAGCAATTTGTGCATCGGAGCCCGAGATGGCCACAAATAAGAACAAAATGCTACAGAAAAAACAAGTTAACGTCTTCAATGTTAATTATGAATGTTATTTTTGTGTGAACTTAAACTACTGTCGGCAAAAATAGTCAAAAAAGATTTAGAAAGCGTGACAGACAAACGTTAATAAAAAATAAATTTTACAGTACCTTTGTTGCAGATTTTAAACGAGGTAATATAAGGATATAAGACACATGACGAGAAATTTATATGTAAAAAGGCTGACTTTATTTGTGGCTACAGTTTTTACGTTAACGCTTACAACTTCATCCATTACTTCTCTCTCCTCTCCCGACTCCCCATCAAGACAGGATCCAAAAGCTACCGGACAACCGGTACGTACGATAGTGCTTGACCCTGGTCACGGCGGAAGAGATCCCGGCGCAAGAGGCATGAAATCTAATGAAAAAGATATTGCCCTTCAGGTTGCTTTAAAGTTAGGAAAAAAAATAGAAGATGAGCTCCCGGGAGTAAAAGTTGTCTACACACGTAAGACCGATGTATTCATCCCACTGTACGAACGACCGGCGCTCGCAAACAAACATAAAGCGGACCTTTTTATCTCGATTCATTGCAATGCTGCCGCAACTCGGCGATCACCCGCCAGAGGAACAGAAACACTAGTGTGCGGGTATAACCGCTTAGGACAACAAGACGCTGCTATTCGGGAAAATGCTTCGATTTTATTAGAAGACAACTACGAAGACAACTACGGTGGTTTTGACCCAAAGGATCCATCTAGTATGATTGTCTTCCAATTGATGAAAAACCAATACCGTAGGGAAAGCATCAAGTTAGCCTCCCTAATGCAGGATAAATTCTCCACATCCAATCGCCCCGACAGGGGTGTTAAGGAACAATCTTTGGCTGTACTTTCTACCGCGGGTATGCCGGCTGTGCTAACCGAGCTTGGTTTTATGAGCAGCTCTACCGAAGAAAATTATATGTTGTCAACCGCAGGTCAAAAAGAGATAGTACAGAACTTATTTGATGCAATTAAAACATACAAAACCGCAGCTGAACGATAAACATTTATTACATTCGTTTGTTGTTAAACATATAATGGATTTAATTTACCCAAGCTAGATATATTTTGAAAATATCAAACGAAACGAAAGTCGGTATTATTACCGTGGTTGCGCTCACCCTCTTGTTCATAGGTTATAATTTCTTGAAAGGAAATGATGTGTTTTCCCGCGAAAATGTGTTTTACACAGACTATGACAATGTGGATGGTTTAACCATCTCTAAACCTGTCGTCGTCAGCGGTTACCAAATCGGACGCGTATCGGAAATGAGACTTTTGGAAAATGGCAAAATTCGTACGCACTTTAAGATTAAAAATGAGTATGATATTCCTTCCAATACAGTTGCCCGCATTGTAAGTGCCGACCTTTTGGGTAGCAAGGCCATCGTATTCCAATTGGGCAATAGTAAAACCATGGCAAAAAGCGGCGATCCGCTCCTATCGGATGTACAAGCAAATTTATTGGAGAAGGTGGAGCCCTTGCAATTAAAAATAGAAAACCTCGTCGTCAAATTAGACTCCGTACTTTCAGCGGTTAACACGGCATTAGACGTGGAGTTTCAGCGCGATTTTAAAAGCAGTTTACGCAGTATTTCCGTTTCTCTACAAAACATGGAGAACATCACCCATGAGGTGGAAGGATTAATGGGATCGGAAAAGGTTAGACTCGCGAAGATCATGCAAAACCTTGAATCTATCACCAATAATTTCCAAAAAAATAATACCAAAATCAATAATATTCTTACAAATCTAGACAGCTTGTCCGATGATCTTGCCAAAACAGAAATTAAAGCAACCATCGATAACGCTACTCAGGTCATGAAAAATATCGAAGTTATCACCACTAAAATTAATAATGGTGAAGGTTCTATTGGATTATTATTAAACGACGACAATCTCTATAACAATCTGAATAATGCTTCCGAAGGCCTGGATAATTTAATTAGGGATGTGGAGGAAAGACCGGGTAAATATATCCGTTTAAGTATTTTCGGAAAAAAAGACACGAAATAGCCGTAAGAGAAAACGGTTCGAGCTTGTCACTCGAACCGTTTTCATTTATAATGTCTCCTTCAACCAACCAAAGAATTCCCGTTGCCATACCAGCGCATTGTGGCCGGATAGTACCCAATGGTTTTCTTCGGGGAGATAAACCAGTCGGCTTTTTATATTTTTTAACTGAGCCGCTTGGAACGCCGATAGCCCTTGCCCTATCGGAACACGGTAATCTTTCCCGCCCTGGAAAATTAAGATCGGTGTGTTCCATTTATCAACATGCGTTATGGGATTAAAATCTGTATATGTTTTCGCATTGTTTTTATCCCAATATGGTCCGCCTAAATCATGATTCGCAAAGAATAGTTCTTCTGTTGTTCCGTACCAGGACGTCATGTCAAACAACCCACAATGCGAAATAAAGGTTTTAAAACGCCCTTGGTGCACACCTGCCAGTTGAAATACTGAATATCCGCCGTAGCTCGCGCCAACCGCAGCGATGCGCGCATTATCTACGTACGGTTCCTTCGCTAAATCGTCGATAGCCGACAGATAATCTTTAATCGCCTGCCCCCCCCAGTCTTTAGAGATATCCTCGTTCCATTTCACACCCCAGCCTGGCATTCCCCGACGGTTTGGCATAATCACGATATAACCTTGCGAGGCCATCAGTTGAAAATTCCAACGGTAGGAATAGGTTTGTGTCAACGCGCCCTGCGGGCCACCTTGGCAATACAACAAAGTCGGATACTTTTTAGAAGGATCGAAATTTGGTGGATAGATAACCCACGAGAATAGTTCTTCACCATCCGTGGCCTTAGTAAAGCGTCCTTCTACTTTCGTTTCTGCTAAATGACTGTAAATATTGTCGTTTTCCTTGGTGATGCCTACCAAAGCTTTCTTTTTGAAATCGTAACGATATATTTCCGCAGCGTGTGTCATGGTGGTCAAAGTCACAATTAAACCGCCATCTACCTCTCCGACAACACCCCCAATATCAAATTTACCTTCACTGATTTGCGTTATTCTGGACAACGTATTCTGCGCAGAATTTTTCGGTAATTCCACTTCAAACAGTTGTACCGTGCCACGAACTGGAGCTGTAAAATATATCTTTCTGCCATCTTTACTCCATATGTAGGAATTAACCGTTCCATCCCAGTGTGCGGTCAAATTTTTGCGTTGTGTTGTTGCCTTATCAAAAAGGATAATATCATTTTTATCAGCTTCGTAGCCGTCAGTTTTCATGCTAAGCCAAGCTAGTTGCTGCCCATTCGGACTATATACAGGATGTGTGTCATAACCATCCATGCCCTCCGTAAGATTAGTGGTTACTTTGCTGGCTACATCGTATCGGTATATATCCGTATTGGTGCTGGAAGCATATTCTTTACCAAATCTCTTCTTGCAAACATATAGCACGGCTTTGCTGTCTGGCGTCCAGGTAAAATCGTCTGTTCCGCCAAAAGGTACCTGTGGACTATAAAATGGTTCACCTTCCAAAATATCCAACGGTTCTCCTACCTTACCGTTATCATAAGTGGCTATAAACGGATGATTAAAACGACCGTCATTAAAAGTATCCCAATGTCTATAATCTAAATCGTCATAAATATAGACATCTGACTTGGGCAAATCGCTGTATTTATCTTTACTGTGGTAAGAATGGATGAGCACTGTCCGGCTAAAGAGTATATGTTTTCCATCTGGTGATAGCTTTACGTTTTCCAAACCTCCTTCTATATCTGTCAGCTGTTTCGCTTCATCTCCCATTAACGGTTTTGACCATAGTTGACCTTTGAATAGATAGATGACATCGCCATTTTTATTTATCTGGACTACTGATTCACCACCTTCTCCCTGCGTGAATTGGACTGGTTCCCCTCCTTTTATTGGAATGACATAGAGGTTTTTTTCTGATTTATTCTCGCCGAATGTATAATTGGATACGCCGTACACTAACCACTTACCATCTGCCGATAATCCTTCTGCGGATACACGCCCCAGTTCCCATAGTTTTTCCGGGGTCATCACTTCTTGTTTCAAATGATATACTTTATTTGCTGTTACCGGTCTTTTTACTCTCATATTCGAGTTCTTCTGTCCGAAAGACAAGGTACTTACAATCATAGTACAGGCTAAAATTGAAATTTTATCCATAAGATGTGCTCTTTTTTGTTCCAAGATAGGAAATGTGGCTTCGATTTAAAAATCGAAGGTTTTCTTTAAATGTTTTTATGCCGCTCAAGCCGCGGCAGGGCTTATACGTTTTTTCTCTCAAAAAAGTACATAAAGATGTTATTTCCTTTCAAACTGGTACCAATTTACCCGTGTGGATAGCTTCATCAATAAGGCCAATATCACAAACACACCTATTGTACCGACAATCAGCGAATAATCCTGTAACTGCATCAGTGAATAAATAAAGATGTAGAAAGCGGAAAGAATACCGCTGAATATAAATGCAATCTTTTTGTCTTTTGTGATACCGAAGATAAATGACGAAATGAGCATAATCGTTGCTAGCGCAGCAATCAGATAACCCAAGTTAAACCCGATATGTTCACTTAACGCCAATAGCAATGAATAAAACAACACCATGGCACAACCAATCAACACATATTGGACAATATGAACACGTTGCTTTTTTATGACTTCGGTAAAGAACAATGAAGTAAACGTCAAGAGTACCACCAAAATACCATATTTAGCAACGCGCGTTGTCTTCTGATAATTATTTACAGATTCCAGAAAATTGACTTGTACCATATCCTGCTCTGTAGATAGCTGCACATTTGCTCCCGTAGAAGAAATTCTAGGTTCCGGTATAACAGCTACAGGATAATCTACATCTGTAACTTCATAGTTTGTCACTTGGTACATACTACCTCGCGCCCCTTTCCACTGCTGTGGAAATTTTCGGCTGAAACTTGGAATACGCCATTTGGCGATAAAATCTTGTTGTGAAATTGTTCTATCTTCCGGCAAAAATCCTCCGTTAAAGCTTGGGTTGTCCCAGATACCGGAGACGATTATACTCGTCTCGTTGCTTGTTGGAAAAACAGTCAGACTGCGCGAGCCCCGGATATCTAAATTTATCTCAAATTGATTTTTGGTTGATCTATCCGACAAATCTACGTTGGCAACCATGGTCTGTTCAAAGAGCGAAACATCAGTGTTGCCGACTTCAAATTCCGCGTTCACTTGCCCCATGTTTAATTTTGGAACGGCTTTTACTCCTTTCAGATCACTTAATCCAATAAATACTTTTGCTTTTTCCCATGCTAGATCCTCCGGATTCAAATCCAATCTGGTTAAGTCTATCTCATCGAATTCACCACGCAATGCCACCGTTGCATTATAAACTACCGTTTGATAGATTCCACGTGTCAAATAGGTAGGTTCCACTGTAGATTTCACATCTAGCTTTTTGGAAACGAGAAAGACATAATCTTTTTCGATGTGTTTTTCTACCTTAATCTCACCTTTTTCATCGGTTGTATTCACGTTGTACGAATAGGTATAGGGTATTCCAATAATAGGTCCGGAAACAACTTGTCTATTACCCCATTTGCTTGCTATTTCATTGCTGACAGCTTGATCCCTATTTTTACGTTCCCTTATTAAATCCTTTACGCTCTCCATAGGAATAAGCAATAGGAGGACTAAAAAGAGAATAATCCCTAATTTCAAGATGACAGAATTAACCAACCGCTCAAAAAAGGTAGGTTGAGACGGTGGTAATACCGGAGGAGTGTTTTGATTTTCCATGTTGTTAAAGTTAAAAGTACTTTGTTTTTCAAAGTTAATGAATAAAAAAATTATTTATATTGCCGTTTTATTAAATTTTCTAAGGCTGTTAAATGATTTTCGAAAGCCTTTGCACCTTTTTCAGTCCGTTTATATCGCGTATTAGGTTTTCTATCAACAAAACTTTTCTCTATGCTTATATATCCTTCTTTCTCCAACGTTTTCAAGTTGGATGCCAGATTGCCATCTGTAACTTCCAATGTTTCCTTGAGTGAACTGAAATCATACGAATCATTTGCCATCAACACGCTCATGATTTGCAGACGTATACGATTCTCGAACACTTTATCATATAGAGAAAAATCTAAACCCACTATTACTCGTATCTTTTATGTACAATGAAACCATAAATGATGTGCAATACGCCAAATCCAAGCGCCCAAAACCATAATCCATAGCCGGGAAACAATAACGCAAATAATCCCAACAAAATCTCCAATATACCTAGCCAACGTACTTCTTTAAAGGTATAAATACCACCAGATGTTAAAGATAGTCCATAAAAGATAAGAAGAGTTGCACCTATTAAACTAAAATAACCTCTTGAAAGCAGTATCAATGAAAACAGCCCTCCTGTGATCAATGGTATGCCCATAGCCAGGAGCATCGCTTTACTAGATGGATTCCAGATGTATTGACGGGCCTTCTTTGCTTTTCTACGTGCCATCCAAAGGCCTGTAATTAAAGAAGCAATTAAAACCGTCAGCGCGACACCGATGAGGTTGTTAATAACAGCTGGCTCGGTAACATAATGGTCTCGATAATCAAAACGACTATCAAAACCGTATACGACAACATAACCTGCCGTCGCTCCAAGCAATGCGTAAATGCCGATCAGCACTCCAGAAAGTCCCGAAATAGATAACACCTTGGACGATTTTTCCATCATCGAACGGATATGCCCTATTTCTTTTATTAAATCCTGTTGATCCATATATGAATAATAATGTATCTATTTATCTCCTTTTACAACTACATGCACAAAAAAATAAAGTACTTTGAAAAACAAAGTAAATGAATACAAAGCATTTATACAAGCATAAAATATGTTTTTTTTATTTTTATAAAATAATCTAAAAAAATCTTGCAAGATAACAGCAGGCTTACTATCTTTGTGCCACAATAAAAGTCCTAATAACTGCGGAAGTGGCGTAATTGGTAGCCGCACCAGACTTAGGATCTGGCGCCGAAAGGCGTGGGGGTTCGAGTCCCTTCTTCCGCACTTGATGTCCTCCCGAACTTAATAAACTCGGGAGGATTTTTTTTGTAAAATGCGTAAAAGCGAAACGAGAGTATGAATATTTCACACCAAACAGTTGACGATGTCAACGCGAACATTAAGGTTGAACTAGCGCCCGAAGATTACAACCCTTCGGTAGATAAAGCTATTAAAGAACAAGCAAAAAAGGCTAAGCTGCCAGGTTTCCGTCCGGGCATGGTTCCCCCGGGCCATATCAGACGTACATACGGGAAATCGATCTTATTCGATGAAATCAACAAGTTGGTCAACGATAAGATTTCGGAATACATCAGCGAAAACAAACTGGAAGTTTTGGGACAACCTCTTCCAGTAGAGAATGATGCCGATGCGAAATATAATTGGGATTTTAACGACACGTTTGCCTTTACATACGAAATCGGTATCGCGCCTGAATTTGAAACACCGTTTTCTAAAGAAACAGCGTTTACAACTTACGACATCAAGGCAGATGATGCTACCTTAGCCGAGCGTGTTAAAAATCTTCGCCGCAGCTACGGCAAAATGACTAACCCGGAAGTTTCTGAAGAAGGAGATGTGCTATACGCCACGTTGAAACAAACCAAAGAAGAGGGTATTGAAAAAACGACTTCTGTACGTACCGACATTGTTGAAGACGCGAAAACTAAAAAGGCTTTGACAGGGTTGAAACAAGATGATACCGTTAAAATCGACATCAAAAAAGCATTTAAAGTAGCTGATATTGCTCGTATCTTAGGCATTACTGAAGACGAGGCAGATAATCTGGATGTAACAAAGTTTGAATTGACAGTTAAAAACATCAACCGTTTAGAGGAAGCCGACTTAAATCAAGAATTCTTCGATAAGTTATTCCCTGCGGGTGATGTAACGAAGGAAGAAGAGTTTGAAGCGAAAGTGAAGGAAGAAGTGGAAGGTCTTTTCAAACAAAACGCCGATCAGAAGCTACGTAACGATATATATACGTATGGAATGGAGCAGGTGGATGTCAAATTCCCAGAAGCTTTCTTGAAAAAATGGTTGAAAGCTACCAATCCTAATATTTCTGACGAGGAGTTGGAAGAAGGGTTTGCTGATTTCTTAAGCAACTTAAAATGGACCATCATTGAAAACCGCATCGTTACGGCAAATAACTTGGAAGTTAAGTATGACGAAGTGATTAACTTGGCAAAAGAACGCATCTATGCGCAAATTAAGATGTATAACACCAATGATGAGCCCACAGATGAACAATTAGGTCAATATGCTCTTCAGTTGTTACAAGACAGAGAACAAGCAAACCGCCTTTTCGAAGAAGCAAAAGCCCTTAAAGTGTTTGATTATCTAAAAGAGAACGTAACGTTGAAACCACAGGAAATCGCTTATGTAGATTTCGAGAAGTTGGAAAAAGACAGTAAATAAACGTCTTAGAAAATAATAACCACAAACAAAGGCTACCTTTTTGGGGTAGCCTTTGCTATTTTTTTAAAACATGATACAGATTAGAAAGGCAAGGTCTACAGATGCGGAAGCAATTGCTCCTATCATGTTGACCGCGATGGAAGAAATTATTTATTATTTTATTGGTGAACAAGACCAACAGAAGGCGACTGCTTTTCTGACCTATCATATAGCGGAACCGGGAAATCAATATAGCTATGAACATATCATTGTTGCCGAAGAAGATGGAAACATCATCGGACAAATTTGTCTTTATCCGGGAAATAAGCTAGAACAATTGCGGGCACCCATCCTTTCCTATTTGCGCACACATTTTAAGAGGGAACCGAACTCGGGTAACGAAACACAGGCTGGGGAAGTTTATATTGACACCCTGGCAGTATCAATCGCCGCACAAGGGAAAGGCATGGGAAAAATATTATTGCTTTACGCCATTGACCTTTTCGTGCATCGACAAAAAGAAGCGCTTGGATTATTGGTAGACAAGGAAAACCCCAAAGCAAGGAAACTTTATTTAGACATCGGCTTTAAGCCTGTGAAGGAGGTCTCTATCTTCGGGAAGCAACTTGTGCATTTACAGTATTCGTGATTTGCCAAAGTGTGAAATTATAAAAGCTGGCGCTAGCTAAAACCTGACATTATATCCAATGGATAATCGTCCAAAGGGAAAGCTCCGGGCAAAGTCGGTATATTGCTCGTCTTCAAAATGTCCTTCCAATGCAAAATAACCGGAGCTTACATTTAAGGAGAAGTTCTTGATGATGCGTAAGTTGGCCTCTAGTGTAGCAGCGTGCAGAATATAATACGATTCGTTTCCGCTAACGGTAAAAAAAACACCACCGTTGTAGTCGCCTGTAATAAGCAAACGGTTCAGTATACTTAACTCAGCACGGTAGCGATACCCAGCCCCCGAACCGTAATTATAATTCCGGCTTGCACCATATAGTAAATAGGGATCTGGTACAGCTGCTAACAAAATTGCTCCGACACCCATACTCATATTGAGCCTATTCTGCTTTTTATATCGAAACGCCGAGTTCCAACTATACATCAAATTCTGTGCGCCGTAAAAAAAGGCATCATTATTATAAAAGTCGTAATTCGCACTCAATACGCCATAATGTTCCCCGCGCTTGGTTTTAAAGAACTTATTACCATACAAAAGTGCATGAACATTGACCGCATTAATAAATGTACTATCACCTTTTCCGAACTCCAGGTTTACGTAAAACTGGTCAAACGGACGTTTGATGTTTTCGGGACCATTACTATACCATAGTCGAAGTCTTCCATACGATCCATTCTTTCCTTTCTCCAAGACATCGCCCTCCCGTGCGTCGAATCGACGCACTCCTATATTGACTTCTGCCCATATCGTGGAAGAATCGACAGCATTGTATTCGTCAACCTTGCCCCATTTACCATCCAACAGCCGATTTAAACCATTCACCGGATTAACAAAAAATGCGCCTATTTCATTCGGAATTCTTAAATGGGAATGCCTACTACCTCTTCCCAAAATATTACGGGCAATCCGATGTGTCATTTCCCCCAGAATGATTCCACCATATGTGGTATTTACTAGATCATTAATAGAAGGTGCTTGGGTTTCACCACCAGTTTCCCAAATATAACTCCCGGCAAACGTAGCGATACTGGATTGATAAAAGTTGTAGCCATTACTTCTAAATGCGTTAAAATATAGCTGCCCATGGTAAGGATGATCTAAATGATTGGTCGTAAACTGGTTGTCGTCCCAATCCCATGCAGAGAATCGCTGATGGTCAATAAAATTTTTAAAACTGATATACGAATAAGGATCTTTCGTAATAAACCGATTGAATGTTGCAGGAAAAGCCTGTGTTAAAAACCATTCAACACCTGCTCTCCAAAATTTCTTTTCTCTTTTAGGTTCTTCTGTTGTACGAGTAAAGCGAGGTAGCGGATCAACCTGCACATGCTGCCCCCAACGCGCCTGCCGACTGGTATCCAGCAGCTGTATTGTTGTATCGATATGATGTAAGTTGCCAAAGTGTTGCGCATTCGCATTGATGCTATACAGTGCTAACACCGTCAACAAGAAACAATAGCGTAGTAACTTCATTATTATCTTAAAACCAACAAAGTTATAATTTGTGTGATGGAAAACTGAAAATTGAACAAAAAAACATGTTTCATGTTAATTTGTTATTTTTATATTGAACCAACATAGACATATCATGAAGAAATTAATTTTATCGGCTGTTTTGTTGTTTTTTGCTACATTGATTATGGCACAGACGGCGGCAAATCTTAAAGGTGTATATACAGCGAAAAAAGATGACGCAAATATCGTTTGGATGTTTATTGATGGATATTCTTCTCAAACGACCTATAAAAACAACGCTTATATATCAACTTTCGGTGGCCCTTACACGTATCAAGATGGAGCACTAAACGTTCAAGTTGAATATGATGATGCCGATGTCGGTGCTATTGGCCAAACAAAAAGCTGGGCTTTGACTGCAAATGCAGACGGTTTACAGGAACAATCTGGAAAGGCATGGAAAAAAGAAGCGGCTAAAGCTCAAGATTTGGATGGGTTATGGCGGATAACCGGAAGAAAACAAGGCAACGACCTCGTTCAAATACACCAAAGTGGTACCCGCAAAACCATTAAGCTCTTAGTGGATGGTTATTTCCAATGGATGGCTATAGATCCAGGAGCGAAGACTTTTTCCGGTACAGGAGGAGGACATTATACGTTTACTAGTGGCAAATATAGTGAACACATCCTATTTTTCTCACGAGATAATTCGCGTGTTGGTACTAGTCTGAGTTTTGACGGCGAATTAAAAGACGGAACTTGGCATCACAGCGGCTTGAGCTCAAAAGGTGACCCTATCTATGAAATTTGGAGTAGAGATAACAAATAAAGGGGATTAAAAATTAGTCAAGAATGTAAACACTAAAAAGGCGGTATAAAAACTGATATCTTTTTCTTTAAATATCAGACGTAAAGCTGAAAGGGCTTTTGACCTGGCAAAGTATACATTGCTCGCAGTAGTTCCTAAGGTTTCGCAAATTTCCAGTGTGCCCAGTCCCTCAAGATAAGACAGGCGAAACACTTCTGCCTGTTGTGTGGGGAGCGTGTCCAATTCTGCAACAATCTGATCAATCAGCTCTGTGTAGATGATATGCGTGAGTATATCTGTCCTCGTCTCTACCATATCCCCCAACAGCTCTTCCCGTAAATCAACTGTTTTATGATACGAAGAACCTATATGATTATAACAGGCATTGCGGACCGTCAGGTACAGAAAGGATTTGATTGCTTCTACAGATACGGCCTTTTCACGTCCTTGCCACAACTTATAAAATGATTCAGAAACAATCTCCTCCGAAGCCTCTCTATTTTTGGTAATTTTATATGCAAAAAAACGCAACTGTTCGCCATACTGCAACATAAAAAACAGCAGTCCGTCTTCTTCACCGGCTCGTAGCATATCAAGGTATTTTCTGCTCTCTAATAATTGCATTTCAGGTTTTTCATATCTAGTATAAAAACAGAAGCAAAATAACAAAAATAAATATGACTAGCTTGAGAATGAGCCGTTATGTTTTTGTTAAGAAAAGTTACTTTTCATCTAATCAATTTTCCATTCTTCCAAACCATCTGCTCGCCCCAAAAAGGCATAATCGTATTTTCGCAGTCTACGCCGGTAAGATGCTTCAAGGTCTGCGTGATAGACGCTTGCCCCTTTGGTTCATGTCGTAGTTCAATCAGATGCGATAATACTGCATATTTTGGATTAACCAATCCCTCTGCAGTGCCGATAATATCATTTTCCCTTGGCGCGCCCCAACGCAAGATCAGCATATCGACATCACCCTGTACATTACCGAAGCGATCGGATTCAAAACCAGAATCTCCACAATGTAATAGCGAGAAGCCTCCCCCATCGGCACCGCAATCTATACGCAAAGACATCACGAAATCGAGAAGTTTAGGACTTCTTAAATGACTGGAAATATCTGTTCGGACGGTAAACTTACCAATCTGATAACTTGTAGCCGTTGTTGACAAATACTCCGCACAGCCTTTATAGAAATTTGTAATGACTGGCTTACCGGCTTTTGTCATTGCTTCCATTAGCTTCACATGCGCGTGATCACCATGGTTATGCGTGATACAAAGAAAATCCAGATAAGGTTCCAATTGTTCGGCCAATCGGTGTTCTACATCGATACCAAAACAGCCAGAGGGGGTCTTTACAACAAATCCCATGTTATACAATAACCAAACCCGGGCTGTTCCCTTTTTTAACTTGGTCTTCTTCACCTCATCCAGCACTTTATCGAAAGCTTCCCGATAGCAGTAAATCATCGGAACTTCTTTTTCCATTTGCTCAGCTTCGTCTTCTGGCTTGGCTAAATAGGCTTTAAACGTACTAGCTTCCAAACCATCCGAATAGCGCTGAAACTGATGTAAAAAGGCTAAGCGTTTCTCATCCAAGCGCAAAGGCGATGTTTTGCGAAACGCCGCCATCGAGTCTATGGCAGTATTGGTGGCGCGTTCAAGTTTCTGCGCAAAACCGGATTGCACGATCATGATAAGCGCAATCAACGTGGTGAATATATTTTTCATCTTCAGTAGAATTTTATGGAATAACCGTCTCCAGATAGCTTGGCGTCACAAGTGTATCAATATCACTTTCATTAATTAGATATCGTGTTTTACTCCGCACGACCCCTCCGGGTTTAGCATCATGCAGCTCTAAGCGTTCTACGACACGCACCTCCTCCGTAAACTGACCGTTGCTCTGCTCGTAACTGACCAAATTATCGACAACCCCTACCCGATTATCGAATTCGATCGTTTGACCATCAGAAATAAATCGAGGCGTGGCGTGCAACAATGTTCCTACATAGTTCGGACCATACACAAAACCTCCTTGATCCGTCAGTAATGACCTGTTTCCAAAAGCATCCACATTCCAGGCCTCGATCAAAACATTCCCTTCAATACCGGACATATCCAATTCAGCATAATAACTGTCCAAATCTTCATCATAGTTTTCCGGCACATAATTCACCTTTACCGAATCCGGATTACCCGAAGCAGCGTTCCATCTCAACACACAGTGTGCTCTGTTCACATCCTCCACAGGTAGAATTCGAACGCCCACTTTTTCATAACCTGATCTCACTTCCAATTCTGCAATTTTCCCTGCATATATAATCGGTCCGTCTTTGATGTGCTGATTCAGCAATTCATCTGCGTCATCGCAGCTTATTCCCGTAAACACCAACAAGCTTATTGTCATTTGTTTTATATACCTATACATTGTCAACATTCTTTTTTGATTAATAATACTTCAATACCTCCCCAAACATTTTGAACTCATTGATGGTATAGAAGTTCTCGTTTGCCGTATAACTTTCCATAAGTTGAAGCCGCATATAACGGAACGACTCGGTAGGAATTGCTTCTAAGCTTACGTTGTCCTCGGAGATTGCGTATTCCTGTCTGTTATAAAAATAATCAGTCTCTTCCTGCGTGATACTTGCTGAATTGGCCGGCATCTTACCTTCGTATTCACCAATTAACGTCCACCCTTCCGGAAACTTAGACCAACGCGATGCATTGGCATCATCGGTTCCCCATATTCTGAATCGCTTTACACTCGACCGAGAATACAGGTAACTAGACGATGGACGTGGGTAAAGTTGCACACGACTAAGTCGTAAATCTTGGCGCAAGTCAAACGTTACGTAAACATCGTCGATATATGTACGTTGCCCATCCGAAGATTCCTCGTAAAACTTACGCGCCAAAAAGTTATTTGCGGTCGTTACGCCGTTAAACATGGTTATCGGCGCAAAGCCTGCACTATGGGTGGTGGCATCGTTTAGCAAACCTGTTACCGGATCAACTCCAAATTCTGCAAAATCTTTACTTGTTGTCCCATAAGTTGGATTGAAATAAGTAACCGCCTCTACCAAATTATAATCAATGATATCTTCCTTAAAAGGAGTGATCATTTCAATCAGGGTATCCGTCCGATTACCCCACTTATCCGACAACGCAAATCCAAAGGTTTGTTCCACATTATCGTATTGTCTCAAATAAGTAGCTGTATTGACGGAATCCGAACTATAAATCGTTTTAGAAGGGTCTTCAATCAACGTTTTCACCCCCAGTTGTATTTCATCTTCCGTCAACACATGGATCGCAAAAGGCAAGGCCTCTTTGTTGTCCCATTCCAGTTTTACACCACCAAAAGCAGGCGTAGCCAACAAACTTGCCCGAGCAACCTCCACCGGCGACAGCAAAGGCTTATCACGTACTTGCGTAATATCCGATCTGTTGCCGCTTTCATCCATGACCGCCAAATCCACCGTGACTTCATCGGTACCGGTAAAACCTTCCACCAAAATCGTATTGCTATAACGCGACACTTTGAATTCCACCTGATTGCCAGCCTTATTGATATAGGTAGCCACCACCTGTGCGTGATTCGGATTTCCCGCCGGCAAACTAAAATGAATTTCTAAGGCTCCGGCCATCGGCACCACACGATTCACCGTCAATTTTTCGGGCGTATCCGTACCAAAATCAGGTTGTTCTATTCCTAAATAGGAGTCCATGCAGGAGACCGCCATCATACTGATAATCAGCATTAGGATTGCATATATTCTATTGTTTTTCATTTTCACTATCAATTAATTACCATCCCGGGGTTTGTATAAGATTTCTATTCTGAAGTAATGTATTGGTTTTTATCGGCATGAGGTAGTCCTTCATCGAAAACCTCGGCTGCAAAAGCACTTTCAAGGTATAAAAATCAGCCTTATTTTCGCCTTCTTTATTCCAACCCAAAATAGGTTGATTGTACACTTCCTCTGCTATAAGCCAGCGACGCACATCATAATAATAATGCCCTTCAAAAGCCAGTTCATTGAGACGCTCCTGGCGGATGATCTGCCGCAGTCCGTTTTGGTTCTGCGGTTTAGATTTATACGGCCCTAAGGCATATTTTTGCCAGCTATCGACCACGCCTTCCATTCCCGAACGAGCACGAAGGACATCTAGGTAATGATAGGCGTCGTTTCCTTGGGAATCTGTCGCAGGAGGTCCATCGACCTCATTAAGACATTCGGCCAAGAGCAAATACAAATCTGCTAAGCGAATAATCGGAAAAGAATACGGTTCGTAAATTAATTCTACCCGCGTTGCGGTATACGTTGTCCTGAGATGCACCATTTTTTTCGCCAGATAACCCGATAAAGGATAAAAACCGTACTCTACCCCATATTTAAAGCCACTTCCCATGTGCCGCATAAAATTCGGAAAAGCCGGATTCGACAAGGGTTCAGAACGGCCTTCCCAAATACCACCGTCAAAACCTACGGAAGCATAAAATCGCAGGGAACGATTATGGTGTAACAATGCTGTTTCTTGTCCACTTTTTATCAAAAACTTGATATGATCTGCCTCCGGCAATTGCGTTGTATAACGATTCGTATACCAGCCATTTTGATCCCATTCGGCATCTTCCTCTATGGGTACTCCGTTAGCTGAATAAAAAGACTCCACCACATTCAATGTAGGTGCATGCCGTTGTCCTATATCCGGGGCACCGGAGCCGGCCATATTATCCCATTCGGAATTGCTTAACATACTGGCAAAGCGCTGCAACTGCCGTGTACTCGCATTCGTCGCCCAAATAATTTCCTGATTCCAAGGCTGGGTAACAGCCTGACGCAGGCTAATCATCGCTTTGGTCGTATCGTTAATATTGGTACTATTCACATCCGGAATAGCGCCTGAACCGGCATCGGCACTGATCAGTATACGATATCCGGCTTCCTCGGCAGAACGTACCGCCTCATCAGTCGCTGTCAAAGCTCGTTGCCATCTTTCCCGACTATCACCCTCCGGAAAAAGCTCTACTCCACGGTTATCGGTGTAGCCACGATAATAGTTGTTGTTGTTAAAAAGAGGGCTGGCAGCAAGGACCAGCGTCTTGGCTTTGATACTCCGCGCAATCGTTTTGGTAAAACGACCATATTCCGATGCCGGATCGATCTCCCCGACAACGGGTAAAGATTCAATCGCCTCGTCCAACAAATTGACGATATAATCCGCTACCTGATCAACCGGCTCTCGGTAAAAAGCTAATTCCTCGCCCTTTGCGGCAATAGGAATCACCTTATCCACAATTGGAATTGGGCCGTAGAGTTGAAACAAATAGAAATTAAGGTACGCTTTAATGGTTTTCACCTCAGCGATCCACCGTTCCCGTTCCATTTCATCCATATCTCTAGGGCCTCCATCTTCCTGACCAATATGCTCCAGAAATACGTTGCAATGCCGTATCCCTTGCCATATATTTTTGGTTGCACCATTCTCACCATCCCAGAAATTCATATAAGGGTTTGCCGTATTATTTCCGTTAAAGAATAGCAGGGTGGTGCTGGTAATATGTGCAGTATTCCCTCCAGGCGTATTCAACGGATCGTATACCACATCACCACCTCCGGAAAGGCCAAGCGTATTGATCGGATCTGCAACTACAGGAAGACTTCCATAGCAGGTAAACAAATATTTCTCTGCGTTATACCGATCTTTAAATGCGTCCTCCAAAACCGGTTTATCGTCCGGCAATATATCCAAGTATTTATTACATCCCACAGCGGTCAATAACAAGACTACTATCGCTGCGTATATTTTATTTTTGACTATCATATCAATGCGTTCTAACTTGTTATTAAAAATTAACCTGAACCCCTAAGTTAAATACCTTTTGTAAGGGATAAGAAAGTCCGTTCCCTCGCATTTCGGGATCCCACAACTTAAAAGCAGAAAGGGTAAAAAGATTCGTGCCACTGGCATATATCCGCGGGCTCAGTCCATAAAAATCATTTATTTTGTATCCCATTTCGACAGATTTCAAGCGAATATAACTGGCTGAGCGAAGCCAATAATTACTATTCACAAAATTATTAGCGTTACCTATCGCTTCATTTCCGGCATCTGGTGACAAGCGTGGCCATTGTGCATAGAGATCTCTATTTGTTTCAGTCCACAAACTCTCTTTAATAAAATTCAGCATCGCCCGATCCCCTCGCATTCCACCGGAGGTCACGGATACAAAAGGCGCCATGGCACTAGCATTCATAAAAAAGGAAAAACGGGAAGATCCCTGAATAAAGGCAGAAATATCAAAATTTTTAAATCCGAATGACCCACCTATACCATATTGGATTTCTGGATTTGTTGGATAACCCATGGGAACAATATCAAACTGGTCGATAACGCCGTCGTTATTGATATCTCTATATTTTATGTCGCCCGCCTGATATAATGCATTGCTGCCATTCACCATCTGCACTGGTGAATTCAACACCTCGTTGTCATCGATAAATAGACGTTCCGCAACATATCCTTGGGACTGACCTACTTTTCGTCCTACAACGGAGCGCCAAGGTGCAACACCGGAGTAATCCAACTCATCATACACGGTGATTTCCGAGGTTCCATAGGTAAAATTACCCCGCAGTATATACCACATCCCATTGAACAAGGATTTATTATAATTTAAGGTCAAATCAAGCCCCTTCCCCATCGCTTCCCCATAGTTAGTTCGCACATTGGACGTCAAGCCTACGATCGATGGAATATCCTGTCGTACCTGCACAATATTTGTCCGGTTTTCATGATACACTTCCGCAATCAATTCTAAGTCGTTATTGAATAACCCTAGCTCTAAAGCTAAATTCGTTTTGTAAGAAACCTCCCACGTGATATTTGGGTTAGCATAGCGCAACACCTCTATCGTTGGTCGACTAGTAAGCGAGTTAAAATTATTCCCGAAATAGCCTGCATTTGGCCCGTTTAGGTTGATGTTGGACGTAAAGAAAAAACGATCAGAATCAGACACAATGACGTCGTTACCGACTAAACCATAGGTACCACGAAGCTTCAATTTAGGTACGGCATTTCGTAAGTTGTCCCAAAAGGGTTCATCCGAAACTTGCCAGCCTAATCCGATGGAAGGGAAAAACCCCCAACGAAAACGCGGATCAAAACGCTCCGATCCGTTGAGCCCGAAATTAAGCTCGGCAAAATATTTATTCGCATAACCATAAGTAAAGCGACCTGCCAACGCTACATTCCTAGATGGCAACGACGAGTCTAAATTATTCGCACTGCCATCCAAACGATCTTTAATCGAGCCTACCAATAAGGAGCCCACATCATGCTTGCCAAAGGAACGATTATATAACAAAGCGCCCTCTGCATATCCTCTTGCTTCAACAAACTTACTTCCCGCCTGGTAATCAATGTAATCATAGCCATCCTCCGGATTTAATGCCGCCAATTGATAAGGAAAGCTGTTACTTGGATCATACGTTCCTCTTATATATTGATAATAAAAAGGGTCATAACTCCGCCGGAGACTAAAACCTGAATAGCGTGTAATACTACCGATAAAGCGGGCCTTTAAACCTTTTGTAAAAGAGCCTAAATCCTGGTGCAATTCTAACTGTGTAAGCAAGGTATTGTTTCGCACATCCTCATAGCCTCGCATAATATCTGCGTAGGGATTTAAATATCCCGGGCTGCCCTCTCCGAAGTCGTTGCCGGCATTATTACCAAACAAAATTCGATCAACATATTGTGTATTATAATCTGGCTCATAGTATGCAGGGAAGAGTACTGGATTAGCCAGTAAGGTTTTTCCATAGGTGTTCGCACCTCCACTCCCCGACTCACCGATAGGGCCAGTATAGTCATCGAAATTCGCACTCAAGCGGACTTTTGCTTCTAAGTTTTTCGTCAAATTCAAATTCACGTTGGAACGTACCGTATATTTTTTCAGGTTAATATTTGAATTGAAAGGGTTCTTATTATCGACCTTTAGGATACCGTTATCCTGCGAAAAAGATCCTGCCAGATAATATGTTGCGGCACTCCCTCCCCCTGTAAGATTGAGGTTTGTTCGGTGATTCAGTGAATAATCCCTCGTTAGCATATCCTTCCAATCTACAGCTGGATACACATTCGGGTTTCTATTCGGGTCGCGGGTGAAATCAATCTTGCTTTGTGGATACGTTAGTTCGCCGTGCCTTGTCATATTTGCGATATTCGCATATTCCATATAACTAATCGGATCGGCCATATCAACCTTCGTTGTTGGCGTAGAAAGGGAGCTTTCATGCCGGAAGGAAACCTTCACCTTTCCCCGTTCTCCCTCTTTCGTCGTCACTAAAACTACACCATTAGCCCCTCTCGCTCCGTACAACGCTGTTGCCGATGCATCTTTCAAAATCGAAAAACTCGCGATATCATCCGGATTTAATCGGGCGAGGTCTTTGGAGGTCATTTCAATATTATCAATCAAAATCAACGGAGATGTCAACCCACTCCCAAAAGAAGTAACACTACGCACAAAGAATTGTGCATCCTCTTCGCCCGGAGCGCCGGTAGATTGGTAGGCTACCAAACCCGCCATGCGACCGGCGAGCGCAGTCGTCAGGTTGCTAGACGGCGTACGCAACTCTTTCACGTTAACGGTGGTGATTGACGACACCACACTTTCTTTCTTTTGCTTACCAAAGGCAACAACTACCGTTTCCTCGAGCTCCTCAGTATCTTTTGAAAGACGCGTATTAATCAACCGAACCCGACCGACGACCACGGTATCCGCTAAATAGCCAATAGCCGAAAAGATCAGAGAATCGCCTTGATTGGCCTCGAGTTCATAAATACCGTCGGCATCTGTCATCGTGCCTAATTGCTGCCTTTGTACGGTGATCGTCACGCCAGCAATCGGCGTGTCGTCAAACGCATCCGTCACTTTACCGGTAATTTTATTTTGCTGATGGGGCGAAACGACGCGGACAGGTTCTCTTACCGGCACCAGAGGCTTGCTCCTCGCAACCGTGTTGGGGCGAGGTTTGATAACTATGGTATTGCCCTCAAGCAACCAGGTAGCGGCTTTGTCTTGCAGCAACACTTGCATAGTCTGGTTTATAGGCAGACCGTCAATATCAGCATGGACCTTGATCCTGCCCAGCTCTCTGCTCTTGATAAAAAACTCATATCCAGTTTGCTGTTGTATGGCCTTCATAACCTGCAACAAGGACATGCCATTCGTTTTCAAGGAAATGTCCTGCGCAACCCCCTCGGCCATTACGGTGGTCATATTCAGCAGGATAAGTGCAACGATCCATTTCATAATAAGGAGAAAACGGTTTACGGAAGACCCCTTCAGGTCTTCGGGTTTTGTGTTAAAATTCATACATTTGTACGGTTTAGATCATATTGTAATTTGTTAAAATGAAGAATTTCTCTTAAACCAGAGATAAATAATTACGATAGACCGCTAAAACAATGGCGGGCAGTGTTGGCGCACTGTCCGTTTTTTAGGACCTACTCTTCTATTGGCATTTGTGCTAATTCATCATGACTTTTGTGCTAGTTAGTTAAAAATTGTTAGTTTATTCTTTTCTCCCAAACGTTCTAATCTAAATTTGATTCCACTACTTTCGATAATTCTGAGCACCTCTTTTAGACTTTTACCTCGGCTGATACTGGCATATAGATAGGTGTGCTTCACGGTCTGATCAATCTGAAAATCAAAATCATACCAACGGCTCAGTATTTTCAGTGCTTCGCGTAACTCTAACTCTTCAAACATAAACCGGTTATCCTTCCATGCTATATATGAGCTGACATCCACCTTTTTCTTACTTAACGCCCGTCCATCGTTAAGCCCTTGTTCGCCCGGCATTAGTGGGAGGACGTTACCAGCTGCGCGCAACAACACCGCCCCTTTTACTAGGGTAGTACGGGTATCTCCTTCCTCATCAGCATAAGCCTTGATATTAAATTGGGTACCGAGTACTTCAATTTCTTGTTGTGCCGTTTTGACCAAAAAAGGGATTCTGTGACCTTGTGTAGTAAAGGGTTTTACTTCAAAATAGGCTTCTCCCTCCAACTCTACCATTCTTAATCCACCCGTAAAGTGTGAAGGATAGGTTAGCTTTGTCTCCGCATTTAGCCATACTTTAGTACCATCGGCCAAGGTAATCTGATACTGTCCCCCTCTAGGCGTTTGTATGGTGGAATATACGACCTCCTCATCACTAAGTCGTATTATGGATGTGCCGTCCTCGTAAGTCAGCTCCTCACCCAAAACTACTCCGTCCTGGTCGTCGCTCAATTCGATGAAGCTGCCATCCGAAAGGGTTATCAACGCTTTGTTCGTTCCCGGAGCTAGATCATGTATTTCAACATAGTGCTCTGTCAATACATGACTACGATAATATATAAAAATGAACGTCAATATCGTTAATAGCACCGCAACATAAGGTAGAAGTTTGCGGAAAATGGACATGCGGTATATTTGGCTGTTCTTACTGTCGGCATATATCTTATACAGCGTTTTGGATTTCAGTCGTTCATCCCATACACCGTTTCGTTCTCCATTTCTAAGTGCTAACCAATCCCGGATATCTTCTAAGACGATCTCTTCGTCTTCTGCTCTTTTTAACAATTCTGCATGCAATGGACTTTCCGTTACCCATTTTTCCAGAAAAAGCAGTTCCTGATCACTGATCGTGCCAGCCATCTTTTTCCTTATCAAAATTATAACGTCAGAAATGTCGTCCATCTTTTATATTCCCTTGGTAAGAGTATATACAAACGACTTGGAAAAACCTTAGTAAAAAAATGAAATATTTTTTGAAAAAATTTTTGGAGAGAGATTATCCAAATAAATCTGAGCTTAAATAACGATCCCCTCGGTCACATGCAATGAAGACAATAATACCTTCATCGATTTCGCTAGCAACTTTTAAAGCTGCGTGAAATGCCCCACCTGTACTCATTCCCACAAAAACTCCTTCTTTTCTTGCCAATTCTCGGGTGCGCTGGACGGCGTCCTGTTCAGCTATATCAATTACCCGATCTACCCGCGAAGCATCAAAAATCTTTGGAAGATAGGCTTCGGGCCACCGACGAATCCCGGGTATAGAAGATTTTTCCGTCGGCTGGCAACCAACAATCTGGATAGCTGGATTCTTATCTTTTAAGAACATCGAACATCCCATAATCGTACCGGTTGTTCCCATAGCACTTACAAAATGTGTAATCTTTCCTTCTGTATCACGCCAAATTTCTGGTCCCGTGGTCTTGATATGAGCTTTATAATTATCGGGGTTTGCAAACTGATTTAAAATAAAATATTCACCAGAAGCTGCTTTTTCCTCGGCATAATCACGACAGGTTTCCATATTATCCAATAGCGTTACCTTCGCACCGTACGCTTCCATCGTTAATGTTCGTTCGCGCGTAGATGTAGCGGGCATAACCAATTCCAGTTCTAGGTCATAAAGGCCTGCAATCATTGCCAAGGCAATACCTGTATTACCCGAGGTAGCCTCAATCAATCTCGATTCTTTTGTAATCGCACCTCTTTCTAGCGCCGAGCGGATCATATTCAATGCCGCTCTATCCTTCACCGAGCCAGCTGGATTATTTCCTTCCATTTTAGCAAAAATCTTGACGTTGGAATTGTCATGGAAGGAGGTAATTTCCACAAGAGGAGTGTTGCCAATGGCCTCTATCAAATTTCCCATTATGCGATAGGTTTTGAGTCAATAAATTTAGAATTAGGTTGATGGTACACGGTGGTATAAGGATCTACACTAGAAGTCAACCATACATTTCCGCCGATGACGGAGTGATGACCAATCACCGTTTGTCCTCCTAAAATCGTAGCTCCTGCATAGATAATGACATGGTCTTCGATCATAGGATGGCGTTGGGTGTCTACCATATTTTTCTCCACGCTTAATGCACCCAGTGTTACGCCTTGATATAGCTTGACATGATCTCCGATGATACAAGTTTCCCCTATCACCAGACCAGTTCCGTGATCAATATATAAATACCGGCCTATTCGGGCTCCCGGATGGATGTCGATTCCTGTTTTGGAGTGTGCATGTTCGGTTAATATACGTGGGATAAGCGGCACGTTTGATTTCCACAGTTGATGTGCCAGGCGATAAACACATATCGCTGTAAAACCGGGATATGTACGTATAACCTCCCGTAAACTGCGTGCAGCGGGGTCGCCATCCATAATCGCTTGCGCATCCGTGAGCATCACATCATAAATAGCCGGGAGCTCTTTCAAAAAACGGCGGGCAATCAGTTTGTTGTCACAATGCGAACATGCTTTTGTTTTCATCAACAATTCCAACAATTCTTCTTCGGCTTCTTCAAAAGCTTTACGGACGTCACCCGCATCCTGAAAATGAGACGATTGTCTTTCTGGAAATAGCAAATGGAGCACATGCATAGCCCAATCTGCGATACGGGCGTTGCTCGGCATGTCTTGGACTTCCATTTGCTTTTGATATATATGTTGATAAAATTCTTCCATTTTTTATCTGTGAGGTTTAGTGTTTTTTCAAATTTAAGATTCCTTTTAAAAAAATAGCGCCTTCTAAAGCACTAATTTTTCAAATAGTTCTTGATGGGTCTTCTCCGCCGAAACACATAGACCAGGATGTACAACTGAACATTGTATAATGGTACTTCGTTTTGCTGTTAGCCAACGGAAGCGTTCTGCTTGTTCTAAAGTGGCCAGTTTTCCGCCTCTTTTATCTCCAGTGCAAATACGTTGAAAAGAATCCAGATGCTTCATGATCAATTCTAAATCAATATCCGGATCAAGCGATCTACATTTAGCTTCGTTTATGTAAACCTTGACTTGTGCATATCGATGTTTTCGACAATAGAGTGCTACGCCAACGTTAATAAACTCATCACGTTCCACGCGAGGGACTACGCGTACGATAGCATACTCATACAGTGTTCTCTCGCTCATGTTGTATCTGTTTTATAAAGTTTGCCGAATGGGCCAATCTTCCCAACAAAAAAGATATATATACTCTGCGGGCATCGTCTGCACTCAATTCCCGATGCTCGTCTACCAACCATTCATCAGGCACAACCTGCAATATATTCCACAAATTTTCTTGTGTAAAAAGAGACCGGTACCGCGCATCGACTTCTTCTACCTTTGACGCAAACTTAAGCAGTACATGATCCTTTATTTGTATAAACGGCTTTTCCAACTGCTCTTCCCAATTATCCCATGCGTGATGAAAATAAAGTGACGCGCCGTGGTCTATCAACCAAAGCTCTTGATGCCATATCAACATATTGGTATTTCGTACGGTACGGTCTACGTTCATAAGCAGTGCATCTAACCAGACAATTTTGGAAGCTTCTTCTTCGCTTATTTCGTCGACATTCGGATCAAACGTAATCGCGCCGTTCAAAAAATGCATCCCTAAATTTTTTCCAATCGAGAAACGTAATAAGTCCTGTATTTCCTCATCCGGTTCCATACGTGCGAAGGATTCGTCGAGGTCTGCAAAGACCAATTCGGGCATACGAAGCCCCAAGAAACGACAAAGCTCACCTCCTATCAGCTCCGCTACCAGTGCCTTTTTCCCTTGCCCTGCACCGCGAAACTTAATGACATAGCTAAATCCATCGTCCGCATCCACCAAAGCAGGCAACGATCCGCCTTCTCGAAAAGGTTGGATGTAACGGATAATACGCACTTCACGTATCTCTGGTTTAAATATTTTCATCGGCCTGTCCTTATATCTAATTTTTCATACCTCAAAGAACGGAATTTTTTCGTTTATAGCAAATTGTACCTTTTTTTGACCTAACCCTTAAACATATTCTAATTATATTTGTAGTTCGTACAATGATCAAAAGAAAAGATAAGCAACGATGACGGACACGACTACCGAGTATAATAACGTTATAAAACATTGTAAGGATTTATTCCTAAAGAAAACAAAAGATTACGGTACTGCTTGGCGGATTATGCGTCCACCGTCTATAACGGATCAGATTTATATCAAAGCACAACGCATACGGACACTGGAGGTTAAAAAAGTTTCCAAAGTCGGGGAAGACATTTTAGGGGAATACATCGGTATCGTCAATTATTGTGTGATTGCGATGATGCAGTTGGAGTTAGCTGACGATGCAGATGAAAACCTGGCGTATGATGTTGTAGACAGACAGTATACCAACAAGGTAGATGAGACACGTGACTTAATGTTTGCCAAAAATCATGACTATGGCGAGGCATGGCGAGAAATGCGCATCTCTTCTTTAACAGACCTTATTCTGATGAAAATTCATCGGGTCAAACAAATTGAAGATAATGATGGACAAACCCTTGTATCGGAGGGGCTGAAAGCAAATTATCAAGACATGCTTAACTATGCTGTTTTTGCACTTATAAAACTAGGACTTGCCGAACAAAAATAGACTCATGGAAACGAACTTTACACCTACGCGAAAAAAAAATACGAGCACCGTTGATATTGCATTGGGATTTAGCCGGATATTTGTTGGTATACTTTTCCTTTTTTCGGGTTTTATCAAGGCCAATGACCCTACAGGTTTCGGTTATAAACTGGAAGAATACTTTCTTGTCTTCCAGTTGGATTTCCTCAACGATTATAGTGTCTGGATTGCTGTCCTTATTTGCGGTTTAGAAATCGTTCTCGGAGCCTTCTTGTTATTGGGATTTTACAGAAATAAAGTAGCATGGGGTATATTACTGTTGACGGTATTCTTTCTCTTCCTTACATTCTATTCCGCTTTTTTTGAGGTTGTAAGTTCCTGCGGCTGTTTTGGTGATGCCATCCCGCTGACACCTTGGCAATCGTTTATCAAAGATGTTATTCTATTGGTATTCGTACTTGTCATCTTCAAGTATAGGGCTCGCATACAGCCTATTCTTTCTAACCAGACTACGAGAAGTCTCGTCAGTACGTTGGTAATACTTTTATCTTTTGGAATAGGTGTCTATACCATTTACTTTCTTCCTTTTATAGACTTCCTTCCTTATAAAGAGGGAAATAATATACCAGAATTAATGGTACTTCCTGACGGAGAAGAAGGGGACATATATGAGCACCTCTACGAAATCAAACATCAACAAACCGGAGAGGTGAAAAAAGTGACCGATAAAGAATATATGGATGGCATCTGGGAAGATGACAACTGGGAAGTTGTTGGCGAGCCCACATCAAAGCTTGTCAAAAAAGGTTACCAAATCCCCATCCCGGATTTGTTAATATCAGATTCAGAAGGAAATGATGTAACGCAAGAAATCATAACGAACCCTTATTACAACTTTGTGGTGGTATGCACTTATGTAGACAAACTATCTTTAGCAGACATTATCGCGTTGGATCGTATTAATACCACGATTCGCGATTTAGCGACAGATTACAACCTCCGCGCACTATTATTAACCACCAGTTCGCCCGAAGTAGCAAGAGGTCTTCAGGATGAAATGGATCTCGTACTGGAAACGTTCTACGCCGATGCCATCCCTCTTAAAAGTATGGTTCGCTCTAATCCTGGTGTATTGTTATTGCAAAACGGAACGGTAATTAAAAAATGGTCAAAGATCACGTTCCCTTCAAAAAGAGAATTGGAAGAAGATTATTTAGCAAAATAATGGATAAACCCATTTTTATAATTGGCTTTATGGGTAGTGGGAAGACTACCTTAGGCAAGAAGCTGGCCGGCCATCTAAACTTAAAGTTTATTGATTTAGATCATTTGATTGTAGAGCGTGTCGGCATGTCGATACCCGAATACTTTACACACCACGGCGAACTGAAATTTCGCGAATTAGAAAGTCAGTTGCTCAAAGAGCAACAGGGAGAACGGGCGGTTATTTCAACAGGGGGTGGTAGTCCTTGTTTTTTTGATAACATGCAGTGGATTCTGGAAAACGGGATATCGATTTACCTATATCTCACACCCAAAGCGTTGTATAGTAGGTTGCAACAATCAAATATCGCTTCCCGTCCCGCTCTACATGGGTTGCGCGATGAGGCTCTTCTACAATTTATTGAAGAAAAATTGTCTGAAAGAGAGTCATTCTACAAACAGGCACATATCCATATTGATCAATTGAATACTTCTTTAGATACGATACGCCAATTCATTGAAACCTATGCAAAAAATAAATAACCACTATTTGCTTCTTGTGTTTTTGTTGTTTTTCTGTAGTTGTTTCAGAAGCAATACTGCAACAGATACTCTTGGAACCGGCAACATACAGCAGGTATTTAATTTTAAAGGAAAAGAAGATTTGTATCGTTTTCTCACCTATTCGGAAAACAGGATTCCTTTAGTTAGTGCACACCGGGGCGGACCGGATATCGACTATCCCGAGAATGCTATCGAGACCTTCCAACGGGTGGCCTCGAAAATGCCTGCCATTATCGAGTGCGACATAGCGCTCACAAAAGATTCTGTTCTGGTTTTAATGCACGATGAGACATTAGACCGCACCACTACGGGAAAGGGAAAGGTAAATCGACACTCCTTCGCAGATCTGCAAAATCTACGTCTAAAAGATCCGACCGGAACGGTGACCAACTACGGCATCCCAACTTTAGAAGAAACGTTACAATGGGGGTTAGGTAAGGTTATTTTCACATTAGATGTAAAAAAGAACGTGCCTTATCAGCTCGTCGTCGATGCCATTAGAAAAACGAAATCCGAAGCGTATTGCGTTATTATCACCTACAGTGCCAAACAAGCGGCCGTAGTACATAATCTAGCGCCGGATTTAATGATTTCAGCTTCCATAAAAAGTGTCGAAGACCTGATACGTTTAAATGACTTCGACATTCCGGATACCCGACTTGTTGCTTTTATAGGTACGTCGCAAGTAGATAAAAAACTTACCGATCTATTGCATCAGCACGGTATCCTCTGCATTTTGGGAACCATGGGAAACCTGGATCGCCAAGCGCAGCAAAGGGGGGAACAGGTTTACGCGGAATATATTGAAAACGGAGCCGACATATTGAGTACAGACAGGCCATTTCAAGCGGCGAAAACATTGGACTATTATAGTAAACAACGCGATCTGTCTTCTCCATTTATCAATTAGCGTTTTCATAGAAGACGTCGCTACTTCGCTACATTATTGTATGTTTATTAAATTACTTCAAACAATTATCATCATAGAACGTTATTAAATCAGATTAGAATAATTTTAACGTAATAGATCATAATATGAAGAAGTTTACATTTCTATGCCTCTTACTAGGAGGTTTCGCAATTAGCGCACAAGCACAACGTGTAGAGACCACACCGCAGACATCAGCCAACGTGGGTCTAGAGCCTATTAGACAAGGTAATTGGATGGTCGGTGGATCTATAGGAAATATCGGTTACAGCTTTGAAGGCGACGCATTCAATATCAACCTAAATCCACGTGCAGGTTATTTTGTAACAGACGGTCTGGCGATCGGTGCTCAAGCTAGCTTAGGATTAACCGCCGTAAAGGATGAAGACAATGTCTATAACTATGGGATTTCTCCTTTTGTACGCTATTACTTCCCGGGAGGGGCTAGCGCAAGCGGCCGCTTCTTTGGACAAGGTGACATCGGTATCGCCGGAAGTAAGCCGGGAAGTGATGTTTCCTTGGCATTAGGATTAAATGCAGGCTACGCACACTTTATTACACAAACAGTGGCATTGGAGGTGATGGCAGGCTATAACTACAGTAAAGCCAATATCAACGCTGGTGGTGGACAAAGCGGACTTGGTGTCAGTGTTGGTTTCCAGATCTATCTGCCAGGACAAAGATAAAAGCAATATATGTTGTAGTAGAAAAAGCACATCCTTAAACGGGGATGTGCTTTTTGTTTTAACACGTTAACAACCTATTTCTTCATCGTACCGGTTTCCAGTAGCCGTAAGTGCCAGCTGAAGGCCTCTTCCAGTAAATGAGGCGTATGCCCCCCTCTTTCACACGCCCTATCAAAATAGGATTGAAGCTCTTCTCTAAAATCCGGATGAACACAATTATCGATAATTTTTTGGGCGCGTTCCCTCGGAGCAAGTCCGCGCAAATCCGCTAGACCAATATCAGTAACCAAAATATCAACGTCATGTTCTGTATGATCCACATGCGACACCATAGGTAGCACATGCGAAATCGTATTATTTTTGGAAGCTGCTTGCGTCACAAAAATACTGAGGTACGCGTTTCGCGCAAAATCACCCGAGCCACCAATACCATTCATAATTTTTGAACCAGCGATATGCGTAGAGTTGACGTTTCCGTAAATATCAAATTCAATTGCCGTATTGATGGCAATAACGCCCAGGCGACGGATGAGACCGGGTGTATTGGAAATATTTTGGGGACGAAGTACGATTTTATCCCGATATCGTTGCAAATTACCGAATATCCGCTCGTAACAGGCTTCAGACACCGTAATAGACGACGCCGACGCAAATGACAATTTCCCACTATCAATTAAGTCGAATGTGCTATCTTGCAATACTTCAGAAAACATCGTTAAATCATAAAAATTACTATTTTTAAACCCCATCAATACAGCATTAGCAACTTTTCCAATACCTGCTTGCAAAGGCAGAAGCCGATCGCTAAGATGCCCTAGCTGGACTTCATTCTCAAAAAAATTTAAGATATGGGCGGCTATGGCTGTAGTTTTCGCATCCGGCTCAGCGATTTCTGCCGGACTGTCTTTTTTTTCTGTAAAAACGATTCCAACAATCTTATCCGGATTAAGAGCGATGGTCTTGCGCCCAATCTTATTCCAAGGAGCAACAATAGGTATTACATTGCGATGTGGATAGTTCTCCGGTTTATATATATCATGGAGACCATAAATTTCCATTGGAATAGCAGTGTTGATCTCAATAATGACTTTTTCTGCAAGTTCAGCAAATGTGGCTGAATTTCCGACAGAGGTGGTGGGCACAAGTCCACCATCTCGATCGATATAAGCTACTTCAATAATTGCGACATCAACAGACGGAAGATTCTTATTATGTAGCAATTCTGCACTCTCACTAAGGTGCTGATCGATAAACAATACTTCACCTGCATTAATTTTATTTCGCAGCGTACGGTCTACCTGAAACGGCATTCGCTTTTTTAAAGCTCCTGCTGCTGCAAGCTTTCCATCTGTATCATGACCTAACGATGCACCGGTCATTAGTGTAATTTTTATATTTTCCGTTTTCGCGCGTTCTGCCAAGGCCTCCAAGACAACTTTACTGTCTCCTGCTTTCGTAAAGCCACTGGCACCAATCACCATATCATTCTCAAAAAAACCGACAGCTTCTTGTACGGTCATTACTTTTTCTTTTAACCTTTCGAATTTTATTCTTTCCTCTTTCATACTAAGTTATTGTTATTCGTCAACAAGATGTAAGATAAGCAAATTTGCGTATGTCTTCTACTTTTTTGGTTATATCATTAAAAAACGAGAAATTTATGCCTCCTACTTAAAAAGAATAATGGACAGAACGCTTTACGTAGACAAATATTATATGACGGAAGTCGATACTTTCGAAAATAGTATTTATTGCCACCATGCACTTATGGGAGAAAGCTTCATTTCGGAACACAGCCATATAAAAGGGCAGTTTCTTTATACCGAAGGAGGAATTGTTTTTTTAAGAACTGAAGAGAAATCTTACTTTCTACCCGCACGTCACTACATATGGATTCCCGGCGGAATAAGACACAGCATTTATCCTAGTAGTCCAGAGGTCGTAATGCGAAATTTATATTTTCCCAAATTTGATACCGACACTGATTTTTATGACAACGTAAACATTTACCCTGTCAATGATTTTTTGATCGAGTTTATTATGTTTACCAATCGCTGGACAGGCAACATATTTCCTGACGAAGACGCTAAATTTTCTATTGCGAAAGCTTTCAAGTTAATCCTTCCGGAAATATCGCAAACCGAATTACCTTTAGCACTTCCCTATCCGAAGCATGAAAAACTAAAAGCGATTGTCAATTATTTGGAACAACGGATAGAAGAGAATATCAGCTTTAAAAACCTAGCGAACGAATTTGAGATTAGCGAGCGAACTTTAGCCCGTCTTTTTCAGCGAGAATTAAATATGAGCTTTATCCAATATTACACCATCCTTCGCATGCTGACTGCACTAAAACTGCTTTTGGACGAAAAAGCGAGCGTGAATGAGGTAGCCATGCGAGTTGGTTATAGCAGCTTACCAACTTTCAGTAATACGTTTAACAAAGTTATTGGGGTAAGACCCAGTGAATATGTCAAAAATAAAAATTTATTATTATAATCCTTAAACCAAACGCATGAACATCAAACTCAACCTTCTATCGGTATTAGCAACAGGAACCATTTTAGTCGCCTGTTCTTCGGCAGGAAGTAAAACGGCATCATCGGACGATGAAACGCCTCAACCAATTCAACTCTTCAATGGTAGCGACATTAACGATTGGACACCGAAAATCAGATTACATGAAGTAGGCGAGAACTATGCTAACACATTTCGTGTAGAAGACGGTTTGTTGAAAGTACGTTATGATAACTACGAGGAATTCAACAAACAATATGGCCACTTAGCGTATAATACACCCTATAGTTATTATTTGCTTCGGATTGAATACCGTTTCGTTGATGAACAGATTAAAGGAGGTGAGGGCTGGGCTTTTCGCAACAGCGGAGCCATGCTTCATGGGCAGGATCCAAACACGATGTTAAAAGATCAAGATTTTCCGATATCCATCGAAGGACAACTTCTCGGTGGAAACGGCAGCGATAAGCGCACAACATCAAACCTCTGCACCCCCGGAACGAATGTAATGATTCTCGATTCACTTTACACACCACACTGTCTCAGTTCAACCTCAAAAACTTATCATGGAGATGAATGGGTAACAGCTGATTTCTTGGTATTAGGCGACTCGCTTATCCAGCACATATTAGAAGGAGAAGTAGTACTGGAATACAATAAGCCACAAATCGGAGGAGGAAACGTAGAAAATTATGATGCGGCCCAAAAAACAGACGGTAAACTTTTAGATCAAGGATTTATTTATCTCCAAAGCGAGAGTCACCCAATCGATTTCCGAAAAGTAGAACTATACGATTTATCTTCTTATAAGGATAACGAGGCTAAGCTGAACGAGATTGTTCAAAAGCTCCTATAGCAGCGTTCTATTGCTAAAGCCAACAAGAAAAGGGATGTATTAATTTACATCCCTTTTTTATTCTTAACGAATAACTTTCAAATTAACCTAATTTGTTAACTAACTTAGTTAGCTTGGATTTGTTATTAGAAGCCTTATTCTTATGGATAACGTTTTTCTTAGCCAAACGGTCAAGCATAGAAACAACTCTCGGTAACAACGTTTTAGCTTCTTCAGCATCTGTTGTATTACGTAATTTTTTTATTGCGTTACGAGTAGTTTTTGCTTGGTAACGGTTTCTTAAGCGTTTTGCCGCGTTTGCTCTAATTCTTTTAAGCGCTGATTTATGATTTGCCATTTCTCTTAGCTAATTTTATTTTCTTTCTTATACCAATTTCGGAATGCAAAAATAACATATCGTTTCCAATATTCAAAATGTATTCGAAAATATTATGCTATTGTTCTTTTTTTAATCTTTCCTTTTTAATTTCGCTCATGCGAAAACTATCAATGGAAGAGCTGAATCGGGATGACATCGATTCTTTCAAAAATAAAGAAAAAATTCCGATCGTCGTCGTATTGGACAATGTACGCAGCATGCATAATGTCGGATCAACCTTCCGCACTGCGGATGGATTTGCGGTTGAGCGCATTATTTTATCTGGTATCACGGGTATGCCTCCACACCGAGAAATAGAAAAAACAGCGTTAGGTGCAACGCAGTCCGTTGATTGGGAATATTATCCAGACACGACAACTGCTATTAGACAATTGAAAAAAGAAGGTTATACGCTCCTTGCAGTAGAACAAGCTTCTGGAAGCATTGCATTGCAAAGCTTTGAAACAAATCCACAAACAAAATATGCCTTGATATTCGGCAATGAGGTACACGGCGTCTCTGACGAGGTCATGCCAGCCATAGACGGATGTATTGAAATCCCTCAATTTGGCACTAAACACTCTCTAAACGTATCGGTTACTATCGGAATTGTGCTATGGCAATTTGTCCAAAAATTCAAATTTTTGTAACCCTAGAAGGTACTGGGAAAATGAAGAAAAAAAAAGACGAATAGCATAAGCTTTAATTTTTAGAAGTCATTGCAAAATGGTAGATTTGCTTTGCAAAAAAACAGAAAAAATGAGTGTATTAGTAAATAAAGATTCAAAGGTAATTGTACAAGGTTTTACCGGAAATGAAGGTACTTATCACGCATCTCAAATGATTGAGTACGGGACAAACGTAGTTGGGGGCGTTACTCCCGGCAAAGGAGGGCAATCTCATTTGGATCGTCCGGTGTTCAATACGGTACAAGATGCGGTAGAAACAACGGGTGCTAACGTTTCCATCATTTTTGTTCCCCCTGCATTTGCCGCTGACGCGATTATGGAAGCAGCTCAAGCAGGTATTGAAGTTATTGTTTGTATCACAGAGGGTATCCCTACGAAAGATATGATTCAAGTAAAATCATATTTAAGCGATAAAAAATCCAGATTGATCGGACCAAATTGTCCGGGTATCATCACTGCGGAAGAAGCTAAAATTGGCATCATGCCTGGTTTTATCTTCAAGAAAGGAAAAGTTGGAGTAGTTTCCAAATCGGGAACATTGACGTACGAAGCGGTGGACCAAACGGTAAAAGCAGGTTTAGGTATCACAACAGCAATTGGTATCGGTGGAGACCCAATCATCGGCACAACAACAAAAGAAGCTGTAGAATTGCTAATGAACGACCCTGAAACAGAGGGTATCATCATGATCGGAGAAATTGGCGGCGGCATGGAAGCAGAAGCAGCACGTTGGATTAAAGAACATGGTACCAAGCCAGTTGTCGGTTTTATTGCGGGACAAACAGCGCCTCCGGGACGCCGCATGGGACACGCTGGTGCAATTGTAGGTGGAGCAGATGATACTGCTGCCGCGAAGATGAAAATTATGCGTGAATGTGGCATACGTGTTGTAGAATCTCCCGCAGAAATCGGTGTAGCTATCGCAGAAGAACTCACAAAATAACGTTAAAATTTTTTTATCCAAATAATAAAAAGGCTTGCGTTTATACACGCAAGCCTTTTTATTTTATCACATTTCCTATACGTTTCATAGCGAAGGTCTCCACATTCTTGATAAGCCAATTCGTCTTTCTTGTGTCATAACTCTAACATCACCTCTTGCTCCAAAGCAAAAGCCTCATCATCATCCAACCAATTATACTTAGCAGACAGTACATTTGGTTGCCGGCAGTTAGGGTATTAAAAGAATAATAAACAAAAAAAGCCCCTTCAGAAATCTGAAGGGGCTCCGTATAAAAACCGGCACCGACCTACTCTCCCACCTTTTACGGCAGTACCATCGGCTCTGGCGGGCTTGACTGCTCTGTTCGGAATGGGAAGAGGT